>NZ_JBLRVS010000009.1:0-54052 GCF_047915635.1 Rossellomorea sp. FS2 | reverse complement strand
TCAGATAAAGTATTCACTTATGTCCCTGACACCATTCGACATTCCTCGCAACATCTTTTCCCCATTTTGAGCACTTAAGGACCCATCGTTCCCCTTCAGGCACGAAAATACCTGCGAAATTCAACCATCTACTTGCGACATTTTTGATTTTATTTGTGAAAAACGACTTTTAATTTGCGAAACGTACCAATGGTCATTTTTCTATTTGCGATCCGACCCGTGTATTTGCGCAAGTCCGTGCATATTTGCGACCTTTCAATCGTAGTTTCAAGTTCGTAAGGGATAAAATTATTACGCTAGTCCCAAAAAAACCCATAACTTGACGTTCTGTCTGTGTACAATAAATGCGAAAAATGGTAAGAGGCACTATAAAAATAAATCGAAATATCCAATACCTCCCATAACTTGACGCTTTGTCTGTGTACAAAAACCATCGAATATGCTAACGATGTAAACCCCACCCTTGATCAAATTAGAAATTCCTCCCCATCAACCAGTTCATACCAAAACTTGACGTTCTGTCCCTGTACAAACCCAGAAAAGGATGATACAGTTCATCGTCACGAAGCGCCCAACTTTTTTCAGCCTGTGAACACAGACCAAGCCGGTGATACATAAGATGGTAGTACACCGTGATAATTCAGTTAGTTGAAAAGTTGATAATTGCGTATACAATTCGGCAGTTGGTGGCAGAATAGATGTATGGAGGAGGAGAGCCCTATGAGTAATGTGAACGCGAAGGCGGTTGGTGAATGCTGCATTGTTTGCAGTGAGGAGAAGCGGATCGGGATCCATCTGTATACATCGTTTATATGCTATGAGTGCGAGCGGGAGATGGTGGAGACGGAGACAAGTGATCCTCTTTATAAACTGTTCGTGCAAAGGTTGAAGAAAGTGAATACTCCAGAAATCTATTCATAGCCGATTTGGTTATGATTTTTTTTTTGCCCGGGAAGCTCAGGAAGAATAAGCCTGAGCGCAATGGAGCCTGGATATGATACGATAGATGGATAGAGTGTTGGAAGGGTTAGTGGAAGATGAACGTTGATCAATCAAAGATGCCGCTTGTGCAGGCAATCAATAAACATAGTAAAAACGATCCGATTTCGTTTCATGTACCGGGTCATAAAAATGGCATCCTTACGGGAGATCCTGCTCATAAAGGGGATTTGACGGAACTCACGGGTCTGGATGATTTACACGATGCCGAAGGGCCGATTGCGGAGGCGCAGGCGTTGCTTTCGGAATTGTATGGGAGCAGGTCGAGTTATTTGCTTGTGAATGGCAGTACATCAGGGAATATGGCGGCGATCCTGGCTACTTGTGAGGCCGGGGACTATGTACTCGTCCAGAGGAATTGTCATAAGTCGGTTTGGAATGGGATCAGGCTTGCGGGTGCTGTTCCGGTCCTGCTCGAAGCGGAGTGGGAGGAAAAGGGGCAATCCGTTCGTGGTGTCTCTTTAGATACGGTACAGGAGGCACTTGAGGCGTTTCCGGCGGCCAAAGCTTGTGTGCTGACCTATCCGACCTATTATGGATTTACCTACCCCATCCAAGAGATCATCGCGGAACTACACGGGAGGGGGATTCCCTGTATCGTGGATGAAGCGCATGGCGCCCATTTTCAGGCAAGCAATATGTTTCCCGATTCGGCACTCGCTCTTGGAGCGGATATCGTCATCCAATCCGCTCATAAGATGCTGCCTGCCATGACGATGGGTTCTTATTTACATCTGAAGGGTTCCAGGGTGGATGAGCACCGGTTGAAGGAGTATCTCTCCATGCTTCAATCGAGCAGTCCGTCCTATCCCATCATGGCATCCCTTGATTATGCCCGTTCTTACCTTGGGACGATGACACCATCCGATGTGGACAAGGGGTTAGCGGATATCGCCGGGTTCATCTCGGAACTTAGCAGGCTTCATCCGGGACTAAGGGTGGAGAAGCCGGATGATCCCCTTAAGGTTCTTGTCAGATTTTCCGGATGGTCCGGCTACCGCCTTCAGAAAAAGCTGGAGGAAGAGGGTATTTTTGCAGAGCTTGCCGACCCCAATCAGGTGTTGCTCATTTTTCCACTGATGAAGGAATCCGCTGCCTTTCCTTATGGGGAGGCCCTGAAAAGGATCAAGGGTATGCTTGAGGGGGAACCGGCCGGGGTGGAAAGGAAAGAGACGTTCATCCCACCGGCATCCAGCCGATCTTATAGTCTCTTGTCCATGGAGTGGAAGGAAATGAAGGTTCGGGAGGAAGAGGCAGTGTCTCTTCAATCGGCTGCAGGCCGCATTTCTTCCCAGATGGTCATACCGTATCCTCCGGGAATCCCCCTGCTCCTGAAAGGGGAACCCGTCACGGATGATGTGATTGGACGACTGAAGGAATATCTGGATGTGGGCGCAGCGATCCAGGGGCGTCACGAACTGAAAGAAAACAAGATTTTTGTGTTCAAGGAATTGGAGGAACAATCATGATGAATGGTAGCTTCATAACGGTTGAAGGGCCTGAAGGGGCCGGGAAGTCGACTGTATTGGCCGTACTGGCAAAACGATTGGAAGAGGATGGCGTACCCGTTGTCATTACCAGGGAGCCTGGTGGCATCAAGATTGCCGAACAGATACGGGAAGTCATTTTACATACAGAGAATACAGAGATGGATGAGCGAACGGAAGCTTTGCTTTATGCTGCAGCGAGGAGGCAACATCTCGTCGAGAAGGTGCTGCCGGCCCTCCGGGAAGGGAAGGTGGTCCTGTGCGACCGGTTCATCGATAGCTCCCTTGCTTATCAGGGAAAGGCGCGGGGAATCGGGATGCGCGCCATCGAGGAGATCAATGCGTTTGCCATCGAGGATCATATGCCTGACCTTACCCTTTACTTTGATATCGAGCCCGAGGAAGGTTTGAACCGCATCAATCAGCATAAAGGGAGAGAGGTCAATCGTCTAGATCTTGAATCGGTTGGATTCCACCATAAGGTACGGGAGGGGTATTTGGAACTTGTGAATAAATATCCAAACCGCATACAAGTGGTCGATGCGAGTCCTGATGTGACAGTTGTATCCGATGCGGCGTACGACATCGTAAAGGGCTTTTTACAGAAACGGACAGTGTAAGAAAGCACCGTTCAGTGCTATAATAGTAGGAAGTATATGGATGATTGAATGAGAGGATGATTCAGATGAAATTGATTATGGCTGTAGTTCAGGATAAGGATAGCAATAAATTATCAAATGCTCTGCGGGATCATAATTTTCGTTCGACAAAATTGGCGAGCACCGGTGGTTTCCTGAAATCGGGAAATACCACATTCATCATCGGAACGGAAGATATCAGGGTGGATAAAGCCCTTCAAGTCATCAAGGATAACTGTCAGTCCAGGGAACAGATGGTGGCCCCTGTCTCACCTATGGGTGGAAACGCCGATTCATACGTTCCCTATCCGATCGAGGTCGAAGTCGGCGGAGCGACGGTCTTTGTCATGCCGGTTGAGCAATTCCATCAGTTCTAAGAAGGACGTGTAGGGATGAAGATTAATCAGGACCTGCGGATACCCGTCGATAAGATGCCGAAAGATCAACGCCAAGCGGGATCGATGCAAGCCCGCTTCGGTCAAATGGTACAGCAGCATGATCAGAAGCTGCATCTGGAGCAGTTGAATCAACTGTTGTCGACCATCGGGAACGCCGGCTCCCGCTTAGGGAAGAGCCGGTCATTCCGGGATCTGGCCAAATATAAGACGCTAGTGAAGAAGTTCCTCAAGGAAGCGGTGGACTACGGGGTGGAGCTCCAGGAATCCCATACGTGGAATCAGTTTGGTGAAGGCAGGAAGCTTCGCCTCGTCGAGACCATCGACCAGCACCTGATCGATCTTGCCGAAGCGGTGATGGATCAGGAGAGGCCATCCATCGAAATCCTTGATAAAATCGGGGAAATCAAAGGATTGCTCATCAATTTATACAGGTAAGAGAGTGATTAGGAAATGATGATTGAAGAATTACAACCGTTCCAGCCCGTCGTTCTCCAAATGCTTCAGAACAGCATCCTGAAGGACCGGGTGGCCCATGCCTATCTGTTTGAAGGGGAGAAGGGGACAAGGAAAAAGGAAATGAGCCTGCTGTTTGCCAAGGCGCTCCTGTGTGAGCGGAAAGTGGACGGGCTTGCCTGCGGAGGGTGCTCCAACTGCAAGCGGATCGATAATGGGAACCACCCTGACCTCCATTTACTGGAACCGGATGGCCTTTCCATTAAAAAAGAACAGATCAAAGCGCTCCAGGAGGAGTTCTCCAAAACCGGAGTGGAGTCCAAGAAAAAGGTATACATCATTGTGCATTCGGATAAAATGACTGCCAATGCTGCCAATTCCCTGCTGAAGTTCCTCGAAGAGCCCCTTGCTGATACGACGGCGATCCTCGTCACGGAGAATGTGCATCGCATCCTGCCGACCATCCTGTCAAGATGCCAGGTTGTATCCTTCAAGCCCCTTCCGAAAGAGCAGCTCGTCAAACAGTTGCTGGAAGAAGGAATCGAACCCCAATTCGCATCTTTGGCCGCGAATTTGACCAATCATTATGAAGAAGCTGTAGAATTATGTCGCAATGAGTGGTTTGCACAAGCAAGAATAATAGTGTTAAAATTATATGAAGTCCTTCAGAAAAGTCCCTTCCAAGCGATGGTGAAAGTCCAGGAGGATTTTGTACAGCACTTCAAAGAGAAAGATCAAGTCGATCGCGCACTGGATCTTTTACTTCTGATATATAAAGACTTACTCCATATCCAGCTGGGAAAAGTCGAACAGCTTGTATACCCGGACCAAAAGGAAAACTGGAAATCCAACGCACTTCATGTATCGACGAACCGTCTTTCTACTAATATGACGGCCATACTTGAAGCCAAACGCAAGTTGAACGCCAATATGAATTCGCAGCTGCTGGTAGAACAGCTTATGCTAAAACTGCAGGGGTGATGGTCCTTTGTACGATGTTGTAGGAGTACGCTTTAAAAAAGCGGGGAAAATCTATTATTTCGATCCGGGTCAGCTCGACGTCCATAAGAATTGTTATGTGATCGTGGAGACGGTACGCGGGGTCGAATTCGGTAAAGTAGTTGTTGAACGTAAGTCAGTGGGTGAGAATGACGTGGTGCTTCCCCTTAAAAAAGTCATTCGGATCGCCGATCAAAAGGATCGGTTGATTGTGGACGAGAATAAGTCGTCCGCGGAGGAAGCCTATAATGTCTGCTGTGATAAGATCAATCAGCATCGTCTGGATATGAAGCTGGTTGACGTGGGATATACATTCGACCGCAATAAGGTCATTTTCTACTTCACAGCGGACGGACGCGTGGATTTCCGGGAGCTGGTCAAAGACCTGGCTTCCATTTTCCGTACGCGCATCGAACTTCGTCAGATCGGCGTTCGTGACGAAGCGAAGATGCTCGGTGGGATCGGTCCTTGTGGCCGTATGCTGTGCTGCTCGACGTTCCTGGGTGATTTTGAGCCTGTATCGATCAAGATGGCGAAGGATCAAAATCTATCCCTCAACCCTACGAAGATCTCAGGGTTGTGCGGACGCCTGATGTGCTGCCTTAAGTACGAGAACGATGAATATGAGGCGGCCAAGGAAGAACTTCCTGATATGGGGGCTGTGATCAAGACACCTCATGGAAAAGGCAAAGTGGTTGGTCTTAATATTCTTGAGCGTATCCTTCAAGTGGAGATCAAGGAGGAAGAACGCGTTCTTGAATTCACATTAGATGAAATTATGAATGAGAGTGCCGTATCATTCCAAGCCACAGAGTAACGGGGTGTAGCATTGTGGATAAGAAAGAATTCTTTGATTCAGTCAGTAATATGGAACAACAAATTGATCATTTACATCGTCAATTGGGTGAGCTCAAGGAGTTCCTGGCTGAGATGGTGGAGGAGAATCATTCTTTGAAGCTTGAGAATGAACATTTACGCCGCAGGCTGGAGCAAACGGAGGCCTCATCCGCAGCGGCTGCCGGGGAAGCGCAAGCGATGGAACGAGCAGGAGAAGGAGAGAAGGCATTGGATATCGGGGAAGGCTACGATAACCTTGCCCGCCTTTATCAGGAAGGCTTCCACATCTGCAATATCCATTTCGGCAGTCCGCGCAAGGATGAAGATTGTCTGTTCTGCCTTTCCTTTTTAAATAAAAAATAGGCAGGAAGAGAACGAAGGACTGATTCCCTAACCGGATTGGTCCTTTTTCTTGATGTAAAACAGGAGGAACGCATGCTTGAATTAAAAGATGATGAACGATTGGATTACTTATTGGCAGAAGATATGAGGATCATCCAGAGCCCCTCGGTGTTTTCATTTTCCCTGGATGCCGTCCTCCTTGCCCACTTCACCTACCTTCCATTGCAAAGGGGGAGGATCGTCGATCTCTGTTCGGGGAACGGAATCATTCCCCTTCTGATGGGAGCGAGGACGAATGTTCCCATCACGGGAGTGGAGATTCAGGAAAGGCTCCATGATATGGCGACGAGGAGCATCCGATACAATAAGCTCGATGATCAGATCGAGATGAAGCTCGGGGACGTGAAAGAGATCGGCGATCTTCTTCATCACTCCCATTATGATGTCGTCACGTGCAATCCCCCGTATTTCGATACACCTGCAGAGGACAAACGGAATGAGAACGAGCACTTTGCGATTGCGAGGCACGAAATCCTCTGCACGCTCGAAGACACGATAGAGGCTGCCGCCTTTGTGTTGAAGCAGCGCGGGAAAGCGGCGTTTGTCCATAGACCGGGACGGTTGCTGGATATCCTTTCTCTGATGAGGAAGCATAGACTGGAGCCGAAGCGATTGCGATTCGTCTATCCGAAAGCCGGGCGCGAAGCCAATACGATCCTGGTGGAGGGCATCAAGGACGGCAAGCCCGATCTGAAGATCCTTCCGCCATTATATGTATACGATGAACACGGAGAGTACACCGAGGAAGTAAGAGAGATGCTCTTCGGGAAGGGAGGCAACAAGGATGAACCAACAGAAAAGCTTTGAAGACACTCAGGCAGGAAGCCTTTACCTCGTCCCGACTCCGATCGGGAACCTGGAAGACATGACGTTCAGGGCAATCAGGATGATGAAGGAAGCGACGGTCATCGCCGCCGAGGATACGCGGAATACGAAGAAGCTCTGCAATTATTTCGAAATCCAGACCCCGATCGTCAGCTACCATGAACATAATAAGGAAGCAAGCGGGCCGAAGCTGATCGAACGGATGAAAGACGGGGAGACCGTAGCCCTTGTAAGTGATGCGGGCATGCCATCGATCTCAGATCCCGGGTATGAGCTTGTACAGCTTGCAATCGAAGAAGGAGTGGCTGTCATACCGCTTCCGGGTGCCAATGCTGCCCTGACCGCCCTTATCGCTTCAGGCCTCGCTCCGCAGCCATTTTACTTCTATGGCTTCTTGCATCGGGGGAAGAAGGATAAGAGGAACGAACTGGAGGAGCTGAAGCAGATCGAGAGCACGTTCATCCTTTATGAATCACCGCACAGGTTAAAAGAAACCCTCAAGGAGCTGCACGCCTCTCTGGGGAACCGCCAAATCGTCGTCTGCCGAGAGCTGACAAAGAAGTTTGAAGAATTCATCAGGGGCTCCCTTGAAGAAGTGATGGAATGGGCACAGGAGGGAGAAGTACGCGGAGAGTTCTGTCTGCTGATCGAAGGTCGTCCTGCAGGTGAAAGGGTGATCGAGGAAGAATGGTGGACATCCCTTCCGGTGAAAGAGCACGTTGAGCATTATATGGAGAAGGAAGGCGCATCTTCAAAAGACGCCATCAAGAAGGTGTCACTGGAGCGCTCCCTTCCGAAGCGTGACGTCTATCAAGCGTACCATGTAGAATAGCAGGGAATAAGAAAAGGACTGGCCAGGGCCAGTCCTTTTTATAACGACAATTATTTTGTAGTAAGCGCGTTTTGGATTTCTTTAAGAAGGATATCCGCACCTTCGCGGCTAAGGATGAGTTTACCGTCAGCTAGTTTGATGTTGTCATCAGATACTTCACCAGTGATTTGGCAAGTCATGCTTGGTTTGTATTTCTTAAGGATGATTCTTTCGTCATCAACGTAGATCTCAAGAGCGTCTTTCTCAGCAATGCCTAGTGTACGACGCAATTCGATAGGAATAACCACACGACCAAGTTCATCAACTTTTCTTACAATACCTGTAGATTTCATAGTAAATCTCCTCCATTAAATAGAAATGAATGTATATCTCTCTGTAGTTCGTCAATATTCGACAAATTTCTTTTACTGCTATTATCATACCAACGATTTGGTAACACGTCAACAAATTAATCTGTAAAAAATTACGAATTTATGGATATTCAAATGTTGTTATAACAACATTATCGGAACCTTGTAAAAAAATGTATTACCAATTAAACATAATTGTAATAAGTGTAACGAATCAGAATATTGTCGAATTTCATTTGCAGACAGCTATTATTCGACTTATTTCGACATGAATACGTCTTTGATTCGACATCGTTTGGGGGGATTCCACCATAGTTGCAGAAACCAGCATTTTTAGGTATATTTTGATGAGATAAGCGGTTAAGATGGTAAGAAGAAAATGGAATTACATAACAATTATACCACTGTAGACCTTTCGGCTGGAATGGGCTATTTGTGGGGGTCGTTTTTATCTAGGAAATGGTTTTTTAGGAAAGCAGGTCGGTGAAATTCCCTGAAGGATGCGGGATGGCCGATTTGTGACAGAAATGAAAACATTGCTCCAGATGAAGATGTTCATCGGGCATTAGGATAACGAGGAGGAATTATGGTGGAAGAGAAATTGAATACCTTCTATTTAACAACACCGATTTACTATCCAAGTGGAAATCTTCATATTGGACATGCGTACACGACTGTGGCGGGGGATGCCATGGCCCGATACAAACGGATGCGCGGGTTCGATGTTATGTATTTGACGGGAACGGATGAGCACGGACAAAAGATTCAGCGCAAAGCGGAAGAAAAGGGGATCACCCCCCAAGCCTATGTCGATGAAATCGTCAGCGGCATCAAGGATCTTTGGGGTAAACTCGACATCTCGTATGACGATTTCATCCGTACGACGGAAACCCGTCATAAGGAAATCGTCGAGAAGATCTTTACCCGTCTGTTGGAACAAGGGGACATCTACCTTGATCAATACGAAGGCTGGTACTGTACGCCGTGTGAATCGTTCTTCACGGAAAGACAGCTGGTGGATGGGAACTGCCCTGACTGCGGACGTCCCGTTGAAAAAGTGAAGGAAGAATCGTACTTCTTCAAGATGAGCAAATACGTTGATCGCCTTCTTGCTTATTATGAAGAGAATCCGGAATTCATCCAGCCTGAGTCCAGGAAGAATGAGATGGTCAATAACTTCATCAAGCCGGGCCTTGAAGATCTTGCCGTTTCCCGTACGACCTTCGATTGGGGAGTGAAAGTGCTTGGTGATCCGAAGCATGTGATCTATGTATGGATCGACGCTCTTTCAAACTACATTACCGCTCTTGGATACGGAACGGAAAACGACCAGAAGTACCAAAAATATTGGCCTGCAGATGTTCATCTTGTCGGAAAGGAAATTGTCCGGTTCCACACCATCTACTGGCCGATCATGCTCATGGCACTCGAGCTGCCGCTGCCTAAGAAGGTCTTTGCCCATGGCTGGCTGCTCATGAAGGACGGAAAAATGTCCAAGTCGAAAGGGAATGTCGTGGATCCCGTGACACTCATCGATCGCTATGGACTGGATTCCCTCCGCTATTATCTTCTCAGGGAAGTACCGTTCGGTTCAGATGGCGTCTTCACGCCTGAAGGATTCGTGGAGCGCATCAATTTTGACCTTGCCAATGACCTCGGAAATCTGTTGAATCGTACGGTTGCCATGATCAATAAATATTTTGACGGCGTCATCCCGAGCTATGCAGGCCCACGTGGCGAGTACGACCGGCAGCTTGCCGAGATGGGACTCGATACAGTGAAGAAATACGAAGAAGCGATGGAGAACATGGAGTTCTCGGTTGCTCTTTCAAGCCTGTGGCAGTTTGTCAGCCGCACGAACAAATACATTGATGAAACACAGCCTTGGGCACTTGCAAAGGATGAAGAAAAGCGCGAAGATCTCGGCAGTGTAATGAGTCACCTGGCAGAATCATTACGAAGGGTCGCCGTTCTATTACAGCCATTCTTGACGCGTACACCGAAGAACATCTTTGAACAGCTGAATCTGCATGATGAAGCTCTTCAAACGTGGGCAAGCCTTGAAACATTCGGAGTGATCCCTGCAGGAACTGAAGTGGTGAAGAAAGGGGAGCCAATCTTCCCCCGCCTTGACCTAGCTGAAGAAGTGGCCTTCATCAAAGAGAAGATGCAGGGGTCGGCGCCTGCTGCAGAGGAAAACCCATCCGTGGAAGAATCCGACGAAATCGCCATCGATGATTTCATGAAGGTGGACCTCCGTGTTGCTCAGGTGACGGCTGCAGAACCGGTGAAGAAAACCGATAAGCTGCTCAAGATCCAACTGGATCTCGGATATGAAAAACGACAAGTCGTCTCCGGCATTGCCAAATTTTATTCTCCGGAAGACCTGGTCGGTCGAAAGGTGATCTGTGTCACCAATCTGAAACCGGTCAAACTCCGCGGGGAATTGTCACAGGGAATGATTCTTGCAGGAGAGGAAAACGGCATCCTGTCCCTTGCAACCGTCGATCAAACCCTTGCCAATGGAGCACGGGTGAAATAAGAATGGAAAGGGGTGTTCCACGTGGAACACCCCTTTCTTCTTTTATTATAGTAAGAAAACGATTTTAAGCACGATCTGCATGAATGGATTGTATTGAGAGAAGATAAAGCTATTGCTTATAAAATAAATCATTACCCGATTATGTAATGTATCTTGCCGTTTCCGGTTGAGATCCAATAGACCTATAAACAGATCATTTTGGATTTAAGTCGGCTTTTTATACAATATGTGAAGGACAAAAAGCAACATAAATTACTAAAAACCAACCAATATAACCATAATATGTAACGCAATTGTTACAATTCTGAGAAGCTTGTCATGATTTTTTATATTAAACTAATCTCACACAAGGAGTGTTTAACATGCTATTTGACACACATGTCCACTTGAATGCAGAGCAATTCGATGAAGATGTAGAGGAGGTCATAGCACGGGCAAAAGAGGCTGGGGTTGAGAACATGGTCGTAGTCGGATTTGACCGGCCGACAATCGAAAGGGCAATGGAGCTTGTTGAAACCTATGATTTTCTTTATGCAAGTGTAGGGTGGCACCCTGTGGATGCCATCGATATGAAGGACGAAGATCTTGATTGGATCGAAGAATGGACAAAGCATCCGAAGGTTGTGGCCTTAGGTGAAATGGGCCTTGATTATCACTGGGATAAATCACCCGAGGATGTGCAAAAGGATGTGTTCAGAAGGCAGATCCGTCTGGCTAAGAAAGTGAAGCTGCCGATCATCATACATAATCGCGAAGCCACACAGGACATCGTCGATATCCTCAAGGAAGAGGGGGCTTCAGAAGTGGGGGGCATCATGCACTGCTTCAGCGGAAGTCCGGAAGTGGCGAAGGAATGTGTGGACATGAATTTCTATATATCCCTAGGGGGTCCTGTCACCTTCAAGAATGCGCGAAAGCCGAAGGAAGTGGCAAAGGAGATCCCTCTCGAGAAGCTGTTGGTGGAAACCGATTGTCCGTATCTTGCACCGCATCCCAACAGGGGCAAGCGGAACGAACCGGCCTATGTGAGGCTGGTTGCTGAACAGATTGCCGAGCTGAAAGAAATCTCCATCGAAGAGGTGGAAGCAGCTACAACCCGCAACGCAAAGAAATTATTCAACATTAATTGACAACAGCTGTTGTCGATTTGGGGGAGAGCTTGTCCGGTAGGGCTACAATAACAAAAAGTTCTACAAAGGAAAGTCCTTACATAGGATAACCTTGTCGACAACTCCCCCTTTTCTTTTTTTCTTTCTTTTTGCATAATATGTTTTGTGTTCCCTGAATTTCAACATTTTGCTAGATTAAGAAAAAAGAAGTACAGGTTGACAGTCTTTGGATTACTCTATATAATCACTCCGAGAAAAGGAGGCGTTTTTCATGAATGAGAAAAACATGAAAAGCCTGTTTTCCAAGTCTTTGAGTCGAGGGAAATGGATCGTGACGGTTGCAACGATCGTTACCAGTGCAGCGATCTTCGGAATTCTTTTTTATGAAGGTTCGAAGAAGGCGGTCGCATTGACCCTGGACGGCGAGCAAAAAGAGATAAGAACGCATGCAAATACAATTCAAGATATATTAGAAGAATTAGATGTTTCAAATCGCTCTGAAGACTATTTGTATCCCTCGGGAGATACAAAGGTATCCAACAATATGAAAATAGTATGGGAACCGGCTAAACAGGTAGAAGTGACAGTTGGAGATCAGAACAAGAAGGTCTGGACGACAGCTGACACGGTAAAGGATTTACTCTCTGAACAGGACATTGAATTAGGGGAGCACGACAAGATTCAACCGGACGTATCAGAGAAGATTGACGGGAACACGAAGGTAAAGATTGATACCGCATTTGCCCTGTCCCTTGTAGACGGCGGGAAAAAGAAGAAGGTATGGTCTACTTCGACTACGGTCGCTGACTTTTTAAAGCAACAGGGAATCACACTCAAGAAAACAGACCGAGTTGAACCAGAATTAGACACAGTCATTGGGGAAAAAGATGTCGTAAATGTTGTTCGAGTTGAAAAAGTCACCGATGTAGTGGAAGAGGCAACAGATTTTACGGTTGTTTCCAAAAAAGATGCCGATCTTGAAAACGGCCAGGAGAAGGTTGTTCAAGAAGGGAAAAAAGGTAAGAAGGAAAAGAAATTCGAGATCGTGAAGGAGAATGGGAAAGAAGTCTCCAGAAAGCTGATCAGTGAAAAAACCGTCAAAGAAAGTCAGGATAAGATTGTCAGTGTCGGCACGAAAAAGCTTGTAGCCCAGGTTTCCCGCGGGAAATCGACTGCTGCAGCCAAGCCCGTCAGCACCAGCGCCAAGGAAGAGTCGAGTGGCGGCAAGGAATTTTATGTGAGCTCTACGGCTTATACAGCTTCTTGTAATGGATGCTCGGGGCATACGGCTTCAGGTTTGAATCTAAAAGCCAATCCGAATGCAAAAGTCATCGCCGTGGATCCATCCGTCATTCCCCTCGGTACGAAGGTATACGTAGAGGGATATGGATATGCGGTTGCCGCTGATACAGGCGGAGCCATCAAAGGCAATAAAATCGATGTGTTCTATTCCGATCATGCCGACGCCTATCGCTGGGGCCGGAAAACCGTGAAAGTGAAGATCTTGGATTAAGGCAGGGGAATTCTCCTGCTTTTTTTTCATTTTTATCAGAAGAAGGTATAATGATCGTTAGGTATTCTATCTATAAGACGGGTGAGACCCGAAAAAAGTTTCAACGACTTTGGAGGAAATATGAAAATTAAAGAAATCATCGTGGTGGAAGGAAAGGATGACACGGTCGCGATCCGTCGCTCCGTGGATGCAGATACAATCGAAACGAATGGTTCTGCCGTTTCTCCCGTAACCATTGAAAAAATAAAGCACGCACATGAAAAGCGCGGGGTCATCATCTTCACGGATCCCGATTTCCCTGGGGAGCGGATCCGGAAGATTGTCAGTGATGCTGTACCTGGCTGCAAGCATGCCTTCATCCATAAGAAGGATGCCCTTCCCAAGGCGGGAAGGGGTATCGGCGTGGAGCATGCCAGTCCCGAAGCGATCCGGGAGGCCTTGAAAGAGGCCCAGGTCATTCAAGAAGATCAGGAAGAGCTGATCACTCAGGAGGACCTCATTGATGCAGGTCTGGTCGGCAGTCCGAAATCAAAGGATCGCCGGATTGCCCTTGGTGAGAAGCTTAGAATCGGTTACACTAATGGGAAACAATTGCACAAGCGTCTGCGGATGTTCAATATTCAAAAGGAAGAATTCAAGAAGGCACTAATGGAGATCATTCAGGAGGAAGAGCATGCATAAAGATATAGCGACACCTATACGAACAAAGGAAATCTTGGAGAAGCACGGATTCTCATTCAAAAAGAGCCTCGGACAGAACTTTTTGATCGATCCGAATATCCTCCGTAATATCACCGACCATGCCGGTCTATCCAAAGAGACGGCGGCCATCGAGATCGGACCCGGGATCGGGGCTTTGACGGAGCACCTTGCCCGGACTTCTGGGAAAGTGGTTGCGTTTGAAATCGACCAGCGCCTGATTCCAATCCTTGAGGACACCCTTTCGCCTTATGACAATGTGACGATCGTGAACCAGGATGTGCTGGAAGCGGATGTGGCATCGATCATCGATACGGAACTCGCTGGATATGAGGATATCATGGTCGTTGCGAACCTCCCGTATTACGTCACGACGCCGATCATCCTGAAGCTGTTGATGGAGCGCCTGCCGATCCGCGGGATCTGCGTGATGCTCCAGAAGGAAGTAGGGGACCGTATATCGGCCCGTCCCGGGACAAAGGCCTATGGATCCCTCTCCATCGCCATTCAGTACTATACCGAGGCAGAGATGGTCATGACCGTACCAAAGTCTGTCTTCATGCCGCAGCCGAACGTCGATTCAGCCGTCATCAGGCTGACGAAACGGAGCGTCCCTCCCGTCCAGGTACAGGATGAAGACTTCCTTTTCACAGTTTCCCGTGCTTCCTTTGCCCAGCGGAGGAAGACGATCCTGAACAACCTGACAAGTCAGCTTCCCCAAGGGAAAGAAAAGAAAGAGCTTATCCTGGCGGCCCTGTCGAAAGCGGGCGTCGATCCGACTCGTCGCGGGGAGACCCTTTCCATTGAAGAATTCGGCATCCTCAGTGACGCCTTACTACCTGATTTTAAAGAATAACGATGGAAGAGACCGGCTTGGCCGGTCTCTTTTTGTTTTCTTGGACCGCTGACACAGATCAATGGTGGGCTGCATAGGGTAAGTAAAGGAATCTGCAGGATGGATACCTCAGACCTGAGTCTTGATCGTCTATTGGGAGTGACGGATATGAATATCGAAATCAATGATGTCGTCGGCCGGCTATCGTATCAATGTGATATATTATTCCGCGTGATCGATATCCGTATGGTGAACGGCCAGAAAACGGCGATGCTGTATGGGGAAGATTATCGATTGATAGCGGATGCTCCTTTTCACGACCTGAAGAAGATGGATCCGAGGGAACGTGATCGGATCACCAGGGAATTCCGCAACCTCGAGGAGCAATCCTTTGACTTGTTCAAACAGGATATCGAACTCCTCAAACATAAGCAGGAATACAGAGTGACCAATGCCTACAGGGAAGACTATAACTACTTCCAGGTCCCTGGCAAAGTCCTTCATCTTGATGGGGACCCCAGTTATTTAAGGAAATGCCTCGATCTGTACGAAAAGATCGGCGTGCCCGTCAAAGGGATACACTGCAGTGAAACCGAGATGCCGAATCGAATCGGTCCTCTGATTGATAAATACAGACCGAACATTATCGTCCTCACCGGACACGACGCGTATACCAAATCGAAAGGTGGTAAAGGGGAAATCAATGCCTACAGGCACTCTAAGTATTTTGTGGAGGCCGTCAAGGAAGCCAGGAGGAAATCTCCCCATCTTGATCAACTTGTCATCTTTGCAGGGGCATGCCAGTCTCATTTTGAGTCGCTGATCCATGCCGGGGCCAATTTCGCAAGCTCGCCTTCGAGGGTGAATATCCATGCCCTCGATCCCGTCTACATTGTGGCGAAGATCTGCTTTACGGGTTTCAAGGACTCTGTCAACGTGTGGGATGTGATCCGCAATACGCTCACGGGTGAAAAGGGCCTTGGGGGAATCGAGACCAAAGGGGTGCTCCGGACGGGAATGCCATTCAAGATCACAGACGACGAATGAAGATACATCGAGATCTTACAAGGGGATTGTAAGGTCTTTTTGTGTGCTTGTACATTGTGAGATAGCCTGGAACCGGGGTCATATAAGGGCTTTGGACGATTCCTACATAATTTTTCAACTTCTGGGGAAAGGTAGGGGTGTAGAAAAAACGTACTTTTTGTTGAATAAAATATGTTGACAGGTATTCATGGTTCTTGTTAAAATAATAAATTTATTTGACTGAAATTACATAATGTGTTATACTTATCTTTAGTGAGGTGGAAGCGAAATGCCAAAAACATTAGCCGACATTAAAAGGTCCCTTGATTCCAATCTCGGGAAGCGATTAATGCTCAAAGCAAACGGTGGACGTCGCAAAACGATTGAGCGTTCAGGCGTTCTTGCCGAAACGTATCCTTCAGTGTTCGTGGTTCAGCTCGATCAAGAAGAGAATGCGTTTGAAAGAGTTTCTTACAGCTATGCAGATGTTCTCACTGAGACAGTTCAACTAACATTTTATGATGAAGCAGCAGGAAATATCATCTTTAGCCAGCAGTAGACAATCCGTTTACTGCTTTTTTATTTGTCCAAAAAGTCCAATTGGTGCAAACTCCCTTCGTATCCGGCCAGGTGCAGGTACATACTAAGCCCAGGTGGATCTTGAAGGAGGATGACTATGGCTAAACGAAAAGGTGTCATGTCTGATCAATTGAAGGCGGAACTCGCCAAAGATCTTGGTTTTTATGATGTCGTGGAACGCGAAGGCTGGGGCGGCATTTCCTCGCGGGACGCAGGCAATATGGTGAAGCGGGCTGTGGAACTCGCAAGCCAGCAGCTGACCTCCAGGAATCAGTCGTAGTCTGCCGACCTTTATCATTTACCGAAGGAGCCTTCCTGTTCAATGGAGGGCTCCTTTCCTTTCAACTGCCCATCGTGATAAAATTACTTACTGCTTTGATGTAAAACACTCGTTATAATTAGTGTATGATACAATATAGAGCAAAGAGATTGGTAAGAAGGTGATGATATGAGGTTATCAGTAAAGGCGCCTGCAAAGATCAACCTGTCTTTGGATGTGTTACATAAGCGGCCGGACGGTTACCATGAAGTCGAAATGGTCATGACGACGATCGATCTTGCGGATCGAATTGAACTGGTGGATCTACCAGAAGATAAAATTACAATTCTTTCGCATAATCGGTTTGTTCCGGATGACGGACGGAATCTTGCTTATCAGGCAGCCCAGTTGTTAAAGAAGAAGTTCAATATCAAAAAGGGTGTGGCCATCACCATCGATAAGGTGATCCCTGTGGCAGCAGGACTGGCAGGTGGCAGCAGCGATGCGGCCGCCACGCTGAAAGGTCTGAACGAGCTGTGGGGTCTTGGATTGAGCATGGACGAGCTTGCGGATCTTGGGGCTGAAATCGGCTCTGACGTTTCGTTCTGTGTGTACGGGGGGACGGCCCTGGCATCGGGTAGAGGGGAGAAGATCCGCCATCTTCCATCCCCGCCGAACTGTTGGGTCATCCTGGCCAAGCCTACGATCGGTGTATCGACGGCAGACGTCTATAAGAATCTGGATGTGAAAAATCTGAAGCATCCGGATACACAAGCGATGATCAATGCGCTGGAAAATGAGAGCTATCATGGGATTTGTGATCATCTCAGCAATGTTTTGGAATCTGTCACATTAAATATGTATCCTGAAGTGGCGCATATTAAAGATCAAATGGAGCGCTTCGGTGCCGATTCGGTATTGATGAGCGGAAGCGGTCCGACGGTATATGGATTGGTGCAATATGAATCGAGGGTCCACCGGATCTACAACGGCCTGCGCGGCTTCTGTGATCAGGTGTTCGCGGTCAGGATGCTTGGTGAATAAGAGGTTCTTGCCTAAATCCGTATAATAATGATATATTTACATTATATTATTCGGATTCGGGAGGTTTCTTTAGTGAAGTTTAAACGAAGTGAGCGATTAATCGACATGACCCATTACATGTTGGATCGTCCTCATCAACTTGTCCCTTTGACTTTTTTCTCTGAGCGGTACGGTTCAGCCAAGTCTTCCATCAGTGAAGACCTGACCATCATCAAGGAGACATTCGAAGGGCGCGGGGTAGGCACGGTCCAGACGGTTCCAGGGGCAGCGGGCGGAGTGAAATATATCCCCAAGGTGAATACGGAGGAAGCAAAGGCGATCATCAGTGAGCTTTGCGAACATATGGAAAGTTCCGATCGTCTTCTGCCTGGAGGATATCTGTTCATGACGGATCTTCTGGGAAATCCTCAGCTGATGAAGAAGGTCGGGAAAATGCTCGCTTCTGCATTCGCTGAAAAGGAAATCGATGTCATCATGACGGTGGCGACCAAGGGGATACCCATTGCCAACGCCATTGCATCATTCCTGAACGTGCCCGTTGTGATCGTCCGTCGCGATAGCCGCGTAACGGAAGGATCCACTGTGAGCATCAATTACGTGTCGGGGTCTTCAAAGCGGATCCAATCCATGGTCCTGTCCAAGCGGAGCCTGAAAGAAGGATCGAAGGTATTGGTCGTCGATGACTTCATGAAGGCTGGTGGTACAGTGAACGGGATGAAGAATCTGCTCGAGGAATTCTCTGCCACTCTGTCGGGGATCGGGGTCCTTGTCGAATCGGATACGTTGGATGAACGGCTGGTGGATGACTATGTTTCCATCCTGAAGCTGTCAGAAGTCAATGAGCGGGATAAACAGATCTCGTTGACGGAGGGGAATTACTTTCAGTCAGGGGTAACGTTTTTACCATAAAGACATGAGGAGGAATACCAATGCGTACAGTTTCAACGAATCAGGCACCTGCAGCCATCGGACCATACTCTCAGGGGATCGTGGTGAATAATCTGTTCTACAGTTCAGGACAGATTCCATTGACTCCGGAAGGGATGATGGTAGAAGGAGATGTGCAGGCGCAGACACATCAAGTGTTCCGCAATCTTCAAGCCGTGCTGAAAGAAGCCGGTGCAAGTCTTGAATCCGTCGTGAAGGCGACCGTGTTCATCAAGAACATGGATGACTTCGGGGCAATCAATGAAGTGTACGGGGAGTATTTCAGCTCTCATAAACCGGCTCGGTCCTGCGTAGAGGTAGCGAAGCTGCCGAAGGACGCACTGGTAGAAATCGAAGTCATCGCACTCGTGAAGTAACGCTTCACGGGTGTTTTTTTGTGGGGGCGAATATGCAAACGGTACCATTTCAAAAGAAGACTAGTTCCTTTGAAATAGAAAAATACGGATAATAAAATAAAATTTTGAAAAAAATATGATCTTTAAGAAGGAATATTCAAAAAAATGTTGAATACATACAGTAGATTTCATCTAGGGAAAAGGTGGTGAACAGAATGGAAGTGACAGACGTAAGATTACGCCGTGTTAACACCGATGGCCGAATGAGAGCGATTGCATCTATCACGTTGGATAATGAATTTGTCGTACACGACATCCGTGTGATCGATGGGAACAATGGCTTATTTGTGGCAATGCCAAGTAAGCGCACTCCTGATGGGGAATTCCGAGATATCGCCCACCCGATTAATTCAGGTACCCGAGGTAAGATCCAAGATGCTGTTTTAGAAGAGTATCATCGTCTAGGTGAGTTAGAAGAAGTAGAACTGGAAGAAGCGGGGGCTTCTTAAGAATTGAATGCATCTAGAGCCTACTACTACGTAAGGCTCTTTTTTTATGTGCGGGGTTTTTGTTTCGCTTACCTAATACCCTCTGTTAAGGGGGATAAACCTGTTTTTGTGAACTTTTTTCAAAATATGGGTGATTCTTCATCAGGACGGGCAGCCATCGGATGAATCGCTTTCAATTTTCAGGGTGACATTTTTCCTCTTCCATGCAAGCATCCTCTCCTTTAACAAATATATGTACTTTTAGAGGAATCCTTGAAATGGTAGAGTTTTTAGGATATATTCGTTATGGATAAAAAGGTTATTGGAGGATCCGAGATGACAAATAGATACGCCGTTATTTTAGCTGCCGGTCAGGGTACCAGGATGAAGTCTAAGTTATATAAAGTGCTTCATCAGGTGTGCGGGAAGCCCATGGTTGAGCATGTGGTCGATCAAATTTCCACATTGAATGTGGAAAAGACGGTCACGGTTGTCGGTCATGGTGCAGAGCTCGTCAAATCCCATCTTGAAGGGAAGAGCGATTTTGCCCTTCAGTCGGAGCAGCTGGGAACGGCTCATGCGGTAAGGCAGTCGGAAGATGTGTTAGGGAATCTGGAAGGCACTACTTTAGTCGTATGCGGAGATACTCCCCTCATCAAGGGAGAGACGATGGAAGCGTTGGTCGAGCATCATGAACGACTCGGCGCGAAGGCGACCATCCTTACGGGGCATACGGAATCGCCGGATGGATATGGACGTATCATCCGTAATGATCAGGGACTGGTCGAGCGGATCGTTGAGCACAAAGATGCGACAGACGAAGAGCGACGCGTGAAGGAGATCAATACGGGAACGTACTGCTTTGACAATAAAGCTCTTTTCGACGCTTTGACGAAGGTATCCAATGATAATGTCCAAGGGGAATATTACCTCCCGGATGTCATTGAGATCCTTAAGTCAGAAGGGGAGACTGTCAGCGCATATCAGACAGGCGATTTCGCTGAAACGCTTGGTGTGAATGATCGCGTGGCCTTGGCACAGGCCGAGATCACCATGCAGGGGCGCATCAACGAATTTCATATGAGAAATGGTGTAACCATCAAAGATCCACAAAATACGTACATTGATTCAGATATTACGATAGGGAGAGATACGGTCATCCTGCCCGGGACGGTGCTCAAGGGGAACACGGTCATCGGTGAGGATGCAGTGGTCGGACCGAACTCGGAAGTGAAGGATTGCACAATTGGCGACCGCACTGTATTGAGACAATCCGTCGCACACGATAGTTTCATAGGAGCGGATGTCCAGATCGGCCCATTTGCTCATATCCGACCGGCTTCGAACATCGGTGATGAAGTGAAGATCGGGAATTTTGTCGAGGTTAAAAAGGCTTCATTCGGCAAAGGAAGCAAAGCGTCGCATCTCAGCTACATCGGCGATGCCGAGGTAGGCAGTGACGTGAATCTCGGCTGTGGCTCCATCACGGTGAACTATGACGGAAAAAATAAATTCCTCACCAAAATCGAGGATGGTGTATTCGTAGGATGCAACTCGAACCTCGTGGCACCGGTGACGATCGGCCAGGGTGCCTATGTGGCTGCCGGATCGACCATCACGGAAGACGTACCGGGTGAGGCACTCTCTATCGCAAGAGCGCGCCAGGTAAATAAAGAAAATTATGCTCAAAATCTAAATCATAAGAAATAATTGGAGGTCCACCATGCCAAACTCTTATATCAATTCGAAGCTTAAAATATTCTCTCTTAATTCCAACTACCATTTAGCGAAGGAAATCGCAGATGAAGTAGGCGTGGAACTCGGTAAATCTTCTGTTAAACGATTCAGCGATGGAGAAATCCAGATCAATATCGAAGAAAGCATCCGTGGCTGTGACGTATTTGTCATCCAATCGACATGCGAGCCGGTGAACGAAAACCTGATGGAACTTCTGATCATGGTGGATGCCCTCAAACGTGCGTCTGCTAAAACAATCAGCATCGTCATGCCTTACTACGGTTATGCCCGTCAAGACCGTAAAGCGCGTGCCCGTGAGCCTATCACGGCGAAGCTTGTGGCGAACCTTCTGGAGACGGCGGGAGCAGACCGCGTCATCACGCTTGATCTTCATGCTCCGCAGATTCAAGGATTCTTCGATATCCTCATCGATCACCTCATGGGTGTTCCGATTCTTGCGGATTATTTCGAGAAGAGAGACTTCAACCGCGATGACCTCGTGATCGTATCCCCTGACCACGGTGGAGTGACACGTGCCCGTAAGCTTGCAGAACGCCTTAAAGCACCAATCGCCATCATCGACAAACGCCGTCCGCGTCCGAACGTAGCGGAAGTCATGAATATCGTCGGGAATATCGATGGGAAAGTGGCCATCCTCATCGATGACATCATCGATACGGCTGGAACCATCACCCTGGCAGCCAATGCCCTTGTGGAAAATGGAGCGAAGGAAGTCTATGCATGCTGTACGCATCCTGTCCTTTCAGGTCCGGCCATCGAGCGCATTGATAACTCCATGATCAAAGAACTTGTTGTCACGAACTCCATTCCTCTCGGAGACGAGAAAAAGATCGGTAAAATCAAACAGCTTTCCGTTGCACCGCTCATCAGTGAAGCGATCATCCGCGTCTATGAGCAGCAATCTGTCAGCACGCTGTTCGATTAAGTTTATGAAAGGATCCTCCAGGTGACTGGAGGGTCTTTTTTTTCGTTTTTCCCAGAAAAAGCTCGAACGCGCACAACCCTTGATATGCCGGCATCCCTCCCACCCCGCCAGGATGGTCAGGCCGCATTCATGTTTAAATCGATACTGAATGGGGAATGAAATAGATATAGAAATTTTCATTCAAACGAATTTGGGAAGGTGTTGGATAACTTATGGCAACAGAATTGAAAGCAACGAAACGTAAAGACTTCAAACGTTCTTCACTAACGGAACTACGACATAAAGGTAGCATCCCTGCAGTAGTGTACGGGTATAAAACGGATAATACGGCCATCGAGATCGATGCCATTACATTCATCAAGACGATTCGCGAAGTTGGACGCAACGGGATCATTTCCCTTAATGTGGATGGCAGCAAGCAGAACGTCATCCTGAACGATTATCAGCAGGATCATCTCAAGGATGCCGTCACCCACGTGGACTTCCTGGCAGTCAACATGTCACAGGAAATCGACGCCGATGTACGCATCGATCTATCGGGTGAGTCGGCAGGCGTGAAAGAAGGCGGCGTCCTTCAGCAGCCACTGTATGAAGTATCCGTATCAGCCAAACCGTCTGATATCCCAGACAGCATCGAAGTCGACATCGCCGGACTGCAAATCGGGGATACCGTCACGATCGGAGATATCCGTGATCAATTTAACTTCACCATCAACGATGAAGACGAAACAACCATCGCTTCCGTACTCGCACCGCGTCAAGAGGAAGACATTGATTCCGGTGAGAAGCAGGAAGAAGATTCTCCTGAAAGCGAAGGCGGGGAGTCGGAATCCTCTTCTGAAAGCGGATCTGAAGAAGAATAATTTAACGTTTTACAGCGTAACCTTTTGCAGGTTACGCTTTTTGCGTTATTCTATTGATATAAGGTCAAAACGAGGTGTAAGAAATGAAATTGATAGTAGGATTAGGAAACCCGGGTGCGCGCTTTGATCAAACGCGTCATAATATCGGGTTCGACATTATAGATGCCCTTTCAGACAATCTGGGTACCCCCCTCGATCAGTCGAAGTTCAAGGGAGTATATGGGATACACCGGCATAATGGAGAAAAGATCGTCCTTCTCAAGCCGCTTACGTTCATGAATCTATCTGGTGAAAGCATCGTTCCGCTGATGGATTACTTCGACATTGCCAACGAAGACCTCCTCGTCATCTATGATGATCTGGATCTGCCTGTCGGTAAGATCCGACTCCGCCAAAAAGGGAGCGCGGGTGGTCATAATGGAATCAAATCCACGATTGCCCATCTCGGTTCCCAGAATTTCAACCGTATCCGGATCGGGATCGACCGACCGACAAACGGGATGAGCGTCCCTGATTACGTTCTTGGGAAGTTCTCCAAGGAAGATCAGGCGGAGCTCGACAAAGTCATCGCTTCAAGCGTGGAAGCGTGTAAAACGTGGTTTGAAAAACCGTTCATCGAAGTGATGAATCACTTCAACTGATGAATGAATACTTCCTTCCAAAGCCGTTCATACTAATGGGTAACGAAAGGTTTGGAGGGAAGGAAATTTGGCTATTCATTATCAGTGCCGGCACTGCGGTACAAAGGTCGGGACCCTTACCCATGCATGCAACTCTGAAACCCTCGGTCTTGATCGGCTGTCGGATGAGGAGAGGCTGCACATGATCCATTACCGGAATGACGGTGATATCGAGATTAAAACCATTTGTGAAGACTGTCAGGAAAGCCTTGAGCGGTATCCTGACTATCATGGGTTGGACCATATCATCCAGTAAGACGCTTTGGTGAAGAACCAAAGCATTTTTCTGTTTAAATATGATAGAACGATCATATATATAGATTGAAACACGGGGAGGAGCGTACTCTTGAAAGGAATTCTAACATATGTCCATCAGAGCGAAGAAGTCCAGTCCCTGATCACAGGGATCGAGGAACGTCTTTCAGAGCAGCTTGTGGCAGGACTTTCGGGTTCTTCCAGAAGCGCCTATATAGCAGATGTTTATCTGCAGACGAAGCGGTCGACGATCGTTGTCACACATAATCTGTTCCAGGCACAGAAGATCTATGAGGATCTTGTGCAGTTCCTCAGTGAGGATGAAGTCTATCTTTATTCAGCCAATGAACTGATCGCAGCTGAGCTGAGCGTGGCGAGCCCGGAACTCAGGGCGCAGAGGATTGAAGTGCTGAACAAGCTTTCCCAGCGGCAGAATGGGGTGTACATCGTTCCGGTGTCGGGATTGAGAAAGATCCTGCCGCCGATGGACCTGTGGACCAAAAATCAAATCCGTTTCAACGTCGGTGAAGACATCGATTTGGACGAGGTCTTGAATCAGCTTGTCCAGATGGGCTATCAGCGCGCAGGCATGGTAAGCACACCAGGTGAATTCAGCCTCAGGGGAGGGATCGTCGATATTTTCCCGTTGACATCACAGCATCCGGTTCGGATTGAGCTGTTTGATACGGAGATCGATTCCATCCGTACGTTCTCCGTGGAGGATCAACGGTCCATCGACAAACTGAAAACGGTCGATATCGGGCCGGCGACAGAGGTTCTCCTCACCTATCAGAACATCGAGCGGCTCATTGGAGAGATCAATCAAGGTCTGTCAAAGAGCTTGAAAAAGGTTAAATCCGCAGGCGTCAAAGAAAAGATGACGGAATATATCGGTCATGAAATCGAGCAGCTTGAGAACGGTCAGGTGCCTGAACAGATCTTCAAGTATCTGTCACTCGCCTATGAAACGCCTGCTAGTCTATTAGATTATCTGCCTGAAGACGGTGTCCTCTTCTTCGATGAGTACAGCCGTGTGCAGGAGATGAGCGAGTCCCTTGAGAAAGAGGAGGCCGAATGGTATACCTCGTTGTTGTCCGAGGGGCAGATCATCCACGACATGGTCGTGTCGCATCCTTTTGCATCCCTGATATCAAATGCCAAACGTTCAAAGGTGTATTTCTCCTTGTTCCTTCGTCATATACCGAATACGAGCCCTCAGAATATCTTCAACGTATCCACCAAGCCCATGCAGAACTTCCACGGGCAGATGAATGTGTTGAAAGCGGAGCTTGACCGGTGGAAAAAAGGAAAGTATACCGTCGTTCTACTGGGACCGGATGAAGAGCGTGTGAAAAAGCTTCAGCGCGTGCTGGATGATTATCAGATCGAAATCGCATTCGTGAAAGACGGGGCTCCCCTTCTTGACGGCAAGATCCAGATGATCAATGGAAGTTTGACGAACGGCTTCGAGCTTCCTCTTCAGAAGCTCGCCGTCATCACGGAAGAAGAGCTCTTCAATAAACGTACGCAGAAAAAACCGAGAAGGCAGAAGATGTCCAATGCCGAGCGGATCAAGAGCTATTCCGAGCTGAAGGTTGGAGATCTCATCGTCCATGTGAATCACGGGATCGGGAAATACCTCGGGATCGAAACGCTTGAGATCAACGGTGTTCACAAGGACTATCTCCATCTAAAATACCAGGGCAGCGATAAGCTCTATGTACCGGTCGATCAAATCGACTTGGTCCAAAAATATGTCGCGTCGGAAAATAAAGATCCGAAGCTGTATAAACTCGGCGGGAACGAATGGAAGAAGGTTAAATCGAAGGTTGCGTCCTCCGTACAGGATATTGCCGATGACCTCATCAAGCTATATGCGGAAAGGGAAGCGGCTAAGGGATATGCCTTCTCACCTGACGGGGATATGCAGAGGGAATTCGAGATTGCCTTCCCATATGAAGAGACCGAAGATCAGCTCAGGTCCATCCATGAAATCAAGCTGGATATGGAACGGGAGCGTCCCATGGACCGCCTTCTGTGCGGGGATGTCGGATACGGGAAGACCGAAGTTGCTATCCGCGCGGCCTTCAAGGCCATTGCCGACGGAAAACAGGTCGCCCTCCTTGTGCCGACGACGATCCTGGCTCAACAGCATTATGAAACCATCAAGGAACGATTCCAGGACTTCCCGGTGGAGATCAGCCTCTTGAGCCGCTTCAGGACGAGGAAGCAGCAGCAGGAGACCACGAAAGGCCTGAAGGACGGAACGGTCGATATCGTTGTCGGTACCCACAGGCTGTTATCGAAAGATATTCAATACCGTGACCTTGGCCTTCTCATCATCGATGAAGAACAACGCTTCGGGGTCACGCATAAAGAAAAGATCAAACAGCTGAAGACCAATATCGATGTGCTGACGCTCACGGCGACACCGATTCCACGTACCCTTCATATGTCCATGCTCGGGGTGAGGGATCTGTCGGTCATCGAAACGCCGCCTGAAAACCGTTTCCCTGTGCAGACCTATGTGATGGAGTATAACGGTGCCCTCATCAAAGAGGCGATCGAGCGTGAGATGGCACGGAACGGTCAGGTCTACTTCCTATATAACCGCGTCGAGGATATCGAGCGGAAGGCAGATGAAATCTCCATGCTGGTGCCGGATGCCAGGGTGGCGTACGCCCACGGCCAAATGTCAGAGAATGAACTGGAAGCCGTGATCCTCAGCTTCCTGGCAGGGGAATACGATGTACTCGTCACGACGACCATCATCGAGACAGGGGTAGATATTCCGAACGTCAATACCCTCATCGTCTTCGATGCAGATCGAATGGGCCTCTCACAGCTCTATCAATTGAGGGGACGTGTCGGAAGGTCCAACCGCGTGGCGTATTCGTACTTCACTTATCGCAAGGATAAAGTCCTGACGGAGGTGGCGGAAAAGAGGCTTCAGGCCATCAAAGAATTCACGGAACTCGGGTCTGGATTCAAAATCGCCATGCGCGATCTGACCATCCGGGGAGCCGGGAATCTGCTCGGTGCCCAGCAGCATGGATTCATTGATTCCGTCGGTTTCGATCTATATTCCCAGATGCTCAAAGAAGCAATCGAGGAGCGTAAAGGCGATCGGCCGAAGCAGCCGGAAGCATCCCTTGAAGTCGATCTTGATCTTGATGCCTACATTCCTGATACCTATATCAAGGACGGACACCAGAAGATCGAGATGTATAAACGGTTCCGTGCCCTTTCTTCCCTCAAGGAAGTCGAAGAGCTCGAAGAAGAGATCCTTGACCGGTTCGGTGAATACCCTGAAGAAGTGGGCTATCTGTTCCTGATATCGGAAATGAAGATCTATGCGAGGAATACAAGGCTCGACAGCGTCAAGCAGGATAAGAAGGGCGTGAACATCTTCATGTCACCGGAAGGGACGGCAGCCATCGACGGATCGAAGGTATTCGACATCTGTTCGAAGCATGGCAGGGTCGTCGGACTCGGCATGGAAGGGTCCAAACTCAAGATCTCCATCAACACCACAAGGCTGAAAGCAGACAAGTGGTTCAATATGGCATATGACATTGTGAAGAATTTGGACCAGGCTTTGAAAACGGAAGTTCATGAAGCCTGACCAATCTTAATATTTGTCATAGAAAACATATACAGTGCCGGTTTTCCTTACCAATCGTTATGATAATGTAACTCAAATGTAAATGCGCTCGTAGTTTGATTTTACTATGATAAGGGTATTAGTATTAATGCAGCTGCCATTGATGGAAAAAGATACCTCTATTAGCATTTAAGAGAAATGACAGAAATAATAACTGATTGTGTATAGAACTTCTAAGTTGTAAGATACTAAACTCAATTACGGTAGAGCGGCTTCGATTGCTTTACCCTATAAAATCATCTGATGAAAGTGAGGCAGCTATAGATGAAGGCAACTGGTATTGTTCGTCGTATTGATGATTTAGGTCGTGTAGTCATCCCAAAAGAAATCCGAAGGACCCTGAGGATCCGTGAAGGGGATCCCCTGGAGATCTTCGTCGATCGCGACGGCGAAGTCATCCTGAAGAAATACTCCCCGATCTCGGAGCTTGGAGACTTTGCGAAAGAGTATGGTGAAGCATTGTATGACAGTCTCGGAAGTGCAGTATTGATCTGCGACCGTGATGCCGTCATCGCCATCTCAGGGGCATCCAAGAAGGAATACCTCAATAAGAATGTCGGTGAACTCATCGAGAAGGTGATGGAGGACCGCGCATCCCTCCTTCACACCCAGCAGGGACAAGCCGAGCTTGTTGACGGCCATGGTGAGGATCTTGCTTCCTACACCATCGCTCCGATCGTTGCCAATGGCGACCCCATCGGCGCAGTGGCGATCTTCTCTAAAGATCGCACAGTTGGTGAAGTGGAACAAAAAGCGGTTGAAACGGCAGCTGGCTTCTTGGCAAGACAGATGGAGCAATAATATTTTCATGGGAGCGGCTCTTAGCCGCTCTTTCTTTTTTTTTGTGGATATTGGAACTCATCCCGCCACTTTCATTTGTGGTAAACTGTTTTTAAGAATCCCATGCTTCGATTTATGGGAATACGCAGGGTCCCTTCATAGAAGGAAGCCTTGGAAAGGCAGAGATTTCATTGGGTCATACATACTCCTCCAAAGGGTTTCTGAAAGGTGCGATGATCCTCACCATGGCGGCACTTTTGACAAAGTTATTGAGTGCCGTCTATCGGATCCCTTTTCAGAATATCGTAGGAGATATTGGATTTTATATTTATCAGCAGGTGTATCCTTTTTACGGCATCGCCCTCGCCCTCTCCACTTATGGATTCCCTGTGATCATCTCAAAAATGGTGGCAGAGAAGGTCGACCGGGGTGATCAGGAAGGGGCAAAGAAGGTGGCGGCCACATCCTTCATCTTCCTCCTTCTCGTGGGAGTGATCTGGTTTGTCGCCGTCTATGCAGGGGCCGATATCATTTCGACCTGGATGGGGGATCCGCAGCTCGCCCCATTGATCCGTGTCATTTCCTTATCCTTCTTGCTGCTTGCCCCTCTATCAGTCCTTAGAGGGTACCATCAGGGGAAGGAGCAGATGGTGCCTACGGCGGTGAGCCAGGTGGCAGAGCAAAGCGTCCGTGTCGTGACGATCCTTGTTTCATCCACGGTCCTCCTTGCCAAGGGGAATTCTCTCTACGCTGCCGGACAGGGGGCTCTATTCGGCTCGATCACGGGAGGACTAGCAGCTGTGATCGTCCTGGTTTTATTCACCGCAGCAAAAAAAGAAGGATTGCTGGGGGGCGCATCCTTTTTCCCGAAAGGGTTCAAGGGAGTCTGGACAGCCCTCATGAAGGATGGAACGGCCATCTGTGTGAGTGCCATGCTCCTCGTCCTCCTTCAGTTTGTCGATTCCCTGAATGTATATGCCTTGTTGACTGCACACGGGGTAGAAGAGGGAGCCGCAAAGACCCTTAAAGGTGTATACGACCGGGGACAGCCCTTCATACAGCTTGGGACCGTTGCGGCCACTTCCATCTCACTGACGATCGTTCCCCTGGTCACGACGGCCTACCTGAAAGGGAAGAAGGAGCTGGTAAGGGACTACAGCCAGCTTGCGTTGAAGATCAGCATCCTCATCGGTTTTGCAGCAACACTCGGGCTCGTGAACATCATGGTGCCCACGAATACGATGCTGTTTGAGAATGCAGATGGATCCAGCGTGCTGGCGGTGTTTTCCCTGTCGATTTTCTTTAGCTGTCTGATCCTGACGTTTTCTGGCATCCTGCAGGGGATCGGGAGGATTTATTACCCCGCAGCCATCATCATTGGAGGCATCCCGATCAAGTTCATCCTGAATATGCTCCTTATACCGGTGTTCGGGGTCATGGGTGCCTCCCTGTCCACGGTACTTACTTTGGGACTGATTACGATCGGCCTCGTAGTGAAGATGAAGCGATTATTCGGGATAAATTTGATCACCCCGTCATTTTATAAGAGCCTGTTTATCAGCGGTGCAGGAATGACCCTTGTCCTGCAGGGCTTGTTGCTTGGCTACAGGTGGCTCCTGACAAACGGGGCACATGAGCGGATGACCTCGGCGTTCTTCGCCCTTGTGGGGGTGGCAGTGGGAGCGGTGGTGTTTCTCCTCTTGTTCTTAAGAGGGGAGCATCTATCGGAAGAAGAAATCAGCTTTTTGCCATTCGGCAGCAAAATGAACCGGGTGAAGAAAGGCCTTCAGCCCCGGTATAGAAAGTAGTGAATGCAAATGAGCCATACCATCACAGTCATCGGACTCGGTGCAGGGGATCTTGATCAGATCCCCATGGGTGTATATAAACAGTTGAAAAAAGAACAGCATCTTTTCCTCCGTACAAAGGAACATCCTGTCGTGAAGGAATTGGAATCGGAAGGGATGACCTATACATCCTTCGATGCCGTATACGAAAAGCACGAGCGCTTTGAAGCGGTATACGAAGAGATTGTACAGGAGCTTGTGGACGCTTCCATGGAGTATCCTGTCCTCTATGCGGTTCCGGGACATCCCCTCGTGGCAGAGAAGACCGTACAGCTTCTCCTGGACCTCCGGGAGAATGGCGAAGCAGAGGTCGTGATCGGAGGGGGGCAAAGCTTCCTCGATGCCCTGTTTGCTTCCGTGGGTGCCGATCCCATCGATGGCTTCCAGCTGCTTGACGGGACGAGCCTCAGCGTCCACGATATCCAGATGACGCAGCAGCTCATCATCGGGCAGGTGTACGACGGCTTCATCGCCTCGGAAGTCAAACTGACGCTCATGGAGCTTTATCCATATGATTACGAAGTCATGCTTGTAACGGCGGCCGGAAGCTCAGAAGAGAAGGTGGAGCGACTTCCCCTTGTGGAGCTCGATCGTGCTGCACAGCTAAGCAATCTCACCAGCCTGTATGTACCTGCGGTAAAAGATCGATCTCAGCGATACAAGCAGTACAGCGCCCTGAGGGAAATCATTTCGACTTTGAGGGGACCGGACGGATGTCCGTGGGACCGTGAGCAGACCCATCAGTCCCTGAAGAAATACTTGATCGAAGAAACATACGAGCTCTTGGAAGCGATTGATGAGGATGACATCGATCATATGGTTGAAGAATTGGGTGACGTCCTGCTCCAGGTCCTCCTCCATGCCCAGATCGGGGAAGATGAAGGAATGTTCAATATGGAGGAAGTAATGGAAGGACTGTCATCCAAAATGGTGCGGAGGCATCCTCACGTTTTCGGTGATGTCGAGGTCGGGAATTCGGAAGAAGTCAAAGCGAACTGGGCAGAAATCAAGAAGCAGGAAAAAGGCGTAGAGAGCCAGCCGCCGCTTCTAAAAGGTGTCGCCAAAGGGGCACCTGCCCTAATGAAGGCCTACGAATATCAGAAAAAGGCGGCAGGTGTCGGCTTTGATTGGGACAACGTCAAGGGTGCCTGGGAAAAAGTATGGGAAGAACTGAAGGAATTCGAACAGGAAGCCGAGAATGGAAGTGAACAGGACCGGAAGCAGGAGTTCGGTGACGTCCTGTTCGCCCTCGTGAATGTGTCAAGATTTTACCGCATTCACCCTGAAGAGGCCTTGTCCATGACCAATTCAAAGTTCTATCACCGATTCTCCCACGTGGAAGAACGGGTAAAAGAATCAGGGAAATCATTCGAAGAGCATTCCCTTGAAGAGCTGGATGCATTTTGGGATGAAGCGAAGAATCAATCACATTAATGGCTGTTAAGCCGTCAAAGGAGAGAATGAGAATGGCAACCACCATGAGGCTGGATAAGTTTTTGAAGGTATCACGTCTGATCAAACGGAGGACCCTTGCCAAGGAAGTGGCCGACCAGGGAAGGATCTCCATCAATGGAACCCAGGCCAAAGCAAGCTCCAATGTAAAAGTCGGGGATGAGCTCAGTGTGAGGTTTGGGCAAAAGGTCATGAGGGTAAAGATTGAAAGGCTTTTAGAGACGACGAAAAAGGAAGAAGCAAGCGGCCTGTATACGGTCCTTTCAGAGGAAAGGGTCAACCAGGAGGAAGAGTGACCCCTGTTTTGGTTCTAATTCCATCATCCACACCATAACATGGTACAAAGCTTGTACTATGGGATGTGAGGGATGAAGATGAATCAATATCATGATGGCAATAAAGAAAAGGCAGTCTTTCAGGAACATGATGTCATGATGAGGGGACGCAAACTCCTCGATATCACGGGAGTCAAGCAGGTGGAGAGCTTTGATAATGAAGAGTTCCTTCTGGAGACGGTCATGGGCTTTTTATCCGTCCGTGGGCAAAACCTCCAGATGAAGAATCTTGATGTGGATAAGGGAATCGTCTCGATCAAAGGGAAGGTGTTCGACCTCGTCTATCTTGATGAACAAAGCGGGGAGAAAGCTAAAGGTTTCTTTAGCAAGCTGTTTCGATGACACTCACCACCCAATTCTATACGATGCTCTCCATGATCGGCATGGGGGCATTATTCGGGGCGTCCTTGGACACGTACCATCGATTTCTCAACAGGAGCCAGCGGAAGCGCTGGTTCGTCTTCATCAATGATGTCCTGTTCTGGGTCCTGCAGGCCCTCGCCATGTTTTACATTTTATTTGTCGTAAACTTCGGCGAGATCAGGGTGTACATATTCGTGGCCCTGCTCTGTGGATTCGCGGCGTATCAGGCGCTTTTCAAGACCTTGTATACGAACCTGCTGGAGAGGCTCATCCGCTTCACGATTTCCTTTTACCGCTTCTTGGTGAAGATGGGTCAAAAGCTCATCTATTCACCGGTGAAATGGATCATGTTCATGCTTCTTGCAGTTATCCTCTGGCTACTGAAAACGGTATATGCCATCATCCGATTTGTCATCAGGACAGCATGGCGGATCGTATATGGAATACTGAAGGTCGCATTGGCTCCGATCTGGTGGATTTTTCGAACAATATGGAAACTATTGCCGAACCATCTTACAAAAAGAGTCGATAAGTTATATAATAAAATGGCAGGAATTATGAAGTCTAATGGCAAAAAAGTATATACATGGATCCGGAAATGGACCATTAAAAAAAATAAAAAATGACCGCATCGGGGAAAGGGAGGTTTGGAAATGGGAAGAAACGTCACTCCGATGGAGAATGAATATGTCCGCCAGCAGGAAAACAAGCATAAAGCATCCTCTAAAAGAAAAAAACGTTTAGTCCGCCGTCTTTCCGTGTTCTTTGTCCTAGCAATCGCCATCACAGGATTTATGGTCTCGACGCTCATTTCCAGGGCTCAGGTGCTTGAAGACAAGAAAGCAGAAAAGGTGCAGCTCGAGAAAAACCTCGAGGCATTGAAAGAAAAACAAACGGCATTAGAGGAAGAAATCGTTAAATTGAATGATGATGATTATATCGCCAAACTGGCCAGGCGTGATTATTTCTTATCGGATAATGGAGAGATTATCTTTAATATTCCAGAATCAGGTAAGGATAAAGAAAACTAAAGGAGAGGTGTCTTATTGACACTCTTTTTTTTAATTGGCTATAATATAGAGTAGGTTTATCTAACATTCTAAGGAGGAGCATTTCTTTTATGTCAATTGAAGTAGGCAGCAAGTTACAGGGTAAGGTAACAGGAATTACAAATTTCGGAGCGTTCGTGGAATTAGCAGAAGGTACGACGGGGCTGGTTCACATCAGTGAAGTAGCCGACAATTATGTCAAAGACATCAACGAGCACCTTAAAGTTGGAGACGAAGTCACAGTTAAGGTTATCAACGTTGAGAAAGATGGAAAGATCGGCTTGTCCATCCGTAAAGCTAAAGACCAACCACAACGCCCACAGCGCCCGCAACGTCCTCAACGCCCACGCAATAACAAACCGGCTGACACCCGTACGAAGGAAAACTTCGAACAAAAGATGGCGCGCTTCTTGAAAGACAGTGAAGACCGCTTATCTTCCTTGAAAAAAAATACAGAGTCTCGCCGTGGTGGAAGGGGAGCAAAAAGAGGGTAACTTGCTGTCTATTAATCCATATAGCAGGTCCTAATGCAGATGCATTCAATGAATGTATCTGTTTTTTTATTGTTCTCCACCCGCAATCATACAAAAAAGGACCACTTCATGTGAAGTGGTCCTTCTGTATGATGACCCGTACGGGATTCGAACCCGTGTTACCGCCGTGAAAGGGCGGTGTCTTAACCGCTTGACCAACGGGCCTAAAAGATATGGTAGCGGCGGAGGGGATCGAACCCCCGACCTCACGGGTATGAACCGTACGCTCTAGCCAGCTGAGCTACACCGCCATATTATGGCCTTCAAGGCACAAAAACTATAATACCCACAAAGAAATGCAAAGTCAATACTATTTCATAAATAATTTGTCAAAACACCGTTAAGCCTGATAGGAGTTGGGTTCGGGGGCGAAAAGGGAAGAATCACCGATTTATTTTCTGAATATTTTACCACTTCGTCCGGAAACACGTCGAAACTTTTTGGGTATACATTCCCTCATTCTGACAAAGTTCTGAGCATGTCCCATTTATACTAGTAAAAAAAGTTATGGGGAGTGTTTGTTACATGGGGAAAGCTGATCAAACAATCATCGAACCTGTTCAGAACGTAGACATCGAACAAACGAGGGTCGAGATGTCCAAGGGGATCAAATCGATTTATTCGAAGCTGGAGTGGCTCTTCATTGAAAAGGGACTGGCTCTGTTTGTGATTGGCTTTTTACTGGGAAGGGCATTGATTCTCTCTCATCTTACACCCTTTGCCCTGCCGTTCTTTGCAGCTGTCTATCTTGTCCGAAGGGAAAAATCGCCCATTGCGCTCATGGGTCTGCTGGCCGGAGCTGTCACCTTATCCTTCTCCAGTATCAGTTATACGTTCGCAACGGCAATTATATTCCTCCTTGCGTTCCGGCTGACGCAAAAATTCCACCAGAATGATATGAAGATCGTATCCTTTTACGTCCTCTTTTCCGTTGCTTTCGTCAAGCTCGGCTTTGATTACGTCCAGCAGGGGCAGGTTCTCACCCTCTATAATGGAGTGATGGCACTCATCGAGGCGTTCCTTGCTTTCCTCCTTACCTATATCTTCATCCAAAGCGTTCCGTTCGTCACCGTCCAAAGGAGAAGGAGGTCCCTGAAGACGGAGGAAGTCGTCAGCCTGATCATCCTTCTTGCTTCCATCATGACCGGAACCATCGGTTGGGCCTTTCAGGGGCTGTCTGTTGAGCATATCCTCTCAAGGTATCTTGTCCTCCTGTTCTCCTTTGTCGCAGGAGCGACGGTCGGCTCGACGGTTGGCGTCGTCACAGGGCTTGTGTTCAGTCTTGCCAGTGTGGCGAGCTTTCAACAAATGAGCCTTCTTGCTTTTGCGGGCCTTCTCGGGGGCTTGATGAAGGAAGGGAAGAAGTTCGGAGCTGCCATCGGGTTGCTCATTGCCACCCTCCTTATGGGGATGTACGGGGATAACAGTATGGTACTGACGACCACCCTTTATGAGTCAGGGGTGGCGATCGTGCTTTTATTCCTCACGCCCCAGAGCCTGGTCAAGCGGATCGCCAAGCATATCCCGGGCACGGCCGAGTACCATCAGGAGCAGCAAGGCTATATGCGCAAGGTGCGGGACGTGACGGCAAGCCGCGTCACGCAGTTCTCTTCTGTCTTCCAGGCACTTTCGAACAGCTTCCAGCAGGTGGAGGAGAAGATGAAAATGGAAGAAGTCGAGGATAAAGAGTTTGACTATTTCCTCAGCAACGTCACGGAGAAGACGTGCCAAACCTGCTTCAAGAAGGACCAGTGCTGGGCGCGGAATTTCGATAAAACCTACAATATGATGAAAGAGGTCATGACTGAATACGACCAGGGCAGGGTACCGCTGTCTTCCCGATTGTCAAGAGAGGTGGAGAAGCACTGTACAAGGGAGAAAAAGCTGAAAGAGACCATCTATCAGGAGCTGACGTTCTATCAGGCGAATCTGAAGCTGAAGAAGCAGGTGCAGGAAAGCAGGAAGCTTGTGGCCGATCAGTTGCTCGGGGTCTCGGAAGTCATGGGCAACTTTGCGAAGGAGATCCAACGCGAGAGGGAGAACCATTATCTGCAGGAAGAGCAGATCCTGGCGAGCATCGGCGAGTTCGGAATTGAAATCGATCATATTGAAATTTATAACCTTGAACAGGGGAACGTTGATATCGATATGGTGATCCCGTACTCCGGCGGGCACGGTGAAGGAGAAAAATTGATTGCTCCGATGCTGTCGGATATCCTTGGCGAAAACATCGTCGTACAAAAAGAGGACTGTTCCCAATTCCCCAATGGGCAGTGCCATGTCACCTTCCAATCAGCGAAGAAATTCGTAGTGGACACAGGTGTGTCCCATGCAGCCAAAGGGGGAGGTCTGGTTTCAGGAGACAGCTACTCCATGATCGAGCTCGGAAGGGGCAAGTATGCCGTCGCCATCAGTGATGGGATGGGGAACGGGGAACGGGCCCACTATGAGAGCAACGAGACGCTCAGGCTCCTTAAAAAGATCCTTGAATCCGGAATCGAAGAGCAGGTCGCCATCAAGTCGATCAACTCGATCCTGTCCCTGCGGACGAATGACGAGATCTTTTCGACACTGGATCTTGCCATGATCGACCTACAGAATGCTTCATCCCGTTTCCTGAAGATCGGATCGACACCGAGCTTCATCAAAAGGAATGACCAAATCATGAAGATTGAAGCGAGCAACCTTCCCATGGGGATGCTGCAGCAGGATTTCGACGTGGATGTCGTCTCCGAGCAACTGAAGGCAGGGGACCTTTTGATCATGATGAGTGACGGGGCATTCGAAGGACCGAAGCACGTGGAGAACTACGATGTATGGATGAAACGGAAGATCAAAGAGCTGCAGACCGATGAGCCTCAGGAAGTGGCTGATATCCTCATGGAAGAAGTGATCCGCTCGAGCTCGGGCATGATCGATGACGATATGACGATCGTCGTCTCCAAGATCAATCATAATATCCCGAAATGGTCATCGATCCCGATCCAGAAGAGCAGGCAGAAAAAGCAGATTTCCTGAAGAAAGGTTCACGTGACCGCCACAAAGAGAGAAGAAAGTAGTTCACTAGAGTATAAATTCCTCCCCATCAGGCGAAGATGATAGCAACTATGAAGGAGGAGGAGACTCTTATGAAAGCAGGTACACTTCGTCAGATTCTATTGATCACGGATGGATGCTCCAATCAGGGGGAAGACCCCATTGCCATGGCCGCGTTAGCAAAGGAACAGGGAATCTCCGTCAATGTCATCGGCGTCATGGACAATGACGTCATCGATCAAAACGGAATGGTGGAGATCGAGGGGATCGCTCTATCAGGAGGAGGGGTCAGTCAGGTCGTTTATGCCCAGCAGCTTTCCCAAACCGTCCAGATGGTCACGCGGAAGGCGATGACCCAGACGCTCCAGGGCGTCATCAATAAAGAGCTGAAGTCGATACTCGGGAAATCGGCCTCCATGGAGGAGCTCCCCCCGGAACAACGCGGTGAAGTGATGGAAGTAGTGGATGAACTGGGTGAATCGGTGGATATGGAAGTGTTGATCCTTGTCGATACGTCTGCAAGCATGAAGCACAAGCTTCCCACTGTGAAGGAAGCGCTTTTGGACCTGTCCCTCAGCTTGAATGCCAGAATGGGAGATAACAAATTTTCCGTTTTCGTATTTCCCGGGAAACGACAAGATGTCGAAAAATTACTGGATTGGACCCCGCGTCTAGAAACCTTATCAAGTATATTCTCGAAACTTTCCCCAGGAGGCATCACACCGACGGGGCCGGCGATTTCAGAGGCAATCACCCATTTCAAGAAAAAACGTTCACTAAGGGGACTGCTCTCTCGTGGCGATGATGAACAATACTTCGAAGAAACCATTTAATCTTCCACCCGGTACGACCATAACGGGGAAATGGCATGGGGCTTCTTATACCATTATGAGAGAGCTCGGATACGGGGCCAATGGAATCGTGTATCTGGTCAGGGACGGGCATGGCTACCAGGCCCTCAAAATGAGCGATAATAATGTGACCATTACATCCGAAGTGAACGTACTCAAAGCCTTTTCCAAACTTCAGGGTACCCCTCTCGGCCCAGGGCTCATGGATGTGGATGACTGGGAATACAGGGGTAAGAAGATCCCTTTTTATACGATGGAATACATCCAGGGTCCTACGCTTCTCTCCTTCGTACAGGGAAAGGGGTTCTCCTGGACGGGTGTCCTCGTAGCCCAGCTCCTTGCCGACCTGGAGCGGATCCATCAGGCAGGATGGGTATTTGGGGATCTGAAACCCGAGAATCTGATTGTCACCGGCGCACCCCATCGGATCAGGTGTATCGATGTGGGGGGCACGACCATTCAGGGACGCGCCATCAAGGAATTCACGGAGTTCTTCGACAGGGGCTACTGGATAGGGGGGTCCCGCAGGGCGGAACCCAGCTATGATCTATTCGCTGTCGGGATGATCCTGATCAACCTTGCCTATCCGAACCGATTTCCCAAGCGTGAGAACGGCCAGCTGCAGCAGCTTAAGCTAGCAGTTGAAGGAAAGGACAGCCTGAGGAAGTATCGGGGGACGATCTTCGGTGCATTGGAGGGGACTTTTTCCTCCGCTCAGGAAATGAGAGAGGACCTTCTAAGGGGCATTTCCCGCTCAGCCAATCACGGTCCGGCTAAGAAACGGGCACACAAGCCTGCGGCAGCCCGGAAGACACCCCAAGTTTCTCCGAAGAAGCCGGCTAAACAATCAAGGGCAAGCAGATCCTTGGAGACCGTCCTTATCATCCTCATTGTGGGGTTGATCTATTTCCTCTACATCTACGGGGAACTGTTGTAGCGTCTCCCGTGAGTTTCAAAAGGGATACTGATACAATAAGGAAAAAGGATGGAAAGAGGATTGGTATGCTGGAACAGACATCCCGGGAATTTATTCACATGCATCGATTAATCGAAAAAGGAGACCGGCTCCTCGTTGCCGTTTCGGGTGGCCCTGATTCCCTGGCCCTTCTCCATTTTCTTCATGCACTTCGGGAAGAACTGGACGTGGAAGTCGCCGCGGCCCATGTGGATCACATGTTCAGGGGGCGGGAATCATATGATGATCTGTTGTTCGTCGAAGGGTTCTGCAAGGATCGGGACATCCCCTTTTTTGGGGAGCGCATCAATATACCGGCTATGATGAAAACGGAAAAAGGCAGCCTGCAGGAGATGGCCAGAAAGGCACGCTATGCGTATCTTGAGCAGGTGATGACCAAATACGGAGGCAACAAACTTGCACTTGGGCATCACGGGGACGATCAGATTGAAACGATCCTGATGAAGTGGACGAGGGGAGCAGGCGGCAAGGGCCGTGCCGGCATCCCGTTCAGGCGCCCTTTCTCAACGGGGGAGATCATCCGGCCGTTCCTTTCGGTGACCAAGGCCGATATCCTGGATTACTGCGAACGGGAGCGGCTATCCCCGAGGATCGATCCAAGCAATCGCAAGGATACATATACAAGGAATCGATTCCGCTCCAGGGTGCTGCCCTTCTTGAAGGAAGAGAATCCGAATGTCCATCGGAATTTCCAACAATTCAGTGAAGAATCATTGGAAGACGAAGAGTTTTTGGAGGAATTGACCAGGGTAAAGTTGAATAAGGTATGGAAGGTGGAGGAGGATTTTTCCACTCTTGATATCAAACGCTTTCTCCAGATGGCTCAGCCTTTACAAAGAAGAGCGATTAATCTAATATTAAACTATCTTTATAAACTTAAACCCGCTTCTTTATCGTCTATACATATTTACGATGTATTATGTCTGTTAAAGGGGGAGAATCCCAATGCCCAATTGGATTTACCCTCGGGGCTTAAGGTTACAAAGGCTTATCAGACATGTTATTTTCACTTCGGGAACCTTTCCGGAGGTCCATACTATTTTGAACTGGAAATCCATTCATCGATCGACCTTCCGACCGGAATCCGGATTTCGCTCATGCCCTCGCCGGGATATGTGCAGGATGACGGGGATGAAACGATCCATGTGAAAAGGGATCAAGTCACCCTTCCGCTGATTGTACGCACGAGGGAATCAGGGGATCGCATGAAGGTGAAAGGGATGGAGGGCACGAAGAAGCTCAAGACCCTTTTCATCGATGAAAAAATCCCTTTGCATCTTAGGGATCGGTGGCCGGTCGTCACTGATTCTGAAGGCAGGATCCTTTGGGTTCCCGGATTAAGGAAGTCCGTTTACGATACGGGAGAGGGACGCGAGGATAGTTTAGTGTTACAAGTCAAGAGCAATCATCTTCTAGGAGGCAGTTGAACATTGTTAAATCAGGATATTGAAAAGGTACTTATTTCAGAAGAAGAACTTCAAGAAAAGATCAAAGCGCTGGGTGCTGAACTGACGGATGCCTATCAAGATAAGTTTCCACTTGCAATCGGCGTACTGAAAGGCGCGATGCCATTCATGGCGGATCTGTGCAAGCGCATCGATGCCCATATGGAAATGGACTTCATGGATGTGTCCAGCTACGGCAGTTCCACTGTCTCTTCAGGAGAGGTAAAGATCGTCAAAGACCTCGATACGAAAGTGGAAGGGCGCGACATCCTGATTATCGAAGATATCATCGACAGCGGCTTGACGCTGAGCTATCTTGTCGAACTGTTCCGCTACCGTAAGGCAAAATCAATCAGCATCGTCACTCTGCTCGATAAGCCAACGGGACGCAAAGCAGACATCAAGGCAGATTATGTAGGCTTCATCGTACCGGATGAGTTCGTTGTCGGTTATGGCCTTGATTATGCGGAAAGATACCGTAACCTCCCTTACATCGGAGTACTGAAACCAGCGGTGTATACAACAGGGGAATAACGTCCATCTTAAGAAGAGTCTTCGCAAGTGCAATTTGTTGTAATGCCATGATTTACTATGATACTATTTTACGTAGTTTGTTTACCGTGGGAGGAGGTAAGGGATGAAACGGATCTTTTCTAACACCATATTCTATTTACTGGTATTTCTACTGATCATAGGTGTGGTGAGTTTTTTCAACAACAACAACGAACCAACCAAAACGATCGATTACAGTACGTTTATTAATAAGTTGGAAGACAATCAAGTCAAATCATTCTCCGTCCAGCCTTCAAGGGGCGTCTATGAACTGAAGGGGCAGATGAGGGATTCCAAGAAAGATGAGTACTTCGTCACGCATATCCTGTCTACCGATGGCAAGCTGATGGATCGCATCAATGATGCTGCCACTGGTACAAATGGGGAAAATGCCCTCAAGAAGGTAGATGTTGAAATCCTCGAAGCAAAAGAAACCAACGGGTGGATTTCCGTCTTTACGACGATCATCCCATTCGTCATCATCTTCATTCTCTTCTTCTTCTTGCTCAACCAGGCTCAGGGCGGTGGAAGCCGTGTCATGAACTTCGGTAAGAGCAAAGCCAAGCTATACAGCGAAGAGAAGAAGAAAGTCCGCTTCAAGGATGTTGCCGGAGCAGACGAAGAGAAGCAGGAACTTGTGGAAGTCGTTGAATTCCTCAAGGATCCACGCAAATTCTCTGAAATCGGTGCACGCATACCAAAGGGTGTCCTTCTTGTAGGACCTCCGGGTACCGGTAAAACATTGCTTGCCCGCGCAGTAGCCGGTGAAGCAGGCGTTCCGTTCTTCTCCATCAGTGGTTCGGACTTCGTGGAAATGTTCGTAGGGGTCGGTGCATCCCGTGTACGTGACCTGTTCGAAAATGCGAAGAAAAATGCTCCATGTATCATCTTCATCGATGAGATCGATGCAGTCGGTCGTCAACGTGGGGCCGGACTTGGCGGAGGTCACGATGAACGTGAGCAGACGTTGAACCAGCTTCTTGTTGAAATGGACGGATTCGGTGCCAACGAAGGAATCATCATCGTTGCTGCGACGAACCGACCTGACATCCTTGACCCTGCATTGCTTCGTCCAGGACGTTTCGACCGTCAAATCACAGTCGATCGCCCGGATGTAAATGGTCGTGAGGCGGTGCTGAACGTCCATGCGAAGAACAAGCCGCTTGATGATTCAGTGGATATGAAAGCTATCGCTCAAAGGACACCTGGTTTCTCTGGTGCTGATCTTGAAAACCTTCTGAACGAAGCTGCCCTTGTGGCTGCCCGTGAAAATAAGAAGAAGATCGACATGCGTGACATCGACGAAGCGACGGACCGTGTCATTGCAGGTCCTGCCAAGAAGAGCCGTGTCATCTCAGAGAAGGAACGAAAGATCGTTGCTTTCCACGAAGCAGGCCATACCGTCATCGGTTGCGTCCTCGATGAAGCCGATATGGTTCACAAAGTGACCATCGTACCTCGTGGCCAGGCCGGAGGATATGCGGTCATGCTACCTAAAGAAGATCGTTACTTCATGACGAAGCCGGAACTCCTTGATAAAATCACAGGACTTCTTGGTGGACGCGTAGCGGAAGAAATCATCTTCGGAGAAGTTTCGACCGGTGCCCATAATGACTTCCAGCGTGCCACAGGCATCGCCCGCAAAATGGTGACGGAATATGGAATGAGTGAAAAACTCGGACCTCTACAATTCGGTCAGCAGCAAGGCGGTCAGGTATTCCTTGGACGTGACATCAACAGCGAGCAAAACTATTCAGACGCCATTGCTCATGATATCGATCTTGAAATGCAGCGCTTCATCAATGAAAGCTATGCGCGTGCTAAAAAGATCCTTACTGAGAATCGCGACAAACTGGAACTCATTGCTAAGACGTTACTTGAAGTCGAGACTCTTGATGCCGCTCAGATTACGAACCTAATGGATCACGGTAAACTTCCAGAGCGTGTATATGAATCCGACGTCGAAACAAGCGACGTGAAGGTCAACATCCAGAAGAAAAATGATGAACCGGCTAGTGGAGACTCCTCAAACGGAGACGATACCGACCGCGCATAATAACGGTTGGGTTTCCAACCAAATGAAAATCCGAACAGCCATTCGATATCCTTCCAGGAATCGGGTGCGTTCGGATTTTTTTGTGATCTTTTTTAGGATCACCAGTAAAGTGTGAAGGTCCATGGCAAGCGGGACGACCCGGAAGAGAGGGGCGTCCAATCTGCTTGCGCATCCACTAGGAGGAAAGCCAGGAAGTCGATCCTTCCTTGTTTTTCAAAAAATCAATGCCTCGCAAACGAAATAACTCCCGCCCCATCCCATACGCGATGGCCTTTCAGTGCTTGTTGGATATTCCCCAACCGATTCTACCCAGTCGCCTCCCCAAACGGATTATGGTATGATGTTGGCAGTGTGAAAACAATGACCGAGTAGGTGAAAATTGTGATTTTTGTAATGGATGTTGGAAATACGAACATTGTGTTCGGTGTATATGAAAATGATGAATTGAAGTATCACTGGAGAGCCGAGACGAATCGCCATAAGACCGAGGATGAATTTGGTATGCTTGTAAAGAATTTGTTTGAGCATGCGAAGCTATCCTTTGATGATATTGATGGTATTATTATATCTTCCGTTGTTCCTCCGATCATGTTCAGTCTTGAAAGGATGTGCGTAAAGTACTTCCACATCACGCCGCTTGTTGTAGGACCTGGAATCAAGACGGGCTTGAACATCAAATATGATAATCCCAAGGAAGTAGGGGCCGACCGTATCGTCAATGCCGTAGCCGGGATTCACGAATATGGAGGACCACTGATCATCGTTGACTTTGGTACAGCGACCACCTATTGCTATGTAAACGAAGACAAGCAGTATATGGGCGGAGCCATTGCCCCTGGGATCGGGATCTCGACGGAAGCACTCTATTCAAAGGCGGCGAAATTACCCCGGATTGAAATCGCACGTCCGGAGAATATTATTGGAAAGAATACTGTCACTGCCATGCAAGCCGGTATTTTATACGGATATGTCGGACAAGTGGAAGGCATCGTACGCCGTATGAAAGAACAAAGTACCCAGGAGCCGACGGTCATCGCCACCGGCGGGTTGGCGACACTGATCTCGAAAGAATCGACGATCATCGATGTGGTCGATCCATTCCTGACGCTGAAAGGCTTGAAGCTGATTTATAAACGCAACATCAACGGATAAGGAAGGAGCTTTTATATGAGCGACTATTTAGTAAAAGCATTGGCCTATGATGGCCAAGTAAGGGCATATGCCGTCAAAAGTACAGAAACCGTAGGGGAAGCGCAGCGCCGCCATAATACATGGCCGACTGCATCTGCAGCCCTTGGACGTTCCATGAGTGCAGGTCTCATGATGGGGGCCATGCTCAAAGGTGAGAACAAACTTACGATAAAAGTGGAAGGTGGCGGACCGATTGGCGCCATCATCGTCGATAGCAATGCAAAGGGTGAAGTAAGGGGATATGTCACCAACCCCCACGTCCATTTTGACCTGAATGAACATGGTAAATTGGATGTGCGACGTGCCGTTGGGACAGAGGGTACCCTCTCTGTTGTCAAAGATATCGGCATGAGGGATAACTTCTCCGGACAGGTGCCGATCGTATCAGGCGAACTTGGAGAAGACTTTACCTATTATTTTGTGACCAGTGAACAGGTTCCTTCTTCTGTCGGAGTCGGTGTACTTGTGAACCCTGACAATACGATCCTGGCATCAGGCGGCTTCATCCTTCAGCTTCTTCCTGGAGCAGAAGATGAGACGATCACGAAGATTGAGGAACGCCTAGGGAAGATCGAGCCGATTTCAAAGCTCATCCAACGCGGTCTTTCACCTGAGCAGATATTGGATGAGGTCCTTGGTGAGGACAATGTGAAGGTCCTTGAAACCATGCCTGTCAACTTCCAATGTCAATGTTCGAAGGAGCGGTTCGGTGATGCGATCATCAGCCTCGGTGAAGAGGAAATCAAAGATATGATCCAAGAAGACGGCATGGCCGAAGCCAAATGCCACTTCTGCAACGAAACCTATATCTTCTCTGAAAAAGAACTGAAAGAGCTTCAGCTGCAAGCAAAATAATACGATCTCAGGCCGGGGAGAATGGATGATGAGAATTAAACGTTCCGTCCTATTGACGGTGATCGGACTTTTATTGGTTACAAATATCCTGACGCTCATCTTCTCCGGTAAAGGGGAAGGAAAGAACACAGAGAGCGTGGCAAGCATCGACGGGAAGGATATCACCCGGGAGGAGTGGCTCCATTCTCTTGAAGACAAGTATGGTAAAGAGGAACTGAAGGTGCTCATCAACCGGAAAGTAATGGATCGATTGGCCCTGAAATACGATATCTCCGTCTCACAGAAGGAAATCGACCGGGAATTCGCCATGATCCAGTCCGCTTATAATGTGTTCGACGAAGGCACCCTGCAGGATGAGAAAGACATCAAGTCCCAGATCAAAGCGGATCTCCTCTTGGAAAAACTCCTCACAAAAGACGTGGAGATTTCCGATAAGGAACTGAAGAAGTATTATGAACAGAATGAACGCGTCTATTCCATACCTAAAATGCTGAAATTGAAGCAGATCCAAGTACCGGATCAGTCCGAAGCGGACCAGGTTCTCGAAGAATTAAAAGATGGCTCAAGCTTTGAAGCACTTGCCATGGAAAAATCCACTGACCAAAAGACCGCCCCCCTCGGGGGAGATCTTGGATACATCCCTGAAGACGGGGACATCCTGACCGAGGAAGCAAAAGCAGAGGTCAAGACCCTATCCAAGGGGGAGTGGAGCAAACCTGTTCCGGCTGATGATGGATATCTCATTTATTTTGTGGAGGATACAATCAAGAAGAACCACTATTCCTTCAAACAGGTGAAGGAGCAAATCAGGCGGAAGATCGCCCTTGAACAGGTTGAGTCCCCCATGCGTGCGGAGTCTTTCTGGGATGAGCTCGATGTGGATTGGTATTATGGGGAAGAGCGTACGAAATAAGAATGTTTGGGTCACCGATTGAGTATCGGTGGCTCTATTTTAATTCCTCGGAAAAAATGCTTTTGCCTGATGCAAATCATAGTAATGATCCGAAAGGCATATGTTAAGTTTGTGTAGGGTCTGGAGTCATATGTGTTGACAAATAAATTGAAAATTGTTACTTTTAATTAAAACCAACAAAAATGCTTGGAATTAGGAGTGAGGAATCATGGTCAGAGTAGCTAATTCAATTTCGGAATTGATCGGGCAGACGCCGATTGTGAAACTGAATCGAATTGTGGAAGATGGAAGTGCCGATGTATATTTGAAGCTTGAATATATGAATCCTGGAAGCTCGGTAAAAGATAGGATTGCCCTTGCGATGATCGAAGCCGGGGAAGAAGCAGGAACTTTGAAAGCCGGGGATACAATTGTGGAACCGACGAGCGGAAACACGGGAATCGGCCTTGCCATGGTGGCTGCGGCGAAAGGGTACCGTGCCCTTCTTGTCATGCCTGATACGATGAGTATGGAGCGTCGCAACCTCCTGCGTGCCTACGGTGCCGAGCTTGTCTTGACGCCTGGGGCAGAAGGGATGGGCGGAGCCATCCGCAAAGCCGAAGAGCTTTCGAAGGAGAAGGGTTACTTCATGCCTCAGCAGTTTAAGAATACGGCCAATCCGAAGGTGCACCGTGAAACGACGGGGCCTGAGATCGTGGAGCAGATGGGTGATCAGCTCGACGCCTTCATCGCAGGGATCGGTACAGGCGGGACCATCACCGGTGTCGGTGAAGTCCTGAAAGAGAAGTATCCTGATATCAAACTGTATGCTGTCGAGCCGTCGGATTCCCCTGTCTTGTCCGGTGGTAAGCCGGGTCCTCATAAAATCCAGGGGATCGGTGCCGGTTTCGTGCCGGATATCCTGAATACCTCCCTTTATGATGAGGTCATCCAGGTCGGGAAGGAAGAAGCGTTCGACTATGCAAGGAGAGCTGCCAGTGAAGAAGGGATCCTTGGCGGAATCTCATCCGGTGCGGCGATCTATGCGGCGAATGAAGTGGCGAAGAAGCTTGGGAAAGGGAAGAAAGTCCTTGCCATCATCCCGAGTAACGGAGAGCGCTATTTGAGCACGCCTCTCTATCAGTTCGACGAAGAGTGATATAACATGCGACCGTGGAGCAGTCTTTGCTTCACGGTCGTTTTTTTGCCTGTATTTTTCATACTTTAATCGATGAAACCTTGTGCTTCTTCATGTATCATGAAAGAAGAAAAACATGAGGGAGTGTGGCCATTGCAGCACGTATACTTTCTGAAGCATCCATCATCCAAAGAACAATTTTTCACATCATATGAACGGATCAGCCGTCATGAATCACATCATGTCCTCCTGGAGAGCGGGCGCGGAGGAAGGTATAGCATTGCTGGCATCAGGCCGGAAGCCATTCTTACCGGAGTTCCCGACGGTCTTGAAGTCGATAGGGAAGGGTCTGTCGAAGTGCTGGAGGGTGATCCCCTCGTGCAGTTGGAAGGGTGGCTGGCCCAAAGGAAAGCCCCGAGACATGAAGAACTGCCCGACTTTCAGGGGGGTGTGATCGGGTTAATCACCTATGACTATGCGAGGCAGATCGAACGCATCCCGAACGTTGCCCATGATGATCAGTCCCTGCCTGATCTCTACTTTTATTATTTCAACGAGTGGGTGGTCTTTGATCATGAAACCGACTGCCTATGGATCATGATGCTCTCTTCCTTGGGGGATGAGGGCGCTGAGAGCAGGCTGAAAGAACGGCTGGCTGAATGGCGCGAGCCTGCAGGGGGGATCGCTTCAGGTGAAGATGTGTATGAACCGGGAGAGATTCAGGTATCCATGGACGAAGAAGCTTTTTCAGATGCGGTCAGGAAGATCCAGGCGTACATCGCACAAGGCGACGTTTTCCAGGTGAACCTATCCGTTCGGCAATCACAGGAATTGAAAGTAGACCCGTTCCTGGTCTATAAAGAGCTCCGCCTATTGAATCCTTCCCCTTATATGAGCTACCTCCATTCCCCGGATATGCAGGTGGTATCGGGTTCTCCTGAGCTGCTCGTCAAAAAGCAGGGTCTTGAAGTCAGCACCCGGCCGATTGCCGGGACGCGCTCAAGAGGGGCAGACGATGAAGAAGACGCACGCCTAGCTTCCGAGCTCATCCATAATGAGAAGGAGCGCGCCGAGCATGTGATGCTCGTCGACCTTGAGCGGAACGACCTCGGAAGGGTCTGTGAGTATGGAACCGTAGAAGTGAATGAATTCATGGTCATTGAAAAATACTCCCACGTGATGCACATCGTCTCCAATGTGAGAGGAAGGATCCACCCCACGAAGACGGGGGCGGACTTGATCCGCTCGGTGTTCCCTGGTGGGACCATCACCGGTGCCCCGAAGGTAAGGACGATGGAAATCATCGAGGAGCTGGAGCCTGTGAGAAGGGGGATCTATACGGGATCGGTCGGGTGGATCGGCGTGAACGGTGATATGGAACTGAATATTGTCATCCGCACGATGTTGGTGAAGGACGGAGTCGGCCACATCCAGGCTGGAGCGGGTGTCGTCATCGACTCCAATCCTGCCCACGAGTACAAAGAATCCCTCAAGAAGGCAAAGGCCATGTGGGTGGCGAAGGACCGCGCGGAAGGAAGGGGAGTGAAGGCATGATCCTTATGATCGATAACTATGATTCATTTACGTATAATCTGGTTCAATTCCTAGGGGAGCTTGGTGAAGAGCTCATCGTGCGAAGGAATGACGACATTACGATTGCCGGGATCGAGGAGTTGAATCCGGACTATCTGATGATTTCTCCCGGGCCCTGCACCCCAAATGATGCAGGGATCAGTCTTGAGGCGATCCGGACCTTCAAGGGACGAATCCCCATCTTTGGTGTCTGCCTCGGCCACCAATCCATCGCGCAGGTATTCGGTGGAGAAGTGGTCCGGGCCGAGCGACTGATGCACGGCAAGGTCTCCCTTGTTCACCATGACAGAAAGACGATTTTCAAGGATCTTCCCGCTCCGTTTGCCGCCACCAGGTATCATTCCTTGATTGTAAAGAGGGAGACGCTTCCTGACTGTCTGGAGATCACGGGTGAAACGGAAGAAGGGGAAATCATGGGGATCCGTCACAAGCAACTTCCCATCGAAGGCGTGCAGTTCCACCCCGAGTCCATTATGACCGAAGGCGGAAAGCAGCTCCTGGGAAACTTCCTTGCAACCTATAAAAGCACAGGGGTGACGGTATAGGATGTATATCTACTTGAACGGTCAGATCGTACACAGGGATGAAGCCCGCATATCACCATTCGATCACGGGTTTCTATATGGTATGGGCCTGTTTGAAACGTTCCGCACCTACGAGGGACATCCCTTCCTCGTCGGGGACCATCTGGACAGGCTCTCAAGATCCCTCCAGGATATGAAGATCCACTGCTCCCTGCCTGAAAGCAAGGTCGTCGGGATCGTGAAGGACCTACTTGAGCAAAATGGATGGGAGGACGCCTATTGTCGTTTGAATATCTCCGGTGGTCCGGGGGAGATCGGTCTTCCTTCATCGCCTTATGAGGATCCTACGATCATTCTGTTCCAGAAGCCCCTTCCTGACAAAGGACCGGCTTCCAAAGAAGGAGTCTTCCTGTCATTGGCTCGCAATACACCTGAAACCGGTGAGCGGCTTAAATCCCATCACTACCTCAACAACCTGGCCGGTAAAAGGGAAGTGGGCCCTTCCCCGGGCAAAGAGGGCATCTTCTTAACGGAGGAAGGCTGGATCTGCGAAGGAGTGACTTCCAACCTCTTCTGGATGAAAGACGATGTCCTATATACTCCGGCTGTCGGAACGGGGTTGTTAAATGGGATCACCCGCCGCTTCGTTATGGCCCTGGCAGAAAAAGAAGGCATTAGGGTAAGAGAAGGGTACTATAAAAAGGAAGCTCTTCTAGAAGCCGATGAAATCTTTTTCACCAACTCGGTTCAGGAAGTGGTACCGGTCCATCAAATGGGAGAGACCATGTATCCCGGAGCGGAGGGAAGGTGGACTGTGCAGCTGCAACGGGAATATGCAGCCTGCACCTCCACCCTTACAAGAATCAGTGAATTGAGCTAGGAGGCAACAGCGGAATGAAGCAAGTAATCAAATGTGGAAAGTACGAACTCGATTTCAGCGCAAAGACGTTGATCATGGGAATCCTTAATGTGACCCCCGATTCCTTTTCGGACGGAGGGAAATACAATCATATAGAAGCCGCAGTGGAGCGTGCCAAGGAAATGGTGGAAATGGGCGCGGATATCATCGATATCGGAGGCGAGTCCACCCGGCCGGGCTATGAACCTGTATCGGCCGAGGAAGAAATCGCCCGCGTTGTCCCCGTCATTGAAGCGATCGCTTCCCGAGTCGACGTACCGATCTCGATTGATACATTCAAAGCTGAGACGGCCAGAAGGGCCATTGAAGCAGGTGCATCTATCATCAATGATGTATGGGGCGCAAAGAAGGATCCGGATATGGCGAGGGTTGCTGCCGATGCGGGTGTCCCCATCATCCTGATGCACAACCGGGAGACGGAAGAATATGAAGACTTTGTCCGTGACAGCATCCAGGACATCCAGCAAAGCATTTTTCTCGTGAAACAGGCGGGGGTGAAGGATGATCAGATCATCCTCGATCCCGGCATTGGCTTTGCGAAAACGATGGATGACAATATGATGATGATGAGGAATCTTGATATTCTTGTGTCGCTGGGTTACCCTGTCCTTCTCGGTACATCGAAGAAGCGGCTGATCGGTCATGTCCTGGATCTTCCTGTCGACCAACGGATGGAAGGGACGGGTGCAACGGTATGTTACGGTATCCAGAAAGGCTGCCACATCGTTCGGATCCATGATGTGAAGGAAATGGCGAGGATGGCGAAAATGATGGACGCATTAGTCGGAAAGGGGAAGTGGAATGGATAAAATCTATGTGAACGAAATGGAATTCTACGGATATCACGGGGTGTTTGAAGAAGAGAACAAGCTGGGCCAGCGTTTCAGGGTGAGTGCCGAACTTCACCTGGATCTCAGCACATCCGGGAAGAGCGATAACCTGGAAGACTCGGTGAACTATGCTGAAATCTACACGGTCACCAAATCGGTTGTGGAGGGTGAAGCCTTGAACCTTGTTGAGGCAGTGGCAGAGAGGATTGCCGGCAGCCTGCTTGAGTCCTTCCCGAGCGTTGCCGAGTGCAAGATTACCGTTATCAAGCCGGATCCCCCGATTCCCGGTCATTATAAATCCGTAGCGGTCGAAATCACCAGGGGCCGATAATATGTATACCGCTTACATTTCTCTTGGATCCAATATCGGGAACCGGGAGGCATATTTGGAAAAAGCCATTCAAATCCTCGGCAGTCATGGTAAGATAGAAGTCAAAAGGCTCTCTTCCATTTATGAAACAGAGCCTGTCGGATATACGGATCAAGGCGAATTTTTGAACATGGTCATTGCAGTTCAAACCAGTTTGCGTCCAGAAACGCTGTTGCATCAATGCTTGCAGGTGGAAATTGATCTTGGTCGGGAAAGGGAGTTCAAATGGGGTCCAAGGATCATCGATCTTGACGTGCTGCTGTATGAACAAGAGACGATCGAAACCACGGATCTTCTCATCCCCCACCCGAGGATGCAAGAAAGAGCTTTTGTCCTCATACCGCTGTTGGAGATCGCTCCCGGCCTGGAACATCCCTCATTCGGTGCCCCGTTGGAGAATCTTCTGGACGAAATACCTGACAAAGAAGGAGTTCGGCTATGGAAACAGATAAATGGGGAAGACGCATTCGTGCATTCAGGAAATTAAAAGGATTTACACAGGACGGCCTGGCAAAAGAACTCGGAGTGTCTGTCTCGGTCCTGGGAGAGATCGAGCGGGGGAGTCGTGCTCCGAGCGATGATTTTCTCACAAGCGTCTCCGAGGCGTTGAGTGTCCCGGTGGAGGAGCTCTCCCCCTCTGAAGATGAAGAGTGAATAGTGCCCGCATTAGCGAACGCTTGGGACAAGCATATGAAAAAGGCTTGAGAAGGTGAGCGGTTGAACCCGCCTGCCCGATCGGCCTTTTTTGGATGTTTTTAGAAGCGGATACTTTAGGGGTGTTACAAACCGAGATATTGTGTAAAATAGTAGGGTATATAATTTAGACAGTCAGTGAAAGTAGATAGAATAGGAGTGAAACAAATGAGCGAAGAAATAAATGACCAGCTTCAGGTCAGACGCGACAAAATGGAAGCCATCCGTGAAAAAGGATTGGATCCATTCGGTAAACGTTTCGACCGTTCTCATAGCTCTCGCGAAATCAAATCTCAATTTGACGAGTTTTCAAAAGAAGAGCTTGAAGAGAAAGACATCACGGTAACCATCGCAGGACGGATCATGACGAAGCGTGGAAAAGGTAAGGCAGGATTCGCGCATCTTCAGGACCTCGAGGGCCAAGTGCAGATCTATGTCCGTAAAGACGCCATCGGTGAAGAGGCTTATGAACTTTTCAATTCAGCAGACCTTGGAGACATCATCGGGGTGACCGGTACGGTCTTCAAAACGAAGGTTGGGGAACTTTCCGTCAAAGCGAAGGAATTCCGCCATCTATCAAAAGCCCTTCGCCCGCTGCCAGAGAAGTTCCACGGACTCAAAGATGTTGAACAGCGTTACCGCCAACGCTATCTTGACCTCATCACGAGCCAGGAGAGCAAAGAAACCTTCATCGCAAGAAGCCGCATCATCCAGTCCATGAGACGCTATCTTGATACAAACGGCTATCTTGAAGTGGAAACACCGATGATGCACAGCATTGCAGGTGGAGCGTCTGCCCGTCCGTTCAAAACGCACCATAATGCCTTGGACATGCCGTTATTCATGAGGATCGCCATCGAGCTTCATCTGAAGCGCCTCATTGTCGGTGGTCTTGAGAAGGTATACGAAATCGGACGCGTATTCCGTAACGAAGGCGTATCAACCCGCCACAATCCAGAGTTCACCATGATCGAACTGTATGAAGCTTATGCGGATTACCGTGATATCATGGCACTGACTGAAAACCTGGTTGCCCATATCGCAAAAGAGGTATTCGGTTCCACCACCGTCCCTTACGGTGACTACGAAGTGAACCTCGAACCGCAATGGACCCGTCTTCACATGGTCGATGCCGTCAAGGAACATTCAGGTGTAGACTTCTGGAAGGAAATGAGCGACGAAGAGGCTCGTGCACTTGCCAAAGAACACGGCATTGAAATCAAAGACAATATGACGTATGGCCACGTCGTGAATGAGTTCTTCGAACAGCTGGTAGAAGAGAAGCTTATTCAGCCTACCTTCATCTATGGTCATCCGGTTGCCATCTCCCCGCTTGCGAAGAAGAACGACGAAGACCCAAGGTTCACGGATCGTTTCGAGCTGTTCATCGTCGGTCGTGAACATGCAAATGCCTTCACCGAGCTCAACGACCCTATCGATCAGCGTGAGCGTTTTGAAGCTCAGTTGAAAGAACGGGAAGAAGGGAACGATGAGGCCCATATGATGGATGATGATTTCATTGAAGCACTAGAGTACGGAATGCCTCCTACAGGAGGACTGGGTATCGGGATCGACAGGCTTGTCATGCTTCTGACAAACTCCCCTTCGATCCGCGACGTCCTGCTCTTCCCCCAAATGCGTCATCGCGACTGATTTACCTGAAAAGGCTGCGGATATCCGCGGCCTTTTTCTATGCCTGAGATCGATGATTAATCATATATATAGAAACAATCTTTTTAGGAGCGGTAAGATCATCGGTAAGGGTTGAAATGTTTTTTTTACAAAGTCGAAATAAAATCGAAAAAAACTATTGCACACCCTTTGACATGGTGGTATAGTATTATCTGTTGCCGCAAACGAGCAACGTTGAAACAACAAGATGAAAAAACTTTTTGAAAAAAGTTATTGACATCGAAACGAAAATCCTGTAACATTATAAGGGTCGCTTCAAACGAAGCAATGAACATTTGAACCTTGAAAACTGAACAAAACAAGACAAACACGTCAACGTTAATTCTAGATTTATTTTA
>NZ_JBLRVS010000008.1:0-61207 GCF_047915635.1 Rossellomorea sp. FS2 | reverse complement strand
TGTTGGTTTTTTCGTTGGCGGGTAGTGGTGTTGGTCGTTTTAATGGGGTGTTTGGGGAGGGGGAAGAGACCTTTAGAGCATTGATGACCTGTGGGAGTATGAGATCAGCCAAGCGGGATGGACAGAGGTGTTATCTGGAGATGAGGCCAAGGGGGAGCGCTTATTTGCGACTTTTTTGCGTTCCAAGCGAAGGGAGACCGATACGTGCGAACAGGGTTCTGATATTAGCGATGTTTTTCCAAGTAATGGGTCATTTTTCACTCCTGACACCGTTCGACATTTTTCACAACGCCTATGGAGGACGTTGAGCCTTCTGGACCCACCGTTCTCCTCCGCCCGCCAAAAATATCAGCGGAAATTCATCATTTATTTGCAATATTTTTAATCCTATTTGCGAAAATCAACTTTTTACCTGCGAAATTGATCATCGCCCGTTTTCCTATTTGCGATTCATTCCCTTTATGTGCGAACGGCCGCATATACTTGCGGAACCCTAATAGTATCTGCAATTCTAATTCGAATAAAAATCCCGTCTAAAATCACCTAAACCATTCCAATAGTTGGCGTTCTGTCTGTGTACAACCCTTAAGAAATATGTTATTGACGCTCCAAAATGACACAGTCCCCACTATTGAAAACCATCAAAACTCGTTACCCTCTCATTCTGAAAACATATACAGAGGTCCAGAATCTAAATGATATAACCCTACAGTTCAAAATGTACGCCACTCCTACGCTTTAATATCCATTCTCTTTACTGAACTCTTCCGAAAACCCCGCACATCCAAAGAAGGACTAACCCCACACAAAGTCGAATATACACCTAATTCGAATTTTCCGTTTTTAATCGATCTTCACGTTTAAAATCCCTCCTAAACAGAAAAGCTTTTAAGGCTATGCTTCTTCATTGCAAAGATTGAAGCCCGGTTGTATAATTATAGTCAAATATAGTCAAAGTCAAATGAGGAGGAGGTTTAATGAGGAATATTTCCGACATCATCGAAAATTACCTGAAGAATGTATTGGATTTAAGTGAATCTGAAATCGTCGAAATTAAAAGAAGTGAGATCGCAGATAAGTTCCAATGTGTTCCTTCTCAAATAAATTATGTGATCAATACCCGCTTCACCATCGAGAAAGGGTATGTGGTCGAGAGTAAGCGAGGCGGAGGGGGTTACATCCGCATCATGCGGGTGAAGGCTCATGATCAGCTGCATCTTATTGATCAGCTGGTGGCCCTCATTACTCAGAAAATCAGTCAAAATACGGCGGCTGATATCGTTTTCCGACTCGTGGAAGAGGATATAATATCTGAAAGAGAGGCAAAGATCATGCTGAGTGTCATGGATCGATCTGTGATCATGGTCGAGTTGCCTGAACGGGATATACTCCGGGGCAGGATGCTCCGGGCTATGCTGGATACGTTAAAATACGAGTAAGAATGTAAGAGGTGAATGGAATGATGTGTCAGGAGTGCAATGAGAATCCGGCAACCCTTCATTTCACGAAAGTTGTGAACGGAGAGAAGACCGAGGTCCATCTGTGTGAGCAATGTGCTCAGGATAAAGGAACGATGTTCGAGAATTCGGCAGCCTTTACGGTGAATAATCTGTTGGCCGGTTTATTGAATATCACCCCCGGCTTCAAGCAGGCACAGGAGCAGGAAGCGCCGAAAAAGGAAGTTCTTCAGTGTCCGAAATGCAAATTGACATTCCAACAGTTTACGAGCATCGGTCGGTTTGGATGTTCGGAGTGTTATAAGACATTCAACAGCGAGCTCGATCCGATCCTGAAGAGGGTGCACAGTGGGAATATGGAGCACCACGGAAAGGTGCCCGAAAGAATGGGTGGCACCATCCAGATCAAGAAGCAGATCAAGAAGCTGAGAACGGAACTTCAGACCCTCATCGAAGAGGAGGAGTTTGAGAGAGCAGCCGAGACGAGAGACCGCATTCGTTCCCTTGAACGTGACATGAGACAGGAAGGGGGAGGTGCAGAATGAGTCTGGAACGATTTCTAAGCAATACGGTCAGTTCGTGGATGAATGAAGAAGGACCCCAATCGGATATTGTCCTGAGTTCACGGGTTCGTTTGGCAAGGAATCTGACTGACTTCCGTTTTTCAACCCTTTATTCAGCTGAGGAAGCAGGGCAGATCGTAGAACGGGTGAAGGAGAAGCTGTCTTCTTTCCCTAAAGAGCTGGGGGAACTCGAATTTTTACCTACGAGTGAGATTCAGCCTTTGGAAAAAAGGGTATTGATGGAGAAACACCTCATCAGTCCGAATCTGGCAGAAGATAAGAATGTCGGGGCTGTCCTTTTATCACCAGATGAAGATATAAGCATAATGGTAAATGAAGAGGATCATATCCGAATACAGTGTCTGTATCCGGGACTCCAACTGAAGCAGGCCCTCTCCCGTGCCAATGAGCTTGATGACTGGTTTGAAAGCGAACTGGACTTTGCGTTCGATGAGAAGCACGGATACCTGACCACTTGCCCTACGAATGTAGGAACAGGGCTCAGGGCATCGGTCATGGTCCACCTTCCGGGATTGGTCCTTACCCAGCAGATGAACCGGATCATACCGGCGATCAATCAGCTTGGTCTCGTCGTCAGGGGGATCTACGGTGAAGGCAGTGAAGCCCTGGGGAATATCTTTCAAATCTCCAATCAGACGACCCTCGGTAAGTCAGAAGGGGATATCGTGGAAGATCTCATCAGCGTGGTGAATCAGATCATTGCCAAGGAACTGACGGCGAGGGAGGCATTAGTTCAGACCTCCAACATACAATTAGAAGATAGGGTCTTCAGATCGCTGGGGGTGCTGGAGCATAGCCGCATCATTGAATCGAAGGAAGCGGCCAAATGCCTGTCGGATGTTCGTCTGGGCATCGATCTCGGCATGATCCACAGTCTCTCCAAAAATATTTTGAATGAATTGATGATTTTGACCCAACCGGGTTTTTTACAACAATATTCCGGAGGTCCGTTGCGACCGAATGAACGGGACATAAGAAGGTCTTCCTTGATCAGGGAGCGAATTAGATTGGATAAAGATACATGTGAGGAGGAAGAATCATGATGTTTGGTCGATTTACAGAAAGAGCTCAAAAAGTATTGGCATTAGCCCAGGAAGAAGCCATCCGACTAGCCCATAATAACATCGGCACTGAACATATCCTGCTAGGCCTCGTACGTGAAGGCGAAGGGATTGCAGCCAAGGCACTGACTGCCCTTGGACTAAGCCCAGAGAAGATCCAGAAGGAAGTGGAGGGTCTGATCGGGAAAGGAACGGAGAAGTCCCAGACGATCCACTATACGCCCCGCGCGAAGAAAGTCATCGAACTTTCCATGGATGAAGCAAGGAAGCTCGGTCACTCCTATGTGGGGACAGAGCACATCCTTCTCGGTCTGATCCGTGAAGGGGAAGGCGTGGCAGCACGTGTGCTTGGAAACCTTGGCGTAAGCTTGAATAAAGCAAGGCAGCAGGTCCTCCAGCTCCTCGGCAACAACGATTCAGGCGGACATCAGGGAGGCGGCAGCACGAATGCCAACACGCCGACACTTGATAGCCTTGCGCGCGACCTGACGGCGATTGCCCGTGAAGGAAGCCTTGACCCGGTCATCGGACGAAGCAAGGAAATCCAACGTGTCATCGAAGTGTTGAGCCGTCGTACGAAGAACAATCCGGTCCTTATCGGGGAACCCGGTGTCGGTAAGACGGCGATTGCTGAAGGCCTTGCCCAGCAGATCATCGCGAATGAAGTACCGGAGATCCTCCGTGATAAGCGTGTCATGACCCTTGATATGGGAACGGTCGTTGCCGGTACGAAATACCGTGGTGAGTTCGAGGACCGCTTGAAAAAAGTGATGGATGAGATCCGTCAGGCAGGGAATATCATCCTCTTCATCGATGAGCTCCACACGCTGATCGGGGCAGGAGGGGCCGAAGGGGCGATCGATGCTTCCAACATCCTCAAGCCTTCCCTTGCACGTGGAGAACTGCAATGCATCGGGGCGACGACCCTTGATGAATATCGTAAGTATATCGAGAAGGATGCAGCCCTTGAGCGCCGGTTCCAGCCGATCCAGGTCAATGAGCCGACAGCAGAGGAGTCCATCCAGATCCTTAAAGGTCTTCGTGACCGCTATGAAGCACATCACCGCGTATCCATCACGGATGCAGCCATCGATGCCGCTGTGAAACTATCAGACCGCTATATTTCAGACCGCTTCCTTCCGGATAAAGCGATCGATTTGATTGATGAAGCCGGTTCTAAGGTCCGTCTCCGCTCGTATACGACTCCGCCGAACCTGAAGGAGCTTGAAGCGAGACTGGAAGAGATCCGCAAAGAGAAAGATGCAGCGGTTCAGAGCCAGGAGTTTGAAAAAGCCGCTTCCCTCCGCGATTCCGAGCAGAAGCTTCGTGAAGAGCTGGAAGAAACGAAGAATACATGGAAAGAAAAGCAGGGGCAGGAAAATACCGAAGTCACAGTGGAAGATATCGCGAAGGTCGTGTCCAACTGGACAGGAGTACCTGTATCCAAGCTTGCTCAAACAGAAACAGATCGTCTCTTGAAGCTTGAAGAAATCCTGCACTCCCGTGTCATCGGCCAATCCGAAGCGGTTGTCGCCGTATCGAAAGCGGTGCGCCGTGCGCGTGCAGGACTGAAGGATCCTAAGCGTCCAATCGGTTCATTCATCTTCCTCGGTCCTACCGGTGTAGGGAAAACCGAATTGGCCCGTGCTCTCGCGGAATCCATGTTCGGTGATGAAGAAGCGATGATCCGGATCGATATGTCGGAATACATGGAGAAGCATTCCACTTCCCGTCTCGTCGGTTCACCTCCGGGATATGTCGGGTACGAAGAAGGCGGTCAGCTGACTGAGAAAGTCCGTCGCAAACCATATTCCGTCGTGCTCCTCGATGAAATCGAAAAAGCACATCCCGATGTCTTCAATATCCTTCTGCAAGTCTTGGAAGATGGTCGTTTGACTGACTCCAAAGGAAGGACCGTCGACTTCAGGAACACAGTTCTGATCATGACATCGAACGTCGGGGCACAGTCCCTTAAAGCCAATAAGCATATGGGCTTCAATATCCAGGACGGGAAACAGGATTACAAAGATATGAAAGGGAAAGTGATGGAGGAACTGAAGCGTGCCTTCCGCCCCGAATTCCTGAACCGTATCGATGAAATCATCGTCTTCCATTCATTGGAGAAAGATCATCTGAAAGAGATCGTGACCCTTATGTCGAATCAACTCACGAAGCGCCTCAAGGAGCAGGATATCCATCTCGAGCTTTCTGCGGCTGCCAAGGAGAAGATTGCGGACGAAGGATTCGATCCTGAATACGGTGCAAGACCGCTCCGCAGGGCCATTCAGAAATATGTCGAAGATAAGCTTTCTGAAGAGCTCCTGAGAGGGAAAGTCTTGACGGGTCAAGACATCCTCATTGATGTCGAAGGGGAAGAGTTCGTCGTCAAATTGAAAGAAGAAGCAACCAATTCAACTCCTTGATGGTAAAAGGAAGAGGTACACGGTCATGAACCTGTGCCTCTTTTTTTCCATAAGAAGCAAAGAGTATGTATAGCCGGGACGCGCCCGGTATAGTAATAAGACTAGGAAGAGGAGTAGGATCGTTTTGGCAAAAAAGAAGACAAAATTCGTATGTTCATCCTGCGGGTATGAATCAGCAAAATGGATGGGGAAATGTCCCGGATGTAATGAGTGGAACACGATGGTGGAAGAAGTGGCGATTACGGGTAAGCAGCCCCGAGGTGCATTCCAACACAGCGAAGGGCCATCAAAGGCTGAAAAACTGACATCCATCGAGACGATGCAAGAGCCCCGTGTCCTTACTGATTCCAAAGAGCTTAACCGTGTACTTGGAGGCGGAGTGGTGCCGGGATCGCTTGTGTTGATAGGGGGAGACCCGGGAATAGGGAAATCCACCCTGCTGTTGCAAGTATCTTCACAGCTTGCCGAACAAAAGCAAAAAGTACTTTATATCTCAGGTGAAGAGTCCATCAAGCAGACCAAACTGCGTGCGGACCGGCTGAATATCACGGCTGATGACCTATACATATATGCAGAAACCAACCTGCAGTCGATCCACCAGACCATCGATCAGCTTTCACCCGACTTTGTCATCATCGACTCCATTCAGACCATCTATCATCCGGAGGTCACTTCGGCGCCGGGAAGCGTATCGCAGGTGCGGGAATGTACGGCGGAATTGATGCGGATCGGTAAGACGAAAGGAATTGCCATTTTCATCGTCGGACATGTGACCAAGGAAGGATCCATTGCCGGTCCACGCCTGCTGGAGCATATGGTCGACACCGTGCTCTATTTCGAAGGGGAGCGCCACCATTCCTACAGAATCTTGAGGGCGGTGAAAAACCGTTTCGGTTCTACGAATGAGATGGGGATCTTCGAAATGAAGGAGCTGGGTCTTGAAGAAGTCGCAAATCCTTCGGAGATCTTCCTCGAAGAACGTTCACAGGGATCGGCCGGTTCGACGGTCGTTGCATCCATGGAAGGAACAAGGCCGGTGCTTGTGGAAATCCAAGCCCTCGTCACACCGACGAGCTTCAATAACCCGAGACGTATGGCAACTGGAATCGACCATAGCAGGGTCTCCCTGATCATGGCTGTTCTTGAGAAGCGGGCGGGGATGCTCCTTCAGCAACAGGATGCCTACCTTAAGGTCGCAGGTGGAGTGAAGCTGGATGAGCCGGCTATCGATTTGGCCGTAGCGGCGAGCATTGCTTCAAGCTTCAGGGACAAAGCCTCACGCGCACAGGATTGCATCATCGGGGAAGTGGGGCTGACCGGGGAGATCCGGCGCGTCTCACGAATCGAGCAGAGGGTGCAGGAAGCGGCGAAGCTTGGCTTCCAGCGCGTCATCATCCCTCAGAACAATATCGGGGGTTGGCAGGCACCGGGCGGAATCGAAGTGGTCGGTGTATCCGATATCCATCAAGCGTTGGGTATGATTTTAGGAGGATAACAAAATGGAAGATAAAAAGGCTAAGGATAAATCCATATCGGACATTTTACAGTTCGTCGCCCCCGGTGCCCCTATCCGGGATGGCATCGATAATGTGCTCAGGGCCAATACCGGCGGATTGATCGTCGTCGGATATAACGACAAGGTCAAGTCCGTCCTCGACGGCGGCTTTCATATCAACTGTCCGTTTTCACCCAGCTATCTGTATGAGCTGGCGAAAATGGACGGGGCAATCGTCCTGAACGAATCAGGGACGAAGATCATCCTGGCGAATGCCCAGCTTGCCCCTGATGTGTATGTGCCTTCCACGGAAACAGGGATGAGGCATCGTACGGCAGAGAGGGTGGCAAGGCAGACGAATGCCCTTGTCATTGCCATCTCACAGCGCCGTAACGTCATCACCCTGTACCAGGGCAATTTCCGATACGCCCTGAAGGACATTTCCGTCATCCTGACCAAAGCCAATCAGGCTGTGCAGACACTGGAGAAATATAAGGTCGTCCTCGACCAGAGCATCTCCAATCTATCGGTTCTGGAGTTTGAAGAGTTGGTGACCCAGAGCGACCTGCTTCAGGTTCTCCATCGATTCGAAATGGTTCTCAGGATCAAAAATGAGCTTCTTACGTATTTGAGTGAACTCGGTACTGAGGGAAGACTGATCCGCCTGCAGATGAATGAACTCCTTTCAGACATCGAGAGCGAGGCGATGCTGATCTTCCGGGATTACGCCATGGACCGAAACGTCAAGGCATTCGAGCTTCTATACAAGTTCCAGGAGCTTGTGCGCTCCGAGGTGCTTGAAGACAATGTGCTCCTGAAGCTCCTTGGCTATCAAGGCTACCCTCATCATGATGAGGCGATGTTCCCGCGCGGATACCGTGTATTGAATAAGATCCCGCGTCTTCCGATCGTGATCATTGAGAACGTGATCAATGAGTATGATGCCCTTCATCACATTGTGAAAGCGACAGTGGAAGACCTCGATGAAGTGGAAGGGATCGGGGAAGTGAGGGCGCGCAAGATTAAAGAAGGTCTCAAGCTCATAAAGGAACAAACGTTCGCTGACCGGCAATTATAGCACACAAGTCCCGGTTTGATAAAAGGGAGAAATGCCCTGTTTCCAAAAAATTGACAGTGCAATCCCCGAGTGTTAGCCTTTTCATGAGGGCCTCTATCATCATTCGTGAAATTGAAGAAAATTAGTCAAGAATCTCACGTTTTAAAAATCATAAATTGTTTATAATGGATAGGAGGAGGTGAAGGTATGTTAAAAAGAATCGTTCAGGCATGCTTCCTTATCGTAGGTGGTACACTAGGGATCCTATTGATTCCGGAGTTATTGTCGGTCATCAACATGGCGGATATTTCATTAATCAATAATGCATATATGACTGCTATATTAGGTGCCATTATTTTTTATATTATTTCGTTCTGGGCAGTCGAGTATGTGGTGAACTTTGTCAAATGGTTCGAAGATAGTTTGGTAAAGGCCCCGGTGACGGATTTGCTCTTTGGAAGTCTTGGTCTGATTATCGGATTGATTGTGGCGTACCTGTTGGGAATTGCCGTCAATCAGCTTGAATTCCCGATTTTGAATGCGGTCGTACCGGTACTCTTGACCTTGCTGCTTGGGTATCTTGGTTTCCAGGTCGGCTTCAAGAAGCGGGATGAAATGGTAGGGCTCTTCGGTAATTCTCGTTCGAAGAAGAAAGATTCCGAAGAAGATGATGAGGCGAACGCCGTGAAGACGCTCAAGATCCTCGATACAAGCGTGATCATCGACGGACGTATCGCAGACATCTGTCAGACAGGATTCCTCGAAGGGATCATCGTCATTCCTCAGTTCGTCCTCGAAGAGCTCCAGCATATCGCGGATTCATCCGATGTATTGAAGCGGAATCGTGGACGCCGCGGACTGGATATCCTGAACCGCATCCAGAAGGAATTGCCGGTTGAGGTCCAGATCTATGAAGGGGACTTCGAAGAGATCCAAGAGGTGGATTCCAAGCTTGTGAAGCTTGCGAAACTCACGAACGGAATCGTTGTGACCAATGATTTCAACCTGAATAAGGTATGTGACCTTCAAGGGGTACAAGTATTGAATATCAATGACCTGGCGAACGCCGTTAAGCCTGTGGTCCTTCCTGGTGAAGAACTGAAGGTACAAGTGATCAAAGACGGTAAAGAGCATAATCAGGGCATTGCCTACCTCGATGACGGAACGATGATCGTCGTGGAGGAAGGGCGCAACTACATCGGCAAATATATCGATGTCCTTGTCACTTCGGTACTGCAGACCTCCGCGGGGCGGATGATCTTCGCAAAGCCGAAACAATTGGAAAAAGCGCTCTAAGCCTGACTCCTTTGACCCGGTAAGGTATAATGGATGAATACTAGAGGAAGTCAAAGGAGTTAATCATATGGAGTATCAAGTGGTCATCCCGGCTGCCGGAAGGGGCAAACGGATGAAAGCGGATCGGAATAAGCTGCTTCTTGAGTTGGACGGGGCACCCATCATTGTCCATACCCTTCAAGTGTTCGACCGGGATCCCCTGTGCCAGGGGATCTTTGTTGCTATCCATCCCGATGAACGGGAGGAGTTCGACGCTCTGATCGATCGTCATGATATCGGCAAGGATATCCGACTCGTCGACGGGGGGAAAGAAAGACAGGATAGCGTCTATCAGGCATTGCTTGAGGTCGATCATGAAGTCGTACTCGTTCATGATGGTGCCAGGCCGTTCATTTCCCGGTCGGTCATCCACGAGCTCGCTGAGCGGGCTGGGGAGACAGGTGGGGCGATTGCCGCGGTTCCGGTAAAGGATACCATCAAGAAAGTCATGGATGGGAAAGTCGAAGAAACGATCGAGCGCTCAAGCTTGTGGATGGTGCAGACCCCACAGGCTTTTCGCGTTTCATCCTTGAAAAAAGCCCACGATGCAGCAAGGGACGAAGGGTTCCTCGGGACCGATGACGCTTCTCTCGTGGAGCGTCTGGGAGAAGACGTGTCCATCGTGGAAAGTGATTATGACAATATCAAACTGACGACGCCGGAGGATATGTTTTTTGCCGAGGCGATACTGAAGAAGAGAACTGAAGGAGGAAAACATCATGTTTAGAATCGGACAAGGCTTCGATGTGCATCAACTAGTAGAGGATCGCCCATTGATCATGGGCGGCATCACGATCCCGTATGAGAAAGGGCTTCTGGGGCATTCTGATGCCGACGTCCTTCTTCATGCCGTGGCGGATGCCTGTCTCGGTGCCATTGCTGCCGGTGATATCGGGAAACATTTCCCCGATACCGAAGAGGAGTTCAAGGATGCAGATTCGGCCAAGCTGCTTCAGCATGTATGGACAATGGTCAAAGAGGAAGGCTATGAACTGGGGAATATCGATTGCACCATCATCGCCCAAAAGCCGAAGATGGCCCCATATATCGATGAGATGAGAGCAAGGATCGCCGAGCTTCTCGAAGCGGATCCATCACAGGTGAATGTAAAGGCCACAACATCCGAAAAACTTGGTTTCACCGGACGCGGAGAAGGGATCGCTGCTCAGACGACGGTTCTGGTGAAGCAAAAGTAAGACCCTTTATTCCGGTTTCGAACGGTGGTAAACTAATACAAGCAGAATCATAGAGGAGGAACGAATATGTCAAACGAAGTACGCGTACGTTATGCCCCGAGTCCAACGGGTCATTTACATATCGGTAATGCCCGTACGGCCCTATTCAACTATCTATATGCCCGCAGTGTGGGCGGGAAATTCATCATCCGCATCGAGGATACGGATAAGAAGCGTAACATTGAAGGCGGAGAAGAAAGCCAGCTCAAGTATCTTCAGTGGCTTGGGATCGACTGGGATGAAAGTGTGGATAAGGAAGGCGAATACGGCCCTTATCGTCAATCCGAGCGGAACCATATTTACGAACAGTATTTAAATGAGCTTCTTGAAAGCGGAAAAGCTTATAAATGCTATTGTACGGAAGAGGAGCTGGAAGCTGAACGGGAAGCCCAAAGCGCATCCGGCCAGATGCCACGCTACTCCGGTAAATGCCGCAACCTGACAGCAGAAGAGCAGGAGAAGCTTACAGCGGAAGGACGTCAGCCGAGCATCCGTTTCCGTGTGCCGGAAGGTCGCGTATTTTCTTTCAACGATATCGTGAAGGAAGAAGTATCATTCGAATCCGACGGGATTGGTGATTTTGTCATCGGGAAGAAAGACGGTACACCGACGTATAACTTTGCCGTAGCAGTCGATGATTACCTTATGAAGATTTCCCATGTGCTTCGCGGAGAGGACCATATCTCCAATACACCGAAGCAGCTCATGATCTTTGATGCCCTAGGCTGGGAGCCGCCGGTATATGGTCATATGACCCTGATCGTGAATGAAAGCCGCAAGAAGCTGAGTAAGCGTGATGAGAGCATCATCCAGTTCATCGAGCAGTATGAAGCCCTCGGCTATCTGCCTGAAGCGCTCTTCAACTTCATCGCCCTGCTTGGCTGGTCGCCAAAAGGAGAAGACGAGTTGTTCTCTAGGGAAGAATTCATCAAGATCTTCGACCCTGAGCGCCTTTCCACATCGTCTGCCCTGTTCGATAATCAGAAGCTGACGTGGATGAACAACCAGTATATGAAATCCCTGGACCTTGATCAGGTGGTCGCTCTTGCTGAACCGCATTTGATCAAAGCAGGCAAGATCAGCGGGAACCCGACTGCAGAAGAGCATGAGTGGGTTCGTCGCGTTGTCGGTCTCTACCAGGAGCAAATGAGCTTCGGAGCTGAAATCGTCGAGCTTTCAGAGATGTTCTTCAAAGATGATCTGGAATATGATGCAGAAGCGAAAGCGGTATTGGACGAGGAAGAGGTCCCTGAAGTGCTTCGTGCATTCCTTGAGGAGATCGATTCCTTAGAGAATTACGAAGCGGCAGAAATTAAAAAGTCCATCAAAAATGTCCAGAAGTCGACGGGACACAAAGGCAAGAAGCTCTTCATGCCGATCCGCGTGGCCGTTACCGGTCAGACACATGGTCCGGAACTTCCGAATGCCATTGAGTTGTTGGGGAAAGATAAAGTGAAACTTCGCCTTAAAGGACTTTTAGGTTAACATTTCGCAGGGAATGTAATATAGTAAGAGTATCACGAATTGGATAAATCGCGTTGAAGAGGAGAAGTAGGGATACGGATGCTGACTAGAGAGGACCATCACCGGCTGAAAGTGGTCTGAGCCCCTCCGTTCCTGAAATGCACCTCTGAGTCCGTTGCTGAACATATAAGTAGGTGATGGCGGCTTCCACCGTTAACAGGATCCGAGTTGGGGAGTGATCCCAATCAGAGTGGAACCGCGCTTGCCTACAGCGTCTCTGTCATTTGACAGGGGCGTTTTTTTATTGAGCGATTGAAAGGAGGGGGATGGGCATGTTCAAGACATTTAAAGAAGACATCGATGTCGTGTTCGATCAAGATCCGGCGGCGAGGAATTATTTTGAAGTGGTCCTCACGTATTCGGGACTACATGCCATCTGGGCCCACAGGGTGGCCCACGCATTTTTCAAGCGGAGATTCTTCTTCCTGGCCCGCGTGATTTCTCAGATCAGCCGGTTCTTCACCGGGGTGGAGATCCATCCTGGCGCCAAGATCGGACGCCGGTTCTTCATCGATCACGGGATGGGCGTGGTCATCGGTGAAACGTGTGAGATCGGGGACAACGTCACCTTGTTCCAGGGGGTCACACTCGGGGGTACGGGTAAAGAAAAAGGAAAGCGGCACCCTACGATAAGGGACAATGCCCTCATCGCGACGGGAGCGAAAGTGTTAGGTTCCATCGTAGTTGGGGAAAATTCTAAAGTAGGGGCAGGATCGGTCGTCTTGAAAGATGTCCCGGCGAACTCCACTGTCGTGGGCATCCCAGGGAAGGTCGTGATCCAGGACGGGGTAAAGATCCAGAAGGACCTGAACCACTGCGACCTGCCGGATCCGATCAATGACCGGATCAAACAGCTGCAAGCAGAAATCGAAGAACTCAGGATTCTATTACAAGAGGAACATGGAAGGAGTCGATCGTCTTGACGATCCGTTTATATAATACACTCACAAGACAAAAGGAAGAATTCAAGCCGCTTGAAGAAGGAAAGGTCAAGATGTACGTGTGCGGACCCACGGTCTACAACTACATCCATATCGGGAATGCCCGACCGGCGATCGTATTCGATACGGTACGCCGATACTTGGAATACCGGGACTATGATGTGAAATTCGTTTCCAATTTCACCGATGTCGACGATAAGCTCATCAAGGCGGCCAACGAACTCGGAGAAGAAGTGCCGACAATCGCCAAGCGTTTCATCGACGCCTATTTTGAAGACACCGGAGCCCTCGGATGCCAGAAAGCCGATATTCATCCGACGGTGACAGATAACATCGATACCATCATTGAATTCATCTCAGCCCTTGTCGATAAAGGATTTGCCTATGAATCACAAGGCGATGTTTACTACCGCACAAGGAAGTTTGACGGATATGGGAAGCTGTCCCATCAGTCCATCGACGAGTTGAAGGTCGGGGCGCGGATCGATGTGGGTGACAAAAAAGAAGACGAACTCGATTTCGTCCTCTGGAAATCGGCGAAAGAAGGGGAAATCTCATGGGAAAGCCCTTGGGGGCATGGACGTCCCGGCTGGCATATCGAGTGCTCGGCCATGGCGAAGCGCTACCTCGGGGATACGATCGATATCCACGCAGGCGGACAGGATCTCACATTCCCCCATCACGAAAATGAGATTGCCCAGTCAGAGGCACTGACTGGAAAACCGTTCGCGAAATACTGGCTTCATAATGGATATATCAATATTGATAACGAAAAGATGTCGAAGTCACTGGGGAACTTTGTTTTGGTCCACGACATCATCAAGGAACATGACCCGCAGGTCCTTCGTTTCTTCATGCTGTCGGTCCATTACCGCCATCCGATCAACTATAACCTTGAGCTTCTGGAGAATGCCAAGACGGCCCTGGACCGTATCCGCACCTCTTATGATAATCTCCAGCACCGCAAGGAAACGAGTGCCAATCTTGCGGATCACGATCAAGAATGGTTCGACAAAGTCGCGGGCCTCAAAGACCAATTCATCGAAGCGATGGACGATGACTTCAACACGGCGAACGGGATCTCCTCCCTGTTCGAACTTTCCAGGCAGGCGAACTATTACCTTATGGAGAAAAACACATCGACGGCTGTCATCGATTCATTCCTCGCCCAGTTCGAAGAGTTCTTCGGCGTGCTGGGTCTCTCCCTTGCCAGTGAGGAACTTGTAGATGAAGAGATCGATGAACTCATCGAGAAGCGGCTACAAGCTCGTAAGGACCGTGACTTCCAATTGGCGGATGAAATCCGTGATACGTTGAAAGCCCGGAATATCATTCTTGAAGACACTCCTCAAGGCACGCGCTGGAAAAGAGGTTGACGATGCTGTACGAAACGAATGAGCACATCGATGCGAAACAAATGAATCCATTGGCCTTGGCCTATATGGGGGATGCCGTATATGAAACCTACGTGCGGCAACTCCTCCTCACCAAAGGCAGGGTCAAGCCCAATCAACTTCACCGGGCTGCCACAAGCTATGTGTCGGCAAAGTCACAGGCGGCGATCCTTAAGTGGATGTTCGAGGAAGAGATCCTCTCAGAAGAGGAAGTCCTGGTGGTCAAACGGGGAAGGAACGCGAAATCCGGCACCACCCCCAAGAATACAGACGTGCAGACGTATAAGCATAGTACAGCTTTTGAAGCCCTGATCGGATTCCTTTTCCTTCAGAACCGCATCGAGCGGCTGGAGGAACTGATCACGTTGATCTTTGAACAGAAAGGAAAGGAGGAAAGAGCATGAGTAATGAATTAGATTTTATTGGAGGACGGAATCCCGTCATCGAAGCATTGAAGTCGGGGCGTGATATCAACAAGATTTGGATCCAGGAGGGATCCCAGAAGGGGTCGATGCAGCAGGTCATCGGTCTGGCGAAGGACTCCAATATCCTGGTCCAGTTCGTACCGAAGAAGAAAATTGAACAGATGGTTCCCGAGAATCATCAGGGTGTCGTCGCATCGGTTGCAGCGTATCAGTATGCAGAGATCGATGACCTGTTCAAGAAGGCACAGGAAAAGGGGGAGGATCCTTTCTTCCTGATCTTGGACGAGCTTGAAGATCCACATAACCTCGGTTCCATCATGCGGACAGCTGATGCGTCAGGTGCACACGGGATCATCATCCCGAAACGCCGAGCCGTCGGTTTGACGTCAACAGTGGCCAAAGCGTCCACCGGGGCCATTGAGCATATCCCTGTGGCCCGCGTCACCAACCTGTCACGTGCGGTCGAGGAACTGAAGGACCGCGGCGTATGGATTGCCGGTACGGATGCCAAGGGCAGCCAGGATTACCGCCGGCTCGACGGCACGCTTCCAATCGGCTTGATCATCGGAAGCGAGGGCAAGGGGATGAGCAGGATCCTGAGGGATAAATGCGACTTCCTGGTCCAACTGCCGATGATCGGACATGTGACATCATTGAATGCCTCGGTGGCAGCCAGTATTTTAATGTATGAGGTTCACCGCAATCGCCACCCGCTGGGAGAATAGCCATGGACATTCTCCTAGTGGACGGATATAACATCATCGGTGCCTGGCACGAGCTGAACGAGCTGAAGAAGAAGGACTTGTCGGCTGCCAGGGATCGCCTGGTGGAACAGATGGCTGAATACCAAGGGTATACCGGCTATCGGGTGATCGTCATATTCGACGCCTATTACGTGCAGGGAATCGCAAGGAAATACAATAACTACAAGGTGGAAGTGATTTTCACCAAAGAGAACGAGACGGCCGATGAGCGGATCGAGAAACTCGCCATCGAGCTCAACAACATCAAGACGCAGATTCATGTGGCGACGTCCGACTTCACGGAGCAGTGGGCGATATTCGGTCAGGGAGCCCTGCGCAAATCGGCAAGGGAACTTCTGAACGAAGTAAATGCCATCGAAAAGAAAATCGAAAAAAAAGTACGAAATTCGACAGACCGAAAGCCCCCTACGAAAATACCGTTGTCGAATGAAGTCGCTGAAATCTTTGAGAAATGGCGGCGCGGCGAGCGATGACCGGTTGACGATTGAATTTTCTGTAATGTATAATATTTCTATCTATTGCTATGCGCGGGGGGATGTCTGTGAGCAATATCACCAGGACAGAAGCATTTGACGAGAAATTGGTGACAATGGATGACGAAGCAATCATAGAAGCGGTTCATCAGGGTCATAGCGAAGCGCTGGATTATTTGATTAAGAAATATCGTAATTTCGTAAGGGCGAAAGCACGTTCCTACTTCCTGATCGGTGCAGATAAAGAAGATATCGTGCAGGAAGGGATGATCGGCCTTTATAAGGCGATCCGCGACTACAGGGAGGACAAGCTGACCTCTTTCAAGGCGTTCGCGGAACTGTGCATCACCCGCCAGATCATAACAGCCATCAAGACAGCCACGAGACAGAAACATATACCGCTCAATTCCTACGTGTCATTGGACAAGCCGATTTATGATGACGAATCGGACAGAACGCTGCTCGATGTCATCTCAGGTGCGAAAGTCATGGATCCTGAAGCTCTCATCATCAACCGTGAAGAATTCGATAATATGGAAGATAAGATGGCCGAGCTCCTGAGTGATCTTGAACGGAAGGTGCTCGCATTGTATCTTGACGGGCAATCCTACCAGGAAATCTCAGAAGAGCTGAACCGCCATGTGAAGTCCATCGATAACGCATTGCAGCGGGTGAAGCGGAAGCTTGAACGCTACCTGGAAGTCCGGGAAATAACCATGTAACCGTATTGACACAATTTGGTGACCGTGTTATTTTTGATAGGACTTACAATGGACCGAATAGGGTCCGGACCGGGTGATAAGATGACAAAGAAACTAATACTGGCCTGTACCGTTTGCGGTTCGCGGAACTACAGCGTACCCGGCAAGCAGAATCAGTCCGTTCGATTAGAATTGAAGAAGTTCTGTAATACTTGCAATTCCCATACCCTTCACAAAGAGACAAAATGACGGGGACGGAAACTCTACAGCATTGATACTAGTTGGAGGTTACTAACGGATGTTTAAATTCTTTCGCAACGTAGCATCGGAAATGAGGAAGGTTAGCTGGCCGTCCCGCAAAGAGCTGACGCGCTATACCATCACGGTCATCACGACCGTCATCGTTTTCGCCTTGTTCTTCACGGTGATCGACCTTGGTATATCAGAACTCATGCGACTCCTCATTGATTCAAAATAGAAAAGAAACAGAGATTTACCTGTATATATACCGTCAAAGCATGGTATAATGGACGATAATAGAGTACTGACCTTTGAGCCCGTTACCTTTTACGGGTTTTTTACATTGTCTGAAAGCAGATGATGGAAGTGTATTCTTACTAAGCGAGGAGGGACGGACTGGAGAGTCCTAACATATGGAGAAGAATTGGTATGTGGTCCACACGTATTCAGGATATGAGAACAAAGTCAAAGCCAACCTGGAAAAGCGCGTAGAAACCATGGGGATGCAAGATAAGATCTTCCGTGTCATCGTGCCTGAAGAGGAAGAGACAGATATCAAGAACGGCAAGAAAAAAGTAATCAAGAAGAAGGTATTTCCGGGTTATGTCATCGTTGAGATCGTCATGACGGACGATTCATGGTATGTGGTACGGAATACTCCGGGTGTGACAGGATTCGTCGGTTCATCGGGATCCGGATCCAAACCGACGGCACTGCTTCCGGAAGAAGTGACCAATCTGTTGAAACAGATGGGCATGAGCGAGAAGAAAGTAGAAGTGGATTATGAGCTCGGCGAAACGGTCAAGGTCAACGAAGGTCCATTCGCGAACTTCACCGGGACAATCGAAGAAATAGACTCTTCCAAAACGAAGCTCAAGGTGCACGTCAATATGTTCGGCCGCGATACGCCGGTTGAACTTGATTTCTCTCAAGTCGATAAATTATAATGGAAAAGAACTTGAAATCACTCTGAAAAAATGATACTATTTCATAAGTCAGTGCGTCTCGACGAGAGCCACTGAACCTAATAGACGTTCTTTATGTTGATAAAGACATTTTTTACATGAGTGGGAGGGTGTACAACCCAATAACCACATCACGGACTTAAGGAGGTGTGTCTCGTGGCTAAAAAAGTTATCAAAATGGTTAAATTGCAGATTCCTGCCGGTAAAGCTAATCCAGCTCCACCAGTTGGTCCTGCACTAGGTCAAGCAGGTGTTAACATCATGGGATTCTGTAAGGAATTCAATGCTCGCACAGCCGATCAAGCTGGCTTAATCATTCCTGTTGAAATCACGGTTTTTGAAGACCGTTCATTTACATTCATCACTAAAACTCCACCTGCTGCTGTATTGCTTAAGAAAGCAGCTGGTATCGAGTCTGGTTCAGGCGAACCGAACAGCAAAAAAGTGGCAACACTTAAACGCGATAAAGTACGTGAAATTGCTGAATCAAAAATGCCTGACCTGAATGCAGCTAGCGTTGAATCAGCTATGCGCATGGTAGAAGGAACTGCACGCAGCATGGGAATCGTCATCGAAGACTAATCCCTGCTTCCGCTATAGTTCCTGTTGACTGAGGTTGCGATGATGAAATGTACGTTTCACTCTCGCAACCTTATTTCGTGGGAGGTTATTCCGCTAAAACCACAATGAGGAGGATATTCAAAATGGCTAAAAAAGGCAAGAAGTTTCTTGAAGCTCAAAAGCTAGTAGATCGTACTACTGCTTATTCAGTTGAAGAAGCAATCGAACTAGTTAAGAAAACAAACTTCGCTAAGTTTGACGCGACTGTTGAAGTAGCGTTCCGCTTAGGTGTAGATACTCGTAAAAACGACCAGCAGATCCGTGGAGCAGTCGTGCTTCCACACGGTACTGGTAAAACTCAAAAGGTTCTTGTATTCGCTAAAGGCGAAAAAGCAAAAGAAGCAGAAGCTGCTGGCGCTGACTTCGTAGGTGATGCAGACCTTATCAACAAAATCAACCAAGGTTGGTTCGAGTTCGACGTAATCGTTGCAACTCCAGACATGATGGGTGAAGTTGGTAAGCTTGGTCGCGTATTGGGACCAAAAGGCCTTATGCCAAACCCTAAAACTGGAACTGTTACATTCGACGTTGAAAAAGCTGTCAACGAAATCAAAGCTGGTAAAGTTGAGTACCGTGCTGACAAAGCTGGTAACGTACACGTACCGGTTGGTAAAGTATCTTTCGACAACGAAAAGCTTGTTGAAAACTTTGCTACGATGTATGACACAATGCTTAAAGCTAAACCTGCTGCAGCAAAAGGAACTTACGTGAAGAACGTTTCCGTAACTTCTACAATGGGACCTGGCGTTAAAGTCGATCCTTCAACTTTCGCTGTTAAGTAATATTTGGCATTGACTTGCCGCAGGCTAATGGTTATAATTAGTCCTGTTGTGAAAAATGAATACATTTGTACCGTAGACAGTAGGAGCCTTCACCGGCTTAATCCCCTACCGAGGTAATTGCGATAAAATACATGCTTCCGGCGTGTTTGCAATGCCCTTGTGTCTACCCGATGCAAGGGCATCTTTTATTGGATGACGGTATGAATGTTCATCAGTAAATCTACAGGAGGTGTAATGATGAGCAGCATTCTAGAGCAAAAGCAACACATCGTCGGAGAAATCTCTGACAAACTAAAAAACAGTGTGTCAACAATCATTGTTGACTATCGTGGACTTGATGTTTCCGAAGTAACTGAACTTCGTAAACAACTTCGCGAAGCTGGAATCGACTTCAAAGTGTACAAAAATACTATGACACGTCGTGCAGCTGCTGAAGCAGGTCTTGAAGGTCTTAACGAATTCCTAACTGGTCCAAACGCAATCGCGTTCAGCACGGAAGAAGTTGTAGCTCCTGCCAAGATCCTTAACGCTTTCGCGAAAGATCACGAAAACCTTGAAATCAAAGCGGGTGTCATCGAAGGTCAAATCACTTCCGTTGAGGATGTTAAAGCAATCGCTGAACTTCCAAGCCGCGAAGGACTTCTTTCTATGCTACTCAGCGTGCTTCAAGCACCAATGCGCAACTTCGCGTTGGCTACAAAAGCCGTTGCCGATCAAAAAGAAGAGCAAGGCGCGTAAGTTAAAGCAAGCCGTTTAATAAAACCAATAACGAACCATAACAAGGAGGAAATATAAAATGAGTAAAGAGCAAATCATTGACGCGATCAAAGAAATGTCAGTTCTTGAACTAAACGACCTAGTTAAAGCAATCGAAGAAGAATTCGGAGTAACTGCTGCTGCACCTGTAGCTGTAGCTGCTGGTGGCGGAGAAGCTGCTGCTGAAAAAACTGAATTCGACGTTATCCTTGAGAGCGCTGGAGCTCAAAAAATCAAAGTCATCAAAGTCGTTCGCGAAATCACAGGTCTTGGCCTTAAAGAAGCGAAAGAAGTTGTTGATAACACTCCAAAACCACTTAAAGAAGGTATTTCTAAAGAGGAAGCTGAAGAACTTAAAGCTAAACTTGAAGAAGTTGGAGCTGGCGTAGAAGTTAAGTAATTCAACTTATAGAAGAAAAGCTCGCTATCATGGCGGGCTTTTTTCTTGCTTTTACCTGTGTGGTGCGCTCACAGGTGGATTCCTGCGTGACCCAGTCAGGCAGATCAGAGGAGTTGATTTCAGTGACAAACCACTATTATTCACAAAATCCTGAAGTCGGGAGTGATCCCCAGCACTTCACCTTCGATCTTCGCGGCCGTTCATTCCGGTTCAAAACCGATCATGGTGTCTTTTCGAAGAAAGAAGTCGATTTCGGCTCACGGGTGCTGATCGGTGCATTCGAACTGCCCGGAGTCGATGGGCCAGTCCTGGATGTAGGGTGTGGCTACGGTCCGATCGGATTGTCTCTGGCGAAAGAGTTTCCAGAACGGACGATCCATATGATCGATGTAAATGAAAGGGCGCTTTCCCTTGCATCTGAAAATGCCGCGGCCAACGGAGTCGGGAATGTGGAAATCTACCAAAGTGATCGTTTTGAACAAGTAGAAGAGAAGAAGTTCTCTGCAATCTTGACCAATCCCCCGATCAGGGCAGGTAAAGAAACGGTACATGCGATCTTCACAGAGAGTGCAGAGCATCTGGCGGAAAACGGCGAGCTATGGGTTGTGATCCAGAAGAAGCAGGGTGCGCCTTCGGCCATGGAGAAAATGGAAGAACTATTTTCCAACGTGGAAGTGGTCGTGAAGAAGAAGGGGTACTACATCCTGAAATCTGTGAAAGAAATTCGTTGACGTAGCATTTCTGCTATGATAACATTATAAAATGCAAAAATATTATTTTCCGGTATTATGCCTATATGTATACATAGAGCATAATTTGGAAAAGATTATAAAATAATAGTTCGTCATATGAAAATGAGGTTTTATCATTAAAACCCTTTTTCTTTTTGTCTTATGTAGACTTGCATGACTGCACAAAGGCATATAGAACAACCAAAACGCTTGATTTGAGGGGTGAATCAGTTGACAGGTCAACTAGTTCAGTATGGACGACACCGCCAACGCAGAAGTTTTGCGCGTATCAGTGAAGTTTTAGAATTACCGAATCTAATCGAAATTCAGACTTCCTCGTATCAATGGTTTCTTGATGAGGGGTTAAGAGAGATGTTCCGCGACATTTCTCCGATTGAGGACTTTACTGGTAATCTTTCTTTGGAATTCATTGATTACAGCCTTGGAGATCCAAAGTACTCGGTGGAAGAATCAAAGGAGAGGGATGTAACATACTCTGCTCCGTTAAGGGTGAAAGTCCGTCTTGTTAATAAGGAAACTGGAGAAGTAAAGGATCAAGACGTATTTATGGGTGATTTCCCACTGATGACAGACACAGGAACTTTCGTCATCAATGGTGCGGAACGTGTTATCGTTTCTCAGCTCGTCCGTTCTCCAAGTGTCTACTTCAGCGAAAAAGTAGATAAGAACGGGAAGAAAGGGTTCACTGCTACCGTTATACCAAACCGCGGAGCTTGGCTTGAGTATGAGACAGATGCGAAAGATGTAGTATATGTGCGAATTGACAGAACTCGCAAACTGCCGGTAACGGTTCTTTTACGTGCCCTTGGGTTTGGCTCTGATCAAGAAATCATCGATCTGATCGGTGACAATGAGTACATCCGCAACACGCTTGAAAAAGACAATACAGAAGGCATCGATAAAGCATTGCTCGAAATCTATGAGCGCCTCCGTCCTGGAGAGCCGCCAACGGTAGAGAATGCGAAAAGCCTTCTCGTTTCACGTTTCTTCGATCCTAAGCGCTATGACTTAGCGAACGTTGGACGCTATAAAATGAACAAAAAGCTTCATATCAAAAACCGTCTATTCAACCAGACCCTGGCCGAGACTCTTGCAGACCCGGAAACAGGTGAAATCCTGGCTGAAAAAGGAACAGTACTTGACCGCCGTGCCCTCGATAAGATCATTCCTTATCTTGAAGAAGGCATCGGTTTCAAGACGTACCAGCAAAACGGCGGTGTACTTGATGATGATATCCTTCTTCAATCGGTGAAGATTTATTCCCCGAACGATGAAGGTGAGCATGAAATCACTGTTACGAGCAACGCTTACGTAGAAGAAGAGATCAAATACATCACGCCGGCAGATATCATTTCTTCCATCTCGTATTTCTTCAACCTTCTTCACGGAGTAGGATTGACGGATGATATCGATCACCTCGGTAACCGTCGTCTCCGTTCAGTAGGTGAATTGCTTCAGAACCAATTCCGTATCGGTCTTTCCCGTATGGAGCGTGTGGTTCGCGAAAGGATGTCCATCCAGGATACGAATACGATCACGCCTCAACAGCTGATCAATATCCGTCCTGTCATTGCATCCATTAAAGAGTTCTTCGGTAGCTCTCAGCTTTCCCAGTTCATGGACCAAACGAACCCGCTTGGTGAATTGACGCACAAACGTCGTCTATCTGCCCTCGGGCCTGGTGGTTTGACCCGTGAACGTGCAGGCTTTGAAGTACGTGACGTTCACTATTCCCACTACGGGCGTATGTGTCCGATCGAAACGCCGGAGGGTCCGAATATCGGACTGATCAACTCACTTTCATCCTTTGCGAAAGTGAATAAGTTCGGCTTTATCGAAACACCTTACCGTCGTGTCGACCCTGAAACAGGCAAAGTGACCGATCGCATCGATTACTTGACTGCCGATGAGGAAGATAACTATGTAGTCGCACAGGCCAATGCGCGCCTTGACGAAGACGGATCTTTCCTTGATGAAGAAGTCATCTCCCGTTTCCGCGGTGAGAATACGGTCATCAAGCGTGAGCGTCTAGACTACATGGACGTATCTCCGAAACAGGTTGTTTCAGCTGCGACAGCATGTATCCCGTTCCTTGAGAACGATGACTCCAACCGTGCCCTGATGGGAGCGAACATGCAGCGTCAAGCGGTACCTCTTATGAATCCGGAATCACCGATCGTCGGAACAGGTATGGAACACGTATCTGCCAAAGACTCAGGTGCTGCCGTGATCTGTAAGCATGAAGGGATCGTAGAGAAGGTCGAAGCGAAACAGGTTTGGGTTCGCCGCGTGAAAGAAATCGACGGTCAAGAAGTACAAGGTGACCTCGATAAGTACCGCATGCAAAAATTCATCCGTTCCAACCAAGGAACTTGTTATAACCAACGTCCGATCGTCTCTGAAGGGGACCGCGTAGTCAAAGGAGAGATCCTAGCTGACGGACCTTCCATGGAGAAGGGTGAATTGGCCCTTGGACGAAATGTTATGGTCGGCTTCATGACTTGGGATGGTTACAACTATGAAGATGCCATCATCATGAGCGAACGTCTTGTGAAAGACGATGTCTATACATCCATTCATATCGAGGAATATGAATCAGAGTCCCGTGATACGAAATTGGGACCTGAAGAAATCACCCGCGATATTCCGAACGTCGGGGAAGATGCACTGCGCAACCTTGACGAGCGCGGAATCATCCGCATCGGTGCAGAAGTAAAAGACGGTGATCTACTGGTCGGTAAGGTAACGCCTAAAGGTGTGACCGAGCTTACAGCAGAAGAACGTCTTCTACATGCCATCTTCGGTGAGAAGGCACGTGAAGTCCGTGATACATCCCTCCGTGTACCACACGGCGGCGGCGGTATCATCCTTGACGTGAAAGTCTTCAACCGCGAAGATGGAGATGAACTGCCACCAGGAGTGAACCAACTGGTCCGCGTTTACATCGTTCAGAAACGTAAGATTTCTGAAGGGGATAAAATGGCCGGTCGTCACGGTAACAAAGGGGTTATCTCCCGGATCCTTCCGGAAGAAGATATGCCGTTCTTGCCTGACGGAACTCCGATCGATATCATGCTTAACCCTCTAGGGGTACCATCACGTATGAATATCGGACAGGTGCTTGAGCTTCACCTTGGTATGGCAGCGAGATACCTGGGCATCCACGTCGCTTCTCCAGTATTCGATGGAGCGCGCGAGGAAGATGTGTGGGCTACAATCGAAGAAGCCGGAATGGCACGCGATGCCAAGACAGTCCTCTACGACGGCCGCACAGGTGAACCGTTCGATAACCGTGTATCAGTCGGGATCATGTACATGATCAAACTGGCTCACATGGTCGACGATAAACTGCATGCCCGTTCAACTGGTCCTTACTCACTTGTTACCCAGCAGCCACTTGGTGGTAAAGCACAATTCGGTGGGCAACGTTTCGGTGAGATGGAGGTATGGGCACTTGAAGCTTACGGTGCTGCATACACGCTACAAGAAATCCTTACCGTTAAATCGGATGACGTGGTCGGTCGTGTGAAAACATACGAAGCCATCGTCAAAGGTGAAAATGTCCCTGAACCGGGAGTTCCAGAATCATTCAAGGTATTGATCAAAGAGCTTCAGAGTCTGGGTATGGATGTCAAAATCCTTTCAAGTACAGAAGAAGAAATCGAAATGCGCGATCTTGAAGATGAAGAGGACGGTCAGCAAGCCGATACACTCAACATCTCCAATGAACAACAGTCCGAGACAGTAGGGTCCAAAGAATAAATTTTGAGCAATAAGGGTTAGAGCCTGTAGATTAAAAGGGAGGTAGGCCCCTTGCTAGATGTGAATAATTTCGAATATATGAAGATTGGTTTAGCTTCCCCCGATAAGATCCGTTCGTGGTCTTTCGGGGAGGTTAAAAAACCTGAAACGATCAACTATCGTACATTAAAACCAGAAAAAGACGGCTTGTTCTGCGAGCGTATCTTCGGTCCTACGAAGGACTGGGAATGTCACTGTGGGAAATACAAGCGCGTCCGCTATAAAGGTGTAGTATGTGACCGCTGTGGTGTCGAAGTCACAAAAGCGAAAGTGCGCCGTGAGCGCATGGGTCACATTGAACTTGCTGCCCCTGTATCACACATCTGGTACTTCAAAGGAATCCCAAGCCGTATGGGTCTTGTCCTCGACATGTCTCCAAGGGCTTTGGAAGAAGTGATCTACTTCGCATCCTATGTTGTAACAGAACCGGGAGATACGGCTCTTGAGAAGAAGCAATTGCTTTCTGAAAAAGAGTACCGTGCATACCGTGAGAAATACGGTGTGAAATTCCATGCTGCCATGGGAGCTGAAGCAATCAAGAAACTTCTTCAGGATATCGATCTTGATAAAGAAGCCGATTTCCTTAAAGAAGAATTGAAGACTGCACAAGGTCAACGACGCACACGTGCGATCAAACGCCTTGAAGTGGTTGAATCCTTCAGAAGCTCCGGGAATGATCCAGACTGGATGATCCTTGATGTCCTTCCTGTCATCCCTCCGGAACTTCGTCCGATGGTACAGCTTGACGGTGGACGTTTTGCGACATCTGACCTCAATGATCTATACCGTCGTGTCATCAACCGTAACAACCGTCTGAAGCGCTTGTTGGATCTTGGTGCTCCAAGCATCATCGTTCAAAATGAAAAGCGTATGCTTCAAGAAGCTGTTGATGCATTGATTGACAACGGACGCCGCGGCCGTCCGGTAACAGGACCAGGTAACCGTCCATTGAAATCCCTCTCTCACATGTTGAAAGGGAAGCAAGGACGTTTCCGTCAAAACCTTCTTGGTAAGCGTGTTGACTACTCTGGCCGTTCCGTAATCGTCGTAGGTCCTAACTTGAAAATGTACCAATGTGGTCTTCCGAAAGAGATGGCTCTTGAGCTCTTCAAGCCTTTCGTCATGAAAGAACTCGTCGAGCGTGGCCTTGCTCACAACATCAAGAGTGCGAAACGCAAAATCGAACGCGTACAACCTGAAGTATGGGATGTACTCGAAGGCGTCATCAAGGAGCATCCGGTCCTTCTGAACCGTGCACCGACCCTTCACCGACTCGGTATCCAAGCGTTCGAACCGACTCTTGTCGAAGGTAGAGCGATCCGTCTTCACCCACTCGTATGTACTGCGTACAACGCCGACTTCGATGGTGACCAAATGGCGGTCCACGTACCACTATCTTCTGAAGCACAAGCAGAAGCACGCATGCTCATGCTTGCTGCCCAGAACATCCTGAACCCGAAAGATGGTAAGCCAGTCGTTACACCATCACAGGATATGGTACTAGGTAACTATTATCTAACCCTGGAGCGTGAAGATGCTGTAGGTGAAGGTATGATCTTCAACGATGCCAATGAAGTATTGCTTGCATACCAAAACGGTTTTGCCCATCTTCATACACGTATCGCGATCCATGCCGGAACTCTCAACAACCAAACGTTCACAGATCAACAAAATAAACAGCTGCTCGTCACAACGGTCGGTAAGGTGATCTTCAACGAAATCCTGCCTGATACATTCCCGTTCATCAATGAACCGACGAAGACGAACCTCGAGGTGGCAACACCGGAGAAATACTTCGTTAACCCAGGAACGGATGTAAAAGCACTGTTCAAAGAGCGCGAATTGATCAATCCATTCAAAAAAGGATTCCTTGGGAACATCATCGCTGAAGTATTCAAGAAGTTTGCCATCACCGAAACGTCACGCATGCTTGATAAGATGAAGGACCTAGGGTTCAAATTCTCTACCAAAGCAGGTATCACGGTCGGTATCGCCGATATCGTCGTACTAGCTGAAAAAGAGGAAATCCTGATTGAAGCTCAAGGTAAAGTAGATAACGTCTTGAAGCAATTCAAACGTGGTCTCATTACCGAAGAGGAAAGATATGATCGCGTCATCTCCATCTGGAGTGCCGCTAAAGATACGATCCAAGGTAAATTGATGGCTACGTTGGATAAACGCAACCCGATCTTCATGATGAGTGACTCCGGTGCCCGTGGTAACGCATCTAACTTCACTCAGCTTGCCGGTATGCGCGGACTCATGGCCAACCCGGCTGGACGTATCATCGAATTGCCGATCAAATCAAGTTTCCGTGAAGGTCTGACGGTACTTGAATACTTCATCTCCACTCACGGTGCCCGTAAAGGTCTTGCCGATACAGCCCTGAAAACAGCCGACTCAGGTTACCTGACCCGTCGTCTGGTTGACGTGGCACAAGATGTCATCGTACGTGAAGAAGACTGTGGAACAGACAGAGGACTCCTTGTCGGATCCATCAAAGAGGGTACAGAGATCATCGAACCTCTTGAAGAACGTCTGCTCGGTCGTTACTCACGTAAGACACTCCGTCACCCTGAGACAGATGAAATCCTTGTGAACGAAAATCAATTGATCACCGAAGATCTGGCTAAAACCATTGTTGATGCAGGTATCGAGCATGTGTCCATCCGTTCTGCCTTCACATGTAACACCCGTCACGGTGTATGTGAAAAATGTTACGGTACGAACCTTGCAACCGGTCAAAAAGTGGAAGTCGGGGAAGCAGTCGGTATCATCGCCGCTCAATCAATCGGGGAACCAGGAACGCAGCTTACAATGCGTACGTTCCATACCGGTGGGGTTGCGGGAGACGATATCACACAAGGTCTTCCACGTATCCAGGAAATCTTCGAAGCACGTAACCCGAAAGGTCAAGCGGTCATTTCCGAAATGGATGGTGTCATCACTTCCATCACAGAAGGAAAAGATCGTCAATACGAAATCACTGTACAAGGTGATGTCGAGTCAAGGAACTACACGGCTCCTTACACGGCCCGCCTGAAATTCGCAGTGAACGACCGGGTACTGCGCGGTCAAGAAATCACGGAAGGTTCCATCGATCCGAAGGAACTTCTCAAAGTACGCGATGTCGGTGCCGTACAAGAATACCTATTGCGCGAGGTACAGAAAGTTTACCGTATGCAAGGGGTTGAAATCGGAGATAAGCACGTTGAAGTCATGGTACGTCAAATGCTCCGTAAAGTACGCGTCATCGATGCCGGTGAAACGGAAGTACTCCCTGGTACACTCATGGATATCCATCAGTTCAGGGATGCGAACGAAAGTGCGTTGCTTAACGGCAATACACCTGCAACCGGACGCCCTGTCCTTCTTGGGATCACCAAGGCATCCCTTGAAACGGATTCCTTCTTGTCAGCAGCTTCGTTCCAGGAAACAACCCGCGTGTTGACAGACGCCGCAATCAAAGGTAAGCGCGACGAGCTCCTTGGATTGAAGGAAAATGTCATCATCGGTAAGTTGGTTCCAGCCGGAACAGGTATGCAGCGTTACCGCAGAGCCGAACAGGTCCTATCTGAAGAAATCTCTGAAGAGACGGTCACTGTCGACTAATAGATTTGGAGCTGACTCCTGGACCGATCGTCCGGGAGTCGGCTTTTATAAATCTTTTTGTTCTGATGTTGACATTAGAATATGAAGATGATAATATATTCAAGGTTGCTCCTATTAATAACCTGTACTTTGGAGGATATGATATGTCTTATGAAAAAGTATCGCAGGCGAAAGATGTTATTGTAGGAACAAAGCAAGCAGTGAAAGCTCTGAAAGCCGGTCAGGTAACCGAAGTAGTCATAGCGGAAGATGCTGATCCGAAAGTGACCGCGAACGTTTTGCAGACCGCAATCGATCTGAACGTACCCTTTACCAAAGTTGATTCGATGAAGAAACTCGGTAAATCGTGCGGGATAGATGTCGGGGCGGCAGCTGTTGCGATAAAACAGTAAAATAGTTTTTGTAGAGATGCTCTGCAAAGGCTTTACTTTTACCCAAAAATGATCCACCTGGATGTGTGGGCTTACCAATTAAGAAGGGAGGAAAACATAATGCCTACTATTAACCAATTAGTTCGCAAACCTCGTCAGTCTAAATCAACAAAATCAAAGTCACCTGCACTTAACAAAGGCTACAATAGCTTCAAAAAAGTGCACACTAACTTGTCTTCTCCACAAAAACGTGGTGTATGTACTCGTGTTGGTACAATGACTCCGAAAAAACCGAACTCCGCATTGCGTAAATATGCACGTGTTCGCTTGACTAACGGAATCGAGGTTACTGCTTACATTCCTGGTATCGGACACAACCTTCAAGAGCACAGTGTCGTGCTTATCCGTGGAGGACGTGTAAAAGATTTACCAGGGGTACGTTATCACATCGTACGTGGTGCTCTTGATACAGCTGGTGTTGACGGTCGTATGCAAGGACGTTCTAAATACGGAACTAAGCGCCCTAAAGCTAAAAAATAATAAAACTACCATATTCATTTCTCGTTGAAAGGAGGAAATCCCATGCCACGTAAAGGCCCTGTAGCAAAAAGAGACGTTTTACCTGATCCGATTTACAATTCTAAATTGGTTACTCGTCTAATCAACAAAATCATGATCGACGGTAAGCGCGGTAAAGCACAAAAGAAACTATACGCAGCGTTTGATCTAATCGCAGAACGCAGCGGTAAAGATGCAATGGAAGTATTCGATGCAGCTTTGAAAAATATCATGCCGGTATTGGAAGTAAAAGCTCGTCGTGTAGGTGGTTCAAACTACCAAGTTCCTGTTGAGGTTCGTCCGGAGCGTCGTACGACTCTTGGACTTCGCTGGTTAGTTAACTATTCCCGTTCTCGCGGTGAGAAAACGATGGAAGAGCGCCTAGCTAACGAAATCCTTGATGCAGCGAACAACACTGGTGCTTCTGTTAAGAAGCGTGAAGATACACATAAGATGGCTGAAGCGAACAAAGCGTTTGCTCACTATCGCTGGTAATCCGACCAACACATTAATTCTTATATTAGGAAGGAGAAAGACCACATGGCAAGAGAGTTCTCCTTAGAAAACACTCGTAATATCGGTATCATGGCTCACATCGATGCCGGTAAAACAACTGCTACTGAGCGTATCCTATTTTATACTGGTCGTATCCATAAAATTGGAGAAACTCACGAAGGTGCTTCTCAAATGGACTGGATGGAGCAGGAGCAAGAGCGTGGAATCACGATCACATCTGCTGCGACAACAGCTCAATGGAAAGGCCATCGTATTAACATCATCGATACACCGGGACACGTAGACTTCACTGTTGAAGTTGAGCGTTCACTTCGTGTACTTGATGGTGCTGTAGCAGTACTTGATGCTCAATCTGGTGTTGAGCCTCAAACTGAGACAGTTTGGCGCCAGGCTACTACTTACGGGGTTCCTCGTGTAGTATTCGTCAACAAGATGGACAAAATCGGTGCTGACTTCCTTTACTCTGTAGGAACACTTCACGATCGTCTTGGTGCAAATGCTCATCCTATCCAGCTTCCTATCGGTGCTGAGGATGACTTCGAAGGAATCATCGACCTAGTGGAAATGAAAGCTTACTACTACGAAGATGATCTTGGTACACGCGCTGAAGACCGTGAAATTCCTGATGAGTACAAAGATCAAGCAGAAGAATACCGCGGCAAGTTGATTGAAGCTGTATCTGAACTTGATGAAGAGCTCATGATGAAATACCTTGAAGGTGAAGAACTGACAAACGAAGAATTGAAAACAGCGATCCGTAACGCTACGCTAACTGTTGAATTCTATCCGGTTGTCTGCGGATCTGCCTTCAAAAACAAAGGTGTTCAATTGTTGATTGACGCCGTTATCGATTACCTTCCAGCTCCTACTGATGTAGCTGACATCAAAGGTTTCGTTCCAGATACTGAAGAAGAAGTGACTCGTCCATCAAGCGACGAAGCACCATTCTCAGCACTAGCGTTCAAAGTAGCAACTGACCCTTATGTTGGTAAGCTTACTTTCTTCCGTGTGTACTCTGGTGTCCTTGAGTCAGGTTCATACGTACGAAATTCTTCTAAAGGCAAGCGTGAGCGTGTAGGACGTATCCTTCAAATGCACGCTAACAGCCGTGAAGAAATTTCTAAAGTATATGCTGGGGATATCGCAGCTGCAGTTGGTCTTAAAGATACTAGTACTGGTGATACACTATGTGACGAGAAGAGCCTTGTTATCCTCGAGTCCATGGTATTCCCAGAGCCAGTTATCTCCCTGTCTGTTGAGCCTAAGTCAAAGGCTGACCAAGATAAGATGACTACTGCACTTCAAAAACTACAAGAGGAAGATCCGACATTCCGTGCGCATACTGACCAGGAAACTGGACAAGTTATCATCGCCGGTATGGGTGAGCTTCACTTGGACATCATCGTTGACCGTATGCGTCGCGAGTTCAAAGTAGAAGCAAACGTAGGTGCTCCTCAAGTATCTTACCGTGAAACGTTCCGCGATACAGCGCGCGTTGAAGGTAAGTTCGCACGTCAATCTGGTGGACGCGGTCAATTCGGACACGTTTGGATCGAGTTTGCACCTAACGAAGAAGGTAAAGGATTCGAATTCGAGAACGGAATCGTCGGTGGTGTTGTTCCACGTGAATACATCCCTGCAGTTCAAGCTGGTCTTGAAGACGCTCTTGAAAACGGAGTACTTGCCGGATTCCCATTGGTTGATGTTAAAGCGAAACTATTCGACGGTTCATACCATGACGTTGACTCCTCTGAAATGGCGTTCAAAATCGCCGCTTCAATGGCCCTTAAGAATGCCGCTTCTAAATGTAAGCCGGTCATCCTTGAGCCAATGATGAAGGTTGAGGTTGTTATCCCTGAGGAATACCTTGGAGATATCATGGGTGACGTTACTTCCCGTCGTGGACGCGTAGAAGGTATGGAAGCACGCGGTAACGCTCAAGTCGTTAAAGCGTTCGTACCTCTATCAGAAATGTTTGGTTATGCAACGTCCCTACGTTCTAATACACAAGGGCGCGGAACATACTCCATGCACTTCGACCACTACGAAGAAGTACCGAAGTCAATCTCTGAAGAAATCATCAAAAAAAATAAAGGCGAATAATTGATTTATTCTTTTCAATAAAGTATAAATACAATTGTAAGCTTTACTTGTCCCGGGAGTGGAGTAATCCACTTCTGGACTAAATGAATAAACTAATTTTCTTTCAAATTAAAGGAGGATTTTCAAATGGGTAAGGAAAAATTTGATCGTTCCAAGCAACATGCGAATATCGGTACAATCGGTCACGTTGACCATGGTAAAACAACTCTAACTGCTGCAATCACAACTACTCTTCACAAGAAGTATGGTCGTGGAACTGCAATGGCTTATGACCAAATCGATGGTGCTCCAGAAGAAAGAGAGCGTGGAATCACAATCTCTACAGCACACGTTGAGTACGAAACTGATACTCGTCACTATGCACACGTTGACTGCCCAGGACATGCTGACTACGTTAAAAACATGATCACTGGTGCTGCTCAAATGGATGGTGGGATCCTAGTAGTATCTGCTGCTGACGGCCCAATGCCACAAACTCGTGAGCACATCCTTCTTTCTCGTCAAGTAGGTGTACCTTACCTTGTTGTATTCATGAACAAATGTGACATGGTAGATGACGAAGAACTTCTTGAACTAGTTGAAATGGAAGTTCGTGACCTTCTTTCTGAGTATGACTTCCCTGGTGATGACATTCCAGTAATCAAAGGTTCTGCTCTTAAAGCTCTTGAAGGAGATGCTGAGTGGGAAGCTAAAATCTTCGAACTTATGGAAGCTGTAGATTCTTACATCCCAACTCCAGAGCGTGACACTGAAAAACCATTCATGATGCCAGTTGAGGACGTATTCTCAATCACTGGTCGTGGTACAGTTGCTACTGGACGTGTTGAGCGTGGACAAGTTAAAGTCGGTGACGAAGTTGAAATCATCGGTATTGCTGAAGAGAACAAAAAGACTACTGTAACAGGTGTTGAAATGTTCCGTAAGCTTCTTGACTATGCTGAAGCTGGTGACAACATCGGTGCCCTTCTTCGTGGTGTAGCACGTGAAGACATCCAACGTGGACAAGTACTTGCTAAACCAGGTACAATCACTCCACACACTAACTTCAAAGCTGAAGTTTATGTTCTTTCAAAAGAAGAGGGTGGACGTCACACTCCATTCTTCTCTAACTACCGCCCACAGTTCTACTTCCGTACAACTGACGTAACTGGTATCTGTAATCTTCCTGAAGGCGTAGAAATGGTTATGCCTGGCGACAACATCGAAATGACTGTTGAGCTAATCGCGCCAATCGCGATCGAAGAAGGTACTAAGTTCTCTATCCGTGAGGGTGGACGTACAGTTGGAGCTGGCGTTGTAGCTTCAATCCAAAAATAATTGATTTACCCAAAGCCAGATGGACTTGATCCATCTGGCTTTTTTTGTTTGTCTTGAAACGAAACACTCATACACCATGAGCGTTTCTTCTATATTAAAGCTCAATGGTGAAAAAGAAGGGTGAACGACATACGATTCACTCATCGAATCAATAAAGCAATATACAGATCGGTCTTTAAATATTGTGAAAATATCGTGCGCACTTGAAAACATCAGGAATCGTTTGTATAATAGAGAAAGTGTGCAAAACCTATAGAAGTTGCAAGAAACCCTTGCGTTCCGTGGGTATTTTAGTTATAATAGACAATGTTGGTCTTTGACTGCGATGAAACAGAAGGTTGCTGACACACCCGGCCGCTTTGCCATGGCGAGTGTGTGGGAAATTTCTGTGGAGAATGTCTATTCAAAAATAGGCGAAAAAGGAGGGAAAATAATGGCAAAACAAAAGATTCGTATCCGTTTGAAGGCTTATGATCACAGGATTCTTGATCAATCAGCTGAGAAGATTGTTGAAACAGCAAAACGTTCTGGTGCGGCGGTTTCTGGACCGATCCCACTTCCAACAGAGAAGTCTATTTACACAATTCTTCGTGCTGTGCACAAATACAAGGACTCTCGTGAGCAATTCGAAATGCGTACACACAAACGCTTAATCGACATTGTAAACCCAACACCACAAACAGTTGATGCGCTTATGCGTTTGGACTTACCGTCTGGTGTAGATATCGAAATCAAACTTTAAAACATAAAACACATAATCACAGGAGGTGTGACTAATGACCAAAGGAATCTTAGGAAGAAAGATCGGTATGACTCAAGTTTTCGCTGAGAACGGTGATCTTATCCCTGTAACGGTAATCGAGGCAGCTCAAAACGTTGTTCTTCAAAAGAAATCTATCGAAGTTGATGGCTATGAAGCGATCCAAGTAGGTTTTGAAGACAAACGTGAAAAGCTTTCTAACAAGCCGGAAAAGGGCCACGTTGCTAAAGCTGAAACTGCTCCTAAGCGCTTCATCCGTGAAATCCGCGGTGTAAACGTAGAAGAGTACGAAGTTGGTCAGGAAGTCAAAGTTGATATTTTCGCTGCAGGAGATGTAGTGGACGTAACAGGAGTTTCAAAAGGTAAAGGATTCCAAGGTGCGATCAAGCGTCATAACCAATCTCGTGGACCAATGTCCCACGGTAGCCGTTATCACCGTCGCCCAGGTTCAATGGGTCCAGTTGATCCAAACCGCGTATTCAAAGGTAAATTGCTACCAGGACGTATGGGTGGAGAACAAATCACGATTCAAAACCTTGAAATCGTAAAAGTAGATGCTGAGCGCAACTTGCTTCTAGTGAAAGGTAATGTACCTGGACCTAAGAAACAATTGATCAAAGTAAAATCTGCTGTAAAAGCAAACTAATAGAACTTTCTAAGAAAGGAGGAAACAAGAATGCCGAAAGTAGCATTATTTAACCAAAGCGGTTCTAAAGTTGGTGATATCGAACTTAACGAATCAGTATTTGGTATTGAACCAAACAAACAAGTATTGTTTGAAGCAGTCTTGATGCAAAGAGCTTCTTTACGTCAAGGTAATCACAAAGTAAAAAATCGTTCTGAAGTACGTGGCGGTGGTCGTAAGCCTTGGCGTCAAAAAGGAACAGGTCGTGCTCGTCAAGGGTCAATCCGTTCTCCACAATGGCGCGGTGGTGGTACCGTATTTGGACCGGTTCCACGCAGCTACAGCTACAAGCTTCCTAAGAAGGTTCGTCGCTTAGCGATTAAATCTGCTCTTTCTACTAAAGTGGTAGAAGAAAACATCCTAGTGTTGGAAGCATTGTCTTTCGATGCACCAAAAACGAAAGAATTTGCAAGCGTATTGAAAGGTCTTTCAATCAACTCCAAAACATTGGTAGTGACTGACGGTCTTGACGAAAACGTAGCACTTTCAGCTCGTAATATCCCTGGAGTAACAGTTGTTACTGCTTCTGGAATCAGCGTTCTAGATGTATTGGGGCACGACAAACTAGTGATGACTAAATCAGCTGTTGAAAAAGTAGAGGAGGTGCTCGCATAATGGATGCACGTGATATCATTAAGCGCCCCGTAATTACAGAGGCTTCAACTGATCTTATGTCTGAGAAAAAATATACTTTCGAAGTAGATACTAGAGCGACTAAAACTCAAGTAAAATACGCTGTCGAAGAAATCTTCGATGTGAAAGTAGATAAAGTCAACATCATGAACTACAAAGGTAAGTTCAAGCGTATGGGTAAACACGCTGGTTACACTAACAAGCGTCGTAAAGCTGTCGTTAAACTTACAACTGAAAGCAACGAAATCGAATTCTTTGAAGTATAATTCATTCAATTAAGAAGAGGAGGGAAAAAACATGGCGATTAAAAAGTATAAACCTACCTCTAATGGTCGTCGCGGCATGACTAGCTCTGATTTCGCAGAGATCACTACTGATTCTCCCGAAAAATCACTTCTAGCGCCCCTGCACAAAAAGGGTGGTCGTAACAACCAAGGTAAGTTAACAGTTCGTCATCAAGGCGGCGGTCACAAGCGTCAATACCGTATCATCGACTTCAAACGTGAAAAAGATGGTATACCTGGACGCGTTGCTACGATCGAATACGATCCAAACCGCTCTGCTAACATTGCACTAATCAACTACGCTGATGGTGAAAAGCGTTACATCCTGGCTCCTAAAACTTTGGTTGTAGGTATGGAAGTAATGTCTGGACCTGAAGCAGATATCAAAGTGGGTAACGCACTTCCACTTATCAACATCCCTGTTGGTACAATCGTACACAACATCGAGCTTAAACCTGGTAAAGGCGGTCAGCTTGTACGTTCTGCAGGTACTTCTGCACAAGTTCTTGGTAAAGAAGGCAAATACGTACTTGTTCGTTTGAACTCTGGTGAAACTCGCATGATCCTTTCTGCTTGTCGTGCTACTGTAGGTCAAGTTGGAAATGAACAACACGAATTGATCAACATCGGTAAAGCCGGTCGTTCACGCTGGTTAGGCAAGCGCCCAACTGTCCGTGGTTCTGTAATGAACCCTAATGATCACCCACACGGTGGTGGTGAAGGACGCGCTCCTATCGGACGTAAATCACCAATGTCTCCTTGGGGCAAACCGACTCTTGGATACAAAACACGTAAGAAAAACAATAAATCTGATAAATTTATCGTGCGTAGCCGCAAAAAATAACGGGATTGTACTACGGTTCGATCAAAGGGCCGTAGACCAATCACGAAGGGAGGTTCAACCATGGGTCGTAGCTTAAAAAAAGGACCTTTTGTTGATGATCATTTGATTAACAAGATCGAAAAATTGAACGAAACTGAAGGCAAACAAGTTGTTAAAACTTGGTCTCGTCGTTCAACGATTTTCCCAGCATTCATCGGTCACACTATCGCAGTTTACGATGGTCGTAAACATGTACCTGTATACGTCACTGAAGACATGGTAGGTCACAAGCTTGGCGAATTCGCGCCATCTCGTACTTACAAAGGTCACGGTAGTGACGATAAGAAAACAAGACGCTAAAATTGAGGGGAGGGTATCCTAATGCAAGCAAAAGCTGTTGCAAGAACAGTACGTATTGCTCCTCGTAAAGTACGTTTAGTCGTTGATCTAATCCGAGGTAAGCAAGTTGGAGAAGCAGTTGCGATTCTTAATCACACGCCTAAGGCAGCTTCACCAGTAATCGAGAAAGTACTTAAATCTGCTATCGCAAACGCAGAGCATAACTATGACATGGACATCAACAGCCTTGTAGTAACTGAGGCTTATGTAAATGAAGGACCAACGCTTAAACGTTTCCGTCCTCGTGCGATGGGTCGTGCAAGCCAAATCAACAAACGTACAAGTCACATTACACTTGTAGTATCAGAAAAGAAGGAGGGATAAGCTGTGGGTCAAAAAGTACATCCGGTCGGACTCCGTGTCGGTGTAATTCGTGATTGGGAATCTAAATGGTACGCAGATAAAGATTACGCTAATCTATTACACGAAGACATCAAAGTCCGTGAATATATTGCTAAACGCTTAGTAGACGCTTCTGTTTCTAAAGTAGAAATCGAACGCGCTGCAAACCGAATCAACATTACAATTCATACGGCTAAACCAGGTATGGTTATCGGTAAAGGTGGTACTGAAGTTGAAGCTCTTCGTAAAGCACTTAACGAGCTTACTGCTAAACGTGTACACATCAATATCGTTGAAATCAAACGTGCTGACGTTGATGCGAAACTAGTCGCTGAAAACATCGCTCGTCAACTTGAAAACCGTGTTTCTTTCCGTCGTGCTCAAAAGCAAACGATCCAACGTGCTATGCGTGCTGGCGCTAAAGGAATCAAAACTCAAGTATCTGGCCGTCTTGGCGGAGCTGACATCGCTCGTGCTGAACACTACAGTGAAGGTACTGTTCCACTTCATACACTTCGTGCTGACATCGATTATGCTCACGCTGAAGCTGACACAACTTACGGTAAACTTGGTGTTAAAGTATGGATCTACCGTGGAGAAGTTCTTCCTACAAAGAAGAAATCTGAGGAAGGAGGCAAATAATTATGTTATTACCTAAACGCGTTAAACATCGCCGCGAACACCGTGGTAAAATGCGTGGTCGCGCAAAAGGCGGTCAGGAAGTAGCATTCGGTGAATACGGTCTTCAAGCTACTGAAGCTTCATGGATCACAAACCGCCAAATCGAATCCGCTCGTATCGCTATGACTCGTTACATGAAACGTGGCGGTAAAGTTTGGATTAAAATCTTCCCTCATAAGCCTTACACTGCAAAACCTCTAGAAGTACGGATGGGTTCCGGTAAAGGTGCTCCTGAAGGCTGGGTAGCAGTTGTTAAACCTGGGAAAATCATGTTCGAAATCGCTGGTGTTTCTGAAGAGGTTGCTCGTGAAGCACTTCGTCTTGCAGCACACAAGCTTCCAATCAAATGTAAGTTTGTAAAACGAGAAGAAATTGGTGGTGAATCAAATGAAAACTAATGAAATTCGTGACCTAACCACTGCCGAAATTGAACAAAAAGTAAAGACCCTTAAAGAAGAGCTATTCAACCTTCGCTTCCAACTTGCGACTGGCCAACTTGAGAACACTGCTCGTATCAGCCAAGTCCGCAAAGGGATCGCTCGTATGAAAACTGTCATCCGTGAAAGAGAGATCGGGGTTAACAATTAATTTGAGAGGAGGTTTGCTTAAATGAGTGACCGCAACCAACGTAAGGTTTACACTGGCCGTGTTGTTTCCGATAAAATGGACAAAACAGTAACGGTTATGGTAGAGACTTACAAAAAGCATTCTCTATACGGCAAGCGCGTAAAGTACTCTAAGAAGTTCAAAACTCATGATGAGAACAACGAAGCAAAAGTAGGCGACATCGTACGCATCATGGAGACTCGTCCACTATCTGCTACAAAACGTTTCCGTTTAGTAGAAGTTGTTGAGAAAGCAGTTATTATCTAATACAGTTCGGATAGTTTATATTCCGAAGGGAGGTTACCTACATGATTCAACAAGAATCACGTTTGAAAGTTGCTGACAACTCTGGTGCACGTGAAGTGCTAACCATTAAAGTGCTTGGTGGATCTGGACGCAAAACGGCTAACATCGGTGATGTTATCGTGTGTACAGTAAAACAAGCAACACCAGGTGGCGTTGTTAAAAAAGGTGACGTAGTCAAAGCAGTTGTCGTACGTACGAAGTCTGGTGTGCGCCGTCAAGATGGAACATACATCAAGTTCGATGAGAACGCATGTGTGATCATCCGTGACGACAAAGGACCACGTGGTACTCGTATCTTCGGACCAGTTGCCCGTGAACTACGCGACAGCAACTTCATGAAAATTGTTTCTCTAGCTCCAGAAGTTCTTTAATAGATTACCATTGGGCCATTCAAGGAGGTGCGATGAAATGCATGTAAAAAAAGGCGATAAAGTAATGGTTATTACCGGGAAAGACAAAGGCAAAACAGGTGTTGTTCTTGCTGCATTCCCTAAAAAAGACCGTGTACTGGTTGAAGGAATCAACGTTGTGAAAAAACACGCGAAACCTTCACAGATGAACCCACAAGGTGGAATCATCAGTCAGGAAGCTTCTGTTCACGTATCGAACGTTATGATCTTGGATCCTAAGACGAACGAACCGACTCGTGTAGGCTACAAAACAGAAGACGGCAAAAAAGTACGTGTTGCAAAAAAATCAGGTGAAGTTCTTCCACTTAACAACGATAAAGATAACTAAGAAGGGAGGTATTCTGTATGAACCGCCTAAAAGAAAAATTCCAAAAAGAAATCAGCCCGGCTTTAGTAAGCAAGTTCAATTACAAATCTGTAATGGAAGTGCCTAAAGTTGAGAAGATCGTTGTCAACATGGGTGTCGGCGATGCTGTACAAAACTCAAAATCTCTTGACGTAGCAGTTGATGAGTTGATGCAAATCACTGGTCAAAAACCAGTTGTAACAAAAGCTAAAAAATCAATCGCAGGTTTCCGTCTTCGTGAAGGTATGCCAATCGGTGCGAAAGTAACTCTTCGCGGTGAGCGTATGTACCAATTCCTAGACAAATTGATTTCTGTTTCACTTCCACGTGTACGTGACTTCCGTGGTGTTTCTAAAAAAGCATTCGACGGTCGCGGTAACTACACTCTTGGAGTTAAAGAGCAATTGATTTTCCCTGAGATCGATTATGATAAAGTGTCTAAAGTACGCGGTATGGATATCGTTATCGTAACTACTGCAAACACAGACGAAGAAGCTCGTGAATTATTGACACAAATCGGAATGCCATTCCAAAAGTAAGGGAGGCGAAATCGTGGCTAAAAAATCAATGATTGCGAAACAAAAACGTACTCCAAAGCATAATGTTCAAGCGTACACACGTTGTGAGCGTTGCGGACGTCCTCATTCAGTCATCCGTAAATTCAAGCTTTGCCGTATTTGTTTCCGTGAACTTGCATACAAGGGTCAGATTCCTGGCGTTAAGAAAGCTAGTTGGTAAAACCCTATATTGGGAAGGAGGTAAATTATTATGACAATGACAGATCCAATTGCAGATTTGCTTACTCGCATCCGTAATGCGAACATGGTTCGTCACGAAAGACTAGAAGTTCCTGCTTCTAACATCAAGAAAGAAATCGCTGAAATCCTTAAACGTGAAGGTTTCGTACGTGATGTAGAATACGTGGAAGACAACAAACAAGGTCTTATCCGTATCTTCTTGAAATACGGAAGCAACAACGAACGTGTTATCACTGGATTGAAGCGTATCTCTAAACCTGGTTTACGTGTATATGCAAAATCTACAGAAGTACCTAAAGTTCTTAACGGACTAGGTATCGCGCTTGTATCAACTTCTCAAGGTGTCTTGACTGACAAAGAAGCCCGCGCTAAACAAGTTGGCGGAGAAGTACTAGCTTACGTTTGGTAATATTTTTTAAACGAATGGAGGTGCAACAGGATGTCACGTGTAGGTAAACTACCAATCGAAATTCCATCTGATGTTACAATTACAGTAGCTGAGAACAATCTCGTCACTGTAAAAGGACCTAAAGGGGAACTTTCTCGTACATTCAATTCAGATATTAAAGTAGAAGTAGAAGGGACAACTGCTACAGTTACCCGTCCTTCTGATGCTAAAGAACACCGCGCGCTTCACGGTACAACTCGTGCTTTGATCGCGAATATGGTTGAAGGAGTCTCTAAAGGATTCCAACGAAACCTAGAGCTAGTCGGTGTTGGTTACCGTGCTCAAAAACAAGGTACGAAACTTGTGCTTAACGTTGGTTACTCTCACCCAGTTGAGATCGAACCAGAACAAGGCATCGAGATCGAAGTACCGGCAAACACTAAGATTTCTATCAAAGGAATCGACAAAGAACGCGTTGGCGCATTAGCTGCTAACATCCGTGCAGTACGTTCTCCTGAGCCTTACAAAGGAAAAGGTATTCGCTACGAAGGCGAATATGTTCGTCGTAAAGAAGGTAAAACAGGTAAATAATGCCGCGTAGGCTAAAGAAAGGAGTGACCGTAGGTGATTACTAAGCCAGATAAGAACAAAACACGTAAGAAAAGACATGCCCGTGTCCGTTCAAAAATTACTGGAACTGAAACTCGTCCTCGTCTGAACGTTTTCCGTTCTAATAAAAATATCTACGCTCAACTTATCGATGATACTAATGGTGTGACTCTAGTGAGTGCATCTTCTCAAGATAAAGATTTCGGAACTGAAGCAACTGCAACTGTTGAAGCAGCAGCGAAAGTTGGAGAACTAGTTGCGAAAAAAGCTGTAGAAAAAGGCCTTAAATCAGTGGTATTCGACCGTGGTGGATATCTATACCATGGCCGCGTTAAAGCTTTGGCTGAAGCAGCTCGTGAAAACGGCCTAGAATTTTAATAAAAAGGAGGGACAATCCAGATGAGTCGTATTGATTCAAGCAAACTTGAATTTGAAGAACGCGTAGTTACAATCAATCGTGTTGCGAAAGTAGTTAAAGGTGGACGTCGTTTCCGTTTCGCTGCTCTTGTAGTAGTAGGTGACAAAAACGGCCACGTTGGCTTCGGTACTGGTAAAGCGCAAGAGGTACCAGATGCAATCCGTAAAGCGATTGAAGATGCGAAGAAAAATCTAATCGAAGTTCCTATGGTAGGTGGAACTACACCTCACCAAGTTACTGGTCAGTTTGGCGCAGGTCAAATCCTGATCAAGCCAGCTTCTGCCGGTACTGGAATCATCGCTGGTGGACCTGTCCGTGCGGTACTAGAGTTGGCTGGTGTTCAAGATATCCTTTCTAAGTCATTGGGTTCTAACACTCCAATCAACATGGTTCGCGCAACAATCCAAGGTCTTACACAACTTAAGCGTGCTGAAGACGTAGCAAAACTACGTGGTAAATCAGTAGAAGAGATCTTAGGTTAAGGGAGGGATAACGATGGCTAATAAACTAGAAATTACCCTCACTCGCAGCATCATTGGCCGTCCTCAAGATCAACGTAAAACTGTTGAAGCTTTGGGACTTCGCAAAATGCATCAAACAGTCGAGCAACAAGATAATGCTGCAATCCGTGGCATGATCAACAAGGTTTCACACCTTGTGACTGTAACTGAAAAATAATACCTAACGTTTATAAAGAAGGAGGTGCCGACATGAAATTACATGAATTACAATCTGCAGAAGGTTCTCGTAAAGTCCGTAACCGTGTAGGACGTGGTATTGGTTCAGGTAATGGTAAGACATCTGGTAAAGGTCATAAAGGACAAAACGCCCGTTCAGGCGGTGGAACACGTCCTGGTTTCGAAGGTGGTCAAACTCCATTATTCCAACGTCTTCCTAAACGTGGATTCACGAACATCAATCGTAAAGAGTATGCAATCGTCAACCTTGACGCATTAAATCGCTTCGAAGATGGTACAGAAGTTACTCCTGCCCTACTGGTTGAAACTGGTGTGGTAAGTAACGAAAAAGCAGGAATCAAGATTCTTGGTAAAGGTTCAATCGAGAAAAAGCTTACTGTTAAAGCAACTAAATTCTCAACCACTGCTAAAGAAGCTATCGAAGCTGCTGGCGGTACAACCGAGGTGATCTAATGTTTCGAACTGTCTCCAATTTTATGCGCGTGGGTGATATAAGAAATAAAATTATCTTCACCCTTCTAATGTTAATTGTCTTTCGTCTTGGTACCTTTATCCCGGTACCAAACGTAGACGCTGAAGTATTGAAAATGCAAGACCAGGCGGGGCTTCTCGGATTCCTGAATACATTTGGTGGCGGTGCACTTCAGAACTTCTCGATCTTCGCGATGGGGATCATGCCGTATATCACGGCTTCCATCATCGTACAGCTCCTGCAAATGGATGTTGTTCCAAAGTTTACGGAATGGTCGAAGCAAGGCGAAGTGGGTCGTCGTAAATTAGCCCAGTTCACACGATATTTCACCATCATCTTAGGTTTTATTCAAGCTTTCGGTATGTCCTATGGCTTCAATAGAATCTATGGTGGGATGCTCATTCAAAGCCCGGGACCAAGTACGTACCTTCTTATTGCGTTAGTATTGACGGCCGGTACGGCTTTTCTTATGTGGTTGGGTGAACAAATCACGGCTAAAGGTGTTGGAAATGGTATCTCGATCCTGATCTTTGCAGGTATCGTCGCTGCCATCCCTAACACTGTAAACCAAATCTATGCACAACAAATCGAAGGTGCTGGTGAACAGCTCTTCCTTCGCATTGTGGTTCTTGCACTTCTTGTTTTGGCAGTCATTGCAATCGTAGTTGGAGTAGTGTTCATTCAACAAGCACTTCGTAAAATTCCGATTCAATATGCAAAACGTTTAGTGGGGCGTAGTCCGGTTGGTGGACAGTCAACGCATATCCCATTGAAGGTGAATGCTGCGGGTGTTATTCCGGTAATCTTCGCGATTTCCTTTATCATCACTCCACAGACAATCTCATCCTTCTTTGGAAACAACAATGTGACAGATACGATTCAATACATTTTTGATTATACGAAACCAGTCGGAATGATCATTTATGTGGCGTTGATCGTCGCATTTACGTATTTCTATGCTTTCATTCAAGTCAATCCGGAGCAAATGTCCGAGAACTTGAAGAAGCAGGGTGGTTACATCCCGGGTATCAGACCAGGGAAGAACACACAGGAATATCTCACTCGCGTTCTGTATCGTCTAACAATTGTAGGTGCCGCCTTCCTTGCTATCATTGCAGTTCTACCGGTATTCTTCATTAATTTTGCAGGACTGCCGCAGTCGGCTCAAATCGGCGGAACAAGCTTACTCATCGTAGTGGGTGTTGCGCTTGAGACGATGAAACAACTGGAATCTCAGCTTGTGAAGCGTCACTACAAGGGATTCATCAAATAAGAGGGTTTTCGGGAACATTATGTTCCTGAAGCCGTTTTATAGACAATTAGGGGGAGTTCGAGTGAATATAGTTCTAATGGGCTTACCAGGTGCAGGAAAAGGCACTCAAGCTGAAAAGATCGTAGAAAAGTATGGTATCCCCCATATTTCTACCGGTGACATGTTCCGTGCCGCCATCAAGGAAGGCACAGAGCTAGGTTTGAAGGCTAAATCTTTCATGGACAATGGTGATCTGGTACCTGATGAGGTAACGATCGGCATCGTCGGTGAACGTTTAAGCAAAGAGGACTGCAATAAGGGCTTCTTACTGGACGGGTTTCCTAGAACGGTTGCTCAAGCAGAAGCACTTGAGAACATCCTAGCTGATCTTGGTAAAAAAATGAATTATGTCATTAACATCGACGTAGATAAGGACATCCTGATGGAGCGTTTGACAGGTCGCAGGATCTGCAGAGAGTGCGGCGCTACGTATCATCTTGTCTTTAATCCACCGAAAGAAGAAGGTGTTTGCACACGCTGTGGAGGAGAACTCTACCAACGTGCCGATGATAACGAAGAAACGGTTCAAAACCGTCTTGACGTCAACATCAAGCAAACTCAACCACTGCTTTCATACTACGAAGATAAAGGATATCTCAAGAATATCAACGGTCAACAAGACATCAACCTGGTGTTTGCTGACATCGATGAGCTTCTCGGAGGCCTTTTATAATGATCATCTGCAAAACTCCGAGGGAGATTGAGATCATGCGCCATGCAGGCAAGATTGTGGCTTTGACTCATGCGGAATTGCAAAAGCATATTTCTCCGGGAATATCGACGAAGGAATTGGATGCAATCGCTGAGAAATTCATTCGTAAACATGATGCAATTCCATCTTTTAAAGGGTATAATGGGTTTCGTGGCAGCATCTGTGCCTCAGTGAATAATGAACTTGTTCACGGGATTCCAGGGGATCGCGTCCTTAAGAATGGCGATATTATCAGTCTCGATATCGGGGCGAAATATCAAGGCTATCATGGGGATTCGGCTTGGACTTATCCTGTTGGGACAATAGATGATGAAACTCAAAAGCTTCTCGATGTAACAGAGGAATCACTCTTTCTGGGATTGAAGGAAGCGAAGCCAGGCGAACGTTTGTCGAATATCTCTCATAGTATACAAACTTTTGTGGAAGCCAATGGCTTTTCAATCGTTCGTGAGTATGTGGGACACGGTGTTGGTCAAGACTTACATGAGGACCCGCAAATCCCTCATTATGGACCGCCAAACAAAGGTCCACGTCTGAAGCCTGGCATGGTACTGGCAATTGAACCGATGGTAAACGCAGGAACCCGATATGTGAAGACATTATCGGATAACTGGACTGTTGTCACAGTTGATGATAAAATGTGTGCGCACTTTGAACACACCATTGCAATTACTGAAGAAGGCTATGAGATTTTGACGAAAGCCTGAGTGAAGGTGATTGGATTGATCGAGTCAGAATCAACGGCGAGAATCGGCCAGGTCGTTCAGATCCTTTCCGGAACTGAATGCGGGAGCTACTCGATCGTTGTTCAGCAATTGGATGAACGTTTTGTACTCATCGCAGATGGAGATAAGAGACGGTTCGACCGCCCTAAACGGAAGAACATCAAGCATCTTCGGCTGTGTGACCATGTTTCTCCAGAAGTTCATAACAGTATGATGGAAACAGGCAGAGTGACGAACGGTAAACTGCGCCATGCAGTTTCGAAGTTTGTAGAAGAAATAAGCGAGAAGAAGGGAGACGCGTTCAATGGCAAAAGATGATGTAATTGAAGTTGAAGGTAAAGTACTAGAAACTTTGCCGAATGCTACTTTTAAAGTAGAATTAGAAAATGGTCATACCATTCATGCTCATGTATCAGGGAAGATCCGTATGCACTTCATCCGTATCCTGCCTGGTGATAAGGTGACTGTCGAACTTTCACCATATGACTTGACTAAAGGTAGAATCACTTATCGTTACAAATAATCTATTGCACTCCGTACTATCAAGGAGGTTAGAATAAGATGAAAGTCAGACCATCTGTAAAACCTATCTGCGAAAAATGCAAAGTCATCCGCAGAAAAGGAAAAGTCATGGTTATCTGTGAAAACCCTAAACACAAACAAAAACAAGGCTAAACTTAAAGGAGGTGCGAATCACTATGGCACGTATTGCTGGTGTAGACATTCCACGTGACAAACGTGTTGTCATTTCATTAACATACATCTATGGAATTGGTAAAAACACTGCTGCTAAAATCTTGGCTGAAGCCGGTGTATCAGAAGATACTCGCGTTCGCGATCTTACTGAGGACGAACTTGGTAAAATCCGTGATATCGTCGACAAATTGAAAGTTGAGGGTGACCTTCGTCGTGAAATCTCACTCAACATCAAACGTCTGATGGAAATCGGTTCTTACCGCGGTCTTCGTCACCGTCGTGGACTACCTGTTCGTGGTCAACATACGAAGAACAATGCACGTACACGTAAAGGTCCTCGTAAAACTGTAGCTAACAAGAAAAAATAATAGGTAAAGGAGGTTACTTCTTAGTATGGCACGTAAACAAAACACTCGTAAACGTCGTGTGAAAAAGAATATCGAAGCCGGTATTGCTCACATCCGTTCTACATTCAATAACACAATCGTAACTATTACTGATGTTCACGGAAACGCTGTTGCATGGTCAAGTGCAGGTTCACTAGGATTCAGAGGATCTCGTAAATCTACACCATTCGCAGCACAAATGGCTGCTGAAACAGCTGCTAAAGCTTCTCAGGAACACGGTTTGAAAACTCTTGAAGTAACAGTTAAAGGTCCTGGTGCTGGTCGTGAAGCTGCAATCCGTGCGCTTCAAGCTGCAGGTCTTGAAGTTACTGCAATCAGAGACGTCACTCCAGTTCCTCATAATGGATGCCGTCCGCCAAAACGTCGCCGCGTTTAATTTCTCTGTATAAATTTTGTATCGTTGTCTATAATGGGTTATGATACAAAATGTTCAGAAAAGTAACCAGTTGTTGGTGCACAATAGGGAACGTAAACAAGGGGAATTTCGGACTTTAGACCGGAGTTCGACGTTTTGAAGGAGGGTAAATATTAATGATCGAAATTGAAAAGCCAAAAATTGAAACGGTTGAGATCAGCGATGATGCCACATATGGAAAGTTCGTCGTAGAACCACTTGAGCGTGGATATGGTACAACTTTGGGTAACTCCTTACGTCGTATCCTACTATCGTCACTCCCAGGTGCCGCTGTCACATCTATTCAAATAGATGGAGTACTGCATGAGTTTTCAACAATTGAAGGCGTCGTAGAGGATGTCACATCCATCATTTTGAATATCAAGAAGCTGGCGTTGAAGATCTACTCTGATGAAGAGAAGACGCTGGAAATTGATGTGCAGGGTGAAGGCGTCGTTACGGCTGCTGATATTACTCACGATAGTGATGTTGAAGTGTTGAACCCCGATTTACACATCGCAACATTATCGAAAAGTGGTCATTTCCGTGTGCGTCTAAGCGCAGCTCGCGGACGTGGTTACCGACCTGCAGATCAAAACAAGCGTGAAGATCTTCCAATTGGCGTGATCCCAATCGATTCTATTTACACTCCAGTATCTCGCGTTAACTATCAGGTGGAGAATACGCGTGTCGGTCAAATGACCAACTACGATAAACTTTCCCTTGATGTATGGACTGATGGAAGTATTGGACCTAAGGAAGCTATTTCTTTGGGAGCTAAGATTCTGACAGAACATCTTAATATTTTCGTTGGCCTTACAGATGAGGCGCAGAACGCTGAAATCATGGTTGAAAAAGAAGAGGATCAAAAAGAGAAAGTTCTTGAGATGACTATCGAAGAATTGGATCTTTCCGTTCGCTCTTACAACTGCTTGAAGCGTGCTGGAATCAACACTGTGCAAGAACTTGCTAACAAAACTGAAGAAGATATGATGAAAGTACGTAATCTTGGACGTAAATCCCTTGAAGAGGTCAAAGTTAAACTTGAAGACCTTGGACTTGGATTGCGCAAAGACGACTGATCGACTTCTTTCTATAGATAGACTCAACAAAGGAGGGAACCCTTAATGGCTTACAGAAAGTTAGGACGTACAAGTGCTCAACGTAAAGCAATGCTACGTGATTTAGCTACAGACCTAATCATCAACGAGCGCATCGAAACAACTGAGACTCGTGCGAAAGAGCTTCGTTCGGTTGTGGAGAAAATGATCACTCTAGGTAAACGCGGTGATCTTCATGCTCGTCGCCAAGCAGGTGCATACATTCGTAAAGAAGTTGCTAACGCTGAAACTAACCAAGATGCTCTTCAAAAGTTGTTCGCTGACATCGCTCCACGCTACACAGAGCGTCAAGGTGGATACACTCGCATCATGAAGGTTGGTCCTCGTCGTGGTGACGGTGCTCCAATGGCAATCATCGAATTAGTTTAATAATTCGTGACGACTAACATTAAGGGCGGGACAGTTAATCCTTAACTGTTCTTTGCCCTTTTTGTATAAGTGCATGTCGATGAAAAGCAGAGCGTTACGATGAGCAGCTCAGGCTGACTCGTCTAGCTCGTGCACCCCTTCCAACTTCTATAGGCATAGAAGCTGTTCAATGGATTGAACAAGAAAAGACTTCTTTTCTTTGGACGGGGTGCAGGCTTTTTTTTGTATATGGGCATTTTTTTGATAAGCTGAGATGAGAGTAGTGTAGAGGAGGTAGAGTAGGATTGGATAAGATCATCAACGTAGAGAATGTCCGCTTCCGATATTCCGACGAAGGGAATGAAGCGCTGAAAGGCATCAGCCTCTCCGTCAACCGGGGGGAATGGCTGGCGATCGTCGGGCATAATGGATCAGGGAAATCCACCCTTGCCAAAATGCTGAACGGTCTTCATTTTCCGAATGAAGGAGTCGTCACAGTGGACGGCACCCGCCTTCAGGAAGAGACGATCTGGGAGATCCGCGCCAAGCTGGGAATGGTATTTCAAAACCCTGACAATCAATTTGTCGGTGCGACAGTTGAGGATGATGTGGCTTTTGGGTTGGAAAACCATGGTGTGCCTCATGATGTGATGGTGAAACGAGTGAGGGAAGCACTGAAGAACGTCCATATGGGTGATTTTCTTGCTCAAGAGCCGCACCATCTATCGGGTGGACAGAAGCAACGGGTGGCCATCGCAGGTGTCATTGCCCTGCAGCCATCCATCATCATCCTGGATGAAGCCACCTCCATGCTCGATCCCAAAGGACGAAAAGAGGTATTAGAGGTGGTCCGGAAGCTGAAGGAAGAAGAGGAGCTGACGGTCATCTCCATCACCCACGACCTTGAAGAAGCATCAAGGGCCGACCGGATCATCGTCCTGAACCAGGGAACCGTGTTCAAAGAGGGAACCCCGGAGGAGATCTTCAAGCTTGAAGACGAACTGACGGGACTGGGTCTTGATTCACCGTTTACAATCAAGCTTGCCGGTGCTTTGAAGGAACGGGGAATTCCATTATCTAAAACATACTTAACAGAAGAAGAGTTGGTGAATGAACTATGCAGATCACATTTAAACATGTAGAGTACCGGTATTCATTCAACACTCCATTCGAAAAGTTGGCGCTCGAGGACATCAACCTGGAGATTCCGACCGGACGATTCCTGTCCGTCATCGGACACACGGGCTCCGGGAAATCCACGCTCCTGCAACACCTGAACGGGTTATTGAAACCGACGGAGGGCACCGTGACGATGGGGGACCATACGATCCATGCGAAACAAAAGTCGAAGAGCCTCAAAGCTGTACGCCAAAAGGTAGGGATCGTCTTTCAGTTCCCGGAGCATCAGCTCTTTGAAGAAACGGTCCTGAAAGATATCTGCTATGGGCCGATGAATTTTGGCATCAGCAGGGATGTGGCCGAAGCACGTGCAAGGGAACTGATCGTCAAGGTCGGTCTGACTGAAGACGTCCTTGAAAAGTCCCCGTTTGATCTTTCCGGTGGGCAGATGCGCCGTGTCGCCATCGCTGGCGTTCTTGCCATGGACCCTGAAGTCATCGTGCTGGATGAGCCGACGGCAGGGCTTGATCCGCGGGGGCAAAAAGAGATCATGGACATGTTCTATGAGCTTCACAAAGAAAAGGGTCTCACGACGATCCTGGTCACCCACAGCATGGAGGATGCAGCACGATATGCCGATGAGATCGTCATCATGCAAAAGGGCCGGTTGAAGAAGCAGGGCTCTCCGAGAGAGATCTTCTCCCACGCGGAACAACTGTTTGAAATGGGCTTGGATGTGCCGGATGTCGTTCGCTTCCAGTACGAATACGAAAAGGCCTCAGGCAGATCCCTCGGCCGGACATGCTTGACGATCGAAGAGCTGGCAGACGCCATTTCCATGTCAGGGGGTGGACGGCCATGATGGAAAAGATGATCATCGGACGCTACGTCCCCGGGGATTCTGTCCTTCACAGGATGGACCCACGGGCAAAGATCCTCTTTATCTTCGGATTCATCTGCATCGTCTTTTTGGCGAACAACGCGCTGACGTATGGGATACTCGGCATATTTACACTCGGGGCACTGCTCCTTTCAAAATTGCCGATCCGATTCATATTGGGCGGCTTGAAGCCGATCCTGTGGATCATCCTGTTTACATTCCTGCTGCATATCTTCTTTACTAAAGAAGGCGATGTGCTCGTTGATCTGAAATGGTTTGCTATATATGAAGAAGGCCTGAGACAAGGGATTTTCATCAGCTTACGGTTCTTTTACCTTATTTTGATTACATCCTTGCTTACGCTGACTACTTCGCCGATCACGATCACGGATGGACTCGAGACGCTTCTGAATCCACTTCGTAAGATCAAGTTCCCCGTACACGAGCTGGCCCTCATGATGTCCATCTCCCTCAGGTTCATCCCGACCCTGATGGAAGAAACGGATAAGATCATGAAGGCACAGATCGCCCGGGGGGCAGAGTTTACCTCAGGACCGATCAAGGACAGGCTCCAGGCCATCGTACCGCTTCTGATCCCACTCTTCGTAAGTGCCTTCAAGCGTGCGGAAGACTTGGCAACCGCCATGGAAGCAAGAGGCTATCAGGGCGGGGAGGGCCGGACGAAATACCGACTCCTTTCCTGGAAGGGCAGGGATACGATGGTAATCATCGTCCTGCTGGTCCTCACGGGACTCCTCATCGTGTTCAGGGGATGACAGGGGGAATGACTCATGCAACGAATCAAATGCACACTGGCGTATGATGGGACCGGTTTTCACGGGTATCAGGTACAGCCCGGTCAACGGACGGTCCAAGGCGAGCTTGAACGGGTCCTCGGTGCCATCCATAAAGGGGCATCGATCCGGGTGACGGCCTCTGGTCGTACGGATTCCGGGGTCCACGCACAAGGGCAGGTGTTTCATTTTGACACCCCGCTCTCCATACCGGGGGAGAAATGGCCGGTCGTCCTCAATACCCGCATACCGGACGAGATGACCATCCTGCGTGCCGAGTGCGTCTCAAGTGACTTCCACTCACGTTTCTCTGTAAAAGAGAAGGAATATCGCTATAGGATTCATAAAGGGGCGGAGAGAAGTCCGTTTCACCGGAACTTCGCCCTCCACTATCCGTATCCACTTGACGTCGGCCTGATGGAGGAAGCCGCTGCCCACCTTCTCGGTGAGCATGACTTCACAAGCTTCTGTTCGGCCAAGACCGAAGTGGAAGATAAGATCAGGACCATCCATGCCATCACCTTTGAGGAGACCGCTGACGAGCTTGTCCTGTCCTTCAGGGGAAATGGATTCCTTTATAACATGGTGAGGATCCTGACGGGGACCTTGCTGGAAGTCGGATCCGGGAAACGGAGTCCTGACAGCATCCCGGACACCCTTGCTGCAAAGGACCGGGACGCAGCAGGGAAAACGGCACCTGCCCACGGCTTATATCTGTGGAATGTGTGCTACGGAAACGAAATGGCAAGGGATGATTCGAATGGATCATACCCTTGTAAGCAGGAAAGCATCACGAATCAAAAATAAAAAACTAAAACAACTAATCCTGGTGTAACATACCCTTGACATTCTTCTGGGAACAAGATAATATAGCATATGGTATGTTATTAACCCCACGATAAGCCCCGGAAACTTATTGTGATTTAAGAATAAATACTACGGATTGAGTAATAGGAGGATAAATCATGCGTACAACGTATATGGCTAAAGCCACTGAAATCGAACGTAAATGGCTCGTTGTAGATGCAGAAGGCAAAACTCTTGGTCGTTTGGCTAGTGAAGTTGCTTCTATTCTACGCGGTAAACACAAACCAACATTCACACCACATGTTGACACTGGTGATCACGTGATCATCTTGAACGCTTCTAAAATCGAATTGACTGGTAAAAAGCTTACTGACAAGATCTACTACCGTCACAGCCTTCACCCAGGTGGTTTGAAACAACGTACTGCATTGGAAATGCGTACAAACTACTCAGAAAAAATGCTTGAACTAACAATCAAAGGAATGCTTCCTAAAGGTTCCCTAGGTCGTCAAATGTTCAAGAAACTGCACGTATACGCTGGAGCGGAGCATCCGCACCAAGCACAACAACCTGAAGTTTACGAACTTCGTGGATAATTAAAAAGAGGAGGTTATTATCTTGGCTCAAGTTCAATATTATGGAACTGGTCGTCGTAAGAGCTCAGTAGCTCGCGTACGTTTGGTACCAGGTAACGGAAACATCATCATCAACGATCGTGAAGTAGAAGTATACATCCCATTCGCAGCACTACGCGAAGTAATCAAGCAACCTCTAGTTGCTACAGAAACTCTTGGTAACTACGATGTACTCGTAAACGTACATGGTGGAGGTTACACTGGCCAAGCTGGAGCTATCCGTCACGGTATCGCTCGTGCTTTGCTTCAAGTTGACCCTGAGTACCGTGGTTCTCTAAAACGCGCTGGTCTATTGACTCGTGACTCCCGTATGAAAGAGCGTAAAAAATACGGTCTTAAAGGTGCACGTCGCGCGCCACAATTCTCAAAACGTTAATATACTTGGTATATCAACACGTACCCTCTTTGCTCTTACTGGGCAAGGAGGGTATTTTTGTGTCTGAATAGGGTATTGAATACCCCTTGAATACCTTTAGCTAAAAATCCATGTATTGCTGGAACATCTCCGCTGTTTTCTCCTTCGCTTCATCGCTTCATCGGTCACATGAGTTTAAATATCCATCGTGGTTTGAACGTCTGAATGACCAAGACGGACTTGTACATCTTTAATAGAAGCACCTGCTGCAAACAGTAGACTGGCATGTGTATGACGGAATGCATGAACATGATTTGCGGAAGCTCCAGGTTCTTTAGATAAAAACTCTTTAGCTTTTCATTCAAATAGGCCATTCGACAATAATCCATTTCATGTATTAGCTGATTATGGAATGTAAATAAGGGCTTCTTATTAGTATTGAAACCTCTTAACAACTGAACCTAAACTATGTTATTTTTACTACTATAAAATGGTAAGCTAAAGAGATCGAGAAGTTAGTAAAAGAACAGCATCAGCAGAAAGAACGTAATAGTTTGTATAAAAAAGTGGATCTTGCTGCATTAGACCCTAATAAGCCGCAAAAAGAATCCAATTCGGAGTAGACATACACCACGTCATCCCAAGAGAGTACGGGGGAGGAAACAGTTTCTCGAATCTGTATCCATTACCGCGAACCATTCACCAGCAATCGGTATCTCCATGGTGGGCAAGCTACTAAAATGAAAATAGGGGGAGTTTCAATGATACTCAAAAAGACGTTGCAAGCTCTAAAGAAACGACTTGATGAAAAAGGGAATATGGAGATTGTAGCTGAGCAAGGGGAAATTCACACAGTTCATTGTTCATTTAATCCCCCTATTGCAAGTAAAGAGCTGAAGGACTTTCAAGATGAAAAAGGATGGATTTTACCTGAAGATGTTCAACAATTTCTATCTAAACACAACGGAGCCAAAATGTATGAAATGTTACTAGGCTCGATTAATATTGGTGGTGGATTGCAAATATACTCTTTAGAGGAAATAAAGAAGACACACGATGCCCTTAAATCATTGTCTGATTATATTCCAATAGGGTATGTGTTTGAAAATAATCTATTGATAAGTCGAACAGCTCTTGAACGAGATGATCCAGACTATTTGTATATTTCTGGGATATTGCTAAAACCGGAACCCTTACATTCGAATCTGGAATTGTTTTTTGATCGGTTTGTGGTTTCACAGGGTTCAAACTTTTGGGAATGGCCAAACTATACAGCCAAGAATTACTATAAGCAATCTGGAGGAATTGAAACTTAATACTAATTAAATCAAACCATAGTCGGTCAATGATCTTACTATATATTTCAATTATCTGAGGAGCGTTTTGGAGATAAAAGAATCCACATTTATCACAAAAAGGTTTCAAACGTTTTAAAAATACGTTTAAGGGTTATCGATCAAAGTTCATCAGGGCGCATGGGCATGTAATTTCCGTAAAATGCATAATACCAAGAATACCTTTTGGGGAAATTGGTCCCAGGATAAGGTGATGATTTAAAGGAGTTTATTTATTTCCGGATAAAGATAATTAATTCTACTTTTGAATGAGCGTAAAAAAATACGGTCTTAAAGGTGCACGTCGCGCGCCACAATTCTCAAAACGTTAATTTTTCATGGAAGACCCGACCTTTTTGGTTGGGTCTTTTTTCATTTTGCCCTGGCGACACGACTTTATGACAGGGCCGCCTTCAAAAATCTCCCTTGGTAACAGTTCCTCGAATGAACCGGTCTCCTGAGAAGGAGAATAGGGTCAAAGGGGTGGATTAGTGTTGAACGTCATCACGACTTTTACAACGAAACAACGCGAAAGAGAAATCAAATCCGAACGGACCCTCCTACGTGGCATCTCCATCAAGATGCTTCAGGAGAGTGTCAGGAGACATTTCGGTTATATAAAGATACAAGGCGGCACCTTCATGCAGGAGGGCTTTGATGAAGCCTGTTTCGATGTGGCAATCGAGGCCTACCTGCTTGGAGGGAAAGTCAGCAAGTTCGGTCATGAAGGTGAAGGGGAAGAGCGTGTGAAGCAGCGCTGCAACTCAGAACTCAAGCACTTCATCGATACCCTGTATAACTTCTGGCTCTACTGGGCTGAAGTCGGTGTCACCCAGCCGGTGGATGATTCCTTCTATCACTCCTGTGAGCATTTTGTGGAAACATGGTGGGAGGAAGGATATCAGCAGGGAATGAAGCGTCTTAAGCTCAGGCTTCACTAAAGGGGTTCTAAATGTCTTTCTTGTCCCATATTTTTTAATAAGGCAAATGGGACAGGAGGACGATCATGCGTCAAAAGCTCAAAGTCATCGGGATGATCGCTGCGCTGGCAGCGGTGCTGTTTATTATTCAATATAAAATCCTGGATAAGAATACGTGGGGGTCATGGAATCTTCCCTTATCCGGTAAGGTGATCTATATAGATCCCGGTCACGGTGGTCCTGACGGTGGTGCAGGGGACAAGAACGCCCTTGAGAAGGATATCGCTCTTGATGTCTCCATCATGATCAGGGACTATCTCCAGGAGCAGGGAGCCCTTGTGATCATGACCAGGGAAGAAGACGTAGATCTGGCAGATGAAGATACGAAGGGATACAGCAGGAGGAAAGTCGAAGACCTTCATGAACGCTTGAAGCGTATCAATGACTCCGAGGCCGACCTGTATCTGAGCGTGCACCTGAACTCAATTCCGTCTGCCCAATGGAGCGGGGCACAAACATTCTACAACCCGAAGTTCAAAGAAAACGAGGCATTCGCCAAAGCCATCCAAAAAGAACTGATCCGTAACCTGGAGAATACGACAAGGGAAGCGAAGGGGCTCCAGAATGTCTATATCCTGAAGCACGCCAAGAAGCCAGGCGCCCTCGTGGAAATCGGCTTCCTATCAAACCCGGGGGAGCGGGCGAATCTTCTCAAGAAGGATTACCAGGAAAAGATCGCTGCATCGGTTTATGAAGGGATCATGGATTATCTTGCCGAAGCACCGGATAAAAAGGAATAGTGCAGGGACCCGTATTCCTTCTGGGGATCGGGTCTTTTTGTTGTGGAGGAAGAGCCTTCGTTTTGATCAGCATCTCCTTCCTTGTCGTTTGCTTGTCACCTCAGAGCGAGCCCCTCCGCTTTTCGTGGTGTCTAGCTCCGGGGGCTTGAGGCTCGAGGTCATAAGCCAAAGATCTCAAAAAGGCCAAGAACGCCTTTCCGAGATCTTCGTCTTATGCTTGTCGCCTCAGACCAAGCCCCCTCCGCTTTTCGTGATGTCCAGCTCCGGCGGGTTGACCCTCGAGGTCATAAGCCAAGAACCCAAAAGGCCAAGAGCGCCTTTTCAGGTTCTCGTCTTATGCTTGTCGGGTCAGACCGACCCGCCTGCGCTTTTCGTTGATGTCCAGCTCCGGCGGGTTGACCCTCGAGGTCATAAGTCAAGAACCCAAAAAGGCACAGAACGCCTTTCCGGGTTCTTGCTTTATGCTTGTCGGGTCAGACCAACCCGCCTCCGCTTTTCGTTATACCAGTAAAACATTCCGAACGTTTTGATCATTCATTCTAGGCTGGATATGTTATACTGGAAACAGTGAAAACGAATACAAAGTAAAGGGTGGTTACGTATGTTGACGGAACAGCAGGCACGTGAATTGTTGGCGGGATTGCAGGATCCTTTTTTACATAAAACATTAGGTGAAACGAACGGTATAGAGGAGATTTCGATCAAGGAGGAGAAAAATCATATCAGCGTGAAGATTGCGTTGGCTAAGACGGGGACGGGCGAGCAGCTGCAGTTCCAGCAGAAGGTCGTTCAGCTTCTCAAAGATAACGGGGCTGCTTCAGTGGGTATCCGTTTTACGGAGCTGTCTGATGAAGAGCTTGAGAAGCACAGGGGTTCAGGTGGGGAAGGAACGGATCTTCTTTCACCTGCAAGCAAGACGACGTTCATCGCTATTGCAAGCGGTAAGGGTGGCGTGGGCAAATCGACGGTTTCTGTGAACCTTGCCGTCTCACTGGCGCGTCAAGGGAAGAAGGTCGGTCTTGTGGATGCCGATATTTACGGATTCAGTGTTCCTGATATGATGGGGATCATGAAGCGTCCGGTTGTACGCGGGGAAAAGATCATTCCAGTAGAACGGTTCGGGGTGAAAGTCATTTCCATGGGCTTCTTTGTGGAAGACAATGCCCCTGTCATCTGGAGGGGACCGATGCTTGGTAAAATGCTGAATAACTTCTTCTCCGACGTAGAGTGGGGAGACCTTGATTACCTTCTACTCGATTTGCCGCCGGGAACAGGGGATGTGGCACTCGACGTTCATACGATGCTTCCTAAGTGCAAGGAGATCATTGTGACGACTCCGCATCCGACAGCTGCCTTTGTGGCTGCACGTGCAGGTGCCATGGCCCTCCAGACGGATCATGACATTCTTGGTGTCGTAGAGAATATGTCGTATTTCGAGAGTAAGATCACGGGTGAGAAGGAATTCGTCTTTGGTCAAGGCGGAGGAGAGAAGCTGACGGAAGAACTGCGCACCGATCTCCTTGGTAAGTTGCCTCTTCAACAGCCGGATTGGAATGAAGAGGACTTTGCTCCTTCTGTCTATGCAGCCGATCACCGCCTGGGTCAGATCTATGGCGAGATCGCTCATAAGGTGATTGAAAAACTTTCATAAAAAAAGGCCGGATACTCGGGAAATCCCGATTGATCCGGCCTTTTTGCGTTAAGCACCGCCACCCTGACCTCCACCGGAGGTACTTCCGCCGCCTTGGTCATTAAGGGTCTTACCACTTTTTTGATTTCCCGTAGATCCTTTATCCATGGCTTCCTGGATCTTCGACTGGAAGAGCGGGCTTTGGAGTGTTTCAATGATCACCTGTTGAAGGTGCTCGCGATATTCCTTGCTTTTAAGGGCTTCGATGATATCTTTCTGCATGGCAGGATCCTTGAATAGGTCAATCATCATGCCTTGGTACTCGGGATCTTTCATGAGGTCTTTCAGAAGCTTTTCGTTGCCTTCCTTCATGCTTTTCGCCATCGTTTCAGCAAACTTCGGGTCTTCAAAGGCCTTCTTCCAGAACTCCACGCCTTTTTCCGACGTGAGGGTCTTCGAAATGGTATCTGTTACGACTTTTTCATTCAGGATCAGCTCTGATTTCATTTCATCGTCACTCATGATTTCTTTGATAGCCTTTTTGCCATCGTCTGTTTTCAATATATCGACAACCATTTTCTTGGTTTCTTCATAGTCCATTTTGCCGGTCTCCGTTCCTCCGCCACCACAGGCAGTCAAGAGAAAGAAGGATGACAGCACAAGAAAGGATAATCGTTTCATGGTCAGGCTCCTTTCATACAAGTTCCCTTACCTTTAATATGGAGCCGGACACAAAAAATATACTTATTAATCATGGGCCATATGGATTTTTCATGAAAGCGTTTGGTACAATCAGAAGAGTCCATATATTTAGATTTGGGGGAAAGTAGAAGTGACCATCCGTAATTGGATCCGTTTTTTCATTCATACGCTGCTAGTCGGGGGATTAGTGACCGGAGTGGCATCCTTGTTCATCAGATGGGATCAGTTCGGTCCATATGTCAGTGATGGAGACGTACTGGGGATCTTATCGAGCCTGTTATGGTTCTTATTTGTAGGCTTCACCTTCAGTGTCATCAGCCAAATGGGGTATTTCGCCTATTTGACAATCCATCAATTTGGCATGGGGTTATTCAAGGGGCTGTGGAATCCAGTGCAGTTCTTGTTGATTCTATTCGTGTTATTCGATCTCATTTATTTCCGGTTCAGGGCATTCGCAGAAGCGGATGATTCCTATCTGCCATATATCCTCCTTGGATTCGGCATCTTGTTGATTGGGGCAGTCACCGCCTATTTCAAGAATCAGCAGTCGAGCTCGAACACTTTTGTATCCGCTTTATTCTTTATGATTGTCATTACGACACTGGAATGGCTCCCTGTCCTGTTGGTGAACTCCATCGACTGGCTGTACCTGATGCTCCTGGCTCTTATATCCTGTAACGCCTATCAGCTGCTGATGCTTCCGCGTTATCTGGAAAATTCCCGTACCGAGAGACAACAAAAGACAGGATGAGAAAAAGGCCGTCAGCTGACGGCCTTTTTTCATTGGATCAGGGAAGACTTGGCATCACCGTTTGATATCATATCCGATACATTGATGAAGCTTCCTTTGGACTGAAGTTCCTTTATGATTTCAGGAAGGGCCTTCTGAGTCTGCTTGGCAGAATCAGAAGCGTGCAGAAGGATGATATCCCCTTTCTTCGCTTCACCAACATTTTCGACGATTTCATCCACTCCAGGGTTGGTCCAGTCTTTTGAGTCCACACTCCAGTGTACAAGGGTGAGTCCAAGTGAATCCGCCACCTTCAGCGTTTCTTTATCGAAGTGGCCTGTTGGGCTTCTAAGCAGCTTCACCTCCTGCACATTGAGTTTTTTGAAGATCGTATCGGCCTTCAGGATGTCTTGTCTGATCTTTTCAGGTTCCATATCTGTGTAGTCTGAGTAAGCATATCCCAGATTTCCGATCTCGTAGCCCTGCTTCACAATCTGGTCCACCAGCTCAGGATGGCGTTCGGCCCAGGCGCCGGATAGAAAGAAAGTGGCGGACTGAACATTCATCCTCTTTAATTCCTGCAATATAGGCTTCGCTTTTTCATCTCCCCATCCGATATTAAAGGTCAGGGCAACGCCTTTCTCTCCTTTGAAAACCGCCTTCGGTCCATCTTTGGTTCCGAAGACAGCAATACTTGATGTATTCGCACTATACACCATCAGAGCGGTGAAAAAAGATATGACGATAATCAGTGCAACCTGCTTCAGTCTCTTGGCATTCACCGTATGAAATGTACTCACATGCCATCCCCCTGTTCTTCTGTTGTCGATTTCAATGCGTATTACACCTTATGCATGTCCCCCTGAAAATATCTATATTCGAAAAAAATGATTATAAAAATCTTTATATGGAAAAAACTACAATTATCAACAGTAAGGGGTGGCATAATTGCTTGGGTTTTTAATCGACGACAGAGAGAAGCAAGAGATCGAATATTTACTGAAACGTGAAATGGACGAAATTCTGTTCGACTTGAAAGACGCAAGGATTGAATATATCGTGAAGCGTGCCATGGATGAACGCTATGCGATTTTGTTTTCCCTATTCAGAAGGATCGCGAGTCACAAGGAGTGTTTAAAGTATATGAAGAGGACTTCGTTCAAGGACGAGTCCAATCAGTAAATGGATATGGGGCATGTGCGGCTTATCTCGGATTGTACGTGCCTTGGTTGATCTTTGGGTTCTTCTAACCGAAGGGATGCGTAACCCGTGTATAGAGACAATTGAAGCATGTTGAGGAGAGAGATGAAGGACGCAAATAAAATAACAATGTTTTTACTAAAAAGTATTGACCGGAGATTGAATAGCTGATATATTATTAAACGTCGCTGCTACAGCAAAGGCATTTCAAACCAAGAGATGAAAAAACTTGCTAAAAAAACAGTTGACACCACGAAGTAAGATGTGGTAAATTAGAAAAGTCGCCGAAAGAGACAGCGACAAGC
>NZ_JBLRVS010000007.1:589737-593897 GCF_047915635.1 Rossellomorea sp. FS2 | reverse complement strand
GTTCGTCACTTTTCTTGAAGCAACTTTTATATTATATCGTGTCTTTCGTTCTTCGTCAAGGGTTTTTGTTAATTATTTTTGTGTTTCGTTTAAATAGCTACCTTCCCTTTCGGACAACAAATATTATTATATACAGGATCTAAGGAGAATGCAAGACTTATTTCAAAAACTTTTATCCGTTAGAAATCTATTCATTTAATACGAAGTTTTCCCTTCTGTCCCTCTATTATTATGTCGTTCCGGAAAGCATCGGCCCGCTATCAGACTGGCAGTCCGGTAGCGGGCCTTCCCTCATGAGAGGACTTCTGCTATATGAACGTCCTGCTGCTTGGATAAATCGAAGAGTTCTTCTGTCCCATCCAATTTGATGATCGGTCTTGTCGGTGAGCTGGACTGTGTGAATACCACCTTCCCCTGGTGACCGGAAGTAAGTCGGACACCTGTCCCCGTACTCAATCCACTGATCAAGTCGAGGAGACCTGTGACGACCTGGGGAGGGAATTGACCAAAGTGGTCCTTCCTGATGATATCGAGTACTTTGAAGATCGGTTGTTTCGTTTTATAGAAACGATCAGAACTCATGGCATGGAAGATATCTGCAATTCCGATGATCTGGGCATACAGATGTACGCGGTCTCCTTTTTCTCTGGAAGGATAACCAGTCCCGTCATACCGTTCATGATGCTGGAGGATGGCGAGTTTGGTTTCACTTTTCACCAGTGGGGAGTCTTTAATCATCTTATAACTGTAGACAGGGTGCATCTTCACTTCACTAAATTCTTTTTCCGTCAGTGGACGTTCCTTTTTTAGAATGATTGAACTGATCTTGGCCATTCCACAGTTTGATAGGGCTGCGCCCAAACCAAGCTGCGTGCTCTGGGTGTCGTCTATCCCCAGCTTCTTTCCGATAAGCGTGCTGAGGAGGGCTGTGGCCATCGCATGATGGTAGAAGTAATCCGGCTTTGATTGTACTTGGATCACAGTGTGGATCAAAGTAGGGGATTCCTGGACCTCAGCCAATACAGATAGGAGAATCTCTCGTATTTTAGCAATATCGACGGCCATCCCGGATTGCCACTTCACGAATTCCTTCTTATAATCCTCTACTGACTTCATGTACCGCGTAAGGAACGGCGAGATTTCCACCTTCTGCTCATCTCTTGCTTCATGATGGACGGGAGGGGATGCTTTCAAGAGGTCCCCCACACTCTCAATCGTTAACTCCTGGACATTAAATGCGCGCAATGCTCTTATGTGCTGGTCGGTCAAGACAGTGCCTTTCATGATCAGTGGAACAGAGGTCATTCCCATTATATCTTCTGACACCAGATGTCCAACCCTTGCATCCTGACGTTTGATTTTCACAGCTCTGACTCCCTCGGGATTATTTTTAGTTTATTTTACCAATAAAAAGGGGCGAGTGGGGAATTTTGTCGTTTCTTTCCACAAAAAAATGCCCCCGCTATGCGGAGGCATTCTAGTCTTTCAGTTTATTCTTCAGAATCGTCACCCGGTTGTTCCTGAGGGTCGATGTCATCTGCCGTTTCGACTGGCGGGGTGGTTTCTTCGTCTTCCTTCTCCACCTTAGCCACGGTGGATACAAATTCACCATCTTGGAGACGGATCAATTTGACACCCTGAGTGTTACGGCCGGTTGTAGAAATATCATTGACGTCCATACGGATCATGACACCTTGAGCCGTTATGAGCATGAGGTCTTCTTCACCCGTCACGGCTTTCACCGCTACAAGTTCCCCGTTACGCTCTGTCACGTTCAATGTTTTCAATCCTTTACCGCCACGCGTCTGGATGCGGTACTCGCTTGCAGGTGTACGTTTACCGTATCCATTGACGGTAACAACCAGCACATCATTGGATTCTTCTAGGATTTCCATACCGACGACGTGATCATCGTCGCTCAGGTTGATCCCTTTGACACCGGTGGCCGTCCTTCCCATGGACCGGACATCGGTCTCTGGGAAACGGATAAGCAGACCATTCTTCGTACCGATGATCATATCCTTATCTCCATCAGTCAATCTGACTGAAATCAGTTCATCCTGTTCCCTCAGATTGATGGCGATAAGACCGTTCGTCCGGATATTGGCGAAGTCCGAAACCGGCGTACGCTTGGAAATCCCCTGCTTTGTCGTAAAGAACAGATACCAATCATCGACAAACTCTTCGATACGGATCATGGCATTGATCCACTCATCCTTTTCGATTCCGAGGAGGTTGATGATCGGCAGGCCTTTAGCCGTACGGCTGAACTCAGGAATCTCATATCCCTTCGCCTTATAGGCCTTCCCTTTATTCGTGAAGAAGAGGATCGTATCGTGGGTGGAAGTGGTCAAGAGATTCTCAACGAAATCCTCCCCGTTTGTACCCATCCCTTGAATACCGCGTCCTCCACGCTTTTGGCTACGGTATGTTGATACCGGAAGGCGCTTGATGTATCCGTTATGAGTAAGGGATACCACGATATTTTCACGAGGGATCAAATCCTCATCTTCGATATTTTCGATTCCGCCGGCTACGATTTCAGAACGGCGGCTGTCGTTGAAGCGTTCTTTGATCTCAAGAAGCTCTTCTCGGATGATTTCGAGTACCTTTTCATCATCTGCAAGGATTGCTTTCAACTCATTGATGAGTTTCACAAGCTCTTGGTACTCATCTTCGATCTTCTCCCTTTCCAGACCGGTCAAACGCTGTAGACGCATGTCCAGGATCGCTTGAGCCTGCTTATCAGATAAAGAGAAGTTCTCCATGAGTCCTTCTTTGGCGATCTCTGTCGTTTGTGAACCACGGATCAGGGCAATGATTTCATCGATGTGATCAAGGGCAATACGCAATCCTTCAAGGATGTGGGCACGGGCTTCTGCTTTCCGAAGCTCGAATTCCGTCCTGCGTCGGATCACGATGCGCTGGTGATCAAGGTAGTGCTCGAGGCACTGCTTGAGGTTCAAGACTTTAGGCTGTCCGCCAACAAGAGCAAGGAGGTTGATCCCGAAGCTCGTTTGCAGGGCGGTCTGTTTGTATAGATTATTCAGAAGGACGTTGGCGTTGGCATCCTTACGAACCTCTATGACAATCCTCATCCCGTTACGGTCGGATTCATCGCGAAGATCGGTGATCCCTTCAATCCGCTTATCGCGAACAAGCTCGGCAATCTTTTCGATGAGGCGGGCCTTATTGACCTGATAAGGGATTTCGTGGACGATGATTGTTTCTTTCCCATTGCTCTTTTCTTCGATTTCCACACGGGCCCTCATGGTAACTGAGCCTTTACCCGTTTCGTATGCACGGCGGATTCCGCTCCGGCCGACAATCAGTCCCGCGGTAGGGAAGTCAGGTCCGTGAACGTGCTCCATGAGCTCAGGAATCGTGATGTCTCCATCACGGCTGATGGCCAGGATCGCGTCAATTACTTCTCCGAGGTTATGAGGAGGGATATTGGTGGCCATCCCGACGGCAATCCCCGAAGAACCATTCACGAGCAGGTTCGGGAAGCGGGCAGGAAGAACTTCCGGCTCACGCTCAGTACCATCATAGTTGTCTTTATAATCAATTGTGTCCTTATTGATGTCGCGGATCAGTTCCATCGAGATCTTGGACATACGGGCTTCTGTGTAACGCATGGCCGCCGCAGCGTCCCCGTCCACCGAACCGAAGTTCCCGTGGCCATCCACGAGCATGTAGCGATAGTTGAAATCCTGCGCCATACGCACCATCGTATCGTAAACGGCCGAGTCACCATGCGGGTGATACTTACCGATGACTTCCCCAACGATACGGGCTGATTTCTTATAGGCTTTATCTGCGGTCATACCGAGGTCATTCATCGCATAGAGGATCCTGCGGTGAACCGGCTTCAGGCCGTCCCGGACATCAGGTAGGGCACGGGAGACGATAACGCTCATGGCATAATCCAGGAACGATGAGCGCATCTCATTACTAATATTAATCTCTTGAACATTAGACTGTGGTGTTTCTGCCATAGTTAAAGGGACCTCCTTTTGAAGAAAGATGGATTCTTTCTCATTTTTCCTTGTCCACTATGTAAAAGACAGGATAGAGTTTCAGTCTATCCTGATCATTTAAGGGAATTTTCGTTTAGGCTTTGGGGCTCTGGGTGTGGGGCCATCGGCAAGTTCAGCCGG
>NZ_JBLRVS010000007.1:438322-589637 GCF_047915635.1 Rossellomorea sp. FS2 | reverse complement strand
CCCGTCTTACGCTTGTCGCCCCAGGCGAAGCCCGTCCGCTTTTCTTTAGATATCCAGGTTTTTGACGTAGGCGGCGTTTTCTTCGATGAAGTTCCGGCGCGGTTCTACTTTGTCACCCATGAGGATCTCGAACGTTTCGTCTGCCTCGATGGCGTCCTGAAGGCTGACTTGGAGAAGCGTACGTGATTCCGGATCCATGGTTGTTTCCCAAAGCTGCTCCGGATTCATCTCACCAAGACCTTTGTAGCGCTGGATGCCCGGTTTCGGTGTCGGGGAGATCTCCCCGAGGATCCTGTCGAGTTCTTTATCATTGTAAGCGTACTGGATCCTCTTGCCCTGCTGGATCTTATACAATGGCGGCTGTGCGATGTAGATGTAACCCGCTTCGATGATCTGCCTCATATAACGATAGAAGAATGTCAGAAGCAGCGTCCGGATATGGGCACCGTCGACATCGGCATCGGTCATGATGACGACTTTATGATAGCGCGCCTTCGATAGATCGAAGTCTTCACCGATTCCTGTTCCGAGCGCTGTAATGATGGCACGGATTTCATTGTTGGACAGGATCTTATCCAGGCGTGCTTTTTCGACGTTGATGATCTTACCACGCAGTGGAAGGATCGCCTGGAAGTGACGGTCACGCCCCTGTTTGGCAGATCCACCGGCGGAGTCACCCTCAACCACGTAGATTTCGCTGATACCAGGGTCCTTGGACGAACAGTCTGCCAGTTTACCAGGCAGGCTTGAAACTTCCAGTGCACTCTTACGGCGTGTGAGTTCACGGGCTTTTTTGGCAGCCATACGTGCACGTGCCGCCATGAGTCCTTTTTCCACGACCTTACGCGCGACGACCGGGTTCTCCAGGAGGAAGGTTTCAAGATGCTCGGAGAATAGCGTATCCGTGATTTGACGGGCTTCCGAGTTTCCGAGCTTCGTCTTGGTCTGGCCTTCGAACTGCGGATCAGGGTGCTTGATGGAGATGATCGCAGTGAGTCCTTCACGTACGTCTTCCCCTGAAAGATTGGCATCACTGTCTTTGAAGACGCTGTTCTTCCTGGCGTAATCATTGATGATCCGTGTCAGTGCCGTTTTGAAGCCTGATTCGTGGGTACCGCCTTCATGGGTATGGATGTTATTTGCAAACGAGTAAATGTTGCTTGCAAATCCATCATTGTATTGAATGGCGATCTCAACGGTGATGTCATCCCGCTCACCTTCAATGAAGATCGGCTCTTCGTGGATGACTTCCTTGGTCCTGTTCAAATGCTCCACGTAGGATTTGATCCCACCTTCGTAGTGGAAATCCTTGCGGCGGGGTTCCTCTCCGCGCTTATCTTCAATGCTGATCTGGATGCCCTTGTTCAGGAAGGCAAGCTCCCTGATCCGGTTCGCGAGGGTATCATAGTCATACTCCGTCGTTTCCGTGAAGATCTCGGGATCCGGTGTGAAGTGGATGATCGTACCGGTCTTATCCGTATCACCGATCACCTTCAAATCAAAGCTCGGAACACCCTTCTCGAATTTCTGATAGTGGATGTGTCCTTCCCGGTGCACATAGATTTCAAGCTCGGTGGACAGGGCGTTCACGACGGATGCCCCTACACCGTGAAGTCCGCCGGACACTTTGTATCCGCCGCCGCCGAATTTACCTCCGGCGTGAAGGACCGTCATGATGACTTCGACTGCTGGACGCCCCATTTTTTCGTGGATCCCGACTGGGATACCGCGTCCGTTATCCTTGACGGTAATGCTGTTGTCTTTCTCGATGATGACCTCGATGTGATCACAGTATCCTGCGAGTGCTTCATCAATACTGTTATCGACGATTTCCCACACGAGATGGTGCAAGCCTCGACCGCTTGTGGAACCGATATACATACCCGGTCTTTTTCTGACGGCCTCTAACCCTTCTAAAACCTGTATCTGATTTTCATCATAGGATTGACCTTGCTGTTGGTCCATAGCCATACTGATTCACCTACACTTTCTAACCTTCAGGGCTTTTGAATTCTATAGTAAGTTCTCATAACTTGAGTACTTCTTGGAGCGCTTCTTCAATGTGCTTGAAGCAAGCGGGGATAAATAAAGCTGATTGAACGTGATGACGAGAGATTTATATGAACCCTTTGCGAGATTGCAAAGGTCTTTATCTTTTTGTTTAAGCAGACGCTGTATTTCCTCTGAAAATTGAACGGTGTCACGATCGATAATGGCAATGATTTCATCCGTACGCACCATGACATCTTCTCCTACATGAATGTACAAGGTAACACCTCATTTCAATCTTTTCATCGTACCGGCTTCCACGTGGAATGTGGTTGCTTCATTCAGGGTCTGATGGTCGATCCCATCGACGTTCGTCGTGGTGACGAAGGTCTGAACCTTCCCTTGTATGGTATTGAGCAAGTGGGACTGTCGATAATCATCAAGTTCGGACAAAACGTCATCGAGAAGCAGGATCGGGTACTCCTTGATCTCCGAATGGATCAATTCAATTTCCGCAAGCTTCACCGACAGAGCCGTCGTCCTCTGTTGTCCCTGAGAACCGAACGTCTGGACATCTCGATCATTCACGATAAATTGAAGATCATCCCGATGAGGTCCCACCAGGGTCACCCCGCGGTCGATTTCACGTTCACGGATCTGATCGAATTTCCGTTCATATATCTCTACCATTTTCGACCATTCTTGATCATCTGATACCTCTAAAGACGGTTTATATAGGATTTCGAGGGTTTCAAGATTCCTTGATATGCCTGAATGAATCGGTTTGGCCCAACTTTCGAGCATACGAACAAACTCAAACCGCTTCTTTGTGATCTTCACAGCCATTTCGATGAACTGCTCAGTCAACACATCAAGCATCGTCTGATCCTTCTGCTTCCTTGTCTGCAATTGTTTCAGATAATGATTCCGCTGCTGTAAAATTTTCTGGTAAAGACTGATATCATGCAAATAAACAGGCGAAACCTGGCCTATTTCCATATCGATGAAACGGCGTCTCACCTGAGGACTCCCTTTTACGAGATGGAGATCTTCAGGGGCAAACATAACCACATTCATATTTCCGACGTACTGGCTCAGCTTCTGCTGCTCCAGATGGTTACATTTTGCCTTTTTGCCTTTCTTCGATAGCACAAGCTCTAAAGGTATCGGCCCATTATGTTTTTGTATCCTACCTTTTATTTTAGCATATTCCTCATCCCAACGGATTAAATCTTTGTCATTTGATGTACGGTGGGACTTGGCCATGGCCAAAACGTAGATGGACTCCATGATATTCGTTTTCCCCTGGGCATTTTCCCCGAGAATGACGTTCACTTTATTCTCGAACGTCACATCGATGGACTCGTAATTCCGGTAATTTTTCAGCTCTAATTGTTCAATGTACATGGACACGACATCCTTTATTATTCTCCGGTAACAACAAACGTCCCCACTTCTGGGATTTCAACGGTATCTCCCACCGCCAGTTTCCTGCCCCTGCGTTGATCCTGTTCACCATTCACATATACTTCATATTCACTCAGGAACCATTTCGCCATGCCGCCAGATTGAATGACTTCGGCAAGCTTGAGAAATTGTCCGAGTGTGATGATTTCCGTCTCGATCTTGATTGGTTGTGCCACTTCGAATCACTACTTTCCGTGTAAAGTCTCTAATAGTTTATTTTACTCTAAACCGGGACAAGTCACAACCAGCTGAAACATTGGGAGCTGGAGGGTCCGGAATGAAAAAGGCGTTAACTGTTTTAAGAAAGGAAAAAGCCAACGCCTTTAATCGGCATTGGCTTTTCGATCAGTACGTACGGACCGGCAGGATCAGCTGAAGGATGGAGTCGTCATGGAGCGGACGAAGGACGAACGGTCTCATGGCTCCTGTGAAATTCACATGGATTTCCGTTCCTTCGATGGCTTTCAGGGCGTCCATCATGTATTTGGCACTGAAGGAGATCTTGAGCTCTTCTCCCTCGATGGACTGACTTTGAACCTGCTCGATGACCTTCCCGATCTCAGGTGTGTTGGAAGAAATCTCGATCATACCGCCTTCAAGAGTCGAAAGCTTGACGACATTATTCCTTCCTTCCCTTGCAAGGAGGGACGCACGGTCGATGGCCTGCAAGAATTCTTTCGTATTGAGGGTAATTCCGGTTTTCGTATCCGTCGGGATCAGGCGCGTCGTATCCGGGTAGTTACCTTCCAGCAGCCTTGAGAAGAACAGCAGATGCTTCGCCTTGAACAGGACTTGATTCTCGGTGATGACGATCTCGACAGGCTCATCCGTATCATCAAGGATCTTATTCAGTTCGTTCAGGCTCTTACCAGGAATGACGATATTGTATGATGCATCATGATTCGTTTCGATCGGTGCTTTCCTCATGGCGAGCCTGTGGCTGTCTGTTGCAATACAGCTTAACGACCCGTCCTCAACCTGACAGTTTACACCTGTCAAGATCGGGCGTGTTTCTGAGGTGGACACTGCGAACACGGTCTGGCGGATCATTGTCTTCAGAAGGTCTGTCGACACTTTGATCCCGTTTCCTTCTTCAATCTGCGGAAGATGAGGATATTCTTCGGGGTCAAGACCATTCAAGTTGAACTCGGCCTGACCGGAACGGATCACCGTTTGGAAATGATTCAATACTTCCATCTCCACTGTATCCCTCGGAAGCTTCTTGACGATTTCACTGAAGAACTTCGCTTGAAGGACAATTCCCCCAGGCTGCATGATTTCCACAATCTCTTTTCCTTCTTCTTCATTCGGGATGAACGATTCGATCGAGATATCGGAGTCGCTTCCAGTCAGCGTAACACCATCTTCTGTCGCAATGATCTTGATTCCTGTCAAAATCGGAATCGTTGTTCTGGATGTGACGGCTTTCATGACATCTTGGACGCTTTGCACGAGTTTATCCCTCTGGATAACAAATTTCATGATCAATTTCCTCCCAATTGCACATAATTTTTTAGGACGCACATATAATAATAATTTATTTAAAAAAGTAGTAATAATAGTAATAGGGCCTGTTGATATGTGGATAAGTATGTGAATCGAACGGAAACACAGCCTATCCACATGTGGACAGACTGTGTGCTATCTGGTTCGGGTTATTCACATGGCCCACTTGGTCTGTGGGTGAAAAAATCAGTTTTTCAGCGTTTCACGAATATCTTTCAGCTGCTGTTGAAGCAACGCATCGGCCCCAAGGAGCGTACTGATCTTCTCGTGGGCGTGGATGACGGTCGTATGATCCCGTCCGCCGAACTCTTCCCCGATTTTCGGTAAAGAAGAGTCGGTCATTTCACGGGATAGGTACATGGCGATCTGCCGCGGGAACGCAATGGACTTCGTACGCTTCTTCGCTTTGAAGTCCTCAAGCTTCACATTGAAATGCTCCCCGACGACGCGCTGGATCTCCTGGATGGTGATCACGCGCGGCTTGGAGCTCGGGATGATATCTTTCAATGCTTCAGCGGCAAGGTCCGCGTTGATATCTTTATTGATGAGAGATGAATACGCCACGACACGAATCAAGGCTCCTTCAAGCTCCCGGATATTGGAATCAATCTGATTGGCAATGTACAGCATCGCTTCATTCGGGATATCAAGGCCTTCCGCCTTCGCCTTTTTGCGAAGGATCGCAATCCTGGTCTCAAGGTCAGGTGGCGTGATATCCGTGATCAGACCCCATTCGAAACGGGAGCGGAGTCTGTCTTCAAGCGTCGGGATCTCTTTTGGAGGCCGGTCGCTTGAGATGACGATCTGTTTGCTTTCTTCATGCAGCGTGTTGAATGTATGGAAGAACTCTTCCTGCGTTTGTTCTTTTCCTGCCAGGAATTGAATATCATCAATGAGAAGCACGTCGACATTTCGATATTTATTGCGGAAATCGACGGCTTTATTATCCCTGATGGAATTGATGAACTCATTCGTGAATTTCTCGGAAGATAAGTAGACAACCTTCGCAGAAGGATTATGTTCGAGTACGTAGTGACCGATGGCGTGCATCAAGTGGGTTTTTCCCAGTCCTACGCCCCCATAGATGAACAGCGGATTGTACGCTTTTGCCGGGGCTTCCGCTACAGCGAGTGAAGCGGCATGGGCAAAGCGGTTCCCTGATCCAATGACAAATGTGTCGAATGTGTATTTCGCATTGAGCATATTCTGGTTGAGATCCTGATGCTCATCATCCTTCGATGCCTTCTTTGGCGGAAGCGGTATATCGAATTCCTCGGGTTCTTGATTCTGAGGAATGATGAATTTGATCAGCAGCTCTTCACCGGTAATATCGTATAGTACACCTGAAATGAGCTGTGAGTAGCGTCCTTCAAGCCAATCCCGGGCAAATTCATTCGGTGCAGTGATAACAAGCGTATCGCCTTGGATCGAATGAGCCTTGGTCGATTTGAGCCATGTATCAAAACTGGGCTTGCTGATTTTCTTTTCGATGTTTTCTAAGGCTTTTGCCCATAAATCCCCGATATTCTCCAACCCTGATCCCTCCTTTTCTCTCTTTGTATAACCTCTGTACAACATGTATAAGTGCTAAATCGCTAGTGTTCATAAACATACAACGCTTTGAATGTGGAGAAATTATATTATAAGGAAGAAACTCGGTTTTTCGACATTATCCACCACTTGTGGACAACGTTTTACAAAGCCTCTGAATAAGTTACCCACAAACTATCCACAAATTGTGGATAAACATATTTGGCTGTTCACGTTATTAAGAGTGAAAACACAATAATCATATCAAAATATCCTAAGCGGTGCAATGCTTTAAAAATTTTATCCACAACCCCTTTTCCTTGTGGAATAATTTTGTCCACAGGCAAAGAATATGTGAAAAAGTTGTCAGTATGTGTTGTGGATAATTTAAAAGCATGTCGAAATCTATCCACAGAGACGTTTTCGGGGAATCGTGGATGATAGTTGTAGAAGGAAAAGAGATCTTCCTTTCTGGAGGAGGCAGAAGTTTTTCACATGCAGCTCGCAGAAAATGAATGGTTAGGCAGGAGGATCTCATCGAGACTCGCGAGAAGATTTTTTCGGGGAAATCGATGCCACATTTCCCCACTATAAAATAATATGAGAACGGTGTTGACTTTTGATGGGGGGCATCTTTATAATGGTGAAGAATGTCTTTAACTTATAAAGATATCCTTCAGGGAGGTGTCATAGATGAAAAGAACGTTTCAACCAAATAAGCGTAAAAGAAGTAAAGTACACGGTTTCCGCGCACGTATGAGTTCAAAAAACGGCCGTAATGTTTTAGCTCGTCGTCGTAGCAAAGGAAGAAAAGTATTATCTGCTTAGACCACTGAACTGACTCAGTGGTCTTTTTTTCTCTATCCATGTGATTGAAAGGCCATGCAGTTGGGCAAGATTGAGCAGGGAAAACCATTAAGAAAATTAGGTGTGATTCATGCGCAAAGAACAACGAGTGAAAAAGAATGAAGAGTTTCAGGACATCTTCAAAAAAGGGACGTCATTTGCCAATCGGCAGTTCGTTTTGTATTTTTTGAAAAAAGATGAGCCTCAGCCATTCCGGATCGGGATCTCGGTGAGTAAAAAAATCGGCAATGCCGTATGCCGGAACCGGATCAAACGGTATGTTCGACAATCATTCCTTGAGTTGAAGGAAGAAGTGAAAGATCAGTACGATTATTTAATCATCGCCAGGAAACCGGCGGCCGACATGAACTTCCATGAGGTGAAAAGCAGCCTCACGCACGTTCTTAATAGAGGGAAAGTATTGAAACGGGGTTCTTATGGCAAAAATGTTCGTAAAAAGTCATAAACTATTTGCGGGTTGCACAGGATTGCTCAGCACAAACCTGTGAAAAGATGTTACAATACGAAAGATTCTATCTTTTGTCATAATAGGATGTAACCGCATCCTTTATCACACTTGATTACTTATTAGTTGGGAGGAAATAGAGGGTGAAAAAGAGAATAATAGCCCTGATGTCAATTGTTGGGCTAATGGCTATTCTATCTGGTTGTACAGAATATAATAAGCCGATCAACTCAGATAGTACCGGTTTTTGGAACGAGTACATTGTTTATCCTTTGTCACAATTAATTACATTCTTCGGAGAGAAATTGGACGGGTTCGGATCTTACGGTCTGGCCATTATCATCGTCACATTGATCATCCGTTTAGCGATTCTACCATTAATGATCAAGCAAACGAAAAATTCTAAAGCGATGCAGGCATTGCAGCCGGAAATGAAAAAGCTGCGTGAGAAATACAGCTCCAAAGATGCACAAACACAGCAAAAACTACAGCAGGAAACAATGGCGTTATTCCAGACACATGGCGTCAATCCACTAGCAGGATGTTTCCCGTTGATCATCCAGATGCCGATCCTGATCGGTTTCTATCACGCAATCAGTCGTACAGCGGCCATCAAGGAACACAATTTCCTATGGTTCGACCTTGGAAGCCCGGATCCATTCTATGCGCTTCCGTTGATTGCCGGTTTGACGACCTTCATCCAGCAGAAGCTGATGATGGCAGGAACAGCAGACCAAAACCCGCAAATGGCCATGATGCTTTACATCATGCCGGTCATGATCATCATTTTCGCCATCAACTTCCCTGCCGCCCTTTCCTTATACTGGGTTGTAGGTAACCTATTCATGATTGCTCAAACGTATTTCATCAAAGGTCCTGATATTAAAGAAGTCAAAGCGGCCAAGGCCACTGCACAATCAGGGGGCAAGAAGAAGTGAGAGAAGTGAATGTGACAGGTCCAACGGTGGAAGAAGCCATTGAATCAGCCTTGTCTCAATTGAACATCACAAAGGACCGTGCCGAAATCACGGTCATCGATCCAGGGAAGAAAGCCTTTTTCGGCCTTTTCGGAGGAAAACCTGCCGTCGTGGCAGTGAAGGAAACGATCGATCCCGTGGAAGAAGCGAAGAACTTCCTGTTGGCAGTCGCCAAAGAAATGGGCGTGGAAGCGTCGATTGAAGAGAAACGCAGCGGAAGAGAAGTGGAATTCAATATCTCTGGTGAGAAAATGGCTCTCCTGATCGGGAAAAGGGGGCAGACACTGAACGCCCTTCAGCATCTTGCCCAGCTAGTGGCGAATCGTTCTTCTGATCAATTCGTCACGATCCTCCTCGATGCGGAGAATTACAGGGCCCGCCGCAGGGAAACGTTATCGAATCTAGCGAAGCGCCTTGCCGACAAGGCCCTCCGCATCAATCGTCCCGTTTCTCTCGAGGCCATGCCATCCTACGAACGGAAGGTCATCCACGCGGCCCTTGTGAACCAAACCGATGTGGAGACCCACTCGGAAGGCCGTGAACCGAATCGATATATTGTGATTTCACCGAAATAAACAAAAACGACCCAGTTGGGACGCACTCGTTGGAGTGGGCGTTCCGGTTGGGTCGTTTTTTTTGATTGGATGGCTGGTGTCGGCGCGGTCATTTAGTGGAGGGAGTATAGTATAGACGAGGGGCTGATCATAAACGTTGGAAGTTGGAAATAAACGTTGGAAGTTGGAAATAAACGGTGAAAGTTGATTATAAAGGTTGAAAGTTGGAAATAAATCCGTAAAGTTGGCAGTAGAAACGGTTGAAAAAATGAGAGTTGGTAGAAAAAAGCCGAAAGTTGATAATAAAACTCGAAAAGTTGATAGTAAAATTGAAAAAGTCGGTAATAAAACCTTGGCTCTTCCGAAAAATGTAACCGGAATGGATGAAATCCACCTCTTTTCATCATGTTCAAAGGTGCTAACCCCTAAAAATCGTCTCCACCACATCCCATTTCAACCCTTTCGACAAATTTCGCCACCCCCCTTCCCATCAAAAACCGACAAAAAGCCGCCCGGATCAACAACCCGAGCGGCCTTTCTACCCTATCATTCACTCTTTTCTTTCCATTCATCTGCAAGAATTCCATATACTACGTGATCCACGTACTTGTCATAGAGCCATTCTGCCTGACGGATGGTTCCTTCCTTGATATAGCCTAGTCGTTCCGGGATCCCCCGGCTTTTTTTATTGCCGACGGCCGCGCGGATTTCCACTTTGTCGAGAGCATAATGTTCAAATGCATAGGTCGTCAACGTACTGACCACCCGGGTCATGATCCCTTTCCCTTGGTTGCCTTCGCCGAGCCAGTATCCGATATAGGCGGTTTTGTTGGACCAGTTGATGTTATTGAATCCGGCCGTGCCGACCACTTCACCATGATAGAGGATGGCAGCGGATAGACTGCTGCGGTTGGCATAGCCCTTCATCGTTCCGGCAATGAACTCTTCTGTATCGCTCACCTTGGTGGTGAAGTCCAGCCATGGCAACCACTCTTTCAAGTGGGAGCGGGATTTGACGGTCAGCTCAAAAAGCGCCTGGGCATCCTGGGGTTCAAGTAGTTTTAATGATAGATCGTGGTCGATTTTGTAGGTGAACATGATGTGTTGCTCCTTTCCTGGTTGGCTATAGTATCGGTTTGACCGCAGGGATATTTAGTGTTTTGAAAAAATACGATCTTTCTCGACGACATCAACGGGTTACCCATGCCTATATTTTACCAGACCACAATAGAAGGGGTCCGATGTTTTTGCGCCTGCCCTCTGGATAAGTGACAATCCTGCCAATTTCACCTGCCGTTTATTGTTATTCACATGTGGATAAGTTAAAATGAGAGGGATGAAAGAATGGGGGTTGTGGATAATTTGACGTATCTGCCAGTTTTCCGTTCTTTAGGTTTAAATCGGTTTGTGCTATTCTAATAATTTGGGGAAACACTGCTTAATGATAGAGGCTGCTAGAACGAGACAGCCATTTTTTTATAGATGTAAGAAGAGAAGAAAGAGAGGTGACTCGCATGGAATTCGATACGATTGCAGCGATCTCCACTCCCATGGGGGAAGGTGCGATTGCCATTGTCCGCCTGAGCGGAGATGACGCTTTTGCGATCGGGGACCAGGTGTTCAGGGGCAAGAAAGGCAAGCCGCTGACGGAACTGGATTCCCATACGATCCATTACGGTCATATCGTGGATCCCGCGACAGAGCAGGTGGTGGAAGAGGTCATGGTATCCGTGCTGAAGGGACCGAAAACCTTCACGCGTGAAAACGTCCTTGAGATCAACTGTCACGGAGGTCTTGTATCGGTGAATAAGGTGCTTCAGCTTGTGTTGAAGCACGGTGCGAGATTGGCAGAGCCGGGAGAGTTCACCAAACGTGCCTTCCTGAACGGACGGATCGATCTGTCCCAGGCGGAGGCCGTCATGGATTTGATCAGGGCGAAGACGGACCGGGCCATGAATGTGGCGTTGAATCAGATGGAAGGACGCCTATCCAAGCTGATCCAGAAGCTTCGTCAGGAAATCCTTGAGACGCTTGCCCATGTGGAAGTGAATATCGATTATCCGGAATATGATGACGTGGAGGAAATGACCCACAGCGTGCTCCTGGAGAAATCGCGCTATGTCAGTGATGAGATCGAGAAGCTCATCAAGACGTCCGAGCAGGGGAAAATCCTCCGTGAAGGGCTGTCCACTGTCATCATCGGTCGCCCGAACGTCGGGAAGAGCTCTTTATTGAACAGCCTCGTCCATGAAAACAAGGCGATCGTGACGGATATTCCCGGAACGACGCGTGATGTGATCGAGGAGTATGTGAACGTCAGGGGTGTACCGCTCCGCCTCGTCGATACGGCGGGAATCCGGGAGACGGAGGATATCGTCGAACGGATCGGTGTCGAGCGTTCGCGACAGGTATTGAAGGAAGCGGATCTCATTCTCCTCGTCCTCAATCATGCGGACGACCTCACATTCGAAGACGAGCAATTGTTTGAAGCCGTCAAGGGAATGGACGTCATTGTCATCGTGAACAAGACGGACCTTCCGAGGAAGATCGACCTGGAGAAAGTGGAAGCACTTGCCGCCAATCACAAGCTTGTGACCACAGCCCTGATTGAGGAAGAAGGGGTGGATGAGCTCGAGGAAGCCATTTCATCCCTCTTCTTCGATGGGTCCATCGAGGCGGGGGATATGACGTATGTCTCCAACAGCCGTCACATCGCCCTGCTCCATCAGGCGTCGACAAGCATCAATGAAGCGATTCAAAACGTAGAAATGGGCATACCGATCGACATTGCCCAGATCGATCTGACAAGAACATGGGAGCTTCTCGGTGAAATCATCGGGGAGAGCGTCCATGACAGTTTGATCGATCAGTTGTTCTCACAATTCTGCCTAGGGAAATAAATTTGTATATAGGATCATGTGATCCTTTAAGGAGGATAAATCACCATGCAATATGACGCAGGACATTATGATGTCATTGTCATTGGTGCTGGACACGCCGGAGTGGAAGCTGGACTTGCTTCCGCCCGCATGGGGGCGAAAACGCTGATGGTCACCATCAACCTTGATATGATCGCCTTCATGCCATGTAACCCATCAGTCGGCGGACCGGCAAAAGGAATCGTCGTTAGGGAAATTGACGCCCTCGGCGGTGAAATGGGCCGCAACATCGATAAGACCCACATCCAGATGAGGATGCTGAACACAGGTAAAGGCCCGGCCGTACGCGCGCTGCGTGCCCAGGCCGATAAATTCACGTACCAAAACGAAATGAAGAAAACGATCGAGAATGAACCGAACATCACCCTCATGCAGGGAATGGTGGAAGAGCTCATCGTGGAAGACGGTGAATGTAAAGGTGTCGTGACCATGACCGGTGCCGCCTATCGCGCGAAGACGGTCGTCATCACGACCGGGACCTTCCTACGCGGGGAAATCATCCTCGGCGAGTTGAAATATTCAAGCGGTCCGAACAATCAGCAGCCATCGATCCGCCTGGCAGATCACCTGCGCGAGCTCGGATTCGATACAGTACGATTCAAGACCGGTACGCCGCCACGCGTGAACGGTTCGACCATCGATTATTCTAAAACGGAAATCCAACCAGGGGATGACGTACCGAGAGCATTCAGCTACGAAACGACGAAGTACATCACCGATCAGCTTCCATGCTGGTTGACCTATACGAACGAAACGACGCATCAGCTCATCGATGACAACCTTCATCGCTCGCCGATGTATTCCGGCATGATCAAAGGGACCGGCCCGCGCTACTGTCCGTCCATCGAGGATAAGGTCGTCCGTTTCAACGACAAGCCGCGCCATCAGATCTTCCTTGAGCCTGAAGGCCGCAATACCCAGGAAGTATACGTTCAAGGGCTTTCAACAAGCCTGCCGGAAGATGTGCAGCAGAAGATCCTTTCCACGATCCCTGGTCTTGAAAACGTCCAAATGATGCGTCCGGGCTACGCCATCGAGTATGATTCCATCGTACCGACCCAGCTATGGCCGACCCTTGAGACGAAGAAGATCAAAAATCTGTACACAGCGGGTCAGATCAACGGAACATCCGGTTACGAAGAAGCAGCCGGACAAGGACTGATGGCAGGAATCAATGCCGCATGCCGCTCCCTTGATAAAGAGGAAGTCATCTTGGGCCGTTCCGATGCGTATATCGGTGTGCTGATCGACGACCTTGTCACCAAGGGTACGAACGAACCGTATCGTCTATTGACTTCGAGGGCAGAATACCGCCTTCTTCTCCGTCATGACAACGCCGATCTTCGTCTGACCGATATCGGTCACAGCATCGGACTGATTTCAGACGAGCGCTACGGACGTTTCACAGCGAAAAAAGAGCTGATCGAAGCAGAAAAAGAGCGCCTGAAGTCAACCCGTATCAAACCGACGGAAGAAACTCAGTCCGTGATCCGTGAAGCAGGCGGAAGCGAACTGAAGGACGGGATCCTGGCAGTGGATCTTCTGAAACGTCCGGAGATGAACTATTCTCACATGAAATCCCTTGTTCCGAATGAAGTGGAGCTTGATCCAGAAGTGGAAGAACAGGTGGAAATCCAGGTGAAATACGAAGGATACATCGAAAAATCCCTTCAGCAGGTCGACAAGATGAAGAAAATGGAGAACAAGCGGATCCCTGAAAACATCGATTACACAAAGATCAGCGGTCTTGCATCCGAAGCGAGACAGAAACTGATTGAAGTACAGCCGTTGTCCCTTGCCCAGGCTTCCCGTATTTCCGGAGTCAATCCTGCGGACGTTTCCATCCTTCTCGTCTATATCGAACAGGGGAAAATTGCAAAAGTATCAGGTGATCAATAAAGGATGGGTTGCGTATGAATATCAATGAATTTCAAGCCGGTCTCGAGGAAAAGGGGATTTCCCTTTCCTCTGAACAGCTGGCACAATTCGAGAAATACCATGAGCTTTTGGTCGAGTGGAATGAAAAGATGAATCTGACGGCCATCACGGATAAAGAAGAGGTGTACCTGAAGCACTTCTATGATTCCATCTCTGCTGCCTTTTACGTTGATTTCAATTCCATCACTTCCCTGTGCGATGTCGGTGCAGGGGCCGGGTTCCCAAGCATCCCGATCAAAATCTGCTTCTCGCATCTGCATGTATCCATCGTGGATTCGCTGAACAAGCGCATCACGTTCCTGAATCATCTAGCGGATCAGCTGGGACTGGAGAACACGCACTTCCATCACGACCGTGCAGAAACATTCGGTAAGAATAAGGACCACCGTGAATCATACGACATGGTGACGGCGCGTGCCGTTGCCAGAATGTCGGTCCTCAGCGAGCTCTGCCTGCCCCTTGTCAAAAAAGGCGGCTATTTCGTCGCAATGAAGGCGGCCAGTGTGAACGATGAGATGGATAAAGCCAAGAAAGCGATCACGACCCTCGGCGGGAAGACGGAGCAGGTCGATTCCTTCCTCCTTCCTGAGGAGAACAGTGAGCGCACGATCGTTCAGATCAAGAAAGTGAAAGATACACCGAATAAGTATCCCAGGAAGCCTGGTACACCGAATAAATTACCATTAGAATAGAAAACTGACGTAGTACTACGGAAAATGTCATGGGAATAAGGCAGGAACTTGTCATTTCTTAGAGAATAGTATTAAAGGGAGTTTCTTAAAGGTGGTGTAGGAAGATGAAGCATCCTTTCTCTCGTTTTTTTGGTCTGGGTGAAAAGGAGCAAGAGCCGGAAGAATCAACAGAATCAGCAGTAGTGGAAGATCGGGATGAAGTGAAGAAGATTCCCGTCTCTCAGATCGTTCCCAACCGCTTCCAGCCTAGGACGATTTTTAATGATGATAAAATAGAAGAGTTATCGAGGACGATCCATATACACGGCATCATCCAGCCTATCGTGGTGAGGGAATACGGCGAAGATCAATTCGAGATCATTGCCGGGGAGCGGCGATTCCGGGCGGTGTCAAAACTCGGCTGGGAAACGGTCCCTGCCATCGTGAAGAATATGAATGACACGGAAACGGCCTCTGTCGCGCTGATCGAGAACCTGCAACGCGAAGAGCTGTCCCCGATCGAGGAAGCCATCGCGTACGGCAAGCTTCTCGAGCTTCATGAATTGACGCAGGAAGCCCTTGCACAGCGCCTGGGGAAAGGGCAGTCGACGGTGGCCAACAAGCTCCGTCTCCTCAAGCTTCCCGAAGAGGTGCAGGGTGCCCTTCTTGATAAGAAGATCACCGAGCGCCATGCCCGCGCACTCATTCCCTTGAAGAATGCGGAGAAACAGATCCAGCTTCTTCAAGAGGTTGTCGAGAAGAACCTCAACGTGAAGCAGACGGAGGACCGTGTGAACAAAATGCAGGAAGCTTCGGACAAAAAGCCGAAGCCAAAGCGCAAAGCCTTCTCAAAAGACATGAGGATTGCCGTCAACACGATCCGTCAGTCGCTGAATATGGTGTCCGACAGCGGGATCAACCTGGATGCCGAGGAAGAAGAACATGAGGAATTCTATCAGTTCACCATCCGCATCCCAAAAAAGAAATAGAATCATAGAGTGAGAGACTGTAATCAGGCAGTTCTCACTTTTTTTGTGGGATTTTGGCGATGAAAGTCGATATGAACTCGCGACATAATAAAAATTGCCAGACAATTTTCCGAGAATTTTGTTAGAATAGAAGAATACTGTGAAAAAAACTAGGTAGGTGACAACCTTGGGCAGAATCATAGCCGTTACAAACCAGAAGGGCGGAGTCGGTAAGACCACGACCAGCGTCAATCTGGGGGCTTGTTTAGCTTATATTGGAAAGAAAGTCCTGCTTGTCGACATAGATCCACAAGGAAACGCCACGAGCGGTGCAGGTGTGGAAAAAGGAGACGTGCAGCAATGCATATATGATGTTTTAGTGGACGATGTGGACGTAAAGGAAACGATCAAGCAGTCGAAGGTCGAGAATCTGGATATCGTACCTGCCACCATTTCCCTTGCCGGGGCAGAAATCGAGCTGGTTCCGACCATCTCAAGGGAAGTCCGCTTGAAAAAGGCACTGGAAAAAGTGAAGGACGATTACGATTATATCGTCATCGATTGCCCGCCATCGTTGGGGCTCTTGACCATCAATGCCCTCACGTCTTCGGATGCGGTGATCATCCCGGTCCAATGTGAATACTACGCACTCGAAGGGCTTAGTCAGCTGCTAAGCACCGTGCGTCTTGTGCAGAAGCATTTGAATCATGATCTGATGATCGACGGCGTCCTCTTGACGATGCTCGATGCCCGTACGAATCTCGGCATCCAGGTCATTGAGGAAGTGAAGAAATATTTCCAGGATAAAGTGTATCGAACCATTATCCCGCGTAATGTCCGACTGAGCGAAGCACCGAGCCACGGGGAACCGATCATCATCTATGATGCCAAGTCCAGGGGAGCGGAAGTGTATTTAGAACTTGCGAAGGAGGTGGCGATGAGTGGCTAAAGGTTTGGGAAAGGGGCTTGATGCCCTGTTCACGGCAAATAAAGAAGAGGAAACGGTCCAGGAAGTGAAGCTGAAGGATCTCCGTCCGAATCCTTATCAGCCCCGTAAGATCTTCCAACCCCAGGCGATCGAAGAGCTGAAGGCCTCCATCCAGGAGCATGGGATCCTCCAGCCGATCATCGTCCGGAAATCCATCAAAGGCTATGAGATCGTGGTCGGTGAGCGCCGCTACCGTGCGGCGAAAGCGGCGGATCTCAAGACAGTACCTGTTGTCGTACGGGAGCTTGATGAGAAGCAAATGATGGAACTGGCTGTACTGGAAAACCTCCAGCGTGAGGATTTGACACCGATCGAAGAAGCTGCCGCCTATCAGATGCTGATGGAGAAGCTCGGGATCACGCAGGAGGAGCTGGCAAAGCGGTTGGGGAAAAGCCGTCCCCATATCGCCAACCACATCCGTCTTCTTGGGCTCTCACAGCCCGTACAGGAACTGATTTCAGACGGAAAGCTCACGATGGGACACGGCCGGGCCCTTCTTGGACTGAAGAACAAGAAGGGATTGACCCAGCTTGTCAATCGGGTCATGAAGGATTCCCTCAATGTCCGTCAGCTTGAGAAGCTCGTACAGGAACTGAACGACGATGTTTCACGTGAAACGAAGAAAAAAGAACGCAAGGACGTGTTCATCGAGGAGCAGGAGACGCGCCTCAGGGAACGGTTCGGCACCACGGTTACAATTAAACAATCGAAGAAAAAAGGAAAGATTGAGCTTGAGTTCTTTTCGAAAGAAGACCTTGAACGGATCCTCGATCTTCTTCAACAACACGACTGATGGAGTCCGGCTCTGAAGGGAATCCCTTCGAGCCGGTTCTTTTTTTGTCGAGAGTGATGGGAGAAAGAAAAAATGGTGTTATTCGGTACGATCATCAACGGAATATGTATCATCCTGGGAACGCTCCTCGGTAAACTCCTTCACCGCATTCCGGAGAATGTGAAGGATACGGTACTGAAGGCAATTGGCCTTGCCGTGACGGTGCTGGGACTGCAGATGGGATTGAAAAGCGAAAACTTCCTTATTGTCATCATCTCTCTAGCGGTCGGTGCGGCCCTAGGAGAATGGATGAATCTTGATTCAAAGCTCAACGCCCTTGGGGAGTGGCTTGAAAGGAGAATCGGTACGAAGGGGGACACGTCCATTTCTCAAGGATTCATTACGGCCACCCTGATCTTCGTGATCGGGGCCATGGCGGTAATCGGTGCCCTCGACAGCGGGATCAGGGGAGACCATGACGTCCTGCTCACAAAAGCGATCATCGATGGATTCACCTCCATCATCCTTGCCACGACACTAGGGATCGGCGTCATGTTCTCAGCTGTGCCGGTCATCCTCTATCAAGGCACGATCGCGTTGTTCGCCACCCAGATCCACCGCTTTGTCCCACAGGAACTCATGGATGCCTTCATCACTGAAATGACCGCGACAGGCGGCATCATGATCTTTGCCATCGGACTCAATCTGGTCGGAATCACCAAGATCAGGGTGGCTAATCTTCTTCCTGGAATTGTGGTCGTCGGTGTGATCGTCTCGTTCCTTCATCTGTATCAAGCGTAAAGAGTGCTTCAGTCATAGCAAAACCCGAATTAATTCGCCTACGTTAAAGCAAATTAGTTCGGGTTTTTCATTTGTTTCACGAACATTTATATGAAATTTTTTCTAGCGGTTGCACGGAAATCATAAGCGGTATAAAGAATTCACACAGATATATAAACGGACCCTTGTTTTTCTAACAAGCTCTTCTTTTTATTCAGACCGTCAAGAATAATCCGTACGCTGGTGTGGCGATTGCTTCCACTGCCAATAGAAATAGGAGCCAGTTGGCATTCACATCTTTTTCTTTTGAATAAGCCGTTTTGATCGTGTGTGCAATAACACCTACTAAAAGAGTACCAAGTGCAATTTTAACAAGTAAGAGTATGGTCATTTAAATCTCCACCTTTCTACCTTGTATATACGAAAGAACGGAATGATGGTTTCAAAAAATATCCATAAAAAAACAGTCCGCATCCGGACCGTCCTCCTATTGCAGTTCTTCCCGCCATTTTTCGATGCTCACGGCGTTCCTGCGCTCGATGGTTTCGGCAGCCAGGGCGATTGACTCGGCCATGACTTTGGCCATTCTCATCACGAGGCTGAGCCGGGTATTCTGAAGTACGAAGAACTCCATGAACCCACTCACGTTGACGATGCCGGTCAGATGGATGTTTCCTACTTCGGGAAGTTCTTTATTCACTCCAGCGCCGGGTTTGAGTGGACCGTGACTGAGCTGGATCGCTCCGACACTCTTAAGACGTCCCAGACAGGCGTCGATCCCGATGATGAATGGATTCTTATGAATGGATTGGATATAGGCCATCTTCTCTTCCAGATTGACAGCATGAATGGGATCATCCAGGGTCCCATAAACGTGGAAGGTCTCTATGCCGCGATCTTCCAGGAGAGTTCCGATCAATGGACCGAGGGAATCACCCGTGGAACGATCTGTTCCGATGCATATGAATACGATTGGCCGTGTCCGGTAGAGGATGGGCAGCATGGCTGAAAGGTGGACGGAAAGATCCAGTGCCGCATTTTCATCTTCATAAGAGACCCTGTATGGTTCGGTCTTGCGGTCGAAAAGTCCTCGTTTCAGATTCATCACTACCACTCCCTTGCTCCTCGTTATCGTCCAGGCATGTTACCGCTTTTTAACAGTATACGGACAATCGCCGTCATTCATACATAATCGGGGCAGTTTTTTCATATGATAAAAATTTTTAAACTTCTTTACAGATCGAGGTTATATCTATTCATGGAGAGGGAAAGTTGATAAAATAAAGGGTACTTTCACTTTCTAAAGTAAGGGTGGCTGTTGAGAAGTATGTCAAAAAAGATAGATGAAATCATTAAAAGTCTTTCTAACGAAAGTTTATGGACAGATTTGGGGCTAGTCGTCCTAAAGATTATTGCCATCATGGTCATTACGTATATCGCTCTCCGTGTCGGGAGATCTGCGATCCGGAACGTCTTCAAGGCAAGGTCACGTTCGCCGATCAAATTCTCCGAACGCCGTGAAGCCACGTTATTGAAACTATTGGAAAACGTGTTGACCTATGTGATCTATTTCATTTCGTTGATGACGATCTTGTCGACCCTTTCTATAGATGTTAAGGGCTTGATTGCCGGTGCAGGAATCGTCGGTCTTGCCGTCGGTTTTGGTGCCCAAAACCTTGTTCGCGATATTATTACCGGTTTCTTCATCATCTTCGAGGATCAGTTCTCTGTGGGGGACTATGTGAAAATTGGCTCCGCCGAAGGAACGGTGGAGGAAATCGGGCTCCGGACGACGAAAATAAAAAGTTGGACGGGTGAATTACATATATTCCCCAATGGCAACGTAGCAGAAGTCACCAACTTCTCCGTTCATAACAGCGTGGCGGTCGTGGACGTCAACATCGCGTATGAAGAGAATATCGACAAGGCCGAGCGGGTCCTGCAGGAGCTTCTTCTCACGCTTCCTCAAAAATATGAGGAGCTGGTGAATCCGCCAGAGCTTCTCGGTATCCAGACCCTTGGGGCGCCTGATGTGATGATGAGGATCGTCGCCGAGACGACACCGATGAATCACTGGTATATCGCCAGGGTCCTCCGCAAGGAAGTCAAGCAGTGCTTCGAACGGAACGGCATCGAAATCCCTCTTCCCCGCATGGTCATGTACTCACGTAACGACGAGGACGATGTGCAGGAAGAACTTCAGAAAAAACAAAAGCAGGTTGAACGAGACTAAGGAGGTATGCGTCCATGGAGGCGAAGACGTTCGCACTTAATGATGTGGTGGAAATGAAAAAGCCCCATCCATGCGGCACCAACGAGTGGAAAATCATTCGCATGGGGATGGATATCAGGATCAAATGCGAGGGCTGCGGGCACAGCGTGATGATTCCTCGGAAGGATTTTTCCAAAAAGATGAAAAAAGTCCTTAGCTCATCAGAAAGCTGATACTGATAAGTACCCAGCTGGCACGATCCATAATCCAAACCAGTTTGTCTTTACACACAAAAACAGCTTACCGATTTCCGGCAGGCTGTTTTTTATTTCCCGGGGAGCGGGACAGCAATTTTACGGACCGACCTCAGTGGAGCATCACTTGTCTTTTTCCCCCATTATCTCTATAATTGTGAAAGGTTCGACCGTTCTCACGGTCGTCATTCAGGTATGAAGCTGTCATGATGGCAGAGATATGAATAGATAGGCAATCAATCAGGAGGAGTGACCGATATGGCTTTAACAGCTGGTATTGTAGGTCTGCCGAACGTCGGTAAATCTACGTTGTTCAACGCAATTACAAAAGCGGGTGCGGAATCTGCGAACTACCCGTTCTGTACCATCGATCCGAACGTGGGGATCGTAGAAGTACCCGATCATCGTCTGGATAAATTGACGGAGCTTGTGAATCCGAAGAAGACGGTTCCGACCGCATTCGAATTCACCGATATTGCAGGAATCGTGAAAGGTGCGAGCAAAGGGGAAGGACTCGGGAATAAATTCCTTTCTCACATCCGTCAGGTTGACGCCATCTGTCAGGTTGTCCGTTGCTTCGCCGATGACAACATCACGCACGTAGCCGGAAAAGTCGATCCGATCGCTGATATCGAGGTCATCAACCTTGAGTTGATCCTTGCCGACCTTGAAACCGTGGACAAGCGTCTCGTGAAGGTGCAAAAAATGGCGAAACAAAAGGACAAGGAAGCGGTCTTTGAATTCGAAATCCTTTCCAAGCTGAAAGAAGTCCTTGAAAACGAGCAGCCTGCCCGTACGGCTGAATTCAACGAAGAACAGGCAAAATACGTGAAGCAGCTTCACTTGTTGACGTCTAAACCTGTTCTTTATGTGGCAAACGTCAGCGAAGACGAGATTGCTGATACTGAAGACAATGAATACGTGCAAAAGGTTCGCGAATTCGCGAGCGAAGACAATGCGGAAGTCATCGTCGTCTGCGCGAAGATTGAATCAGAAATCGCCGAGCTTGATGATGAAGAGAAAGCGATGTTCCTTCAGGAGCTTGGCATTGAAGAATCAGGACTCGATCAGCTGATCCGCGCGACCTACTCCCTTCTTGGCCTTGCCACTTACTTCACGGCAGGTGTACAGGAAGTCCGTGCATGGACATTCCGTGAAGGCATGAAGGCTCCTCAATGTGCCGGTGTCATCCACACCGACTTTGAGCGCGGGTTCATCCGTGCCGAAACGGTTTCCTATGACGACCTCGTTGCTGCTGGTACAATGAATGCAGCCAAGGAAGCAGGAAAAGTCCGCCTTGAAGGAAAAGAGTATTTGGTGAAAGATGGGGACATCATCCACTTCCGCTTTAACGTATAATAAGATCACTCAGCCCCGAATCTGCATTCGGGGCTTTTTGGTGTGCATATAAAGGCTTCTGCATGTTACGGGCGAATCTGTCTTTTTCCCCCAGCTTATTGCAATTGGACAATCCCTATGATATAATTTTAATTCGTGAGTAATGAACGCATTGCTCCTTGTTCTTTCGTAAAGAAAGGACCGCATAGACCACGAGGAGGTGACATTCAGATGAAAAAGTACGAAGTTATGTACATCGTCCGCCCGAACATTGACGAAGAGTCAAAGAAATCAGTTGTTGAGCGTTTTGATAACGTATTGACTACTAACGGTGCGGAGATCATCGAGTCAAAAGATTGGGGTAAACGTCGTTTAGCGTACGAAATCAATGATTTCCGTGATGGTTTCTACCAATTGGTAAAAATCAACGCTGGCTCTGAAGCTGTAAACGAGTTCGATCGTTTGGCTAAGATCAGTGACGACATTATCCGTCATATCGTTGTAAAAGACGAACAATAATTCGAACGTTTCATAGATATACACTTCTAGCAATAGAAGGAAGGGGTTGATTCTGATGATGAACCGAGTTGTATTAGTGGGCCGATTAACCAAAGACCCTGAACTAAAATATACTCCAAGTGGAGTGGCTGTTGCCTCATTCACCCTGGCAGTGAATCGTTCTTTTACGAATCAATCAGGTGAACGGGAAGCAGATTTTATTAACTGTGTTGTTTGGCGCCGACCTGCCGAAAACGTAGCGAACTTCCTTAAGAAAGGAAGCCTGGCCGGCGTTGACGGTCGAATCCAGACTCGTAACTTCGAAGGTCAGGATGGACGACGCGTGTTCATGACGGAAGTCGTGGCCGAAAGCGTTCAATTCCTTGAGCCTCGCAGTGCGAATCAAGGTGGAGATCGCGGCGGAAGCCCAAGCTATTCTGGCGGCGGTGGTGGTTACCAACAGGGTAACCAAGGTGGTAACTCATTCGGCCAGAATCAGAATCAACAACAGCGCAACAACAACAATAACTACACTCGCGTAGATGAAGATCCATTCGCAAATGACGGTCAGCCGATCGACATTTCCGATGACGATCTGCCATTCTAAGAGCGAACGATACCGACTTTTAACAGGATAGGAGGCGAAAAACATGGCAGGAGGACGTAGAGGTGGACGTAGACGCCGTAAGGTATGCTACTTCACAGCAAACGGAATTACTCACATCGATTTCAAAGATGTGGAACTTCTTAAAAAATTCATCTCTGAACGTGGAAAAATTCTTCCACGTCGCGTAACTGGAACAAACGCTAAGTACCAACGTAAATTGACTCGTGCAATCAAACGTGCGCGTACAATGGCATTGCTTCCATACGTAAGCGGAGAATAAATAAGAGAGACATCCTTCTTTTGGAGGATGTCTTTTTTTGTGCGATGAACGGATTGCGTAAGAAACCTAGAGCCCTCTACATTCCTCCCATCAAAAGCTTCTTCAAAGGTTGGAGATGTACTCATACATCTTGCGCAGATTGCCTTCAATGCCATGGATGCCGAGCCATTTCGTATATTCAGGAGAGAGCACAAAGTCTTTTATGAATGTCTCCATTGAGATTCCCTCATCGTTTGCCCTCTGTGCTTTCTCTAGGAGCATGTTCAAATAAGCTTCCATCGAATGCACCAACTCCTTCCCTCCTGAACCACCGTGTCCTGGTATATAGGTCTCCGCATTCAAACCTCCAATCTCTTTGATCAAGGCAAGATATGAAACTGGATCAAAGATGGGTACGTGCAACTTGCGGGTTATCAGGTCTCCTGCAAATAAGATAGAATCTTGTGGAAGGTACAGATAGGAATCACTCGGTGAGTGGCCACCACCCGGGCAACGAAGGATCGCTTCTCTATGAGGACCTATGAATACATGCTCGTTATCGAAAATCCTATCAGGTAAGAAGAGTTTCAAGCGTGAGAGGTCGCGAAGGATATGCGTCATTTCCTCCATTTGTAGCGTAAGACTCTCGATCATTACGGGATCGGACTCCTGCACTAAACGTTGTTCCATAGCTTTTAGATAGGCTTCCGTTCCTTCTCGTTCCAATTCAAGGTCCTTCACATCGTTCTTTTCTTTGATCCAATGCTTCGTTATGGCAGTAGAATAGATTGGAAACCCTTCAAACGCTTGATTTCCGAAGACATGGTCACCGTGGAAATGACTATTAATAACCTCCATTTTCGTATTCCCTGTCAGCCGTTCTGCCTGTTTGCGAAGTTCGTATCCTGCCGATGGTGTGGACATGGTGTCGAAGATAAGGGTGGTTCCTCCCAAATCTATGATCCCTGCGTTGCTCCATGCACCCTGCCCAGGTTTGGCAATCACTCCGTAAACGCCTTCGCAGAGCAAGTGGATGGTGAAACATGTCGTTTCAATTGGATTCATGACACCGCCTCCCTTTTCCTCTATCATACCAATATCCTTCGTAAATATTAGAAAATTCCATATTTTTAGTAAAAAAGACTCAACCTCTCCCCTATTCTGCCGATACAACCAATACTAAGCAGTGTCTGGAGTGAGTTTTGGTGAAAAAGAAAAAGAGGGGCCTTTCGATTCGAACAAAGTTAACAGGGGTATTTTCGACGTTATTCATTTTATCGTTGGCAGTCATTTTTGCGATTACTTCGTGGCAAACCCGGTCGAAGACGGAGGATGAGGTGATCAGGCAGTCGACAACCGTGGCGGGTGAAATGGGTGATTCCGTCGAACTCTTCCTCGGCCAGTTCGAGAAGAGCCTCATTCAGTACTCAAAGTCGAAAGGGCTGCTAGAATATGAAGCCTTCAAGATGACGGGGAATAAGAACGGAAAATCGGAAGAAGAGCTTACTCAAGGGGTACAGGAGGACTTTGATAATTATATCGATCTGTATGATGAATCGACTTCTATTTATATCGCTTCCCCGAACAAGAATCTCTTCATCGTTCCCGAGGCTGAATTGCCGGAAGGGTTCGATCCCACCGGAAGGGATTGGTTCAAGGCCGCTGCCGCTTCACAGAACGATGTGAATTGGAGTGACCCCTATGTGGATACGGCGACCAATCAGGACATCATCACGGCTTCCAAGGCCATTCTGGTGGATAACAAACTCGTCGGTGTCATTGGTGTCGATATCAATCTATCGAAGCTGACGGAACGTATCTCTTCCATGGAGTTAGGGTATGGTGGGGATGCCGTGCTGATCGGGGAGAATGGAACCGCCGTCGTCCATCCTACTAGGCGCGGTGAGAATCTATCATCCTTTACATTCATCAAAAAGATGCTTGATTCCACGGATGAGAGCGGAATCATCCACTACACACTTGAAGGGGAACGAAAAGTCATGATTTATGATACGATCCCCGGTACAGGCTGGAAGACAGGCGCCGTCTATTCCATGGATAACATCATAGGCAGTGCGAAAGATATTGAACGGCAGCTCCTTGTAACGGGCCTCATCACCCTAGCTGTCCTCCTCGTGGCAATCGCCATCGTCTCGAGAAAGATGACCCGCCCTCTGAAATCACTTCAGGCAACGGTGAAGCATGTAGCACGGGGGGATCTGACAAAGCGCTCCGATGTAAAAGCGAAGGATGAAACAGGTCGTCTGGCCGACGATTTCAATCAAATGATCGAGTCGATCTCCATGACGCTTCAGACTGTTCAGGATGCCTTCCTCAATGTGAGACAGGCTGCAGAAGGGCTCAGTGCCGTTTCTGAGGAGACACATGCGTCAAGTGAAGAGATGGCCTCTGCCATTTCGAGTATCGCCAGGACCGCCTCTGAAACGGCTTCTGATTCGGAGCGCGCCCAAAGTGGTAGCGAAAGCCTCGGGGAAAGCATCGACCACATCTACGAACAGTCCTATAAAATGTCGGAGCTTGCCATTGAAGTGGGCGAGCGGAATGAACAGGGAATGAATCAAATCTCCAAGCTTCGCGGGGCGTATGATACGTCCCAGCAGTATATGGACTCGATGCAACAGGTGATTCTTGGGTTCGGGGAGCATGTGAAGAATATCGAAAACGTGATGGCGACCATCACGGATATTTCCTCCCAGACCAATCTTCTTGCCCTTAACGCAAGCATAGAAGCTGCCCGTGCAGGAGAGCACGGGAAAGGATTCGCCGTCGTGGCAGAAGAAGTACGGAAGCTGGCGGACCAATCCGTCCAGGCAACCGAGAGCGTGAAGCGCACGATCAAGGATATCCAGGCGGGTTCCGACCAGGCAGTGGAAGAAATGAACCTGACCAAAGACACGTTCGATGCTCAGCTTGGCGTGTTGAATGAAACCCATGAGGTGTTTGACCGGAATGCAGCGGTCATGAGGAAAATCAATGAAGAAATCGGACATATGCATGAGGGGATCGAAGGGATCAATGGCGATAAAGACCAGGTATTCACCGTCATCAAGGCCATGGCAGAGGCTGCAGAAGAAACGGCTGCGTCATGTGAAGAGATGAATGCGTCAACAGATGAGCAACTGAAGGCCGTCCAGTCCATCACGGCGGCAGCTGAACAGCTCACCGACCTGAGCCAGGAACTCCAGGCGGCCATCGACCGCTTCAAGATCGCCCAATCAGAATAAACGATGTCGGCCGGACCGTGGGGATGCTCCCATGGACCGGCTGTTTTGTTTGTCATCTTAAAACGTTTCAAAGCCCGGGTTTATACGCATCCTATTTAGAGGGGAAATGACTGAAGAGTCCATAAGATGAAATTCCCTTCCAAAATTGATATGATGATACTATTGTATGTATTTCGCGAGGAGAGTAATGAAGTGAAAAATGCCCGCATCATCACAGAAGGCGCCATATCGGTGGCCATCTTTACTGTGTTTCTATTGTTTACGTTATATACACCTGTTATATCCATAGTAGGTTTGCTCTTCCTACCGCTCCCTTTCATGCTCTACAGTCAAAAATTCGCCCATCGTGATGCGGTGGTGATGTCGCTTGTAGGCATTGGGATTTCATTCCTTTTCGGCGGTTTACCTGGATTGGGCTTCGGTGTCCTGGGCGCTTCCCTCGGGACGGCCATTGGCTGGGCGTTAAAATCGGATATACAGAAGACCCACATCCTTTTACTCGGAACCTTGGTCACCACCATCAATGCCGTGGTCGCTTATGTGATCTCCATTAAACTGCTTGGGATGAATGTCATCAAGGAGAGCCTGGAAATGGCGAAGACTGTGGCGCATCAGAATTATGCAGCGATGACCGATCTTGGTTTCATCCAGCCTGATGAGAAAAAGCTGGAGCAGATGGATAACGTGCTGAAATTGATGAACGTGACCACGCCAGCCGCATTTGCAATCGGGGCTGCGCTATACACGTTCCTCATCCTGGCGATCAGCTTCCCGCTCATGAAGCGCCTCGGAAGGAATGTCCCATCTTTCCTTCGGTTCCGGGAATGGAAGTTCCCAAAGAGCATCCTGTGGTACTACATCCTATTGTTTGTGCTATCATTGGTCATTCAGCCTGAGAGCGGATCGTTTACATTCAGCGCGATCATCAATGTACAGATCATCCTTGGGATGCTGTTCACCATTCAAGGGCTTTCGTTCCTATATTTCTTCGGCCACATGAAAAATTGGTCGAAAGGTTTAATGGCAGTTGTGACCATTATTTCAATCCCACTCCTTTCTCTCGTCCGGATTTTAGGTATAATTGACTTAGGATTCGACCTCAGAGAACGCTTAAAGAATAAGTCATAGAAAAAATTTGTTGCAGGAGCTGACAGTATGCCTTCTTATTTCAATAAGCGAATGATCCGCTACCCACTGTACGGTCTTGCTGTATTAACGCTTCTCTTACTGGTAGCGATCGTGTTTTATAACTGGATCCTTGCGTTTGCGGGGCTCCTCGTATTCGGACTTGTCTTCTTCCTTGCCTTCTATTTCGAAGGAAGGTCCCACGATGAGACGGAAGAGTACATCTCTACCCTGTCCTACAGGGTCAAGCGCGTCGGAGAAGAAGCGCTGATGGAGATGCCGATCGGAATCATGCTGATCAATGACGAGTACTACATAGAATGGACCAATCCATTCCTCGCTTCTTGTTTCAACGAGGATACCGTCGTCGGAAGATCCCTTTATGATGTGGCGGACTCACTTGTCCCCTTGATCAAGCAAGAGGTAGACTCGGAAATCGTGACGATCAATGAACGGAAATATCATGTTGTGTTAAAACTGAAAGAACGATTGCTGTACTTCTTCGATGTGACGGAACAGAAGGAGATCGAGAAGCAGTATCATGAAGAACGAACGAATATCGCCATCATCTACCTGGACAACTATGACGAGCTCACCCAGGGGATGGATGATCAGACCCGGAGCAGCCTCAACAGCCTGGTGACATCCAACCTCAATAAATGGGCGCAGGAATACGGTGTCTTCCTTAAGAGAACATCGTCCGAGCGCTTCATCGCCGTCATCAACGATAAAGTCCTTCAGATTCTTGAAAAAGAAAAATTCGGGATCCTCGATGATGTCCGCGATTCCACATCCAAGCATAACGTCCCCCTCACCTTGAGCATCGGGGTAGGGACCGGCGTTTCATCCCTGCCGGAACTCGGCACGCTTGCCCAGTCTAGCCTTGATCTTGCCCTCGGGCGCGGAGGAGACCAGGTCGCCATCAAGCAGACGAACGGGAAGGTCAAGTTCTACGGCGGGAAAACGAACCCGATGGAAAAACGGACCCGTGTCCGTGCCCGCGTCATCTCCCATGCCCTGAAGGAAATCATGGTGGAAAGCGACAAGGTCCTCATCATGGGGCATAAGCATCCCGATATGGACGCGATCGGAGCAGCCATCGGGATCCGCAAGGTGGCCCAGATGAATCAGCGCGACGGGTATGTGGTGCTGAACTTCAACGAAATCGACAACAGCGTCAAGCGCCTTATGAAGGAAATCAAAGGAAATACCGATCTTCACAGCCGTTTCATCACGCCTGAAGAAGCGCTTGAGATGGCGACGGATGATACGCTACTCGTCGTAGTCGATACGCATAAGCCTTCCCTTGTCATCGAGGAGCGCCTCCTGAACAAGGTGGACAAGGTTGTCGTCATCGACCATCACAGACGGGGTGAGGACTTCATACAAAATCCGCTCTTGGTGTATATGGAACCATATGCTTCCTCGACTGCTGAGCTTGTCACCGAGCTTTTGGAGTACCAACCGAAGCACGAGAAAATCTCCATGCTGGAAGCGACATCGCTTCTCGCAGGTATCATTGTCGATACGAAAAGCTTCACCCTCCGTACCGGGTCCCGGACGTTTGATGCCGCCTCGTATTTGCGGGCACAGGGCGCCGATACGGTCCTTGTCCAGAAGTTCCTCAAGGAGGACGTGGCCACGTACATCAAACGGGCCCGCCTCATCGAAACCGTGGAGTTCTACCGGGACGGCGTCGCTATTGCCCATGCGCCGGACGAGGTCGTTTCCGATCCCGTCCTCATCGCCCAGGCAGCCGACACGCTCCTGACCATGGACGGTGTCATCGCCTCCTTTGTCATCTCGAAGCGGGATGAGGATACGGTGGGCATCAGTGCCAGATCCCTTGGTGATGTAAACGTCCAGATCATCATGGAGAATCTTGAAGGCGGAGGTCATTTGAGCAATGCCGCCACCCAGCTGAAACATAAAACGGTCCATGAAGCCGAAAAACTTCTGAAAGAAGCACTAGATGATTATTTCGAAGGGAGAAGAGAACTATGAAAGTCATTTTCTTGAAAGACGTAAAAGGTAAAGGTAAAAAAGGCGAAGTGAAAAACGTGGCTGATGGCTACGCACATAACTTCCTTCTCAAAAAAGGCCTGGCTGTAGAAGCAAGCAACGCCAACATCAGCCAGCTTGAGGGTCAAAAGAACAAAGAAAAGCAAATCGCACAGGAAGAACTAGAAGAAGCGAAAAAGCTGAAGGCAGCCATGGAAGAGCTTCAGGTCGAACTGAAAGCGAAATCCGGTGAAGGCGGCCGTTTGTTCGGTTCCATCACGAGCAAGCAGATTGCCGATGCCCTTAAAAAGCAGCATGACATCAAAGTCGACAAGCGCAAAATCGAGATGAACGACGCGATCCGCGCACTCGGCTTCACAAACGTACCGGTCAAGCTCCACACTGAAGTGTCAGCTACCCTTAAGGTCCACGTCACAGAAGAGTAAGAGATTGACATCTTCATTTCCAACGAAAACATGTTAAAATAGTACTAGAATGAAAAAAGGTGATTTGGATTCGGTCCAGGTCACTTTTTTTCCGTAAACGATACATGCCTCAATCATCAGCCTATAGTGGAAACCAAGAATTCCTCGTGCAGGAGGTCATATACAATGAACGAAATGTTTCAGGACCGGATCCCGCCTCAGAACATCGAAGCCGAACAGGCCGTACTGGGTGCGGTATTCCTGGAGCCAAGTGCTCTGACGACCACATCGGAGATCCTCATACCGGAGGACTTCTATCGTCATTCCCATCAAAAGATCTACAATGTGATGCTGAAGCTCGGTGACGGAGGGAAAGCCGTCGACCTGATCACGGTCACGGAAGAACTCGCTGCCGCCAAGGAACTCGAAGATGTGGGCGGCGTCGCCTACCTGAGTGAACTGGCTGGCTCCGTCCCGACGGCAGCCAACATCGAATATTATGCCAAGATCGTCGAAGAGAAGTCGCTTCTCCGCAGGCTGATCCGCACCGCCACCGACATCGCTTCAGACGGCTATGCCCGCGAAGATGAAGTCGATGCCCTTTTGGGTGAAGCCGAGAAAAACATCATGGAAGTCGCCCAGCGGAAAAACGCCGGAGCCTTTCACAACATCAAGGACGTCCTTGTCCGCACCTATGACAACATCGAGATCCTGACCAACCGTAAAGGGGACGTCACGGGGATCCCGACAGGCTTCGCCGACCTTGATCACATGACCGCCGGATTCCAGCGGAATGATCTTATCATCGTAGGAGCCCGTCCTTCCATGGGTAAAACCGCCTTCGCCCTGAATATCGCACAGAACGTCGCCGTCAAGGCCCGTGAAAACGTCGCGATCTTCAGCCTCGAGATGGGGGCAGAACAGCTCGTCATGCGTATGCTCTGTGCAGAGGGGAACATCAACGCCCAGAACCTCCGTACAGGTGACCTGAGTGACGAAGACTGGAGGAAGCTCACCATGGCCATGGGAAGCCTCTCCAACGCCGGGATCTTCATCGATGATACCCCGGGGATCAAAGTCGGGGAAATCCGCTCCAAATGCCGCCGTCTCGCTCAGGACCAGGGACTCGGCATGATCATGATCGACTACCTCCAGCTCATCCAGGGAAGCGGCCGCGCCGGCGAAAACCGCCAGCAGGAAGTATCGGAAATCTCCCGTGCCCTCAAAGGACTCGCCCGTGAGCTCCAGGTACCGGTCATCGCCCTCTCCCAGCTCTCCCGTGGAGTCGAGCAGCGCCAGGACAAACGCCCGATGATGTCCGACATCCGTGAATCCGGAAGCATCGAGCAGGATGCCGACATCGTCGCCTTCCTGTACCGCGAAGACTACTACGACAAAGAATCAGAGAACAAGAACATCATCGAAATCATCATCGCCAAACAGCGTAACGGTCCCGTTGGCGCGGTCTCACTGGCGTTCGTGAAAGAATACAATAAATTCGTGAATCTGGAGCGTCGATTTGATGATGCTCCAGCGTAGAGGAAGAGATCCGGTTTTGGCCGGGTCTCTTTTTTTGTGATCGGTTGAAATTGGGGTGGGATCGTTTGTAGGAGGTGCAAGGTATGCAGGGGCGGGGTGTTTACGGAGGAAAAGTGGATATCGTAAGAGTAGATGCTAAGCAGAGGGTCAGAGTGTGCGTTTGTGGCATGGCAAGAGGTTCGCTTTGGATATGGAGTTTGAGTGTTGAGAGAAGGTTCAGGCAGAGATTAGAGCAGTTGGTTTGAATGGGAGCATGGCGGCGGGATTCGCAAATAAGGAAGGCCTTTCGTATGTACCGTGCCGCACCCGCAAATGAAAATTCGAGCAGGATCGCCGTTCGTAAATAAAATGTTTGGTTTCACAAATAAAATTCAAAAAGTCACAACTATTTTTTTGAAAGTCGCAAGTAAATCCACTACTCTCGGACCAGTGCGTCCCCAATAGGGTCCAAACTCTATAAAATAGCCTGCGAAATAAGTCGGAATTTGTCGGTGGAGGTACAACTGGAAAATCACATTCAGTATCTCGCTGATAAATCACCCTGTTTTCCAAGTATCCCATACCTTTCACTCGTAACAGGAAAAAGTCGCAAATAAACATCAATCGACCCGAATCAAATTCACAACCAGCCATCTATCAAACGGCAAAAAGGAGGAAGCCACACACGGCTTCCTCCTTTCTATTTTTATTACGAACCGATCGTCGCATTCTGATGAGAATGGAGCCTCGTGAAGATTCCTCCTGCGTCCGAGAGGAGCTCTTCGTGGGTCCCGTCTTCAGCAATGCCATCTTCTGTGACGACGAGGATCCGGTCGGCTTTCCGGATCGTGGCGAGCCTGTGGGCGATGACCAGGGTCGTACGGTCCTTCGCAAGGTCGTTCAAGGCATCCTGGATGATCGCTTCTGTCTCGGTATCAAGGGCCGAAGTCGCTTCATCAAGGATGAGGATGCGAGGGTTCTTGAGGAACATCCTCGCAATGGACAGGCGCTGCTTCTGCCCACCGGAGAGCTTGAGTCCACGCTCACCGATCTCGGTGTCATACCCGTCAGGCAGGGAAGCGATGAGATCCGTCAGATGGGCGCGTCTGGCCGCCTCCTCGATCTCTTCCTGTGTCGCTTCGAGACGTCCGTAGGCGATGTTTTCACGCAGCGTACCGGCAAACAGGAAGACATCCTGCTGCACGATCCCGATCTGGGACCGGAGTGACGCCTTCGTCATGTTGCGGACATCGATGCTGTCGATGGTGATTGCCCCGTCCTGTACATCATAGAAGCGCGGGATGAGGGAGCAGATCGTCGTTTTTCCGGAACCGGATGGTCCGACGAATGCAACAGTCTGTCCCGGTTGGATCGTGAAGGAGAGGTCGTTCAGAATCGGCCGTTCCGCTTCATATCCGAACGTCACGTCGCGGAAGGTGATGCGCCCTTCAAGACTCTCCACTTCCACTGCATTCGGACGGTCTTCGATATCCGGCTCCTGATCCATGAGCTCCGTGAAGCGCTTGAAGCCCGCCATCCCTTTCGGATAGAGCTCCAGGAGGGCAGAAATCTTATCAATCGGTTTGAACAGTACGTTGATATACAGGATAAAGGCGACAAGCTCCCCATAAGAAAGGGCGCCGCTGAATGTGAGCCATGCCCCGTACACGAGGATGACCAGCGTCATGAGCCTTGTGGTGATGTAGATTCCGGATAGGTTCACGCTCATCACTTTGTATGCCTTCAGTTTTGATTTTCGGAAGAACAGGTTGTTCTTGTTGAAGCGCTCCATTTCATAGGACTCGTTCGTGAACGATTGCACGACACGGGAGCCTGATACGCTATCTTCCACGCGGCTGTTGACGTCTGCAATATTTCCGTACATCTTCGTCCACGCCTTGTTCATCTTGATGTTGGAATACGAAATGAGCCAGATGAGGAACGGCACGATGATGATCGCGACGAGGGCAAGCTTCACATTGATCGTCAGCATGATCCAGAACGCGCCCACGAACGTCATGACGGCAATGAACAAGTCCTCCGGTCCGTGATGGGCAAGCTCCCCGATATCCATGAGGTCATTGGTCACCCGGCTCATGATATGCCCGGTCTTTGTATTATCGAAGAAGCGGAACGACTGGCGCTGCACGTGATGGAACAGCTCCCGCCTCATGTCCGTCTCGATGTTGATGCCGAGCTTATGCCCCCAGTAGTTCACGACGAACTGCATAGACGAGCTGATCAGATAAAGAAGCAAGAGGCCGATGCTCACCGATACGATCGTGCTCCAATTCCCCTCTGGAAGGAGCGTATCAATGAACCACGATACGGCCATGGGGAATCCAAGTTCCAAGACTCCGACGAGTACGGCACAGAAAAAATCAATATAAAAAAGCCGTCGATGGGGACGGTAATACGAGAAAAATCGTTTGATCATAGGACCACTCCACCTTTATGTAATAGACAAAACATAAGATAATTTTACCATAGCACCGGTGTAGTGAGGAGAAAAGATTCATCATTTTTCACGAACGTATTCATTGTGTTTATTATTAAATGTTCGTGTTTTCGTTGACTTTCTTCCAGTGAGTTGATAAAATAAGCTTGTTTGAAAAAAGGGGAATCACGATTCCCGTCGGAGGTGCTCACATGTCTTCAGTAGTAGTTGTTGGAACACAATGGGGAGACGAAGGAAAAGGAAAGATCACTGATTTCCTTTCTGAACATGCAGAAGTAATCGCACGATATCAAGGCGGAAACAACGCCGGACACACCATCAAATTCGATGGCGAAACTTACAAATTACACTTGATCCCATCTGGAATCTTCTATAATGAAAAAATCTCCGTCATCGGAAACGGTATGGTCGTGGATCCGAAGGCACTCGTACAAGAATTGAAATACCTTCACGACCGTGATGTGAAAACAGACAGCCTGCGCATCAGCAACCGCGCCCACGTCATCCTTCCATACCACTTGAAGCTTGATGAAGTGGAAGAAGAGCGTAAAGGTGCCAATAAGATCGGTACAACGAAAAAAGGAATCGGCCCTGCTTACATGGATAAAGCTGCCCGTATCGGAATCCGTATCGCCGACCTTCTTGACCGCAAGTCATTCGAAGAAAAGCTTGAACGCAACCTTGAAGAAAAGAACCGTCTCCTAGAGCGTTTCTACGAAACAGAAGGCTTCAAGATCGAAGATATCCTTGACGAGTACTATGAGTACGGTCAACAAATCAAGCATTACGTCGTCGATACATCCGTCGTTCTGAACGACGCCATCGACAACGGACGCCGCGTCCTATTCGAAGGAGCACAAGGTGTCATGCTCGATATCGACCAGGGTACATACCCGTTCGTTACATCATCCAACCCGGTAGCTGGTGGCGTGACCATCGGTTCAGGTGTCGGCCCAACGAAGATCAACCACGTTGTCGGTGTATCCAAAGCGTACACGACCCGCGTAGGAGATGGCCCGTTCCCGACTGAATTGACAGACGAAATCGGTGACCAAATCCGTGAAGTAGGCCGCGAATACGGCACAACCACCGGCCGTGCCCGCCGCGTCGGCTGGTTCGACAGCGTCGTCGTCCGTCACGCGCGCCGCGTCAGCGGATTGACTGATCTGTCACTGAACTCCATCGACGTCCTAACCGGCATTGAAACATTGAAAATTTGTGTCGCCTACAAATACAAAGGCGAAATCATGGAAGAGTTCCCGGCAAACCTCAACATCCTTGCCGAGTGCGAGCCTGTCTACGAAGAGCTTCCAGGCTGGACCGAAGACATCACAGCCTGCAAGACGCTCACAGACCTTCCAGACAACGCACGCCACTACCTCGAGCGCGTATCACAGCTCACAGGTATCCCGCTATCGATCTTCTCTGTCGGACCGGATCGTTCACAGACGAACGTGGTTCGCAGCGTGTGGAGTGTACGATAAGATTGGTTTGATTGATGGACCTGGCCCTTTGGGGTTGGGTCTTTTTTTGATTGGATTGGTTGGGGGCGGTACGAGTGGAGTTGGCAACAATAGCGGCGTAGTTGGTAATAAAGTGTGGAAGTTGGGAGATAACGTACTGTACTAGCAATAACCTTTAAGAATCGGTAATGACATTTTCGGCAAATACGTGAGTTGGTAATAAAATTTGAATTGTCGGTAGAAAAAAATCAATTGTCGGTAGAAAAAATTAAAAAGTCGGTAATAAATCCAACCAGCACCTTGAAAAAGTATTAATTTTCGGCTCATAAAGAGGATTTCGGTACAATTCAGCGAAAAAGGTATGAATATCGTTTAAGGAGAGTGATGCTATGAAGATAAAAGAGTTAGAAATCCCCGCAATCGTCCACAAGTTACAAACCCTTTCCGAAAGAATGAAAGAACACTCGACTAAACTTCCTCATGTGAAATCAGACCTAAGCAAATTCTTATCCGGATACAACGGAGAGAAATCCCTTGAGTTTCACCTTACATTTTTACAAGAAGAACTCTATCATATTCTTCATGATGTCCGGTTGTATGATGGAGAGCGGTTCTTTCAGATCGACGTCTTAGTCATCTCGCCGTTTTTTGCCGTCATCGCCGAGGTGAAAAATCTCTCAGGTCATATCACGTTTGATGGGAAGTTCAATCAATTGATTCAAAGTAAGAATGGACAAGAGAGGGCATTTCCGGACCCACTGCTACAAGTACAACGGCAAATCACTCAATTTAGAGCATGGTTAAAGAAAAGCTCACTTCCACAAATCCCCCTACATGGCATGATTGTCATGAGTAATCCTTACTCAGTTTTAACGTCCTCAGATTATGAGGCAGATAATCTAATAGTAAAACCTCCTTCTCTCGTATCCAGCATTGATACCATTAAGAAACAATACGACCAGCCCTTTATCACTCAAAAGGAACTGAAGAAGCTAACCAAACAAATTCTTATAAAGCATGAGCCTGATCAGAGTCCCATACTAGACCGTTACGGACTTGAAAGAACCGATATCATCAGTGGTGTATTCTGTCCAGAGTGCAACAGCTTTCCAATGAAACGAGTTTATAAATACTGGACATGTCCCAAATGCTCCTGCCGATCGACCAGTGCCCATTTATCTGCTTTAAAAGACTATTACCTTCTTTTCGGAAAGACCATCACTAGTAAACAACTCAGAGAATTTCTAATGATTGACTCTTATCAACTTGCGACACGCCTCCTCCAATCCACCCCCCACCTAACCAAATCCGGCCACTACAAAAGCACGTTCTACACCATTTCCGAGCAAATAAATCTCTAAATTATTCCCCGAGAAATAATTTTCGACGAAAAAAGACAAAAAACTATTGCAGGAGTGTTTTGCTCTGTGATAATATTAATTTCGTTGTCACGAAAGAGGCCTGATAGATGTAAGATATAAACGGCCGAATCGTGTTTATATATATCCTTTTTTAGAGCCATTAGCTCAGTTGGTAGAGCATCTGACTTTTAATCAGAGGGTCGAAGGTTCGAATCCTTCATGGCTCACCATTATTTTTGTGGCCCGTTGGTCAAGCGGTTAAGACACCGCCCTTTCACGGCGGTAACACGGGTTCGAATCCCGTACGGGTCATTTTTTCATTCCTTCATTGGGATTTAAAAATAGACGATCCACCATGTGGGTCGCAAATTTTTATTCGTGATTTGTCGAAATTTTCCGGATTTAAAAGCTTTCGGCATTTGATGTGGGATGTTTAACACCTATGTCGAGTATGGTCACGAATGTGTTGTAGATTTATTTTCGCTATTGCGAATCCTAATGATAGCTATTTTCCTGAAGCAAAGTTCATGATCTTCGCATTCGAGAAAAAGTAATGATAGCTATTTTGCTATCGCAAAAAGCTCTGGTCCGGTAGTTCAGTTGGTTAGAATGCCTGCCTGTCACGCAGGAGGTCGCGGGTTCGAGTCCCGTCCGGACCGCCATTTTCATAGTGTGGCTCAGTAGCTCAGTTGGTAGAGCAATGGACTGAAAATCCATGTGTCGGCAGTTCGATTCTGTCCTGAGCCATTTATAAAAAGTACTGCGACGACGTTGCCTCTCGTAGTACTTTTTTATTATGCTTTTTTGTCATCTTCCTGTAATATTCCCCGCTCTTTTCACCCATGTTTCCCCATGTTTATTGCAATGTCCTTACATTCCCAATTCCCTCTATGACAAGCTTCACAGCCCATCTATCAATCGATTGTCCTAGTCGTTGATACAGTTTTTTTACAATCATGATACATCAGCCCGGAATTCGTTGAAATATGGTAAATTGGGTTGGTATGAGTGATTGAAAGACTACTACGATAGACATGCATGTCTTGTAATAGGAGGAAAATCAATGAAATTGGGGTTACCATCATCACCGTTTCCCTCGCTGAAAAGAGCAGGTGCGATTGCCCTTGTGCTGGGAGCATTTACGACGGCGTCGAGTGCTTCTGCTGCTGAGGACTTTAAGACGGTGTATCATGTATATATGGGTTCTGAGTATGTCGGGGCCGTGACGGATAAAGCGGAAGTGGATGCTGTGCTTGAGAAGAAGCTTTCCAAAGCCATGGATGAACATAAGGATATCGATCTTGATTTTAATAAAGAAGTAACTTACATACCTGAAGATGTATTTACGATTGAATCACAGGATCAGGACGTGTTGAATACCGTCCAGAATTCGGTTTCTGTCGAGGCGAATGCCTATGCCGTGGAGGTGGACGGTGAGCCGGTGGCCTACGTGAAGGATGAGAAGGACGCCGAGGACGTGCTCAAGGCGTTCAAACTCAATCATGTTTCGAAAAAAGAACTGGAAGATTACGAGAATCGTAAGGACGACGAGTCCCTGCCGGAGCTCGGGGAGAATGAGTCCAGGATCCTGGATCTTTCGTTCAAGGAGCAGGTGGAGACGAAGGAAGCGAAGGTCGATCCGGATGAAGTGGTTTCGGTGAAAGAGGCTGCGAAGGATCTTGAGTCTGGTAAAGTCGAAGAGAAGGATTACAAAGTGGAGCGCGGCGACAGCCTTGGGGAAATTGCCAAGGAGCATGACCTCTCCATGGATGACATCCTCGACTTGAACAAGGGCGTGAAGGCTGACGAGGCGCTGAAGGTCGGTGAGAAGCTTGTGATCAAGGAATCTGAACCATTTCTTCATATGGTGGTGAAGAAGGAAGTCAACAAGCTTGAAGCAATCGACTATGAGAAGAAAGTGAAAGACGATGCGTCCATGACGAAGGGCGATACAAAGGTCGAGCAGGCCGGTAAAGAAGGCGAGAAATCCGTGACCTATGAGGTGACCGAAGAGAACGGTGCGGTTGAATCAAAGGACGTGAAGGATGAGGAAACGCTGAAGAAGCCTGTGGACTATATCGTCCTTAAAGGAACAAAGGAGATCCCTGGCCGCGGGAACGGAAACTTCGTCTGGCCGACGAACGGGGGATACATCTCCTCCAAGCAGGGTGAGCGCTGGGGTAAATTCCATAAGGGAATCGATATCGCGCGTCCGACCGATCATATGATCAAAACCGTGGATAACGGTGTTGTCGAGTCGGCAGGATGGAATGACGGCGGCTACGGCAACAAGATTGTCATTGATCACCAGAATGGCTATAAGACGATTTACGGACATTTGGCTTCCATCTCTGTAAAGGCCGGTCAGAAGGTCGAGCAGGGCCAGAAGATCGGCGTGATGGGGGATACGGGGCAATCAACCGGTGTCCACCTGCACATCGAAGTGTATAAGGACGGAAAGATGCTGAATCCATTGGACGTACTTCATCAATAGATTTCATCACGAGGGGACTGACATCCATTTTGCAATGTCAGTCCCCTTTGTTATATTGGGAAGAAGGAGTTTTCTGAGTAAAAGGTGATTTAATATGAAGAAAGTGATAAATTTAAAGAGAGTATCCTGAATCAAATTCGTTTAAATAAGGAGATCAATTCATATGGATAAGAAAATTCTAGTCGTTGACGATGAAAAACCCATTGCTGATATACTGCAGTTCAATTTGAAAAAGGAAGGATACGAGGTTCACTGTGCGTATGACGGGGATGAAGCCGTGCGTATGGCAGAGGAAATCAAGCCGGACCTTGTGCTTCTTGATATTATGCTTCCAAACCGTGACGGCATGGAAGTGTGCCGTGAAATCCGGAAAAAATATGAGATGCCGATCATCATGCTGACGGCGAAGGACTCAGAGATCGACAAAGTCCTCGGCCTTGAGCTTGGTGCGGATGATTATGTAACCAAACCGTTCAGTACACGCGAGCTGATCGCCCGTGTGAAGGCGAATCTTCGCCGTCACCAGCAGGGTGCGGCCCAGGTGGAAGAGGATGAGAATAATGAAATCACGATCGGTTCACTCACGATCCATCCCGATGCGTATGTCGTGTCGAAGCGTGGAGACACCATTGAGCTGACCCATCGTGAGTTCGAGTTGCTTCATTATCTTGCGAAGCATATCGGACAAGTCATGACCCGTGAGCATCTCTTGCAGACGGTGTGGGGCTATGACTACTACGGGGATGTCCGTACGGTCGATGTGACGGTGCGTAGGCTCCGCGAGAAGATCGAGGATAATCCGAGCCATCCGACGTGGATCGTGACGCGACGGGGTGTCGGGTACTACTTGAGAAACCCAGAACAGGAGTAATCGGATGAAGAAAGTCGGATTGACCCGTTCCATCCATCTTAAGTTCGTGATGATCTATGTACTCCTGATCCTGCTCGCCATGCAGATCATCGGGGTGTACTTTGTCCGCTCCCTTGAGGAACGGTTTGTGAATAACTTCAAGACCTCCATCCAGAACAGGGTGGAGATCCTTCAGTATACGGTGAAAGAAGAAATGCTCAAAACCCGGACCGATACCGATCCGAAGCTTGAGGACGATCTGAACCGGATCCTGAGGGACAGCAGGACGAACGATATCTCGGAGATCCGGGTGATCAATGCGAAGAGCCGGGTCATCGGGACGTCTGGACAGAATGAGCAGAACCTCATCGGCCAGGCAGCCGGGGAAAAGGAAGTCAAGCGGGCCCTTGCCCTCGGTATCAATCATAATGACATTTATTTTGATAAAAAATCAGGTGATCGGATCTGGGTGTTCACGGAACCGATCGAGAGCAATAACGAAGTGATCGGGGCGATGTTCGTCGTCGGACAGATCGAGACGGTCTATGATCAGATGAATGAGATCAATGCGATCTTCACGAGGGGGACGATCATCGCCCTTGTCATCACGGCGATCCTTGGGGTGCTTCTGGCCCAGACGATCACGCGGCCGATTTCCGATATGCGGAAGCAGGCCCTGGCCATGTCGAAGGGGAATTTCTCCCGGAAGGTCAAGGTGTACGGGTATGATGAAATCGGTCAGCTCGCCATCACCTTCAATAACCTGACGAAACGGCTTCAGGACTCCCAGGCGTCGACAGAAGGGGAGCGAAGGAAGCTGTCCTCCGTCCTTTCCTATATGACGGACGGGGTCATCGCCACCGACCGGAAAGGCCGGGTCATCCTCATCAACGATCCCGCAGCAAACATGCTGAATGTTTCACGTGAAACGGTGGTGTCGCAGCCGATCGTTTCCCTTCTTGGGATCGAAGAAGAGTATAGCTTCGAGGATCTTTCCAATACCCAGGACTCCATCATCCTGGACTACAGTACGAATGAAAAGCCGTATATCCTGCGCGCGAATTTCTCTATCATCCAGAAGGAGACGGGCTTCGTGAACGGCTTGATCACCGTGCTTCATGATATTACGGAGCAGGAGAAGATCGACCTGGAACGCCGTGAATTCGTGGCGAACGTGTCCCATGAGCTCCGGACGCCGCTCACGACGATGCGAAGCTACCTGGAGGCCCTTGCAGAAGGAGCCTGGCAGGACGAGAATATCGCACCGCGTTTCCTTGATGTCACCCAGAATGAAACCGAGCGGATGATCCGTCTCGTCAATGACCTGCTGCAGCTGTCGAAGATGGACAGCAAGGACTACCGGTTCAACAGGGACTGGATGGACTTCATCGGGTTCTTCCATAAGATCATCGATCGCTTCGAGATGTCGAAGAATCAGGATGTCCGCTTCGTGCGGATCCTTCCCTATCAGGCGATGTTCGTCGAGATCGATCAGGATAAAATCACGCAGGTTTTGGATAATATCATTTCCAATGCGCTCAAGTATTCTCCGGAAGGCGGAACGATCACGTTCATCGTCGAGGAGAAGAATGGGTTCATTGAAATCAGCATTTCCGACCAGGGGCTCGGGATTCCGAAAGACAATCTCGGTAAAATCTTCGAGCGGTTCTACCGCGTCGATAAAGCGCGGACCCGTCAAATGGGTGGAACCGGCCTTGGTCTTGCCATCGCGAAGGAAATGATCACTGCGCATGGCGGCGATATCTGGGCGGACAGTGTAGAAGGAAAAGGGACGACCATCACCTTTACCCTGCCTTATGACGCTCTTCAAGAGGATGATTGGTCATGAACTACGAAAAATTCAAATCCATACTGCTGACCGTCCTGGTGGCGATCAGCATCTTCCTGACCTACAGTCTATGGACGTATCAACCACGTTATGAAACAATCGAGGATCAGGATAACCCCGTGAAAGTGACCGTCGGGGAAAAGCGCCCGGAAGATGAGCTTGCGCCTTCGTTGATCAAGCCGTTCAAACTCCTGTACCATCAGGCCGATAAGACCCTCGGTACGTCGAATCAAAAAGAGATCGATAAGGTCATGGAGGACATCGGGACGTGGAACGTCTATGATTTCTCCCAGGTGCAATTGAGCGAACAAGATCTAAAGGAAGTGTCCAAGGGAGAAAATCGCATCGAAATCATCTTCCCTGACAATGTCCCCCTATCGGTCTACAGCCAGATCCTGAATCTGGACAGCTCGTCGGTTCCGAGAGCCGATTTCGAACGTATCATCATCGATTTGAATGATAAGGGGCTTGATTCCAGTGCCGTTTTCTTCCTGCCAAAGGAAACGAAAAAGGGGACGACCAGCGTTTATACAGCCCGTGTCGACCAGAACAGCGTCAACACGTTCGCCAGTCGATACTTGAAAAAGCTCTCCCTTCAATATACAGAGTATATGGAATATGCGCTGACGGACGACCGGACGATCTATCTGCCGCTTGCGAAGGATGAATACATCAGCTATCAGTACTTCACCGACCTGGATTCCATAGAGGATTATAAGAATGCCCTGTTTATCGATGGGAAGAGCATCAATCTCTCGTCAAACGGAAATGTCGACACGTATATCTCTGTGTACAGTCTGATGACCGTGAATAAAGATTACAACACGCTCTCCTTCGTGTATCCCACAGAGGAGAGAGTCGAGCCGTGGCCGTCTTATCATCTGCTTACGGAGACCATGAGCTTCGTCAATGAGCACGGCGGTTGGACGGACAAGAACTTCCAATTCTTCTCGATCAATCCGGATCAGAACAAAGTCACCTACCGACTCTTCGTCCAGAATCTTCCGGTATTCAATGATCAGGGAATGGCGGAAATCACGGAGACGGTGGGGACCAACTCGGTCAATAAGTATAGCCGCCCTTATTTCACCCTGGACTTCTCATCTAGCGACTTCTCGTCGAGCGCTGTGTCGAAAGAACAGCTTCCAAGCGGTGCCTCTGTCATTACGATGCTCCAGGACGCGAAGAGCATCGATCTCGATTCCGTGCAGGATATCGTGGTCGGATACAAGATGACCCGAAACCCGGAGGATAGCCGGAAGCTGAACTTTGAGCCTTCCTGGTATTATAAGTACGACGGTAATTGGATCAGACTGGATACGGAGCAAAAGGAGGATGTCTTGAATGGATTGGAGTAAGACGAAAACGATCTTCATCGTCGTATTTCTCATCTTGAACGTCTTCCTGGTCTCCACGTTCATCAGCAAGGTCTCTGAAAGCAACCTCGATACCCTCGGTCAGTGGACGATTGATGAACAGCTGAAGTCTGAGAATATCAAGTATCCAAAGGACCTCTCCAGTGAAGTCGTGAGGGAACCGTATATTGAAGCGGTGGCGAAGAAGTTCAAATCAGAGGATCTGAAGGACTTGAAAAATCAGGATGCTCGAATTATGAACGAGAATACGATAAACTCAGTATTGAAGGATCCTTTACCGATCAGTGAGAAATTCAAGCCCGAAGAACTCAATGAGTTCATGAAGGTGAACATGATCGATGGGGACAAGTACAGCTACTGGGATATTGATAAAGAAAAAGGAACGATCACCTATTTCCAGACGTACAAGGATAGGAAGATCTACAATAATACGAACGGGATGATCGTGTTCCAGCTCAATCAGAGCAATGAAATCGTCTCGTACACCCAGACGATGTTCGACAGCATCAAGGAACTGAGCGACGAGCAAAAACCGATCATCACCCCGTTTGCAGCATTCGGCAACCTCTATAACACCCAGCGCATTCCTGCTGGCAGCACTGTGGAACGGCCGGTTCTCGGCTACTCCACCTTTGTGCCTTGGGAGGAATCCCAGGTGCTGGCCCCTACATGGCATTTCGTCGTGAAGAATGGGGATGAGACAGAGGATTACTATCAGAACGCCTTCGAAGGACAATTTTTGGAGACGAGCACGACAGATAAAGACAAACCATTGGAGTGAGAGAAACATGAGCATGCATTTTAGTGTACTTGCTTCCGGCAGTACAGGAAATGCCATATTCGTTGAGAACGAAGAGCACTCCTTCCTCGTCGATGCAGGTTTCAGCGGCAAGCAGATGGAAGGATTGTTCAGCCAGATCGGACGGAAGATCGAAGACCTGTCCGGCATCCTCGTCACCCATGAGCATAGCGATCACATCAAGGGCCTCGGCGTCCTTGCGCGGAAGTACAAGCTTCCCATCTATGCGAATCAGAAGACGTGGAACGCCATGGACGGTCTCGTGGGGAATATCGACACCGAGCAGAAATTCACCTTTGACATGGAAACGGCCAAGCATTTCGGCGGCATAAGCATCGAGTCATTCGGTGTGTCCCATGATGCAGCGGAGCCGATGTTCTATGTGTTCCATCAAGGGGAGAAGAAACTCGTCCTCATGACGGATACAGGGTACGTGAGCGACCGTATGAAGGGCATCATTTCGAATGCCGATACGTATGTGTTCGAGAGCAATCATGATGTGGGGATGCTCCGTATGGGGCGTTACCCGTGGAACATCAAGCGCCGCATCCTGAGCGATGTGGGGCATGTGTCGAATGAAGATGCAGCGGTTGCCATGGCCGAGGTGGCTGGCGATCGGACGAAGAATTTTTATTTGGCGCATTTGAGCTTGGATAATAATATGAAGGATCTGGCAAGGATGAGCGTTTCGCAGACGTTGGAGACGAAGGGCATTCTTGTTGGGGAGCAGTTTGATTTGCTGGATACGGATCCTAAGGTTCCTACGCCGCTTGTGGCTGTGTGATGGAAGGTTTATCCTTTGTTTGGCAAGGGGTAGAGTAAGGGTGGAGGCTTTCGGGTCTTCATCCTTTTTTGTATTTTTGAGCTTTGGTAGCTTTTTGCGATAAGATGGGACGTTTCGTTTCGCTGCGGCCGACACGCTTTCCTGCGGAGAGGAAGTCGAGCCTCCTCGTGCCTGCGGGGTCTCGACCTTTCCTCTAGTTTCCGCGGGAGTCGGTCGGCCTACGCTGCACTGCACTACTGCTTGATATGGGAGTAAGTGCATAGAGTGGGCACGTCTCACTGCCCCTTTCTTCTGTTTTATTGGAGGGAAAAGAGATAGGACGTTCGTTCCGTTTCGCTTCGACCAACCTCCGCTGCACTGCACTACTGCTTAATATCGGGCGTTAGTGCATAGATCAACCCTTCTTCCCCCTCATTTTAGTTATGTGGGGAATAGAAAAATGGGTTTTTGCGCCTTGAATGTTCACAAAATTGCCTCTATATCATCATGGTTTTCTTACTTTTTTTTCATCAGTTTCTAATTTAATCTGACTATAATGAGGGTAGTAAAGAAAAACTAACGAATGGACTAATAATGGAGAAAGGATGAAGAATAGATGGGATATTATGATCAGGGACCCTCTTCGGAGAATAGGGAAAGAAGGAGACGAGGAGGCGGCGGGATTTTCTTCTCGGGTTTGATTGGTGTGATTGTCGGTGCGCTTTTGGTGCTGGTGGCGGTACCTCAGTTGACCGGGACCGATTTGTTCGGTTCGAATAATAATGCGAACGGCGTGACGACTGAGAATAAGGTGGATAGTGCGAAAACGGAGAATGTGGCTGTCGATGTATCGTCGGATGTCACGAAAGCCGTTGAAAAAGCCGGGGATTCCGTTGTCGGGATCAGCAACATCCAGTCTCAGAGCTTCTGGGGTCAATCCGGTAATGACGGATCTCAAACCCAGGAAGCGGGATCAGGTTCAGGTGTCATCTACAAGCGTGAAGGGGACAAGGTCCTCATCGTCACGAACAACCACGTCATTGAAGGGGCCGATCAGCTTGAAGTCACCCTTTCAGATGGGTCCAAAGTAAAAGCTAATGCTCGCGGTGCCGATCAGTGGACGGATCTTGCGGTCATTGAAATCGACGGCAGCAATGTAAAAGACAGTGCCATTGCGAAATTCGGTGACTCTGATAAATTGAAACAGGGTGAACCGGTCATCGCCATCGGTAACCCCCTTGGCCTTCAGTTCTCAGGTTCTGTGACACAAGGGATCGTGTCCGGTGTGAACCGTACGATTCCGGTTGATATCAACCAGGACGGCGTTGAAGACTGGAATACGGAAGTCATCCAGACGGATGCGGCCATCAACCCTGGTAACAGCGGTGGAGCACTCGTCAATATTTCCGGTCAGCTTGTCGGAATCAACTCCATGAAGATCGCCCAGGACGCCGTTGAAGGAATCGGCCTTGCGATCCCGATCAACTCGGCTCAACCGATCATAGAAGATCTTGAAGAGCATGGAGAAGTGAAACGTCCTTCCATGGGAATCACACTCCAAGATGTGAGCGAAGTATCTTCATATCACCAACAAGAAACATTGAAGCTTCCTAAAGATGTGAAATCAGGCGTGTTGGTTCGCCAGGTTATGCCGAACTCGCCAGCAGCCCAAGCAAAGCTGCAAGAGCTTGATGTCATCGTTGAGCTTGATGGTGAGAAAATTGAAAGCACTGTCGACTTGCGGAAACATCTTTACACGAAGAAAAAAGTCGGCGACTCCATGAAGGTGAAATTCTACCGCGACGGAAAACTTCAAGAAGTCACAATGAAATTAACGGATGAATCACAATTGTAATATGTGGATAACGTAAAAGCAGGAAGAGGGCATCCCTTTCCTGCTTTTTCTTTACGTGTTATGATAACCTGTGGATAAGTATAAAAACATAGCAAAAGGAGTCGATTCAGCATGATTAACTGCTGCCTGGAACACGTGGAACTCGCACTCGACATCGCCGTCGATGAGCATGAGGTCGCGCCTAAACTGGAAGAGCTTCCAAAGGAAAAACAGTTATCCACAACCTGTGAATATTGTGGGAATAACGCAATATATGTAGTGGCGAACTAATATTCCCCCACGACATATGGATGGGTTTTGTGGATATGTGGATAAATTCTGTGGATAATATGTTTGTAATCTGTTTGTAAAGAGAGTGTGGATAAACCATGAACATCACCATCATCACCGTCGGTAAACTGAAAGAAAAATACCTGAAGCAAGGAATCGCCGAATACACGAAACGACTCGGGGCCTACGCCAAAATCGACATCGTCGAGCTCGCCGATGAAAAAGCCCCCGAAGTCCTGAGCGACTCCGAGATGCAGCAGGTCAAAAACAAAGAAGGCGAGCGCATCCTCTCCAAGATCTCCTCGGACCACCACGTCATCGCCCTCGCCATCCAGGGCAAAATGAAATCCTCCGAGGAACTAGCCGACACCCTCGACAAACTCGCCACCTACGGCAAAAGCAAAGTCGCCTTCATCATCGGTGGATCACTTGGACTCAGTGATGATGTATTGAAGCGGGCCGATGAGAAACTGTCGTTTTCAAAGATGACATTTCCTCATCAGCTGATGCGATTGGTGCTGGTGGAGCAGGTTTATCGGGCTTTTCGTATTAATCGGGGGGAACCGTATCATAAATGATGAATATATCCAAGCTGGTGCATATCGTACAACGATATGCTCTTTTTTGTTGTGTTAAATGCTGAAATTTTTAAATGATTAACGTTAAGTCGAATGTAAAGGTATCAAATACATATAATGAATGTGAACGTAATATTGAATATGGAGTTGATTATGTGACAAAAATCTTCTCATCTAAGGAATATTTTTATATTGATTCTGTAAAACAAGGAATCATTATAGAGACGAATGATACTTCTTTGCCTGTATTATTAATCGTTCATGGAGGGCCGGGACTTCCGGTATTCCCTATTATGAAAGCTAACAAGATTAACTTACATACTATTTTCACAGTTTGTTATTGGGATCAACGAGGAACAGGTATGTCTTACACTTCTGATTCAGAAGGAATGACGATTGAACAGATGGTATGTGATACAATTCACATTAGCCGATACTTATGTGACAAGTTTAATTCTGAGAAAATATTTATACTTGGTCATTCATGGGGAACTTTACTAGCTAGTTTAGCAGCTTCTGATAATCCATCTTTATATCATGCGTATATCGGTGTTGGACAAGTTAGCATACCTCAAGAGTCAGAAAAAGAAACATATCAATATTTATTAAAAAAAGTGAAGGATACTAACAATAAAAAATGGATAGCAGAAGTTGAGGGATTTGAATTTAACCATTTATATTATAAAAGTCAGAAGTACAATATTATACGAAGTAAATATACAGAAAAGTTTGGTGTGGGCTTTCTTAGAAGGGGATATTCAAACTTTCAAATCATTAAGGACATTATCCTTGCACCGGTTTACACGTTAACAGAGAAGAGAAACGTGATTGCTGGAATGTTTAATTCTTACAAAGTTTTAAGTAAGCCTATCTCTACCACCAATTTACTAAATAAAATAAATCAATTTGAAGTTCCAGTCTATATCCTTCAAGGAAGATATGATTTTCTTACATCACATTATCAAGCAACAAAATTTTATCAGCACATAAAAGCCCCTAAAAAAGAACTTATTACGTTTGAGCAATCCGCACATGCACCATTTATAGACGAGAAAGAAAAGTTTATATCTAAATTAAAAGAGATAATAATAAGTAATGAATAGAGATTAAAAAGAAAGAGCACCTTTCCAACATAAGTGGAAGGGTGCCTTAGGAGTAAGATTCACCACTCCCGAGCCTCATAATCCAACTCCCTAAACAACTGAGTCTTCTCTTTCTTAGACAGATCCCTCCACTGGCCAGGAGGCAGTTTCCCCAACTGGATATTCATGATCCGCGTCCGCTGCAATCGGTACACATTATACCCCAATACCTCACACATACGGCGGATCTGGCGGTTCAATCCCTGTGTCAGTGTAATTTGGAAGTCGAATTTTGATAGTTGCTCGACTTTACATGGGAGCGTTGTGGTCCCTAGGATTTTGACGCCTTCTGACATTTTCTTGACGAATTCAGGTGTAATGGGCTTGTCGACTGAGACGATGTATTCTTTTTCGTGTTGGTTTTCTGAGCGCAGGATTTCGTTTACGATGTCACCGTCGTTGGTCATGAGGATGAGTCCCTCGGAGTCCTTATCGAGTCGTCCAATGTTGAAGATTCTCAAGGGATGGTTGACGAGGTCGACGATGTTTCCTTTTACGCCTTTTTCTGTTGTGCTGGTGATGCCTACTGGTTTGTTCAAGGCAATGTATACGTTGTTTCGTGCGACCCGGATTGGGTTCCCGTCTACGACGACGTCATCTCCGGGGTTCACCTGGTCGCCGATTGTGGCGCGTTTTCCGTTGATGGTGACCCTACCGTCTTCGATGAGTCTGTCCGCACCGCGCCTGGACGCTTTTCCGGCTTCGCTTATATATTTGTTAATACGCATGGTAGCACCTCTTTTAATCCGATTGTTATCTTCCATACTAATATATTTTTAAGGAATCACAAAATGTTTTTAGGTAACGGGAATATATTGTAATTCTAAAGAAAGCCGATCAGACGAAATCTGATCGGCTTGTTTGCAATCTGGAGATTTTTATCTACTTTAGCTCGGAGCTTTTGTTTGAAGGAGTTTGATCCCCATCCCGATAAAGATCACTCCGGTTACTTTATTCAAGACCTGTCCAACCTTTTGGTTTCCCCTGAGCGTTTTGGTGACGTAGGAGGAGAAGTAGGCTACGAACAGGCACCAGAGCAACCCCGTTATGGTGAAGGTTAGTCCTAGTATCAAGAATGGGACGGGACTTGTGACATTGGGGTCTATGAACTGAGGCATGAATGCGATAAAGAATAGCGATACTTTGGGATTGGTGAGACTGGTCAGTAAGCCCTGGATGTAGATTTTTCGTTTGTTCATTGTGGTGCCTGTCGCTTGTTGGAAGGCAAGATTCGATTTATCTAGAATCATGCGAATACCCAGGTATACGAGGTACACGACTCCGATGACCTTGATGACATTGAATAAGAGAACGGATTTTACCAAGATCAAGGATAGACCAAACGCCACGAATAACGTATGGACTAGGGAACCGCTAATGATCCCCAGCACCGAGTAAATACCTGCTGTCCGACCTTGTGATATGCTTCGACCGACAATATACATCGTGTCTGCTCCGGGAATCAGGTTCAGTAGGATTCCCGTTAGAAGAAATACTTCAAAATGAATGACGCCAAACATACTTTTGCACCTCTTTCTTATTTCACAAGCCCTTTTTACTATATTACAAGAAGATCACCTGAAATTGTTAAAACATTTTAAATATACGATTATTCCTGTTTTCACGTGGTATGGTAAATGGTAAGGTCTCTACAAACTAGATACATTTGATATTCTGATAGAATTATAGTAAAAATGGTAAAGAAATCATTTGTGGTGTGGACGGATCATCATACATATGAAATACGTGTTGAAACAGGTGGGATAATGTGAAAAAACTAGTGATGGCAGGAGCTTTCTTTGGTGTGGTCCCGGGTTTGCTGTTGGCGGGCTGCTCTGAGGAAGCAAGTACGGAGAAGAAAGAGCCGAAGACCGAGCAGACCTCAAAGAAAGAGAATGAGAAGAAGAAAGAGGAGCCTGCGAAGAAGGAGCCTGTGGCGAGCTATGAAGCAATCAAGCCATCTGAGGGTGCCGAGCCGATTGAGAGCCATTATACGAGTGAGCAGCAGTCGGATATGCCGACTTCTGAGGCGCATGGTGATGACACGACGAGAAGTGTGCCACTAGGGCAGACGCTTGCTAAAGATAAGGAAGATCAGACGGATGGTCCCCTTAAAGAGAACAGGATTGTTTCCTACTATGGAACCCCCCGTTCTGAGAACATGGGGATCTTGGGTGAGTACAGTCCGGATGAGTTGATGACCAAATTGAAGGAACAGACGAAGGCCTATTCTGAACTGGATCCGGATCGTCCGGCCATCCCTGCGATAGAATTGATCGCAACCGTGGCGCAGCGTAGTCCCGGGGATGATGGTCTGTATATGGTTCCGACATCTGAAGAGGATATCGAGACGTATGCGAAGCTCGCAGAGGAGAATGATGCGCTGTTGATCCTGGATATTCAATTGGGGAAAGACTCGATTATGAATCAGGTGAAGCTGGTAGAGAAGTATTTGAAGCGTCCGAATGTTCACTTGGCCATCGATACTGAATTCCATGTGACAGACGGACAGGTTCCCGGTGAAGATCTGGGGCATGTAGATGGTGAGGAAGTGCAAGAGGCGATTGAGTATATTTCCAAACTGACTGAGGAGAACGACCTGCCAGACAAAATGGTGGTTGTGCACCAATTTGCCGATATCATCCTGAACAATAAAGACGCGATCCAGCCTACAGAGAATGTGGAAGTGGTGCTGAACAATGACGGTCACGGAATTGCCGGATTGAAGCGGGCAGGATACCATCAGCTCGTCCATAATCAGCCGATCCAGTACGGCGGGTTCAAAGTATTCTACAAGAAGGATGAACCGGTCATGACGCCTGAAGACGTCCTGGAACTCGACCCTGCACCGGCTTTTGTAAACTATCAATAAGAAGTAAGGAGAACTAGCATGTTGAAGGAAGTCTGTGTTGAGAATTTCACGAAGGTCCCTGAAGCCATCGAAAAAGGTGCCCAGCGGGTGGAACTATGCGATAACCTCGCCGTTGGCGGAACGACGGTCAGTCCCGGTGTGGCACAGGTCACGATGGACTACTGCCGCAGTCGCAACGTGAAGGTCATGAGCATGATCCGCCCAAGAGGCGGCGATTTCGTCTACACTGTCGATGAAATCGAGATCATGAAGCAGGATATCATCCATCTGAAAAAGATGGGAACCGATGGAGTCGTCTTCGGCTGCCTGACTCAAGACGGTTGGATTGATGAGGAAGCCATGGTCACGCTACTTGAAGTAGCCAGTGGTCTTGAAGTGGTCTTTCATATGGCGTTCGATGCGATTACGGCTGAGTCCCAGCTGAAGGCCATCGATTGGCTGGTGGAGCATGGTGTTCATCGTATTCTGACCCATGGTGGTCCGGCAGATACGAGGATTGAAGGCAATGTGGACCGGTTGAAAACGTATATGGACCATGCAAATGGCAGGATTGCGATCCTTCCTGGCGGAGGGGTGACCTCACGAAATCTGGAGGACATCACATCTTCGTTAGGCGTCAAGGAAGCTCACGGTACCAGAATCGTTGATTGATGGGATAAAATAACGGAAATACCCCTTCTCGCTATGAGGAGGGGTATTTCGTGTGGTGCTCTATTCATTTTACTGGGTACTTCAATCCGTTCTTCACAATCTTCTCTTCCACGATCTCCTTCACATCGAACCCAAGCTCCGAGCACAGGGTAAGGGAATAAATCAGGATATCGGCAATCTCTTCGCGGATATTTTCGGTGTTTTCCTCCAGTGCCTCTTCACTTGTGACCCACTGAAAGTCTTCGAGCAGCTCGGCGGCTTCGATGGAAATGGAGATGGCGAGATCTTTCGGGTTGTGGTTCGGTCTCCAGTTCCGGTCGTCCCGGAACTGGTCGATCTTGTTTATTAACTGTTGAATATCACTCATGGTTGTTGTCTCCTTTTAGTTGCTGCAGTCGTTTATGAAGTGTAGGATCGGTCGCATACAGGTACAGTCCATGAATGCCCCGTTTCATCAGGACATTAATAGAATTCAGGATGATTTCTTCTTTGATTTCTTGGTTCTTCTCCAGAGAGAGATCAGATCGTGAGACGAAGGCTCCAGTGTCCTTATAGTGAGAAGGATCGATGACAAGTTCATCGCGTTCTTCATCATAGCTGATGGAAGGGCCAAGGACGACCCCGACATAGTTCAAGTCAAATCCTTGTACCGTGTAGATGGAACCTACTTCTCTGATGGAATTAGGGTTTTCTGCCCAAGTAATGCTATCCTGAGTCTGATTCCAAGGCATATTGAGCCCGTCTTTATCGACGTAATAGGCGCCCCCGTCCTTTTTATGCAGATAGTCAAAGGTGGATACGATGCGGGAGAGTCCTTTTTCTTCGTTCTTTTCCTCGATGGCTTTTCTGAACTGTTCCGGGTTGTCAAAAATCCTAAATTCGAAATGGGGATCTTTTTTTGGTAAAGGCATGATCTTCTTTCTTACAAACTGTTGAATCCACTGGAGTGTATCTTGGTTAGCTTCCATGCGCATTTGTTCGGAAAGCTTTTTCGTAGTGGCATTGTAACGAGATATAATTTCATCAAGCAAGCTTCCATCCCAATAGCTCTTGATTTTAAGAACCTGTTTTGGGTCAAAGATGACAATTGAAATCTTGCTGCGCTTGATGATCTCATCCAGTTGATTGTCATAGCGGAAGTTGTTGTAGGCATCCTCTTTGGTCAATAGAAGATGTGCTTCATCGATCAACACGATATCCGCATTTTTGCCGAACTTCGTCATCTGATTGATGAACGGAGTAGGCTTCATCAGGTTCTTTTTCTTCAAGTTCGGTAGGCTGTTTGCGATGCTCTTATAGGTTTTCAGCATTTCTGTATGGTTGACGAGAAGATAGTTGTCTTTTCCTGCTAATTCAGAGCTGGGGTCTTTTGAAAGGTCTTGGATCGTATTGAAAAGGGAACTTAATAGTACGCTTTTTCCTGTTCCCGCATCTCCTTCAATGGCGATGACGTGGTGGCCGTCATGATCAGCATGATTCCTGCAAAAATCAAGGATCTCATTTTTGATTTCAAGCTGATGAGCGGATAGTTCCTTATAGGGAGAGAGTTTATAGATATCCTTATTTTTTAAGTTCTCGATCGTGTCACTCACAATACTTTCTGTGCGCAGCTTCTCCCAGATGGCCGGGAAAATCTCTTCATTATATCTTTTCTTTTCATAGTAATCGTGCATCACCCGCATCCGCGTCTGACTCACGTTCTGCAGCTTATATTGATTGTCAGCGATGAAAAAGTTGATAAGATTGGATTCAATATTATAGGTTGCAGACTGATTAAACTGTTCGTGTCCGATCAAAATGGAACGATTCAATCCAGTTCGTCTCTTATCTTCAAGATGATTCTTTAACCGGCGCGAAGCATGCACGGTTTGACCGATATAGGCGGCAGGCTTTTTCATCTCATTATAGAGGATGTAGACGATGGGATAGTTATTGAGATATTTTGTTTCAACGCGTTGTGTGTGTCCGGGCGTGAAGCTTTGGTCTTCATAAATTAATCCGTCCATGATCCGACCCCTGTAGTTTTTTTCTTATCGTAACATAGTTTGTTGAGTATTTAGAAAAAATTGTATGATAAAGGGACAGCTTCTCTACTGGCTGTCCCTTCTGAATCACTCTTCTTCCTCCAAAAACACGAACCCGCCATCAATCAATCCCTGTACATACTCATCAAAGCTATCAGCAATCACTTTAAACTCATCCGGATCATGTAAAAAGCGGACAATCTGTCCGGAAACGCCTTGGTCGGTCGGGTTGAAATCGATGAATAGATTGGAGGTTCCCCCGTTATTCATACAGTCGGAGAAGTGGATGTACGTGCCGGGATACAGGCCGTCTTGATTGATCCTGGGATCGACGTCGTCTTCTTCATATTCGGAAAGATAAGAGGTGTCTACTTCTTCTTTTGAGCTGCCGATCATCTGCTGGGTGGACAAGAGGTAATAGGGATATCTACCGTCTTCGACATCGGAACCGAGGATGCAGACGGCGATCTTTTCTTCGCCGTATTGTCTCCAGAACGTCCCGTCGATGTTTTCAAGCAGGGACAGGAGTGATTCCGGGCAGTCTGGGTAGAGTCGTCTAAGCTGTTCAAGGTCTTCCGGGCTGGCACCGTGAGACTTTTTGAGTTCTTCCAATTCTTCTGGCAGCAGGTGCTCATGTAATCCTTTGATGAAGTGGTTGATCAGTTCCATTGTTCCGCCTCCTTAAATGACCGAATGAAGTCATACAAATCTATGTAACTATTTGGAATAGTAGTGAAAAAAGGGGATAAAGTCAATCAAAAAAAGAAGAGCCTATGGGCTCTTCTTCATCGAATCAGGTAACCGAGAATCCCTTCTCTTCCTGAATCCCGATTTTCTCTGCATATTCATCCAGCAGCGCACGTACTTCATCTGTCGATTCGGTTTCCATGAGGCGGTTGCGGAGTTCGCTTGCGCCTTTGAAGCCGCGGACGTAGATTTTGAAGAAGCGGCGGAGCGGTTTGAATGGGCGTGGTTCGAGTTCGTCGTTGTATTTGTCATGAAGGTCGAGCTGGAGGCGGAGGAGTTCGAGGAGCTCCTGGCTGCTGTGCTCTTTCTTCTCGGTTTCGAAGGCGAACGGGTTTTGGAAGATTCCTCGTCCGATCATGATGCCGTCGACTCCGTATTTTTCGGCGAGCTCAAGCCCTTTTTGACGGTCCGGGATGTCTCCGTTGATTGTAAGAAGCGTGTTTGGTGCGATTTCGTCGCGCAGCTTCTTGATCTCGGGGATCAGTTCCCAGTGGGCGTCCACGTTGCTCATTTCTTTTTTCGTCCTGAGGTGGATGGATAGGTTGACGATATCCTGCTCAAGGAGATGCTTGAGCCAGTCATACCATTCGTCCACTTCGGTGTAGCCGAGGCGGGTCTTCACGCTGACGGGAAGTCCACCGGCTTTTGCTGCCTGGATCAGCTCGGCAGCCGTGTCAGGACGGCGGATGAGGCCGGAGCCTTTTCCATTGGCGGCTACATTCTGCACGGGGCATCCCATGTTGATGTCGATCCCACGGAAGCCCATTTCCGCCATGCCGATGCTCATCTGACGGAAGTATTCAGGCTTGTCTCCCCAGATATGGGCGACAATCGGCTGCTCGTCATCGGTGAACGTGAGGCGGCCGCGTACGCTGTCCTTGCCTTTCGGGTGACAGTAGCTTTCTGTATTCGTAAACTCTGTGAAAAATACATCAGGTCTTGCCGCTTCACTTACGACGTGGCGGAATACCACATCGGTCACGGCTTCCATTGGTGCCAGTATAAAAAACGGCCGAGGTAACTCATGCCAAAAATTATCTTTCATTGTATCGTTAAACCCTTTCCTTGAGGGAAATCGAGTTTCCCAAAATTAAAAAGTAACATGCTTATGGTCAAATTCCAACCAGTATATACTTTAATGGTTCTACAGGAAAAGTGCAAGGGAACCGGGCGCTCTGGCCCTTTCTTTGACCCCATTTGGATCCAGTTAGTGTGCATTTTAACAGGTTTGCAGGTAAAACGTAATGGGTTAAAAGTTACCATTTTTATTGACAGCGTTTTCTTTCGGGTATAGAATTAATTTCAAGTTGATACGCCGTGAGGAGACCGTGAGACACATTCATGACCTTGAATTCCGTATTCAAGGGGCTTGGTGTGTCTTTTTTTCGCTGGGTATGGGCTAATATTTCGTATATCGGAATAAATATAGAAATAAAACTTCACAGGGGGATAAGATGGGAAAATCAAAGAAAACCGTCGTTCTGTTGCTCGTGTCACTGGTATTGATTCTCGTTGGAAGCGTGGGAGCATCCCGCTTCAATAACTCAAACGGCAAGGTCGATGTATCGCGCATCTACTTTGACACGCCAAGGGGGGAACTGTCAGGGCTGCTGTATAAGCCTGACGGGGCGGATGAAAATCCACGGCCTGCCATCGTCGCGACCCATGGATATTTGAATTCTGCCGAGATGCAGGATGCTCAGGCCATTGAAATGTCGAAGCGGGGTTATGTGGTCCTCGCCCTCGATCAATATGATCACGGGCATTCGACGGGTACGATGGAAAAGCCGGTGCCGTTCTTCTCGTTCTGGCCGTTTTCCATGTATGATGCCGTGCAATATATGTATGATCAGGACTTCGTGTTGAAGAACGGTGAAGGCAATGGGATCATCGCCGTGTCGGGGCACTCCATGGGTGGATTCTCCTCGACGCATGCCGTGATGCTCGATGAAGCCGACTTCCAGAAGACAGGAGTCAGGAAAATCTTCAGCTCCCTTACCATGGGGTCTGATTATCAGTGGCTGAAGACGATGGAGTACAGCCTTGAGGCCATTAATCAGTCATATGGACCAAGGTTCTCAGGGAAGGTTGCCGGAAAGTATGATGAATTCTTCTTCGATGCCGATGCAACTGCTGCCGGGGCATCCGTCGTGAAGAAGGATTATATCAACACCGAGGAAGGAAAAAGCTTCGTCGGTGATCCTAGTGCTCCACAGGCAGGGAAGATCTACGATGTGAACGGTGGGAAACGGGTCATCTATGAACCGAATGAGACCCATCCGTGGAATCACTTCTCCAAGACCTCAACGGGATATGCCATCGATTTCTACAGCAAGGCATTCGCAGACTATAGCGATACGCTGAACGACACGTCAGGTCAAAGCTGGATGTACAAAGAGTGGTTCTCTTTCATCGCCCTGGTCGGATTCTTCCTATTGTTCGTGCCGCTCATTTCGCTCCTTTCACGAATTCCGTTCCTGAAGAATGTGAGGACGAAATTCCCGGAACCGCTGCCTGGTCCAACGTCGAACGGGGCAAAGGTCGCTGGATTGATCCTGGTCGTGATCGGCGGTCTATTCCCGGCCCTCTTCTTCTCGGCGCTCTATAGCGGCGATGTATCCGGTATGAGGCTGTTAAGGCAGATCAGTATGGTCCTCATCGCCCTGTCTGCTATCGGGGTCATTGCCTCAGCCATGAAAAAGACGGATCGCAACATGGGCGTGCTTGCACCGATCATGCTGGTGTTGAGCATCATCCAATACGTCTTCCTACGCTACCAAGGTAAGCTGACGGAAACGACGCAGTTCTTCGGTGCACCGACTGTGAATCCGATCCTCTACTGGGCCATCAATGTGGCACTGATCACCCTTATGATGATGATCGGGTATCACTATATCTCAAAAAAACCTGAGGGTGCTACCATCGCAAGCTATGGCGTGAGAGCAAGTGTGAAATCGGTCGTGGCTTCCCTTGTCACCGTCCTCATCGCTGTCGGGATCGGCTACGGGATCCTTTACCTTATCGATGGGATCTTCAAGGTCGACTTCCGTATTTGGACGGTGGCCGTGAAGACGTTTGAAGGGCATCATCTCTTCGCCCTTCTCAAATATGCGCTGCTCTTCTTCATTTACTACTTCATCGTCGGTTTGTCGGTGAATATGAATACGGCAACCACCAAGTACGATGGATTCAAGGGATATGTGATCTCTGCGCTCCACTTCATCGGGGGCTTGATCCTGTACCTTGTGTATCAATACGGATTGTTGTTCACCACAGGAACAGCCGGATACCCATCTGAATCACTGTCTTCCATCATCGTGATCGGACTCGTACCCGTCCTGCTTGTGGCATCGATCTTCAATCGCTACTTCTACCGCAAGACCGGTAACGTCTATGTCGGGGCGTTCCTCAATACCGTGCTCATCACCTTGATCACGGTGGCCAATACGACGCTGTATACCATTTTATAAGGTTCACACAAAAGTCCCCCTGACTCCCATTGCGGAATCAGGGGGACTTTTGAATCAAGTAAAGGTTTACCAATTGCTAAAATAAGGTACTAGAACAAGGAAGCAAGAGAATATCCTAAATAAGGGCACATCAAAAGTCACGAATTGTCCCCTGTTTAAACAATTTATGTAAAATACTTGCTATAATATGTTCTGGAATACGCATTTATCATGCTTTTATAAAAGGAGAGAAATGAATGGCAGACTTGAATGATAACCCGTTTGTACAGAACGAGGAGAAGAAGCCGAAGCCAAAAGTTGAACGCAAGGAAGGGGAACCTACTGCTGCGTTTAAAGGCGCGAGCTGGGCAGCCCTCATCATCGGATTGGGCGCCTATCTGATCGGCCTTTTCAACGCCGGTATGGAGCTCAATGAGAAAGGGTACTACTTCGCTGTCCTCATCTTCGGCCTGTACTCTGCAGTATCCCTGCAAAAAGCGGTACGAGATAAAGAAGAAGACATTCCCGTCTCTGGCATCTACTACGGCCTCAGCTGGGTAGCGATGATCATCGCCATCGCCCTCGTCGGAATCGGTCTTTACAACGCGGGAAGCATCATCCTCAGCGAAAAAGGCTTCTATGCCATGGCCTTCGTGCTGAGCCTGTTTTCAGCCATCACCATCCAGAAGAATATCCGGGACACCCAGCAGGCAAGGGACCGGGATTGATGGGAAGCCGGTACTCATTGGAGTGCCGGCTTTTTCATGGAAAAAGACCAGCGATAACCGCTGGTCTTTCTTCTATTGATCCTGGTAATTCGTGAAGCGGATGAGGTGGATGAGGAGGTAAAAGACTTCTTCATCCGTGCTGGGTTTCCCGGTCATCTTTTCTCCGTACGTTGATATGGACTGGGCACATTGATATTCATCGGGATATTCGCTTCGATATCGATCGAATAATAGAACATCCTTTGAATTGAGCTGCTGGTCTTCCATCAACCGCCTGATATAGTACTGTAAGTGCGTGATGAACCGGTTGTACCGTGTGGAAGTTGGATCCAGCGTGATATTCAGCTGATAGCGTACGATGTTTTGGATGTCCTTGAGCATGGAGACAGCTAATATCGTATTCTCGAAATGAGCCTCTTCATTTCTTGCATTGACGAGGTGAAAGGCGATATTACCCGCTTCTTCTTCAGGAAGCTCCATAGGTAGCAGCTTATTTAGATCGGAGAGGAGCACCATTGCGGCGGTGAACTCTTCCGGGTAGTGCAAGCGAATCTCGTTCAGTAATTTATTTTGTAAGATGATTCCCTTTTCAGTACGCTCGATGGCAAAGGCGAGATGGTCGAAAAGCATGAGCGTGGCATGTTGATCGAGTTCGTATGTCCAGTATGCCTTCATGCGTTCTAGTGAGTCATTGATAGCCTCCAGATGTTCTTTCGGTATGCTTTGGAGTAAGTGGATATATTCCTGTCTCGAATGACGATCATTGGGGACGAAGACCTTTTCGATGGCTGCCTCCGGAATCGTATCGCCTTCTTTGCTCTTAAACCCTAGTCCCTTGCCCATCACGATGATTTCCTGTCCGTTGTCATCTTTTGAAAGAACGAGGCTGTTATTCAAGATTTTCACTACTTTCACTTTCATCACCATCTTCTGTCACAGTCTTTAGATGTCTTTCCCATTCGTGGAAATGAGTCGTTGATACCAATAATAGCTGTCTTTTTTGATGCGGTCCATTCCTTTTAAATCAAATTCGCCCCGGTCCACATAGATGAAACCATATCTCTTCCCGTATCCCTGGTGGGTGCTGACGACATCCATGGCAGCCCATGGACAGTATCCGAAGACATTGACGCCGTCGGTTATGGCCAATTGGATCTGCTCGATATGAGAGCGTAGGAATTGAACACGGTAGTCATCATGGACTTTTCCGTCTTCGGTCAACTCATCTGGAGCACCGATTCCATTCTCCGTGATTACGATGGGAAGGGCGTATCGTTCATAAATCTTTCGTAAGGTCAGGCGTAAACCGACGGGATCAATCACCCATCCATACTTTGTTTTATCGACATACGGGTTTTCTTCCGGACGGTATACCCCTATTTCTCCAAGCATGATCTGCTGATCACCTGCACGGGGGCTGACATCTTGGGCAGATCCTGTACTCTCTGCAATGGTGGCAGTAGAGTAATAATTCATGGCGATGAAATCGGGTCTTCCCTTCTGCATCACGTCGAAGTCATCTGCCTCTATGCGAGGAAGCCAATCCCGTTCTTCGAGGTAACTCCATAACAATGGGTTATAGCGTCCGTGTACGGCCAGGTCAAGGAAGCTGTACCCTCGCAGGGTTTCCCAGTTGTGGGCGGCGATGGCATCCTCAGGTTTACTTGTGGCCTGGTACATGGACGTCATATTCAAGGCCGGCCCGATCTGAGCATGAGGGGAGAGTTCTTTGCATAGGGCCATGACCCTGCCTTGTGCCACCATCATGTTGTGATTTTGCTGGTAAAGTTCCTTTTTGGTCGGTAGTGTTCCCCCTTTGGGAATACCAACGGCTCCGGGGTGAAGGATCAACGTATTCTGCTCGTTGATCGTGATCCAATAGTTTACTTTGTGCCCGTATCGTTGAAACAGGGTTTTAGCATAAAGGGTAAAGGCATCGACGGTTTGACGGTTCAGCCATCCTCCTTGTTCATCAAGAGCATAAGGGAGATCAAAGTGGTACATGGTCACCAGTGGTTCGATGCCGTTTGCTATCAATTCATCGATGAGGCGGTCATAGAAGGCGAGCCCCTCTTCGTTTGCCTCTCCCGTTCCATTGGGGAAAATTCTTGTCCATGCAATGGAGAAGCGGTAAGCCTTGAGACCGAGTTCGCTGAAGAGCCGGATATCCTCTTGATAGCGGTGATAATGATCACTGGCAACGGTGAATCCCGCTGTTCCTTCGGGATGATCCATCGCATCAATGACCGACATTCCTTTACCGCCCTCATTCCACGCCCCTTCTATTTGATAGGCAGATGTAGAAGCTCCCCACAGGAAGTTCCCTGGAAAGTCTTTTGGTGTTTTATAATGCATTATTCTTCCTCCTTCTTTGAAAGCTCCATTAGTGTTTCGCCTATGGATACGGCGGACTTTTCATCGGTCATGAGCGGACCGAAGTCGGCGTGATTGGTAATGATGACAGGTGTCACCGTTTCATACCCTTTTGCGTGAATGGCATCGATATCAAATGTGATAAGCAGGTCCCCTTCTTGAACGCGGTCGCCTTGTTGAATATGAGTTTCATAGAATTCCCCTTGAAGATTCACCGTGTCGATACCCACATGGATCAACACCTCAATACCGGTGGTGCTACGTAGTCCAACGGCATGCTTGGAAGCCATCTGTGTGACGATTTCTCCAGTGAAGGGTGCACGTACTTCTCCTTTGGAAGGCAGGATGGCCAGCCCTTTGCCGATGAGCTCGTTGGAAAACACATGATCATTGACTTCGTTCAGGGGTAGCGCTTGTCCCTCCAGCGGGCTCTTGATTACATGGTCCTGAGTGCTGACCGCCTCTTCTTTTTGAGGGGATCCATCAACAGGATCTTCAAAGCCGAGGATCCATGTAGCTGCAAACGCAACGGTGAAGGCGATCACGATCGTAATGAAAGCATGGACGATATTCATTGGATTCTCCCCGATAAAAGCGGGAATGGCTGCAAGTCCGGGCGATACGAATGCGTAACGGACTAGCCCTGATAATCCTGCGTAAATCCCACCGCAGGCGCCTCCAATCATGGCGGCGATGAGCGGTTTCTTCAGTTTAAGAGTGACCCCATATAGAGACGGTTCCGTAATGCCGACAAGGGCTGTAAACCCTGCGGAACCTGCGAGCTGCTTCAATTCCTTATTCTTCGACTTAACTGCGACGGCAAGGGTGGCGGCACCTTGTGCAATGTTTGATGCCAGCATTCCCGGCCCGTTGATCATCTCCGATCCGTTATTGGAAAGCTGGGTCGTGGCAATCGGTGTCATGGCCCAAGCCGTTCCGGTGATCAGGAGGAATGGCTGCAATCCACCCATCAGCATCGGGATCAGCCAGCTTGCGTGGTTGTTGATACCGTCTGCCCCTGCTGCTACCAGGTCGTTCAAATATGTTCCGATCGGCCCGATGATGACCACGGCAAGTGGAGCCGTGATAATCAGGATAAGCAGTGGCTTTAAAAAGAATTTAATGACCGATGGGGACACCCATTCAGCGAATCGCTCAATATAAGACATAATCCAGACCGTGATGATGATCGGCAGGACAGAACCAGCGTAATCAGTCAGACGCACCGGGATGCCCATGAAGAATAAATCATCCCCTGAAGTCAGGAAGGTTCCCCAATTCGGATGAAGAAGCGCACCGGCGATGGTCATGGACAGCACCGGGTTGGTCTTGAACTTGATGGATGCCCCGTATGCAAGGAGCATCGGCATGAAGAAGAAGGCAGCATCTGCAACCGTATTCAATATAAAGTACGTTTGACTTTCTTCGGTCAATACCCCGGTCAAGACGAGTACAGCCAAAACGGCCTTGATCATACCAGCACCGATGATGGCAGGGATAAAAGGAGTGAAAGTAGTCGAGATGACACTGATGAGACGGGTGATATATCCTTTTTTTTCTTTTTCCCCTTCGCGAGGCTCTTTTGAAGGGTTTACGCCCTCACCGAGCTCTTCCTTGATAGCACGGTAGGCCTGCTGTACTTCATTGCCGATGATCACCTGGTACTGTCCGCCTTTATCGACGACGGAGATGACGCCCTGGAGGCCCTCGATTTCTTTTCCTTTCACCTTTGAAGAATCATAGAATTCGAATCTCAATCTAGTAGCACAGTGTGTGACCATGGATACATTATCCTTCCCTCCGGATAATGCCAGGATCTCTTTCCCCAATTTAGAATAATTCATACTTTCATCCCCTTGAAGCGGCCTGATAGGACAATAAAAAAAGACCAAAACAATGTGCACCGATTCCATGGATGGAATGGAGCAAATTATTTTGGTCTTGCCTGCTTTACCAGTAACACGCCAATTAATAGTATTTGTTTAAAACGCTTACAGGTACTATAGCACAGGCTCCCGGTCTTGACAAGAAGGTAATTTTCACCTCATTGTATCGGACATTAACCCACCTTTTATTTCTGCACACTTCCTGAGCGCCCACTCATAATGCTTATATGTATTCGCTGCAAAATAACTATAGAGATGACTCGTTTTCGTCCACTTAACGTATTTCTTCGTCATGATTTCCTCCGTGGAGTGCCTGTCGATGAGGTCCATCACCCGCGTGTGGCTTTTCGTGACCTTTTTAATGGCCTTATTCAAGGGAACCTCCTGATAGTCATCCCAGATCTTCTGATTCAGGGCACCGATATCCCGCCACTGGTATCCGGGTGCGGGCATGGAAGGCTCGTCCCCGTCCATCCCTTCGCGGTACCAGCGCTCAAGCATGCTGTGCCATTCGTACAGATGCATGAGGACATCTCGGAAGTTCTTGTCTCTTTCATCGGTGATGATGGATTCTTTCCTCTTCCTAGGTGGAATGGAGGTGATGAGGTTCATGAGGGTCTGAAATGCTTCTTCGCTCTTTAGAATGAGGCGTTCTTTTCCTTCTGCATCAGTCATAGTCCAGTTCCTCTTTTCGGTTTTCTTCAGTATATCAAATGCAAAGTGAATAAAGGTAAAAATAGGAATTTAAATTGTTCTCCTGCGCACCTTTCTATCAACCGTGAATACGATACTAATAGATGTAAGTATTCATAGAGGTGAAAGGTATGAAGTTAGAATCGTGGTTTTTTGAAGGACTGACGGGTGAGATCGTGACCCCGAAAACGCCGGAATATGAAGAATCCCGCCAGGAGTGGAACCGGGCAATCAATAAATTTCCCCTTGTCATCGTCTACTGCGGGGACAATCAGGATGTAGCAAACGCGGTGCGCTGGGCAAGGAAGCGGTGTGTGCCGATCCGTATCCGGTCGGGCGGGCATCACTATGAGGGATATTCCACCGGGAACTGCGTCCTCGTCATCGATATCAGCCGTCTGAACAGGCTCGAGCTTGATCGTGAGAAGAATCTCCTCAGGATGGAGGCCGGTGCAAAAAACACAGCGGTGTATGATTTTGTCGGGTCCAACGGTTATGCGTTTCCCGGTGGGACATGCCCGACGGTGGGGGTGTCGGGATTCACCCTCGGGGGAGGCTGGGGATACTCGAGCAGGCTTCTCGGACTCGGGTGCGATAGCTTAGTTGAATTGGAACTGGTTAACGATCAGGGGAAGCTGATCAAGGCGAATAAGGACACGAATGCCGACCTGTTCTGGGCATGCCGTGGTGCAGGGAGCGGGAACTTCGGCGTCGTGGTAGGAATGACGTTTCAGCTGCCGGAACCGAACAATCCAACCGTTACATTGGTTCAGTTTTTCTATGTCGGCACCACGAAGGACAAACAGGCAAACGTCATGGATATCTGGCAGAAGTGGCTGCCGGACCTCGATCCCCGTATGACCGTCGTAGCAAGCTTCTACAACGCCGAAGGGGAAGGACTCGGCATATTTGCGCGGGGGTTCTTTTACGGGACACCGGCAGAAGCGAGCGCACTCCTCCAACCGTTCAGCGCGGTGGAAGGATACCGTGAAGAGCTGGAAGAATCCTCTTTCCTGGAAGCGGTGAAGAAGGTGGAGGCGACCTATCCTCCATCAGAGAAATTCAAATCCACAGGTCGATTCGTACAGAGGACCTACTCAGGGAAGGAACTCTCAAAAATCGCCGATCTTGTCCAGCATCCCGCAGAAGGGTCCGTCTACGCCGCCGTTTCGTTCTATGCCATGGGCGGAGCCATTGAAAGCGTAGGAAAACGGGACACCGCCTTCTTCTTCCGTGACGCCCGCTATATCCTCGGCATACAATCCGTCTGGACGGACGACTGTGCTGCCAAGGTCAATCGCGAATGGGTCCAGGAACGTTTCCAATCCATCAAACCCATTACCAGAGGATCGTTTGTTAATTTCCCCATCAGCAATCTACCGAACTATGAAAGGGAGTATTTTGGAGGGAACGCCCCTGCGCTCAAACGGATCAATCGTAAGTATGACCCGTTTAATGTGTTTACGTTTCCGCAGGGGTTGAAGTGAGGAGCATAGGATTCTATGCTTCTTTTTTATGAGTAGATTATGAGTTTTGGAAGAGGAATAACGTTTGGTAAAAAGAAGCCAAAAACGATACAATCATGATAAAGATGTTAAAAAATTGGAAATCCGTATTTGTTTCATACAACATTATCAAAATAAGAGGTGACCCTGGAGTGAATAAACCGAAAAAACAAGAGAAAGATTTACCCAACTTTTACCTGACTCATATGCAATTCCCTACGGAAAATCGGCAGAATGTAGTTGTATTCTTACTAATATTCATGGACTTTCTCGGGGTGCTCCCTCTCCTTAGTGACCCTTTTCATAGAGGATTCTTCTGGGCGGGCATGATCCCAGTCATACTCATGAATATGTGGGGGATCGTCTACCTCGTGGCACCCTTTAAGTTTGAAAGATCCTATTTCTTATACATGGGTGTGTTAGGTGTCACCGTAGCTTACCTATATTTCATCGTTACCCAAAAATTAATGTATGTGAATGTAGGAGTGGAGGGGCCGCTTTATGCTGTGATCAGTGCCGTTCTTCTTGTTGCTGCCCTCGTATTTTTTCAAATCTTCAATTACCGGATGTTGTATTCCGGGACCTATGACAGGTTGGATGAGAATCCTTCAGGCCTCAATCTGTCCCCGATCATTACTGCGTCAAGTATCGGATATATCGTGGCTCAATTCCTGCTCTCTTTAACCGTGTCAAAGTCCTTTAAGATGATGGTACTGGTTGCCGCCTACTCTGTACTGATCCTGATCATGGCGTACATAGCTACATACCTGCACCGATACATGTATATCCTCCAAAATCCGGAACAATTGAAGAGTATGTATTCAGGTTTTGGCCGGCCGAAAAAAGAACGAATGAGATAAAAAAGAGCGGGAGCATATAAGCATCCCGCTCTTTACGTTTAACGAATTTTACAAAATACCGACCATCACCCGCACACTCTCTACTAAATCCCCTACAGACCAAGATGGAAGCTTACTATTATCCAAAGCCAGTCCGTGATGCGCCGGGATATGGACGAATCCTGAGCGGATCTTCAGCTGATGTGTTTCGATATGATGCCTGGCGGCGTACATGATCTGGTTGCACAGATAGGTCCCGGCCGTATTGGAGATGCCGGCGGGTAGTGATTGCCTGCGAAGCTCCATTTCAAATTCCTTGATGGGCAGGGTCGAGAAATACGCATCGGGAGCATCTTCGATGATTTTTTGTCCATCATATCGGTTTCCTGCATTGTCGGGTTCCCCGTCTTTGCAGTTGATGGCGATCCTCTCTGGGGTGATGCGGTTCCTTCCTGCAGCAAGTCCGAGGGACAGGACAACGTCAGGTTCATGCTCCTTGATGGCGTCGAGGAGGATGCCCGCCGACTGGGTGAAGTCGACGGGAAGTACTTTTCCGATGATGGTGTTCCCGGCCACGGTCGATCCGTCGAGCTCACGGACGATGATTTCAGTCGGGTTGGATTCCATGCCGAGGAAGGCTTCGAATCCAGTGAGTAAGACGTTCATCTCGCATCTCTCCTTTATCTTAGATACTGATCGAACCAGTCGGTGATTTCATCGAGGCGGATGAGCCTCAGACCCGGTTTTCCGCTTCGTGACAGCTCGTGATTGGATTCTGGGAACCGGACGAAACGCGTTTCCTTCTTCAGTTGCTTCAGTGCGATATACAGCTGTTCCGCCTGCTCGACAGGACAGCGAAGGTCGTTCTCGCTATGAAGGATCAGGAGCGGTGTGTCTACGTTCTTCACATAGCGCAAGGGGGAGATTCGCCACAGCTCATCGGGATCCTCGAGTATGGTCGTCTTATGCTCCCATTCCGTGAAGTAATAACCGATATCGCTGACGCCGAAGAAGGAGATCCAGTTGCTGATCGAGCGCTGGGTGGCGGCTGCCTTGAAGCGGTCGGTCTGCCCTACGATCCAGTTTGTCATGAACCCGCCGTAGCTTCCGCCGGTGACACCGAGGCGATCCGGGTCGATCCAGGCGAACGTCTCTAGCGCCTGGTCCAGTGTCGTCATGATGTCTTCATAGTCGATTCCCCCGTACCGGCCCCGGACGGCATCCACGAAGGTCTGACCGTACCCGTGACTCCCCCTCGGATTTGTATAAAGGACGCCGTACCCCTTGGATGCAAGCACCTGAAACTCGTGCATGAATCCGTAGCTGTACATGGCATGGGGACCACCGTGGATTTCCACGACAAGGGGGTGGGATGTTTCATTGGTGCCAACAGGCTTCATGATCCATCCTTGAAGAACCGTTCCGTCCTCTGCCTGAATCGGGAATTCTTCAGGAACGGAGAGCTCGATCTCCTTCAAGGCATCCTCGTTTTCCCACGAGAGTCTCTTCTCACCAGTAGAATCCAAGATAAATAGATCTCCCGGAATATCATATTGGCTGACGGCAAACAGAATATTGTCCTGGGCGGTGTCCGTGCTGAACCCATACACCTGCCGCTTCCCATCGATGATCGTGGTGATCTCACGCTCCAAAGTGATGCGGTAAAGGTTGGTGGCACCGCGGTCGCTCGCAGCGAAGTACAGCGATTGGCCATCCTTTGACCATACCGCGCCGCCGGCCGTTCCCGTCCCCATATCATTGATGGCCACGTCGCTGCATTCCACGTCCCAGTCCTCAGTAAGACAGGTCAATTCCCTTGTCTTTCGATCAAGCGTCCAAACCCTTGTGAGCGTTGAACCTGCATATGCCATGTCATCTCCGAGGACGGACAAGGTTTCGCCGTCCGGGGAATAGTTCGGCAAACGCAAACGAAGGTCCCCGCTGGTGAGGATTTCCGCCTTCAGGGTTTCCAAGTCGAGCTCGTAGACGTCAGAGAAGAAAGTCCTCTCAGGATCGGCAGAGCGGTTGGCGCAGTATGCTACTGTTGATCCATCCGGTGAGAAGGCAGGTATTCCATGGTTATACGGTCCGCTCGTCAGCACGGTTTCCTTCCTCGTTTCAAGGTCTAAAAGGACAAGCTGGCGATAGGTGCCATCGGAAAATCCTTCGGCATCGGACTTATATTGCATGCTTGTTGTGATAAAGGGCTTGAGCGCTGATTCTTCTTTGCTTTCTTCCACTTTCTCCAATCCTTCTCCCTCTCGTAAGGGGGCCGTGACGATGATCTTCATTCCATCAGGCGACCAGACTGGCTGGGAGGCGCCATGTTTGAATGAGGTAACCTCTCTTGCTTCTCCTCCGTCCGCCGCGATGCGCCAAAGCTGACGTTTACCTGACCGGTCCGACACGAATACGATGCTTTTCCCATCGGGTGACCACCTCGGCTGCGTATCGGAAGCATCTCCGTGCGTGAAGGGAGAAATCTCTCCGGTCACGAGGTTGATATGATACAGATTGGACCGGTAACGTTCGTCATTGAGCACGGTTCTTTTGACAAATAGGGCCCGTTTCCCATCGGGTGAAATCTGTGGGTCTGAAATGAATGAAAAGTCGAGTAGATCCCTGGATGAAAGTCCTTTGGTCATCTTGGTGTCCTCCTTTTAATGATGGGCACGGTCACTCACCGAAAACCCGTACTCCGTTGATATAGGTGTATTCCACTTGGTTCCTGAGGTCGAAAGGCGTCCCGTTCCAGAGCACAAAATCCGCATCCTTGCCGACTTCCACGGTCCCTACCCGGTCATCTACGCCGAGATGCTTGGCGGCATCGGATGTGATGGCCTTCATGGCCTGTGCTTCTGTCAGTCCGTATTTCACCGCCAGGATCACGCTCGTCATGAGGTGCTCGATGGCAATCACAGGGTGATCGGTCGTAATCGAGAACGGTACATCCGCTTCGGCAAGGGCAAGGAGGGTGTTCCATCCCTTATCGGAGAGCTCTACTTTTGAACGCGGCGTCATGGTTGGCCCAACCGACACGCGAACATCGTGCTTCGCGATGAACGGAGCGATCTGGTGACCTTCCGTACAGTGCTCGATTGTCACATCGAAGCCGAACTCCCTTTTCAGGCGCAGCACCGTCACGATATCATCGGCGCGATGTGCGTGGACGCGCAGTGGGATCTCTTTATCCAGCACTTTGACGATAGGTTCGAGCTCGGCATCGCGCCCGGTTTCCCCTAATGATAATTTCCTCTTATAGTTTTCTGCCTCAATGAATTTCTTCCGTAGGAGGCCTGCCACGCCCATTCGCGTCGTGGGCATCCGCCCCTTTTCCCCGTGGAATCGCTTCGGGTTTTCTCCAGTGGCTGCTTTCAGACCGGATGGATTCCGGATCACCATCTCATCGACGATGTCCCCCACGGTCTTCAGTACGCACATTTCCCCGCCGATTACATTGGCGCTTCCCGGCATAACCTGAACCGTCGTGACGCCTGCCCGTCTTGCATCTTCAAATCCGCGGTCCTTAGGGTTGATCCCGTCAATCGCCCTGACGCCCGGGGTGGTAGCGGAGCTCGTTTCGTTGAAATCCTGTCCTTCTTTCCCAATGCCCTCTTCATGGACCCCGAGATGGGTGTGCACGTCAATCAGCCCCGGTGTGAAATACTTGCCTGCGGCATCAATCACTTCATATCCTGCCGGGACGGCATCCGCATCCACCGATACGAATTTTCCCTCTTTAATCAGAATGATGGAATCCTTCAGTTCCCTTCCTGTCCCGTCTACCCCTGTCACATTCGTTAAAGCTATCATGAAATAAATTCCCTCCTATTATCCAGAATTATCATTGATTTCTGAAAATTTATTTTATATAATACCCTCTATACTCAAAATTTCCTTATAACGATATTAATTCAAAAAATTAGTATTGTAAATGTTCGTCAACTACACAATATGTACTGAAATGGGTAAAAAGTTTGAGAAATACGTTCGGGGAGTAGGGAAGCAAGTGGACTATCAGATCGATGAATTAGACCGTGGGATTATCAAAATGCTATCGAGGGATGGGAGAATTCCTTTTTCTGAAATAGCAAATGAACTGGAAGTAACAGAAAAGACCATCCGGCTCAGGTATAAAAATCTTGTGCAAAACGAAATCATTGAAGTCGTTGGTGTCGTCAATCCGATCGCCTTGGGGTTAAAGGCGGGCGCGATTATACAGCTGAAGGTGGGACAAGGGATGATCGAGAAGGTGAAAACCTCCCTCAGCCAGATCAGGGAGGTACGCTATATCACGATCACTTCCGGGGAGTATCCCCTCCTGATCCAGATCAACGTCCAGAATCAGGAAGACATCAGGGACTTCATCTTCAAGATGGATAAGATCGAAGGGGTGATTTCCTATAACACCATCATCCAGCTCGAAAACTACAAGAATACGTTTGAATACTTATAAAAAACGAAATGAGGGTCTCCTATGAAAATCTTTATCTCTGCAGACATGGAAGGGATATCAGGAGTGGCAACCAATCAACAGCTGAAGACACCTTCCGAATATCAGCGCTTCCGGCACTTGATGACCGCCGATGTGAACGCGGCCATTGAAGGAGCATATAACGGCGGGGCAACGGCCGTTGTCGTCGCCGATGGGCACGGGAATATGTCGAATCTATTGATTGAAGAACTGGATCCCCGCGCCACCCTCGTATCCGGCAACAACCGGGTCATGTGTCAGCTCGAGGGACTGGATGAAAGCTTCGACGGGATCATGTTCGTCGGCCATCACGGTCGTGAAGCGGGATCGGAACGGGCGGTCATCAGTCATACACTTGCCGGCATTTGTGTAAACGAAATGAAGATCAATGGACAGGTTGTGGGGGAAACAGAGATGAATTCTCTCGTGGCAGGAAGCTTCGGCGTGCCGGCCATCTTCATCTCGGGTGACGATGCGTACGTCGCAGAAGTGCAGGAGACGCTGCCTTCGGTGAAAGCAGCCGTCACGAAGCGAGCGGTTGACCGTTTCGCAGCCGAGCTTCTCCATCCTGAAGTGGCACGGAAGGAAATCCGGGAAAAAGCGGAAGAAGCCGTGAAAGAAGCCAAACAGGCCGTACCACTGCAAGTGGAAGGTCCCGTCACCTTTGAGCTTGAGCTGAAGGGATCACAGCAGGCGATGATGACCACGACGCTTCCGACAGTGGAACTGACCGGGCCGAGGAGCATCCGCTTCAACTGTGATGACATGGTCACGGCCTACAAGCATATGTGGGGCTGCGTGATCATCGCCATGTCGGCGACCAATGGTGTACTCGGAAGTGTGAACGCCTGACACAGAACAAAAAAACCTTGGAGGTGAGTGGATGTACATAGTTAAACGATTGTTCACCATGCTGATGACCATCTGGGTCATTGCCAGCCTGACGTTCCTGATCATGAAGATGATCCCGGGGGATCCGTTTGCTTCGGATGCCGATGTCCTGCCGCCTGAAGTGCTGCAGAATATCAGGGCGAAATACAATCTCGATGAACCGATTGCCGCCCAGTATCTTCTATATATGAAGGACTTGGCCACCTTTGACCTCGGCATCTCCATCCAGTCGGAGACGCGTTCGGTCAATATGATCATTGCTGAAGGAGCACCGGCATCGGCCCTCCTTGGACTGCAGGCGCTTGTCATCGCCTTGGCGTTCGGTCTGCTGCTCGGGATCGTTGCGGCGCTCCACCATAACCGGGCCCTGGATTATCTGTCCATGTTCATCGCCATCATCGGGATCTCGGTTCCAAGCTTCATTCTCGCCCCTCTGCTGATCAAATATTTCGCAGTAGAGTGGGGCATTCTTCCCGTCGCTTCCTGGGGGACCTGGCAGCACTCCATCCTTCCGTCACTGGCACTGGCTGCGACGCCACTCGCCGTCATCGCACGGTTCATGAGATCGAGCATGCTCGAGGTGCTGAACCAGAACTACATCCGGACCGCCGATGCCAAAGGGTTATCGACGACCAAGCTTGTCGTCCGGCACGGGATCCGGAATGCCATCCTTCCCGTGATTTCCTTCATTGGACCGCTATTTGTCGCCTTGATCACCGGTACCTTCGTCATCGAGAAGATCTTTGCCATACCGGGGATCGGCCGCTACTTCGTTGACAGCATCTTCAACAGGGATTATCCCGTCATCATGGGGACGACGATCTTCTTCAGCACCCTTTTAGTGGTCACCCTGTTCTTGATCGACATTTCTTACCGTTTCATTGATCCGAGAATAAAACTTACGAGTGGAGGGGAGTAACATGGAAGCCAAACGAGTCGACGACTCCCTATTCCGTCCATTATCCAACAAAACAGAACAGGAAGCAGCCGAGCGCCCGAGCATGAGCGTGTGGAAGGAAATGCTCCTGAATGTGATCAAGAACAAGATGTCCATATTGGGGCTATCGCTTCTATTCGTCATCATTCTATTAGGTATCTTCGGGCCCCATCTTGTACCGTATGACCCAGCAGGACAGGATCTTGAGAAAACGAATATCGCTCCGAACGGTGATCACTGGTTCGGTACGGACGACCTTGGACGGGATGTGTGGTCTCGAACCTGGTACGGGGCACGTGTCTCCCTTACGATCGGGCTGATTGCCGCTGCGATCGATATCATCCTCGGGGTGACCATCGGAGGGATCTCCGGTTACATGGCAGGCCGAGGCAAGGTCGGTGACCGCATCGACAGCATCTTGATGCGCATAGTGGAAATCCTGTACGGCATTCCTTACCTGCTTATCGTCATTCTCCTCATGGTCATCATGGAACCGGGCATCACGTCCATCATCATCGCCCTTTCCGTCACGGGCTGGGTAGGGATGGCGAGGATCATCCGAGGACAGATCCTTCAGCTGAAGTCACAGGAGTATGTACTCGCGGCAGAAAAGCTCGGGACCTCCCATTCAAAGATCATCTGGCGGCATCTGATCCCGAACACAGCCGGTATCATCATTGTCAACTTGACGTTCACGATCCCGCAGGCCATTTTTGCCGAATCGTTCCTGAGCTTCCTAGGACTCGGTGTCCAGGCTCCTTTCGCAAGCTGGGGGACAATGGCAAACGATTCACTTGGTGTCATCCTCAGCGGTCAGTGGTGGCGTCTATTCTTCCCTGGCTTGATGATTTCCCTCACCATGTTCGCATTCAATGCATTTGGCGACGGTCTTCAGGACGCACTTGACCCTAAATCGAATAAATAAGGAGGTGAACAGGATGGAACGTCTACTTGAAGTCAACCATCTGGAAGTCGGTTTTAAAACATACGGAGGCGAGGTCCAGGCAGTACGGGACGTATCCTTCCATGTGAATAAAGGAGAGATCCTCGCCATCGTCGGGGAGAGTGGAAGCGGGAAGAGTGTAACGGTACAAGCTGTCATGGGGCTCATCCCAACTCCTCCGGGACGGATCAAGCAAGGGGAAGTGTTGTTTGACGGGAGGGACCTCCTGAAGCTTTCCAAACGGGAGATGCAGAAGGTCAAAGGATCCCGGATCAGCATGGTCTTCCAGGATCCCATGACGTCCCTGAATCCGACGATGAAGGTCGGAAAGCAAATCGAGGAAAGCATCATCACCCATCAGAGCGTCAAACGTGATGAAGCGAGGAAGCGGGCTGTCGAGATGATCAGGAAGGTAGGCATCCCGAATCCTGCAGAACGATACGAACAGTATCCCCACGAATTCAGCGGCGGGATGAGGCAAAGGATCATGATTGCCATCGCCCTTGCGTGTCATCCTGAAATCCTGATTGCCGATGAACCGACCACGGCCCTTGATGTGACCATCCAGGCCCAGGTCCTTGATCTCATGAAGGGACTGAAGGATGAGATGGGGACATCGATCATCCTCATCACCCATGACCTCGGCGTCGTGGCCGAAACGGCCGAGCGGGTAGCTGTCATGTACGGCGGATTGATCGTGGAGACGGCCACTGTCGAAGAGCTGTTCCATCGTCCGAAGCATCCATACACATGGGGGCTGCTGGAGTCGATCCCGGATATTGAGGCGGCAGAAAAGGAGCGGCTTGTCCCCATTGAAGGCACACCGCCTGACCTTTTCTCCCCGCCGAAGGGATGTCCGTTTGCTCCCCGCTGCAAGTATGCCATGGAGGTATGTGTCGAGGAGATGCCACCTGCCTTTGCCATCGGGGAAGGCCATGAAGCGAAGTGCTGGCTGAACGACCCGAGGACCCCGGCACTTACGGAACTTGTCAGCGCAGGGAGGGAAGAGTGATGACCCACATCATAGAAGTAGACAAGCTGAAGAAGCATTATCCGATCGGAAAGGGAGCCGTCGTCAAATCGGTCGATGACATCTCCATCCAGATCAAGAAAGGTGAAACGTTCGGACTCGTCGGGGAAAGTGGAAGCGGCAAGTCCACCCTCGGGAAGACGATCGTCGGTCTTGAGGGGCCGACGTCAGGAACGATTCATTATAACGGTCGTGATATGACCAAGCTCGATAAGAAAGAGAAGAAGCGGGCGAACCGGGAGATCCAGGTGATCTTTCAGGATCCCCACGCCTCCCTGAATCCCCGCATGAGGGTAGGGGATATCATTGCTGAGGGGATTGATGCCCATCGATTGGCAAGGGGAAAAGCCCGTCAGGAAAGGGTATATGAGCTGCTTGAAAAAGTCGGTTTGAAGCCGGAGCATGCCAAGAGATACCCTCATGAATTCAGCGGTGGACAGCGTCAGCGGATCGGCATTGCCCGCGCCCTGGCGGTGGAACCGAAATTCATCGTCGCCGATGAACCGATTTCCGCCCTTGATGTCTCCATCCAGGCCCAGGTGATCAATCTCTTGGAGGATCTGAAGCAGGAAGAGGAGCTCACCTATCTCTTCATCGCCCATGATCTCGGCATGGTGAAGCATATCAGCGACCGTATCGGAGTCATGTATCTCGGACGGATGATGGAGCTGGCAGACAGTGACGAACTGTTTCGCAACCCTCTTCACCCCTATACGAAGGCTCTGCTTTCAGCCATCCCTGTTGCGAATCCAACTGCAGCCAAAAGAGAGAAGATCGTCATTGAAGGGGATCCCCCGAGCCCGGTGAACCCGCCGAGCGGCTGCCGGTTCAGGACCCGCTGCCCCCATGCGACGGAGATTTGCGCGTCGCAGGTACCGGAGTGGAAGGAAGTCGAAGAGAATCACTGGACAGCGTGTCATCTATATTAAATTGTTGAAGGAGGAACCCCGATGAAAAAATGGACACAGAGTTTGCTTTTGGTCACATCCCTCGCCCTTGTGGCCGCGGGTTGCAGCAGCAAGGAGTCAGGAAGCGGAACCGACGGAAAGGTCGCACAGGAAATGACGGTCAATGCCATGAGTGAGCCGCCTGATCTCGACCCGGCCCTTGCCACCGATACCACATCCGGCTGGGTGATGGACCATGTATTCGAAGGACTGTATACGAAGGACAAAGAAGGGAAACCGGTCCTAGGAACGGCAAGTAAAGCCGATGTATCAGAAGACGGGAAAACCTATACTTTCACGATCCGGGACGATGCAAAATGGTCTGACGGCAGCAACGTCACGGCAGAAGATTTCGAATATGCATGGAAACGCGTGCTGAACCCTGATACGGGAAGTTCGTTCGCTTTCTACCTTTATTACCTGAAAGGTGCCGAGGATTATAACAAAGGCAAAGGGAAAGTGGAAGATGTCGGCGTAACAGCGAAAGACGAAAAAACGCTTGTTGTGGATCTCGAAGCTCCCCTCAGCTATTTCGATGAACTATTGACCATGTGGACGTTCTATCCTGTGAAGAAGGATACCGTCGAAGAAAATAAAAACTGGGCGGCCGGAGCAGACACGTATGTGAGCAACGGACCGTTCAAGCTCACGAACTGGAAGCATGACAGTAAAGTGGTCATTGAGAAGAACAAGGAATACTGGGATAACAAAGTCGTTAATCTTGATAAAGTAACCTACAAAATGGTCAATGACGCTACAACCTATTATCAGATGTTCAAAACAAAGGAATTGGACTTGATCCAGACCCTTCCGTCTGATGTGGTAGCCCAGGAGAAAGATTCCAAGGAATATAGTGAAGTACCATACTTCGGAACGTATATGTATATGTTCAATGTGGACAAGGAACCGTTCACCAATGAAAAGATCCGTCGTGCCTTCACCCTTGCCGTCGACCGCGAGTCCCTCACGAAAAACGTCACAAAAGCTGGTGAAACACCTGCTTATGCCTTTGTACCGGGCGGCGTTGATACAGGCGATGGCGACTTCCGTGAGCAGGGAGGAGCCTATTTCGAATCGAATGTCGAAGAAGCGAAAAAGCTCCTGGAAGAGGGCATGAAAGAGGAAGGCTGGAGCGAGCTGCCGGCTGTGACCCTCACGTATAACACATCCGAGAACCACAAGAAGATCGCAGAAGCCGTCCAGTCCATGTACAAGAAGAACCTTGGCGTTGATATAAAGCTTTCCAATCAGGAATGGAAGACCTATCTAGATACGACCCAGCAGAAGAACTTCCAGATGGCCCGTATGGGGTGGATCGGGGTCCTGGTGGATCCGGTCGTCATCCTTGACTACTACCTCGGGGATAGCCCGAACAACCGTACCAACTGGGTCAACGATAAGTACGACAAACTGATGGCAGACGCCAAAGTGGAGCAGGATACAGCGAAACGCTACGACCTCCTTCATCAGGCAGAAGAAGTACTCATGGAAGACCTGCCGTTCAACCCGATCTATCACTATACGAATAACTATATGACCGCACAGAACTTCAAGGACATCGTGTATCCGGTCAACCGTTATCCGTACTTGAAGTGGGCGGAGAAAGTATCAGAATAACAACGCCTGTTCTCTGATCCTGATGTGGATGGAGAGCGTAAGGATGGGAAGGGGAGATTCTTGATGAAATGGAAGATGGGGCTTGCGATGGTCACCGTTTCAGGATGGGTGGCTGCTATCGGATTAAAGCTGGGATCCAGGGCTGATTTAGCCGACTCTGCCTTTCTGATCGGTCTCTGCCTTTTGATCCTGGGTGTCAGTGCGATGATCTTGAAGACAGGGTTCCTCTCGCCTATCGTGGAGGGATTTAAGATCATCGGCGAGCGGATGATCAGGCGGTCGCGATCCATGGAGCGGGCTGATGACCTGATCCAGAAAGATCATGATTTCCAGGCATTCAAATCCAATCTTTCCACGCGGATCACCCAGGGTACATTCATCATGGGGGCTTGCTCCATCTTGATCTCTGTTGGAATACTGATCGTCTAGTAATAAAAAGATCCCATCTCGATTGAGATGGGATTCTTTTTGTTATGCCGTTCGTCTGAATCTCGCCACATCATCCTTCAGGAGGATAAACAATGCCGGAACGATGAAGACGGCCAAGAATAGGATCTCCATTGCTTCAGAGTGAGTCTCCAAGAGCTCCACGATGCCTTCTGCAAACATTTCTCCGCCAAGGAAGACGAGGATGAGCCCCAATGCTTTGAAGATCAGGGAGAGGTTAAGCTTGATCGTCGTCTTGAAGATCACGAATGCAACGAGTGCAGCCGCTACGATTCCGATGATGCTACCGAGAGCCACGGTACCGGCGCTTTCTGAGATCTTGGTCATGTTGAATACCATGAGCTCCATGCCTTCGCGGATGACGGAAAGGAAGGCCAATAAGAATAAACCGATTTTGGAAGTAGAAGACTTCTCCGTTTGCCCTTTGATTTTGCCTGCAACCTGCTGATTGCGGTGGAGCCAAAGGATGAAGTAGGCAATCAAGCCTGCTGCCGCGATCCGCATGACGGCCTCCATGATTTCTTCTGCTTCATGGGAGATGCTTTGTGCAAACGTGAATAGACCCCAGCCCAGGATCAAACTGCCGATCACGCCTGCAATGGTACCGAATCCGACAACCTTGGCAAGATGCTTCCGGTTCAGCTGTGAGAGCGTTGCCAAAATAATGCCGATGATCAAGGCCGCTTCCAGGCCTTCACGAAATGAAAGAAAAAGCGAATCCAACATATGTATTCCCCCGTATGGTATGAGTGCATTTCTAAGCTTTATAATAATGAGAATGATTATCACTGTCAATACTATAAATAAAAAAAGATTTGGTCGATCTGGAGAGCTCAACCAAGTGACCGACAGCATCTGGAGGAAACAGCTGCGTGGCTTCTGCACAAGGAGGAACTTCCTTTGACAAATCCATTCAACGGGTCTACAATATATAACTATTCAAACATAATAATATCAAGCTACGATCGCTGTGGGTCACACTACAGCAGGAGCAGCTTCTGGAGAGACCGCTATTCAAGCGGCGCCGAAGGGTTCACAATCTCAGGCAAAAGGACAGAAGGGTACCGGGTATGGATTTTCCGAACGAGGGGAAATCTATATTTGATATTCTTTTCGACTGAGAGATTGGATGCTTCCAATCTCTTTTTTTTATTTTCGTTTCACGTGGAACATGTTGAGGAGGAGTTTGTTTTGGCACAACAAGAGTTAAAGAGGGATCTTTCCAATCGCCATGTACAGCTGATCGCGATCGGGGGTACGATCGGAACCGGGCTTTTCCTGGGTTCCGGTAAGGCGATTCAGTCGGCGGGTCCTTCCATCATCTTTGCGTATTTACTCGTTGGGATTGCCCTGTTTTTCGTCATGAGGGCACTCGGTGAGCTATTGCTTTCGAAAGCAGGGTATCAATCCATCACCGATATAGCGGAGGACTATCTTGGGTCCTGGGCTTCGTTTGTCACGGGCTGGACGTATTGGTTTTGCTGGATCATGACGGCAATGGCCGATGTGATCGCCGTCGGCGTATACGTAAACTATTGGTTTGACATCCCCCAGTGGATCCCGGCCCTTATCTGTCTTGTTATTCTCCTTGGGTTCAATCTTCTGACGGTCAAGCTGTTCGGTGAACTGGAATTTTGGTTCGCCCTGATCAAGGTCATTACGATCCTTGCCCTCATTGCAGTGGGCGTGGTCCTGCTTGTCATCGGGTTCAATACGGATGCTGGACCGGTGACCGTGACGAACTTATGGGAGAATGGCGGTTTCTTCCCCAATGGGATGAGTGGTTTCCTTCTCTCCCTTCAGATGGTGATCTTTGCCTATGTCGGTGTGGAACTTATCGGGGTATCGGCGGCGGAAACGTCCAATCCGCAGAAGAATATTCCGTCTGCCATCAATAAGATTCCCCTGAGGATCCTCTTCTTTTACGTAGGTGCCATCATCATCCTGCTGTGCATCAATCCCTGGATGGAGCTGACGGCGACAGAGAGCCCGTTTGTGAAGACATTCGGTCTGATCGGGGTTCCCTTGGCCGCCGGGATCATCAACTTCGTGGTTCTCACATCGGCGGCTTCCGCCTGCAACAGCGGGATGTTCTCTACGAGCCGGATCCTTTTCAATCTTAGTAAGGGAAAACAGGCGCCGGCCCGATTGGGAAGATTAAACCGGAACCATGTCCCCAGTCATGCGCTATTGGTCTCCACTGTGGTGGTATCGGTAGGTGCGTTGCTCAGCAAGCTCATCCCGGATCAGGCCTTTGGGATCGTCACGACGATCAGTGCCATCTGCTTCATCTGGGTGTGGGGCATCATTCTCGTTTGTCATATTTTGTACCGAAGGAAGCGTCCTGATCTCCATGAGAAGTCGAGCTTCAAAGCACCGTTCACCCCGCTGGTGAATTATCTTGTGTTGGCACTATTCGCTGCGATACTCGTCATCATGTTGTTTGCCGATGAGACAAGGCCTGCTCTCTTGTTGACACCGATATGGTTCGTCATCCTGTTTGCAGTCTATCGGATCAGGCAGAAAGCTTCACTTTCATCATAAAAACAGCCCCGTACACGTGCGTGCGGGGCTGTTTTATGAAATGAAGTGCCTGCATCTGTGCCATAGGTAATAAGCGGACCAATTGGGCAACCAAACACATTTACAAAATAATTACATTATCACTTGTCCCATTTTACATATGCCTTCTAGTATAAATGTGAAGATGGATCATAGAGGAGGAGATTGGAATGGGACGAATGGGATCGAAAAAGGTGACCGGCCTATCATTGGCCGCAGCTCTGGCCTTTTCATCACTGGGCTTTGCAGGGTCAGTGAAAACAGAGGTGGAAGCTAAGGACAAGAAAAAGGAACCGACCAACGTGATCATGATGGTCATGGATGGGACAAGTGCCGGGGCAACATCACTCGCCCGTTGGTACAAGGGTGAGGACTTGGCTATGGATGAGATTTCCATAGGCGGCGTCCGTACCTATTCAGCAGAGTCGGCGATTACGGATTCAGCACCCGCAGCCACCGCTCTTGCAACAGGGAATAAAAGCAATGATAAGGTCGTGGGCCTTCTGCCTAAAGTGGTCAGTTCTCCGGGAGTGGAACAGATCAAAGAGGAAGACCAATTACGGCCTGTTGCCAACGTACTCGAAGCAGCCAAACTTGATGGGAAGTCCACCGGGATCATCTCTACCTCCGAAATTCAGCATGCGACTCCGGCCGGCTTCTCCTCCCACGCCCCACATCGCAGCAACTATAATGACATTGCCGAACAGCAGGTGTATCAAGGAATCGATGTCGTTCTTGGCGGCGGGAAGGAATCCCTGACACCGGAGGGCCGAGAGGATGGCGAAGATCTGCTGAAGGTGATTGATTCGAGGGGTTATGACGTTGTAGAAACACGCAAAGACCTCATGAAGTCCAACTCTGAGAAGCTTTGGGGAGCGTTTGCCCCTTCTGCCATGGCGTATGATATCGACCGTGAGAAGACGCGCAAAAACGAACCAACACTTGCCGAGATGACGAAGAAAGGGATCGATACCCTGTCCAAGAATAAAGAAGGGTTCTTCCTCTTCGTAGAAGGAAGCAAAGTCGACTGGGCGGCCCACGCCAATGATCCAATCGGCATGATCGGGGATGTGCTTGCATTCGATGACGCGGTCAATGAAGCGCTGGAATTTGCCAAAAAAGACGGAAACACCATGGTCATAGCCGTATCCGATCACGGGAACAGCGGCATCACGATGGGGAATGTCAATACGAACGCAAGCTATCCGAGCACACCGGTTTCAGCCTATATCGATCCGTTGAAAAAGGCGAGCATGACCCTTGAAGGTGCGACAGGTAAGCTCAAAGCCGATCGCTCGAATATGAAGCAGGTCGCCGCTCTCTATGGGCTGGATAACCTCACGAAGGAAGAGATTGAAGCCCTGAAGGCATCGAAGAACCTAAACGGAGATCTTTCCAAAATGCTTGCAAGCCGTGCTAACCTTGGCTTCACCACAGGCGGGCACACGGGTGAGGATGTATTCCTGTACGCCTACGGACCGTCCAGACCATACGGAATGGTAGAGAACACCGACCTGCCGAAGAAGATGGCTGATTTCATGGGTGTGAACCTGGAGAAGACAACGGACAAATTATTCGTCAATGCACGGGAATCCTTTGAGAAAAAAGGCTACAAAACCCGTATTGATGTAACGGATGAAAACAATCCGGTATTTGTGGCCGAGAAGAATAAGAAGAAAATTGAAGTGCCTGCGAACAAGAACATCGTCACGGTGACGGATAAGAAAAAGTCCAAAACGAAGACTCTCGATGGGGTAACGGTCTATAACGGAAAAGACTTCTATGTGTCGGAGAAAGCGTTGAAGGAAGCGAAATAGCTCCCTTTTCAAAATCCACAAAAAACTGGCGCACACTATCAGTATAGGTTCTTTATACCGCTCATGATTTCCGTGCAAGACTGCGCGCGGGTAGCCCGTGAGCCTACTCGGCAAGCCTGCGGGGTCTCACATTAGCTACTCTTCCCGCAAGAGTCTTCGTCTTGCACTCCAATCAACCGCTAGAAACAAGTAAATAGTAATGGTCATGAAACAAATGAAAAACCCGAATTATTTTGCCTGATCGTCGGCAATTTAATTCGGGTTTTTCTATGACTAAAACACGTTTGTTCCAGCCTCTTATTGTTATTAGTTCCGGATCATGTAATCAAACGCACCAAGTGATGCGGTCGCACCTGATCCCATGGAGATGATGATCTGCTTGTAGGCACTGTCCGTGCAGTCTCCGGCAGCGAAGACACCAGGCATGCTGGTTGCACCGTGCTTATCGACAACGATCTCACCCATGCGTGTTTTCTCAAGGGAGTCACCGAGCCATTCCGTGTTCGGTACAAGACCGATCTGAACGAATACGCCGGCAAGTTCCACGTGATGCTCTTCTTCTGTCGCACGATCGATGTACGTGATCCCGTTCACCTTGTCGGTACCCGTGATCTCTTTCGTCTGGGCGTTTTTCACGACCGTGACGTTTGGAAGGCTGTTGAGGCGTTCCTGCAGTACAGCATCGGCTTTCAGCTCAGGCATGAATTCAAGGACGGTCACATGCTTGACGATCCCTGCAAGGTCGATGGCTGCTTCGACGCCGGAGTTTCCTCCGCCGATGACCGCTACATCTTTTCCTTCGAACAATGGTCCGTCACAGTGAGGGCAGTAAGCTACCCCTTTGTTCTTGAATTCTGCTTCGCCAGGGACGCCGACGTTACGCCAGCGGGCACCTGTTGAAAGGATGACGGTCTTACTCTTGAGGACCGCACCGTTTTCAAGTTCCAATTCGACGAGGTCTTTCTTCTCGAGGCCCTTGGCACGCTGAAGGTTCATCACGTCGATGTTGTAATCCTTCACGTGTTCTTCGAGGCTTGCGACAAGTTTCGGACCTTCCGTCTTGGTCATGCTGATGAAGTTCTCGATGCCGAGGGTGTCCATCACCTGTCCACCAAAGCGCTCGGCTACAAGTCCGGTGCGAATACCTTTACGCGCCGCGTAGATCGCAGCACTTGCACCAGCGGGACCGCCACCGACTACGAGGACATCATATGGATCTTTATCGGCGAATTCAGCTGCATCAGGGCCGCTACCCATTTTGTTCAGCATTTCTTCAAGGGTCATACGACCGCTTCCGAACTCTTCACCATTCAGGAATACAGTCGGGACCGCCATGATTTCTTTGCTTTCGACTTCATCTTTGAACGCAGCGCCGTCAATCATCGTATGAGAGATTCCGTCATTGAGGAGACTCATGATGTTTAGGGCCTGTACGACATCAGGGCAGTTGTGGCATGTGAGGCTGATATACGACTCGAAGTGGTATTCACCCTTCACATTTTTGATCTGGTCGATCACGGTTTGATCGACTTTCGGTGCCCTGCCGCTCACTTGCAGCAAAGCAAGGACCAATGAAGTGAACTCGTGCCCCAGCGGGACGCCGGCAAATGTGATGCCGGTATCTTCGCCTATGCGATTGACGCTGAAGCTTGGTGTGCGTTCCAGTTCAGTGTTCTCCACTTTGATGCGGGGAGACATGGTCGCAAGCTGATCCACCAATGAGAGCATGTCTTGCGATACCTTGTCTTCTCCAGCACTCACCTTGAGCAAAATATCGCTCTCTAACATTTGAAGATACTGTTCTAGCTGTGCTTTGATATTTGCATCCAACATGTAATCGAACTCCTTAGATTTTACCTACTAGGTCAAGTCCTGGTGTAAGGGTTTCGCTTCCTTCTTCCCATTTAGCCGGGCAAACTTCACCTGGGTTTTTACGCACATATTGTGCTGCTTTGATTTTGTTTACGAGTGAGCTTGCGTCACGTCCGATACCGCCGGCATTGATTTCAACTGTTTGAATCACGCCGTCTGGATCGATGATGAATGTACCGCGGTCAGCAAGTCCTTCTTCTTCGTCCAATACGTCGAAGTTGCGTGAGATTTTTTGTGAAGGGTCACCAATCATCACGTACTCGATTTTGTTGATTGTATCTGAATGGTCATGCCATGCTTTATGAGTGAAATGTGTATCTGTAGAAACGGAGTATACTTCAACGCCTAAATCTTTAAGCGTAGCATATTGATCTTGTAGGTCGCCAAGTTCAGTAGGGCATACGAATGTGAAATCTGCAGGGTAGAAGCAGACTACGCTCCATTTACCTTTGAAGTTTTCTTCAGTGACCTCTACGAAATCACCTTTGTGGTAAGCTTGTGCAGTAAATGGTAGAACTTCAGTTCCGATTAATGACATATCGAAATTCCTCCTTGGTTAATTGTAATAATTCTAATTCAATACTCATTATTATATACATTGGGTTATTTGTCAAAGGAAAAGTGGCACTTCCGGTGAAAAAATCTCCCCATCTTCTGATTTTGCCTAAATCGAAGGGTTTTATACGGGATGACCCTTTATATTTTAGCATTACACGGCATGGGATTTCTAATGATACGATTGTATAATCTGGGAATCCGCTTATCTGCAAAACGAAAGGGTCCCGGGCCAATTTGAAAATTAGCAAGGGATGATTGAGAATGCTTGCTTGCAACAAACCCTTGAATCATTACCGCTGTCGGTAACGGGATAGAGTCATGCTTACCATTGGTAATAGAGAGAAAAAATCCGAACGATTTGAATCATCGTTCGGATTTTCTTCTGTTTACTGTTTCTTATGCTGTGGTCCTTCATTGGAAGGAAGGCCGGATACATAGCCGACGCCACCTGTTTCCTGGATTCCGATGCTGTCGCGCATGGCTTTTTCCAGTGCTTCTTTATCAACGGCTGTGATGTCTTTCTTACCGAGTTTTTCCCCTGGATGCTGGTAGTTGCTCAGCAAATAGCGGGAGTTCTCGATGTTTTCGACGGCACGCAGTCCTGTTGCTTCAGCTCCCACCGGAACAGATAGGATGCGGGAGAGCTTCTTCGTCTTCACGTTGTAAGCCCAGACGAAGTTATTCGTATGCATGTCACTATCTTCACCGATGAAGAGGGTATTCATATCTTCTGAGTACGTCAGGTTGTCCGGATTGGCGATTTTATCGGGATCCGCCGTATTTCCGTATGCATCGGCCTTTTCAAGGTCTTTACCGATGACGAGACCTTCCATGCTGGCAGGCACATAGCGACTGTGGATCTTCCCTTTGGACTGGTCTTTTTGACCGGCAGCCATGTTGAGCTGGTACGTGACTCCGGACTCGAGGTGAGGCAGCTGGATGTCATCCTGGACAGCATCCGGTTGTTTCAGCATGGCACTGTTTTGGTAAGAGATGGCCATATAGGCTTTCTTGTCCTTCTTGTTCACGCTCAGGCCTTCCATCTTATTGAACTCGCTGGTGGCACCGAGGATGGCCCCGTAACGGCGGGACTCAAGGAATGCCGCTGCTTTTTCCATGCCTGGTTTCACTTTCAGGTATTCAACTTTCTTGCTTGCCGCAGTCTTCACGGCTGTGAATCCTTCTCTAGGCTCTTCAGATGTTTCAAAGATGTCGCTGAACGTCACACCTTTGTCGATGATGGATTTGACCTCATCATCCGTGGAGTGGCCGAGCTTGATCCATTGAAGATCGCCCTTGCCGCCATTTTCACCGCTTTTTTGTTTGAACTTGGCCGCATACAGCGTTCCGGCAGAGAAATCCTTCTCTTTGTCTGCGACATACATGAACATCATCGTGTTGTTTCCGTCATCTCCGAAGAGGGCGGTCTTGTTATCAGGAAGGACCTGCATCATTTCATGAGAGAAGCGACCCGTGCTGTAATGCTTCACGACCGAGGCTTCACCGTTATCGTCTACGGAAATTTCCGGAATCCATCCATAGAAATACGGATTGGCTTTCGATGCATCACCGAAGTAGCGCTCAGCGAAGCTTGTCACGTCTTTATGTGCATCCGATGAAGGATCTTCTTCAAATGCCCTTGCGTCAGGCTCATACTCTTCGGAACCAAGGTGGGTTCCCCATTCGGTTGTGGAGCCATTACATGGTGTCCATAGACCGTTCACGTTGGCAAAATCGATTTTCTTTGCATGATTGACGGTCAATTCACCTGTTTTATCGTCTTTCTCCACTTGGGTCAAGGTCATCGATGCTGGTAAGCCGGAGATCTCTTCCCCTGCATTGTCTACGGAATCATATTCATAGTGAGAAATGATATAGGATTTGCCATTGATGGTGATGAAACTATTTGAGTCCGGTGCGTCTGAAACGTAAGGTGACGGTTGATCGGGTACGCTCCGATCGATGATCGGGTTACCATTTGCATCGATCGGGGTGCCGGCGGCAATCATCTCCCCTTTGTTATCCACGATCTTATCTTTAGATAGGAATAGCTGATTATAATTGAGCGGCGTTTCTTCCACGCTGCCATCTTTATACGTTACTTTAACGGAAGCTTCCGTATAGGTTTTGACCATGTCTTCAATGGTGGTCGGTGCGTTCATTGATTGGAACTCGACGTTCTTGATCTGTTTCGGATGTGGATGAGCATGATGTTCGGAAGCGAACGCAGAGGTTGCTCCAGAAGCAAGAAGTGTGATGGATAGGCCGATGGACACGCGTTTTTTCATGGTTGATTCCCTCCCAATGTAAGCTTAGCTTCATTTAACCACCGGAATGTTGAGGGGGTTTTAAGGGTTTTAGTGCAATTGTAAAGGAATGTGGACATTTCTGTGACGGGTCATCCTCTTATTGGAAGCGTTGGATGATCGAAGGTTGTTGAGGGGTTATATAGAAAAAGACCCGCCATTTTGCTCGGCGGGTCCTGCTTGTCTATGGGAGTGCGATTATGGGTTATTCGACCACAGTCCGGCATGCTTCAATACCACGCGAGGGTGGAGTTTGAGCTGTGCCACCATGAGGTCGGCCATATCTTCTGCTTGCATGACCTTATCCGGGTTTCCGTCAGTCAGCTTCAGATCCACTGCCATATCGGTAGCCACGGTGCTAGGTGTCAGGGTCGTCACGCGGATATTCTTTTTGCGTACTTCCATCATAAGGGATTCGCTCAACCCGATGACGGCCGCTTTGGAAGCAGAGTATGCGCTTGTGACCGGTGCCCCTTTTTGACCTGCTGTAGAGGAGATATTGATAATATCTCCGGTGTTGCGCTCGATCATTTCCGGAAGCACGGCGCGTGTCGTATAGTATACGCCTTTGACGTTGACATCGATGATGTTCGTCCATTCATCCGGTGTGAGCTCCATGAAGCCGCCGAATTTAGAGATTCCTGCATTGTTTACGAGGATATCAATGGGACCGAGTTCAGCTCGGATCGTTTCAACTGCTTTTGTGATGCCATCTAGATCTGCTACGTCAGCAGCCGCAAAGGACACATTGACATCATACTGCTTCAATTCGTCTGCTGCTTTCTCGAGGTTCTCAATAGTGCGTCCCACAAGTCCTACGTGGACCCCTTCTTTGGCGAAAGCTTCCGCCGTCGCGCGGCCGATACCGCGACCTGCTCCTGTGATCAACGCTACTTTTCCTTTAATCAATTGCATGGTACCACTCCTTTGGTTCAGATTTTTTTATTGTATCGAACTTCAGGTGATGAAGCGAATAAACTGTCTGCTCTGTAAATAAAATGGACCTCGAGAATGTCGAGGTCCAACAATGGTGTTTACTTAGGTGCAAGTTCAATTGCCTGATGAAGGGCTTCCAGCATGCTGCCTTCGTCGGCGATTCCTTTGCCGGCAATATCAAACGCCGTTCCGTGATCAACGCTTGTCCGGATGATCGGGAGTCCGACGGTGATGTTGACACCTGATTCTAATCCGAGAACTTTGATCGGTCCGTGGCCCTGGTCATGATACATGGCGACGACGATGTCGAAGTCGCCCCTTTGGGCACGGAAGAAAAGTGTGTCCGCTGGGAGAGGGCCTTCTACGTTAATCCCGTCTCCTTGGGCACGTTCGATTGCGGGAATGATTTTCTCTTCTTCTTCTCCATAACCGAATAGTCCATTTTCGCCAGCATGAGGGTTGATTCCGCACACACCGATCTTCGGAGCTGCCACTCCTGATTTGGAAAGGGTGTCGTGCGCCAGTTTGATAACCCTCAGTACCCGATCCGGTTCAATCATATTGATTGCATCCAACAGGCCGACATGAGTGGTCACATGGATCACTTTCAATTTAGGTGACGATAGCATCATGGAGAAATCGGCTGTACCTGTCAACTCTGCCAGAATCTCTGTATGGCCAGGATACTGATGCCCTCCTTTATGGAGAGCTTCTTTATTTAATGGTGCCGTGCAGATCGCACTGATTTTCTGCTGATTGGCTAATTCGATTGCTTTCTTAAGATAATGAAAAGCTGCGTTTCCGGCTTCAGCCGACACTTTTCCGAATGGAAGGTCCTCAGGCAGCAGGTGCAGATCCAGGCAATGAACGGTTCCGTGCTCGGTTGTATCGAATGAGTCTGTATCCTCCAAGCGTACGATTTTTACTTTATTGCCAAGGATTTCATTCGCTTTATCCAGTCTTGAAGCATCCCCGATGACGATGGGGTGAGCCTGTTCATATAGATGTTGGTGCTGGAGGCTCTTCATGATGATTTCCGGGCCCACACCAGCCCCATCCCCCATTGTGATGCCGACGATTGGTTTCTTACTCATATACGATATCTCCCTTCAATTCACAGGCAGCTCGGTAGATTGAATCATCATCTCCGAATGCCCCTGCTTTTGTTACGACAGTCAAGGGCCTGGACGCCCCGATTAACTGACCCACCGGGATTCCGGGTTCAAGCTGCTTGATCAGCCTTATTCCATTGCCGCCCAATTGTTTAGCAGTTTCTTTCGCCGTATCCCCTCCAGTTAACACAAAGCTGTTTAGGTGGTGATAGGCGTTTGCAAGGGCCCGGACGATTTCGGCCAGTGCGGTGGAGATTTCTTCTCCTATTTGATAGGACGAAAATCCGAGGGACTCTCCAGCCTGCTTAACCTTCTCCCTGATTTCAACGTTCGAAGGCACAAAGATTGCAACGTGCTTACCCTCTTCAATGGCCGACTTGCACTGATTGAGATAGACTTGTTGAGCCTCCACCCAAAGAGGTGAGAAGATTTTCAGTGTATCTACTTCTACCCCGATCACATCATCTTTGGCAGCAGCTGTCCGCACCTGTTTTTGCGTGGTGAGCGATAGGCTTCCGCATACGATGACCACTTGTTCAGAAGGAGTGATCGTCCGTTCTGCCGGTATAGAATGTAATTGAAGTACGTCTGGTAATACCTCTGCCAGTCCTGCTGAACCTGCCCAGATCACCTTTGATGATAGCTGCAGCATCCATTTGGAGAACAGTTTGAGGTCTTCTTCCGTTTCCGCATCACAAACCAAGTAGCATATCCCTTGAGATTGAAAGGACCTGACGATTTGTTCAAACGTTTCTCTATTTATTAGCGCTGATTTCTTTAGTAGGCCGACTTTTTCTCCAATCTCGTTTTCAATCAATGTCGGAATGGAAGATTCTTTCACGGGATGCTTAGGGTCCCGTGAGATTTCAGTGTCTGATACTTGCTGATCTTTGATGTAATGGATCCCATCCTTTGTTGTGCGGTGAAGGGCCGGGAAAGCCGGGGATATGAATACGAATTCCGGTTGAAAGACGTCTTTCATGGCCTTTAATTCGGTGCCGATATGTCCGCGTAAAGTAGAATCCATTTTTTTATAGATCGTCCGATAACCCGCTTCTTTAATAAACTGCGCTGCCTCTTTTGTTTTTTTATAGGCTTCTTCTCTAAGAAGTGCGCGTCCGTTCGTGTCAATGACAATACCTTGGTCAAGCGTTTGAGAATGATCCGGAAGGTCAAACAGGACGGAGGTAGGTACCCCTTTTTCCGTCAACTGAACTCCGCTGTCGTTTGCCCCCGTCAGATCATCCGCTACGATTGCGATCCATTTTTCCATAGTGTAATCCCTCATTTGAATCTCATTTTCTACGATGCTGCTTTTTCATCTGTTGAGTAGTCCTCCGGTAACCGGACCCCTTTTTTCTCCAGGCGTTTCACTAGGAACGCTATATAAAGTGGGAGGAGGACAGCTGTCGTCACGACGGAAGCTGCAACTTGCACGGTCGCGATTTCCACATTGGCTGCAAATCCTGCACTGGCGGCTGCTATTGCCGCCGGCGTTGCAACGGCGTTACCCGCAGTAGACCCTTCAGCAGCTCCTGCAATCGGATTCCATTTCAGTGCTTTGAACACCAAGTACCCTGCAGTCCCTGTTATGAATACCGTCATGAGCCCGAGTGCAACCCCTGATAATCCGCCTTCGACAATAGCCTTGAAGTTGATTCCCATCCCTAATGCAAAGGCGAAGAACGGAATCAGCATAGAGCTACCGGTATTAAGGAAATCTCTCATTTCTCCATCGAGGTTACCCAAGATCATTCCGATGATGATGGGAAGCAGGACCGAAATGAATGCGGTGACAGAGAATAATCCGTCCACAAAGCCCATGGCTCCGAAGATAGAGAGCGCTACCATTGTAAGGAAGGGTCCGTCATTCAACGCAAGCAATGAGTATGCCGCCCTGTCCGTTTTATCTCCGTATTGGCCAACAAGCGCCATATAAAGTCCACCGTTACTATTCGTCATGGAGGCAATGACGGCAATAGGTGCCAACCCCATCCAAAGTCCATTCTCACCAGCAAACATATAGGCTAGCAATCCAACTGCCGCCCCTACTAGCCATTTTACGGATAACAGCACTGCTCCTTTTCCAAGACTGACCCCTACATTCCTGACGTTGATCTGTGCGCCGGTACATAATAGAAATAAAGCGATAAGCGTACCGGCACCGTCTACGAACAATGCCTGTGTGAAGTTCCCGATTCTCAGCAGATCTGGAGCGATGGTGTTGATTGTTGCAGAAAGCAACAAAGGTACAACCATCATCCCACCTGGGATTCGGTTTAAGGTTGATTTGATCTTCATTTTAACATCCCCTTATGTGTATGTCGTGAATAATCTCTCGGTAAACCGCTTACAATCTACATAATAGAACTTTGTATCTAATTTTGCAACACTAATAATATATTTATTTTTATTTAATAATTATTGTTGCAAAATGAAACAAAAAAAGAAGAGCCCCGATGGCTCTTCAATTCTCTTCATTCAGTTTTCTCCACAATGTAGATCGATTAATGCCCAGACGCTTCGAAGCGCGGGATTGATTCCCGTTTTCCTCAGCCAAAACCGTTTCTATAATCCTTTTTTCGATTTGTCTGAGTGTCCCGTCGACTGATGTGGAATGAATCGATGTTTTTTTGCATGATAGCAACATTTCTGTTTGTGCTTTTTCTATATAATATCCGTCGGCTTTCTGTGCCAATTCATGGATCGCTTGCTTCAGTTCATGGAGATTCCCGGGCCAATCATATTCCTTCAACAAGGTCATGGCTTCAGGCTTTATCCCTACGGTTTCACTTCCGTTTTGAGCATGTAAGGCCGTTAAGAAATAATGGGCGAAGACCGGGATGTCCTCTTTTCGTCTTGATAATGGGGCTAAGTGGATACTTTGCGTTTCGATCGTTACATCCTGCCCGGCATCTTCCTGGATAAATATGACCTGCATACGATGAGAATAGGATGTCAACAAACTCGTGAATTCTTCCACGTGCTGGCTTTTATCCTGGTTTAGAACCACAATGCTCCCTGCCTGGATAGGCAAAAGGATTTGTTTCAATTCGCTCAAAGCATGTTCATCGAGCAAAGCGGCGTCGATGCTGATTAGAGGAGCGGCGTGCCCAAATCGTTGGTGGTGAATGTTTTCTGCCACCGTCGATTTGCCTGTTCCTTTATCACCGATGATGGAGAGTGGCATTGAGCTCAGTCGTTTCAATTGTCTAGCCAGATCCCGTGAATAGAGGCTTTCTCCAATTATTGGAGAGGCATTCGGTCCAATATCGATCGATATCGGCTTCCTGTCGGATGGGTTTCCTCTGACAAAGCACATCATTCCGGCTTTCGTATCCGTGAGTTTGAAAAGTTGAACCACTAAAAACTGGTTCCCGTGTTCAAGTTTCAACCACTGGTTCTTTCCTGTACTCAACACATCTTCCAGTGGGAGTTTAATGGTTGATTGGGTTAAGGCATTGTCATCAAGATACGCACGGTAAGCCGCATTTCGCTCATGAATCAGGAGGTCTTTTCCGATTACGGCAGTTGGGTAAGGGAATTCATGAAAAAGCTGATGGAAGATATCGTAATTATGCCTTACCTTTTTGGAAAGCTGGAAAGCACGTCTTCCTTCCTCAATTGCTTGGATCAATGCCTCTTTTCCTGAAGTGATGAGCACTCCATGAAGGCCCATGGATTCGGCAGCTTGCACGGTTACCACATCTCCTATGATGGATTCATAACCGGCTTCCTTGAGGGATTCGAGGAGTGGCTTCACTTCCGTCCTGTTGGCAATGGTCTTTACTTCAATGTCGTATTCAAGGATATTGCAAAGAGTTGCGGCCCCTTGTGTAACAGACGCAAATCCGACTAGCGCGACTTTCTTTCCGATGTTTTTAATCAGCGTAAAGACGCGTAGCATATCGTAGCCTGATATTTGAATATGGATCACCGGTAGGGAAGCAACCTGTTCGATTGCCAGTGCCGTGCCCCCGCGGCTGATGATGATATCGTACTCCTCCAGCATCGTTTGACGTGCAAAGTCAGCTCCCTCCTCGAGGTTGGCGACAGTGACGTCCATCTTCACGTCTGGAGGGAGGTCAAGCTGCTTGCTGACTTCAGCCATTCCGCTATAAGGTGCTATTAAGAGAGCTTTCATGTCCGACATACTCCTAATCTGTTGCATATTTAAACACTATTATGTCACACCTGGGGACTGATGTCACGAGGAGGTATCCGCCGGTCACCATCTCTTGAATTGATTACGGCCCGCTTTTTTTGCTTCATACAAGGCTTCATCACAACAGGCATAAAGCTCTTCCAAGGTTGAGGTCTCGAAGGTGGTGATGCCTATACTGACTTGATATGGGACGATGCTCTTGGTTGAGTGGAGAGAAGAAATCAATTGTTCAGTAAAGCGATTTGAAGCCTCTATCCCTTTATCAACAAGCAAGATGGCGAATTCATCTCCACCATATCGTCCAAACAGGTCCTTATCCGTTAATTGACCCTGTATCGTTGTGGTCATATCTTGAAGGACTTGATCCCCTGCCAAGTGACCATATGTATCGTTGATCTGTTTAAAATGATCGACATCAAAGAGAAGGAACGAGTGTTGCAACCCTTTTTTGTTGTGACGAACAAGATCTTCTGCGCTTCTGGTGAATGCCCGTCTATTCAGTACTCCTGTCAGATCATCCTGGTTTGCCAGGATGACGAGTTCCCGGTCGACCTTTTCCTTCATCAGAAGAAGGAAGGCAAGATTCATCAAATTCGATAAAACATAAAAAGAAAGCAGGACAATCAATTGAAGGACCCCGGGATTATAAAGGGTAAAGGATTGGATTGGGATGAAAAATGAACTGAATCCCCGGACGATGGAGAAGATGACGCCAACTCCATAAAGCAGGCTCACAACCTTCATCAGAAGGGATGAACTCCTGAAACCGACCAGACAAACCGGTGAAAGGAGGATGGCCGTCAGGAACGAATAGTAGGCGATGCGGACAGACTCTGTATTGTAAAAGATAAATAAGATGGAAAAGCCCATAATCCCGACGATCGTCACATATATATAGATGAGCCTCATCTTAGGACGTAAATAGCCCTGAAGATTCACTAGCGCTGCAACTTCCAAAGATGTCCCCGTATAAAGAACGATGTTGGCCAACCATATCGATAGCACATCGGAAATATCGCCCCGGAACACCATTAAGGATACCGCCAGGATCTGGCAACATTTGGCCAGGAAGAACATATTCAGGGTCATATCCCGCTTGTGGGTAAATCCGTAAGATCCGATCATAATCAGGGTGAATAAGAAGCCGATGAACAGCAGGGCTGTAATGATGGTGGAATCGACATAGATCTCCAATCCGGCACTCTCCTTACTGAAAAATGGTCTGAGTATAGTATATCAAACCTGGGACTTTCTGAGTGGATGTCGATTTGGTAACGGGTGTAATCTTTGGAAATCAGGAAAATAACTAGTTCAATGGATTGACAGTTTCCTGGTTTAATTGTAGACTGTTAGAGAAAATTTAATAAGACCTCGCTATGAATAGTGAGGTAGAGGTGCGATATTTAACAGTCCTTGGCGGAGCTCGAGAAGCGTCGATGTCAGGGAGAAGGAAATGTCGCCGAAGTGGGTTCATATGTCTCGGTATGACCTGCTGGGTCTGCAGTTAAGAGCTGCAGGACTGTCTCAATAAACGTCCCGGTTTATTGAGTTGTGCTATCTCATTGGGGAATAGAGAGGACTTATGGGTGACTTCGTATACTACGGCCTGAGTTGATCTCAGGCCGTTTTTTGTTTGTCCAAAAGCATTTACAAAAAATAGGGGGACGAAAAGAATGAAAAAAAGAGCAACGATCTTCGCATTATTGTTGGTTTCGGCACTGGTTATGTTGGCAGGCTGCGGGAAAAGCGGCGCTTCAGGTTCGGAAGACAAAGACACATTCACTGTAGGTCTTGAAGCAGGATACGCACCATTCAACTGGTCACAGAAATCAGACGCCAATGGAGCGGTTAAAATCAAAGGAAGCAAGGAATATGCCGGCGGGTATGACGTGGAAATGGCGAAAAAGCTTGCAGATAAAATGGGCAAAGAACTCGTTGTTGTGAAAACAGAGTGGGACGGACTCGTTCCTGCCCTGAACTCAGGTAAGATCGACGCCATTGTCGCAGGGATGTCCCCGACAGCTGAGCGTAAAAAAGCCATCGACTTCTCTGATAACTACTACAAATCCGATCTTGTGATGGTCGTGAAAAAAGGCGGTAAATATGAAGGAGCCAAGTCGATCCAAGACTTCAAAGGGGCTAAGGTGACAGCACAATTGAACACCTTCCACTACTCTGTGATCGATCAGATCAAAGGGGTTTCCAAAGAAACAGCCATGGATAACTTCCCTGCCATGAGGGTTGCCCTTCAATCAGGCATTATCGATGGATATGTATCGGAACGTCCGGAAGCAGTGAGTGCTTCAACAGCAAATGACGATTTCGCCATGGTTGAATTCAATGATGGGTTCAAAACATCAGAAGATGATACGGCCGTAGCTGTAGGAGTGGAAAAAGGAAGCGACCTCACGGAAGAAATCAATAAAGCATTGAAAGATATTTCAGAAGATGAACGTACAGAGATCATGGATCAGGCCATCAAGAACCAGCCTGCAGAACAGTAATCATGTTGCCGGTCAGGCAATATGAAGAAGGAGGAGAACAATGAGCTTAGAGTGGATCATCAGAATTATTACAGACAACTGGGCCATGTTCTTGCGAGGAGCGGGTGTGACCTTGTTGATCGCCTTTGTCGGTACCGTGATCGGTGCCGCCATAGGCCTGTTGGCAGGCGTCATCCGGACCATCCCTGTCCCTGAACGCGGACCGAAGAAGGTCATCCTCAAAGTCGTGAACATCGTATTATCCATCTACATCGAATTCTTCCGGGGCACGCCGATGATTGTACAGGCAATGGTCATCTATTACGGTTCGGCCATGGCCTTCGGATTCGATATGAACGTCATGGTGGCGGCTTTCATCGTCGTCTCCATCAATACGGGTGCCTATATGGCCGAAATCGTCCGCGGTGGGATCATCTCCATCGACAAGGGGCAATTCGAGGCTGCCCAGGCCATCGGGATGAACCATGTGCAGACGATGTGGAATGTCGTCATGCCTCAGGTCATCCGTAATATCCTGCCGGCAACGGGGAATCATTTTATCATCAACATCAAAGATACATCCGTCCTGAATGTCATTTCTGTATCGGAGCTGTACTTCCTGACCAAATCCGTGGCAGGGAACAATTTCCGTTACTTCGAATCATTCTTCGTCGCATGTATGATCTACTTCGTCATGACATTCGCCGTGACCAAGATCCTCCGTCACTTCGAGAAGAAGCTCGACGGACCGGACAGCTATACAATGGTAGATGCGAAAGCCAAATAAGGAGAAGGAGGAAGCCCTGTGGAAAACGTCATAGACATCCAGCATTTGAACAAATCCTTCGGCACCCATGAAGTGCTCAAGGACATCGACTTTTCAGTGAAAAAAGGGGAAGTGGTGAGCATCATCGGTTCCTCCGGTTCCGGTAAATCCACCCTTCTCCGCTGCATCAATCTGTTGGAAAAACCGAGCGGCGGTCAGATCATCTACAACGGGGAGAATATCCTCGACAGCAAGCATGATATCTTCGCATACCGCCAAAACCTGGGCATGGTGTTCCAGCAGTTCAACCTGTTCAACAACCACAATGTCTTGAAGAACTGCGTCGTCGGCCAGGTCAAGGTACTGAAGCGCTCCAAAGAGGAAGCGGAAAAGGTCGCCTTGAAATACTTGGACGTCGTTGGCATGAGCCAATATGTCAACGCCAGCCCGAAACAGCTCTCAGGGGGCCAGAAGCAGCGCGTCGCCATCGCGCGCGCCCTTTCCATGGAGCCGGATGTCATGCTCTTCGATGAGCCGACATCCGCACTCGATCCTGAGATGGTCGGTGAAGTATTAAGGGTCATGAAGGAGCTAGCCGGATCCGGCCTCACCATGCTCATCGTGACGCACGAAATGGAATTCGCCAAGGAAGTATCCGACCGCGTCGTCTTCATGGACAAAGGCGTCATCGCCGAAGAAGGCCCGCCGGAACAGATCTTCAACCATCCGAAGCAGGAGCGTACGAGGGAGTTTTTGAAGCGAACATTAAAACAACTTAGCTGATTTATAAAGTTCAACTGAAAATCCGAATTCTCTTTTTTGTATAGGGGGTTCGGTTTTTTTGCTACCCGGAGGAACATCGATCCATCTACATTATTCTTCCTCCGCTTGCCTGAGTGGAAACCTTCAATAAAACAAGAAAGAAGCGCGGGGATGAGGATCCCGGCGCTTCTTATTAGTTATGAATAATCTTAAAATCCTTAAACGGATAGTAGATCAAATTCGTTTTTCCCACGATCTGATCCATGGGGATGGCTCCGATCATGCGGCTGTCTTCGCTGTTCTGGCGGTTGTCCCCCATGACGAAGACGGTGCCTTCCGGGACGGTCTTTTGGCCGACTGCCGTATCTTCCAGCTTGAACGGTTCGGTCAGGTCGCCTGCTCTGGCCATTTTTTGGTCGTCGAGGTAAGGTTCATCATAGGCCTTGCCATTGACGTAAAGTGTGTCATTTTTAAATTCGATCGTATCACCGGGCAGCCCGATGACGCGCTTGATGTAATCCTGCTGCTCATTGGCGTGGAACACAACGATATCGAACCGCTTCGGATCACCGATCTTGGTTACGATCATCCGGTCTTTATCCTGAAGGGTCGTATTCATGGATGCCCCTTCAACCACGATCGGGGTGATAAGGAAGGAACGGGCGATGACCACCAGGATGATGGCGATGGCCAGTGCCTTGATCCACTCCAGGGATTCACTTTTTTTCTTCGTCACAGGTTCAGTCTCTCCTCTCCATGTCCTCACTCTGGTTTCAAGTGCGGGTTGGTCTATCTCCATTCATTCTACCACTTCTTCCGTGAATCCTTCTAATCCTATCAGGTCATTTTGCTTATTTTCCATTATTAACCTAAAAATGAGGTCTGAACGATCGTGGCGGATCTGGGAGAGAAACTATTTTATCAATCCTTCATAGTGCCTGATCTTTTCCTCGCTAGCCTGGATGATCTTCTCGATTTCCTGCTTTTGCAGTTCCATGACTTGGATGTGCTTGTGAAGGATCGCAATTTTCTTCTGTACGGACTTACGGTATTCATCGTTCTTTTTCTCTCTGTTGGGAAGGGCAATCTTTCTCGCCTTCACGATATCGGTCATCTCCTCTATGGATAGACCCGTGGACTTCAGGCTCGAGAGGAGGAGAAGCGTTTCGATGTCTTCGTCGGTATAGACCCTTCTCCCATTTTCAAGTCTTGACGGTGGCGGGATGAGCCCGACTTTTTCGTAGTAGCGCAGCGTATCCCGGGAGAATCCCGTTTTCTCAGAGGTTTGTCCGATTGTATACATAGCTATCACCCTTTCAATGGTTTCTTTTTGGGCAAGGATGTGAACAGGATACCGAGGCAGACGAATAGCGCCCCGATGATGACATTCCGGGTAATCGCTTCATGAAGCTGAATGGATCCGAATAACAGTCCGAGGATCGGCACCGACATCAGGGAGATGGAGGCGATCGAAGCCTCAATATTCCCAAGAACCCAGTTCCATCCGACGAATGCAACGGCCGTACCTAGTATGCTGCTGTATAAAAGGGCCAGCATGGAAGGCATATGGATACTCAGATGGGCAATTTCATGGTGTTCTTTCAGCAGGGAGATGATAAGGAGAATGATCCCCCCGTCAATCAGCTGCCATAGGGTCATTTTGATCTTATCGTGATCACGCCCGATTTTCTTCGTATACACATTGGCTGAAGACCAGAAGAAGGCCGACACGACGATGACGATCTCGCCAAACAGGGCAAGATTCCAAGACAGATGGAGAAGCTTTGGCCCGATGATGGTGGTCAGTCCTGCTGCACCGACGATCAGCCCGAAGCCCTTTAGCCAGTTCAGGCGCTCATTCAGGAAGAAGTGGGCGAGTATGCTGACGATGATCGGCATCGTATAGACGAGGACAGAAGAAATGCCAGAATCGACAAATTGGATCCCGTAGGTGCATAGGGCGTAATAGCCTACGCACATGAGCATGCCGAGGGCGAAGAATCGACGCCACTCATTTCCTTTTGGAAGGATCGGTTTCCTTCTTATGATTAACACCGTGATGAGGACCAATGCACCGATGAATAGTCTCAGGGTCGTAAAGAAAAACGGAGGGATGTCTTGGAGTCCCACCTTCATGCTTACCCATAAATACCCCCAAATGATGCTGATCAGTCCGATCATGCCGATGACTTTAACCTTTTTCATCTATGAACAACTCCTTTTGAACAATGTCAGCCACTCAGTGGCACGGGAACCATCCTATAATCTGGAGTTGACTCCAAGTCAAGTTTTTGTGAGGGTGGTAGATTATGGAGGTTGTTATAGCAGTTCAAAACTATTGACATCGTTTTCACAAAGCAGTATAGTATGAGTACAAAGTCATATCAGGATTGTTACTGACTCGATCAGGCATTACCTATGTTAAAAGCACAAAGGTTCACTGTGTGTTTTTAAGATAGGATTTTGTTGTTTTAGGGGATATGGAGGACGTTCCATGAAATTTTCAAAGGCATTCAATAACAACGTAGCATTGGTAGAAGATCCATCAGGGACTGAGTGGATTGTGATGGGGACGGGCGTAGGATTCCAGCGGAAAAAAGGGGATCCCATTCCCGAAGAGAATATCCGGCGCAAATTCGTCGCCGAGCAGTCATCGACCCGCAGACCATTGATGCAGGTGTTGGATGAAATTGATTCCGAGGTCCTCGATGTTTCAGTGGAAATCATCAAGAATGCAGAGGCGGAGCTTGGGGTCACATTCAATAATAATATTTACCTCACCCTCGCCGATCACCTGAATTTCGCTGTCAAACGGGCGAATGAACGGGTGGACTATCCCGATACGAACCGGTGGGAAGTGAAGAATCTTTATCCGAAGGAATACGCAGCGGCGAAAAATGCCATCCGGCAGGTGTTCGACAGGCTGGATGTGCTGCTTCCGAAGAGTGAAGAAACCTTCATCACCTATCATTTTGTCAACGGGCAGCAGGAACGCAAAACCGATATCGAAGAAACACTCAAGATGACAGAAGTGATCAACCGGATCATCGAGATCGTCCAGTATCACTTCCAGGTGAAGCTTGATGAGGATTCCCTCAATTACACCCGCTTCATCACCCATCTGCGCTACTTCTTCATCCGGCAGTTCAAACAGGAACAGGGCGACCCCGAAGAAGTCGATGTCACCTTACTTGAGGTCGTGAAGAACAAATATGAGAAAGCCTACAGGGCAGTGGAGAAAATCTCCCATCTGCTCCTCAAGCAGTACGGCTGGACGCTGTCCTCGAATGAGATCCTGTATCTCACGCTTCACGTGTGGCGCGTCACCAACCAATCAGCTAAATAGTTTCATGGTGGATTGTTACTGATTCGATCAGGCATTACCCAAATGGATTTGGCCAAAGAGCCGATTCCGTTTGGGTATTTTTTTTGGACAAAAAGGGGGAACGAATGATGGCAAAGAAGTATAGAGAATTAGCCGAACAAGTAGTTGAAAACATCGGAGGCGGAGGGAACGTCGATCAGGCGTGGCACTGTGTCACCCGGCTCCGCTTCAATCTTCATGACAAAGAAAAGGTCAATATCGATACGATCAAATCAATCGACGGGGTGCTTGGCGCCCAATTCTCAGGTGATCAGTTCCAGGTGATCATCGGGAATACGGTCTCGGATGTTTTCGAGGAGGTCGAGCCGCTTGTGGGCGGATCCGGGGGTGCTCCGGAACGCAAAGGACAGAAACAAGGTGCGTTGTCTGCAGTCATGGACTTCATTTCCGGTATCTTCACTCCGATCCTGCCGGCCCTTGCCGGTGCGGGGTTACTGAAAGGGTTCCTGGCCCTATTTGTTACAGTCGGATGGCTGAAGGATACCGGAGATACGTATGCAGTCCTTAATGCCATAGGAGACAGCGTGTTTTATTTCATGCCGTTCTTCCTGGCCGTATCGGCAGCCCGCAAGCTGAAGACCAATGAATACCTGGCTCTTGCCGTGGCCGGAACGCTCATGTATCCAACATTTATGAATGCGGCCAACGGTTTTACCGACGCGAAAAGCTTTACCTTGTTCGGTGCAGATTTCATCTCGATTCCCGTACTGAGCTATGCATCAAGCGTCGTACCGATCATCCTCGGCGTCATTTTGCTGAAGTACGTGTACAACTTAGTGAAAAAAGTGATCCCATCTGTCATTTCACTCATGTTCTCATCAATGATCACTTTGTTGATTGTCATGCCTCTTACCCTCTGGGTGATCGGCCCACTTGGAACCAACCTAGGAAACGGCTTATCTGATATCTTCCTATGGCTCTTCACGCATGCAGGTCCTGTCGCAGGTGCGTTAATGGCCGGATTGATGCCATTGATCATCATGACTGGTATGCACTATGCATTCGTTCCGATTGCCATCCAAAACCTGACCATATACGGCAATGATGCTGTCCTGCAGCCAATGATGTTCATCAGCAACCTTGGACAGGCCGGCTCCGCGTTCGGTGTGGCCGTGCGTACGAAGAATAAGGCACTCAGGCAGATGGCAATCTCAGCTGGGATATCCGCAACCATCGGGATCACCGAGCCTGCCATGTACGGGGTCAATATGAAGCTCAAAAAGCCATTTGCGTACGCGCTGGGTTCCAGTGCCGTCCTCGGGGCATTTGCCGGCTGGTATGGCTTTAAAGCCTTCGCACTCGGCGGACTTGTGGGGGTATTCTCCCTGCCGGTCTTCGCAGATCCGAGTGGTGCGTCAGCGGCCATCATCATAGCGATCATCCTGTTCGTCCTCTCGATCCTCCTTCCGTTCATCCTTGTCCTGATCCTTGGGTTTGAGGATATCCCGGAAGACGGTGCGGCTGTGAAAGCAGATAGTGAGCCGAAACAACCGGTTGCTACTGGTAAACAAGGAAGCATCCAGTCTCCTCTTGAAGGGACCATTGTTCCACTGAAGGACGTATCCGATCCAACCTTTGCTGAAGAAATCATGGGGAAAGGGATTGCGATTGAACCATCTGCCAACCGTGTCGTGGCGCCGATCAGCGGGACGATCATGGTCCTTGCCGACTCGAAGCATGCCATCGGGATCAAGGGGGACAAAGGGGAAGAAATCCTCATCCACATCGGGATCGATACGGTTTCCTTGAAGGGTGAGAACTTCAAGGCCCATGTCGCTACGAATGATCGGATCGAAGCCGGACAGGTACTCGTCGAGTTTGATCGTGATGCCATCAAGGAAGCGGGCCTGGAGGCGGTCACCATGGTGATCATCACCAATACCGCCGATTATCTCGATGTGCTGCCGCTGAACGAATCCGGACCGATCTTTGAAGGGGAACAACTGCTGACATTAGTGAAGTAAGTATCGCTTGGAGGCTGCAGAGCAGCAGTCTCCAAAGCATTCCATTATAGAAAGGGACGATGAAACATGACGAAAACAATAACAGGATTCAAACCAGACTTCCTATGGGGCGGAGCGACAGCTGCGAATCAGGTGGAAGGAGCCTACAATCTTGATGGTAAAGGTCTTTCGACAGCTGATATGGTCCCTCATATCCCGAAGGAAAAGCGCGGACTCAACGTGAAAATGGACGTGACTTCCCACTACATCGAGGATGTCCTTGCGGGCAAAATCGACGATCGCTTCCCGAAACGTGACGGAATCGACTTTTATCACCGCTATAAAGAAGATATCGCGTTGTTTGCCGAGCTTGGCTTCAAAGTATTCCGCCTCTCCATCAACTGGGCGAGGATCTTCCCGAACGGCAACGATGCCGAGCCGAATGAAGCAGGCCTTCAATTCTATGAGAACGTCTTTAAGGAACTGAAGAAATATGATATCGAGCCGCTCGTGACCCTGTCCCACTATGAGACACCACTAGAACTTACGCGCAAATACAACGGCTGGTACAGCCGCGAAGTCATCGACTTCTACGTCCGCTACGCCGAAACGGTGTTCACCCGCTATAAGGACTACGTGAAATACTGGCTGACGTTCAATGAAATCAACGTGATCACGCACAGCCCGTACACCGGTGGAGGGGTCCTCATCGATCGCCTCCCTGAGAAAACAAGCGATCAGATTGCTTACCAGGCTGCCCACCATCAATTTGTGGCGAGTGCATTGGTGACGAAGCTTGCCCATGAGATCATCCCGGGTTCACAGGTGGGCTGTATGCTTGCCCGCATGCAGACATATCCTGTCACGAATCATCCGGATGATGTCCTTAAGGCACAGCGCATGAACGACCTCAACCTGTTCTTCACCGACGTCCACGCCAAAGGGGAGTACCCGTCCTTCATGAACCGATACTTCGCTGAAAACGGCATTGAAGTCATCAAGGAAAGAGGAGACGACGAGATCTTGAAGCAGTATCCGGTAGATTTCATCTCGTTCAGTTATTACATGTCTATTTCCGTGACAACCCACGGTGAATTCGAAGCAACGGCTGGAAACCTAGTAGAGGGTGCAGTGAAGAACCAATACCTCGAATCATCCGACTGGGGCTGGCAGATCGATCCAAAAGGCCTCCGCGTGGCTCTTCAGGATTTCCAAACCCGCTACGGCAAACCGCTCTTCGTCGTGGAAAATGGTCTTGGAGCGTACGATACGGTTGAAGAGGATGGTTCCATCCACGATCCGTACCGCATCGACTACCTTCGTCAGCATATCGAGCAGATGAAGGAAGCTGTGAAGGACGGTGTCGACCTTATGGGCTATACTGCTTGGGGACCAATCGACCTTGTGAGCATGTCCACTTCAGAAATGTCCAAGCGCTACGGGTTCATCTATGTAGATCAAGATGACGATGGAAATGGTACTCTGAACCGTTCCAAGAAAGACTCCTTCGCCTGGTATCAAAAAGTGATTGAAACGAATGGTGAAGAGCTATAATGTTTACCGGACGGCAGATGACTCTGCCGTCTTCTTTTTTGGATTTCATATGAATATAAATACCTACTATTAAATACCTAAAAAGATTGAATAATATTCCTTTTTGTCGTATTCTAGTCAATGGTTTAAAAATAGAGAGTAGAATGGGAGATTCAACATGAAAAAACTACTATATGCACTGATGGCCGGTCTAGTTTTACTGACAAGTGCCTGTTCCATTGGGAGTTCACCTGATAAGGCAGTCGAAGTGCTTTATAAGGCCGCACTTAAAAACGACGAAGAAACCTATAATAAAATTGTCGGGGGTAACAGCGATCTTGTTGGTTCAATCGATATGGTTGCAGAAATGGTCCGTGATATGGGCGGGGTCGAGAAGTTGAACTTCGAAACCATCAAAAAAAAGAATCTGCTTAAAGAGATTGAGGAAGATCTTGATGAACAATACGAGAACCCTTGGGAAGTCGTCATGGTAAGTCGGAAATCCGAGGATGAGGGCAAAGAAGTCATGATTTGGGTCATGGAAAAAGTGGACGGAGATTATCTCGTAGGAGAAGTCGAGTCCGACTACAAAGAGGATGTATTAAAATAATTGATTGTTTGTGCGCCACCGGACAGTTTCTGATCAGGAGCTGTCCGGTGGTTTTTCGTTTAGCAGCTTCTCTGATCAGATGAAATTATTTATATGTAAACCTATTATAAAATAAAGTTGACATAAATCACCCCAGTGTCTATGATAAAACTATCAAATGACATAAAACAGGTGATCATCATATGAAAATCAGAGAAATGACATTAGTGGCGGTCTTCGCGGCCGTAATGGGCTCATTCGGGTTGATCCCGTCCATCGCCCTTAGCTTCACCCCGGTTCCCCTTACTCTTCAGACGATGGGTGTGCTCCTGTCGGGAGGTGTCCTGGGGGCTAGACTGGGCTTTATGAGTCAGGCGGTCTTCCTCCTACTTGTCGCCGCAGGTGTACCACTCCTATCTGGTGGACGTGGCGGACTAGGCGTTTTCGTCGGTCCGAGCGGAGGCTACATCATTTCATGGGCTGTCACGGCGTTTGTCATCGGCTATGTCCTGTCCCTTTTCAAAAAAGTCAGGTTCCACCATGTGCTGCTCGTCAATCTTACTGTCGGCATCTTCCTTATCTACTTGATCGGAATCCCGGTGCAGGCAATGGTCATGGGCATTTCGGTGATGGATACGGTCAAGGTCAGCCTTGCCTACATTCCGGGTGATATCATCAAGGCAGTGGTCGGGTCGATCCTCGTCTACAAGCTCCGCACCCATCCTGTCATCATGCGCTCACTGGGCTCCTTGAAACGGACAGGCAATCTATCGAAAACGGCTTAATCGAAAGGACACACTTGTGTCCTTTTTTGCTTTATAAAGAAGGAATCAGCCATCTATTCCACGAAAGGGTCAAAACAGACCATAGAAAAGGAGAGAAACGATGACGACCATCACCAAGGCGTATTCACAGCACACAAAAATCAGAGCTGAAAAGACAGCCATCCATACAGAAGATAAAGAGGTTACTTATCGGGAGTGGGCAGAAGCAGTCGAGCGAACAGCAGCGTGGCTTCAGTCCAGGCATTCAGGCAATCGGACGATCGGTATCCTCCTGCCGAACGGGATCGACTTCCTGCAGTTTTTTGCAGGGGCAGCCATGGCAGGATGGAATGCCGTTCCTTATGATATGAAATGGAAGACGCCTGAACTGCAGAAGCGGGTGGCACTCTCCAAACCTTCCATTATTGTCGCGACTGAGAAATCCTTCAATCATTTGAACGAGGTATTCCCGGAGATGAGAAAGGTTGGTGATTGCCTTCAAGAAATAGCGGATACGCATTTCACAACCATCACACCACCTGGAGACAATCCTCCCTTCTATACAGGCTTCACCTCTGGAACGACAGGCAGCCCAAAGGCCTTCGTACGCTCCCATGATTCATGGGTGAAGAGCTTCGAGTGCAGTGTCCATGACTTCGGACTGGATGAAACGGTCCATGCCCTCATACCGGGGTCCCTTTTCCACTCCCATTTTCTCTACGGAGCCATCAGTACGCTTCATCTTGGCGGAACGGTGTATCTATTGGATAAATTCTCTCCAAGTCAGACGATGGAGTGGCTTGGTTCCTGTCCCATCACAGCCCTCTATGTAGTCCCGACAATGGTCGAAGCCTTCCTGAAAGAAGGGCAGAGTGTGGAGAGGACATTCAAGCTTCTTTCCTCAGGGGCAAAATGGACGGAGGAATCAAAGGCGAAAATCGGGATGATGTTCCCCGATATGGAAATGATCGAATTCTATGGAGCAGGTGAGCTGAGTTTTGTCTCCTTTCTAACTGGTCGAGACGGACAATCCAAGACCTCGACTGTCGGACAGCCGTGCCAGCATGTGGAAATCGAAATCCGTGATCGCAGCGGAGGGGTCATCACCTCTCCTGATGAGGTCGGGAAGATTCATGTCCGGAGTCCATTCCTGATCGATGGCTACTATGAAGAGGAAGATGGGACGATTGAAGGGATAAGGGATAAAGACGGGTGGGCAACGGTTCATGATATGGGCAAGATTGATAAGGACGGGTTCCTGACCATTGAAGGACGGGAGAAAAACATGATCATGTACGGGGGCATCAATCTATTTCCGGAAGAGATTGAAACGGTCCTTGCCCGCCATCCGGGGGTGGAAGAAGTCGCCGTCATCGGGATGCCCGACCCTTACTGGGGGCAGATCGCCGTCGCGGTGGTAGTTGGACATGCGGAGAAACTTGAACTGAAGCGTTTCTGCAAGGATCATCTTGCTGGATACAAAGTACCCAGGCGGTGGCTCTTCGTCCCTTCCCTCCCTTATACGACGAGCGGGAAAGTAGCCAGGGCTGAGCTCCGAAGACAGCTGGAGTCTCCCGTATGAAAAGGGCAGTGATCGTTCATGCGAAGCGCACCCCGATTGGAAAAGCCGGAGGAATCTTGAAGGGGCTGGAGGTACATGAATTGGCGGCTCCCCTTATCCGTCATCTCGCCGGAGGTGCCAAGGTCCCCATTCGTGATGTCATCCTCGGAAACGTGGTTGGTCCAGGAGGCAATGTGGCGCGGCTGGCAAGTCTTGAAGCGGGTATCCCCCTTGCTGTACCGGGAATGACCATTGACCGCCAGTGCAGTGCAGGATTGGAGTCGATCCGCCTTGCTTGTCACCTTATCCAGGGAGGGGCGGGGGATGCGTATGTAGCGGGCGGGGCCGAAAGCGTCAGCACCTCACCGTTTCCAAGACGCGCCCGGTTTTCACCGGATGAACTTGGGGACCCGGAGATGCCGGAAGCAGCCGAGCTGGTGGCCGAGCGATTCTTCATTACGAAGGAAGCCCAGGATGAGTATGCCCTCCTCAGTTTTGATCGGAGCTGGCGTGCCCATGAGGATGGCATGGTTCATCGGGAAATCCTTCCCCTTCCCGATGTGGATACAGACGAAGAGCTGATGAAAAAGAGGAATCTTCCTGCGTTGTTGAAGAGGGCCAGGCCCCTCGTCAAACCGGGAGGCACCGTCACGGTCGCGAATAGCTGCGGAATCCATGACGGGGCTGCGGCTGTCCTTGTGATGGAAGAGTCTCTTGCGAGAAAGAAGGGCTTAGAACCCGTATTGCGTTTTGTGGACAGTGAAGTCGTCGGGGTTCATCCCCACTTTCCAGGCGCAGGGCCGATCCCGGCGATCAAAGGGATCCTCGAGCGGAATCAGCTTACAATGGAAGACATCGATTTGGTCGAAATCAATGAAGCGTTCGCCTCCAAGATTGTCGCATGCGCCACGGAGCTCTCCATCCCTTATGGAAAATTGAATGTATCGGGCGGTGCTTTGACGATCGGTCATCCGTATGGTGCCTCTGGAAGCATCATGGTGACGAGGCTTTTTTATGAGGTGCAAAGACGGAAGGGTGTCCGCTTCGTGTTAGCGGCCATCGGAAGCGGGGGAGGAATTGGTTTGGCGGTATTGTTCGAGGTTGTTTAATAGGTGTCCCCGCCCATTTCTTTGCAGGGCGGGAATCACGGTGGATCAGGCAGGTGATGTAAGGCGTGGTTTCACTACTTTTGTGAACAAACCCCGCACAAGTGGCCCCATGATGAGTAGCTGTAGCGGCAAGGCCATGATGACATTCTTCCCGGCAATCATGAGGTAGGCTGTGAAGAGGTTTTCTACCTCCAACCCGTGAGCGAAGACGGCTGTCACAAGTCCGAAGAGTGACATGAAAAGAACCATTCCAATGACCATGCAGGATGACATGGCGAGGATCATGTTGATTTTTTTCGAACGGTCGATGGGGAGGCTGAACGCAATCTTCCTGGCCAGGGGTCCGACAACGACGATATCCAGTACTAGGGCAATGACGAGTCCTATGAAGATTTCGACCACGGAGAACATCGAGAAGTCTTGAATGGTGCCGTTAATGACAGCGTTATAGAGTGACATGACGATGACCATTCCGAAGCACATCATCACCCCGAATATGAGACCTTCTTTTTTAGAGCTTGGCATATTGATCATTCCTTCATTTGTAATGAAGCTAAGGATACCAAGGAAGGTTCTTCTTTCGTAAGTGACAGATTTGTGAACAATTTAATCAACGAAAAAGAGCATCCCGGGTGGAATGCTCTTTTTTCGTGGTCAAAGGAATGTATCGATGATCAAGTACCCGTTCAGGAGGATGACGATTCCGCAGATGATCCAGGCAATGGTGGTGGTCACCTTGTGATTCCGCAGTTCGCCCATGAGCTCCTTGTTGCTGGTGAACATGATGAGGGGGACAAGGGCGAAGGCGATACCGAATGACAGGATCACCTGACTGACGACGAGGGCCTTGGTTGCATTGACGCCGGAGATGATGATGATCAGCGGCGGAAGCATCGTGATCGCCCGGCGGAGATACAGATTTATGTGCCTGCGGATGAAGCCCTGCATGACGACATCACCTGTCATCGTTCCCACGGAGGAGCTGGAAAGGCCGGCGATCAGAAGGCCCAGGCCGAACAGGATGGCGGCGAATGAACCAAGGTTGGACCCGAGTTCGTTGAACATGACCGTCAGATCCTCGATCCGCATGCCCTTCTCGAAGAAGAGGGCTGCTGCGATGATGAGCATGCTCATGTTGATGGCACCGGCTACGATCATGGCAATGACGATATCGATGAATTCAAAGCGGAAGATCTGTTTCTTTTCCTTTTCCGAACGTCCGACGATGCGCTTGTTCGTCAGAGCTGAATGAAGGTAGATTGCGTGGGGCATGACGGTGGCCCCCAGGATTCCTGCGGAAAGGATGATGCTCTCTGTCCCCTCAAAGGATGGCGTCACGATCCCCATACCGACGGCTGCCCAGTCCGGCTGGGCGAAAAATGTCTGCAGGGCGAATGCAAGGACGACCATGATGACCATGGCGGAGATCGTCGTCTCGAACGCCCGGTATCCCCTGCGTTGCATTTCCAGGATGGCAAAAGAGGCGACGGCCGTAATGATGGCCGACGGCACCATGCCAATCCCAAAGATGAGATGGAGACCCAGGGCGGCACCGATGAATTCGGCAAGGTCGGTGGCGATGATGACGAGTTCGCTCTGGACCCAGAGGAAGATCGATGTTTTCTTGGAGAACCGGTCCCTCGCAACTTCAGGAAGATTCCGCCCTGTAGCGATGCCGAGCTTTGCTGATAAAGATTGAATGAGTACGGCCATTAAATTGGAAAAGGCGATGACCCACAGCAGCTGATAGCCGTAAGTGGATCCTGCGGCGATGTTGGTCGCAAAGTTACCTGGATCGATATAGGCGACGGCTGCGATGAAGGCGGGTCCAAGGAAGGGAAGGATCCTCTTCCACCCTTTTACATCCCCTCTCAGAACGGCTTCTGCTGCAGACGTGGTTTTTGTTGACTGCTTCATTTATGTTCACCTGCTTCATGATAGTTAGTTAAAGGTTAAAAAGTTTCCTTAGGTAAAACTTAACGTCATTATATTCCTGCAACCTGAAATTGTAAACCATGAAACCTTGCCTTTAATGAAAGAAAGATGAATTTATTTTTTCACAACCTTCCCGATTACAAACATCTTCCTTTCCGCTTTATGAAAAACAGCCCAAGTCGCTTTCCGACTTGGGCTGTTGTGGTGGTTCATCCGTGGATGGGAAATTTCCCAGTCAGATGCGTTGCCGAGAGGGTTCTCCTTCTGACGAAGAAGAAAAGCAAGGCAGACATCGTCAGTTCTGCAAATGGCAAGGCGAGCCAAACTCCGGTTGATCCCATCAGGGCAGGCAGGACCAGAAGGAATGTGACAAGGAAAATGAATCCCCTCAAGAGGATGATCAGGGAAGACGCCCCGATCTGCCCCGTTGCCTGGAAGTAGGTCATATAGACAAAGTTGAATCCGAGGAAGAGGTACCCCAGGAAGAAGAGGCGAAGGCCTTGGGTGGCCATGGTACGGACTTCCTCCGATTCGATGCCGAATAGGGATACAAGGAGTGGCGCTGCCACTAATCCGATAGTAGTCAATCCGATTCCAAGAATCAGTGCGGCTTTTTCCCCAATCCTCACGCTGTCCTTGATGCGCCCTGTTTCCCTGGCTCCGTGATAGAAGCTGATCATCGGCTGCAGGGCGGCTTCGATCCCGAAGAAGGTGATGAACATGAAGCTGTGAAGATAATTGATGACGGAGAATGCCGCTACCCCTTCCGTTCCGAGGAGATGGACGATCGTCACATTGTAGCCTGCCACAAAAACGAACATCCCCATCTCAGCCAGCAGGCTCGGAAACCCGATGGAGAAGATGTGAAGAAGTCGCTGGAGGCTCCATGCAAATGCCGGCTTCCGCAGAGAGCTTTCTTTTTTCATAAAATGGGTCAGGAGGATCAGGACACCGACTGCTCCCCCTGTGACCGTGGATACTGCAGCACCCGTCACCCCAAGTCCCCAGACGAAGATCGTGAGGTAGTTCATGCCGATATTGACCAGCGCCATGACGACCAGTGAGATCATGGAAAGAACCGGGCTTCCGTCATTCCGTACAAAGATGCTCAGCACCTGTTCGAGGGCAATGATCCAACCGAAAAGGAACATGACGCTTAAGTATTCATGGGCGAAAGTGGCTGTATCCGAATTCGCTCCAAGCAAGCTCCCCACAGCCTCCATATTCACATAGCCGATGAACCCGAGAAGAACGAGCAGGGTAATGACGGCGGTGATGGAAAGACTGAAGAAACTTCTTGCTGCATAATGATCAGAGCGCCCCAGGTGCATGGAGTAAAGCGTCCCGCCCCCCATCCCGATCCAGAGTGCGATGGCGAATATGAGGGAGAATACAGGAAGGGCTACATTGACGCCCGCAAGCGCGATCTCACCGACGCCGTGACCGATGAAGATACCGTCGATCAGGATATTGACGGCCATGACCATCAGGCCGAATATGGAAGGGAAGAAGTACCGCAGGAATACGTTCTTCACCGGTTGCTTTAGAAATAGACTGTCTGTCGTTTCCATGATGAATTGACCTCCATTGATGGTGATAGAAGTCATTGTAAACGTTCAAGCAGCTTGAAGGTCAATCACCTTCTTTTCACGGGAACCTGGATCATGGTCAGGTAATCGTTCTCATCCTTGACGACAGATTCATCGAGGATATAGAGCTCGATTGCCTCCCCGTCGACAAGGTAGCCGTGAGTATGGATATGGTCGAGTACGTGCAGATGGGCTTCTTTTATGTCTTCATAAGGCCCCTTATAGGGATAGCAGGCGTATAGACCTCCTCTCAGGAAGTGGGGGGAGGCATGGTCTTCATTCAAGTCGAAGATGCGGCTGTATTTCACCGGTCCCTCTTCCTGTAAGCTCGGATAATCGACGACAAAACCGAGGTCTCCCGTGAAAAATCCATCGTAGACGTGGGACATCTGGGAAATCCTCTCCATATCGCTCAAATGGATCTCATCCATCTTCGCAATCATATCGACCGGTCCTTCATTGTAGTAATACGTGATGGACCGGGCACCGAACTCCTTGATGGTGACAGCCGTCTCCGTCAGCAGGGACAGCCCTTCTTGGATGGTGGTGATCTTGTTCTGGATCTTGCGGGAAATGATCTCCAGGTCCCGGATCTCCTGCCTGGTCTCCTCCAGTTTCCGTTGAAGGAGGTCGAGGGTCCCCTCGGGCGACCGCTTCTCCAGCTGTTCCTTGATATCCTTGATGGCAAACCCGTTCTTCCTCAGGAAAATGATGGCATCCAGCGTGGCAAACTGTTCGATGCCATAGTAGCGGTATTGATTTTGTTCGTCTGTATATTTAGGGCTGAATAAACCAATCTCGTCATAATAGCGAAGCGTCGGTTTTGATAATTTGAAGAGATTGGATATTTCTCCGATCCTCAATCGTTTTCTCATATTCCCTCACCTTTACATAGAAATCGTTTCTTCCATTCTACCCCAAAATCCCGCAATAGAAGGAATATGGAGGAGGAAACGAGAATAAAGCGATAAGGAAGGCAGCTTCGTATGCAACCACAGGTTGCGGACGTTCAACCACTGTCTTCTCCCAAGAGAATGACCGTGGGATTATACTGAATCCATACTAATGAACAGGTGGTTGATGGGAATGGAACTGGCCGGGAATTTAAAACGAAAGCGTGAAGAGTGCAGGCTGTCCCAGGATGACGTGGCTACGCAGTTGAGTATCTCAAGGCAATCGATTTCCAAGTGGGAAACGGGCAAATGCTACCCCGATCTGGATAATCTGATCCTTTTGAGCGATCTGTATAAGATATCACTTGATGAATTGATCAAAGGGGATAAAAGCTTTCAGGAGCGGATCATCATCAGGGAAGCGGGGAGTGTAAGGAGCATGTGGCCCTGGTGGGTGATCTTTCCTGCCTTCGGTATGCTCTATGGACTGGTGTCTATGATTCTGAATCGTCTTTGATCATCTCAAACATGATTCTGGTACAGACGAGTGGATGGGGATAACATCAATCCGTTATACTTGATCAAACGGAAGGCTAAGACGGAGGTGAAATCATGGAACAGTTTGTCAGTCCCCGCAAGATAGTGGCTTCAGTCGGGGCATTCATCTTCGGGGGAATTGCCTTGAATCTGCTTCTTCATCCATTGGGCTCGCACGAGATGATGGGATTCCTTCTCTTTCTGATTACAGGAGCCGTGCTCTATTATGGCCTGCTTGCGTTGCATCGCATCAACAGGATGCTAACGATTGCCCTGTTAGGATTGATCGGAATCGGGAGCATGGTCACGGCCGTGTACCTGCTTCTGCATCCGGTGGCCCATTAGGCTGTTAATTACACACATAAAAAGGAATCCCGCCTCCTCAGGCAAGGGATTCCTTTTTGTAATGCTCTCCGTCAACTTGCCAGGGACGACTGGGCACTCCGGTCGTTTTTCTGTATCTTCCGGTAAACGAGTGCGACGATGAACGAAGGGATCGTGCAGACAATCATCCCCAAAAACGCGTAGCGTGGGTCGATCTCATACAGAAACCCACCAAAAAGGGTGAAGACTGCGGTGCTCCAGCTGAGGGCGAGGGCGGAATAGATGCCCTGCGCCTTCGGGACGTCCTTCGGTGCGATGTTCTTGATCAGATACTGCATGAACGCATAATGGCCCATGGCAAATGAGCAGGCGTGCAGAAGCTGCGAAACCGAGAACACGGCGACGCTCGGGAAGGCGAAGACAAGGAGCCAGCGGATGGTCGAGCCGAGCGCAGCCGTTGCAAGCATCGTCCCGACAGACACGTTCCGGAATAAGCGGTCTGCCACGAGGAAGAACAGGATTTCAGCGATGACTCCGATGTTCATGATGGCCCCGATCCAGGACTTCGGTGCATCGATTTCCTGAAGGAAGATGTAGCCGTAGTTGTAGTAGGACGCATGGGCCGCTTGCAGCAGGATGACGATGACAAGGACAAGGCCGAAGTGTTTCACCTTGAACAGCTTGAGCATGGCCCCACGGGCGGCCGGCAACGGCTTGGGCTTATTCGACAGAACGTCTGGAGCCTTCAGCATCCCGAGTGCGATCAACAGGAACAACCCGATCAATAAGGCCCATATGATGACACCATCTCCAAGCTTACTTGTGAAAAGTGTGAGGATCAGTCCACCGATGACGAAGCCGAGGGACCCCCAGGAGCGGCTTTTTCCGTAATGCTTCAACTGTCTGTTCTGCACAAGGACACCGGCCGCTGTGTCGAGTGCGGGCATGAGCGTAGGATAGAAGAAGTGCAGCAGCAGGACAACGGCCATGAGAGTCCAGTAGGAACTTGCCGGGATGCAAAGAAGGATGGCCAGGAAGGTCCCGATTCCCATGCCGTTCAAGAGCATCTTGCTGCTGAATTTAGAAGAAAGATAGGGAAAGGCGAACAGGGTGGAGAGCCCGCGAATGACGAGCCCGAGACTCATGATCAAGCTTGCCTCTGCGACCGATACCCCCTTCGAGTTGATCATCCACCCCGTCCAGTACGGCAGGAAGATTCCCCATGTTAGATAAAAAGTGAAAAATTGTCTACTCATCCAGCGTTGTGTGTTCATGTCGATTCCTCCATTTGATTGCATCATACCAAGGTGAGTGGCAAAAAAATATGAGAAATCTCACATTCTGAGAAAAACACTTCTTTCCACCCCCATACGACTATGGTAGATTTTAGATATTATCATTGGAGGTGAGAAGAATCGATTTCATACTTGATACGTTAGTGGGAGTTGGACTCGTATTTTTGATCCTGATCACCTTCCTCCTTTATACATTGTGGAAAAAAGGAAGGTAAGTGCCATGAAGAAAATCACAGGTGCGCAAAGACAAGACATCATGAAACGGAATTCCGTAGCGTCCTTCTTTTCCTTTCCCATGGACCGGCATCTGGAGGTCCATTTGTTCGAGCGGGATGAATGGGTGATCAGGGAAGGGACAAGGCCAGACTATTTTTATTATGTGATTGAGGGAAAGGCGAAAATCTATGTGACGTATTCCAACGGAAAAGTCTCCCTGATCAATTTTGTAAATGCCCATGACTTCATCGGTGAGATGGAGCTTGTGAACGAAGTATACTATTCCAAAGGGATCCAGGCGCTTACAAGAACGGTTTGCTATGCTGTTCCACTCGAGTCATTCCGAGATCAGCTGTTGGAGGATGCCACGTTCTTGAGGGAGTTGACCAGGTTCCTTACGCTGAAGGCGACGGCCATGTCGGCCAAGTATTCTCAAACCCTGTCTTTTCCACTTGAGAATCGATTGGCCGATTTCATCCTCCAGACAGCGGACGGCACCATCTATAAAGAGAAGCATGTGACGGTCTGCGATTTCCTTGGCGTATCGTACAGACATCTCCTTCATGTGCTCTCATCCTTTACAAAAAAAGGATACATCAGGAAAGAAGGGACCCGGTACATCATCACCGATGCCAAGGCACTTGAGGTCCTGGCCGAACTCCTGAGAAATGAAAGCTGAAAGTAGGGAAAACGTTGATCCAATTACTATTTTATTTTGTCATGGTCATGATCGTGGCCTTGTTCCGCTATCTTTTGTTCGATGCTGTTGATCCTGAGCTGTTGGGAGCTGCCTTCCTATTTCCCGTGGGAGCCCTTGTTCTATATGTGCTGACCAAGCACTTCCAAAAAAAGGAGCAGGCGTATGTTCCGAAGGATGTGAAGGGGTGGAGCTTTTATCACCTTCAACGGTCCTTTGCCGTCCCGAAGCCACTATTCGAAGGCGATCAAAAAAGAGGGTATCTTAAGAGATATTACGAAAGCAAAGGCCGTTTTATCATCGGAGAGATGGTCAGTTCCAACTGGTACGTATCTATGGAGATCAAGGTTGATGGGGACCTCTATCAGGTAAAATGGTATCGGGAACGCTGGTTTTCGAGGCAGGAACACTGGGAAATCGTACGGAACGGTGAGTTGATCGGCCAGGCGAGGACGCTGGTGGATCTTAGACGCATAGCCAAACTGAAGGAAGTGATCGAGTTCCACATTGGAAATCGGACGCTCCAGACGGCCGCCAACACGGTCACCTCGACGATAACGGTGACCTCGGGGGAGGCTGCGATCGGCACATTGAAGCGGAATCATATCGTGAGTAATGTTTCGGCCATGGAAGTCAGGAACCGTGATCACGAGGCAATGGTGGCTCTTATCCTTCATCATTTTTATTTCAAGTAAGACGGTCCTGTAAGAAGTGGGAGATTCCTGCTTCTTTTTCATTGAAAAAAGTGAGTGATTATTCATTCATGTGGTACAGTAGAGAAAAGAGAGATGATAGGGAGGGTTCTACGTGCTTTTTAAACAAAATTCATGTCCGAGTGAACAATCAGGCGTTCGATTGTTCGAGTGTAGACAAGAAGCATTCGGGGTTCAGTTGAATTGCTATGCGTTTGCGGCAGGGGATGTCTTGATCGATACCGGCTCACACTCCTTGCGTCGCCATTTCCGACCGTTTATTGATGAGGTGAATCCCGAATTGGTCATGATCACGCATCATCATGAAGACCATACGGGAAACGCTTCCTATTGCAACAGCAAAGGAATCCCGGTTCTGATGAACCCTCTTTTTCGTAAGGAATGTACGGAAAAAGCAAACTACCCCTTTTATAGACGGATGTTCTGGGGTAAACGTCCTGCATTCCAATCAGGGACACTGCCTGAAGTCATCCATTCGGGACGGGATGTGTTTAAGGTCATCTCCACTCCGGGACATGCCGCCGATCACGTTTCATTCCTGAATGAGTCAACCGGGCAACTATTCTCGGGGGATCTCTACGTTTCTCCTAAAACGAAAATTGTACTGCGGGAAGAGAGCATACCTGCCATCATCCGGTCGATCAGGGACATTCTTACGTATGATTTCGACGAGATGTTCTGTTGCCATGCAGGGTATGTAAAGAATGGGAAAAAAGCCATGAAGCTGAAGCTTGAGTACTTAACAAAAATAAAGGAAAAGGTGACGGCCCTTCATCATGAAGGTCTTGGGGTCAATGAGATTCAACAGACCATTTTCCCGAATAAGTATCCGATCATGTCATTTTCCAGAGGAGAATGGGATTCCAAGCATATTGTTTCGTCCATCATCGAAGAATTATAGAGCGGGATGCTTTTCAGGTTTACCATAGGGGCTCTTTCTCTCCGCTCAGTTTGATGATAAAAGGGAATAGAAGAATGGCCACCACACTGATGAAGCCGAGGCTCATCATCCTCTGCGTTTCGGCAGAAATGTATTGGGTGGTACCACAGTGGGGACAGATTTTTCCTTCTTTGGAGAAACCAAGCTTCCAAATATCTCGTCCCCTCCATTTATTCTGACAGCTTGTACAAGCAGCCATGCTGATCAACTCCTTTTCCTCTTATTTACGGATGGATCAACAAAAAAGTTTCATCGCGAGATTTCTATTTTTACTAAAGATTTACTTTCCTTCCTATTCACTTTAGAATTGAGATATTATAGTGAAGGTTGCTCGTGCCTAATGGGCTCTTGGAAGGAAGGTTAATGATAGTTGAATCGAGTTCTGGTTAAACGCGTTATAATGTTTGTGCTTCTCCTAGCTGCTTGTGTGTTTGTGTATATTTACTTTTCAGTGTTCCTCCCCATATTCCTTGCCCTTTTGACAGCCATGGTCATGGAACCGCTCGTCAAGTGGGTGAAGAAACTCCTCAAGTCGGAAAAACGTCTCCTGCCTGTCATCATCGTCTTCACCACGTTTATGCTTGTTTGTGCGTGGGGACTGTATTTCACGGTGACGAGGGTGTTCAATTCCCTGTATGAATGGTCATTGAATATTCCGGTCTACGCAAAGGATATTCAGGTGTTCGTCAATGATCAGGTGATCCGTTTCAATGAATTCATCGATGAAGTCCCGCAGGGTGATCGGATTGTCAAGGAAATCGAGAAACAGTCCCAAGGACTTACCGATACAGCTGTGCATCTGACCTCACAGCTGATCAATGCCATCGGTTCGGCGCTTCAGTCGATTCCAAATATGGTATTCGTCACATTGATCTATCTCATCACCTTTTTCCTCTTCAGTCTGGATCTCCCGAAGCTTCTGAATATGTTCTTCAATTTCTTCAAGCCGGAAACATCGGGTAAACTCCGCTTCGTATTCCAGAAGATGAGCAAAGTGTTCATGGGGTACTGGAAGGCTCAATTCATCCTGAGTATCGGGGTATTCCTGATCACCTATATCTCATTATTGTTCATTTCTCCTAAGGTTGCTCTCATCATGAGCATCATTATCTGGCTGGTCGATATCATTCCCCTTTATGTGGGGCCGGCACTTGTGCTTGCGCCATGGGGCCTTCTCGCCATGATACTCGGAGACGTGAACGGCGGTCTGGCTTTGATTGTTCTCGCGGCTGTGATCACCATCGTCCGCCGTGCCATCGAGCCGAAAATCCTTGGGGACTCGATCGGCCTTGCTGCCTTGCCGACCGTCTTGACCATGTACTTCGGGTTCGTCTTCTTCGGGGTCATGGGGCTGATCCTTGGACCATTTGTGTATATCGCCATCCGCTCTGCCAAGGAAGCAGGCCTTTTCCAACTGAATAAAGGATAAAAAAGCGGGGACGAATCCGGTGCAGGTCTGCACTGGATTCGTCCCCGCTTTATTTACGCCACGATCATCATGATGATCACGACGGCCAGGATGGCAAGATAGGCTTTTGAAAAGATTCCGTCAGGCAGCTTCTGTGCCCATTTTCTTCCGAATGGGACCCCGATGAACCCCCCTACCGTGAAACCGACAAGGGCAGGGAGATAAATGAATCCGATTGTGGATGCAGGCATATGGTCTACCTGCAAACCTGAAACCAAGTAGCTGATTGCCCCTACAATGGCGATGGGGAGGCCGAGTGGGGTCGCCAGTGCGACAGCATTCAGCATCCGCATCCCTTGCTTCCGGAGGAACGGGATGGTCATGACGCTACCACCGATACCGAGGAGGGTAGAGATGAATCCGATCCCCGTCCCGAAGAAAGCCGAAGCCTTCTTCCCCGGAAGCTGGAAGTCATCATCCTCCCGATCCGAGGTAAACGTCTTCTTCAGGAGATTGCTGATCAGGATATAGCCGAGCAGGGCGATGAAGAGGATCCTCAGAACCTCGCTATCGATGAAGATGGCTACGATTCCGCCGATGAGTGATCCTGCCGCAATGAACCCGGCAAGCTTTTTGAAGACAGACCACTTGATGTTCCCTTTACGGGAGTGATTATAGGTTGAGTTGAATGAGTTGATGATCATGACGGCAAGGGATGATCCGATGGCTGTGTGCATGAGGTATTCATGAGGGATCGTGTCGGGCAGGAATGCATACAGCACCGGTACCACGACGAAGCCTCCACCGAAACCGAACATACTTGAGAGGATCCCGATCAGGATCCCGATCAAGCCGAACATGATAAGAGAAACGGTCATGTTGACACCTTCCTTGTTGGATTGAGGCAGCTTTATCTTTTTAGGATACGCTACTTTTTGGCATTCAACAAGGCGACATTCCCATCACTGCTTGTCGCGGATCTGATCTCTTACCTTTTCCACGAAATCATTTACGGGGTATTCCTCCAGCTTCTCGCTTCCGTAGCACCGGACGGTCACGGAGCCACTCTCTTTCTCTTTATCTCCAAGCACAAGAATATATGGAACTTTTCGCATTTGTCCTTCGCGAATCTTCTTCCCAAGCTTTTCATTCCTATTATTCAAAGAGGCGCGTATCCCTGCCTGGCGAAGTTTCAGCAGAACGCTTTCGGCATATGGAGTGTGCGCGTCTGAGACGTGGATGACCTCGACCTGCTTAGGTGCGAGCCAAAGGGGGAACGCTCCACCAAAGTGCTCGATCAGGATGCCGAGGAAGCGGTCAATGGAACCGAAGACGGCACGATGGATGACAACCGGGCGCACTTTCTCGTTTTCTTCATTCACGTATGTCAGATCGAACTTCTCTGGAAGCTGGAAGTCGAGCTGGACGGTCGCGCACTGATGGCTGCGCTTGATGGCATCCCTGATGTGGATATCGATCTTCGGTCCATAGAAAGCGCCGTCTCCTTCATTGATTTTGTATGGAAAACCAATCTTCTTCAATACGTTCTCCAGAGCAGATTCCGCTTGGTCCCACAGATCCGGATCCCCCATGTAGTCATCCGGACGGGTGGAAAGTTCGATTTCGTAGCTGAATCCGAATACCTGGTATACATGGTCGATGATCTTCAAGGCAAGGGACACTTCTGCCTCGATCTGCTCTGGCGTTACAAAGATATGGGCATCATCCTGACAGAAGCTGCGGACGCGCAACAAGCCATTGAGGGCGCCGCTGAACTCGTGCCGGTGTACTTGTCCAAACTCTGCCATGCGGATCGGCAGGTCCCTGTAGGAGCGTAGACCATTCTTGAAGATCAGCATATGTCCCGGACAATTCATGGGCTTAAGGGCAAACGATTGATCGTCCACCTGAGTAAAGTACATATTCTCTTTATAATGATCCCAGTGGCCGGACTGCTCCCAAAGGCGCTGGTTCATCATCAGGGGAGTGCGGACTTCCTGATAATCGTATGATGTCTGGAGGTCTCTTAGGAAGGATTCCAGCTCATTCCGGATCAACTGTCCGTTCGCCAAGTAAAAGGGCATCCCCGGAGCTTCTTCAGAGAACATGAACAGGTCGAGCTCCTTCCCGAGCTTCCGGTGATTCCGCTTTTCCGCCTCTTTGAGGAAAAGGAAGTGATCTTCCAATTCCTTATTCGACGCAAAGGCAACCCCGTAGATCCGTTGGAGCATACGATTGTCGCTGTCCCCGCGCCAGTATGCCCCTGAGACGCTCATAAGCTTGAAGTGCTTCACCTTACCAGTGGATGGCGCATGGGGGCCGCGGCATAGATCATAGAAATCCCCTTGTTCGTATACCGTTATGGGTTCACCGGCAGGAATATCTTCAAGCAGTTCCAGTTTCGATGGATCATGAGAGAAGAGGTGCTCCGCCTCATCCTTTGTCACTTCTTTTCGGAGGACAAGAAGATCCTCTTGGACTATCTGTCCCATCATGTCCTCAATCTCCACCAGATCCTCCGGGACTAAAGCTTTTTCTATATCGATATCATAATAGAATCCGTTTTCGATCACCGGCCCCACTCCGAAAGAGGCGTCCGGATACAGTCGTCTGATAGCCTGGGCAAGGATATGGGCGGCCGAATGGCGTATGACACCGATTCCCTCCTGAGACCCGGCATCGTAAATGGAAATGTCAGCATCCTCCAGAATCGGTCGTGTCAAATCAACCGTCGTTCCATTCACACTCCCTACCACGGCTTTTTTGCGTAAGCCCGGGCTGATCGACTGAGCGATATCGGTCAGTGTGACACCTTGTGGGAATTCTTGTTGTTGACCATCTGGAAATTGAATCCTAACGTGTTGATTTGACATCTTCTTTGTCTCCTTTTCTATAAAAATAAAAAAACACATGACGTCCCAAGAAGGGACGAGCATGTGTTGATTACCCGTGGTTCCACCCAAATTCCCACCGCAAGCGGTGGCTCATTGAATATGCTGTAACATCGCATAAAACGGCGCAAGTTTCCAAGCGCGGCTCAAAGGGAGTAAAACCGGATGCTGCATTGGGGAGCTTTCAGCCGTGTCTCCCTTCTCTGTAAACCGTTCATCCAGCCTCGTATCCTCGTCATTGCCGAGTCGATTGATTAAATTGTTACCAACTATACCAGATGAAGAAAATAATGTAAATACTTTATTTTCCTGATGGCTTTGTTAAAGTTTAATGTTGATTTATCACAATTTTAAAAGGGCTATAAAAAGCCCTTCATTATTCGTAATAATAAGCCTTTGTCAAATGGTAATTTTTACCTTTTATTTTACACCATTTAACAAAGTCCTTTTTTTGTTCTTTTTTAAACATCATCCAATCATTCAAAAGTTCTCTATAATAGTTCATTTTGTCATCATTGTTCTTCCTGGTTTGTTGGCATTTCACCTTATCATTTAACTCCTGTAACTTGGTAATAAGAATAGAATCTTCTTCAATATTGCCCAGATATAAATCTTCAGATATATGATGAAACGAATACCAAAGAGAGTAAAAATTAATATCAATTAGTTTTAACAATGATAATTGTTCGCTTTTGCCACCAAGTTCAATTGCATTGTTTAAGTATTCAATCTGTTTTTCGGTTTGTAAAAACAAACCATACCACCTATATGGTCTTGGTTCTTTAGGATTTTTTTTAATCCATTCCTCAAGTAAAGGCTTTAATAAATTTTCTTCTAAAGGATGAACAAGTAAGTGGTGAATATTGTCTGATACTTCAAATAAAGTAAATAGCCAACAAGCGAAATTCTGTTGTTTATCATTATCCCATTCCTTTGCTTCATCTATAAATGAGGATAATGCTTTAAAGGATTCCTTCCGTAGCCCTTTTTCTTTGAGGACACAAAACTTTTTGAATAAAGGGTATTTATCTAATCTGTCGTTTTTCAAGACATTCGTATAAATATCTTCCATTTTGCACTTCCCATCTCGTTTCAAATTAGTCGAACGTAACGAAAAACCTATTTGTTAAATTTGGACAGACGCCCGCAACATTTACATTGATGCCGTTGCCGACCCTTATATTTTCCGAACCGAACAGTGTCCTCATTGTTCATCGGAATACGTCAAGAATCCGGACAAGTATCAACATTTACCTTTAACAGAGCTTTCCTGATAAATATGCATACTATCATGAAATAGTGTTCGAGTATCTGCCGCTGGGCAGTCATGATTTCCATTATTCATAGTGCAGGAGTTTCAACTGGATGGCCGTGAATAAAGCCTTTGGATGATGATGAAGAGGGAGATTCCTGCAAGGGCGGCAAGGATCCATTTCCCCGTTCCTGTCCATTGAATGACATGATAAACCGAGAATCCCTCTATTAAAATGGCAGGGATCTTGCCAAGGGAGCTTGCCGCAACAAATACCGTCCACGGCGCTTTGCCGATGGCTGCGATGAACGTCACTAAACCCGATGGGATAAAGGGCATGATCCTCAGGGAAAGGATCAGGATGAACGATTCTTTCCCTGAGGCACCTAACAGCTTCTGAACTTTAGGATGGGTGAACCCCTTCCGATCCTTCAACTGCCTGAATCCTTTACGATACAGGAAAAAGGCGATGATGGCCCCGAATACCTCTCCGATGAAGGACACGCCGATTCCACCCCAGAGGCCGAATATAGCGAGGTTTGCAGCAGTCAAAAAGACGCTAGGAACGACGCCCAGAACGCTGATGACAATGTTCAATGCAATGCTGATGACGACGGCTATCGACTCATATGCAATGAAGAGGTCGATCGTCTGCTGCTGCCAATTCACTCGTTGTCCCCTTGACGATCCATGACGATTCCCTGGAGCTTCTGCGCGATGTCGCGCATCTGCTTCGTTTCTTCGATGCTTAATTGTGCGTAATAGTGATCAATGATGTATTGATCGACGCGTTCATATTCTTTGAAATAGTCTTCTCCCTTATCTCCCAGGGTCAAAAATGTTTCCCTTCGATTGTCTGGATTGATGGAGCGATTCACAAATCCGTCTGATTCAAGTTTTTTAACGAGTTGGCTGACAGAGCTCATGGAAAGGTCGAATTGGTCCGCTACGTCCTGGATTTTTGTCTTCTTCACTTCGTACACGTATTTCATGATCATGAACTGCTTAGGAGGGATATCGTGGTTCAATTTCGCGAAATGATGTTTCAGAAGATAGCTGTTGATGGAGTTGAAGATTGATACGGCTTCTTTGATATAAGCAGCTTGATTCAAGTTTAATCACCTCTAATGGTTTATGTAGTTAAACTATTAAACATATTAAAACATTAGGGAGTATCGGTCAATCACAATTTTTTTGAGAATCCCTATTGTATATATTGTGTATATTGTATATATTGTTACATATAAAGTAAAAATTGAGAGGTTCAGGTATGAAAATCCTAATTTCAAATCGCTCCAAGCAACCGATTTATGAACAGATCAACGAACAGGTAAAGGAGCAGATCATGTCGGGGCATCTTCCAACCGGAAAGAGCCTGCCATCCATGAGGCAGCTGGCAAAGGAACTAAGTGTCAGCCTGATTACGACGAAGCGTGCGTACGAAGAGCTTGAGAAGAACGGATACATCTACTCTGTTGTAGGGAAGGGATCGTTCGTTGCGGATCAAAACAGCGAGCTGATCAAGGAGGAGAAGATGAAGGGGATCGAAGAGCAGCTCTCTTCAGCCATCCGGAGCGGGAGGGAAATGGGGATCCCCCTTTCGGAACTTCAAGAGTTGCTTGATATGTTATATAGGGAGGAAGACTGATGGAGAATGCAATTGAATTGAGGAATGTGGAGAAACGATTCAACGGCTTTGAGATCAATGATTTTTCACTCGAAGTGAAGAAAGGGTTCATTACAGGACTGATCGGGGGGAACGGGGTCGGAAAATCCACAACGCTCAAGATGATCCTGAACCTGTTGAAGCCGGACCGTGGAGAGCTGAAGGTGCTTGGTATGGACTACAGGAATCATGAAAAGGAAATAAAGGAACGGATCGGCTTCGTATTTGATGAGAATGTCTTCTACGAGCAGCTGACACTCCATGAAATGAAGAAAATTGCGAAGTGGTCCTATTCTAGATGGGATGATGATGTGTTCGAACAGTATGTCACGATGTTCCACCTCCCCTTGAAGAAAAAGCTTAAGACCTTCTCGAAAGGAATGCTCATGAAGGCTTCACTGGCTATCGCATTTTCCCATCACGCAGAACTCATCCTGATGGATGAACCGACGGCAGGTCTTGACCCCATCTTCCGCAGGGAGCTCCTCGATATCCTGCACAGCGTGATGGAGGAGGGAGAGAAGACGATCCTTTATTCCACCCACATCACGACGGATCTGGAAAGCGCGGCCGATTATATCACGTTCATCCATGGTGGCCGGCATATTTTCACGAAGCCTTATTACAAGATTGAAGAAGATTATGCATTGGTCAAGGGCGGGCTTGAACTGCTGGATGCAGATACGGAGAAGGAGTTTGTCAGCTTGAAGAAGACGAAATTCGGCTTCGAAGCCCTGACGGCAGACCGGGTGAAGGCCGAGGACCTCTTCGGTGGCCACGCCCTTATCGAGGCACCGACGTTGGAGGATATCATGTATTACACGAAGAAAGGGGACCGGTTCCATGCTTCAGTTGATTCGTAAGGACTTCATGCTCCACCGGAATATCCTCGTCATCCTATTGGGCGTCTTGATCATCTATCTCGTCCTGGGGGCTCCGCCGATCTGGGTAGGGCTTGTCTTCATCCTGGTCCTGTCGATGTCGACCTTTGGGAATGATGAGAAAACGACGATCAATCTCTTCTTGAATTCCCTTCCGTTCACCCGTAAGGAAATCGTCAGTTCCAAGTATATCAGCGTCCTGATCTATACGGTTGCCATCACCATCCTGCTATTTTTAGGGAGTCTGCTCATTCACGGCAGGATCATGGAATGGCAAGGGATCGTCTTCATGACGATGCTGTCCCTCCTGTCCCTTTCCTTCATGCTCCCGTTTGCTTACCGGTTTGCATCCAAGTACCTGATGATTGCCTCACTTGTCCTTTTCGCGGCTTACTTTGCCGTCGTGAATGTGTTCATCCCCAATTTGAATGACATCATAAGGGAATCTGTCGGGACGCTGGTCTCCCTGGAAAGTACCGCCCCCTATCTGATTGTCTGTGTGGCGGTCCTGGCGATCTTCGCGCTCTCGTGGGTCCTGTCGATCCGCATTTATGAGAAAAAAGTATTTTAATCGCAGTCTCTCATATTAATCCTGCTTCATGGAGACAATACGCTTGAAGATCCATTGAGGAGGGCGTATTGATGACGAAGCATCCAAGACTCTTGTTGTGGTTGATCTTATTGGTCCCGTGGCTGTCGGCTCCATTCCTTGGGAAGGAAACCGTTAAACGATACGGACTGGCGAGTCTGTTCATCTGCCTGTTCATCCGGCTGGAAGGGGTCCTGGCCGAGAAGAGGAAATGGTGGTGGTTCTATGAGAGGTTATTTCCTAAAGCAAATGGAGAGACACCCCTCATATGGGGGCAGTTCCTTATCGGGACGATCTGGATCCTTAAGTTCTCTTACGGCAATTTCATTAAGTATCTGCTTACGAACTTTGTGACCGACCTTTTCTTCATTTATCCATTCTCTAAATTCTTGAAGAAACAGGGGATATTTTCATATGTCAGATTGAATGAGTACCAAGTGTATGCCGTTTTCTTTCTGAAGTCTCTCCTGATTTATGGATTTCAGCTCGCTCAGGAGACCATCATAAAGAAAAAGCATATCGAATGATGACCCTTAAGGTCCTGTGGCTTTTAGATGCCACTGGACTTTTTTTATTTAAAATTTGCAGGAAGTGACCACTGGTTGTAAAATTACAACAATAATGGATAGATTATGTTGAATGAGGTGGCTCATGAGTCAGTCGGTATTGGAAATCAACAATTTACATAAGCAGTACCAAGGTGCGGGACACGAGGTGAACGCCCTGAGGGGGGTATCATTTTCCCTGGAGGAGGGGGAGATGCTGACCATCATGGGAACGAGCGGTTCTGGAAAGAGCACGCTCCTGAACATCCTCGGGGCACTGGATGAGCCGAGTGGAGGTTCCATCATGCTGAACGGAGAAGAGACCACCCGGTTCTTCAAGGAACCGGATGCCACCATCTACCGCCGCGACCACATCGGATTCATCTTCCAATCCTTCAATCTTCTGAAGGATCTGACGGTCGAAGAAAACATCGGACTTCCCTTGGTGTTGAAAGGCATGGGGAAGAGCGAAGTGAAGCAAAAGGTAGATGAGATGCTGGGTCTCGTGCAGCTCACGGATTGGCGTAAGCACAGGCCGGTTGAGCTATCCGGTGGGCAACAGCAGCGTGTGGCCATCGGCCGTGCCCTGATCACGTCACCACCCATCATCCTTGCAGATGAACTGACGGGTAACCTGGACTTCAATACAAGCAGGGATATCCTACATATGCTAGTCGAACTGAAAGAAACATTCCAAAAAAGTGTCATCGTTGTCACCCATGATCCGAATGTTGCGACCTATGGGGACCGGGTCCTCTTCTTCCATGACGGACAGATCGTGGATGAACATCGATGTACGGGCGAGGGCGACTTGTCACAAATTCTGAATAAGTTTCAGACAATCATGGAGCTACGCAATCAATGAGGGGCATGAAGACGATCTTCGCCACCTCCATGCGCTTCCTGAGGGCAAATCCGTTCATCACCCTGTCTTCGATCCTGAGCGTCTGCCTTTCCATTTCCCTTGTTCTCACCATGATGATGTTCGCCATGAATGCCAAGCAGTCGGTGAAGGATGAAGTGACGGAGATGTTCGGGACGATGGATCTGTCTGTCGGGTATGATACCGCCGATAACGGGGTCATCGATCAGGATTTCCTTGACCGGCTGACCGCGATGGAAGGTGTAAAGGAGACTTCCAATGTCCTCATCACCCAGCTCGCCCTTTCTTCATTCGGAGGGGAAGCCCCCACGTACAGTCTCGGGGTCGGTACCGATGAGCTGGTCAAGAGCCGCTATCATTTCAAGAAAGAAGTGGGGGAAGACGAGATCATCATCAATGAGTCCCTTGCCAACGCCCTGGGAGTGGGAGTAGGGGATGATTTGACGGTTGAAGGGAAGACCTTTTCCCTGATCGAGACGTTCAAGGACAATACGGGTACGGGGGTGGTGCCTGATATCTTGATTCTTTCTCATGACGACGTGAAGCGCTTCATGGGTGGGGACATCGAAGCCACCTATGTGCTGGTGAAGACGGCAGCAGGAACAGACAATCTCGGGCTTGCGACGCAGATCAAGGGATTCGATGAGGGACTCCGCGTCGAACTCGCAGAAGAGAATCCGTATCTGACAGCGAATCTCTCCTCTCTTTCGATCTTTATTTACGTTCTTAGCTTCTTTGTCCTGATCGTGACCTCACTCCTGATCATCTCAAACTTTGAGACATTCTTGTACAAATACAAGCAGCAGTTTGCCATCATGAGGTCGATCGGGGCCACAGCAAGGCAACTCTTCGGGATCATCCTCGTCCAAAGCAGTGTCATTACGGCAACGGGTGCTTTCATTGGTGTCGGACTCGCTTATATCAGCCAGCACTATGTCCAGAGGTTCTTGCAGGACTGGATGGGCATCTCTGTCGCACGGGGGGACTTCCACATGGGTATGGCACTGTGGATGACCGCGGCATGCGCCGCCCTGATCCAGTTGTTCCTTCTGATCCCGGCTGTGAAGAACGGGAAGACCCTTCCGTTGAAGGTCATGCAGGAGAATGAGGAGCTGTCGTTCTCCATCAGAGGCAGGAGATTCCTGGGAAGAGGACTGCTCATCATAAGCATCGTCGTACTGGTCTTCGGGAAACTCGTAGCGGTAGATGAGGGGAATCAGGTGTTGAGTGTGCTTGCTGCCGCGACAATCTTCACCCTTTCTATTTTCGTCCTGTTTCCACTCTACCTCTCACCAATCCTGAAGAAGGGTGCGCCCTTCATACGGAGAGTAGCCGGAAATGCCTCCTATGTCGCAATCCGGAATGTCATTCCCCAGGTGAAGAAAAATACATTCGTGATCCTGACGGTGAGCATGATGATGATCATTGCCGTATTCGGATCCGTCATGCTGAAGACGATCCAGAACAATGAAGCACTGTATCTGAAGAGCCAGTTTCCGACGGAAGTTGTGTTGCAGTCAAGACTGGAGTCGACCTCCCTTGATCCGTTCAAACTGAAGGAATCAGTCGAAGAAAAAATGCCTGGTTCTGAAGCAAGCTTCATCAGCACCTATACAGGGGCCGCCCTTATGGAAGGGGATTCCCCCTTGGACGTGACGGTTCTGAGAGGCGACTTGGATGGAATGATGAAGCAGGGATTCATCGATGAATCATCCGGTGAAGAGAATGGTGTGATTGTCTCTGAACCTTTTGCTAAGAAGCATAATTTGAAAGCGGGGGACCGTCTTCAATTGGAAATATTCTCGAATGATTTGGAGGACTATGTCCCGTTGAAGCCTCTAAAGGTAACCGCAATCGAAGGTGAATTATTTGATACAGATATCCTGGTGGATTGGAAGGACGAAACTTTCAGTGATGCAGGATTTGCGAGGATGTTCGTCACTGAAGGGGACCCCGGGCAACTGGAATCATTGAAGGGAGAGTTTCCGGAACTGCAGGTCCACTCGTATGAGCAGTCCGTGAACGAATCGGATGAAATGTTCCAACAGCGCTGGTCCATCTTTATCATCTTCCTCGCTGTCATGCTCCTGAGCGTCGCGGTCGGAGTCTTCAACACCCTTTTGAATAATATCCATTCCAAGCGGAAGGAGTTTGCCGTCCTTCGCACCCTTTCCCTGACAAGAAAGGGGATCATCAGCGTGATTCTCACTCAGGTGTTGCTATACATCTTGATCGGATTGAGCCTCGGAATCATGATCGGGATCTTCGTGTCCTTCATCATTAATATCATTGATCCAGGGCCTCTGGCTATTAACTACACCATCATAGGGGGAATCGTCTCTGCTATGCTGTTACTGACGATCTTACTATTCACCCCACTTGCCTACCGCATCGGGGGACGGAAGCTGACAGAAGAATTGAACGAATAAGCCCTTATTCTGTCACATTTGGACGCATCCGGAGAGGGTTGTTTTTAAGCCTGTTGTGTTACAATGGGCGTATCAATATCCATGAAGGGTTGGTTATACATGAAGAAATTTTGGATCATTTTGGGTATGATCTTATTGTTCTTTATTTTCGGCGGTCTGATTACGATGTATATCACGGGTAACGTGCTGAATTGATAAATTGCCTGGGAATGCTTGAATATAAGCATTCCCAGGCTTTATTGTTTCACGTGAAACGCTTTCATTTATGCATGATAATCCTGTTGTCATTCTTTGTGAAGGAGTGCCGTTCATAAAAACCTTCCGCAGGAGATCCCGGCGAGGTGAGAAGATAGATCGACTGAATTCCTTCACGGTTCAGTTCCTTTTCCAAGTGAGAGAGGAGTGTGGATCCAATTCCTTTTCCCTGTATGGATGGGTCGACGCAAAGTTCTGCGATATAGAAGGTCATCCCTTTTGATGTCCTTTTGGCATTCCCTGCAATGAAGCCGGCGGGCTTTCCATCAATGTGCAGGGTATAACCGCGGGACTTTGGTGTGCTCAGGAGGTCCGACAGCCGTTCCTCTGCTGACTCCACGGTCCAAGTTTCGTTCCAGGGCGGAGAATTGAATACGTTGATGTACAGGTGGATCCAATCAGTCAGTTTCTCTTTGGTAAGAATCGTTAGTGATGACATTGCCGCCGTCCTTTCTAGGAAATATGATTGTTTCTCACTTAAATAGTAGACTATTTTCAAAAAAAGAAAAAGAACAAGAAATATAGTTGACTTAATCAACTATTGGTATTATCATGTAAATAAGGAAGTGATTCTATGAATAAAGTAAAGCAGAGTGAGATGCGCGAAATGCTTCAGCAGCTTGTCAGGGATTTCGGATTATTGCAGCGAGATGGATCCGACTGCTGCGGGATCACGGTAACGCAAAGTCATATTGTGTATGAGCTTCAAAAAAGTCCTGCTATCTCCCTTCAAACGCTGGCTCAAAAGCTGGTGATGGATACGGGTATGCTAAGCAAACAAGTAAACAAGCTTGTAGAAATGGAGCTCCTCTCCCGGACAGCCGATCCAAAAGACCGGCGCTACGTGCTCCTTGCCCTGACAGATACAGGTGAAGAGAAAGCGGACGAAATTGCTGGTCAGATGCTCCAATACATCGGGAATATCTTTCAGTTCATAGAGCCGGCGAAACATGATCAGGTCATGGAAAGTATGAGTCTCCTCCTCTCGGCTATGCGCCAGAACGGAGGAAATGGAAGCTGCGCCACTTGATGGGAGTGGTGTTGCTTTCGGGCTAATAGTTGATAAAGTCAATAAATGATCAATTCAAATGGAGGTGGTGGAGTGATTCGTCATGCTACAGAAAAGGACCTACCAGCGATCCTGTCTATATACAACGAGGGGATTGAAGACCGGATTGCCACGCTGGAAACGGATCAAAAAGACGCAGTCTACATAAACCAATGGTTTCAAAGTCATAAGGGGCGATACATCGTACTGGTTTCTGAAGATATGGGTGGAATCAACGGATATGCAAGTATTCAACCGTACAGCCCGCGGGCGGCCTACGCCGGGGTGGGCGAGTTGTCGGTTTATATCAGGCGAGGAGCAAGAGGGCAAGGGATCGGCGGGCAGCTTCTGAGGAACCTGGAGGAGGAAGCGGCCAAAAATCAGTTTCACAAACTCGTCCTCTTCACCTTCCCGTTTAATACCCTTGGGCAAGGGCTCTACAGGAAACGTGGATACCGGGAAGTGGGAATCTTTAAGGATCAAGGAATACTGGATGGAACATATGTCGATGTCATGATCATGGAAAAAATTCTACCAACTAACCAAAAGGAGAGAGAATCATGAACCAATCACCTCAATTACCAATTGCCATCATCGGAGCGGGACCAGTCGGATTGGCAGCTGCCGCTCATCTTATCAGTTACGGTCAACCGTTTGTCCTATTTGAAGCAGGAGAAGCGGTCGGAGCGAATATCAAGACGTGGGAACATATCCGCCTCTTCTCGCCTTGGAGGTATAACATGGATAAAAAATCAGTGGAGTTGTTGAAACGCCAAGGGTGGCAAGAGCCGGATCTGGAAGCGCTGCCGACAGGCCGGGAGCTGGTCGATGACTACCTCATTCCCCTTTCTGAGACCGTTGAAATAAAGCCTCATCTTGAACTGAATGCAAAGGTCTTGTTGATCAGCAAGAAAGATCGCGATAAGATGAAGACGGCAGGCCGTGACGAAGTCCCGTTTGTCCTCTACGTCGAGCGGAACGGGGAAGTCTCCAAGGTTGAAGCGCAGGCCGTCATCGATGCTACGGGGACTTGGGGGAACCCGAACCCGGCCAATTCAGATGGTGTCTGGCTTTCCGGTGAGCGACATGCCAACGAACAATCATTCTATGGCATGCCGGATGTGACGGGGAAACATCGTGAACGTTATTCCGGAAAAAATGTGGCTGTTGTCGGGAGCGGGCACTCCGCCATTAATGCCCTCCTTGAACTGGCAACACTGAAAGAAGCATACCCTGAAACGGGAATTGTCTGGATCATCCGTAAGAAAAGCGTCAGTGAGGCTTACGGTGGTGAGGAGAAAGACGCTCTTGCTGCCAGGGGAGAACTCGGGAGCCGCATCCATCGCCTCGTCGATTCCGGCATCGTCCAAGTATATGAAGGATTCAAGATCGAGCAAGTGATGTCTGCTGAAAATGGAACGTTGATCATCAAGAATGCCACAACTGAAATCAAAGGAGTGGATGAAATGATCGTCAATACGGGCAATCGTCCGGACCGCACCATTTTCAGCGAACTGCGGACGGCGATCGATGAAGCGACAGAAAGTGTGAAAGCCCTCGCTCCTCTCATTGATCCGAACGTCCACAGCTGCGGGACGGTAAGACCGCATGGTGAGAAGGAACTCAGTCAGCCGGAAAAAAACTTCTACATTGTCGGAGCCAAGAGCTATGGCCGGGCCCCTACATTCCTCATGGCAACCGGGTATGAGCAAGTACGGTCTGTGGTGGCACACATAAGCCAAGACGAAGAGGCCGCCTCGAAAGTGGAGCTGGAACTGCCTGAAACCGGCGTATGCAGTGTGACCTTTTCAAAACCGACCACAACATCTTCCTCCTGCAGTGCATCAACCTCCTGTAGCTGAGTGATGGAACACTGAAACACGGGGGCGGTTCCGATGCGACAAAAATGGCGCATCGGAACCGCCCCTATGCGTATTTTTTATATAAGTTATTGATTATATAAGTGATTCGTTATATAATCCGTACATACAAATGAATGTGCAGGGAGGGGATTGGTGTTGACAACGATAGCAGTTATGGATGCAAAGAGGGTTTCGGCTTGTATGAAGACGCTTGGTGACCCGACGCGCCTGATGATGATGAAGCTGTTGAGCTCGGCTGATTATTGTGTCTGTCAGTTCGTGGATATGTTTGAAATGAGTCAGCCGTCCATCAGCCAGCATTTGAAAAAGCTGAAGATTGCCGACTATGTGAAGGAAGAACGAAGGGGTCAGTGGCGCTATTTTTCATTAAATGCCTCGTGTCCGGAGCATGAATTGATCAAGCTGATCCTTCAACAAATTCCCGACAGCGATGAGGTACTTCAACAATTGAGATGCAGGGGCGAGAACGCAACTTGCTAGAGGAGGAATTATGTTGACAGAAGTTATATTGGCATCGGTGATCTTCCTGATCACACTGGTGCTGGTCATATGGCAGCCGAAGGGCCTGTCGATCGGCTGGTCAGCCTGCGGCGGAGCAATCCTGGCCCTGCTCGTCGGAGTGGTCACATTCAGTGACGTCATCGATGTTACATCGATCGTGTGGAACGCGACCCTGACCTTCATTGCCATCATCCTGATATCACTTATTCTCGATGAAATCGGGTTCTTTGAATGGGCAGCCCTTCATATGGCCAAAGCGGCCAAGGGTAGCGGGGTCCGCATGTTCATCTACGTTTCGCTTTTAGGGGCCGTGGTGGCGGCACTGTTTGCAAATGACGGAGCGGCATTGATTCTGACGCCCATCGTCTTGGCGATGGTAAGGAATCTAAACTTTAATGAGAAGCTCGTATTTCCTTTCATCATGGCGAGTGGATTCATTGCGGATACCACATCGCTTCCCCTCGTGGTGAGCAATCTGGTCAACATTGTATCGGCAGATTACTTCAACATCGGGTTCGTGGAATATGCTTCACGCATGATCATCCCGAACTTCTTCTCCCTTGGAGCAAGCATCCTGGTGCTCTATCTCTTCTTCCGAAAGAGCATCCCGGGGAAATATGATGTGTCCCAGCTGAAAAAACCGGTGGACGCCATCAAAGATGAGAAAATGTTCAAGCTGTCGTGGGTGGTCCTAGCTGTTTTGCTTGCGGGCTATTTCGTCAGCGAATTCATCGGGATCCCGGTCTCCATCGTAGCGGGGATCGTCGCAATCTTTTTCCTGATCATGGCGAAACGAAGTCCCGTGGTGAACACGAAGACGGTCATCAAGGGTGCGCCATGGGCCATCGTGTTCTTCTCGATAGGGATGTATGTGGTGGTATATGGACTTCGCAACGCAGGTCTCACTGATATCCTATCCGATGCCATCCAGGCTACGGCGGACCAAGGGCTGTTTGCGGCAACGATCGGAATGGGCTTCATTGCGGCCATCCTTTCCTCAGTCATGAATAATATGCCGACGGTGATGATCGACGCGATTGCCATATCGGATACGAATACGACGGGGGTCATCCGGGAAGCCTTGATTTATGCGAATGTCATCGGCTCCGACCTGGGGCCGAAGATCACCCCGATCGGTTCCCTGGCCACGTTGCTATGGCTTCATGTATTGTCCCTTAAGGGCGTGAAGATCTCTTGGGGAACGTATTTCAAAACAGGTATCATCCTGACGATCCCGACCCTGTTCATTACACTGGTCGGACTGTATCTCTGGTTACTGATCCTATAAAATCACACTACTCATTGTAAGGAGAGACGCACCATGTCAAAGAAAACCATCTACTTTTTATGTACAGGAAATTCATGCCGCAGCCAGATGGCTGAAGGCTGGGCAAAAAAACACCTGGGAGACGAGTGGAACGTCTACAGTGCGGGAATCGAAGCCCATGGCTTGAATCCCAATGCTGTAAAGGCGATGAAGGAAGCGGATATCGATATCTCGAATCAAACATCTGATATCATTGATCCGGCCATCTTGAATTCAGCAGATCTTGTCGTGACCCTATGCGGTGATGCGGCAGATAAGTGTCCTGTGACACCGCCTGGCGTAAAACGCGAGCACTGGGGCTTTGACGACCCGGCCAAGGCAACAGGATCTGAAGAAGAAAAATGGGCATTCTTCCAGCGAGTGCGGGATGAAATCGGTGAACGCATCGAGCGTTTCGCCCGTACAGGAGAATAACAAAAAGAAGCGCAGGAACGGTTCTTCAACCGCTCCTGCGCTTCTTTTTATGTTATACTCATCCAATGAACCAATCATCCTACCTTTAAAAGGAGTCAGATCATTATGGAAAAGGTGCAATCAAAAACATTGACCGAGCAGGCCCTGAATCAGCTTGAACAACTTCTTGAGAGCGGGGAGTGGCCGATTGGTGAGAAGATTCCGCCGGAACCGGTCCTGATGGACACCCTGGGGATCAGCCGCAATACCCTTCGGGAAGCGATCCGATCCCTTGTTCACGCCGGATATCTGGAAACGAGACAGGGAATCGGAACCACCGTAAAGAGTCACAGCGGCCTTGACCGTGCCCTTCGTAAACGGATGAGAGCAGGCGATTTGGTGGAGGTCCTTGAGCTGAGGCTGGCCCTCGAACGGGAGGCAGCTGAAAAGGCAGCCCTGAGAAGGACGGACGAACAGCTTGGGGAAATGCGCAGCCTCCTGGCTTTGTGGCAGGAAGCTGCTGAAGAGATCGATTCCGGGGCATTCGTCCGGCAGGATATCGCCTTCCATCAATCGGTCATTCGTGCGTCGGGGAATGCCATGTTCATGGAGATGTACGACTCAATCATCGACTCTGTCCATCAATCAGTCTATAACCTTATTGATCTGAACGATCTGAATCACGAAGATATCAGGATGCACACAGAACTCCTTTCAGCCATAGAGGCAAAAGACCCTGTCCAAGCTTCCGAATGCGTCAAAAAGTACCTTGGGACGCTTGTTGATCAAATCAATGCCATTGAACATAACAGAAAGAAGTGAATTGTATGCAAGAAGCAAAACAACAGCAAGCGGGCTGGATAGCCGTCATCGGGGTGATCTTCATTGCCATGAATCTGAGGGCGCCAATCACCTCAGTCGGACCGCTCATCCCATTGATCCAAGGGGACTTCCACTTTTCTAACGCTGTGGCGGGGAGCATCATGACCATCCCACTCATCGCCTTTGCCCTTTTTTCACCGTTTGCGCCAAGACTTTCACTGAAGTTCGGGCTCGAACCGGTCATTTATACGGCTCTTGTCGTATTACTTGCCGGCATGGTCCTGCGCGTCTTCCCCCACGGCAGCTGGCTTTTCGTCGGGACCGGTCTTGTCGGGATCGCCATTGCCATCTGTAACGTACTCATGCCGGCCCTGGTGAAAAAGTCGTTCCCCATGAAGGTCGGATTGATCACGGGAGTCTACGGGATTTCCATGAACGTCTTTGGGAGCCTGGCATCAGGCGTCAGTGTCCCACTTGCCCAGTCAAGCTCCCTTGGCTGGCGCGCTTCACTCGGGGTATGGGCCTTCCTTGCCGTGCTCTCGGTCATCCTATGGAGCTTCTTATTAAAATCGGTCAAAAAAGAAAAGGTGATCGAGCCTCCGGCGGTGAAGGTGCGGATGTGGAATTCCTTGAAGGCTTGGCATGTCACGATCTTCATGGGTATCCAGTCCTTCATGTTCTACACCCTTCTTACCTGGCTACCGGCCATCCTTCATGACCAAGGGTATACCCTCAATGAGGCAGGTTGGGTCGTGTCGACGCTTCAGATGGCGATCATCCCCATGACGTTCATCATCCCCGTCGTCGCAGAGAAGATGAGTGATCAAAGGTGGTTGACGATCGGGTCCGTCATCCTTCTGTTCCTTGGATTAATCGGTTTAATCACAGGCTTCCTGACCGTGTTATCTGTCCTCCTGATCGGGGTCGGCATCGGAACGATGTTCGGCCTCGCCATGATGTTCTTCGTCCTGAGGACAACAGACAGCGCCCAGGCGGCCGGATTGTCTGGTATGGCCCAATCCATGGGTTACTTATTGGCGGCAGTGGGTCCCGTGTTCTTCGGTTACTTACATGATCTGTTCGCCAATTGGACGATTCCATTCATCCTGCTCATGCTCCTGACCCTGATCCAACTCTTTGTCGGGATCGGTGCAAGTAAGGGGAAACTCGAATAATGCAAACGAAGCACGGGGACTCCCGTGCTTCTTCGCATTTACAAGCTATTCAGCGGAGACAGGACGTCGGCCACATCATTCTTCGGTGAGTTGACAAGCTCGCTCACGGCATAGAGCTCCATTTCTTCAGCCGGATAAGGGACCAGAAGCGATTTCAGCTCGTCAACCGCTTGATTGGAAGGGTCCAGCCACCTGGCGTAATCCGTACGTTTCAAAATGACGGGCATGCGGTCATGGACGTCTTCTGTCAGGGCATTCGGAGTCGTCGTGATGATGGTGCACGTATGAAGGGGAGCATCTCCTTTTTTCCACGTTTCCCACAATCCCGCGAAGGCAAAGGGCTTTCCGTCCTTCATGACGAAGCGGTATGGTTGCTTGCGGTCATCGACCTTTTTCCATTCGTAGAAGCCATCAGCGATGATCAGGCAGCGCTTCTTCCTGAAAGGCTCCCTGAAGCTTGGCTTCTCATTGATCCCTTCAGCACGGGCGTTGATCATCTTATAGCCGATCTTCGCTTCCTTTGCCCAGTGGGGAACTAGCCCCCATCTCAACATGCCGCCCCGGCGCTTCTTCCCGTCCGAAATGATGGAAAACACCTCTTGGCTCGGAGCAATATTGAACCGCGGCTGAAGGTCGGCGGATAAGTCGAATTCGAACTGCTGTTGAAGTTCATGTACACTCTCAATCAATGAAAAACGGCCGCACATGCTCCCGCCCCCCTGTCATTTTTTTAACCAGTATACCAACAATACGCAGAATTCAATCAAAAAAACCATGTATTCATGCTGAAGGAAAAATTATTATATGATAAAATATGGAACCATTGGGTTTGTGATGAAGATTCTACACATATGTAACTTAGAGAAATATAGGGGGAATGAACATGGCGACTTACGTTAATGGGGGGTCCCTAACGTGGCTGATGACCGCAATTGCATGGGGCATACTGATCATAGGTGCGGTTTTTATGATAAGACGACAGAAGCACCAAGCTCCATTCTGGAAGGAATTCCTAGTTTTCATGGTAGGGGTATTTACCATTTCATACACATTTGAGCCGAGGGGGATCATGGTCAGGATCCCGATCCTTCCACTAGGCGTTTTGATCCTCTATTTGACCTTGAGGCGGAAAAATGGGAGATGGGAGAGGTATCGCCGTTTCGCCTGGTTCGGGTTTGCCGGGAATATTCTTCTGGCGATCATGGCACTGGCGGCCATTCCGCTCAGTTCCATTGTTTATCCATCAGATGATCCGGCTACGTATCTATCAAATCCAGAGAAGGTCTCCCTTGTTCAAAGTCATCCCGCAGGATCAGATGTGAGGCTCGATCACCAGAAGCTGCATGAACAGCTGAAGGGAATGAAGCAGGCACAGCCTGACGGGGAGATGTGGTACATGGAATCAATGGTGGAAGATGAAAATCAGTCCAAAGCACCGGAGCGCTTCCCATATCTCCTCAATGGCGTCGAGCCGAAGTGGGGAAGTGGTCTTTCACCGCTGATCTATGTTGAAGGGAACGGGAAGGGCTTGCTGATTTTATCGGGCGATACCCAATACTATTATCAACTCTCTGAATCAATCATAAAAGGGGGCGGGGCGGAATGAAGAATGTGAAACGGATGATCGTCATCGTACTTGCCGTCTCCTTGATTGCCTTTGGCTTCGTCTATTGGTTCAAGCTAGCTCCGGCGGGTCCTCTGCCCGATGATAAGGCGGCGGCGAAGGAAATCAACGGGCTACTGAACAAAATGGGGACGGATGAAGGGTTACAGGTGGAATCAATACTGGAAACGGTGCAAGCCGATGATCGCCATGCCTTCATACCCTTTGAAACGGATGCCGGTGTTCGCGGCTTCAGCCTTTGGGTATGGAAGGATCATCAGTGGAAAGCATCGTCAGCCACGACAGACGGCGACCCGGTGATCTGGAAGGTGCGTCCCGGAGACCCTTCAAGCTACCGGGTGGTCTGGAGTCTCGATCCTGCTGAGAAAGTGGACCGTCTGGTATTCTACCTGATCCAGAAGCGGTCTTTTCAAAACGAAGCGTATCAACCCCGAATCCAGATGGAAAGGGAGCTTCCCTTTGCCGAGCATCCATACGGGTCCATCAAGGTCCCAGAGAAGTGGCGAACTATTATCCGCGGGGAAGTGGATGAGTCCGAGGCGAGTGTTGAATTCGGATGGAGGTCCCTCGATTCTTCCGGAGAAGATGTCTTCATAGAAGGACAGGGGCAGTCTTCTTATCTCCGGTATGAAGATCACCAGGATCTGATGATGCCGCTGCAGGAAGATGAATTGGAATGAAGGAAGAGGCTGGGACAAACGTGTTTTAGTCAAAGTAAAACCCGACTTCATGTGCCTGCGATCAGGCTAATGCATTCGGGTTTTTACTTTGTTTCATGACCATTACGATTTCATTGTTTCAAGCTCCTGATTGGAGTGCAAGACGAAGACTCTTGTGGGAAGAGTAGCTGATGTGAGACCCCGCAGGCATGCCTAGGAGGCCCACGGGCTACCCGCGGAAAGCGGAGTCTTGCACGGAAATCATGAGCGGTATAAAGAACCTGCACTCATATTGTTGTTCATTAAATGGTCCCTTTTTAGTTTTGTCCCAACCTCTTTTTTTGTCTGTTATTCTCTCACACGAGTCGGTCAGTGCCGGCACTACTGATTGTGATGCTGTGGGAGTACATCCCTGCAGAGGCATAGGCTTTGACAATCCCATCATGGAGAATGGAAGATTTGTCCACTTCTTTATAGAGCAATTCCACGGTGAAGGGATGCTTGAAAGGAGCCCCGGTTATTACGATGTCATGAGGGCCCGTCCACTGTCCTTTCAACGGGTCATCGGTGTGATTAAAGCCTTCCGTATGCTTGAATCCATTTTTGAACCAAGGGTGCTCTTCGTCCTTCGATACACCGGGGCGATTCAGGCACATATAAAGAGAGAAATCGTCTGAGAATTGGAGAAGGGTGAAATGCTCTTGAAGGAGATCTTCATCCAGAGGAGGCAGCCTTTTCCGCAGTTCTGTTTGGCGCAGGGCCTCCTTCTCCAGGAACCGCAGACAGTCGGGATCGGATGTGTTGGTAAAGAAGGAGGAGAAGTGAAGGCTGCATAGAAGTCCTGCGTATAGATGCACTTCTGAAATCTCATCGATCCCGCGCGTATAGAATACCAGCTTTGGAATGAGCGGGTAATCGGAAAAAGTGAAAGGACGGTGCGCGGCATCGTTCCAGACCGGTGTGGTGTCCAGTCCGATCCAGCTCCTGTCATGCTGATAAGAGGCATGCAGAAGTTCGTCCCAATAAGCGTTTGATTTTACTATGGATGCGTCGAAGTGCTTTACGATCTCTCCTGACAGGAAGGCATGGTCATGCTGTTTGATCATGATGAAGGAATCATTCGTTTCACGGATGATCATAACGGTATCCCCCTCGCAATAGATGCTTCCATTTTATCGCACGCTTCGATTCCCTGTAAAACGCATCACGCATTCAATCGCTGGGAGGCCCTGTCCTTATTTTTGGTAATCGGGACATGCTTCAGTGCTTTACCCAGTCCATAAAGAGGCATGTTCCCGTAAACCGTCTCGTATTCCCCTGGGGAAAGCCTGTACGTTTCGTGATAGATCCCCACCACGCCGCTTGCACCGATTTTTTGGTTGAATGCCTTCCAAGCTTTCAGGTGCTTCTCGTTCCGTGCATAGGCAATGAGGTCATCTGTCGACCGCCAATATTGAATCATCACCGTAGTCCGGAGGCCGAAGTAGCTTTCCATGGACAGGCAGCCGAGCTCCTCTTTATGCGTGTACAACTCCTTGATCATACCCGGCATCGCCTTGAACACCGGGAACCATTTGTGCACTGCCAGGCGTTTATTGATCCTCATGCCGATGATGAAGACCACGACCTCTTCCGAATTCTCCGTCGTGTATCTGCCGTTAAACACTTGATTGCCCATCATGCTCCTCCTTAGAGTACAATTTTTCGAGAGTCGCGTCGCACCAATCGATTGAAGCCAGTGCACCCCTCTTCCCATAATCCAATGTGAACAGCCAGTAGTCGACATCTTCAGAGCGCTCTTCCTGATTCAAGATTCCTTCTTCAATGGTCACATAGGTGGCAAGTCGTTCTTGGAGTTTTCCTTTGTAGTCGGTTAAAAGCTTGATGGTATGGTCGGTGGATTGATGTCGACCAAAGAACAGCTTCAAAAGGATTTCATTCTTCTCAAGTGGGGGCTGGTCCACAGGCTCTGAAAGCCAATTCCCGAGTACCTCCATGCCTTTGGAGGTGAGGGTGTATTCCTGCTTATCCCTCTTTCCCTCTCCTGAGGAGGCCCTGACTTCTGCCAGTCCTTCATCCACAATACGCTTCAATGTTGGGTAGATCTGTCCGTAGCTGATTTTCCAGAAGTGATTCAGGCTCCGGTCGATGAGCTGTTTGATTGCATAGCCCGACCGGCAGTTCGTTGTCAGGATGCCTAAGATGGCGTAGGTTGTATGATTGTACGTCTTCATTTTGTTTCACACCTATCTTTTTGATATATCTAATTGATATATTATACCGGTTGATGGGAAAGTTCAAGAAGGAAAAATCAATCGGTCCCAAGTCTTAGCGGAAATCGACCTGAAGCTCGTTCCCGATCACCAGGTGGTACTGGTATGCTGGTGTTAAACAGAGGAAACGGGTGGATGATAGATGAGACGATTGATGATATGCATCGTGTTGCTGGCTGTAGGGAGTACCCTGATTTTGACAGGATGCTCTTCTGGGAAAAGCGAAAAGGAAGGCCTCGACAGCCTCCAGAATGTCCAAAAAATCGATCGTACGGAGGGCGGGGAAATCATTCAAACTGTAAGCGATGCCGATGAAATCAACTCTTTCAGCAAGGCTCTTGAAGTGGGAAAATGGAAGCTCACAGGAAAACAGAAGGATGATCTGGTTGCGGGAAGCACCTACCTGTTTTACAGGACGGACACGGTGAAGTTCGGGGAGGAACAAGCAGATCAAACGGATATGAAGGAAGTGGCGCGCATTACCGCATACAAGGAGGAACCATACGTTCTCTTGATGTATGGTGGTGTAGAGATGGTATTTGAAGTGCCAGCGGAAGTCCAGCATCGCTTGAATCAATGAGAAGGGCCCCTGAATCGGTTTCAGGGGTCTTTTCATTCAGCGGATATCCAAGCCAAGAAGCGCAGCAAAGGATAGAGCCTGCTTTTCGGACACGATGCAGCCCTTCAAATCTTCCATTGACACAAGGATGGACTCGAAATACGAGGTGCTGAGATCGATCCCCTTCAGTTTCGTTCCATCAAAGCTCACGTCATCCAGGTCGCATACATCATAGATGACCTTTGCCAGCTTGCAGTTGAAGAAGTCGGATCGCTTCATATTGGATTCTTGGAAGATCACTTTTTCGAATTTGGAATCACTGAAATTACACATGGTCATGAGACAGTTTTCGAAGGCGACATTCCCGAAGCGGCTTTCAGGCAGCTGGACGCCCATAAGCTTGCACTCCTGGAACGTGACGCGGTGAATGCTCGCCCCTGTCATATCCACGTTGGAAAAGTCACAGTTGATGAACTCGACATCAGTCAGATCAATATTTCGGAATGAGGTCCCTTGGAAGGAGGAATTCCTGATCACCATGCCGGAAAGATGCACCCGGTCGATCTCCTCTTCGTCAAAGATGGATCCATCGATCTCAAGGTTGCTTAAATACGGGTCCTCCTCCATGAAAATCATTTGGAAGTTCCCTTGCGTGAGCTGGCGGGGCAGTTTTGGTTTATCGATTTTAATGGGAAACACCTGCTTTATTTGAAGTCGGTTGGGGACAAACCCCTCCTCCCTAGTGTAGCATCTTCTTTCTTGACATTAAATAGTTGACCCCCTAAACTAATGGAGTAATCATTTTAGTTTAGGGGGTCAACTATTTGGATAAGCGTCTGATCGAGGCCGTGGAGCTGTTCGAGGATGTCATGGTGTTCGGGACCGAGCGCGTGCTCAGGGATGTCGAGGCTGAAGTATGGCAGGAATATTCCCGGGAACAAATCCAGGTCTTGAAGCTGTTGAATAAGAACGGCCCGTTGCCTGCCGGTGCCATTGCAGAACTTCAATGTGTGCATCGAAGTGCAATCTCCAACCGGCTGAAAAAACTTGAAGAAAAAGGATTGATCGAGATCGTCAAAGCTGAGGGTGATCATCGCTCGAAGCTTGTCAGCCTGACTCAGCATGGGCGTGCTGTTGTAAAGGAATCCGACCAGGCGGTGTACGATTATATTGAAGCATTGTTTGCCGATCAGGTGGAGGATGAAGAGTTGGATCAGTTCCTCCAGATGTTCAAAAAGATAAAACATATACTGAAATTGGAGGGTGAGCGTAAGTGAAGAATATCATCAAATTCAAGTGGCCGATCACCATCGGCATGATCGCACTGACCGTATTGCTATTCGTACTGGCACCAAACCTGACGAAACAGGCAGAAGAAGCGGGAACATTCCAGCTTCCAAAGGATGCAGGATCCCAGCGTGCCGCTGAAATCCTTGAAGACGCGGGAGCTGGAGACGAAACGATTTCCCTCGTGTATGCACTAGACGGCAAATTGGATGATGCCGCGAGGAAAGACATCCAGGCAGATGTCGATCAGTTGAAGGATCTAGGGGATCCCGTGAAATCGATCCTCGATCCGTTTGAAAGCAAAGATACAGAATCACAGCTTGTATCGGAGGATGGGAAGACCGTTCTTGTTCCCATCACCGTAGATGGCTCCCAGGAAGAAGTCGTCGATCTCGCCGATTCCATTCAATCGGATATCATCGATGGGAAGAAAGATGTCTACCTGACCGGGGAGGCATTGATCAATAATGATGTGAATCTGAGCGCCCAGGAAGGGTTGAAGAAAACGGAAATCATCACCGTCGTCTTGATCTTCGCCCTCCTGCTCGCTGTTTTCCGTTCCATCGTCACCCCATTCATTCCGCTGATTTCAGTGGGGATCACCTATCTTCTCAGTCAGTCGATCGTGGCGTTCTTCATCGACTGGTTCGGATTCCCGGTATCAAACTATACGCAGATCTTCCTTGTGGCGATCCTGTTCGGGATCGGGACGGATTACTGCATCCTGCTCCTCAGCCGCTTCAAGGAAGAACTCGGTGCAGGGAAGGCTGTCAAGGATGCCATCATCCGTACGTATAAGACGGCGGGCCGTACCCTTTATATCAGCGGACTTGCCGTATTCATCGGATTCTTTGCCATCGGGTTTGCCGACTTCCCGATCTTCAAATCGGCCGTGGCCGTCGCAGTCGGGATTGCGGTTCTCCTACTTGTTCTGAGCACGGTCATGCCGTTCTTCATGGCTACCCTGAAAGAGAAACTGTTCTGGCCGTCAAAAAAATCCGTATCCCATAACGATAGTAAGCTGTGGGGTTGGATGAGCAAGCTGTCGGTCAACCGTCCGATTCTTTCCATGCTTGTCGTGGCTGTCATCACGGTCCCGCTTTTGTTGACCTATGACGATGCCCTTTCATTCAATACAGTAGATGAAATCGGGGATAACTATGACTCTGTCAAAGGTTTGCATGCCATTGAAGATGGTTTTGGGCAAGGGGATTCCCTGCCGGTGCAAGTGCTCCTCTCAAGCGATAAGGAATTGGTCACCGAAGACATCGTCCCTTATGTAGAGAAGCTGAGCAGCGAACTCGAAAAAGTCGATGGCGTGAAGAGCGTCCGCTCCGTGACACGTCCGACGGGAGAAGTCATCAATGAGTTCTATGCAGATTACCAGCTTGGCAAGATTGCAGAAGGGATCGATCAGGCTTCTGATGGTGTCGGCCAGACAGCAGACGGCATCAAGCAGTCCATGTCACTCCCACCAGAAGTACAGGCGCAGGCTGCCCAGTCTGGTCAACAGCCAAATCCGGTTGAAGGACTTGATCAAATCAAAGACGGCCTCGACCAGGCAAGCAATCAGCTGAATCAAATGGCTGACAGCAAGGCGATACGTGATACAGGCACCTTCGTCCCTGAAGGAACCTTGGAGCAGGATGAGTTCAAACAAGTGCTCGACCGCTATGCCTTCGATGACAAAAAGGGTACGCAGCTTGAAGTCATCCTGGAGGACAATCCGTATTCTCCGGAAGCGATCGATACCGTTGAAAAAATCGATGAGGCAACGCAGCGCGTCATCAAAGATACACCCCTTGAAAAGGCAGAAGTCGCCTTCGGCGGTGTGTCCAGCATCAACCGCGATCTGAATGATATCTCGACGAGCGACTTCACCCAGACGGTGACAATCATGCTCATCAGTCTGTTCGTCGTACTGGCGATCCTTTTCCGCTCATTCATCATGCCGCTCTATATGATCGGTTCCCTGCTTCTGACGTACTTTACGTCTGTTGCCGTGGCTGAACTGATCTTCATGAACGGATTCGGATACGACGGCATCAGCTGGGCCGTTCCATTCTTCGGATTCGTCATGCTCGTAGCCCTCGGGGTCGATTATTCCATCTTCCTCCTCGACCGCTTCCGCGAAGAAGCAGCCGGAGGAATGACCGTGACAGATGCCATCAAGATCTCCATGTCCAAGATGGGGACCGTCATCATCACCGCCGCCATCATCCTGGCCGGAACCTTCGCTGCCATGATGCCATCCGGCGTCCTCAGCCTCGTACAGATTGCGACCATCGTCATCACCGGTCTCCTCCTGTATGGACTGATCGTCCTGCCGCTTCTCATCCCAGCCATGACCGTGTCATTCGGCAAGGGCGTGTGGTGGCCGTTTAAACCTCATAAAGAAAAAGAAAAAGCACGTTCATAACGTGATAAACAGAAAGCCCCTTGCGAATCAGCAAGGGGCTTTCTTCATTGCCTGTTGATGAGGCGGTTGATAGGAAGGGTAAGATAGATGAGTTCGTCGTTTGAAAGTCATCACGTCATTCATGATAATACCAATCGTCCTATCACATAATATCCATGACAGTATGTGCGGTCATACTACTTCTGATGCATTGACCCCATACAGTTCTCTGTTATAGTTTAGGTTTGCTGAATAATTGGTATGGTTGTGGAAAGGGAGGTGACGTGATGCGGAGTGTACGGTCCAGGTTATTCGGGATGCTGGTGATCTTTATTATTTTGCCCTATTTCCTATCTGTTTTTATTATTTATGACAATACGAGATCATCGGTCGAGGAGCATGAGATCGAGAAGAGCCGGGAAGAGCTGGAAGAAGGCAGCCGTGCTCTTCAGCGGTACTTTGACGAGATGATCGAGCTCTCCTACTCCCTCTATAATGACCCGGATGTGCTCAGTGTGTTTGAAAACGGACTGAATGATGAGCAGAGAAAACCGTTTGAACGGAGCATGAAAATCTTCTCGATCAGCCGTCCTGAAGTCAGGCAGATGAGGATCTATTTTGAAAAGGATTCTTCTGCTTTGAGTGTGTATCAGTCGAAGTTCAGTGCGCCGAAAAAGCAGGAGGACTATGTGAACCAGGCTCCCTTTCGAACCCTGTATGAGTCCGATGACAATTTCTTCATCGAGAGGCCGCATGTGATAGAAAATGCGAACAATGCGGCGATCCTGCCTGAGTCCGACCGCACTCGGGTGTTGACGATCCATCATAAAGTCTCCAATGTTTTGTCAGGTGAATTCCTTGGCTTCATTTCCATGGATATCGACGTCAATGCCTATTCATCCCTGATCCTCAACCTCTCTGACGGTGGTGAGAGCCGCTTGACTCTTCTCGATGGGGAGGATCGCATCATGTATTCGAGTCAGCGCACCAATGACGGCGAATCCGGGGATGAGGGGGATAAGCTGGTCCTCGAAGAGAAGCTGAAAGGCAATCTTGAAGGGTGGAGGCTCGTCAAGGTGATCGACCGCGATGTTCTCTTTAGAGACGTAAATCAAGCGGCCACGACGAATATCTTATTGGGAATCGGCGTTGTGCTTCTGGGCATCATCATGGTAGTGGTCATATCCCATATCATCACCAAGCCCATCGAGAACTTAAGTGAGAAGGTCAGGAGCATCGGTGGGGAGAATATGGATGTGGACTTTACCACCTCCCGGAAGGACGAGCTTGGTCATCTTGAAGATCATATGGACGAGATGATGGACCGCATTAACCAACATATCGACCGTGAATACAAACTTGAGATCGAGAGCAGGAAGAATCAATTCCGTGCTCTCAGATCCCAGGTGAACCCGCACTTTTTATTCAATGCCCTGCAAACGATCGGTGCTGTGGCCTTGAGGTCGGGGGCGAAGGATGTATACAAACTCATCACGTCCCTTTCTAAGATGATGAGGTACTCCCTCCATGCCGATCAATGGGTGATCGTACAGGAGGAGCTCGACTATATCGAGACGTATCTCTCCCTGCAGCGTGAGCGATTCGGTGAAGGAGTGCAGGCTGATATCCAGGTGGATGAAGAGGTTCGTGCTGCTTCCATTCCGAGCATGCTGCTTCAGCCTCTGGTCGAGAACTACTTCAAGCATAGCTATGAAGAAGGGTATGACGAAGCGACACTCTCGATAACGGGTGAAAGGGTTGGAGAATCCATCCTCTTTACCGTGCAGAATACCGGGGCATCCATAACAGAAGAAGACCTCGGGCGGATACGGTCCGCCGTCTACGGGGGCCCATCGGGGCAGGACGGCGGAATCGGCTTGAAAAATATCTATGACCGCCTGCGATTGAATTTTAAAGAGAACGCATCTTTTCAGCTGGATACATTGGAAGGTAGGGGCTTCAGGATTATCATGAAGCTGCCTTTCATGGAAGATAAGCAAGAAGGGGGAAACAGCGATGAAAGCACTGATCGTCGATGATGAACGCAATGTACGGAACGTCATCCGCCAGCTTGGGGACTGGGATGTGTCCGGCATCACCATGCTGCTGGAAGCGTCAAATGGCCACGAGGCCCTCGACATCGTCCGCACTGAAAACCCCGATATCATTTTTACAGACATCAAAATGCCGAGGATGACAGGACTGGAGCTCATTGAAGAGCTGAATAAGCTCGGGTACACCGGGAAGATCATCCTGATCACGGGCTATGACGATTATACATTCATGAGAAAGGCGATCCAGCTCAACAGTTTTGACTATCTGCTGAAACCCATTGATGCCGATGCGTTCGATGCGGTTTTGAACAGGGTCGTGACGGCAATCGGGGAGGAAGCGTTGGAAGACGGGGAGATTGTTGAAGAAGCGAGGCGTCTCCGCAGCAATCAGATCTTTACATCTGCGTGCAGCGGCGGAGGAACAGAAGAGCTGGCAGCTTTCCTTCCTGTGGATGAGGAGCTGGAGGTGTCCCTTCTCTCCTTCTACCACACCCATCTGCCCGAACCGCATATGGATGCACTGAGGGGTGAGCTTCAGGAGAAGGGTATCGGGAATGTGTTTGCCTTTCTCGAAGAAGAAAACCTGTACGCAGTCCTGACGGTGAAGGGTCAATGGGTCTACGTAGAAGAATGGGTGAGCAGTCATATCGATCTGCCCATCCGTCTTGTCCAGGGGGAACTACCCGATCTGGTTGAGTTGCCATCTGCATTTAGCAAACTGCAGGATGAGCTCCAACAGAACCACTACCGGAGCATCCGCAGCCTAGATGAACTCGAGTCTGCAAGACGGATCCAAGAGATCGTATCATATGTGGAAACCTACTATATGGAGGATATCTCCCTTGACCGCCTCTCGAAAATGTTCTTCCTCACAAGGGAACATATCTCAAGGACGTTCAAGAAAGAAACGGGGCTTCCTCTTTCCAAATTCGTGGCAAAACTCCGGATCGAACAGGCGAAAGTCTGGCTGACCGATTCAGAGGAGACGATCTATTCGATTGCGACCATGCTCGGCTATCAGGATGAGAAGTATTTCTCAAAGCTGTTTAAAAAAATGACCGGTTTTACTCCATATGAGTTCCGCTCCGGGAACAGCGGGGTGACAGAATGAAAAAACCGATATTGGTCCTGCTATCGACACTGATTGTAAGCTCCATCGCCCTGTCTGCATGCGAGGGGCGTGATGAACAACAGGAGGCACAAAGGGAGAAGAAACCTGTCACCCTCACGGTCCGGAATCCGAAGGTGGAGATAGCGAATGAATTCGAACAGATGGCCAAAGAATATGAAGAAGCCCATCCAGGGGTCAGGATCAAAGTCGAGACCGTGGGTGGTGCTTCGGATGATTACTCGGATATTACCGCTAAGCTGACTGCGGGAAAAGGACCCGATATTTTCACGAATATAGGCAATGAAGCGATGAAGGAATGGATTCGATATCTAGAAGACTTATCGGATGAACCGTGGGTGGCCGATGCCTCCCCTCATACGCTGGATGGAATCACCCTTGACGGGAAAGTATACGGGGAGCCCATGAGCATTGAAGGCTTTGGGGTCGTCTATAACCGCGACCTCTTCAAGAAAGCGGGCATCACCGAACCTCCGCAAACGTTCTCGGAACTGGAAGCAGTTGCCCGCAGGCTGTCATCTAAAGGAATCACGCCCTTTGCCAACGGGTATTATGAAGATTGGAAGCTCGGTCATCACTTGACGAGCGTGGCCTTCGCCGAAGAAGGTCCCGGGTTTGTGAAAGCCCTTCATGAAAAGGACATCCATTTTACCGACAGTGAAGAATTCAACCGTCTATTTTCACTTATCGATTTGACGGTCCGATACGGAAATACGGCCCCTGCGACGACGGATTACTACACGGAGGTCGACCTTTTCAAAGAAGGAAAGGCTGCGATGATCCTTCAAGGAAACTGGGTGGAGCCGTTGTTGGGTGAGGCACCCACGGGAATCTTCCCCCTACCCCTCAATGACCGGGGAGACGCCAAGATGATTGCCGGAGTCCCGAGCTACTGGGTGATCAATAAACAATCGTCGGAACCGAAAAAGAGAGAAGCAAAACGCTTCCTCCGGTGGATGGTGTCTTCTGAAAAGGGGCAGGAGTATATGACGGAGCGTTTCCGGTTCATTCCGGCGTTCAAGAATGTGCCTGTGAACGATCTCGGTTCCCTGGGAAAAGAGACGTCTTCATTGATCAGTGAAAACAGGACGTTCAATTGGTCTTCCTTCTCTCCTTGCATCAAGAAGCGATTCGGTGAAATCATGAAAGCATATATCAATAAAGAGAGTACGAGGCAGCAGGCACTCAAAGGCTTTGATGAAGCCTGGACTGAAGGGGCTTGTGCGGCTCCTTCCCCTTGATAGCATGGCATTCCAGCCGTGCTTTTTTTATTGCGAGGATAGATGGATCGTTCTACTACCATGCATTACAGGCTTGGGAGAGTAATTGGCTAGAGGGTTGCCATCCCGAGGTTGAGAGTGGACCGTTTCGTTCCGCTGCGGCCACCCGCTTTCCATGGGGCGTGCGGTGAGCCGCTTCGGCACGCCTGCAAGGTCTCACCCAGCCCACTATCCCCATAGGAGTCGGGAGGTCTCCGTTGCACTTCACTTTGTGCATATGAGAGGGGATGTGATGATTGGAAACATGGGTATCGCCATCCTGTTTTGTAATGAATATGTGGTGGAGAGGAGACCGTTTCGTTCCGCTGCGGCCACCCGCTTTCCATGGGGCGTGCGGTGAGCCGCTTCGGCTGCGCCTCCAGGGTCTCACCCTGCCCGCTATTCCCATAGGAGTCGGGAGGCCTTCGCTGCACTGCACTCTGTGCGTAGGAGCGGAATGTGCTGATTCAAAACAGAAATCGCCATCCTGTTTTGTAATGAATATGTGGTGGAGAGGAGACCGTTTCGTTCCGCTGCGGCCACCCGCTTTCCATGGGGCGTGCGGTGAGCCGCTTCGGC
>NZ_JBLRVS010000007.1:410147-438222 GCF_047915635.1 Rossellomorea sp. FS2 | reverse complement strand
CTGCGCCTCCAGGGTCTCACCCTGCCCGCTATTCCCATAGGAGTCGGGAGGCCTTCGCTGCACTTCACTCTGTGGATATGAGAGGGGATGTGCTGATTGGAAACATGATATCGCCATCCTGTTTTTTGCAATGATTATGTGCTGAAGGCGAGCTTTTTCCGTTCATTGTACTTTGTGCGCAGGAGAAACAGGACATCCCCATCCTTGTTTCGTTTTTAGCATGACTTTCTATCCTTATTAACAAACGATTACCTCCCCTAGTCCAATACCACTGAGTGGATTGGAGCGGAAGGGATTTGACTCCTGCGGAAAAGGGGGATGATCGAGACCCCGCAGGAACGAGGAGGCTCGACATACTCCCCGCGGAAAGCAAATCCCTGAAGCGGAAAGAAACGGACTCATTTTACAACTGGCACTTCACTTAGAACTATTTAGCCATCAACTATAATTAGGATCAAGATGATCAACATCCTGCAGGCATGAGGAGGCTCGACATGCTCCCCGCGGAAAGCAAATCCCTGCAGTGGAAAGGAACGGACTACCTATTAAATCCCCCTTCGTAAAGAATGCCCCCACCTTTCAGGCTACTATAGACCCACATATCAATTTAAGACGAAATCTATATCAATCCATGCCATATCCACCGGCGCCCCGTCCTCCTATAATTCAGTTGTAAGGCATCGGAGCATTCGCCCCGCCCTTACCGAATTCATATCATAATCAACACTTAGGAGGAGTACTTAATGAACGTTCGTCAATTTGCAGCAGTTTCTTTAAGTGCAGCCATCTTGTTCGGAGGCAGCTTCACATCTGCATCTGCCAAGGGCGGGGCTGACGAAAAGGGATACAAAGAAACATACGGCACGTCACAGATCACACGTCAGGACATGAAGGATATGATCAACCAGCACGGTGATGACAAGTTCACTGTCCCATCCTTTGATGCTTCCACAATCAAGAATGTAGAATCCGCAACGAAAACCGATGAGAATGGCAATAAAATCAAAATGGATGTATGGGATACATGGCCACTGCAAAACGCTGATGGTACTGTAGCTGAATACAAAGGCTACCATATCGTCTTCGGTCTTGCAGGTGACCCGAAAAACCCTAACGACACATTCATCTATATGTTCTATAAAAAAGCAGGCGATGACTCCATCGACGCATGGAAAAACGCTGGACGTGTCTTCGATGACGAAGACAAAAACAAAGCAAACGACAAATATCTTAAAGGTCAAGTGGAAGAATGGTCAGGTTCTGCCCTGTTCACAGATGACGGTGAAATCCGCTTGTTCTACACAAACCGTGGAGATTTCGATGAGAGCAAGGAGCTCTTCGGACGCCAAACATTGACAACTGCCCAAGTCAACGTTTCTGAAAAAGGAGACAAAGATTTGCAGGTTGATGGAATCGAAGATCACAAGTCCATCTTCAACGGCGGAGACGGCAAAACCTACGAAAACGTAGAGAAAGCCTTCGAAGATCGCAACTTCAACAATAATCATACCTTCCGTGACCCGCACTACATTGAAGACAAAGGCCGCAAGTACCTTGTATTCGAAGCCAACACTGGTACAGAATACGGATACTCAGGTAAAGATAATCTTTACAACCGTGCATACTACGGCAAAAGCATGAAGTTCTTCCGCGACGAGCTTAAGAACCTTCAAAACAGCCCTAAGAAAGAAACAGCTGAACTTGCGAACGGTGCAATGGGAATCATCGAGATCAACGATGACTACACATTCAAAAAAGAGAAGAAGCCTCTTCTTGTGTCAAATACCGTAACGGATGAAATCGAGCGCCCGAACATCTTCAAGAAAGACGGCAAGTTCTACCTATTCACAAGCACACGTGGATCAAAAATGACCATTGATGGAATCGATGATGAAGACATCTACATGCTTGGATATGTGTCAAATTCCCTAGATGGTCCGTTCAAACCTATGAACAAAACGGGAATCGTCCTTCACCAGGATCTTGACCCTAACGACATCACTTGGACGTACGCACACTACGTGATCCCTCAGGAAGAGTCTGACAAATTCGTTGTGACCAGCTACATGACGAACCGCGGATACTTTGCAGATCACAAATCAACCTTTGCTCCATCCTTCTTGCTTGATATCAAGAACAAGAAATCTTCTGTCGTGAAAGATGGAACGCTTGAGCAAGGTCAAATCACGTATGATGGGCAATAACCTTTGAAAAAGAAAAAAGAAATGTCAGCTAGTGGCATTTCTTTTTTCTATTAGCACGCAGCGCTTCCCCGCTGCGCTGGGGGGCCTCAAGGTCATGCACAGGTCAAATTCCTTCCATCAACAACAGTGAGTTACTACACAGCACCTAGTTGAACGTCTTACGCCCGTATCTCCTAACAGGTGTAGGCTTCCCCTCTCCTTATGTACACGAAGGAGCCTGTGCAGTGAGTGAGGCCCCGCAGCGAGGCGGGGATGTTCGCTCGAAATCGCGTATACAGTGATACAACAACTACAAACAGGTGGTGAAGAATAAGATGAAATCTATAGGAAAGAAGGGGATATGGGTGATGGCTGCCATACTGATCCTTGTCATCGGCGGCGTCGTCCTGTGGGTAAATGCAAAGGAAGACGTGGAAAAGAAAGAGACGGGAAAAGACGGAAATGAGGTCTCCTACCGTTCTTCCTATCATTTCACCACCCCTGACAAATGGAAAAACGATCCTCAAAAACCGATTTATTATAAGGGTGAATACCACTATTACTATCTCTATAACAAAGACTACCCTGATGGCAACGGCACCGAATGGCGTCATGCCGTCTCCAAGGACCTGGTCCATTGGAAGGATGAAGGGGTAGCGATACCGAAATATACCAACGACAACGGTGATCCTTGGTCCGGTTCTGTAGTCATAGACCGTGAGAATAAAGCTGGTTTCGGGAAAGATGCCTTCATCGCCATCGTGACCCAGCCGTCCAAAGAAACCGGAGCGCAGGAGCAGTATCTCTGGTACAGCACGGACGGAGGGAAAACATTCAAGAATCACAGTGAAGACCCCGTCCTTGAGAACCCGGGCGTAGAGGATTTTCGCGATCCGAAGGTCGTATGGGATGATGAGCGGGATAAATGGGTGATGCTCATGGCGGAAGGAGCAAAGGTAGGATTCTATGAATCCGAAAACCTGAAGGACTGGTCATTCACCGGTGATTTCCAAACAGACGACCTTGGCGTCCTTGAATGTCCCGATCTCTTCCGTATGCGTACGGAAGACGGAACGGAGAAATGGGTCCTCGGAGTCAGTGCTAACGGGGAGTCCGTCGGTAAACCGAACACATATGCTTACTGGTCCGGTGAGTTCAATGGTGATACATTCGAAGCCGACGAGGAAGAACCGAAGTGGCTTGATTACGGATTCGATTGGTATGGGGCTGTGACATTCGAAGACGGTGAAGCAGAGGACAAGATGGAGAAGCGATACGCACTTGCGTGGATGAACAAATGGTCGTACGCGAACAACACTCCTACCATTGAGCATGATGATTTCAACGGGACGGACTCCATCGTCAGGGAAATTCGCCTTGAAGGAGATGAAGAAGAGGGTTATACCCTTGTGTCCAACCCTGTTCCGGCCCTGGATGATCTGGTCACATCTACAGACGAAGTCGGGGATGTGACAGTGGAGGACGGAAGAGAATCGCTTGACGCACTCGGCGATACGTACCGTCTTGAAGCCGATATTTCCTGGGAAGAAGCGGAGCGTATCGGAATGCGTGTCAGAGAATCGGAGGACGATGAACGCCATGTCGACGTCGGCTTCTCCCCTCGGGATGGCTATTCATTCGTCAACCGCTCAAAGACCGATCAACCGGATGAAGAAGGGGATTTCCTTGAGAGCAAAGCGCCCTACAAGCCCTTTGACCAAAAAGTCCATATGACGATCCTTGTGGATAAGACGAGTGTCGAACTCTTCATGGACAATGGCAGGACCGTGCATACGAATCTAGTATTCCCACGCCCCGATGATCAAGGGATTTCCTTATTTGTCGAAGGTGGAAGCGCCACGTTTGAAAATGTGAAGATCGATCACTTGGGAGAAACAGAAGAGTAAACGAAGCAACACGCACTCATCCGGTGCGTGTTGTTTTTTACGTTTAAAGCTGGATGCCCATTAGTACATTATCCACATACCGGCCGTCGTCGAACTTATACTGTCTGATTTCCCGGCCTTCTTCCACAAATCCGGCTTTTTTGTAGGAGGCGATGGCCCGTTCATTGGTAGCGAAGACACCGAGACAGATCTTTTCGATCTCTTCCTGATCCCTCGCCCAGCTGATAAGATGCTGAAGCATGCGTGAACCGAGTCCCCGGTCGCGGTAGTCGGGCAGGATGCCGATACCGAATGACCCGTTATGCCTCATGCGCTTCATCCGGCTGCGGTTGAAGAACAGAAAGGCCACGACCTTCCCTTCGGCTTCCGCTACGAAGGTCATCCCGCCAGCTTCGGCCCGGTTGGCCATCTCCTTTACCTGTCCCGCGTGATCGAGGCTGAACTCCTCATCTGTGGTCAGAAAATATTCCTGCTCTGAAATCGTGTTGCGGCGGATGGCGATGATTGCCTCTGCATCTGATTCTGTTGCTTGTCTGATGATCATGATTGTCCTCCTATGGGTATGTACTATTCCCGGATTCTTGGTGTTGAACAGTGAGGCTGCCGGTTTTGGAAATATCTACATCTTTTATTTTGCCATGAAGAGATGAAACAGAAAACAATCATTTTTACTACTTTCAGTGGTATTGTGGAAATCGTCCACCTTGTTTTTCCCACAAAGGTAGGATAGCATTTTCCCAATAGCATAATTATCAGGGGTGTAGCATGAATAGAGTCAATCACGGGAAAGAATCATTGCCTGAGAAGGTGTATCATCATCTGCTTCAACAAATTTTGAACGGCGTCATCAAAGCAGGCGAGAAAATCATAGAAGAGGATATAGCAAGGGATCTTGGTACGAGCAGGGCTCCTGTCAGGGAGGCGCTTTACCTATTGAAGGTAGACGGCATCGCCGAGCGTATCCCCAGGATCGGGACGATCGTAAAGGATTTCAGTGATAAGGAAATCATCGAATACAACGACGCCGTGATCGGACTGCTTCAATCGGCCATCGAACAGTCACAGCCCAAATGGGATGACACCAACCGCCACAGGCTTCAGGTTTTAGGAGACGAGGCCGACGAGGCTTGCAGGCTGGAAGACGTGCAGTTGTATCAATCGAGAGTGGAACAGCTGATTACCCACGTGTTCATTGTTTCGGATAATAAAGCGTTGATGCGCTTTTACAAAGAAGCCAACCATATCCTGATGGTCTTTGCCCAAGTTAAGTGGACCCGGCAGACGATGAAGAACTTCAATCGGGAGCTGAACGTGTTTACGTCATCCTTGGTTGAAGGGAAGTTTGATGATGCGAAGAAAGCAGTGAAGGTGACCCTTGATCAGGGAGTGATCTGATGACTGGGCACAATCAATATGGAATGGGAAGCAGGTAGGTAGCCTGCTTCTTTGTGTTGTGATGAAGAGTGTGGTTAAAAAGGCTTCCTGCAAAAATATAGTAAATTTGGCGGAGTTAAATTGTCGACAATTTGCATTTTTAGGCGTACAATAAAAGAGTATTACAAATTGTCGACAATACAGGAGGGGTTTTGATGTCAGAGTTAAAAGGTCAAGTTGTCGTAGTTACAGGGGGAGCAAGTGGAATCGGGAAGGAAGCTGCCCTTCAGTTATCCGGGAAAGGCGCATCCATTGTTGTCGCTGACTTTAACGAAAGCGGTGCAAAAGAAGTAGCCGAGCAGATCAATCAAGCGGGAGGAAATGCCGCTCATTATAAAGTAGATGTTTCAAAAGGTGAAGAAATCAATGCGCTGATCGATTGGACTGCTGAGAAATTCGGCACATTCAACGGAATCTTCAACAATGCCGGTATCGGGTTGGTGAAACCATTCCTTGAAATGGACCCTGAATCGTATCACCGCGTCATCGATGTGGATCAGCACAGCGTTTATTATGGCATGTACTATGGCGCCAGGAAAATGGTGGAGTTGGGTACGACCGGAACGATCGTTAACACGGCATCCATTTATGGAACAGCTGCTGCGGTCGGAAGCTTCAACTACAACGCGGCAAAAGCGGCTGTCGTCATGATGTCCAAATCGGGAGCCCTCGAGCTTGCTGAACACGGCATCCGCGTGGTTGGTGTGGCACCTGGATTCATTGATACACCGATCCTTGGTGATGATCAGGATGCAAAAGATTATCTGGCCGGACAGCATATGCGCGGAGAGTTGATCAAGCCGGAGAAAGTGGCGAGCGTCGTCACCTTCTTATTCACGGATGCGGCCAGCGCCATTAACGGACAAACCATCCCGGTAGAAGATGGGTTCCTGAGCTATAAAATCCGATAAAATATGAAAAGACCGGAAGAAGGCGCACCTTCTTCCGGTCTTTTTGCGTTTAATGATGATGTCCGCTGCCTCCGCTTTGCTGTGGAGCGTTCCCGTTCAGGGCCTCGATATCTGCTTTTGACAGTTCACCGACGGCAAGGGGTTTGGTCGGCATGATGGTGGAGCCGTTACTGCCGGCGTGGACCTTTACATAATACAGCCCTTCTTCCTTCAAGTCTGTCTTGAAGGTATAGAGGCCTTTTCCTTCGTTCTCCGCTTCTTCCATCCCTTGCCGGAAGCTGCCGTCTGCCTTCCATACTTCCACATGGACGAAATTGGCGTTCTCCACTTTTTCCCCGTCCTGGGTGAGGACGATCTTGATCGGTTCCTTACTGGTGTAAGGGTCTGGCAGGGTCACGTCGGCCTCTAGAGGGAATTCCTGCTTGTACAGGTCGGCTGCGTCCTCTTTAGGGGCACATGCCCCCAATAGGAGCAGGATCAGGATAAAAGGCAGTAGTTTCAACAGGTATCTCATAAGTCGTCTCCTTTCTTACGCCGCTCCGAGGAATTCTTTTACCTTGGGTATACGTCTGATGATGAGCCAGTCCAGGATCCAGACGACGATGAGACTCAATCCTACCAGCGGGAAGATGATCCCGAGTGCGATCATGACGGCGAGGAACGCCCTGAACCTCCAGATGCTTGGTCCCTTCGGTGCGCCCATCTCATGCTTCGGCTTCCGCTTCAGCCACAGATAGAATCCGCTCACGACCACAAGGATGATTCCAAGGCAGATGAGAAGGCTGAGAATCTGATTGAAAATCCCGAACTGTGTCCCTTTGTGCAGGGTGATGCCGAGTGCCACGGCTTTTCCGACAGGACCGTAATGGTCATACCGGTAATCGGCAAGGACCGCACCGGAATACTGATCGATATGGATCGTCAATTCATCCTGCGCCCTGGCAGGAAATGCCGAAAGGGTATACACGCCTGTCGGGTCCTGAGGGATGTACACCGTGTAGCTCGGATCAATATCCTGATTGTTGGCGATGTCGACTACGTCGTTGATGGAGAGGGGAGTGTATCCTTCAAGGGCTGATTTGGGAACGTCCAGGTTTTCTGCGCCCCATGGTACTTCAGCGATTTCCTTCGTTTTCACTTCTGATTGAGGTGCACTTCCCGTCCAGACCGATGGAGGGTAGCCTGCGCCTGAATTGGTGACGGCATTCTGGAAGTTCGTCCCCCAGAATCCTGACCACGGCAGTCCCGTCAGGATCAGGAACAGCATCCCTGCTGTGATCCAGAACGCAGGGACGGCATGAAGGTCACGGCGGAAGATTTTCTTCCCTTTATTGAACCGCGGGAACAAGACCCCTGACAGTTTGTCCTTTTTCCGCGGGAACCAGAGAAAGAGTCCCGTTACGATGAGGACGACCGCCCAGCAGGCAGCAAGCTCCACGATCCGGTCGCCAAGTGTACCGGCCATCAATTCTCCGTGGATCTCTTCAATTTTGTTCATGATCCGGTCATCGGCCTTCAGTTCACCGAGGGATTTGCCTGTGTAGGGATCGATGAATACAGTGGATGACCCTTCTTCTGTACTGATGCCCACTTCGCTGGAGCGATCGGCGCTTTCTCCCGGTCGATAGGAGGTTACGGTGGCATCGGGATGAAGTTTTTTCACTTCTTCGATCTGATCGGCAGGTGCGATCTTGTCACCTTGGGGCTGGACATCGTAGTACTGGTTGTACAGAACACCCTCGATCTGCGGTTTGAAGAGATAAATCGAACCGGTCACCGCCAAAATGAATAGAAAGGGAGCGAAGATGACCCCTGCGTAGAAATGCCATCTCCAGATCGTTTGATAAGGAGATTTTTTAGATTGGTTTTTCATATGTAGACTCCTTTGTTATGAGTGACAGCAGCCATTCCCTTGCATCGTATCCGAAATGGCATGAATGGCCTCTTCGAATGAATGTAAGTTGCCGCCGAATCCAGTTTGGAATTTTTCTGCGTGCAGGGGTGAACCGAAGGCCATGACCTGTGGCTGACAGCAGTTCAGATTCACCTCGGCCCCAATGAGGAACGTGGCGGTCTTGGCACTGATTGTCGCATCCGTCAAAAAATCACGGCACAGGATCTGCACGACCTCATCACGGATATCGTTGAAGCGGAGGAGCCCGCAATGTGGACAGCAAGTTTGTTCAACACGGTGATTCGTCTTCACGATCTGCACGGAGTGTCTCGTTCCGATGGACTTCATGCAAAGGCTGCACCCGTTCGCAGGCACGTCTTGGATAGATGCGATCCCGTTAGAGGTCTTCTGTACTCTTCCTTCATCCACTAGAGGTTTGATATCCCGATAAACCGTCATCTCGGAGACACCGAGGCGCTCGCTCATTTCCGATACCTTCAAGGTTTCTTCCTCTTCAAGCCACATCAGGATCTGTTGGCGGCGTTCAATGGGAAGCATATGATCACTCCTTTTCATTCCTAATTTAAGGGTATGGGAGAAAAGGATGTGGAACAAGAAAAATGTTGATGAAAAATGTGAAAATATGTTGTCGTGTAACAAAGAAGACAAACAAACTTCTTTTTTTCCACACAAAGAAGAGCGGCGCACGCTCATGCTCCGCTCTTCTTCCATTGAATCATAGCTTGTGTGATATACTTCGCCGGCCATGAGGAGAGCATGCCGAAAATCGATGTTTCATTCAGCTCCATGCGCCTGATCTTGCTGGTGGCCTCTCCCTTTAACAATTGAACAAGCAGGTGGATGGGAATGTCTTTCGAACCGGGAGTGCCATTAATCTCTTCCGTCATTCCACGGGTGAGCTCATACCCTTTGACCTCTACCATCACATCATCCGGTGATGGGCGGTATTCCTGCGCTTTTTCTTCAAGATAGGAAAGGTGGTCTTCCAGTGTCTGCTGAAGATCTTCTCCTTCCCAGTTCATCTTAAGCAGTGAAATATCAGGAATATGGACACGGGACAGGCTCATTACATCTGGTTCCACATAGGTATCAGGCAAGCTACATTCCTTTAAGGATTGATAGATGGAAAGGATGGGATGGGAGGCTGCACGTCCCCGAAGTTGTTCTTCAAGATCCCATGCCCGTTCGATTATGCCCTCAAAAGGTGTTAACGCTGCCTTAAGGTCTTGGAGGCGGCGGATTGCGTTCACGACGTCTGTTGTTTTTTCAGCCATGGCATTGAACTGCCTTTCGATGGTGGCGATGCGTTTACGCGCCTGCTCCATATTGACCTCGGTCGGCAGGGTCACACGGTCTGTTTCCGGAGAATAGTCGATTGTGTAGTTGCACTCATGACAGGTACAGGAGAGGACGCCTTCCTTCGCTTTCAGGACAAGCTCTTTCTCATGAGCGCACATGTCCCAGCGCCAATGGGGAGGAACGCTTCTATAGGGGCGAAGGACGATCTCCACCCGGTGTCTCCAGAAGGCCACATCCTCCGGTGAATTCAACAGGCCGAGAAGGGAAGAGGTATTAAGGACTTCCACTGCCTGAACGACGTCCTGTTTAGTACGTGCCAACCGGATGAAAGGATGCCGGGAATAGGCCGACCGGATCGACTCCAGCCACTCGTTCCTCTCCCGCTGCTGAAGGATGGCGGCGAACGAGTAATCAGTCATCACACGTTGCACATGATCCCCCAGCTCTTGAGCAGAAAGGGTTTCATATTCCACGGTATAAAAGGATTCCTTTTCTATGGGTAGCCCCCGCTGGTCGGAATGCTTTTTCCACAGGAAGGATTCAGGTTTGATGAGATGGGGATAGAGCTCTTCCTTTCGATAAATCGGGACGGGGAGTCGCGTACCACTGATGTCCGGAAAGAAAGCCTGTATGATATTTCCCTGCTCGATGATCCCATCGACCGCGTGTTGAAGGCGGCTCAGGATAGCCCGCTGCTTCTTATGTCCGATGGACCTGACTTCAGGGAATTTCCTGCCGACGGGAATGATCAGGAGGGAGGGATAGTCATTTAATTCAACATATCTCATAATGGGTCACCTCGTCTTAGTCTGTATCCCACATTATAATTTCCTGTCTTGCCGGAAGCGAATGTGCATGTGCAAAAAAAGAGCAGTCCTGTTCAAGGACTGCTCTGATCTTATGCTTCTTCAGCGAATAGACGGGCGATTTCCACGATGACGTTCACCGATTTCTCCATATTGTCCACGGAGATGAATTCGAACTTTCCGTGGAAGTTCTCTCCGCCTGTGAAGATATTCGGGGTCGGGAGTCCCATGTAGGAAAGCTGGGAACCGTCTGTTCCGCCGCGGATCGGCTCGACGATCGGGACGATGCCGTGGTTGGTCATGGCTTTATATGCCGTATCGACAATGAATTTCACGGGCTCGATCTTCTCGCGCATGTTGTAATACTGATCTTTCAAGGAGAGGGAAACGCGCTCTTCCCCGTATGTTTCCTGAAGTTCTTTCACGATGGAGGTCATAAGCTCCTTCCGCGCGGTGAATTTCTCGCGGTCGAAATCCCTGATGATATACGTGAGGGTCGTCTTTTCCACATCGCCCTCAAAGGAGAGGAGGTGGAAGAAGCCTTCATATCCTTCCGTATACTCAGGTGCTTCCTCTCTAGGCAGTCTGCTCTGGAGCTCCATGGCGATCTTCATGGAATTGACCATCTTGCCTTTGGCCGTCCCCGGATGGATGTTCGTCCCGTTGATGGTGATAACGGCACCTGCCGCGCTGAAGCTTTCGTATTGCAGCTCACCGAGTGGGCCTCCGTCGACGGTATAGGCATACTGTGCATTGAATCGCTCTACGTCGAATCGATGAGGGCCGCGTCCGATCTCTTCATCCGGTGTGAAGGCGACACGGATCCGTCCGTGTTCAATTTCAGGGTGTTTTACGAGGTAGTCCATGGCGGTCATGATCTCGGCGATGCCGGCTTTATTATCGGCACCAAGGAGCGTCGTTCCATCCGTTGTGATCAAGGTATGGCCATGATAGTTTCCGAGGTTCGGAAATTCATGGGGTGATAGCGTGACGCCTCGGTCCTCATTCAGGACGATCTCGCCTCCGTCATATTCTTCATGAATCTGCGGATTGACATTCTTCCCGGTAAAGTCCGTCGCCGTATCCACATGCGCCAGGAATCCGATTGTTGGTACATCCTTTTTCGTATTGGCTGGCAGGGTGGCCATCACATATCCAAAGTCGTCCATGGAGGCATCGCTCAACCCGATCGACTTCAACTCTTCAACAAGCTTTTTCCCGAGTTCGAGCTGTCCGGGAGTGGAGGGGCAAGATTCATTTTGTTCGTTGGACTGGGTATCCATTTTCACATAGGACGTAAAGCGTTCAATGATTTCCTGCTTCAATGTTCATTTCCCCTTTCGATTATGTACTCCTACCATTATATCAAACTGTGTCCTTTGAAGCGGGGAAGGAGTCTTCCGCTAAATGTCTCCTTTTCTATTATTCCATAAAGTGTTAGAATTTTCTGCATCGGGGTGATGCGGGAGGGATGCAGATATGGAGAACAGATGGCCCCTCGAGCGGAAGATCATGGTGCTGGTCTGTACGCTGATCACGATCATCATGCTGATGGTGACGGTGGTGTATATGTATTTTGAGCGCAAGCAGGCACAGGACATCGTCGGCCAGCAGGCCCTTACAACGGCATTGACCGTATCAGAGATCCCGGTCGTGAAACGGGTGCTAAGTGAAAATGCAAACGCTTCAGATATGCAGCGCGTGGTAGAAACAATCCGAGAGAAATCAGGTGCCGAGTTCATCGTCATAGGCGATGTGGATGGCATCCGCTACACCCATCCCACAAGGGAAAAGATCGGGAAGGCAATGGTCGGAGGCGACAACGATGAGGCACTGATCAATGGGAAAAGCTATGTTTCCATGGCTGAAGGATCCATCGGGGAATCGGTCCGTGGAAAAACGCCGATCGTCAATGAAGCAGGTGAGATCATCGGTGTTGTATCGGTTGGATTCCTCCTCTCGGAAATCGACTCCACCTATCAGGAAGGATTGATCGGCATCCTTTTGTGGCTCCTGTTCATCTTTATGATTGGGGTCGGAGGGAGTCTTATGCTGACCCGAAATATACGGAAAGACACATTCGGACTCGAGCCTTATCAGATTGCCAGGATCTACAAGGAGAGGGGGGCCGTGCTTGAAGCGATCAGTGAAGGGGTCATGGCGACGGATCAGGATGGCCGGGTCACCCTCGTCAACCAGTCGGCAAAAGAGATTCTCGGCATCTCGGAAAATGCAATCGGTCACCCCATCCAAGCTGTCCTTCCGGGGTCCACGATCGCCCGTGTCATGGAACGTGAAGCAGCGGAAGGACAATATGAAACCGTGTATGATGGCCAGCAGCTTGTGGTCCGTTATAAGAGGGTCGACGATGAGGGGCGCTACGGGGGAAAGGTCGCAAGCTTCCAGCGCCGCTCGGAAATACAGGAGCTCATCAGCACGTTATCGGAGGTACAGCAGTACTCCCATGACCTTCGTGCCCAGACCCACGAGTATACAAATAAGCTGTATGCTATATCAGGATGGCTTCAGCTCGGTAAGGTCACGAAAGCGATGGCCTTCATCCATGATGAAACAGGTCAGCAGAAGGCATATGAACGCGTGTTGTTCGAGCAGATCCACGATCCGACGATTCAAGCTGTATTGATCGGGAAGCTGTCAAAGGCCTCTGAGAAAAAAATAGCCTTCGCCCTGGATGAGACGAGCTCCATCGAATATGAATGGCCTCAGGATGCCGCCTCCCCCCTGGTGACGATCATAGGGAATATCATCGACAATGCCTTTGAAGCAGTGGCGGGTCAACCTGAACCCTGGGTACAGGTGTATACGACGGATATCGCAGATGATCTGATCCTGGAGGTATCCGATAATGGAAAAGGCATCCCGCCTGAGTTGATGGAACGGATCCATGAGCAGGGATTCACGACAAAAGAAGGCAGCGACAGAGGGTTTGGCATGTCCCTCGTCCACGCATCACTGCGTGAGCTGGGGGGGAGTTTGGAGATCGCATCCGATGAACAGGAAGGGACGGTCGTGACCGTCTATATTCCGAAAGGAGGAAGTACTCAGTGAAGGTCCTTATTGCAGAAGATGACTACCGTGTAGCAGACATCCATCATCAGTTCCTGGAAAGGGTCGGGGGCCTGCAGGTTCTTGCTTCGGCTACCACTGCGGGGGAAACGCTAAGGCTGGCAGGGGAGCTGAAGCCGGATCTGCTCCTTTTGGATGTGTATCTACCTGACAGTCTTGGGATCAGCATCATCGGCCCTCTAAGGGAACAATGTCCAGATCTTCAGATCATCCTGATTACGGCGGCGACGGACCGGGAGATCCTGACCAAGGCGTTGAATCACGGGGTCGTCGATTACTTGATCAAGCCTATTGAGCTCGGACGCCTGTCTGAGGCCGTTTCGCGGGCTGCGCAGACCCGGCATGTCCTCAAGGGAAGCGAAGATGTGAATCAAGCCCTCATTGACCGACTGTTCCGGTCCGAGACGTCTTCTCCGCCGGAGGCTCTACCGAAAGGAATCGATCAGCTGACGCTTGAAAAGGTCAAGGAGCTTCTTGGTCAACAGAAAGAAGGAATCACGGCGGAAGCCCTCGGGAAGCTGTTCGGGGCTTCCAGGACGACTTCCCGTCGGTATCTTGAATACCTTATATCAATCAAAGAAGCTGAAGCAGAGCTCGTTTACGGGATTGTGGGTCGTCCGGAAAGGAAATACAAACGAAAATAATCAAAGCGGTTTTGAAAAGGAGGAATCTTTTTCAAAACCGCTTTTTTGTGAACTTTATGAACACAAAAGGCAAAAAGGACTCTAAGAACTTTAAATTGGAAACGGTTACAAAATTGTGAACACCCCGTAGAATGAGTGAAAAATGGCAAGGAGGCGCTAGTGTTGCGAAAACGATTGATTGTACTTATCACATTCGGCCTCATTCTGATGACAGGCTGTTCCCTTCCCGTCCAAAAAGGGTCGGTCAATGCAGATGGTGAATGGGAACCGGACCGCTCCATTGAAGTCATCGCCCCGGCAGGAGCAGGAGGTGGATGGGACACCACCGCCAGGATGATTGCGAAAAGCATTGAAGATGAAAATCTATCAGATCGTAGCTTCGGTGTCGTCAATAAGCCGGGCGGCGGAGGAGCAGTAGCCTGGTCGTATATCCACAAGCGGAATGATCCCCACAACATTTTCATCAGCTCACCCCCGTTACACTTTGTAGCACTGAACGGGCAATCCCCTTATGGCTACGAAGATTTCACGCCCATTGCCAATCTGATTGCAGATTACGGAGCATTTGCTGTAAGAGCAGATGCCAAATGGGACACACTCGATGAGCTGTTTGACGATATGAGAAAGGATCCGGAGAGCGTGACGGTCGTTGGAATCTCATCTCCCGGAAGTATGGACCATATTCAATTCATCATGTTTGCCCAGGCGGCAGGTGTGGACATCACCAAGATCCGATATGTATCAGATCAGGATGGAGGCTCCATGACGGCCGTACTCAATGGCAGTGTCGATGTCGTCTCGACAGGGGTATCCGATGCCATGGATCAGGCGCGAGCCGAGAAATTGAAGATCCTCGCAGTCACCTCTCCTGAACGACTCTCAGGTGACGAATTCCTCGAAACCCTTCCGACTGCAAAGGAGCAGGGCATTGATGCCGAATTCATCGTATGGCGGGGATTATTCGGACCACCCGATATGACCGAGGAGCAGATTGCCTATTATGAAGACATTGCGAAGGGTGTATCCGATTCAGAATCCTTTGACAGGGTCAGGAAGACATACGGCTGGGATGAGCAGTATATGGGTAGCGAAGAATTCAAGTCCTTCCTAGATGATCAAGCGGAAGATCTGGCCGATGTTCTGGATGAACTTGGATTCAAGAGAGATTAGGAGGAGAAGGTGAAATGAAAGTAACGGTGAATAAAGGTATTTCCATTGTATTGATGCTAGTAGCGATCACGTATTTGATCATGTCCTTCCTTCTTCCCGAATATCCCTTTGTTCCGGTGGATGCCGACCTTATCCCAAAAATCCTGGGCTTTTGTCTTCTAATTCTATCCGTCTGCTTTTTCTTCAGTAAGGATCTGGATACGGAAGAGCAAAAGGCCAAACGGGTTATTCCACGGAAAGAAGTCCTCATGCTGTTGGCTATCATGGGTCTTATTTTGATCTATATCACCTTCCTTGAGGTGGCAGGCTTCATCATCATGACGACAGCTTTCATCATCGTTTGTTCCAGAGTGCTGGGATATAAGAAGTGGGTACCGAATATCTTGACGGCAATCGTCTTCTCCGGAAGTGCCTACAGTCTTTTTAATTATGCTTTATCCATCCGTCTACCGGCAGGGATCTTGCCGTTTTAATGAGAGAGAGAAAGGAGTGAACGTATGGGTTCGTTTGATGGATTGCTGCAAGGCTTTCAGGTAGCCTTCAGTTTACAAGGAATTATGTTTGTATTTATCGGGGTCTTGATTGGAACGATCATTGGAATGATCCCTGGGCTCGGTCCGATCAGTGCGATTGCGATTATGATCCCGGTCACTTACGGGATGGACCCCACCATTGCCCTCGTCATGATGGCCGGTGTGTATTATGGATCCATGTACGGAGGATCGACTTCTTCGATCCTACTGAATGCTCCCGGGGTTGCCGGGACGGTTGCGACGGCTTTTGACGGCTATCCCATGGCCCAGCAGGGGAAGGCGGGGAAAGCCCTTGCGATTTCCGCCATCGCTTCCTTTGTCGGAGGGACGGTCAGCGTCATTCTTTTGATGCTGTTTGCCCCGGTGTTGGCAAGCGTGGCCATCATTTTCGGACCGCCCGAATACTTTGCCCTCATGTTGCTTGGCTTGACGGCCATTTCCAGTCTTTCGGACGGTTCGACCCTCAAGGCACTCACGTCAGCGGTCCTCGGCTTCATGGTCGTGACCATCGGGATCGATTCCCAAACGGGTACGAGCCGTTTTACCATGGGGAACGTCAACCTTCTCGATGGGATTGATTTTCTGGTCATCGCCCTTGGCGTCTTTGCCCTGGCTGAAGTCTGCTTCCTCATCCTCAACCGCAAGGCGAAGATGAGCGACTTCAAGAATATCGGCAGTTTGAAGCTGTCAAAAGAAGATTTCAAAGAGATGAAAGGCCCGATGACGAGACAATCCTTCATCGGCTTCCTCCTGGGTGTGCTGCCTGGAGCAGGCGCCACCATTTCTTCCTTTGTTGCCTATATTTCCGAGAAGAAGCTTGCGAAGAAACCGGAAGAGTTCGGGAAAGGCTCCATCAAGGGTCTTGCAGCCCCCGAGACGGCAAATAACGCTGCCACGAGCGGGGCGTTCGTACCGCTGCTCAGCCTCGGGATCCCGGGTTCCGGGACGACTGCCGTCATGCTCGGTGCGTTCCTTGTCCTCGGCGTCCAGCCGGGCCCCCTTCTCATGACGGAAAATCCGACGATCTTCTGGGGAGTCATTGCGAGTATGTATGTTGGGAATGTATTCTTGTTGATTCTTAACCTCCCGCTGATCCCATACTTTGTAAAGATCCTTTCTGTACCGCGTCCGCTGCTGATTGCTCTCGTAATCATTTCCAGCTTGGTCGGGGTATATGCCGTCAGCTTCAGTACATTTGATCTTTATTTACTGGTGATCTTCGGGATCATCGGATATCTGATGAGGATCTTTGCCTTCCCTGCTGCCCCCTTCATCCTGGCCTTCATCCTCGGAGGCATGATGGAACAGGCACTGAGGCAATCCTTGACCATATCCGGCGGGAACTGGAGCATCTTCTATACAAGTCCGCTGGCTGTATCCCTCTTTGTTATTGCCATCCTGGCGCTTATCGTTCCGGCTTGGCGTCAGCGAGTGAGGCGGCAAAAGGAAGATACGACTGTGAATATGTAACGAAAATAGAGCCCTTTCCTAATGGGGCTCTTTTCTGTGTTTGCGTCACTCTTCGGATAGCGTATAGTTCACCCGTGCGAACAGGTTATTCACTTCCTGCCTTGTTTGATCGTAGAGGGCCTTGAATTCTTCTTTATCCTGCTCGGGCTTTTGATAGAGTCCCAGTTTTCCCCACAGGGCATGGACCGTACGTATACTTTCGTATAACTCATAATCCAGTGGCGTCTGGGGAGACGGGAAAAGCACCATCGGATCACCGATTCGCTTGAACTCTGCCTGAGCCGTCTTGAATTGTTCCGTATCGTACTCATCCTGTTCGATGGCATACTGGAGATAGTTCATGGGAACCGATAGCAGGATGGTCATCTGGATGATGCCACGTTCCATATTGGTTGCTTCCTCCCATGATCTGTATTCGATCCCTTCCTTTCCTTGAAGCTGAACGGGAGGATGGTCGATAAAAAGCTGATAGGCGATTTCAATCTCTTCTGGATCCTGGAGCTTATAGGAAAGATTTTCGGAAAGATCAATGAAGGTATCGCTGAAGTTCATCACATTATCTATATTACCCGTACGCATGATGCGTATGGGATCCTCATCCAGGTCGAATCGGATCATATTGTTCTCATCCGTGAAGTCCCGGGCAAGCTCCTTATCGGTATGCACATGTTTGAAATTTCCATCCTCTCCGTATGGGGATTCCATAGGGACTGTCGGGATCTTCAACTCTTCCGGTGTCAGCTCGTCGAAGGTTTTCAGCGGCTGCTCTTGCTCCGGCTCATCCGTCTCCGCTGTTGAAGCGCTTGTTTCCTTTTCATTTGTAGCCTTCTCCGCTTCTGAAACATTTGCCTTTTTTTCATCGGATGCAGCTTCAGTCTTTGAAGCTGTCTCTTTCTTTTCACCCAATCCGCAGGCGGTCAGCAACACGCATGCCACCAGGATCACCATCCATTTCTTTACCATCGAATTCCCTCCTGTGTTCTTGATCCTCCAGGACCCTGTTAATATGGAATATAGTGTAAAAAACCAACATCTTTCCTTTTATACCCAGATTCCCAAAAAGAAAACGCTCTGTGGAAGAGGTGGGATATATAAAACTAGTAAAAAGGATTGACATCCTTAAAGACCTGTGGCAAAATAAAGTAACCGTTTACAACTAACGATATAAAACAGGATTGTTACTGCTTCGGGCAGGCAAAACCTAAATTTGCTGGTTACCTTTTGAGGTGACGTGTGGGCAGATTTGGGTTATTTTTGTTTCAGGGAATATGGATGGACGGGGCGAAGAGATATGGAGATTAGTAAAGTCATCAATAATAATGTGGTCCTGACCCACGACGATCAAGGGAAAGAACTGGTGGTCATGGGACGGGGACTGGCCTTCAAGAAGCGGCCGGGCGATCAGGTGGATACCGGACTGGTGGAGAAGACCTTCGTACTTGAGGGAGAAGGCGTATCTGCCAAACTTGCAGAGCTTTTGGCAGACGTGTCGGAGAAGTATCTCGTACTCTCTGAGAAAATCATGACGATGGCTGCGATGAAGCTCGGGGTCAAGCTGGATGACTATCTGTATGTCGCCTTGACCGACCATTTGAGCTTTGCCATCACCCGCTACAAGCAAGGAATCAAGCTTCAGAATGCTCTCGCATGGGAGATCAAGAAGTACTACCGGAAAGAATACCAAACCGCACTTGAGGCACTGACGATCATCGAGGAAGAGACAGGGATCATGATGGATGAGAATGAGGCTGCGTCCATTGCCATGCACCTTGTGAACAGTCAAGTGTCCGGTGAAGGACTTGAATCCATCTCCAAAGTCGTGACGACGGTCAACGATATCTTGACCATAGTGAAGTATCACTTCAATGTGACACTCGATGAAGAATCCATGAATTACGAGCGCTTTCTCACCCATCTCCGCTTCTTTGCATGGAGGCTCATGAAAAAGGAGCAGATCGTCGAGGAGCAGAATGACGACTTTTTCTATCAGCAGGTCGAGCGTCAATATCCACAGGCATTCGAGTGCTCAGGGAAGATTGCCGTCTACATCCAGAAGGAGCTCCACTGGGTATTATCAAAAGACGAACGCATATACCTCACACTTCATATCCATCGCGTGACATCACGTCATGCGATGCAGCATAGTCCAAGAGGATAGTTACTGGTCAAGCAGGCTAAACCTAGGTGACAGCAAGGGAAAAACATTGTTTTTTCTTTGCCGTTGTCTAGGTTTTTCTTTTTAAAAAATCAATGCTTTTAAATAAAGGAGGTTTTCACAATGGATTTCGCAAAAACAGCAGAACTGATCATCCGTCATATCGGCGGGGAACAAAATGTCGCCTCGCTCGTGCATTGTGCCACAAGGCTCAGGTTCAAACTGAATCAGCGTGAAAAAGCAGACAAAAAGGCCATCATGGCACTTGATGGTGTAGTCACCGTCATGGAAAGCGGCGGTCAATTCCAAGTAGTCATCGGAAATGACGTCTCCCACGTCTACCGTGAGATCGGGAAACAAACATCCCTCCTATCGGATACGTCTTCAAAACAGACGGACGGAGAAGGGGATAAAGGATCTGCAGTCGGCAGAGTCATCGATATCATTGCCGGGATCTTCACACCGCTTCTTGGCATCATGGCCGGCGCAGGTGTTCTGAAGGGGGTCCTTCAGATTTTGACGAGCACCGGGGTGATGACTCCGGATAATACGACGTATATCATTCTATATGCTGCAGCGGACAGCCTATTTTACTTCTTGCCTGTGTTGTTAGCGTTTACAGCCGCGAGGAAATTTGATGCGAACCCATTCATTGCCGCTACGATTGCCGGGGCGTTGATCTATCCGTCCATCATTGAACTGGCCAACGGGAACGTTGAAACCACGTTCTTCGGCATCCCTGTCGTGATGATGAAATACTCATCAACTGTCATCCCGATCATCCTGGCGGTCCTCGTCATGGGGTATTTCGAGCGATTCCTTAACCGCAGGATCCATCAGTCCGTGCGTACATTCATTACGCCATTTGTCTTGTTGGTTACGATCCTGCCGTTGACGCTTCTCGCCTTTGGACCGTTCGGTGTGTATGTGGGGAATGGAATTGCAGCAGGCATCCTCTATGTATTCTCACTGAGCCCGATCATTGCCGGTGCCATTGTCGCCATGTCCTGGCAGGTACTTGTCATCTTCGGTGTTCACTGGGGGATCATTCCGATTTTCATCAACAATATCACCGTACAAGGCTATGATAACGTCAAGCCTGTAACCGCTCCGGCTATCTTTGCACAAGCAGGGGCAGCCCTTGGCGTCATGCTGAAGACGAAGAACAAAAAACTTAAGGCCCTCTCTGGTTCGACTGCGATCACCGGTCTATTCGGGATCACGGAACCAATCGTATACGGTGTCACCCTGCCGCTGAAAAAGCCATTCATCATGGCCACGATCAGTGCAGGTGTCGGGGGAGCCATCGTCGGCTATTCCCAAAGCGCCGCCATCGCTACGGGCCCTCCGGGATTATTGACCCTCCCGATCTTCTATGGCGAAGGCTTCATCGGCTTGATCATCGGGATCTCTGTATCCTTTATCTTGTCCATTGCCCTTACGTATATTGTCGGCTTTAAGGATCCCGTGGAAGAAGGGACGGACCAGGAAGTTTCTACTGATCAACACGTCACGCCATCTTCCACTATCGGCGCCGTCAGCCCGCTGACAGGCATCGTGATGCCCCTGTCTGACGTCAAAGATGCCGCCTTCTCTACAGAAGCCCTTGGAAAAGGAGTCGCCATCCTTCCGACAGAAGGCAAGCTGTACTCTCCGGTCACGGGTGTGATTGGCACCTTGTTCCCATCGAAGCACGCCGTCGGGATTGTAGGAGACGATGGAGCAGAGATCCTCGTCCATGTGGGTCTCAACACCGTCCAGCTGAATGGTGAGCATTTCACCGCACATATCGCCCAGGGGGACCGCGTCGAAGCGGGTCAGCTCCTTGTGGAATTCGATGTGAAGGCGATCCAGGAAGCCGGGTATGACCTGTCCACGCCGATCGTCGTGACCAATACGAATGAATTCATGGACGTCCTCTCAGAAGAACCGGGGGACATCAAAGCAGGAGCACGCCTGCTATCTTATATGAAAGAAAAGGAGCGAGTGTCATGACAACGACTACATTTCCAAAATCCTTCCTTTGGGGAGGGGCCATTGCAGCAAACCAAGCAGAAGGAGGATACCGCGAAGGCGGGAAGGGGTTGACCAACGTCGACCTCCTTCCACGCGGTGAAGAGAGATTCTCCTATATGAAAGGGAATATCCCACACCTGGAACTTCAAGATGACCTTTACTACCCGTCACATGAAGCCATTGATTTTTATCATCGCTACAAAGAAGATATCAAGCTGTTTGCCGAGATGGGCTTTACATGCCTTCGGGTGTCTGTATCTTGGGCAAGGATCTTCCCGAACGGGAACGACGCTGAGCCGAATGAAGAAGGATTGACATTCTATGAAAACCTCTTCGCAGAGCTCAGAGCGAACGGAATCGAACCCGTTGTAACCATCGCCCATTTCGATGTACCTGTCCATCTGATTGAAACGTTCGGAAGCTGGAAGGGCCGTGATCTCGTCGAATTCTACGAAACGTATGCCCGCACTCTTTTCAATCGTTTTAAAGGAACCGTGAAATATTGGATGACGTTCAATGAAATCAATATGCTTTTCCATCTGCCTTTCCTTGGGGCAGGAATCGTGTTCAAAGAAGGTGAAAACCGGGATCAGGTCCTCTATCAGGCTGCTCATCATCAGCTTGTCGCTAGTGCCCTTGCCGTGAAGGCACTCCATGAGATCGATCCGGAGGCACAGATCGGGTGCATGCTGGCCGCAGGTGTCACGTATCCGTACTCCTGTAATCCGGAAGATATCTGGGCGGGAATCGAACGTAATCGCGAATCCTACTTCTTCATCGACGTTCAGTCCCGTGGAGCGTATCCGGGCTATGCGAAGCGCTTCTTCCGGGAGCAGGAGTGGGATCTCCAGATGGAAGAAGGAGATGAAGACATCCTCAAGGCTCATACGGTGGATTACATCGGATTCAGCTATTACTCCAGCCGCACGATCAGCCGTGATCCCGAAATCCTCGGGAAGATGACGGCAGGCAATGTGTTCCCTTCGGTCAAAAATCCTCATTTGAAAACATCGGAATGGGGATGGACGATCGATCCAAAAGGGATCCGGATTACGGCCAATCAATTGTATGATCGCTATCAAAAACCATTATTCGTCGTGGAAAACGGCCTCGGAGCCATCGACGAGCCCGGCGCAGATGGGGAAATCAACGATGCCTATCGAATCGATTATCTCTCAGCCCATCTCCGCGAGCTGAACGAAGCAATCAAGGACGGAGTCCAACTGCTGGGCTACACATGCTGGGGACCGATCGATATCGTCAGCGCCTCAAGCGGCGAAATGAAAAAACGTTATGGCTATATCCATGTGGACAAAGACAACGAAGGCAATGGCACCCTCAACCGTTCTAAGAAGGCCAGCTTCGACTGGTACAGACAGGTGATCGAGACGAATGGAGCGTCATTGGAGAACGAAACCGTCAAAAGTTGAGCGGTTAATTTCCCTCATCCCATTGACAACAGGAGCTAAATCCTGAATAATTATTATATTGAGAAAATTAAATAGCGATATTCCTTATTAAGAGTGGTGGAGGGACTGGCCCTGTGAAACCCGGCAACCGCTGTTCAAACTTGAACAGAATGGTGCTAAATCCTTGAACGAGATTCGTTCGGAGATGAGGAAGAGACGAGAATCATAAGGCTCTTCCTTTTACCGGGAAGGGCCTTTTTATATGAAAAAAGGGAGAGGATTCAGATGACACACGTACAGACAAAAGGTAAGAAAGCAATAAAAGCCCCGTTCCGGGCAGATCAGGTGGGCAGCCTGCTGAGGTCGGAGCGGATCAAGGAAGCACGCGAACGGAGAGGGAATGGAGAGCTATCCGCAGCTGAACTCCGACGAATCGAGGATGAAGAAATCATCCGCATCGTCGACAAGCAAAAGGAAATCGGCCTCCAAGTCGTGACCGATGGTGAATTCAGGAGGGCGTGGTGGCACTTCGACTTCCTTGAAGGTCTCGATGGCGTCGAAGGATATGAATCGGACCAGGGGATCAAGTTCCATAACACGACGACCAAGGCACGTGGCATCAAAGTGACGGGAAAAGTGGACTTCACGGATCATCCGATGCTGAAAGACTATGAATTCCTTCATGGCATTGCAGGCGATCACACTGCCAAGATGACGATTCCGAGTCCAAATATGCTTTTCTTCAGGGGGAAAATTGAAACGGACGTATACGGAGATGACTTGGAGGCATTCCATCGGGATGTAGCCGAAGCCTACAAAAAGGCGATCCGTGCTTTCTACGATGCAGGCTGCCGCTATCTGCAGCTCGACGATACGGCATGGTCGGTATTCTTCTCGAAACAGGGACATGAGCAGATCAAGGCATTTGGCCGCGAACCCGACGAACTCAGGGAATCCTTCGCCCGTACCATCAATGAGGCTGTGAAGGATCGCCCAGAGGACCTTGTCGTGACCATGCATATTTGCAGGGGGAATTTCAAATCGACATGGGCAGCTGAAGGCGGATATGAAGCGGCTGCCGAAACCATTTTCGGCGGGCTCGACCTCGACGGGCTATTCCTGGAGTTCGATGATGAGCGTTCCGGAGGCTTCGAACCGCTACGCTATGTGAAGAATCCGAATCTCCAGATCGTCCTCGGTCTTGTTACGTCCAAGCATGGAGATCTCGAGGCGACGGAAGACATCGAGGCACGGATACAGGAAGCTGCACGCTATGTGGACATCAACCAGCTCTGTCTCAGTCCCCAATGTGGATTCGCTTCAACCGAAGAAGGAAATCTGCTGACCGAAGCAGAACAATGGAAGAAGCTGCAACACGTGATCGCCATTGCCGATCGGGTGTGGGAATGAGGTTCCCATTCAGCCAGTAATCAATTAGGAGAGGGTTTCATTGCGGATACAGTATGCTCTGTTTATCCTCCTGGCAGCCATGCTGTGGGGAACAACGGGGACGGTGCAGGCATTGGCTCCTGAAGGCGTCCATCCGATTGCCATCGGAGCGGTGCGCCTGGCCATAGGAGGCTTGTTCCTCCTTCTATTATCCTTGGGAAAAATACATTGGAGAGGGTGGCCCTTGAAAGGAACCGTGGCGGCCGCTCTTTGTATGGCACTCTATCAGCCTTTCTTTTTCTCGGCAGTCAGCATGACGGGGATTGCGATCGGGACCGTGATCGCCATCGGAAGCGCCCCGGTCATAGCAGGACTCCTTGAATGGGGAATAAAAAGGAATGTCCCCCAAGCTTCCTGGTGGGCCTCCACCGCCCTGGCCATCGCAGGCTGCATCCTTCTGTTCACGAATAGAGGATCGGTCGTTGCCGACCCGCGCGGCATCCTCCTCGCACTGGGGGCGGGGGCTTCATTTGCCGGGTACACCATGATCAGCGGAACCCTTGTCAATAGAAGGGAAACACTTCCCGTGGTCGCTGTCGTGTTCATGCTGGGTGCATTCTTCCTCACGCCCTTCCTCTTCCTCTATGATCTATCGTGGCTTATGGAGGTAAGGGGAGCCGGGGTTGCCCTGCATCTCGGGGTCGTGGCAACAGGACTTGCCTATCTTCTCTTTGCACGTGGACTGGTGAAGGTGCCTGCCTCAACCGCCGTGACGCTCTCCCTCGCCGAACCCCTCACCGCCACCATGCTCGGGGTCTTTCTGATCGGCGAATCCCTTGATGCCCTGTCATGGTTGGGCGTCGGTCTCCTCCTTCTAGGGATCATGTTATTAGTGGGGAAACAGGGAGTGGAATCGGATAAAGATAAAGAACAAATGAGATCAGCTTAGGCTGGTCTATTTTCTATTAGAAACACTAATCGACAGAAATTACGAAAAAATTTAATTTCCCTCATACTTGCTCAAAGCCTTATTTAAAGCCATTTATGAGTCATTAATTGAATCAATCCACATTATAATCGGCATAGATGTAAAAAAGTTTTTTAAAAAAAGTGATCCAAATACAAAACCCTCTCGTTATCTTAGTGTAAATATAAAAAACCAGGATAAAAGGAGAGGAATACATTGAAAAAATCAAAGCTAATGAAAAAAATCGCAGCACCTGTACTTGGGCTATCCCTACTGGCCGCACCGACAGCAAGTTTCGCAGCAGAGCAACCGACAGCCGTCACTCCGGCATCAGACTTGCGTTCCACTCTTGATCAGCTTCTATCAGAGCACTTTGTGCTAGCGGTTGACGCAATGGTAAAAGATTATAACGACGCACCGGACGAAAAACAAGCCATGAAGGCACTGGATGACAACGCCAAGGATATGACGCCGGCGATCGAATCCATCTACGGTGAAGAAGGAGCGAAGGAATTCGAACGAATCTTCCGCGGACATAATGCTTACTCAGAAGACTTCGTAAAAGCCGCTCAATCTGGTGATGAAGATGCGAGAATGGCCGCTGAAAAAGAAGTGGATGAATTCGTAGAAGAGTTCTCGACTTTCCTCAGCACAGCAACGGAAGAAAATCTTCCGAAAGATGCAGCAGCTGAAGTACTGAAGGCACATGAAGAAGATGTCCTTAATGCATTCGATGCATACGTAGAAGAAGACTACAAAGGCTACTTCTCTTCATTCCGTGAAGGATATGACCGCATGTTCGATATCAGTAAAGCTCTTTCAACAGCGATCGTGACTCAAATGCCTGATAAATTCGAAGGATCAAAAGCCGATTCTGCAGCAGCTGATCTTCGTTCTACATTGAACAATCTAGCAGCAGAGCACTTTGCCCTTGCAACAATGGGAATGCAAAAAGGCGTTGACGGAGCAGCTGACTATGACTTCGCCAACTGGGCTGAAGATGAGCACACAAAAGACTTCAAAGCAGCCATTGCTTCCATCTACGGAGATGAAGGTGCAGCACAATTCGAAAAAATCTGGACTGGCGAGCACATCAATGCCCAATCTGATCTAGTAGCAGCTGTATTGGCTGATGATAAAGAAAAAGAAGAAGCAGCACGCGAAAGCTTGAGCATGTTCTCTGAAGACTTCGGTAACTTCCTAGGAACAGCAACAGAAGGAAATCTACCTGCTGAAGATGCCATCGCAGCAGTAAAAGGCCACGAAGAGCAAGTATTGAAAGCATTCGATGACTACTTGGCTGAAGACTACGATGCAAGCACTGCAGACTTCCGTGAAGGATATGCGTACATGTTCGGAGTAGGTAAAGCACTTGGAGATGCCATCGTGAAACAAAACCCTGATATGTTCGCAGGTTCCGATATGCCATCTGCTATGCCTAACACAGGTATGGGTGGAGCTGCACAAGACTCCAATGCACCAATCATGGCTTGGACAGCAGGAATCACTGCTCTACTAGCAGCTGGAGTATTCCTTATCCGCAAAAAAGTATCAAACCAACAATAATTAAATGAAGAGAGAAGGGCTTTACCGCTCTTCTCTTTTTCCTACTAGAGGTGAGAAGATGAAAAAGAGATTATTGATCGTATTGACTGTCATGCTCCTCAGCATCATAAGCTTCCAGGTATTCGCCCAAGAAAATACCACACCTCAGCAGACGTCAGAGAAAAAACAGGTGAAAGCTGAGAAAGAGACAAAGCAAAAGACGAGACCGATTGGCCACAAAGGGGAAGAATTTGTTCTTCTTGACTCTTTACAGAAGAAGAAAGCCGAGCTGGAAGAACAATTAAAGGTTCAAGAAGAGGGAATTACCCCCGTAAGGATCCAAATTCCGAGTATGGATATCGATACAAAGGTGATCCCTGTCGGACTGAAGGAATCCGGTGAAATGGATGTTCCGGAGTCTACAGAAGTGACCGGCTGGTATGACCGCGGTCCAAAGCCGGGTGGGAAGGGAAGTTCTGTTGTGGCAGGGCATGTCGACAGTAAGGAAGGTCCCGCCATCTTCTTTTACCTAAAGAACATCGAGGTCGGGGAAACGATCACCCTCACCGACGAAAACGGCAATGAGCGCACATTCAAAGTAAAATCAAAAGAGAGCTATCCTTACAATGACGCACCGATCGAAAAGATCTTCGGTCCATCGGATAAACGGAAGCTCAATGTCATCACCTGTACCGGTACGTTCGATCACGATAAGCATGAGTATCCAGATCGGTTGGTCGTGTACACCGAGCTGATCAGTGAAAAGCAGAAGCAGGAGGAAAAAACGCCTGAGCCTCCGACCGACGTCACCCAGGAATCCAATGTGATCAACTGGCATGCCGTCCGTGCAGACGATGTCATAGGCTACCGCGTCTATAAAAAATCTGCTCTTGAAGAAGAGTACACCCACGTCGCCAGCATTTCTGCCCATGAACGGAAAAGCTTCTTCGATGAGAATCATGAAGAGGGTGACTCCTATTACGTCACCACCGTCAACATCCAGGAAAACGAATCCAAGCCATCTGAAAAGGTGCCTGGGGAATAACGCATAGAAATAGAAAACAATAAGAAAAAAGCTGCCGATTACTAGAGTGGATCTCAAGTAATCGGCCGTTTTATTGTTTTTAGGAAGTAGGTTATGTGCAGCTAAAGGATTCGATCCTTTTAATACGGAGCATATATGAGGTGATTCGCTACAACGATCAGAATTACTGAGTGGATTGGAACGGAAGGCG
>NZ_JBLRVS010000007.1:331051-410047 GCF_047915635.1 Rossellomorea sp. FS2 | reverse complement strand
TTGCGGGAAAGGAGGAAAGGTCGAGATCCCGCAGGCGCAGCCGAGGAAGCTCGACTTCCTCCCCGCGGAAAGCAAGCGCCTGCAGCGAAAAGGAACGGACTTTGTATTCATTCATCCTTCATTTAAAAAATGCAAAAACCCCTTATATAGAAAGGTTGAGTGTGCACGCACACCACCACATCTACAAGGGGTATCATGAACAGGTCATGCTCTCAGCTTCGTCAGCCTCAAATCTGGAACAGCCATACTACAAGCGGTCCGATGACGGAGCCGAGGAGAGCGCTCAGGGTCATGGAGACAGAGCTCATGGAGACGGAAAGCTCACCGTATTCCATGGCCTTTGAGGTGCCAAGGGCATGGGATGCACTTCCGAGGGCGATGCCCTGTCCCATTTTGCTCCTGATCCGAACCCATTTGAGGATCATCGGTCCGAGGATGACGCCTGAGAATCCGGCCACCATGACGAAGACGACGGTCATGGCCGGTACGCCGCCTATTCCGGAGGCGATCTGAATCGCTACAGGCGTCGGGATCGATTTAGGGATGATGGAGAGGATCAGGTCATGATCCATCCCAAGGATCCGTGCGAACAGGAATCCACTCATCATGCCAGTGAGGAGGCCTGCCAAGACTCCTCCGATGATGGTCAGGCTGTACTTCAGGATGACGTCCCTCTGCTTATAGAGAGGGTAGGCGAGGGCCACGACACCCGGGCCGAGCAGGGAATGAATCCACTGTCCACCGACCATGTAGTCTTCATAAGGAATATGGAAGCCGACAAGGAGACCTACCACCATGATCGTGGAGGTCAAAACGGGGATCAGAACGGGAAGGGAGAAGCGTTTATAAATTCCCGCCATGACGATGTAGATCCCCACGGTTGCTGCAATGCTTACGATTGTGAGCAGGAATTGCTGCATCGTTTTTCCTCCTTCCGTTTTGATCTTTTCTCAAGGAGCTGGCTCGCATGTCCGGCTACAGCGATGGTCACGACGGTACTGACGATGACAATCAAGAATAAGGCGGCCCCGGTTGGTGATACAAGGCCTGGGTAGTTCATGACGCCCGCCATGGCGGGGATGAATAATAGTGGAAGTATGGACAGGAGGAAGCTTGCTCCGTCTTCCACGACCACAACCGGGACGACTTTGATTGCAAGGCACAGAAGGAGAAGGAGCAGGCCGACGATGCTGCCTGCAATCGGAAGATCCAATGCCTGTTGAATCCATCCTCCTGCAAAGGAAAACCCATATAAAATTCCGACTTGTAAAATAATGCGGAGTACTTTCATAACGTCGCTGTTAAAACAGCTTTGAACCCTTCTTTCACGTAAGTTTTCGGTAAGAAAACGCTTTACAAATCAGCGAATTGCTTGTACGATACAATTAATATATTTGTATTATACAAGCATTTGATCATTTGTCAACGAATCTGTCAGGTTTCATACCGAAAAGGAGCGAAAATATATGGATGAATTAAACCCTCTAGAGCGTGTTGAATATGAATTGACGACCTTTATCAGAAGAGCCGTCTACCTCGATCAGTCTGAACGGAAGATCGGGTTCCTGGAGCGTGCTTCCTATCTGCTCCTTCGCCAGCTCGATGAATTCGGGCCATCACGGGTCAAAGACCTCGCCGATTCCTTCAAGCTTGATATTTCCACGTTATCCCGACAGGCGGGCGGGTTGGAGACGAAAGGACTCATCGAACGCTTCGCCGATCCAGGTGACGGCCGCGTCAGGATGTTCAAGATCACGGAGCTCGGCAAAGAGAAGCTCGAAGCAGATAAGCGATTGAGGCTGGAGCGCTACAATGAATGGATGGACGGATGGAGTGAAGAGGAACGGGCGCTTTTCGGTGAATTCCTTACCAGGTTGAACAGGGGATTTGTTGATTGAGGCCTAAACATGAGAAAATAGGGGTACAGAATATAGGTCTGCCATCACAGAAAGGTACGAGTGAACATGAAAAAAACAGAGAAATTGTTTTTGGATTATGCAAGTGATCACGATCTGAACCCCTCGGAAGAAGAAATCCTCTCGTTTCTGATCGAATCACATGATAAAGGAGAACAGCTCAGCATCCGGAGGGCGGCGGATCAGCTGTTCGTCTCCACCACCTCCATCATCCGCCTGTGTAAGAAGCTCGGATTCAGCGGTTATAGCGAATTCATCTTCAACCTGGGCTTGAAAGTGAAAAATATGCAGGATCCCGGTCCCGCCACCAGCCTTCACGATCCCCTCGTCAGGAAAAAAGAAGAGTTTCTTTCCAATGCCCGTTGGACCCTTGATTCCATCGGGGAAGACAGCATCGGAAAATTCCTCGATGAACTGAAGCAGCACAACCTCATCTACTTCTATGGAGCCGGATTCTCCACCCTGTTCTCCAATTATCTGGCAAAGAAGCTCGAGCTTTATGGTTACTATGTGTCCAACACGTCCACCAGTGACAGCAGGGCGATTTTCTTCAATAACATCCAGCGCTACAACCTCTTGATCATCTTCTCACGATCCGGGGAGACGGCCAAGGTCATTGAAAAGGTGCAGATTGCCAAGGACAAAGGCCTTAAGACCGTCCTCTTCACGGGGAATCGTCAAAGCACGACGGCTGCCCTTGCCGATATCGTCTTCCCCGTCTTCGACCCCACAATCGAGTCACAGCAGGAATTCCAGGTGACCTCCTATGAGTCCAATATGTTCATGCTCATCGACATCCTCCTGAGCCTCGCCATTGAGCAGGGAATCATTGAAGAATATTAGATGTAACATGTTACATCTTTTGTTCACACTGTACAGATTCCCTGTAATCCCTTACATGAGCCGGTTATCCGCGCTATACTTTGGATGTAAATGATAGCGTTTACTTCACAGGAAAGGAAGGCTGCACATGAAAAGAGTCGTCAATGGTCTTCAAACATTCGGAAAATCATTATTTGCACCGATCTTGATCCTACCGATCATCGGTCTGTTCATTGCTTTCGGAAATGTGTTCGGGAATGGAAATCTTGCAGAATATGTACCGTTCCTTGCACATCCCTATATACAAAACTTCGGGACATTCATCTCGTCCTCAGCCGTATCGATCCTTCAGAATCTGGCGCTGATTTTCGCTGTCGGGATCCCCATCGGTCTTGCGCGGAAGGATAAGGGATATGCCGCTCTAACAGGGCTTGTCACCTTCGTGATCTTCATCAACGCCATGCACCAAGTATTGAAGATCTCAGGCAATCTTGTCCCTGCTGAAGAGATGCAGCTTGCAGGACAGGCCATGGTCCTGAACGTACAAGTACTTGAAATGGGCGTGTTCGCCGGTATCCTGATCGGGGCCCTTGTAGGAATCCTTCACAACAAATACTGTGACACGGAATTCAAGGGTGTCCTTTCCATCTACTCCGGACATCGCTTCGTCGCCATCCTGGCGATACCGAGTGCTATGATCCTCGGCTTCCTGGCCGCTGAATTTTGGCCATATGTCCAAAACGGGATCACGGCTTTGGCCGGAGGGATCAAGAGTCTTGGGGACGTCGGTTTCCTGATCTATGGATTCCTAGAGCGGATCCTCATCCCAACGGGTCTCCACCACTTGGTCTATACGCCATTCCTTTACACGGAGCTAGGCGGAACGTCGACAGTGGCAGGAGAAGTCGTCTACGGGGCACGGAACATCTACTTTGCGGAAATGGCCGATGCCGGCACGAAGGTGCTGAGCAGCACGGTGAACTGGGATGCCAGGGGACTTGCGAAAATGTTCGGTCTCATGGGTGCAGCCCTTGCCATGTATGTAACGGCGAACAAGGATAAAAAGAAAATGGCCAAGGCCATCCTGCTTCCGGCAGCCGTCACGTCCTTCCTTCTCGGGGTGACAGAGCCGCTTGAGTTCGCCTTCTTATTCACGGCACCGATCCTGTTCGTCGTCCATGCCGTCCTGACAGGAGCGGGAATGATGCTCCTGAATGTATTTGGGGTCCATGCCATCGGGGCAAATGGCATCATCGACTTCCTGCTCTACAATCTACCGCTGGGTACGACCAAGTCGAACTGGCCGATGTTCATCCTTGTCGGATTGCTCATGTTTGCCGTGTACTTCGTCGTCTTCCGCTTCTTGATTCTGAAGCTTAATTTGAAGACACCGGGTCGCGAAGAAGAGGCAGAGGCAGAGGCTCCGGTAGAGGAGAAGAGTGCTGCTTCCCCTGGAACCGCAGCACCCCTTGGGGAAACGATCGTTGCCGCCCTTGGAGGCAGTGAAAACATTGAAAACGTCGACAACTGTTATACCCGGCTTCGCCTTGTCGTGAAGGATCCGGGAGCGGTCGATGAGCAGAAGCTAAAAGAAACGGGCTCTAAAGGAGTCATCAAGTCAGGTAACAACGTACAGGTAGTCTATGGTCTGAACGTGAAATCCGTACGGGATCAAGTCGATCAAAATCTAGGAGGAATGCAGCTATGAAAACATATAAACTAGCAATTGCAGGTGGAGGAAGCACATATACGCCAGGGATTGTAAGGAGTCTGATGGATCGCCTGGAGGATTTGCCACTCGAGGAAATCAGGTTCTACGACATTGATGGCGAGCGACAATCGAAGGTCGTCGTGGCAGCAACAGCCGTGATCCGTGAATACTCCGATTCCATCAAAGTCCTTGATACGACTGATCCTGAGACGGCCTTCACGGATGTGGACTTCGTTTTCGCCCAGATGCGGGTCGGAAAGTATGCCATGAGGGAACTGGATGAAAAGATCCCGCTCTCCCATGACGTGGTCGGACAGGAAACATGCGGACCGGGTGGCCTGGCTTACGGTCTGCGTACGATCTTCCCGATGGTGGAGCTGATCGATTTTGTTGAACAGTATGCGAAGAAGGACTGCTGGATCGTGAACTATTCCAACCCCGCCTCGATTGTCGCTGAAGGGGTAAGGAAGCTTCGTCCTGATGCACGCGTCCTCAATATCTGTGATATGCCGGTCGCCACCATGAGGAATATGAGTGCAATTCTCGGGGTTGAACGGGATGAGCTGAAAGTGGACTATTTCGGGTTGAATCACTTCGGCTGGTTCACCAGGGTGGAAGTGGACGGCGTCGACCGCCTTCCTGAGCTGAGGAAGCATGTGAGTGAGCATGGCCTCCTGACAGAGGACGTATCGAAGATCGACTATCGACATGCGGATGCGTCATGGATCAAGACGTTCAAGAACATCAAGCCGATCATGGACTTCTTCCCGGATTATCTGCCGAATCCATACCTTCAATATTATCTGCTGCCGGAATACATCGTGGAGAATTCCAATAAGGAATACACCCGCGCCAATGAAGTCATGGATGGACGCGAGAAATCACTGTTTGAAACCGTCAGGAAGTATGAAGAGACGGGAGTCCTTGAAGACGCGTTCCACGTGGGCGTTCACGGCATCTTCATCGTGGATGTGACAGTCTCCCTTGCACAAAACCTGGGAGAACGCCATCTCGTCATGGTGGAGAACAACGGGACGATCCCGAATCTGCCTGCTGATGCCATGATCGAAGTGCCTGCCTCCATCACGAGTGATGGTCCGGTACCGGAATATGTAGGAGAAATCCCTTATTTCCATAAAGCCATGATCGACCAGCAGCTTGCCTCTGAAAAGCTCCTGGTGGAAGCCATCACAGAAGGATCCTATGAAAAGGCACTGCAGGCCTTCACCCTTAATAAAACGATTCCTTCAGCCATCGTGGCGAAAAAGATCCTCGATGATCTTATCGAAGCGAATCAAGCGTACTGGCCGACCCTGAACAAATCGTTCTCTGAAGGTGTATTGGTTTAATTCAATAGAAAAAGCGCATGCCGCGGGCATGCGCTTTGTTTTGGTTACAAGGCTAGATTCGTATTCCAGCTCACCTTTCTTAAAGGACTGTTGGGAGCTGTCAGAACCCTGGTCAGCGTGAACTGCTGACTTTTCATAAAGGTTACTGTGGTTTCTTCGTTTTCTTTATTGAATTCTGCTCCTGCCGAGTGGGAGATCAAGTAATCGCTCCAGTTAGGGAAGTCCTTCTGAGCCTTTCTACCGGCTTGAAGGGCGTACTCATCCGAATCGTCGAGTGAGATGAACCCCATGCGAAACGCATTTTGAGCAAACATCACACAGAATCCATAATCTGCACCTGCAATGCTACTGCTGTTCAACTTGTGCAGGTACCGGTTTACGACCTTGAACTGGTTCCGGGTCTTTTCGTCTTCGAGGGAAGAGACCCAATGCTCCCTGTCAGCGTCTGACATAAATAAAAGGATGTTCCTTATACGATTGAAATCCTTGCGCAATCCTTCCTCAAGAAACCAGGTCAGTGTGGCATGGGCCGACTCAGTATCCACGATCCCCCAATACTCGAGGATTTTTTTGGCCTGGGAGTATGGAAGTTTACGGGGTTTGTAATGGAGTATGCCATAGTAAGATTGATCTCCAGTATAGTTCAGGGATCCCATTGTATCGATAAACCGCTGCTGTTCTTTATTCATGGTAATCTCTCCTTTCTAAGCCACCAACGACCGTCTGATACGATTCCATTGCTTGAAGATCTGTATCAGAGCCAAGAGAAGGATCGCTGTCCAGATCAGGGTCCAGATAATGGTGGACGTAGGCTGTCTGTAGTCTGAGCCCATGCTGAATATCGTCACCAATGTAAACGCAACGCGGTTCACATGTATCTCTTCAGCCATATTGCCGAGCTGATGCCAGCTTACGAATAAGAATATATAGGAAAAGATCAGCTTCCATCTGAATTGGTTCCATAAGAACACTTTGAATTTCTTGCCGGGGGAGTACATATATAATTCCGCTTTGATATCTTTCATGGAGGCATTGAACTTCCCAGGATCCTCCCGCATGATCCGGTGGATGTTGGCCAGGTACACTAGTACTTCAGAATCTCCAAGAGGATCGATGTGCTTGACCTTTTTGAATACCTTGCGGGCTTCCACAAGCTTTTTCTGCTTGAATAATACCTTCCCGTAAAGACTCAGGAAGTCCGTGTTTTCCGGTTCCAGCTCTGTCAGATAAGCAAGGACCGCTGCGGATTCCTCATAGGCACCATCGTCGTAGAGGGCACGCGCCGTGGACAGCTGGGTATCCAGGTCATCGGGATCGAGCTTCGTCACTTCCACGAGGTGAGGAAGAGCATGCTTCACCCTTCCTTGCTGGAGATGAAGTTCGCCGAGAAGCTTATGGACATCGGGATGACGTTCAAAGAGTGAAAGTGCCGTTTTGGCGTATGCTTCAGATGCTTCGAAGTTCCCTCTGAACCATTCATCGTAAGCAGACTCAAGCGCATGGAAGAAGGCCTCGTGATCCATGTCCTCACCGATGGTCCAGTCATAGCGCAGTGCCGGAAAGTAGCCGAGTCGACGATCATAGAAGCGGTAGAATTGTTCGGCATCCTCCTCATCGAGTGAATGGTTCCCGTCCTTCAGCATCTGATGCCAGCCGAACTGATTTTCAAGAAGGATCCAGATCCTCTTTGGAAGGAGACAGTGATGCCAGATGAAAAGGAGCATTTCTTCACTCACCCGCTGTTGAAGCTCCATATTCCATAGTACATCTTGATCAAGGAGGTCCATCCAGCGCCCCTCATCGAGCCTTGCTTCAAAATCGCCGTAAAGGGCCTCGGCCTGATCAAGGAGCAAAGCAATATCACTCAAAGGCTGATGATGGGAGCCGATGTGATCGGGGAAGGGACTGGAGGCAGGGACATACTCCTCGTCTTCTGTGATTGTTTCTTCCGGGATGTCCACTTCCATTTCCACTTCGTCCATTGTCGCGAAGGCCGCTTCCTTTTCCGCACGTTTTTGCTGTTTCACCATCTTGGTGATGCTGTCGTAGGCTTCCCTGAGGTTCTGATACCCTTCAGGATCGTCTTCGGGATGATGATTCTTTAACTGCCTGGAGTAGGCTTTCTTGATGACGGAGAGGTCATCCGTCGGTTTGATGCCGAGTATTTCCCACTGTGTCATAGATTATTCCATCTTTCGAATTGGTCTAGTGCTTCTTTGAATTCAGACGATGCGCGCTTGATTAGTTGATCATCCTGGGTTCCAAGAGCCATTTCGAACTGTTCGATGGCTCTTGCGATCACACTCCGTTTGTCACCGAGTGCCTCCTCGTAGAGGCGTTCCCCACGGGCGACCAGGAGTCTGTTCTCCGTCCGCTCGCGGGGGTGGATCTTGATGCTGGCAAGCTGTTCCATCCGTTCCTGCATTTCCTTATCGGACAGGCCGCTGTCGCTTTGTTCGATTAACATATTCTTCTTCTCCCCGGTACTGAGGATGGTCACCTCCACCTCGAGAAGACCGTTCACATCATACGTATAGCGGACATCCACCTCTTCCTTTCCTGCAGGACCGGGTGGGATATCGACTTTCAGTGAGCCTAGCTTCAAATTGTTTTCCACCATGCGGCTTTCCCCTTGATAGACTTCAAGCGTGATCGTCTTTTGTTGATCTGCGATCGGGGCCAATCGTTCTACACGGCTGACCGGAATCGGCGTGTTCCGCTCGATGATGGGGAAGAAATGACCGTCGGAATACTGATCGTAGCCCACTTGTTTGGAAATCGCCGTTCCGAGGGAAAACGGACATACATCTGTCAGGATCAGCTCCTGGACGGCTTCGTTCCTCTCCTTCAAGGCTACTTGCACGGCCGTACCGAGAGCGACGGCTTCATCAGGGTGGATGGTAAGGAACGGGAGCTTGCCAAACATCTTGCTCACGGTCGACTTGATGATCGGCATCCTGGTGGCACCGCCGATCAGGATGATGGCGTCAATCTCATCCACCATGAGATCCGCGTCGCGGAGGGCCCGTTCGATCGGTTTTCGGAGCTTCAGCATAAGGGGCTGGCAAAGCTTCTCGAATCGCTTCCGATCCACTTCCATTTCCCGCACCCGTCCGTTCGCCTTGAGGGTCATGGTACATGACTGACCATTCCCTGAGAGTGCTTTTTTGCATTCCTCCGCCTGTTTAAAGAGGAGGGAAAGCTTCTGGGGATCGAGCTCTTCCGCCTTGAGTCCTTCTGATTGCAGGAAGGCATTCATGAGGAGGGACGTGAAGTCCTCTCCTCCGAGGAAGTTATCGCCGGCTACCGACTTCACTTCCATGACCCCTTCGAACAGCTCGAGGATCGATACATCAAAGGTCCCTCCTCCGAGGTCAAAGACGAGGAATTTCGTATCTTCATCCTCTTGGTGGAACCCATAGGCGATGGCAGCCGCCGTCGGTTCACTGATTAGGCGTTCCACCTTCAGCCCCGCCATTTCCGCTGCCTGTTTTGTTGCTTTTCTTTGTTTATCATTGAAATATGCCGGTACGCTGATGACGGCTTTGGAAACATCCTCACCAAGATGACTCTCCGCGTCCCGCTTCAGCGATTGGAGGACGAAGGAAGATAATTCAACAGGGGAAAGGGTGTACGACCCAAGCCTGTAAGTCTTTTGTGTACCCATATGGCGTTTGAATGCGGCCACGGTCTCTTGAGGGTGTGTGATCAGTCGCTCCTTCGCCACCTGGCCAACGAGTATTTCTCCTGATTCATCCACACTGATGATGGAAGGGGTCAAATGGCTCCCCAGTACGTTTGGAATAAGTGCGGGACCGTCCTCGGTCCAGTAGGATACCAGACTATTGGACGTGCCCAAGTCAATACCAATCGCCGTCATAGTTCTCTCTCCTTTTTCGGTCAGATCAGTGCAGGTCACTGATCATTTTTTTGATCGTCGGGAACGGTACACCCCTTAAATGGAAAAGATGGGATGTATATACCACTAAATAGTTTACTAGAATAACAAATGTTATGGATGAATCATATGACCTTTGTTGGTTTAGGACAAAAGAATTATTTTACAATTAATAACAGGAATTTATACCCTTAATTACCCAAATGTAAACCAGTGTTTTGGGAATTTTCAAAGAAATAAGGCCGGCCACAGGTTCAAGATGTAATCAATGCCAAATAATAAAGCAGGAAAGGGATGTAGAATAAGCAATTGACTTTATTTCCTTAATTGGATATAGTTGGTTTACTACTTGGTAATGCAAAGTAGTGATTATATGCCCAACTACCTTGCATTACAACATATGGAGGTTCATAATGGTGTACCATTGGATAAAATGGAGATGGAAAATCAGGATAAAGGATCAGTATCGGAGCCGGTTTCTCACACCTTATCTGAGTTGGAAATGGTTATTGGCATGGGGAATCATGAAGGCGGTCCTACTGTTTGCTGCAAGCTATGTGACCATGGGGCAAGTCATCCTTAATGGGAGGTTCGAGATCGGTTCAAATGTGTTCTATGCGGTGGTTGATCATCTTATAAAAGCGATGAGGGAAGAGCCGCTCCTAATCTGGTCAGTCCTCTATTTCGTTATATTCCTGGATGCGATTGTGTCCGGAATGTCGACTGCCAGAAGGCAAAAGCAGTCACTTGACGGAGAATGGCTGCAGATGAATGTAAAGCTTACTCCTTCCCGTGCCAGAATAATGGTTGAGGCAGAGTTGCTACTCTGGGAATCCAAGAAATTTTTAATGGTTTACATACCGATCATGGCTGCCGTTCAGAGTTATTTTCCGGCTCCATTGATCACCATGGTGTTTGCATGGCTCTTCTACTTAGTATTCGGATTTCTTGCTGCGTCTTACTATGGACTGGCTCTCAGCCGTCAAGCCACTAAACAATCATTCTTCATAAGGATGACATGTCAGCTTGCCTTGCGGATTGCCTTTTTGGTCTTATCCGTACAGTTTGCCAGGAAGCTTGTCCCGTGGGTGGAGCAATTCCCCCTTATATCAAAGACCGTCGAGAAAGAGACCTTCTTTGGGTGGCTGGATACGGGTAGTGCCTCCATCGTTTCGATGACTTCGTCGATTTCGATGGTATTCAACTGGCGTTTTTGGCCACATAACCTGCTTGCCGAGCTGGCAACGGGAAATGGAGGGCTTCCCTTCCTCACTGGGTTGTTGGTGGCAGGAGTGCTTCTCTATCTTCCCACCCGGAATCATTCAGATACAAAAAGAAGCTGGTATCCGTTCACTTTTTATGAAAAATGGATTTCTTTCCTACTGATATTGTCGGGAGGAAAAGGGCATATGCAGTTCATGACCCGGAACGATCTTCGTTCGACTTTTTTCCTTTCAAGGTTTCCCATTATCATGGGTCCGTTTTCCTTTTGGATCTTTATGGGCCTCATATGGGGGTTTCTTGACGGCATCGATCACGGGAGCAAGATGTTCCATATGGTCCTCTCTTTTTATACTTTTTATTTCGTTTATTTTTATACCCAAGCCAGCTTTTCAGCGCTAAATGGCATCCATGCCATGGATGGTGTAGGGAAGAGAGTCCAATCCCATCTGCATCCCGATCAAGGGATTTGGCCCCTCCTGCGCTTAAGGCTCCGTCTCTTCCTTGCGATGACGGTCCCGCTACTGGTTGTCGGTGATGTCATCATGATTACGTTGGTCAAACCCGGAGTCACAGAGTCTATCATTCTCTTTCTCTCGCATTTATGCGCTTGTATGCTATTCAGCTTGATCATGTACCTGCCTTCTGTTCTGACTCCTCACTTTCACTATCCTTCCCTTGAAGAGCTTGAGGACTATCCGGATCAGGAGAAAATCAGGAATATGACTAGCGGAGCAGTTGTCGGTGTCATGATCCCGATGGTGTTCATGCTTCCATGCGCCTTTTATCTTACGGATAGTCTTTCTTACAGGTCGTATCTCTGGGTGATCGGACCGGGGCTCCTTATAGTTATGGTTCTGTTTATCTTCGGCTTGTTGTTCGCTATGTATAGACGCCTTTCACGCATGACCCACCTTGATCATTTGAACCTTTAGGAGGAATGGAAATGAACGAACGTATCCAGATCAGTCATATTACAAAATCCATAGGCGAAAAGGCCATCATACGCGATGTCGGCTTCTCGGTCTCCAGGGGAGAGATCGTTGCTTTCCTAGGTCAGAATGGAGCCGGGAAAACGACGACACTTAAAGTTGCCGCAGGGCTATACAAAGCAGATCAAGGAGAAATCGACATCGATGGTACATCCGTATTCATACCGGATGATCCGCTTCTTTATGAAGAGCTGACGGTCCGGGAATATATACAGATGATGAAGGAGCTCCACCGGGTGAACGCACTCCCGGATCACACGGCTTTCCGGTTGGAGGAAGAGCTGGAGAAGAAAATAAAAGAGCTGTCCTTCGGTAATAAGAAGAAGGTGGCCCTGTACACAGCGCTCATCCCGCAGCCAAATGTACTGCTCCTTGATGAGTTCATCTCCGGTATCGATCCTTTGAACATGAGGCTGGTTAAGGATCTTCTGAGGGCGTATGCCGCCGAGGGCAATGCCATCTTGTTATCCACGCATCAGCTCAGTGTCGCCCAGGAATTCTGTGACTCCTGCGTCCTTATTCAAGATGGAAGGATTCTCGGGGAAAAGGTACCGCTTAAAACCATTTCTGAGACCCATTCTAGCTTGGAAGATTACTTTATCCATATGATGCAGGAGGAGGTCAATTCATGACGAAGAAACACCTATTCTTATCAAGCCTCTTGTTCGTCATGTTTGCCGGTATTCCCCTCGGTTTCTCGCTCTTTCAAGGGAATATGAAGGATTCGGTCATCATCTCGCTCATTCTGATCGCGGTCCTGGGTGTGACATTGACCGATTACCTTAAAAATAAGAGAGCCTGATAACAAATTGGCAGACAGATGGAGAAGGAGCAGCCATCGCAAGCTAAATCCGGTTAATGATCGAGTGACCGGATTTTCAGTCTTTTTCTGTGAATAAGGCTGTATAGAGGTTTTAACTTCCCAACTCATGTGGTATAACCTTTTAATAATGTAAATAATTTGAATTGAGGGCTTAATAGAAATGAGGGATACATATGAAAAAGCTGCTCTTGATCCTCGGCTTATCGGCTATCATCACGTCTGGATGTCAGACGTATGAAGAACGTGTCAAGGAGTATACAGAAAAAGAACTCAGCGAAAAGTACGGAGAAGAGTTTGAGATGACATCGATGAAAAAGGATTACGGCATGGGATCCACGTTGATCATCGTATTGATGGCGATTTTCGGTGATACCCGCCTTCTTGAATTCGAATCGAAGGAGGATGATTTCACCTTCACCGGTAGCATCGAGTCCAGGTTGAAGAACTTTGAAGATGAGTATATTCGGGATAAACACGAATACTTAAGTGAAAACGATCAAGAGTACAAAGGATTGATGGCCGATCTGGAGGGTGAAGGGATTGATTATCTCGAGGTGGTCGAGGAGACGCATCTTGAAGATCGACTTGGTAGTGAGGAGCCGGTCATTACTTATCGTGCTTCAACCGATGTCGACGAGTTTGATGCAGACAAAGTGGTGAGCCTGTTGAATTCCATGAGGGAGAAAATGGCTCCGGTCCAAACTAAAGCCGTCCTCCAACTGGAAGAAGGACAAAACAAACACCTTTTCGGTCCTTTCGGATCAGGGGATGAAGCTTCTTTTTCCGAAGAGGTGAATAACTATTTTAAGTTCAAGGAAGACGAAAATAAGTTGGATTTAAATGAAGAGTTATATGAACTGGTTAGTTCCTTATCGTATGATTATCAACCGAGGTTGGTCATGGCGAAGGCGGAACATGTAGATTTTCTGGAAGAGTCAGGAAGTGTCAATCCCTATTATTACATAGAAATGGCAACGGATTCTCCATCAGCAGCCCTTCCCGTCATTCAATACCTACAGGAGAATGGGTATGGGGCATATCCGATTTCGTCCACAAACATGTTTAACTTGGAAGAAGAACCTCTATGCACCGTCCAGGATATGAAAGCCCGTGAAGATTTCGATCGATGTTTTCCACCTGAAGAGGAATGAATGATCACAAAAGGCCTGTATGAACCTCCCCAAAAAAGTAAATTCTAAATGATACGGGGAGGTGAATGATATGGCACAGGATGTACTTTGCGAAGTCAGTAACTGCCGATACAACAAAGAGGGTAAACGCTGCTCGGCTGATCAGATCTTTGTGGTGAGTCACAGAGGAAATGAAGCCCATGACAGCAAGGAAACCGACTGTAAGACGTTCGAACCTGGTATGTAATTCAAGAAGAACAAGGCAACCAAGGGGTTGTCTTGTTTTTTTAGTATTGATAATAATTCTCAATCTTATTCGTCTTCAAAAAATAAATCCGCCCGTCTGCTTAAGACGAAGCGGATTTTTGTCTGTACCAATCATAGAATTCACCGGCTTCTTCCCTGGATACCCCGTAAAGCTCGCTGACGTGGGTGGGATCGGCCCTGTTGGTAAAGGAAAGAGTGGCAATCCCGAATCGGCGCTGTAGCCATGAGTGGGTGACGGTGGCCTGTTGGATCCTTCGTTTATGGGTTACAAAGGTTTCTGTCGTGAGGGCGCCGCTCCGGATCTGGATCAGGTCCCCGTGACGGATGTAGCTTGTAAAGGTGTAGTCGAGTACCCTCAGAATGATTGCCACCATAAAGAGAATGGCCGAAACCCATAGAAAGGTTGGCTTGAAAATAAGGAAGCCTGCAATGGACAGGGCGGTTACATAATAAGGCCTGAGAAGCTTTGCCCAAAGAACATGTCGTGGAAAGCGCCTCATTTCTTCTTGGATTTCATAAAGGGGAAGCATGTCCTGTATGATGCGATAGGCTTCATGCTTCGGCAGGAATGGGTAGAGGGAGCTCGTTTCCTCGCTTTCAAGCTCCGAAGATCCGGCACTGATCAGCTTGACTGATGCAAGGCCCAAGAGACGCTTCAAAATCGATTGCTCCACCACGACGGCCTGTACGTTCCGCTTCGGGATGGAGAAGTGGGTCACGTTCGCCACTCCTTTTTCGATGTAGATCTTATCATGATCGTCGCTGATCGTGAACTTCCCGTATTTCAAATAGACCCGTACATAGCCGATGACCGATGAAATGAGAAGGGCAATGACAAATAGAATGATCAGCATCCACCAGTGGAGGACCAGGTAATCCCATGCTCCTTCCGCCCCGTCTTCAAGATTGAAGAACACGGCAAGGTTCGAATAGGCGGCACTGAGGAGCGGGAAGATCGCAAGAAAGCTCAAGGACGTAAAGGAAGCCCGGATCAGGTCTTTTTTCTTTGACTGGAAGCGCATCGTCCGGACGGTTTCCGCCTCAAAGAACTCATCCCCTTCCCTGCTTCCGTTCTCCTGCTGTTGCAATCTAATCAGGGAAAGGATCCGTTCTTTTTCTTCTTGGGTGATCACGGGAAACTCTATCTCCCCGTGATCACCGGAAGTCCCGGTCTCAAGTTTCAACGATGTAAGGCCGAACCATTTGTGGACAAATGTCGTGTTGGAGGTCTGGTTGTGAACGCGGTCCAGCCCCGCCGTCCGCCGTGTTTTCACCAATACCCCTTCATGGAGAACAATCGTCCTCTCGGTCACTTCATAGCCGTGAAATCTCCATTTCAAGAAGATATTCACGATGGCCCAGACCGACCAGGCAATGAGGATGTATCTTCCCCATACCACCCATCCGGAAGTGGATTGGGCTTTCAGGACGAATAAAAAGAAATAAACAAAGAAAATCCCTTTTACAAAAGACACAAGCTCCACAACAAGAAAGGCAGGGTGGAACCGCTGGATGCCGCTCATATGGCTTCCTCCTCCTCATCCCGGACTTTCGCGTAGGTTGCGATGACGGCCTTTAGCCGCTCTGCTTCAGCCTGCGGGATGGCAGGGATTGTATGATTTGATGTGGTGGTCCCCACCTCTAAATCGTACAGCCCATATTTGCGTAAGAAAGGTCCCTGCTCCGTTCGTACATATTCGACTTTCTCCATGGGAATGACCACATGCTTCGTATTCCACTTCCCGTTCTTGAGCTGGATGAACTCTTCATCGATCCGGTACCGCCAATGGCGCTGGACGAAAACCGGTTCCAGGAGAATGGAGTACAGGGCGGATAGGATCAGGAGTCCTCCCAAAGAGTACAGGACAGGACTCACCCACCCATACCAGTGGAAATAATCCGTGCAGTACAGGAGCACTGCAATGATGATCAGTGCAATAGCATGCCCGATGGTATTCGTCAGCCGCCACATCTGGACGGCATCTTTTGATATCTTTTCGGTTGGTTCTTCAATGTGTATGTACATTCTGTCTTTCACCTCACCTGTTATACGGATATATGGAATGAATGGTTTCAGGTTTACCCTAAAATAATATTTCTCATAAAAGGTTTAACTTTCCTTTATAAGTGATATTTAACATGTAGTCCAAACTGTTGGAGACTATATGCTCAACAATTGGTCGACTGATGAAAAAGTAGTAGTTTCCTTACGAAATAAAGTAAATAAAAAGGTATAGCCTAAAAGACCTACGTTATTATTAAGCACCCCTGATGTATGAAATAGTAGAAGGTAATCTCCTTCCAGACAACGGACTTTTTGAGGCTAATAACCCAGGTGAGCTGCATCCAAAAATAAACAGATGCTATCATAACAGTATTTTACCAATCATGCTATAGTTGAAAAGATTGGAATTTTTAGTGGGTGTGTCCCTGATGATCCAGGGATAAGCCATGATGACGCCAATGGACCCGGAACGATGGGGATATTGGCAGAAGCGATTTTTTAATTAATTGATTGCTGTCTCGCGTTCATGGATGAAGCGGAAGAAGCCATTGATTTCTTAAATAACCAAAACAATCTTGAGAGGATGGATCAGCGTGAAAAAATTAATCATCATGCTCGTGGCTTTATCATTCATCGTGATGGGCTGCAGCCAGAGCACGTCTTCTGACGAAAAGTCGGAGAAAAAAGAGAGCGCTCAAACAGAGAAGAAGGACGACAGCAAAAAAGAAGAAGCCACTAAAGACGAAAGCAAGGAAGAAGCCGATAAAGAGGATACGGCCAAGAAAGAAGAGCCGAAAAAAGATCTCTCCGATGCTGAGAAACAGGAAGCCCTCATTACGTATATTAACGATGATGTACGCAAAATTGCGGATTATGAAACCGAGGCTGTTATGGCCCTTCAAGGTGTATCAGGAGAGAACTATACAAACGATGAAGAGATGTACGAAGTCTTGACCAAAGAGGTCATCCCGACTTATGAAAAAGCGGTGGACACGGCTGAAAACATTGAAACTCCGTTTGATGAACTTGAGCCTATGACGGCTAAATTGAAAGATATTGTAGCGACTTACCATGAGGCCCTCATGCTCCAGAAAGAAGGGATCGAAAAGCAGGACGTTTCTTTGATTGAAGAATCGAATGCGGTGGCGCAGGAATACCTTCTGGCAGCACAGGAATATCACATGGCCATGAGTGATCTGGCTAAAAAATACAATGTGGATTACCAACCCGACAATCAACAGTTCTCTAACTGATTGTGACGCTGAAGCCCCTTCCCCAGGCGGAAGGGGCCTTTTTACTCTTTGGATGACGAGGTGACAATGATGAAGCGAGCGATCGCGATGGTGGTGGCTGTTTGTCTCATTTCTTTTTTTCCTTATCAGATGGGGCTGCCTTTTCCAAGCTCTTATCTTCCGGTCTTCTTTTTCATAAATGGGCTATGTGCTCTATGGTCCGTTTTTAATCAACTGGTGGTGATCGCTTTCTATGAATATCGGATTCATGATCATAAAGATACCTTTTTTCAAACAGTCCTGAAATTTGTTCTATGGCCGGGCATGATCCTTAATCACCATGTCCAGCTCGTGCTCTGTCGGCTTCCGTTTATCGTCAATAAAGCATTGGGCATTTTATATGCATTGGTGTTGTTCATACTCAGTATGTTGGTATCATTCGTATTTGAAGTGTGAAGGAGGGGATGAGATGAAAAAGCTGACGCTCAGTGCATCGGACTTTGCATCGTTATTGAAAGAAGGAGGATACGGTAGACAATCGAAAAATATAAAAAAGCAATACGGATTGAACGAGATCCCTCCGGCAGCAGGAAGTGATTTTTCTGATCGGGTCATATCATGTATAGGGAAAAGCAGCATGTCTATCTTTTATCATGCGGAAGAACAAAGGGGCATGGCTCTTCATGCTTCATCGGGGAAAGAGGCACTTGTGGAATGGGTTGAAGGTGATCAATACACCTTCTGGTTCCAGCCTTACCATGAGGGTATGGAGGAGCTATTCAAGGATTTCTTTGCCCTGCAGGAGGAACGCGAAGCTGTGCAGGTGGAGGAAGTGAAAATCCAGAAGTGGCTGATCTATGAGGATTCATTCGAAGAGGACGAATGGAATGAGCTTTTGGAAGAAGAAGGGGTTTCTGAAGAAGAACGAAAAACCGTGAGAGAGTTCAAGGAAAAAGGATACGGGCCCCCGAATGTTGTGACAACCATCTTTCCGGGCAGGCTGACTTCTTATCGGGAGGAAGCATTTATTGCAGGAGAAGGGTACGTATGGCTTCTTGACCCTGAGACGGTAGAGGATTCTTTCTTCCTGGGATTGAAGAAGATCGGGGTTGCAGAGTATGTGGAGCGGCTGGTCCTTCAGGCAAAGGAAGTCCTGTCACCGCATAAAGCGGAAGTGAAAAAATTCTCAATTAAGCGCGGGATGATGTTCCAGTTGAAAGGGCAGATACCACTGCTTGTAGTGGTGGCCATCCTATGTGTGAATATGCAGGCATGGGAAGCGGATGGCTGGCTTGAGATTGCTGTCATGGTGATTTTCTATGAGTTTTTCCTGGGTATCCTCTCTTTGTTTGCCTGTCTTAGTCCACGGAGACTATTCCATATATAAACGAGGAAAAGGCTGGGGAACCCTGTTAAAGTCATGGTGAAACCCGCATTCATTTGCCCTGCGATAAGGCAAATGAATGCGGGTTTTTACTTTGTTTCATGACCATTTGTATTTCATTGTTACCAGCGGTTGATTGGAGTGCAAGACGAAGACTCCAGCGGGAAGAGTAGCTGATGTGAGACGGCCTGCCGAGGAGGCTCACGGGCTACCCGCGGAAAGTGTAGTCTTGCACGGAAATCATGAGCGGTATAAAAAACCTGATCGTGTTCGTCATTAAATGGTTCGTTTTATCCCAACCTCTTCACTTCAAGACAGGGAGTCCCTGATGACTTTCTGATAATAGAGAACCGACAGGATGCCGAAGATGGAATAAAGAACGGCATACACACCCATGACGATCAAGGTTGGAGTCCAAAAGTCGTTCCCGAAGAAAAACCAGCCCGACTTGACGGCAAAGTAGCTGTGGAGGAGCCCGATCATGAGTGGGATCCCAAAGTTGAACAGTTGTTTGAATTGAATCCCTCGGAGAAGATCTCCACGGGTATATCCAAGCTTACGCAGGATCGTGTAATTCGGTTTCTCGTCTTCGCTTTCATCCATCTGCTTGAAGTAGAGGATGCAGCCTGATGTGACAAGGAAGGCAAGTCCAAGGAAAGCAACACAGAACATGGCGATCCCCATGTTGGACCGTTGTTGATCTTTGTTGTTGAGTTGAGAGATGGATTGGGTGGTTTCCTGATCGAACGTTTGATTGAATAGCTTGTTGGCATCTTTCAACTGGGACGTTTCTTTCACATCCACCCCTAGATATAGACTGGTTTCCTTTTGAATGGAAGGATCCAGATCGTTTTTTAGCTGGGTGAATACCGTATCATCAACGATTCCAATGGGGAAACCTCCCCCTGTGAACTTCCAGGAAACATAGAAATCATCCTCCATGCTCAGGTAGTCCTCTTGGACCTTTGTCTGCTTCCCTTTATAGAGGATCGTGCCCGAATCCTTCATAGGGATGAAGCGGCTGAGCATATCACTGTAGCCCGTCAGGATCGTTTCGCCAGGAGAGAGATTCACTCCCTTCACGTCCTTATCGCTGATCACAGCCATCTGGGTATTACGGGTATCCATCTGGAATCCTTCGTTTTCTTTCTGCTTCATGATGGCAGACAAATCTGCATGTACCTGTATCACCTCGATCTTGGTGACATCGTACGGAATCTCTTTATCCTTCAGCGCCTCCTCAAAGATCTTCAGTTCGTTTTCATCCTGAAGGGCAAAGTGGTTCGGTGTCTGGCTGATCGCGGTTTTATCGGCTGAATAATAAGAGATATACGTCAGTGATAAGAGACCGATGGCAAGGGCCGATACCGTGGTGATGACGGTAAGGAGAAGGGAGTTGGATTTCATCCGGAACATGATCGATGAGAGGGACAACACCTGATTGATGCTGAGGTAGCCCCCTTGTTGCTTCCTGACCACGTTGAAGATGAAGCTTACAGACCCTTTATAAAAGAAATAGGTTCCAAGGATGACAGACCCAAGGATGAACGCCATGGCCATGAATAATTCGGTCATGGAGGTGAAATCGCCTCCGAAGAGCCTGGTAGATACATAATAGCCCGCCGCTATCAGTCCGATTCCGCAAAGCCCCATGATGATTTCCCAGATCGACATGCCTTTCATTGAATTCTCCGTTGATGACTTCACATTGAATAAGGCAAGGATCGATTGTTTTTTGATAAAGAAGGCATTCATCATCATGATGAGGAGATAGATGCCGATGAATACAATGATGGTCTGGAGAAGTGCGTCTCCGGAGAATCGGAGCTCTGCGGTTGAAGACACCCCGGTCACCTTGAAAAGGACCATCAGGATCAACTTCGAGAAGGAGAACCCGGCAAGGATCCCGATCACCATCGAACCGAAGTAAAGGATGGCGTTTTCTACGGTCAACAAGTTGAAGATCCGGTTTTTAGTCATCCCGATGAGCTGGAACAGCCCGATTTCCCGGCTCCTCCTTTTGATGAAAATGGTATTCGCATACAGGAGAAAGACCGCCACGATGATCACCAGGAGGTAAGAAGAAACCTTGATGGCGGCCGCACCCTTTACGTCCCCCTTTGTTTGATCAAGTGCCGGGTCGAATTGCAGCGTCACGAACGCAAAATACAAGGCGACACCGAATACAAGGGCGAATACATACAGGTAGTAATTCTTGATGTTCTTCTTCAGATTCTTCAGGATAAGCGAATTAACGTTCATGCTGTACCCCGCTCAGGAGGCCCTGGGTCTTCATGATGTCCTGGAAGAAGGCTTGTCGCTCCTGATGGCCTTTATTCAACTGGGTATAGATCTGCCCGTCTTTGATGAAGATCACCCGGCTGCAGTAGCTTGCGGCTACCGGATCATGGGTGACCATAACGATGGTCGACTTCAGCTTTTCATTCAGGTCGCTCAGCTTGTTCAAGAGATCGGATGCCGATTTGGAATCCAGGGCACCTGTCGGCTCATCGGCGAAGATGATGCTCGGGTCATGGATGAAGGCGCGTGCTGCCGATGTTCGCTGTTTCTGCCCACCGGAAATCTGATTCGGATACTTATTTTTCAGTTCATTGATCCCAAGCTGTGAGGCGAGAGCAGTGAATTTTTGATCGGCCACCTTCCTTGGCGTCTTGGTGATGGAGAGGGGAAGCATGATGTTTTCCTTTACGGTCAAGGTATCGAGAAGATTATAGTCCTGGAAGATGAAGCCCAAGTGATTCTTGCGGAACTCGGCCAGCTGCTTTTCCTTCATGCGGGTCATTTCGTTGCCTTCGATCTTAATGGAGCCTTCAGTTACTTTATCGATGGAGGACAGTACGTTCAACAGCGTCGTCTTACCTGACCCCGATGCTCCCATGATACTCACGAATTCCCCTTTCTCAATCGTGAGATCGATTCCCTTCAAAACCTCTTGTTTATTGAATTTGTTCCCATAGCTTTTATGCAATTTGACGGCTTCCAGTATGCTCATTAGTCAAAACTCCTTTGCGTTGGTTGATAGTTTCATTATAGGAAGCATGGAGTCCCGTTTCCTTTCATTCAGCGAACAAAATAGAAAAGCATGTGACAATGTTGTCACATGCCCATCACCTGGTGAATTTCATTGCGGTCCGGGAAGATCAGGGTAAAGGTCGATCCTTCACCGGGAGTGGAATCGACTTCGATTCTGATGAGGAGGGAATCGGTGATAGCCTTGGTCAGGTAAAGCCCCATGCCGGTGGAGGCGGCATGGTTATGGTGGACAGTCGATGTGAACCCTTTATCGAAAATCCGGGGCAGATCTTGAGGCTCGATTCCTCTGCCTTTGTCCCTGATAGACAAGGTCATCTGATCCCCGGCAGTGCCGGTGATCTCGATGTCTGTTGCTTCACTGTATTTGACGGCGTTGGTGAGGATCTGCCTGAATACGAACGAAAGCCACTTTGAGTCGCTCAGCACTTCGGTGGAGGCAAGGTCGATATCGAAACCGATCCCTTTCTGGATGCACCAAGACTGCAGCGTCTTGATTTCCTGATAGAGAAGGTCTTCTACATCGATCTTCTCAATATAAAGGTCATTCTCCATGATATCCATACGCTTCTGATGAAGCTGCTGGTCAAGAAGCAGGTGAATCCTCAACCATTCATATTTCAAAGGGGCCTTGAGAGAATCATTCTCCATGCGTTCCATGATGAGATGCATCGCTGTAAGAGGCGTCTTGACCTCATGGATCCAGGCGAGAAGGTCATCCTTCTCCTGATCGAGACGCATCCGGTTTTCCGAAGCGGCTTCTTTCAGGCTCTGCCCTTGTTCGGTGAGGATGTTGTAGAGGATATCCTCAAAAGGAGAATCCGGTTCCGGGACCCCGCTGATCGTGAAATTCCGGCTCCATTCTTCCAAGCCTTTATAAAAACGGGTCTCCCTCTGATAGCGGAAGAAAAGGAATCCGAGGAAGAAAAGAGAGGACAGGAAGGAGATATAAAGAATGGAGGCTACCGGTATGGCTGCATCAAGGAAGGCAATTCCGAGATAGAAAAGCTGGAGGAAGATAAACATGAGGATCCAGCTTTTCCTCTCCCACATAAATGCCCGGATCATGAAGGATCTCCTTCAACGGCCATATACCCCTGTCCCACCTTGGTGAGGATGTTTTGCCCCAGGCCGATCTCGTCCAGGCGTTTACGCAGGCGATTCACATTCACTGTGAGGGTATTGTCACTGATGAACCGTTTGTCGTCCCACAGCTTGTTGATCAGCTCATCACGGGTGACGATCCGGTTTTTATGCTCGATCAGGAGCTTCAGGATGAACATTTCATTCTTTGTCAGCTCGATGTTCCCTTCATCGTTGTCCACGGTATTCCGCTCATAATCAACCTTTGCCCCGCACCAGGTCTTCAGATTGACGACTTCGGCATTATAGTTGTAGACCCGCCGGAGCGTTGCCTGCACCTTTGCCACCAGCACGTCAAAGTGGAAAGGCTTCTGGATGAAGTCATCGGCCCCTAGCTGCATCGACATCACCATATCCATCGGGTGGTCCCGGGAAGAGAGGAAGAGGATCGGCACATTGGAGTGGGAGCGGATCATCCGGCACCAGTGAAAACCGTCGAACTTCGGCAGCTGGATATCAATGATCACCAGGTCAGGCTGAACCGCTGCGAACTCCTCCATTACCAGACTGAAATCCTTCACACCGTGGACCTCATACGACCATTGGGTCAACCGGTCACGAATCTCATTGAATAAACTTGTATCATCTTCGATCAAAAGCAATGTAAACAACTAAACCACCACAATACTGTTTTTAAAAAATTTTACCGAATAATGAAAGGTTTTACCAGAAATATCGGCCATTCTTATGTGTTTCCTTTTGACTGAATGGAAGTGATTGCGTGTTGGAAGAAGGATTTTAATCCCTCTGCAGGAATTGGTCCCCCACCCTTAGAACCAAAAAGTTTAACAATTTCTGAAAATTTCGGTTTATAAAAGTAAATATCAGGATATATAGTAAGTACTTGTAACCGTATCAGCCTGAGTGCGTCAGCGTATCCCGATGTCTGAAAAGGGGTGTGTCGATATCTGTCGTTTCGACAGGTCGGAAAGACCTAATCGACAAAGCATGACATTACATTATTCCTAAGGAACCTGAGATTTTAATAGTTATAAAGTTTCCTTTTGGGAGTAAAATCTGTGTTTTTATGTAAGATTGTAATAGTATGTTAGATGAAGTTGTCAGTAAAAGGAATCTATTCTTTGTTATGGGTATTCAGACTTTATATAGATGATTACCAACTAAAAACGTTATAAGGGAGAGGAAATTACATGTCAGGAAGAATTCGCGTAACCCCAGCAGAATTGGATGGTATGTCAGGCCGTTATTCAAACGAAAAAGGTAAACTCGAAAGCCAAATCGGCGATCTTGATGGAATGATCCGTGAACTTGAATCAATGTGGGAAGGTGAATCAAGCCGTGCCTTCAGCGATCAATATGAGCGCCTCCGTCCGTCCTTCGTTGAAATGCAAGAGTTGCTAGGAGATATCTCACTACAACTTAAAAATACTGCAAGAGCCATCGAGGATGCAGACAATCAAATCGCCAGCCAAATTCGTGGATAATCATTTCCGACGACATTTCAATCAAGGAGCGCTTAACGTGATGAAGCGCTCCTTCTTTATGAGGTGAATGAACGATGTACATAGAAATCACCGTCGATCTCAATCGATATCAGAAGGGGAAGGTCATTGACCTTCGTCTATCCAATTACCATACGGTCAAGAAACTCATCGACCTCGTATGGCAGTCCCAAAAGCTCACCTCGGAACCGAGGGAAGGATACTGGATCAGGATCGCCAATAAGGACCGGGTCATTTCAGGAAACGCCCGCCTGAATGAGGCCGAGATTCTCTCGGGTGACCGGGTTGAAATTTTATAAAGGAGAACAATGACCATGGCCGAAACGAAACGGACGTACCTAGAAGAAAAGCTTGATATTGTTGTGAACCGGACTGAAGACGTCATCACGTTCGTGTTTCAGAATGAAAAGATTAAATTGGACCATGTCAGAGAAATCATGTTCCTTAAAGACCTGGATCCGACCATTCAAAAGGAAATCAGGATGGAAAATGATGAACTGAGCATTTCCCACACCATCCCTGCCTCATATATTGCCTCTGAAAAGCTGAATATCGGTGAGAAGGAAAGGCTGATAACGGCACTCCAACTTGTCCATAGGGTGCAGCAGCACCGACTCTCAAGGATTCATTTAGTAGTAAGCCCCGGGAATATTGTATTCGACCAGGGATTAAGCCCTCACTTCCTGCACTACGGAGTGAAAGAGAGCCTTCCTCCATATGAAAAGGACGGAGAGGTCCTGTTCAGGGAAACGAAGGCAATGGCTGCTTTCATAGCCGATCCGAAGCTCTCGTTCGATGACTATATCAAATTTAGTGAAACGATCAAACTTTCCGAAGTGACACGGGCCATCATGGAAACGGCCACCTTCGAAGAACTCGAAGATGTACTGAATAAGAGTATCTTCGACGCGAAGGAAGTGGCTGCATCCTATATGTCCATCAGTAAAAAGAAATGGAAGACCAACCGCTATATCCTGCTGGGTGTATCCATACTATTGGTTCCAGCCATCATCTATTCAATCTATTCATTCTTCTTCATCAACCCGAAGCAGGAGAGCATTGTTTCCGCTCAGGAAAATTTCTTATTGAACAAATACAGTGATGTCGTCACTGAATTGGAGCCTTATGACATCGACGATATTCCAAAGGTTGCCCAGTATCAGCTGGCCCTCTCCTATATTGTGAATGAGTCCCTGTCAGAGGATCAGAAGGAGAACGTCAGGAATACGATTTCCCTGCAGTCCGACCCCATGTACTACGAGTACTGGATCAATATCGGACGCGGAAAGGCGAAGGAAGCCCTTGATACAGCCCGTTTCCTCGAAGACCGGGATTTGATCCTGTTTGGCCTGCTTAAGTATCGCGAACAGGTGAAGTCCGATAGCGAGCTGGACAGTGAAGAAAGACAGCAAAAGCTGAACGATATTGAAAGTGAAATCAATGAGTACGAAGAAGAAATGAAGAAACTTGAGGAAGAAAAAGCGGCTGAGGAAGAGCAGGCGAAGGAAGCAGATGCTGCTCCTCAAGAAGAACAGGATGCCGAACAGAAAGAAAAAGAGGCCCCTAAAGCTGACGATCAGAAAAAAGAAGACCAGAAAAAAGATCAGCAGAAGAAAGATCAGCAGAAGAAAGATGATAAAAAAACAGACTGAGTGGGTGATTGAATGTATGCCCTGTGGATTTTATATAAGGAACAGTACCAGTACTACAGAATCAATACGGACAGGGAAACGGTAACGATCGGGCGCAATCTCACGGATTCGGTGACCCTTCCTTCCCTCCCTACCGAATGGCAAACGCTGTCTATTGAAAAGCTCGGTTCATCGTTCCGGATCAAAGGAGATTTGGAAGAAGAGATCAAGCCCGGAAAGGAATGGACGTGCCAGGCTGGCAGTGAGAAACTTTCCATTCTCATAGCCCCGCTTGCGGAAGAAGACAATGTGTACTTCATCGGCCATTTGGAAGAGATGTTCATAGGTTCTCGGACGGGTGTGCATATCGCTATGCCCCATCATGAGGGAGTATCGGGAGAATGGTACAGGGGGGAGAACGGACGATGGGTGCTGCATCCAGACTCCGGATCGTTTTACTTGAACGGGGAGCGGATCAGAAAAAAAACGGAGATCCGCACGGGAGATATGGTCTTCACCCCCTATGTGACCATCTCCTTGTTGGAGGATGATCTGATCTCTATCCATGGAGTAGGGGAGATGGGGATTGATCTGCCCGAGTCCCGTCGGCCGTTGTCCGAGATGAAGAAGAAGTATCCGAATTATCGTCGGACGCCCCGGATGGTCTATGACCTTCCCGAAGAAAAAGTGCAGCTGTCGTTCCCAAGCCAGGAATCTGATGACTCGGGACGCAGCTTGTGGATCATCATCCTGCCGCCGCTTGTCATGCTTGTTGTCATGGGCTTCATTGCCCTTGTGATTCCAAGGGGGATCTTCATCATCATCTCGCTTGTCATGTTCACCACGACGTTGATTACGTCCACCGTTCAGTTCTTCAAGGATAAATCAACAAGGAAAAAGGCGAAAGAAAAGCGGGAGCGCGTATATACGAGCTATTTGAAAAATAAACGGCAGGAGCTCCAGGACCTCGCCGAGAAGCAGACCGATGTGCTCCAGTTCCATTATCCGTCGTATGAACGGATCAAGTACCTGACGGAAGAGCTCTCTGACCGTTTGTGGGAAAGGACCCTTGACAGCCCCGACTTTCTTGAGTTCCGCCTTGGGACAGGGAAGGTTCCCGCAAGTTACACCATTTCGTTGAGCTCAAGCGATATGGCCAACCGGGAAATGGATGATCTATTGGAGCAATCTCAAAAAATGAAAGAAGTCTATAGTGAGATCGACCATCTGCCCGTCAAAGCAGAACTGAGCCTCGGGGCAATCGGCTTGATCGGGAAGGAAGCCGTCTACAAGAACGAAATTCATCAGATGGTCGGACAGCTTGCCTTTTTCCACAGCTATCATGATCTTCGCTTCGTGTTCATTTTTGACGAAGAAGAATACGGCGAGTGGGAATGGATGAAATATCTGCCCCATTTCCAACTCCCGCAATCCTATGCCAAAGGCTTCATTTATAACGAAAAGACCCGCGATCAGATTCTGTCTTCCATCTATGAAGTGTTGAGGGAAAGGGATATAGACGATGATGCAAAGGAAAAGGTGATCTATTCACCCCACTATGTGTTCATCGTCACGAACCATCAGCTGATCTCCGACCACGTAATCCTTCAGTATCTTGAAGGGGAGTATGCCCATCTCGGGATGTCCGTCATTTTCGCGGCGGAAGCAAAGGAGAGCCTGTCGGAAAATATCCATACCCTTGTCCGGTACATCAATGATCAGCAGGGGGATATCTTGATTCAGAAGAAGAAAGCGGTCAAGATCCCGTTCAAATTGGATGCTTACGACCGGGAAGGCAATGAGCGTTATGCCCGCATGCTAAGGACACTGAACCATCAGATCGGGATGACCAATTCAATCCCGACAAGTGTGTCGTTCCTGGGGATGCTCGGAACGAACGACGTTCAGCAGCTTCCGATCAAGGAAAACTGGCTGACGAGGGAATCGGCCAAGTCCCTCGCCGTACCGGTGGGACTGAAAGGAAAGGAAGACCTCGTGGAGTTGAACCTTCACGAAAAGGCACACGGCCCCCATGGACTCCTTGCAGGTACCACGGGATCAGGGAAAAGTGAGTTCCTGCAAACTTATATCCTTTCACTCGCGGTCCATTTCCATCCACATGAGGTGGCCTTCCTGCTCATCGACTATAAGGGTGGGGGAATGGCGCAGCCGTTCAAGGATATTCCGCATTTGTTGGGGACCATCACCAATATCGAAGGGAGCAAGAACTTCAGTAACCGCGCCCTTGCTTCCATCAAAAGTGAACTGAAGCGGCGCCAGCGCCTGTTCGACCGATATGAAGTCAATCATATCAATGATTACACCCGTTTATATAAGCAAGGAAAAACCGAAGTGCCGCTTCCGCATCTCTTCCTCATTTCCGATGAGTTTGCAGAGTTGAAAAGCGAAGAACCTGACTTCATCAAGGAGCTTGTCTCCGCTGCCCGTATCGGGCGGAGCCTCGGTGTCCACCTGATCCTGGCGACTCAAAAGCCTGGAGGGGTCATCGATAATCAGATCTGGAGTAATGCCCGGTTCAGGGTGGCATTGAAAGTACAGAACTCGGAAGATAGTCGAGAAATCCTTAAAAATTCCGATGCAGCTGCCATTACCGTGACGGGCCGTGGTTATCTCCAAGTCGGAAATAATGAAGTATACGATCTATTCCAATCGGCATGGAGCGGTGCACCGTATCAGGAGGATTCCTATGAAGCGGAAGATGAGGTGGCCATCGTGACCGACCTTGGCCTCATTCCTCTATCCGAAGTGTCATCCAGCCCGGGTGGTCAAAAAGATGTGCAATCAGAGATCGACGCCGTCGTGGATCGCATCGAAGAGATGCAGTCAGCGATGAATATCGAGAAACTCCAGAGCCCTTGGCTGCCGCCATTGGCTGATCGATTGTACTTGCCGAGGGAGACCTCGCCTAAAGAAAACCAGGTCTTCCTGGCAACGATCGATGAGCCGGAGAAACAAAGTCAATCGCCTTACTGGTATACAGTGGTCGAGGACGGCAATGTCGGCATCTTCGGATCATCAGGCTACGGGAAGACGCAAACGGCCATCACGCTCCTCATGGGGATGGCCAGGAGCTTAACGCCAGAAGAGGTTCACTATTATCTCCTCGACTTCGGCAATGGGGGGCTTCTCCCATTGAAACAGCTTCCTCACACGGCCGATTACTTCCTCATTGATCAGGAGAGGAAGATTGAAAAATTCGTGTCGATCCTGGATGAAGAAATGGCCAACAGGAAACGGTTATTCCAGCAAAAAGAGGTAAGCTCCATCAAGATGTACAACACGGTCAGCGAAGAGAAGCTGCCCCTCCTCTTCGTGACCATCGATAATTATGACATTGTCAAAGATGAAATGATGGACTTTGAAATACAGATGAATCAGCTGGCGAGGGACGGCCAATCCCTCGGGGTTTATATGCTTCTTACAGCGACCCGGGTGAACTCCGTCCGTCAATCATTGATGAATAACCTGAAGACGAAGATTGCTCATTATCTGATGGACCAAACGGAGACCCAGACCCTGGTTGGGCGCGTCGACTTCGAACCGGAAGCCATTCCGGGCCGTGCCATCGTCAAAAAGGACACAGCCTTCTTCTCCCAGATCTTCCTCCCTTCAGAAGGGAAGGATGACTATGAACAATTGAACCGGTTAAAAGAAGACGTCCAGTTCCTGCGGGAGAAATATTCCGGTATGAGCCTTCCAGAACCGGTTCCGATGCTTCCAACAGAACTGACCATGGTCAATTTCACACAGTATACAGACCAAACCCAGCGACAGGGACTGCTGCCTGTAGGCTTGAACGAAGAGACGGTCAAACCGGTCTATGTCAATTTCCAGAAGACCAAGCACTGCCTCGTCCTCGGACAAGCCCAAAAAGGAAAGACGAACGTCTTGAAGGTGATGGCCAATACGATCCTTCAACAGGATACGGAGCATCTGGCCATTTTCGATTCCATCGACAGGGGTCTTATCCACATGATGAAAGAGGACAAGGTGGTTTATATGGAAAACCGCGAGCATATCGATATTTGGCTGACGAAAGCCGAAGAGATCTTCGCTGCAAGGGAAGAACAATACAACCAGTCCATCACCGACGGAAACTCCCTTCCTCAATTCCCGCCAATCTATCTCATGGCGGATGGGTATGGAAGATTCCTTCAGAATGTGGATACCAAACTGCAGGATCGCATCGTCAAATGCATGAAGAATTACTCCCACCTGGGCTTTTATATCATCATGAGCGGCAGCAATAATGAGTTGTCCAAAGGGTATGACGCACTCACCACCGAGTTGAAACAGATCAGACAGGCCATCGTGTTGATGAAGAAGTCCGAGCAGACCCTTTATACGCTCAGCTATGACCGAAAGGAACCCGATATTCAACCGGGCTTCGGCTACTATGTCGAAAACAGCAAGGAAATCAAATTACAAATACCACTCATGGTAACAGAAAGGAAAGTACTCGCATGACACAGAAAGTAAGCATGGTCAAACTTTTGGTAGCCATCTTAATGATCCTGGCCACACCGTTACTCTTCTTTCGTTCTGTCGGTGATAACCCTCTGAAGGTAGAGAAGAATGCCACCCAATCGATTGCCATCGTCAATGAAGATGCGGGTACTGAAGTGGACGGGGAATCCCTGCAGTTCGGGGGCGACGTCACATCATTACTCGGTGATGAGTCTTCCTATGAATGGACGGTCGTCGGAAGGAGTGCGGGTGAGAACGGCCTTGAAACATCGAAATATGATGCAGTGGTCTACATCCCCTCCGACTTTTCTGAAAAGATAATGACCTATGATGAAGAAAGACCGGTTAAAACCAATTTGAACTTCAAAGTGCAAACCCAATTGAATTCAGTGAATAAAGAAAGGGTCCTACGTGAAATCGAAACGGCCAGTAAAAAAGTGAACAACAAAATGTCCACCCTCTACTGGAACTACGTATCTGCGGATATGGAAAATGTCCGAGATGAGTTCGATCAAATCCTTGAAAAGGAGCAAACCTTCCAGCAAACGATGCTTGCTTTCTACAAGCCATCGTCCAAGGATCTTGCCGGCCAGATCGAACAGCAACAAAACATGCTTCTCGGGCTCCAGGAGTCCATCAAGCAGGCAGACAGCCGTGTGCCTGAACAGGAAAATACCCTCGAGTCCTTCCGGGAGAGGCTGACTCAATTCGTTGAGTACGTCGACCAGTACCGGGAATACCAGGATAACCAAAAGCAGCTCCTTGCCGAGGTGCAATCCCAGTCGGTACAAATGATCGACGAGTCTACTCAAAACGCCCAGCCGATGTATATGAAGCAAAAAGAGCTGTTCGGACAGCAGGGCAGTCAAATCGATAACGGCATGGAGCAGCTGAATGCAAAAATGAAGGACAACCAGAATGCGTTTGCTGCGCTGAAAGAGAACCGAATGGCTGAGGTCGATCGCCAAGTTCAGGATTTCTACAGCTTCCAGGACCGAGTATTGGACTATTACCAGCAACTGCAGGATACAAGGAAACTGGATAATCTGCAGGGGACGATCCAGGAATGGAACAATAAAATTTCCGAGGGGGACGGTGTGATCTTTGATCCACCGGTGAAGCCTGAAATGCCTGAGGAATCCGATGATGAAGAGGGGAATGAGGATCCAGGCAATCCAGGAAACCCTGATGCACCAGGTGAAGGCAACGGTGAAAACCCTGGAAATGGAAATGGACCGGGAAAACCGGGAGATTCTGCACCTGTCCCGCCTGACCTGACTCCGGAAATTGCACAGCTTAATGAAATTTCCGCAGATATGGCAGCCATTCAAGGAATACTCTCCGGGGAGGAAGTACCAACTCCTGAACAGTTGACCGAGGCTATTCAAAAGCTGGTACCCCTTGGTGAGCGCCTGGCCGGGGTAAAGTCAAGCCTCGACCAAAAGAACACGAACACAGAAAATCCCCTTCAGAAAGAAGTGGATAAGCTTCTTAAAGAAGTAGAGGCATTGACCAATCAGAACAGCGGTCTCGGTGAGCGCATCAAAGAGCTCGAAGCAAAGGTTACCGGACTGCTTGCCGATAAAGAATCGCTGAAAAAGCATATCGAAGAACTGAACGAGAATAATGACATCCTGACGAAACAGTTGGAAATGTTCTCGGACAACATCATGAATATCGTCGGAGAGATTGATGCCAAGGAAGCATCCATCCTTCAGTCACCGGCCCTGTCCTCTAAACGAAAAGAAGAGCTTGGCGGCTATTTCGCAAGGGGCATCAATAATTATAAGCTCATGGACTTGATCAAATACTATGCGTACTTGGATCAGTATGAAGCTGTATTGAACGGGATGCTCCAGGAAAATGGAGTGAAGAAGACCGTACTTGATGATGAAAATGTACGAAATGAAGTCATGGGGATCCTTTCTGTAACCGATGGGGAAAAAGCCATGTGGGAAGACATGAATACGAACAGGCTTCTGACCACCCAGGATGGACTCAACACCCTTCAGGATTCATTTACCGTCTTCATGGCAGAGTACAATGAAACCCTCAATAATAACCAAAAACAACTCACAGAAAACCTAAACGCCATCAGCCAGGATGCCGGAAAAGTGCTTCAGCGCATCCAGCAGCCTGAACAAACCGCTCCGACTCCGAACAATGGTGCATCAGGCACTGAAGTCGTCGGAAATCAGCAGCAGGTTGTGAGTGAAGTCAAGACGATCCATTCGTTCCTGACGAATGTGCAGGACAATCAAAGTACGATTGTATCCTATACGACCGATCTGCAATCCAATGTCGCCAACGTACAAAATGATGCCGATACGCTGAACAACAAGTGGGCGACGAATGTCGCATCCACGCAAATGGTGCGTGATGATGTATTCAGCATCCTCGGGAACGCATTTGTTGACGGTCAATCCAACGGATACGTATATGACTTCCTTACCAATCCACTGAAGGTGAATGGAGACGTACCTCAGGAGAAGAAAGACAGCGTGATTCCTCCGGTCGTCATCCTGTTCATCATCCTGATCTCGAGCCTTATGATCGGCTATACAAGCTATTACTTCCAGCGTGTACCGCTCTGGCTCCAGGGAGTGCTGTTCCTCCTGCTGAATTTGATTGTAGGATTCCTGATCAGTCTTTACGGACTCGATATCTATTCCCTTGGAGAATCGCGCGAAGTGGAGTGGACGGTATTCACCATCCTGCTCCTCCTGACAGGTTCAGGACTGGTCCGGATGGGCTTTGTCACTCATCGCCTCCTGGGCTGGTTCATCTCAGTCGCGATCGTCGCTCTGTTTGTCACGCCGCTTCTCGCCCTTTCAACGCCGAACTTCAGCTTTAAAGATCCGATGTCGACAGTGTATCTATCGATTCAATACGGCACGGATTCCAAGTTCGGACAGGCCGCTCTCATCATGGGCCTCATCCTGGCGGCACTTGTCGTCCTACAAGTGCTCCTGGGACGCAATAAGGGGCATGGAGGGGGCGGCAAGGGTGATGAAGCCTATGAAGGCTAAAATCCTTCTGGTGGCCATTCTCGCAAGCCTCCTCTTCACAGGGGCTCCGGTACTTGCCAATACGGATATTGAAGATCTCGTCCCGAATGATTATCAGGATAATAAGTTCCGGAAAAATACAGACCTGATTCATGAAAGGAATCTGTATAACAACGAACGGAGCACCATTCCTGAAGAGCAGAAGGGATTGACCTTTGATGGTGCCGGGAGTGAAACATCTGAAGAGCGATTGGATGCCCTCTTTCAAGGAACGGAAAAAGATACGAATACCATCAAGGCAAAAGCCGATAATCTGAAGCTCTTCAGTGAAACCGAAACGGCCAAATTGGGCTCGTTGGAAGAGCAGGGGGAAAAATCATCCTCTCTGTCTCTCCTCATCATCATCTTTGCAGGGATCTGTCTCCTGCTTCTCATCGCGGTGATGATTGCCTGGGCACGTGCAGGTCAGAACATGAAAAAAGCGTAATCGAATATGAAAAAGCCGGGAATCGATTCAGGATTCCCGGCTTTTTCGTGCTATACATATGCTATTCAGCTCTTTCTTCACTCATTAATGCATGCGTATTCCCTTCAGAATCCTTGAAAAAACACATCCACGTCTCAATTTCCCCCATTTTGGACACCACATGTGGTTCCCCGGAGACTTCCACGCCTTTATTCCTCAACTCCAAATAAGCAGTACGCGTACTGTCCACATTGAAATACACAACGGAGCTAGGATGGTCGTATTCCTGCTTTTCCGGCAAGGTGAGGAGGATCCTTACGTCCCCTGATTGCAGGAAGGCCATTGTATCCGTATGGAAGAGAAGCGGGAGTCCCAGGGTTCCCTGATAAAAGGCTGTCGCCCTCTCGATGTTCTTGACGGGGATCCCGACTTGTCCGACTGATTTGATCATTTTATGTCCACCTTTCGTGTGTTTCCACCATCGTAATTGATTTTCGCCGCCAATACTTATCAAAAATCACCTTTTTTAAAATATTGCCTGGGTGATAATCCTGTATGGAGCTTAAAAGAGCGGCTGAAGGATGCTGAATTTGAAAATCCGAGATCATAAGCCATCTCTGTGTAGGACTTAGAGGATTCTTTCAGGAGGAGTTTGGCTTTGTCCATCCGGTACATCATCAGGTGTTGTTTTGGCGTGACACCGAACAATTGCCCGTAGTTTCTGAGCAGGTGATTGGCAGATAGACAGGCAACGCGCGCTATGTCTTCAAGGTTGAGGGCTGTATGACAGTAGGCTCGTATGTATTCGTTGGCCCTGCTGAGCCTTTTGAATAGTTCTTCACGTGTTGACCGCTTTAAAGAAGATAAACGCTCCTGCTCTTGAGGAACAGTGGTTTGATCGGCCAGGATGGCTTCCATGACGGAATAAAAGGATTCTTCAAGTTCCCTGTCGTGATGGGCGTGCTTCGTCAGTCTAAGCATCTTCTCAAGACGTGGCCCGAGATGATAGGTCTTTTCAAAAAATCCATCTTCTCCAACAGGTTTGAAAGGATCTGTGAGCAGTTGGTCCTGGGAGGCTTCCAACGTCCGAGACACTTCTGAATAAAAGCCTGATCGGAAGAAGAGGCAGAATGATTCAACAGGCTCCTCTTCCTCGATATGGAGGGAATATTCGCCCTCATTCACGAGCAGATATCGATTCTCTTCCACGCTGTAGAAGCCACCGTTCGCTTCATAGAGAGCACGCCCTCGTCTGAAGGTTTTTATGGACATCTGTCCCGTTCCTTCCCAATGAAAATCCTTTCCCCACTCATGAAGTACATAATTATGATTCATGATCCTCACCCCTTCCATCATTATACAATAACGGATGCCTGTGGAATGAAAAAAGCGCCCGATGAACGGGCGCTCTGAGTGTTACTCTTCTTTTCTCAGGGCAAAGACCTTCTTGGCCACTTCAAGGGCGTTGAGCACGCGCGGGAAGCCTGTGTAAGGGATCAAATGGATGATAGCTTCTACAATTTCCTTTTCCGTCAGTCCTGCCGTCAGGCCCGTATTGATATGAAGCTCCAATTGAGGCTCCGTACCTTGGGTCACAAGGGACGAAATCGTGATCAATGCGCGCTGTTGGTTCGTCAAACCGGAGCGTGAGTAGATGTCTCCATATGCGAATTCAATAATGTATTTCCCCACATCAGGTGCGATGCTCTCCAAGTCCTCTGAGATCTTAAGGTGGCTGGGAACGTCTTTATTGCCTGAAAGGGTGTATTCCATCAGTTTTTCCAGTCCGGCTTCGTACTTACTCATGTTGAATCCCTCCTGTTGTGATCTGCACCTACTACGATAACGCAGGAGAAACTATGAGTAAAATACATATATATTATATGATATATGAAGTTTATGAATGAGAGAAATGATTATTCATATGCGCAATGAATTTCTTGGACGCAAAGGATACATACCTTCCCTTCTTCGTTACAACACCCAACTTGTAAGGCAGCCCGGGAGACTTGATGGGGACAGAAGTGACGGAAGAGGTCTTCAGTTTCTTCGTTAGGGACTGGGGAAGGATGGACACCCCGAGATTCTCTCCGATCATTTCGTTGATAAAATCCCACTGTGAGCTCTCGTAGGCAATCTTCGGGCTAAATCCAGCTTCCTTGCAGTATTCGATTACGCGATCATGAAGAGTGAATCCTTCGCTGAATAAGATGAACTCTTCTTCCTCCAGCTCTTTCATCGTGATGGATTCACGAGCTGCAAACCGGTGATCCGAATGAACAAACAAATGCAACCGCTCTTCGATGATGGAAATGATATCGAGTGAATCCTCATCAAGGGGCATGACGATGACCCCAAGATCGAGAAGACCGTCCTTCACCTCTTGCGTCACCTGATTGGCCCCATGCTCGATCAGCTGAATCTCGATATCGGGGTACTGATTCTTAAATGACTTGATCAGCTTGGGGAAATATAGGAACCCGATCAACGGTGGGATTCCAATTTTGATTTTCCCTTTCTTCAAGTGCATCAGATCATACAGGTGAGTGGACAGATGGTCGAGTGATTCAAGGATGACGCTTGATTGTTCATAGACGATCTGTCCGGCCTCTGTCAGCTGAATTTGCCGGGATGACCGGTCGATAAGCTCCATTTCCAGCTCATCCTCAAGGCCCTTCACCATCTTGCTGAGGGTAGGCTGGGACAGGTGAAGGACCCGTGATGCTTTGGTAAAGCTTTTATGTTTGGCTACTTCGTTGAAGTAGGTGAGTTGACGGATATCTATGGGAACTCGCCTCCATTTTATATAGATATTATGCATACTAATTATAGTATTAATTCATTTTACTTATCGAAATGGGAGGAGTAAAATTTCTAATGCATTCATTTTGTGTCTATTTTATGAACAGGACCAAGGTCCTTGAAAGAAAGGTGAAATTCATTGTTAAGTATCATCATCGGCCTTGCACTGCTGATGTTTTTCGCATATTTAGGCTGGTCCATCATCTGGGTGGCCCCCATCGTCGCGGGAATCGTCGCACTGTTAAGCGGCCTTGATCTGATGGACGCATACACCGACACGTATATGTCAGGTTTTGTCGACTTCGCAAAGAAGTGGTTCCCGATCTTCCTTCTTGGAGCCGTATTCGGAAAACTGATGGAAGACACGGGAGCGGCGAAATCAGTTGCTTTCCAAATCACCAGAATCATCGGTGAAAAGAGGGCCATCCTCGGCGTGCTCGTCGCTTCCGCAGTCCTTACGTACGGGGGCGTCAGCCTCTTCGTGGTCGTATTCGCCATCTATCCGATTGCATTGGCTCTATTCAAAAAAGCCGATATCACCCGCAACCTCATTGCCCCGACCATCGTACTTGGTGCATTCACGTTCACCATGACGTCAGTGCCGGGAACACCGCAGATCCAGAATCTGATACCCATGAAAACGTTCGGAACGACGCCTATGGCAGGAACGTTCATGGGTATCGGGGCGACCATCGTCATGGCAGTGGGGGGATACTTCTGGCTCACCTGGAGACAGAAACGACTCGCCTCCTCGGGCTTGCACTTTATCGCACCGAAAAACTCAACAGAAGTGGAGAAAGATGGCCCTCTGCCACATTGGATCTTATCCCTGTTACCACTTTTAGTCGTCGTCATCCTGTTGAACGGTGTGAAATGGGATCCCATTCCGTCTTTGCTGTCAGGGATCCTTTTGATTCTCATCCCGAATGCCAAGCAGTATAAGGCGTTCATTCCGTCTGTAAATGAAGGGGCAAAGGGGTCGGTCATGGCCATCATCAACACAAGTGCCGCTGTCGGATTCGGGGCAGTTGTGACAAGTGTTCCGGATTTCGACAGAATCACCGATGTCCTGCTTGGCTTTTCAGATAATCCCTTGATTTCAGAGTCCCTGATCGTACAGGTACTTGCCATGATCACAGGTTCAGCCTCCGGCGGGATGGGAATCGCCATGCAGGCACTGGGCGATACCTATTCAGGACTCGCCCAGTCATCGGGCATCAGCCCTGAAGCCTTCCACCGCATGGCATCCATTGCCTCGGGAGCATCCATCCTGCCTCATAATGGCGCCCTCTTGACGCTTCTGGCAGTCACTGGCGTCACGCACAAGGAAACCTACAAAGACGTATTCATCGTAGGGTTGATCATCCCGACGATTGCCGTCATCGTTGCCATCATCATGGCGTCTCTCGGCATCATCTAAAGCAGACTGTAAGTATTGGAAAAAGGAAAAAATGGGTAAAAGAAAACAGATATCTAACCAACAAGGAGTGTTTGAATCATGGTAAACGACAAAGTAGTAGTCATCACAGGATCAGCAAGTGGAATTGGATACGAAATCGGTAAAACCTTCGCCGAAAATGGAAGTAAAGTCGTATTGACCGACCTTAACGAAGAGGGTGTCAAAGCTTCAGCGCAGGAATTAAAAGATCTTGGATATGAAGCAATTGGTTTGAAAGCAGATGTGACAAGCGAGGAAGACATTAAGAATATGATCCAGGCAGCCCATAAAGAATATGGCCGCATCGATGTTCTCATCAACAATGCCGGTCTTCAACACGTATCCCCAATTGAAGAATTCCCGACAGAAAAGTTCGAGTTGATGATAAAAATCATGCTGACGGCACCGTTTGTCGCCATTAAACACGTCCTTCCCATTATGAAAGAGCAGAAGTTCGGACGTATCCTCAACATCTCTTCCATCAATGGATTGATCGGCTTTGCAGGTAAAGCAGCCTATAATAGTGCCAAGCACGGTGTCATTGGGCTTACGAAGGTAGCAGCACTCGAATCCGCAGCTGATGGTGTAACCGTCAATTCCATCTGTCCGGGATATGTTGACACTCCGCTCGTTCGTGGACAAATGAAGGATATTGCAAGCTCTAGAAATGTACCAGTAGAAAAAGTCCTTGAAGAAGTCATCTACCCGCTCGTTCCACAAAAACGTCTGTTGGATGTGAAAGAAATCGCAGATTACGCTATGTTCTTATCAAGTGATCAAGCAAAAAGCGTCACAGGACAAGCCGTTGTCATTGATGGTGGGTATACAGCTCAATAATCCAGAAGATGGCCGTCGTCAAAGGGTTCGAATCCTTTACGGCGGTTTTTTTATTTGAAGCAGCACAAGGCGACTATTCACCTTCCTTAATCTTTACTACACTAGTGGGAGGTTGCGAAAAATGGGAGGAATCAATTTGACCATCATACATACTGGTACGTTAAACGAGCATCACATCCCTTATGTTGTAAAGGTAGTACAGGGGGAGGGGAGCGGGGAGCTACTCTCTTTACAGGAATCTGTGAGATCTGGACTGCCGGAACCGGCCAGTCTTCAGCCCCTATCTGAAGAAGAGTTCGACTATATCCTGAAGGGGAACGGCTTGATCCTGGGAGTGTACGTGGAGGGTTGTCTTGTCGCAGCGAGGGCGGTTTTATTCCCTCCTGTTGATAACAACCACCTGGGGAAGGACGTAGCAATTCCGCGTTCTGAATGGTCGAACGTGGTGTATCAGGAAACTTCTTTCGTTTCTGAGAAGGTACGCGGCAATGGGTTGCAAAAACTATTGGGCGTGTTAATTATGGAGGAATTAACAAGATCGAGAGCTGATATTGATTATATTTGCTGTACGGTGGCCCCATTTAATATTCCTAGTTTAAAAGACAAATTTGTACAGGGACTGATGATTGGCGGTCTGAAACGGAAATACGGTGGCAGCTGGCGGTACATTTTCGTAAAGAATCTCAAGAGAGAGTTTGAGATCCTTCCTCCTTTTAAGAAAGTGGCCATGGAGGAATTCCAGGAGCAACAGGATTTGCTTTCAGCGGGCTGGATGGGAGTTTCTTTGACTGAAGATGATAGAGGGTGGAAACTAATTTTCGGGAAAAAGAGATGCTAGGAACATTTCCTTTTTAATGGAAAAACAGTTTGATAGGTTATGTAAACAAAAAAGTTTACATGTTTACAATATTGTACACAATTGTATTCAAAAATGTATACAAGTACACAAAAGTGTATACATGCTGTTTTAAAGGCATGTGTACAATATTCGTATACAACGATACATAATTGTACACAAATGCAGGATGCTTCTTCCAGAATTAAAGATAGAAAGTAGGATTGACCGCGCTCCCTCTATCCTTTACTCTGAAAGTAAGAGTGCTAATTTTACAAATTCTTACTCGGGAAAGGATGGCTAGTATGACAACGACTCGTATTGCCGCAATTGATGTAGGTAACGACTCTCTTAAAGGTGTATTTGGTAAATTGGAATCAGAAGTAAACATCCCTAATGTCATTGCAAGGGATATTGAAGATCGTCCTATCATCGGAATTGAAGAGCTGGACGCTCAAAGCCCACTAGACGGTATACATATCCGTGTCCACTCCCCTACTCTCAAAGATAATAATGCAATCTATCGTGTAGGAAATCTCGCAACGAAAAGTACGAACTCGACAGAACTTGATCCAGGAAGCAGCAAATCGGAAGAAGATCAAACGCTCGTCATGCTCTTCGCTTCCCTTGCGCTTGATGCAGCAGCACACGATGGATTCAAAAAGAATAATAAAGTAATCGAAGCAAATTATACGCTTGGTACCGGACTTCCGCTCCGTGAAGTAAAGGAAGGGAAGGATGTCGGATACCGCTCAAAACTTCTTGGATCCGTTCATCAGGTAGAATTCCTGGTCACCCCTCAGTATCAAGGTGTGAAGGTCAATATCCGCTTTGATGAAGTGAAGGTGTATCCGGAAGGTTTCGCAGCGTTCATCAACCTGGTAATGGATAACAACGGAAACATTATTAATAAAGAACTGATCGATAAGCGCATCCTGATTCAGGATATAGGAGGTCTCTCGACTGATATCGCCGTCATTAAAGACCGTAAAGTCGACGATGACAAAGCCCAAGGATTCAATCTAGGGGTCTCTGAGTCACTCGAGTTGATCAGGGAAGAAATCCGTTCCCGTCACGGCGTGGAGCTTGACAGCAGACGCGACGTCGTAGAAATCATCACGAAGAAAAGTGACCGCAATCACATTATGGTGAAGGGAAGCAGGACAAGTGTCCACGATATAGTGGATCGCATCATGCTTGAACTGGCCAAAAAGCAATATCGCCATCTCAGAAATATGTGGCAAAAGAATTCTCAAACCGAAATCTGCTATTTCATCGGGGGCGGTTCGAGTGTCCTGAAGGAATATATCAAGACGTTGAACAACAATCTTGATGGCTATAACATCGACTTCTTCGAGGATGAAAAAGAGAGTATCTGGATGATGGTCCATGCATACTACAAGCTCATCTCTGACTATGTAAGAAAGAGTGAAAAAGCCGATAAAGTGAAAGAAGAACAAAAACTGGCGAAATCAAAATAGGGTGATGATATGAACGGAAAAGGGATGTCGAGAGGGCAACCGATTACTTTCAGGATTCCTTCGGATACTCCGGATCACATATTGAAACATCTTCAGAAGCTCAAAGAAACGGAGAGGCGCAATTTCTCCAGTCGCATCGCTGAGCTCGTTGTCAACGGCGTGAACGAAAACCTCTCCAAACAGCGGGAAGCCATCACAATTCCCTTGCCGAAGGGGCTTGATAAGTCTCAACGAGATTGGTTGAAACATGAGCATTCGGAGGCGCTGCTCGGCAGCATTGTATACCAGTTGCTGTCGAATCCTGTAAGGACAGCTTCATTACTCGCATCCTTGAACAGCAGTTCCCTCAATATAGACGAGGCGCTCTATCTTCAGGAAGAGGCGGCTGGTGCCACCTTCGAACCTGTGGAAGAGGAGGCCCCGGTTGAGGAATTCAATCTTCCTTCATCGGATGAAGATCTTGATCAATTCGACTGGGAAAGTGCGATGAAACCTGAGGAACCGGTAGCGGATGAATCTGAAGAAGAGAGTCTCGACGATCTTCTGGGTGATTTCTTATCACAAATGAATAAATGAAAGAAGGCTGCATCCTTATGGGTGCAGCCTTCTTTTTTAGGTCAAAAGATCTACTGTTAAAGGCAGTTCACAAAGAAAAACCCATTCAATGAGCAGGAAATTTGATTATTGATATTTGTAACACATTTGTAATATAACTGGTTGAACGAAAGGAAGAGTGTGCATTCACAAGGGTTTGAAAGCCGTGGAATATTACATGTCGACTGGATTCGCCAAAAGATGCATCTGAAATAGTCTTTACCCATTATTTTCTGGTTTAGGGGTGGATGGAATGGAGGTAAACATCGACTAAATTGAATAGATACCTGAGCATGACGAATTGGAGGGTCAGTTTGAATGAGCATTCAAAAGAGCACAGACAGTTCGAGCCTGGCAGAGGTGATCGACCGGATACTGGATAAGGGCATTGTCATTGATGCATTCGCAAGAGTATCCCTAGTCGGGATAGAGATCCTCACCGTGGAGGCCAGGGTGGTCATCGCTAGTGTGGATACGTGGCTTCGATATGCAGAAGCAGTGGGCCTCCTGCGGGATGAAGTCGAAAAAGAAGGAATCGGGTACCAGACCTCGTCAACTGAATCATTCAGCGTGTAAAGCAGTATCTGAAATACAACAAAATACGAACAGAAAAGAGGATGGGCATGGCAAGTAACAAACAATCAGAAGAAAAGAAGCAGACAGAATCTACAGAAGAAAACGTGAACGGATCGATGCAATATGCAATCATCGGCGGAGTGGTCGGAGCCGGACTTGGATTGCTCTCAAATCCGGGTACGACGAAAAAGATGGCAGCAAGCCTTGGGAAATCTGAACTGATGAAGGCCGCTACAAAGGAATTGAGAAGGACGGCCCAGGAGTTCGTCACAGAACAGGCGATGATCTCCCTCAGACAAACAGCTTCAGGCTACTTCAGTAAAATGGACAGTGGGGTTCTGTCCCCACTGAAGAATAAGCTGACTGAGAAGAAGGGCTCGGGTGAAAACGAATCCCAAAACGACGAAATCAAGCAGATCAAAGAAGATAATCAGGATTTGAATGAACGCCTCGAACGAATTGAAGAAATGTTGAATAAACTTGTCGACTCCAAGAAATAGTAGGTGATCCCGTGGGGAATCCCATTAAAAAAGCAGCGACAAAAACGGCGAAAAAAGCCTATGAACATGCTCCGGAATCCGTAAAGGATAAGCTCAAGGACAAGGCAAAGGAAAAAGCGGTCGAAAAAGTGGAAGAAACCGTCCAATCCAAAGCAAAGAAAGCATCCGGAAAGCTCGAGGACGCCAAGGAAAAGAACGCTGATAAAGTCCATGGCAAAGCAGATAATGCAGAAGACAAGGTGCAGGATGTCCTATTATCTGTACGTGAAAAATTAAAAAAGGCCAAGGAAGCGGGCGAAGCATTTCAGGAAAAGATGTCTTCTTCGGATGACCGGGGTGGAAAGGGCGCCAAGAACTTAAAAGGCGTCAGCAACATCAAAAGCTCCCAGTCTATCAAGAGCTCTACGGATATCAAAAGCTCGGAAAACATCAAATCGTCCAAGGATATTAAAACCATTACTTCATAAGGAGGAATTTAGGTATGGCGATTCAAAAAAGTACGGATAGTTCCAGTTTGGCAGAGGTCATTGACCGCATTTTGGATAAGGGGATTGTAATTGACGCATTTGCGAGGGTTTCCGTTGTTGGGATAGAGATCTTGACCATCGAGGCGAGAGTCGTGATCGCGAGTGTGGATACGTGGTTGCGTTACGCGGAAGCCGTCGGGTTGCTCCGTGATGAAGTACAGGAAGAAGGATTGGCAACGCAGTCCAATGAACGGAACTCACAGTTCAGCATCTAACCTATTTCACCTGATGTAGTCAGGCGTTCAAGCTGGGAGGACATTATGGAAATCACTGAAATCATGAAAAGTGTAAAAGGATTCTTCGAAGAACATGTAGCTCCGGTCCATAAGGTTACATCTGTTGAAATGACGGAAGATGAGGGCTGGAGGCTCACAGTGGAAGTAGTCGAAGAGAAAGAATATATGAAACGATACGCAAAAGATGAAATGCTCGGAACGTATGATGTCCTTCTCAATCAAGACAAGGAGGTCATCTCCTTCAAACGGAAGGACGTCAGGTACAGGAGTGCCATCGGGCAGGAAATGTAGATTCGGGAGGAATGGGTAGTGACGGTTTTAACCCAGAAGATCCAAAAAGGCAGCAAATCGTATGTCCAAGATGAAGGGACCACCGACTTGATCAGCCGCTCAATGAGTTATTTGAAGCTTGGTTATCCCGTCCATTTTACGGGGCCATCCGGAACAGGGAAGACATCCCTCGCCCTCACGCTGGCAAAGAAAAGAAGGCGTCCGGTCATGCTGATGCATGGAAACCACGAATTGAACAACAGTGATCTTATCGGGGATTTCATTGGTTATTCAAGCAAACAGACAGTGGATAACTACGTCAGATCTGTTTACAAGAAAGATGAACAGGTCACAGAGAACTGGAGGGACGGTCGTCTCCTGGAAGCTGTAAAAAATGGATATACGCTTGTATACGATGAATTCACCCGATCCGAACCGACAACGAATAATCTTTTCCTCTCCATATTGGAAGAAGGGGTCATTCCCCTCTACGGTTCGAAACGGACAGAGCCGTTCATAAGGGTTCATCCTGAATTCAGGATGATCTTCACAAGCAACCCATCTGAGTATGCAGGCGTATACAAAACTCAGGATGCCCTTCTGGACCGCTTGATCACGATTCCGATCGGTTTCAAGACCAGTGAGGAAGAAGCCCATATCGTTTCTGAGAAAGTGGATCTTGTGCTTTCGGAAGCTCGTGAGATTACGAATTTGATTGCAGAGCTTCGCAGTCATTGCCGCGATGGACTCGGCGGGCCAAGTTTGCGCGCCTCCCTGATGATCGCGCGGATCGCACTGGAACAGGACATTCCCATACAAGGGGATGATCAGGATTTTCAGCGCCTTTGTTTGGATATTACGACCCATTCCCTGAGCCGCAGTATTGAATCCGATCATCCTGAAGAAGAGGCAAAGAAAATCGTGTTGGAAGCTTGCAAGAACATGACGTCAAAGGAGAATTCAGATGAGTGAAGAAACAGGGATTTATATCTTTTGTGCCATCGGGCACGAAGGGAAAATGGATCTAGGCAAAGTGGAACTGGAAGGAGAACAGCGGGACATCTTTTTGATTTCCTATAAAGATGCATCCATGGTGGCAGCAGAGGTCCCTCAGAAAATCTATCATCCCAAACGGGAGAACCTTATGATGCACCAACAAGTCATCTCCAGGGTGATGGAACAGAGTGACACGGTCGTTCCCATCAGCTTCGGGAACGTATTCCGATCGAAGGAAGACGTGGAGGCACTCCTAGAAAACCTTTATCCGCAGTTTGAAACGTTATTCCCAGCCATTAAAGGGAAAATCGAGATCGGCTTAAAAGTTATCGGGAAATCTGAGTGGCTGGAATCAGTCGTAAAAGAATCTCCCGGTGTTGAAAAAATGTCGACATCACTGAAAGGGAAATCTGAATCGGCGGGTTACTATGAGCGCATCCAGCTTGGTGGGATGGCTCAGAAAGTATTCCAGAACCTTCAGACAGAGATAAAATCAGAGATTTTTGCTCCCCTTCAGGAAGCAGCTGAATCGGCAAAAGCCAATGATCCATCAAGTGAGCGGATGCTTCTGAATGCAGCCTTCTTGATTGACCGGGATAAAGAAAAGGAATTCGATGAATTGGTCAACAAGGCACATGAGTCTTGGAAGGATAAAGCGGATTTCAATTACAGCGGTCCGTGGCCAGCCTATAACTTCGTCAATATCAGATTGAAGGTGGAGGAAGCCTAATGCTTCACAAACTTGTATCGGCACCCTTGAATCTCGTCATAAAGGTCGGTGAGAAAATCAAGGAAGAAGCAGACAAAGAGCTCTACGACCTGCCGACCATCCAACAAAAGCTGATCCAGTTACAGATGATGTTCGAACTCGGAGAGATTTCTGAAGAAGCCTTTCAAGTCAAAGAAGACGAACTTCTGATGCGTTACGAAATAGCGAAAACAAAGGAAATGGAACAATGGGAAGATTTAACGAAGAAGAAAGGAGGTTAGCTCGCATGCTCTACTTGTACGCACTGGTCCCTTCAAGTGAGGTGGAGGTTGAGCCCGTCCCAACCATGAAGGGATTCGACGGGGAACATGATATTTATGCGTTGGATATCGATGGGATCACAGCCATCGTATGTGGCCTGCCGGATGAAGAATATTCGGAGTCCGTCCTCCAGAACAAGATTGAGAATGACATGGAGTGGCTGCAGGATAAGGCATTCCACCACCACGAAACGGTCCTGATGATGTCAAAGCGCTACACCATCATTCCCCTGAAGTTCTGCACGATCTATAAGCATGAAGACAGTTTGAAGGAAAAAGTGGGGAATCATCTTTCCTCTCTGAAGGACGCCTTCAAAGATCTTGAAGGTAAGGAAGAATGGAATGTGAAAATCTTTTGTGACGATAAACGTCTCAAAGAAACAATCAGTCACCCCTCCATCACGGAGAAGTGGGAGGAAATCAAACAGCTCCCTAAGGGAAGACAGTTTTTCGAAAAGAAGAAAATGGAACAGCTTGAAAATAAAGTAATTGAAAATGAAAAGAACCGTATGTGCGAGGAGTTTCATGAACGGCTGAAATCATACGCAACCGAGGGAACAGTGAAAAAAAACTGGGGTAAGGATGTTACTGGACGAGCTGAACAAATGGCTTGGAACAGCGTCTACTTCCTTCCAAAAGAGGGAGTCGATCGGTTCGTTGATGAAATCAAACAGTCTGAAAGCAAGTGGAAGGAAGCGGGCTGGACATTCGAAGCAACGGGTCCATGGCCACCCTATCATTTTTCAAGTTTCTCATAGAATGGGGATGAGCATATGACCGTCAGGGAATCTATCGAGAATAAGGATGTCGCGTTAATTGACATCTTGGATATCATTTTGGACAAAGGTGTTGCCATCAAAGGGGATTTGGTCATCTCGATCGCGGGAGTGGACCTTGTTTACCTCGATCTTCGGGTGCTGATTTCTTCAGTGGAAACCCTGGTCCAACATAAAAATGGAACGCGTAAGACCATATCTTCAGAACAATTGGAACACGAAAGGAAGGGATTGATCCATGCAACCGGCCAGCCAGACAAGTGGACGGATTAACTTCGACCCAGATAAAGCGGAGCAAGGCTTGGCACAGCTAGTGTTGACGGTTGTGGAGCTCCTCAGGCAAATCGTTGAAAGGCATGCCATGCGCAGGGTGGAAGGAGGCACACTGACCGATCAGCAAATTGAAGACCTCGGAGTCGCTTTGATGAACCTGGAAGAAAAAATGGAAGAACTGAAGGAAGTTTTCGGCCTTGATGCAGAGGATCTGAACATCGACCTTGGACCACTAGGAAGCCTGATGTAAGAGAGGAGGAGAAATGGTGGAACATTCCATGCAATCAAGCACCATCGTGGACGTGTTAGAGAAAGTCCTTGATAAAGGTGTTGTCATCGCTGGTGATATCACCGTCGGAATCGCAGATGTGGAGCTATTGACCATCAAGATCCGTCTCATCGTAGCATCGGTTGATAAAGCAAAAGAAATTGGGATGGACTGGTGGGAAAATGATCCTTACCTGAGTTCCAAAGCCGAAAACCAACAGGCAAAAGCCCTTGAAGAAGAGAACCGGAAGTTATCCGAACGATTGGAATCTCTGGAGAAGCAGCTTAGCAGTTCGAACCGCCTCAACCAAGTGTAATGAAGGCGAACCAGTTGAAATCATCATTTGAATATCTTATCGCATTGAAAGAACCGATTTGAAAAATCGGATAAACCATAAAACGATAATTATTTTGGAGGGAACCATAATGGCAGAAAAAAACACTGAATTAGAAAACACGACTCAATCAAACAAAGAAGAGAAAAAGACACGTAAGAGCGGTCCGATTACACGCACAGTGGCCGGAAGCCTTCTTGGAGCCACAGTCGGATACCTGGCAACGCCTGAAAACGGGAAAAAACTTCTTAGTAAGATCGATCAGGAGAAGCTGAAGAGCAAAGGGTTGGAAATTGGGAACTCTGCAAAAGAAACATCACGGAAAGCTGTCGTATCGTTGAAACAATCAACCGCCAATCTGTTCAAGCGTGATCAAACAGATGAGGATCAGGAAGATCAGGAAGAAGTCAATGAAAGCGGGGAAGGGTCGGATTATGAAGCTCTAAAAGAGGAAAATGAATCTCTGCAAAATCGACTTCAACAGCTTGAGGAAAAATTGAATCAACTGACTCAATCAAGTGAAGATGAAGAGGATGAGGAAGAAGAGGACGAAGAAGACGAGGACGAAAAGGAAGAAGCAACATCCACAAAGAAAAGTAAAGCTGCTAAAGATGCGGATGAGGACGAAGAGGAAGAAGACGAAGAAGATGATGAAGATGACGAGGATGAGGATGATGAACCATCCAGCAAGAAAAAATCAACAAAATCCAAGTCATCTAAAGCGAAGAAAGGTTCAACAAAAAAATCTTCCTCAAAGTCTAAAAAGAAATCTTCCAAAAAAGACGATGACGATGATACAACGCTATCCAGCGATGACGACACACTATCGTAATCAGATGCAGTTGACCGATGATCAGGGAATGGAAGGAGCGGTGACCAGATGAGCGGGCATACGGATAAGGATAGTATCTTGGAGTTTTTCGCAATAGCTGCCAATAAACATGATTTCTCCCTCGATATCACACTGAACCTGAAAGGGGCTGTGGTGACGGGTACCATGATCTCTGCAACCGAGTACTTCTCGACGTTAAGCGAAGCATTCGAGGAGGGAAGTGAAGTAGCCCAGAAAGTGAGTGAAGAACTTTCTGGTGCCGGTGAAGCGGTAGAAGAAAATCAGCCGTCAGAAGCGAATTTCATCCATCTTAAAAATGCAAAGGTCTACTGTGGTGACAGCAAACCCACCCCTTCCAAGGGGAAAATCCTCTGGAGGGGTAAATTATCCGAAATCGATGGATTCTTCCTTGGGAAAATCTCAGAGTCAAAAAGTAAGTAAACCCTGGGTATGGAAGGTTTTTCATATAGGTTTCCTCCATACCCGATCCGGGTAAATGGAAAGTATAAAGGAGGTTACATGAATGAAACGACTCGTTAAAAACGTGATTAAATGGGCTCCAGTCGTGTACCCTGTAGTAAGAAAGATCATGAATGAACGAAAAGCCAAGAAAACCAAAGCAGCCTGATCCGGGCTGCTTTTTATTATGTTTCGAAGTTTTCTGGACATCACCATTTATTCCTTCTCTGACAATCTAACCATGTCCAAAGCGAAGAGCGGATTGAAGCGGAAGGGACTTGACTCCTGCGGGAATGGAGGGAGGCTCGACTGCCTCCCCGCGGAAAGCAAGGCCCTGCAGCGGAAAGGAGCGGTCATCCTATTCTCTACTCGCCCACATACAGAAGCGGGATGTGGTTTATTGGTTTCCGCACTGATTGATCAAAGATTCGAGTACGTTCTAACGAAAACTTCGACTAATAATAAAGAGCGGAAAGGAACGGTCTGCATATTTCATACCCTCCCATGAAAATCAGAAAGCTATATTCATCAGAATATATACTCAACACAAAAAAACGCGATCAGAATATTCTGTGACCGCGTTTTGCTCAGGGATTTAAACCCTCTATTAGTGTGCTGCTTTTCTAGTGGAGCGTAAGATGAGGCTCAGGATAAATACGAAGATGATGGCTCCCAACAATGCCGGGATGATAGCCATTCCTCCTACGACAGGTCCTAGGCTTCCAAGTAGTTTTCCACCGATCCATGCTCCGATGATTCCTGCGATGATGTTCCCGATGATTCCGCCTGGTACATTTTTACCTAGAATTAGTCCTGCCAGCCAACCGATGATGCCTCCGACAATCAAGAAAATAATTAGTCCCATGTTTGTCTCTCCTTTATGATGTATTATTGGTATTACTTTAGATATTCCCCATTTAGAAGAGGTTAAACCCTAATACGTTGTGACTTGGAATACTTTTTGAAGGACATACATGATGTATTTGAAGATCGGTAATTTATCTTGATATTTCTTATACTCGACGGTATACGTTCCGTTTTCATTATTCCAGATGCGCTGTAAGTAATCATCTACATCTGTCATGAGACGGCTGTCCGGAGCTCCTGTGAAAAGAATGTTTTCTTCGAGATTATAGTCATCGAGGTTCCTTGACGTATAGTTGCTTGAGCCTCCTATGACGGTGGAGCTTTCTTTTCCTTTTACATAAATGAACTTGGTATGATACTGCTCTTTGTTGGTGTTGTACCAGCGGATGGAGATGTGTTCGTTATCCAACTTGTTCAGCTCTGATGCGATGGGGAGGTTTGGCAATCCGATTTTCTCCTGTCCAAACGCATTCTGGTTCGGGTCAAGGACCATGCGAACATCTACTTTGCGATCTGCTGCGTTTTCAATGGCGTCAATGATATCACGGTCTGCCAGATAAAACATGCCGATCCACACCTCATCTCCTTCTTTCGCCTTGTCGAGTGCCTTCACGACGTTGGTCTGGACCTTTCTCTCAGTAAGGATCTGTGCTTTTACTTCTTTTCCACCAGATGCTTCTACATGGGTGATGAGTTCATCCACTTCCTTATCAGAAGGGAACGCGTTCATATTTCCTCCTGAGAAAGCGGCGACGGCCTTTTCGGCCTTGATCATATCTTTGAGGATGTCCCCCTTCACCCTGAACGCGATATTGGAATGGAACCCGCTGGCGTCGTGAGGATTGGCGCTAAGGACCATGCCTTCCTTCTCGCTGATTACCACTTTCCGGTGATTCGCTTTTACATTCAGCAGTTTGAGGTATGATCGTGCCGTTACTTCAGGGGCCGATGGGGCCATGGGATTCGGCAGCCACCCATTTCCTTTTTGTCCGAACCATTGAATACCGGCTCTCCACACGCCTGAATACAGGAGGTTCGGGTCCCGAAGACGATCGAGATCAGTGAAGATCACTTCGGCACCGAGTTCTTTCAACGGTTCGAGCTGGTCGGCTTTATGGGAACCGTATGTTGTATTGACATCATCGCTGATGAAGACGACTTTAAGATCGGGTTTTTCTTTCATCCGTTCCTGAATCGTCTTTGATAGCTCTTCGCTTATCTTAGGATAGTTCCGGTCGTTTTTCGTGTAGCCGTTGAAGAGGAAAAGATCGAGAATCAGGAAGTCTTCTGCTTCACTGACGGTTTTGTTGACTTCATCAAATATGGAATGATCGTATTCCTCCTTTCCATCCTTTTGATACGTGAGGTCGTAGATGAACTCAACGTCTTCTTCAGGAATGGAATGGATGCCTCCAGCGTATGAAACACCGTCAGGCAGAGGTTTGGTGCGCTGATAAAACATGATGGTTGATAAAAGCATGATGATCGCAAGACCGATCAACCATCGTTTCTTTTTGTACCATGGGCGCTTTTTCAAATGGACTCCCCTATTCTATATATAATGTCCTTCCTACTATACCCACAAAGGTAAGAAGGGAACCCAGGCATTGTTATTTTATTCAGCACGCTCCTGCCGATACGAAAAAACCCTGCGCTTGAAGGCGCAGGGCTTGGGAATCATACCGTTTTCTTTAATTGACGATGATAGAACATCAGGATCAGGAAGGATAGGATCATGGCGATGATGAGGACAAGGAACGTATTCCTGAACGCATCGACACCATAATCGACTCCGCCCATCTCTACGATCAAGCCTCCGATGACCGAGCCGGAAGCACTGCCGACATAGTGAAGCAGCTGCTTCATACCCATTCCGGATCCGACAAGATCCCTGTTCACCACGCGGGAGACTTCGTTTGTGGTACTTGAAGAGAGACTTGAGAATCCGAAGCTCGTGAACATATAGGCGAGCATGATCATGTATTCGCTGATCGGTGACAGGAAGAAGAACAGGATGGTCGAGATCAGGAGAAGGCAGTGGGCCATCACCATCACACGCATATTCCCGTACTTATCGATCAGTCTGCCCACATAGATGGCGGCAACAGCCGAAAGCATCGCACCCGGGAAGATGATCAATCCCATAGTGGTCGGATTCTTGTCAAAGATGCTTTTTAGCATAAGGGGCATGACGAGCAGAATGGCAAAGTGCGTCACGAACCCCATATAGCTCATGTACAAGATCTTCCTATAGCCCTTATCCCTGATCAGTTTTGGCTGAATGAAAGGGAGTTCGATTTTATGGATCCTGATCCACAGGGCCGCAAAGAATATAAGGGCTACTGCGAGATGAATCCAATTGAATCCGGAAATGAAGAGAAGGAAGAATGTGACACCCACTCCGGTCATGATGGCTCCCCATATGTCGAATGCGCCTTTTCGGACTGTTTCAGCGGGCAACAGCTTATAAAGGACGGGAATCATGACGATGACGAGAAGGGTAACCAGGAAGAGATAATTCCAGTTAAGATAGTCAGTGATGACTCCTCCTACAACAGGTCCAAGTCCGAAGCCGAGGGACGATGCAGAGGCGATCATGGCAAGGGCGCGACCCCGTACCGCCATTGGAATAAATCTGCTGGCAAATACCATGGACAGTCCAGGAATGGCCGCGGCACCGGCTGCCTGGAACAAACGGGACAGCAGTAACCATAAGAATGAATCGGCAAAGAAACCAGAAAGGGAACCCAAACCGAACACAACAATCCCGATGATGATCAAGCGCCTGATCGGGAGATAGTCGGACAGGCGTGTATACGTAATCGTCCCGATCGCCAAGACGATAGAATAGCCCGATACGATCCAAGCACCCTCTGAAGGCTTCAAAGAGAACTCATGAAGGATATTTGGAAGGGCGACATTGAACATGGTCGTGTTCATGACGACCAGCCATATGGTCAGGCTGAGGAATGCAACCGTCTTTGTGTAAGAAGGAGCGGTCTTGGTCGGTTGTTCAGTCTTGATAAGACCACCTCCGTAGTTGATTTTGTTTAGACACTCGAAGTAATATACCACAAAACCAACCTGTCTGAAAACCTTTTGCTTTTACAAAGGGAAACGCACTGTGAGGGATGAAAGAGATTGGGGGAAAGACCTCCGGGGTTCACCCCGAAAGTCCTTCAATAGGCAAGGCCGATTGATGCGTTGGCATACGCGTCGTGGTGGAGGCTTTCCAACAGGAAATGGGCAACATCCGCTCTGGATATTTTCCTTCCTCCTTCAGGAATGGAGGCGGGGTGAGTCCGATAGTCACCTGTGAAAGGTCCATTGATCAGCTGCATGGGTCGGGCGATGGTATAGCGAAATCCACTGTCCTTGATCAGGGAAACGGCTTCCCGGTGGTCCTTCAGCACATTGCGCAGAATGAACTGGGCCAACTTACCTTGTAATCCTGATATTTCATGATCAATGCCGGCAGAGGCGACATAATGGATCGATTTCGCTCCGTAGAGCTGCATGCCGGAGAGGATATGACCGGTCATGATACTGAGCTGTGTTGTCTTTCCAAGACCAGATGCCCCCAGGCAAGAAATGACCGCATCCTGTCCCTGCAGCGCTGCCTGGACAGCCTTTCTGTCCGTAGCGTCTCCCTGGATGAAGGTTGAATGATCGGGAAGTTTGGCAGGATTCCGCACGAACGCCGTCACGTCCAATCCCCGTTCTTTTGCCTGTTTCATCACTTCTGTTCCGGTGGCACCTGTTGCGCCAAAGACGATGATTTTCATTTTATTTCCCTCCTTCTTTATGAATATTGTATAGTATGGGGGAAGAGAATGACGAATCTGAACGGGGGATGAATATGTCCAATCAAGCGATACCAGTCAAAGGCATAAACGTCGATGAAGAAACAAGATGCGGACATTACCATACAGAAAAGGATATAATCGCCATCAAATTCAAATGCTGTGACACCTACTATCCATGTCACAAATGCCATGAGGAAATGACTGATCATGAGCCGGTTTTATGGGGACGGGAAGAGTGGAATGAGAAGGCCGTCCTTTGTGGGAAGTGTCGATCGGAATTGAGTATCCTGCAGTATATGAACTGTCAGTCCTCTTGTCCTCACTGTCAGGCTCCATTCAATCCGGGCTGCAGCAATCATTATCATCTATATTTCGAAGGGTAGGGATTCTGGTGGAGAAAGCAACATTTGCAGGAGGATGCTTCTGGTGCATGGTCGAGCCCTTTGATCAACTTGATGGGATTATTTCCGTTACTTCAGGATATACCGGAGGCAAAGGTGATGCTCCGTCCTATAAAGAGGTCGTGAGGGGTGAAAGCGGCCATGTGGAGGCAGTCGAAATTCATTTTGATCCCTCGCTTTTCCCATATGAACGGCTTCTGGAGGTGTATTGGAGGCAGATCGATCCCACGGATGCTGAAGGACAATTCAATGATCGGGGTACACCCTATCGAACGGTGATCTTTTATCACTCCGAAGAACAGCGGATCGCGGCGGTGAAATCGCGTGAAGAGCTTCAACACAGCGGGAAATTTGCAAAGCCGATTGCAACAGAGATCCTTCCTGCTGCTGTATTTCACAAAGCGGAGGAGTACCACCAGGATTTCTATAAAAAGAATATGTTCCGCTATGCCCTTTATAAACGGGGGTCTGGAAGGGACGCGTTTATAAAGGAACATTGGCCAGAAGACCGTTCTTATCTGAAAGAGACGCTCACTCCCTTGCAATACCGTGTCACCCAGGAAAATGGGACGGAGCCTCCTTATGAGAATGAGTACTGGGATAACCGGGAAGAAGGCATCTATGTCGATATCGTCTCCGGGGAGCCTTTATTCACCTCGAGGGATCAGTATGATAGTGGATGCGGATGGCCGAGCTTTACAAAACCTGTCATGAATGCAAGTGTGACGGAACGGTATGACCTCAGTCATCGTTCGACACGTATGGAAGTCCGCAGCAGGGAAGCCGATTCCCATCTTGGCCACGTGTTTACCGACGGACCAGGACCTGACGGGTTGAGGTACTGCATCAATTCAGCGGCTCTCCGGTTCATCCCGAAAGATTTGCTTGAGGAAGAAGGGTATGGGGATTTCAGAATCTTATTTAATTGAAAAGGGACCGCTTGAGCGGTCCCTTTTCAATTAGTTTTGTCATATCCTGCGATAAATATTTCCCGGGTCATAGATTATTCATCAATCGATGGAAGCGGCTTTTGGGCTGGTCCTTCAATGACTGTACCTTCAGGAGAAAAACGCGATCCATGACAAGGACAATCCCATGTAAGATCACCTTGGTTCCAAGCAGTTTCACAGCCTAAATGGGTACAGGCGGTATCCACGAGGTGGAGCCTGCCTTCCTCGTCCCGATACCCTCCGCATTTCTTCCCTCCATGCCAGACGACAGCTCCTTCCCCGTTCTTGAGGTCCCGGGAAGACTTGAATGGAATCTGGAGTTTTCCTTTTATAAGATGCTTGGCCACATCGGCATTCTGCGAGATGAAGTGTTTAATGCTTGGGTCGGCGACAAATCGTGAAGGGGTGTAGAGGTCAGCGTATATATTATGATGACCAAGTATCAAATCGGACAGGATCATTCCCGATAAAGGTCCGGTCGTCATCCCCCATTTTTTGAAGCCCGTGGCTACGAAGATGGTAGGGTGCTTCTCTGTGAGTGTTCCGATATAAGGAACTTTATCAACTGAAATCAAGTCCTGGGCAGACCACCGGTGAAGTGTATCAGATTTCCCGAACACCGCACTTCCGCATTTCTCCAAGGATTCATAGTGTTCCTGTGTATCCTTGCCCTGCCCGGCTTTATGATTCTCTCCACCGATCAGGATCAGCTCCCCGCCTTCATGCACGACCGAGCGGAAGGAACGGGAAGGATCTTCCGCATTGATATACATTCCACCAGGGAATTTTTTCTCCGATTTGATTCCGATGATATAGGAGCGCTCCGCATACATCTTGGTGAAGTAAAGCCCCATTCCATCAAAGAAGGGGAAGTGTGTGCAGATCGCTACCTTATTACATTCCAGATGATAACCGCTCGATGTTATGACCTTTGTTGCCGTGTCGTCTTCAATGGTCTCGGCAGGGGTTTGTTCGAATACTTGACCGCCAAGTTCAATAAAGGATTCAATGAGGTGCTTAAAGAATTTCAGAGGGTGAAACTGGGCCTGCCCTTTCATGACGATGGCCTGTTTAATGGGAATGTCGAGGGGGATGGTTTCCACCAGTTCTCCGTCGATTCCAAGTTCAAGATACGCTTCATACTCTTTTTGTACCTTCTGCAGATACTCATTCGTTTCCGCATAGACATAGGCATCCTGTTCACTGAAGCCACAGTCGACTTCTTTTGCCAAATTTCTGATCCAGTCCAGCGCCTTCACATTGGATTCGTAATAATGCCTGGCGTATTCTGTACCGAAATGCTGAATCAGTTCATCGTATATAAGGCCATGTTGCGCTGTGATCTTGGCTGTCGTGTGACCGGTTGTCCCATTCAATAACCGGTCTGCTTCGATCAGAGCCACCTTCTTTCCGCTTTTGGCAAGGAAATATGCAGTGGTGATCCCAGCGATGCCCCCACCGACCACGACCGTTTCCACCTTGAGGTTACGGTCAAGCTTTGGGTAGGAGGGGAGGTGGATATCCTTCCTCCAATAAGGTTCCGGATGCTGATGATTCATGAATTCACGCTCCTTTTCATTACGTCACTACCATGATTGCCGAACTGGTTGGAAAACATAAGTCGTTGGGAGAGTAAAATAAAAAAACCGCCCTTTAGGGGCGGTCGGGTGCATCATGAATTGGTTTTTCCGTATTTTTCAGCTGCGTCCACCGTCTGCTTCAACAGCATGGAGATCGTTACGGGGCCGACACCACCAGGGACGGGTGTAATGGCCGATGCTTTTGCATAGCAGCTTTCATAATCGATGTCGCCCACATTTCCGGGGTTGTATCCGGCGTCGAGGACAATGGCTCCCTCTTTCAACCAATCTCCTTGGATGAAGTTTGGTTTACCTACTGCTGCAACGACGATGTCCGCATCAGCAAGGAGGGCGGGGAGGTTTTCTGTATAGGAATGACACGTGGTCACCGTGGCGTTTCGGTTCAATAGCATCATGGAGACAGGTTTACCCAGGATCGGACTTCTTCCTACCACTACGGCGTGCTTTCCTTTGGGGTCTACATTGTAGTAATCGATGATTTCCATGATCGCTGCCGGGGTGCAGGACGGGAATTCACCAAAGCCCAATGCGTTTTGACCGAAGCCGTGGCTGGTTACACCGTCTACATCCTTTTCGATGGAAATGCGTTCAAAAGCGGCGCGCTCATCGATTTGGGACGGCACGGGGTGTTGGAGAAGGATGCCATGGACCGTAGAATCGTCATTGAGTCCATCAAGGACGGCCAATAACTCTTCTGTCGTCGTTTCTGCCGGGAGATGGATCTTTCTTGATTCCATACCGATTTTCGCGCAGGCGTTCCCCTTCATCTTGACATATGTGGCAGAGGACGGGTCGTCTCCTACCAGTACGGTGGCAAGGCATGGGGTAACCCCTTGTTCTTTCAATGCTTCAACACGTATTTTTAATTGTTCCTTTACGTCTGTTGCGACTTTACTTCCGTTTAAGATCAATGGTTCCATTGCGATCCCTCCTGAAATGTTTTAAGGCTGTTATCGTGTAGCTCATGGATATGGCCCAATCATTATGCCCAGGCGAACGGCAAATGGGTATATGAACGCAGCTCCCTTGTGGTCATTTCCACATTTTCGCCAGTCACTGCTTAATAGATGCAAAATGATTATAACACGAATATAAAACAAGAATCCAGTCGTATTGTTCGGTTTTAGGGGGTCGAATTTTGGGGAATGACGGAAGGAGTGAAGAAAGCGCGTTCAACTCAATCTCATCCGGATATCCAATTCGTTTTTTCATAATGAATATCCAACAAACCCAATCGGCTTGGTGAAATTTCTTTGAAGGTGAATATGTGGTAAAGTGGGTGCATTATGAAAGAGAGAAAGAGTGATAGAAAATGAAAAGGGAACGGATGACCCGTTGGGGATTTTTCTTTGTCGGGTTGATCATCATGGCGTTCGGCATTACGTTGACCATTAAAGGGAAGGATCTTGGCATCGGTCCATGGGACGTCCTTCATTATGGGCTATTCCTGAATGCCGGATTGAGCATTGGGGCCTGGTCGATCATTGCGGGAATCGTCATCCTCTCCTTCACCGGGATCATGACAAAATCAATCCCGAAACTGGGTGCCTTCATCAATATGCTCCTTGTGGGGATTTTTATAGACATCTTCAACTATCTTCTTCCTGACCCTTCGTCTTTATGGATACAGGCAGGTGTACTGTGTATCGGGATCATCATCATGGGAATCGGGATCGGTATTTATGTAGCTGCAGGACTGGGAGCTGGCCCCAGGGACAGTCTTATGCTCTTAATCGTGGATAAGACCGGCTGGCGCGTCCAGTGGGTGAGGAACGGCATGGAACTGGTCGTATTGATTGCAGGCTGGCTGCTTGGCGGCCCCGTAGGGTTCGGAACGATCGTGATCGCTCTCGGTGTCGGACAGGTGGTAGGCTGGTCCTTGCCCATGAGCAGGAATTGGGTTGAGACAACGATTGCACGTCATCGAGAGGATGCAACCCTTGCAGGGTAGCTTGAGCAGAATGAGGGGGAACCGGGATGAGAGAGCTTGTGACAAATTGTGAAGCATGCGGGTGTGACATCTATTGTGAGAATGGCTTTTATCAGGGAGATGAGGAACTTAGGGTCTGTCTCGCATGTTCAAGTCATGTGAGGACATATACGGCCACCCTCCTCCGATGCTTCAAAGAGATGGAATCAGAAGAAAACCGGGTGCCGATGGAAGCGTATATGCGAAATCAGTTCTCGTTTTATGGCATCAAAACGCCTGAGCGCAACGCTGCTCTCAAGGACTTTGTCAAGCAGTACGGGGATCCCCCTCTGCAAGAGCTGCCTTCCGTCACGAAATTGCTCTGGGACGAACCGGGGCGGGAGTGTCAGTATGCCGCTCTCTACCTCCTTTCAAGGAAGGTCAAGAAGCTGACCCTTGACCATCTACCGCTCCTTGAAGAGCTCATCGTCAAAAAGTCCTGGTGGGATACCATTGATGGCATCGCCCCGAACCTTGCAGGATCCATTTTCCTGAAACATGGAGATGGAGGATATCCTGAACGGTGGATCACATCAGATCATATCTGGCTGAATCGGTCGGCCATCCTTTATCAGCTGAAATATAAAGATAAGACCGATGAAGACCGTCTATTCGGCTATATCAGGAAAAAACAAGATTCCAAGGAATTCTTCATCCAAAAAGCGATCGGCTGGGCTCTCCGGGAGTACTCGAAGACAAACCCGACGGCGGTGGAGGATTTTATAGAAAACGAAGATCTCGCACCGCTCAGTGAGCGCGAAGGAATGAAGCATATCAACAAAATCAGGGGGTAAGGGAACATGAACTGGAATGATTGCATCGAGAGAACGAATACCCACTCGGTTAAATGGTCGTATCCACAGGAGGATGTCATACCGATGTGCATAGCAGATATGGATTTTCAGGTTTCCCCTGCCATCGTGGAGGCATTGCAAAAGAAAGCTGCTCATGGAATTTATGGATATACCACCTTCAGTGACCGGTACTTCGACTCGATCATCGGCTGGTGGGACAAGCAGTATGGCATCAAGATCCAGAAGGAATGGATTTCATTCAGTCCTGGGATCATTCCGGGCATCAACGTCCTTCTTTCGGTCCTCACAGAGCCGGGGGATGGCGTCATCCTGCAGGATCCCGTCTACTATCCATTCTACAGCACGATCGAGGCGCATGGATGCACGGTTCTGAAGAATACGCTTCTCTATGAAAATGGGCGCTATGAGATGGACTTTGATGACTTGGAGGAAAAAGCGCGTTCTTCAAAAGCAAAGGTCCTGATCCTCTGCAGTCCCCATAATCCTGTCGGCAGGGTGTGGACAAAAGAAGAGCTGGAGCGGGTAGCGGCGATTGCGAAAGAACATGATCTTTGGATCATTTCAGATGAAATGCATGGCGACCTCGTGTTCGAGGGGAATCAGCATTTTCCTTTCATCCAGGCGGATCCTTCCGTGAGGGATCGTACCATCGTCTGCTCGGCCCCGAGCAAAACGTTTAACATCGCCGGGCTTCAGACGTCCATACTGATGATCCCGAATAAGGAATTGCAGCAGCGTTATCAAGAGAAGCTCACATCCTTCGGGCTGATGCGTCCCAACGTATTCGGGATTGAAGGCACCATCGCTGCCTATGAGGAAGGGATTCCGTGGCTCGAAGAACTTCTAATGGTGTTGGAGGATAACAAACAGTATGTATTGAATTACATCAAGGAATACATGCCTGAACTTCAGGCGATTCAGCCGGAAGCCACCCACCTGATCTGGATCGACTGTCAGAAACTCGGCATGAGCGGTGAAGAGCTTTGTACCTTCTTCCTGGAGAAGGCCAGAGTGAAATTCGATGAAGGATTCAAATTCGGAGAGACCGGCAGTGCGTTCATCCGAATGAACATTGCCTGTCCCAAAGAGAGAATCGACATGGCGTTGCGTCGGATGAATGAAGCTTTGCTTGAGCATAGAATAGGAAAGCAGCCTTAGAGATAGGGCTGTTTTTTTAATGCCCTGTCCTGTATTCTTCGATATCAATCGACGGGTATCCCCACTTTCAATTAACCTTTGCAGTTGAGAATGGGATTTCGTCGATGGGATGGGGGAAAAGGCCCTGTTTTAAACGCATCAACGTATAAGGATCATCGAACCATGTCGAAACCATAGATCGTCAGTATCAGTTATAAGCGTAATATCAGAAAATACCATAAATAACGAAGAGAGAGAAGAAACTTTCGGCTTATATATTCTGAAAATTTAGTGTGTTATGATTATTTCGCTTATATTATAACTATTCTCATAGAGAGGGGATTATGTATTTGAAAACTAAATTGTTTTCCATTCTTTCCACCGGTGCTTTGGCACTGGGACTGTTGGCACCATTCTCACAGGAGGTCTCGGCCGAGTCCACTCCGACAACTGCCAACTGGAACACCGAGCGATACGGTGATCGCATCGATATCGATGGTCATCTTGAGTCACTGTCTGAAAACGAAAACTTCCTGAATAAAGCTGAAGGAAAGCTGAAAAAACAGGTGAAAGAGTTCAAGTTCGATCAAAAAGGTGAAGTGAAAGCCCAGAGCAATAAACAGACAAGTGAATTTACATACGACGGAGGGACAAAGCTATTCCTTGATCGGGACCTGGAATTCAAACAATTCACTCTGAGAAGTGTGGGCGACAACGTGGAGATCTGGGTGGCGAATGACCTTGCATTCCCTGAAGGAGATCCCCGTCCTCCCCATGTGGTCACTCAGGAGCAGGTAGATAAACTGAAGGATGAGTTCGATTCGAACATCTATCCGACTGCGACGGATTTCTTCGGCATGCCGGATGAGTTGGATGGATCAAATGCCACCGTTCCAAGAATGGTTGGCTTGCCGGATAACTATTACGAGGGCAGTGACAAGGTGATCATGCTGGTCGACAACATCAAGGATGACGGCTACTACGATCCTAGCTATCCGTTCTTCGTGGCAGGCTTCTTCTGGCAGACCCTTGAAAACTATACGGACCGGAACATCATCACGATTGATACGAACAGCTGGGAAACCAGGCTCGAGAATACCTTCTTCGGTACGACAATTCATGAACTCCAGCATTTGATCCATGCCGATAACGACCCGGCTGAAGAGACATGGCTGAATGAAGGGATGTCGACATTCTCCGAGTTCCTCGGAGGATATGGTTCCAATGAGGGTTCTGTGAACTTCTATCTTGATCACCCGGAAAACTCCCTGGTGAACTGGGATGAACACCGCAGTGCGGAAACAGGACCGGAAACGATTGCAGACTATGGACAGGTCTATCTCTTCACCCTCTATATGTACGATAAGTATGGGCAGGAATTCATCAGGGATCTTGCCACAGACCAGAAGCATGGAATTGAGAGTGTCGATCACATGCTGAAGGAATATGGAGCGAAGGAGGACTTCACCACCCTTTATCAACACTTCATTACGGCCCTCGCCATTGATGACGGTTCTGGAGGGAAGTATGATTTCGACAGCATCGATCTGAGGGATCTACCTGTCGACAGTAAAGGCACGAAGCGCGGCAAGACCGTTGATTATGAGAAAGCGCTCGAGTATGAAAAAGAAGGGGTCCCTGCATGGGGAGGGGACTTCAAAGAGCTTGATTTTAAAGGGAAGGTCGACACGATCAATTTCGATGGAGTGGACTTCCTTCCGGTCAAATGGAAAAGCGTCGATGATCCCAAAGGGTCGGGCAACAAAGTGCTCTGGGCTAATGAAGGGGACGAACTGGACAGTGCCATCGTATTAGAAGCAGATCTGTCAAAAGTGGACAAAGCCACCCTCTCCTTCGACAATTTCATCGATATTGAAGAAGCATGGGATTACGCTATGGTCCAAGTTTCTGAAGATAATGGGAAGACATGGACATCGCTTGAGAACGAAAATACCCGTTCGGATGTGGATGGACAGGGATATCCTAAAATCAAAGATAATGTTCCTGGTTTCACCGGTCACTATGAAGACTGGCAAAAAGAAACATTTGATTTGAATCAATACGCCGGGAAGGAAATCTTGATCTCCTTCCGCTATCTGACGGACTGGGGCTATAATGACTCAGGCTGGTTCATTGATAATATTGAGATCCCGGAAATCGGCTTCAAGCAGGATGGGTCCAATCTGGACGTCTTTAAATCGAAAGCGGAAATCCTAGGAGAGTACGTGGAATATACGGTTACCTTCATCAATGAAAGACAGGTAGGCAACAAAAAGAACCCGAAAACCAAGTATAAAGTCATTCAGGTTGACCCATTCAATGTGACGGAAACCAATGCCTTGAAGCTTCGACAGCTCTTCAAGGATGGAAGTAACTATATGATTACTTCCTATGCAGCTCCGCCACATGATAAAAACCCAGTCGATTTCACGTATGAAGTCAAATTGAAGGATAAGAAAAAACCAAAGAAGAAGCACTGATCATCAAGAAGCCGGCCTTAGGGTCGGCTTCTTTTTTTATAGGAATCAATTTGTCCCGCCAACCGCATACTAGTGACATCATCATAGACAGAGAATCCCCCATTTCCGAAAGAATTATTTTGTCCATCATGGAGAAACATGTTAAACTTATCTGTGTAAAATGGTATGAAAATAGCTAATATTATACTAGTGAATGTCTTTCTGGAGTGCACAATTGTCTATAAAACGCTTACATAAACAAGGAGGTCACAAAGATGACAAGTAAAACCCTGGACCATTTCTTACAGGACAATCTGCAGGATCTAAAATCAAAAGGTCTCTATAATGAAATCGATCCGTTGGAAGGGGCAAACGGACCCGTCATTACGATTAAAGGCAAGGAACTTGTGAATCTCTCTTCAAATAATTATCTTGGACTTGCAACAGATGAGCGCTTGAAAAAAGTGGCCATCGAAGCGGTGAAAGAATATGGTGTCGGAGCAGGTGCTGTCCGGACAATCAACGGAACACTCGACCTTCACGTGAAACTGGAAGAAAAGCTTGCTGAATTCAAGGGAACCGAAGCGGCCATCGCGTATCAATCGGGCTTCAATTGCAATATGGCAGCCATTTCTGCGGTGATGGATAAACATGATGCCATTCTTTCCGATGAATTGAACCATGCGTCCATCATCGACGGATGCCGTCTGTCCCGTGCCAAGATCATCCGATTCAACCACTCGGATATGGAAGATTTGCGTGCGAAGGCGAAGGAAGCGAAAGAATCGGGTCTTTACGCTAAAATCATGATCATCACGGACGGGGTCTTCTCTATGGACGGAGATGTATGCAAGCTACCTGAAATCGTCGAAATCGCAGAGGAATTCGATATCATGACCTATGTGGATGATGCCCATGGTTCCGGTGTTCTTGGTAAAGGGGCCGGTACAGTGAAGCATTTCGGTCTCTCTCATAAAGTCGATTTCCAAATGGGTACGCTGTCGAAAGCCATCGGGGTAGTAGGTGGATATGTGGCCGGTACTCAAAACCTGATCGACTGGTTGAAGGTGCGATCCCGCCCGTTCTTATTCTCGACATCCCTGACGCCTGCGGATGTGACCGCGTGTACGGAAGCGCTGGACTTGTTGATGAACAGTACGGAACTGCAGGACAAAATGTGGGAAAATAGTGCCTACCTCAAGGAAAAACTTTCAGGGCTTGGCTTTGATATCGGGAAATCTGAAACGCCGATCACTCCTGTCATCATCGGTGATGAGCAGGCTACCCAAAATTTCAGTAAGCGCCTGTATGAAGAAGGGGTTTATGCGAAGTCCATCGTATTCCCTACAGTGCCCCGCGGAACGGGTCGGGTACGGAATATGCCATCGGCAGCCCATACGAAAGAGATGCTTGATCAAGCGGTCGAAGCATATGAAAAAGTCGGAAAAGAGCTGGGAATCCTTTAATTCCCTTATCATCAACGATATACAGGAGGAACTAAGATGAAGAAGATTCTTGTCACCGGTGCGTTGGGACAGATTGGCTCGGAACTTACGACCCGTCTCCGCGAGGTTTACGGCGCGGATCACGTATTGGCAACAGATATCAGGGAGGCCGACAGTCCCGTTGTGACCGGGGGACCCTTCGCGCAGCTGGATGTAACCGATGAAAAGCGCATGTTCGAGCTAGCCAAGACGAACCAAGTCGATACGATCATCCACCTTGCCGCCCTATTGTCGGCTACAGCCGAAGCAAAGCCGCTGCTTGCATGGAACTTGAATATGGGAGGGCTCGTCAATGCCCTTGAAACGGCCAGGGAATTGGATTGTCAATTCTTCACCCCAAGCTCGATCGGAGCATTCGGACCAAGTACACCCAAGAAGGCGACACCGCAGGATACCATCATGCGACCGACGACGATGTACGGGGTGAATAAAGTGTCCGGTGAATTGTTATCGGATTATTACTTCACAAAATTCGGTGTGGATACCAGGGGGCTGCGATTCCCGGGCTTGATTTCATACGAAACGCTTCCGGGTGGAGGGACGACGGATTATGCAGTAGAAATCTACTATGAAGCCATCAAGCAGAATCGTTACACTTCCTATATCGGTGAGGGTACCTTCATGGATATGATGTATATGCCGGACGCACTTGATGCCATCATCAACCTGATGGAAGCGGATGGATCGAAGCTCATCCACCGCAATTCTTTCAACGTAAGTGCCATGAGCGCAGCGCCTGAGCATTTCGAGAAGGCCATCCAGGTTCATCAGCCTGACTTCAAAATCGACTACCAGGTCGATCCCGTCAGACAGGCCATCGCTGAAAGCTGGCCGGATGCCATCGATTCTTCCGCCGCGGTGGAAGAGTGGGGATTCAGCTGCACGTATGACCTGTCGAAGATGACAGCCGATATGCTTCATAAGCTGAAGGTCGAAAAAAGAATATAAGAAATGGAAAACCGCTCCGATATGAATAGGAGCGGTTTTTTTTCGACATATTATAGCGGATGTGGTATATCTTATATAGCCCTTACTCTCTATTTTATACCTTAATATGGAAAATTAAGTGAATAAAGGCACTAATTGTGCTAAAATTCAGAAGTGTATATAGAGAATATGCTTTTAAAGCAGGGGGAATGAACAGTGAAAGAAAAATTGAAGGTTTTGGGTATTCCAATGGCATTGGTCATCCTTATGATCGGAGGGATGTTCCTCCATCAGTTATTGAAGGTGAAAGAGCCCCCTCAGAAGGATTGGAGCCGTTCGGTATACCTTGATCAATCATATAAGGACAGGCCGCAGTTGTTCAGAGAAAGCGGGGACCTCTTCGTCTCAAGTGGAGGAGAGATCCAGGAGCTCAACGTTAAAGAAGGACTCCGGGTCGAGGAGAAGCTGAAGCTTGACGTCGATGTTTCCGGCAGTTACCCCTATTGGACTGATGGCAAGAAGGTCATCTACTATGAGGATACTAAATTAGTGTCCTATGCAGGCGGGAAGAATTCCGTCCTGTCAGAAGGGATCACAGGCCTTCAAACGAGTGAAAACCGTGTGTATTATTGGACGGGTGGCACGCTCTACGAAATGGACCCTCAAACAGAAGATGCTGGTAAGCTTCATTCCTTTCAACAGGAGATTGATCGTGTGACCATCGGTAAGGATGGGGATTCCGTAGTTCAGACCAAGGCAGACGATACCCATGTACAATTCCATTATATTGATAAAGAGCATCATGTAAGCGCCCCTTTTTTGCTTCTGGAGAAGAACTCTAGTAAACAAGTTGAAAATGCGACTTATGAGATAGCAGATGGGCAACTGACGTTGTTCTACAGTGAAACAGCCCGCTCACAAGGGCAATTGACCACGGCGACGTATAAGGTGAATCTGCCTGTCGATAAGGTGGGCGATGAGCTTCAAAAGCCAGAAAAGATCCGATTCGTCAACGCAGACAATGGGCTCGATCTGGAGTCACCGGGAGATATCCAACTGGCCGAGATCGATGGGAAAGCCACATTGCTGCTCACTGCAGAGGGGCAGGAAATCGGGGATTTCAATGCGATTGCCCTTTATAAGGCCGTTCCGAATGAAGATGGCTCTTATCAGGCTTTTCGCCTGAACACCACGAGGCATTTGACACAATCACCTCTTCCATTATCAGACAATGAAGTGGTTTGGTTCAATTACAATGGTGGTACATATGAACTATATGGCGCTTCGCAAAATGACGAGGTGACCCAATCGAGTCTGCACTGGACAAAAGCGTCCGTCAAAGAGGCTTTACTCAATGGGACTCTTATGCTATTTTCAAGTTTGGTAACGGGGCTGACCTCATTCTATTGGGTGCTTCCTTCCTTATTTATCCTGATTCTCTTGAATATCTTCAAACCGAATGTATTGGAGAAGGAAGGCATCAGCATGGCGGAATATGTCACCATTTTGATCTTCTTGATCATGCCGTTCACCTATACAGGCAAGGCGATGGGGGATTATTTTCATCAAGTCGCACCGGGCTTCTTGAGCTTCAACGGCAGTGGCTATGCAGTGATGATCGTGATCAGCTTACTGACGGCCCTTGTATGGAAGTTTGGAAGAAATGAGGAGTGGGGTCCGTTTGCCGGAGTGTTTTACTTCATGGGAACCTACATCCTTCTATATATATCACTTATCGGACCGTATATGTTCAATCTATTCTAAGGTGAAAGGAGAGGAAGGCACGTGCGCTCATATGACATTTCTTATATCATTATGCGACTGGTCCTGTCAGCCGTGCTGTTCCTCTCCGCTATGATCATGGTGTTTGTTCTTGAGGGGGTGGCCCTTTTGATCGCCATTCCCGTAGTTGCGAGCATCGGTTTAAGTTTACTCTATCAGTCTATCAAAAAAGCCCTTACGTTTTCTTCTGTCCACGAGACCCTCCTGGAGGAAGAGAATCAACTTTCCACCCTCCTCCACTCCCTGCCGGACTTTGTATCGTTCAAGGATGGAGAGGGAAGATGGATGAAAGTGAACCAGTTTGGGAGGGAGCTCTATAACCTGGAAGGCATCGATTATATCGGAAAGACCGACAGAGAGCTGGGAGAGCTTGTCCCTTTTTTCAAAGACGCCTTTGATTTCTGTATTGAATCGGATGAAAGGGCCTGGGGTGAAAAAGGGACCCGCTGCGAAGAGAGCTTTGTCCTGCCTTCCGGTGAGCATAAGACATTTGATGTGATCAAGGTCCCCTTGTTCCATTCATCCGGGGAGAGGAAGGGCCTTGTCATCATCGGCCGGGATATTACCCAGCAAAAGGTTGCAGAAGAGATGCTTCTTCGAAATGAAAAGCTGTCCGTCGTGGGTGAACTGGCAGCCGGTATCGCTCATGAAATCCGTAATCCCCTTACAAGCATAAAAGGATTCATTCAGCTTTTGGAGGAAAACGAACATGTTTCAGACCGTTACTTAACCATCATGAGCACCGAGATGGACCGCATCAATCAGATTGTCGGAGAGCTCCTCATTTTGTCGAAGCCGCATCTGAGGGAATCACGTCCATTCGATATAAGGGAAGTGCTGGACTATGTCGGCAAAGTGATGGGACATGAAGCACTGATGAAAGGCATCAATCTGAAGGTGGACCTGCCCCAGGAGCCGGTCGAGATCGTCGGGGACCGGAATCAGTGCATACAAGTCGTGATCAATATCACGAAGAATGCCATCGAGTCCATGGAAGAGGGGCTCATTACCATCAAGGCCCACTGCTTGGAGGAAGAGATATTGATCACTGTACAGGATCAGGGAGCAGGCATTCCTGCAGACAGGCTGGAACGTCTGGGAGAACCTTTCTTCACCCTCAAGGAAAAAGGCATGGGCCTTGGACTCACCATCAGTCAAAAAATTATCGAAGGTCATAAAGGAAGTTTGAAGATCGAATCAGAATTGGGGGAAGGGACCCGTGTCACAATCGGGTTCCCCATCCATGCACGCCTGCCGTCAGCACCATGATGGCAGGCTTTTCAATTCATATACAGGAGGTTGACGATGAAAACGATCGAGGCAGTCATTTTTGATATGGATGGGGTCCTGACGGATACGATGCCCCTTTATTACGAAGCGACCAGGGATACCCTGCTTCCATTCGGCATCGACTATACATGGGAGCAGAATAATCGGTTGAAGGGAATCAGCAGGAGGGAGACCATCCGAACCGTATGGAAGGAAGCGGGGAAGAAGATTGAAGAGGACTTGGAAATCCGGCTGGCGGAGGAGAGAAATCGACGCTACCTGCAACTGATGGATACCCTGACGCCTGATCATGTCCTCCCTGGTATGGAATCCTTCTTGAAAGAACTAAAGGAGAATGGAATCCGGATGGCTGTTGCCTCTTCCAGCCGGAACGCACCAGAGGTCCTGAAGAAAACCGGTCTTTCTTGGGCATTTGAATACACCATCGATCCACTTTCCCTTACTAAGGGGAAGCCTGATCCCGAGATCTTCCAGAAGGCGAAGGAGCTGCTGGGAGTCGAAGAAAGAAGGTGTGTCGGGATCGAGGACGGGGAAGCTGGATTAAGAGGCCTTCTTGAGACAGGGATGTTCACGGTAGGAATCGGAAGCGATCCGTTCATGAAACATGCAGACTGGCCGATTCCTTCCACGTTGGAACTGACCCTGACGGCACTACAGGAACAATATCAGAAGTGGTACGGATAGTAAGGAAGACGTCTATACTTGCTGCTCATCCCCATCATGAAAAAAGGAGTACCCGATCCGTTCCGGGTACTCCTTTCGTATAAGTCAGAATAAGAGATGGGCAATCCCGACGATGATGAGTAGAGTCAAAATCGTCCGTTGAAGGAAGATGACCACCAGATCCCAGAAGGATACAGGGATTTTTGATCCGAGGAGCAGTCCCCCGACTTCTGACAGGTAGATCAGCTGAGTGACGGACAGGCAGGCGATGATGAACCGGGTCATATCGCTCTCGATGCCTGCACCGAAAATGGTAGGGAGGAACATATCCGCAAAACCGACCAGGATCGTTTTTGAAGCCTCTGCTGCTTCAGGAATCTGAAGGAGGTCGAGTACCGGGATGAAGGGGATACCAATCCATTCGAAGAACTTCGTGTTCTCCGCGACGATGAGTGCCGTCGTCCCGATCGCCATGACGATCGGGGCTACGCCCATCCACATATCAAGTACGTTCTTCATGCCGTCTGTGATGAATTTTGACACACTGTTGTTCTTCTTTGCCTGAAGGACAGCCTGTTCATAGCCATAGCCTGCACGGGTATATCCGTCAGGAATGGTCTCTGCTGTATCCTTCCCTTCCTGATCATTGAAATACGTATCAGGCTTGCGGGACAGTGGAGGGATCCGCGGCAGGATAATTGCCGCAACAAGGCCGGAGAACGTCACAGTCAGATAGAAGGGGAAGAAGAATTCACTCAGGTTGACCGTCGAAATGACAACCAGACAGAAGGTGATGGATACAACGGAAAACGTTGTCCCGATGACCGCTGCTTCCCTCTTCGTATAAAAGCCCTCCTCATACTGCTTGCTTGTCAACAGGACCCCGATGGTCCCATCGCCCAGCCACGAAGCCAGACAGTCGATGGAGGATCGACCTGGCAGATTGAAGATCGGCCTCATGACCTTCGTCAGGATGGAACCGAAAAACTCAAGAAGACCAAAATTCAGCAGTAAGGGAAGAAGGAGTCCGGCGAATAAAAAGACGCAGAACAGGATGGAAATCAGCCCATCCGAGCTCAGGAGCAGTCCCCCTGTGTCTTCTGACCATATCCACTCCGGCCCTAACTTGAAAAGGGTCATGACAGCGTAGATACCGCCGACGATCCTGATGACGAACCAGACGGGCGTAACATTGAACAGCGTCTTGAAAAACGGTGAGTCCATGATGACCGCCGGTTTAAAAGCCTTGGTGATGAACGTGCCGATGATCGTCAAGGCGATCAGGATGGTCATGACATAAGGAATCACGGGGCCGATCGCATCCAGCAGTGCATTCGATAGAACGGCAATCGGGATCGTCACTTCACCGTCGACAGGTAAAGGAACTATAAATAATAAAATTCCCAACAAAGAGGGAATGATAAAACGTAGCTGTTGTCCAAGTGTAAAGCGTTGTTGCGGATTCATAGGTTCACCTCAAAAAAGTAATGACGAAAAATGAAACATTATTCATTCTAATGCATACATATTTAATTGTCCATACTCTACTTCAAACTGGTTAACAATAGATGCCTTTGATTATCTTCCCAAAAAGATTCTCTGGTAAACAACCTTTGAAGAAATCTTAATTTCCTGCCTCTATTTAAACCGAGTAAACGCTTACAACTTTATTCTAACCTATGGGTCAATCATTTCAACTCTTTTTAGAAACCCATTCATAAGTCCCGTCTTGAGCCGATAGAAAAAGTAGGAAAAGGAAAAAATTATATTTTTCTGGTAAATAGGTTTAATAGGGATTATTAGGGGTAAATGGAACCCATAACTAGGTTAGTCAGGAGTGTAGTAGATGCAATCACTAACATTACTTACTGAAGAGCAATTAACCAATGCCCACCGAATGGCACAAAAAGAAGGACTGGAAGAAGAGTTCATCGAGATGTTGGAAGTGGAGCTGTTGAGAAGAAGAGAGAATGAAATGTAATTTCATAGAATCTCGTAAATGATAGGTATAAAGGCTGCTCTCCAGATGAGAACAGCCTTTTTTGTGTGTATTTATAATATCAGGAGTCCGATGGAAATGACGACACCGCTCACGATCAGGATCAGAACGCAAAAGCCCATGATATCCTTGGCCTTGAGACCGGCGATGGCGAGAGCCGGCAGGGCCCAGAACGGCTGGATGAGGTTCGTCCAGGCATCCCCCCACGCCACAGCCATGGCCGTCTTGGGAATCGACGCATTGAGGGCCTGTGCCGCATCAAGCATGATGGGTGCCTGTACGGCCCACTGGCCGCCGCCGGACGGGACGAAGAAATTCACAATCCCTGCTGACAGGAAGGCGAAGAAATAAAAGGTTGTGTCATTTGCAATGGACACGAAGACCTCGGAAACGAGTACGGCCAATCCCGAAGCCCCCATCATTCCCATGATCCCCGCATAGAACGGGAACTGGATGACGATGCCGCTTGCCCCTTTGATGGCTTCCTGCACGGAATCAAGGTAGCTTTTAGGGGTTCCGTGGAAGAGGATCCCGAGGAATAAGAAAAGGAAATTGACGATATCCAAATTCAACGCAAACCCATTATTGATGAAATAGTAAACAATGAACCCTATTCCGAGAAGGGATATGATGACCGATAGGATCGAACTGTTCTCCAACCGTTCGGCGGGAGTAGGGTCGACCACTTCTGCGGTGGCTGCAGATTCATTGAACAAGGATGGATCAACGGAAACGGTATCTTCCTTTGAAGGCATAAGCAGCCGGTTGGCGATGGGAAGAATGACGAAGAGGGCGACAACAATAAAGATATTGAAGGCCGCAAACATCGTTTCACTTGTTGGGATCACCCCCATCTTGTCTTCGAAAGGATGGCCCGCTGTCGCGATCGATAAAGGGATGGAACCGGAAAATCCACCGTGCCATACCACGAAACCGGAGTATGCACTTGCGATGAGGAGGCGGTAATCAACCCCTTTGACCCGTTTGGCCAATTCCTTTGCAAACAGGGCGCCGATGACCAGGCCGAACCCCCAGTTGATCCAGCTCGCTGCGAGAGAGACGAGGGTAACGATGATGATGGCCGACCCCGGTGATTTTGCCAGTGAAGCAAGATAGCCCAGCAGTCGTTTGAATAAGGGACTGCTTGCAAGGACATAACCTGTTACGAGCACAAGCACCATTTGCATGGAAAAGGCAAGAAGCCCCCAGAAGCCTTCACCCCAGTATTTAACCATGTCGACGGGTGAACTCTTTGTAAAAATGATTCCGGAAGCAAAAACAAAGAGGGTAAGGATGATGACGAATAAGAATGGATCTGGCAGATAGCGCTGCATAATTCGGTTCGATAGGGCTGTGAGTTTCTTCAATGAATGTCACTCCTTTAGGCTATGTGAAAAATTGATATCCCTACTTAGTTCTATAAAAGGTTTGAAAACCCTTTCATTTAAAGGGGTTTTCTTCAAGTAGAGTGGTGCAAACTAATAAATGATAGCGGTTCATGATACAATAACCTAATTAAGAATATTTTCCTGAAAGAAAGGTGTCTGATCAATGATTACAAGCATAGCAAGCGATATGGATGGAACATTATTGAATGAAAAACAAGAAATCAGCGAAGGGAATAAAGAGGCAATCCTGAAAGCCCAACAAGCTGGAATTGAAGTGATTGTGGCAACGGGCCGCTCTTACGAAGAAGCCTCCTATGTTGTGAAAGAGGCAGGGATCGACTGTGATATCATCTGTGCCAATGGAGCCGAGGTCCGGGATGCTGATGGGGAAATCGTCTATCAGGCGGGAATCGAGGATGATCATTCGAGGCAAATCGCGGCAAGACTGAACGAGCTCGGTATCTATTTTGAGGTGTATACGAATCAGGGTACATACACAGAAGATTATGAGAAGGGGATCGATCTCATCATCGACATCTTCAAGACCTCGAATCCCGACGTATCTGAAGCACAGGTGAGGCAGGCTGCGAAGGAAAGGTACGACGAAGGTCGCATCAATGTCGTGGAAGATTATGAAGTCCTTTTCGAAGATTCGGAACATCTTGTCTTCAAATTCCTCGTATTCTCCAAAGATCGGGAAAAGCTTCAGCAGGCCCAATCTTTGCTGGCAGAACTGAAGTATCTTGCCGTCAGCTCTTCAGGTAAGAACAACCTTGAGATCAATAGCATCCACGCACAAAAAGGGGTAGCCATTGAAAAAGTATTATCATCAAAAGGGTTGAATGTAAAAGACGCCATGGCCATAGGGGATAATTTGAACGACCTGTCCATGATGAAGGTTGTGGGCCGTCCGGTCGCCATGGGGAATGGCCTCCCTGAAGTGAAGGAATTCTGTTCCCACGTGACGGCTACTAACCGTGAAGACGGTGTGGCAAAAGCGATCCTGGACGCAATGGAGCAGTCGGAACAGGACTGAAATGAAGAAAAACAGGCTATACTGGTGAAAAATCATAAAGGGAGCTGAATGCATGAAACATCCATTCATATGGATCATCTTCAGCTTGGTCCTGATCGCGGGATGTGCCGATCAGGAGGAAAAACAGCAGGAAGAACATGCATCAGTCGAAAAACCAAGCGTTGAATATGAAGTCGTAGCCGATTCGCTCTCCATTCCATGGTCCATCGACCAAGACGGAGAGACGCTTTATGTAACCGAGAGGACAGGTTCCATTGTAGAAGTACAGGACGGGAAGAAAGTGAAAAAGGACGTTTCCCTGGAAAAGCCGTTATCGGACAACCCGGAAGCAGGCCTGTTGGGTTTTGTCCTTCATCCGGATTTTGCTCAAAATCAGCAAGCGTATGCCTATTACACCTATGACGATGAAGGCTCCCCTTATAACAGGGTTGTCCTTCTTGAAAGGAAGGATCAATCCTGGAAGGAGAAGGACGTTCTTCTCGACCGGATCCCGAGCGGTCAGTTCCATCATGGAGGTCGTCTCAAAATCGGACCGGATGAGAAACTGTATATCACTACAGGAGATGCCACAAATGACGAGAAGGCTCAAGATCCCGAATACCTTGGCGGGAAAATCTTGAGGATGAATCTCGACGGAAGCATCCCGAGCGACAATCCTTCCGATAGCTATCTGTACAGTTATGGACATCGAAATCCACAGGGCTTGGCCTGGGATGGGGAGACCCTATATGCGACGGAGCATGGACCGAAAGGCTATGATGAAGTCAATATGATTGAAAAAGGGGCAAACTACGGTTGGCCGGATGTAAAGGGTGACGAAGAAAAGGAAGGGACCATTCCTCCTCTCGCTCATTCAGGTGAGCCATCATGGGCCCCGTCGGGAGCCGATTTCAGTGAAGGGAAGCTCCTGTTTGCGACCCTCGCAGGACAGAGCATCAAGCAGTTCGACCCGGACACCAAAGAGGTCACTGATCTGCTGGATGGCTTTGGCAGGATCCGCGATGTCCATGTAGATGGGGAAACTCTCTATTTCACAACGAATAATACGGACGGAAGGGGCATCCCGCGAGAGCAGGATGACAAACTGTATAAAGTGGACCTTTCCACCATTGAAGGAAAGCAATAGATAAAGAGGCCGTTCAGGTCTCTTTTTTTGCAACAAAAAAAGGGCAGAGCCCCGGCGCTCAACCCTTCTTATCCATTCTTAACATCAGCACGCTTCCGATCAGAAGCAGCACAGCCATCCATGCATGGAACTGACTCAACCAAAGTCCGATCCCCACCATGCCGATCCCGATGGCGACCAAATTGGATACATATGATATCACATTCATGAACCTCCTTACTGCCTGTCTTCTTTGGAGAAAGTCTGGGACAGGGCCTGAATGGCCTGCTCCAACTGCTCAAGCTTCTTCTCCAATTTAACGAGCAGGAAAAGGGTGACGGCGATGGGGAATCCGAAGTTACCGAGCAATTGGACGAACACAGAATAATCCATGATCATTCCTCCTTATAAGAAAGCGGGCGGGAAGCCCGCCCTGGATTTACAGATTAAGTGCTTTGGCAATGCCAAGGCCGATGGCATTCGATAATCCCTGGATGAACGATGCACTTTTTAATAGATTCGTGTCATTCACGCTGTCCATGAACAGATTCTCGAGGAGGATGGCCGGCATGGACGTTCCACGAAGTACGGCGAAGTTAGCTACCTTCTTGCCGCGGTCACGGAGGCCATACTGGGAATAGAACTTCATGATCTCAGCGTGGACGACATCCTGCCTGCGGCCGGTTTCAGTTTCCCTCGTGCCGGTATAGACGAAGCTTTCAAATCCAGTTCCACCGCCTGCATTATGGTGAAGAGAGACAAAGTAAGAAGCACCGAGTCCATTGGCAAAAGCGGACCGCTGGGATAATTCGATAAAGACGTCGGTGGAGCGGGTCATGCGGACATCCGCGCCGTAATTGGATTCGAGATAGGCTTTCACCTTAAGTCCGATCGTTAAAGCAAGATTCTTTTCTTGAAGACCGTTCCCGATGGCTCCTGGATCAGAGCCGCCGTGTCCCGGGTCTAGTACGATGATTGGCATAATGGTATTCCTCCTGTTTTTAAGGTTGATTTAAGCCCAGTAGTACGTTTGGGCGCCGTATGAGTATTCCGCGCGGCTGTCGACGTGCAGGAACGTATTGTATTTGATGATTCCGCTGAATCCGCATGTTTTGGCCACTTCCGCCACCTGTGAAGGGGTCTTTCCGGAAGGGTTGATATCCGCTGCGATCCCGTAGGTGTGCTGGGAGTTCGAGGCTCCTCCTACACTGCGGTTATGACTGATGCTTCGGAATCCTGAGTTGATGGTGACGGGAGGGTTTCCGAGCTTTTTGCGAAGTGCTTCCAGCTTGTACATGAGGCGGCGGATATTCTCCCTGACCTGAGTGGATCCGACGTTCCCTCCATTGAAGGTGCTTCCGTCCTTGGAATAAAATTCAGAGAAGTTGAAGTGGGCAGTCGATCCGTCACTTGCTTCCAGTGCGTTCAATTGAGTATGGCTCTGAGGACCGGCAACGCCGTCTGCTGTCAGGCCATAAGCGCTTTGGAATCGCTTGACGGCTGCTGCAGTCCCTGCACCGAATACGCCATCAACGGCCACATGAGTCTTTGCCGGCGAGGCAGCTGCCCATCCTGCCACCCGGATTTGCAATTCTCGAACATCGTTACCAGAGTCACCTTGCTTCATTGTCCTTGTCCAGTTCATGTAACATCTCTCCCTATGATATGAATGGTAAGAGACAAACCAAAGGGATGCGGTACGGCGATTGAAGTCATCCCAACCTCATCGCGACCGTTTCGTTTGCCTTACACTTACTAAAGAAAGAGAAGGGAGCAGAACTACAACCTCCCTGGAAAAATTCGAAAACAAGGCATAAAAAAACCGGCTGGATTCAGCCGGTCGATCATTGTCATTACTCCAAATCAAACAGTCCTGGAATGCGGTCCATCGAATACTCCCTCACATAGTGAATAATCTTGATTTTAAGCTCCTGCTCAAGATCATCACGGTTTTCAGCACGGGTCATGTAGAGGGATTTCTTGATTTTCGGTTCGAATGACGTAATCACCTTTGTTTCATATTCACCTGTAGCCTGTGCTTCTTTTACCATTTCATAAAGTGCGCCCATTGCATCTACTCCTTTTTCTGTAATAGGATTCGTAATGCATTCAAAGCCTTTTTATGGCTCTTGGATATGGCCTGCTGGGATACCCCCATGCTCCTAGCGATTTCCGTGTCGCTCCATTCCTGGACGTAAGCGAGGTCAAGGATCCTTTGCTGTCTCTCTGTAAGTGCCCTGTAGCCTGTGAGAAGATCGTCGTCCTCAAGGCATTCTGCCAGTGTCGAGTAATTCATGAATGGCGACAGGCTGTCCGACTGATCAGGAACAAGATCGATGAACGCCTGCCCGTCCCCCTGATCGGTTTTCTTATCAAGAGTGAGAGGATGCCGCTCGGAATACGTCCGATGCTTCTTATCAAAATTGACACTATGGAAATACAGGGAGGAACTCACATAGGCCGTAAAACGGATATCAAAATAATGGGACTTGAATGCTTCGTTCAATTCGTATTCCCTTTCAGCGTTCGGTTCAAGGAGGAACTGTTCGATCAATGTTCTGTTTTCCTGCTTGCTGATAAACGAATCGACCGCTTTGTTATGCTTGAGATGAGGGTAATGCTTGTAAAACCGGGTCATCAATGTGTCCATTTTTTTCACCACCATTAGAACGTATGTTCGGTTTTGTAGTAAAAAAAAGAGAGAGAAATCTCGCCTTTTACTATATAAAGAATAAAATCGTTATAAAAAAACAACCTGTCATCCACTATTCATACCAATGTACTACTAATTAAACCATATTAAGGCATCAGCTAAAAGTGAGGATGGCACTAATTTCATTTCTTTTCCCGGGAAGAAGGCTTTTTCACTTGGAAAGTAGAAGGTTACTAGACAGTCCTTTGAAAGGGAGTGCTTGCATGAAAACGCGCTTGATCCTCTCTGGTGTCATGAGTCTGGCCGTCATCCTCAGCGGGTGCGGTACAGATGGATCATCTAAAGAAAAGCCGAAGGACGATGCGGAAGAAACCGTCGTTCCCGAGGCAGAAAAGGGTGTTGAACATTTGGATATCATAGCCAACGATGAACAGATCATCAAAACGCTGAAAGAATCAGGTAAGATACCTGAGAACGCCACGAAAGAAGACATTGAGAAAGCACTGCAGGACTATATAAAAGATAAAAACGCCGACACGCTGAAAAATGAAAAAGAAAAACAGAAATACATCGAGGAGCTTAAAGAAAAGATCAAAAACGAACAATGAGAGAAGCCGCCGAAGCAATCGGCGGCTTCCTTTTTTATCATCTCATGACGCTTCCACCTGAGATCTTCATGGACTCGCCTACCACATTGAAGGCGGCGTCGCTCAGCAGGAAAAGGATGACGTTAGCCACCTCGCGGGGAGAAGTCAGCCGGTTGGATGGAATTCCAGACTTTGCGACTTCCAGCTGCTCTTCATATGTGCGGTTTTCCCGTTTGCCTTTTGAGGCGATGGCTTTTTGTCCCATCTCGGTGTCGACATAGCCAGGACACACCGCATTGACCCTCACGCCGTGCTCGATGGCTTCATGGGCGAATGCCTGGGTGAAGCCAGTGACAGCGAATTTGGAGGCGCTGTAGGCGCTGTTTCCATGTGTTCCCCGTAAGCCGGAAAGGGACGATAGATTGACGATGGATCCTTCTCCATGTTCCTTCATACCTCGATACACGTCCTGGGTGATAGAGACGAGGGAAAAGTAGTTAAGCTCCATGATGGTGCGCATGTCTTCATCGGAGAGTTTCTCAACAAGGTCGCCGCCCCCGATGCCGGCAGAGTTGACCAGTCCAGTAATGGGACCGAACGCTTCAATTGCATGGGAGATGAGCTGCTTCCGGTCGTCCTGTTTGGTCAGGTCTGCGGGGAAGACGTGGAGATTATGGGGGGACTGGACGGATTCTTTGAGTTTGGCAAGTTTGTCTTCGTTCCGCCCGGTTACGGTGACGTTCGCCCCTGCCTCAATGGCGGCGATGGCCGTTTCGTGACCGATGCCTCCTGTGGCACCGGTTATGAGGATGTGCTGGTTTTGCAGTGCTTGGTTATGAAAGATGGTCATGTTTTTTCCTCCTTGTGTTTTAGGGTTACCCTGTCGGGGAGGGGTGGAAACCATTTTGGGCAGTCTGGTGGGTGGAAGGGTTCGTTCCGTTCCGCTGCGGTCGTTCGCTTTCCTGCGGGGTGGACGGTGAGCCGCTTCAGCTG
>NZ_JBLRVS010000007.1:29078-330951 GCF_047915635.1 Rossellomorea sp. FS2 | reverse complement strand
GCGCCTGCAGGGTCTCACCAGCCCACTATTCCCGCGGGAGTCGGTCGGCCTTCGCTGCAATGCACTATGCGGTTTAGGAGTAGTGGTAGCTTCTAAAGGAGGTTAAAAGAAAGCAATTCTTGTTTATGCGAAGAAAGAATTATATTGATGGGCTTCACGTTAAGTTAGGTTACACAGTGACTGCCCACCTTTGGTTGCTCAGACAAATGTTACAAAGTCAAAAGTGGCGTTTCGTTTCAGATGGGGACGAGACGATCATGAACGCCTTCTATCAGGTGTTTAATGTTGAATTCGTCTCAACTAAAGCACACCACTTCCTTTGAAATCATCCTATATCATAAGGATGATTTTTTTGAAGGTTATGTGGAGTTTTATGTTAAAATAAGTATAATATTTAGAAAATTCAGTTCAGTTCTTCAACTAATGGTGCATGCTAGCGTAAGAAGGAGTTTATTGGAAGAAATAAAATTAATTTACTGGCATTTAAATAATTTCAATAAAAGGGGATACCGAAATGGAGTATCGGATTGAAAATCTAGATTTTGATTTAAAAGTTATAGGAAAAGGTAAAGTAGTCAAAACAAATAGAGCCTTTAAAACAATTCCTACGCTTTGGAGCAGTGCTAAAAAAGATGGATTTATGCAACAATTGATTGATATGTCTTGGGAAGAACCAAAATGCTCTCTTGAAAGTCTTTTGGGCGTTTGTGGGAAAGAAGCAGCCATTATGGACGAAGAATTTACATACTTTATGGGTGTCAGATATGATGGAAATGTACCGAGTGATATGGAAACGCTAAATATTACCCATCGCACTTGGGCTGTCTTTCCAGGCATCACGAATGCGTGGAAGCGATTATACACAGAATGGGTTCCAACTTCTGTATATGAACTTGCTGATATTCCTTGTATCGAATGCTATTATCCACCAAAACATAAACCGAGAAATGAACTTTGGGTTCCTGTAATTGCAAAATAATTACATATTATAAAAAGGTATCAAAGACAGAAAAAAGAGCTTCCAGGAAATTTGAAGTTTCCTTTTTATTCCATCTATGCATTGTTTCTTTGCATAACTTAAATAAGGAATTAGAATTGTATATTCTTTCACTTACACTAACAGGTGCGTTAATTGAATAAGACAATTATTGGGTATAAAAAAGACTGACTTTTCAATAATCGGTCTTTTTTGTGTGATTTACCTTGTGAATTACCAAGTGTTTTGTTAGTTATTACTTATGAGATTTCATATGATATTTGACTGTTTGCACCTCACAAGTAAACCCGTTAGGTCTAAGCATATCGTTTTGTTTCCTATCAATTTCTATTCTCCTCGATCTGTTTTACAAGCCAGCAAACCGGCATTGATTAATCACCTTGTTAGAGTGTGTACCTCCTTAAACCCTTATTTTTATATGCTCTTTATCTTCCCTGGAACATCATGGTTTGATTTTTATCCGGATCTTTAACAGAGGGGATATAGAGACTGGCTCTCATATTCTTTTTTCTAAAAGAAGTATCCAAACGCTGTCGATGAGTTAATAGAATGAAATGAAAAAGAAGCACAGGGACTTAAACAAAAGGTATTTGAAGATATGAAGAAACATCCAGAACGGGTCCAGTTCGCAGTGCTGGTGGATGATGTGGATGAATTTGAATGGCTCTCAACCAAACCATATTTTAAATTAATAGGGGGGAGGGGCGCATTTCACTTCTCTGCGCTTCACCGCACGCCCCATGGAAAGCGGGTGGCCACAGCGGAACGGAACGGACCATTTTTCCATCCATACCTAATGAAAAAATGGGTTGAAGGCTTGAATGTTTTATTCAGGGGAAGGATGCAAGGATTCAATAGTGATGAGAAGTAGAAGAGATGACTAACCTGGTTGGACCAATTAAACCGCAAACCTTTCATAATCAACTAAATAAAGAAGCTTTGATTAGTAGTGAAATGGATTCATATGCTACCTATAAATAAACCAAAAGTGGATTGTAGCGGAAGGTGCTTGACTCCAGCGGAAAAGGAGGAGGCTCGACGCCCTCCCCGCAGGAAAGCAAGCACCTGCAGCGGAAAGGAACATCCCTGTGCCTTATACACACGTTTAAACACCCCGTTTTTACTGGAAACTAACATCTCTTATGCAAACGAAAAAAAGAGCCCACAACGCGTATAGAAATGTTTGGATCCTCATGAAAACTTAAAAGTGGATTGAAGTGGAGGGTACTTAACTCCAGTGGAAAAGGACCGGTCCCCATCTTAAGTAATCCTCTCATAAAAAGAACGCAAACAACCCCCAAGACCGCTGAAATCCCGGACTTGGGGGTTGTGTATTATCACGTAATAACGTTATTCAACAGAGTCTTTTTCCCACTGATAGCTCCAGAATCGCTCGTTGGTTACCCAGCGAAGGGCCTCAGGATCATTTTGCTCGATGCCTTTGTCCAAATCTTTCAGCATCCAGGCGGTTTGGGAGATATGGGCTCTCATCGTGTTGAGCTTTTGCTCCTTCACAGCAGAAATATCGACTGTGATATCCGGTTGGCCGAGTTCCTTTTCGCATCCATTCGAGAAAGCCAGGCAGTGAAGCTTCGGACGGGAAGCTTTTGGCAAACGGCGTACGGCCCTGATGACAGCGCGGGCGGTTGCCTCGTGGTCTGGATGGACGGAATAGCCAGGGTAGAATGTGATGATCAGGGAAGGGTCGAGCTCTTCGATCAGTTCTGTCACCATATTCGCGAGCTTTTCATCATTTTCGAACTCGACAGTCTTATCGCGGTAACCCATCATGCGAAGGTCTTGAATTCCCATGACCTCAGCTGCTTTTTGCAGTTCCTTCTTACGAATGAGAGGGAGGGATTCCCGTGTGGCGAATGGTGGATTCCCCAAATTACGGCCCATTTCACCAAGGGTCAGGCATGCATATGTGACAGGGGTTCCGTTATTGACATGAGATGAGATCGTTCCGGATACACCGAACGCTTCGTCGTCGGGATGGGGAAAGATTACGAGTAATTGTCTTTCTTTTTCCATTTTGAAATCTCCTTTATCAAAAAATCGTTCTACTTGAATGGGGTAGGGCTGATTTCGAGGGCAACGGCCAGTTTTCCATCAGCTCCGTGTCCGGCCATCAGCAGCCTGCCTTCATCATCTTGTTCATAATGGGTCAAGCCTTCAGCATAGATCCAGCCGATTTCAAGCTTCAATCCGACACGGAAGGGACCGTCTCCGACGATCTTTCCATGCTCATAATTGACCTTGGCGTTTCGGATGTAGGCGCCTGCGGAGAAGAAGTTCTCGTTGAAATGAGATGCGTACGCACCGTTGGTCGTTTCTAAATGTATATAAATATCTTGACGTGCGAACTGATTGATCAGTCCTTGCACATCCGCTAATTGAATGGGCTTCATATCATATCCTCCTCATAATGAAAAAACCATTATGTACTATCTTACTAAATTTAGTGTCCGAAAGCGAAAACTCTGTTTGAGAATCCGCATATGCGGATTTTAGTATTCCCATCCGGCATCTTCTGCATCCGTATGCCGGGCCAAAGGATCAAAAAAGAGACCGTCCTGATGCTGTGCTCAGCTTCAGGACGGTCTCTTGAGAAAGGCTTATTTATCAAATCGATTGTAAGCGCCATGCATGACAGGCCCTACATACTCGTTCAACTTGAATCCGTGCTTGATGGCAGCTGTTACGAATGTTTTTGCATTTGTCACAGCTTCTTTTACATCCTGTCCATTGGCAAGATTTGCAGTGATGGCAGCAGCGAATGTGCATCCTGCTCCATGGTTGTATGTGGTATCCACTTTATCTTCTTCCAGGATGGTGAAGTCCGTTCCATCATAGAAGAGATCGAGGGCTTTTGTGTGTTCAAGCTGCTTTCCGCCTTTGATGACTACGTTCTTTGCTCCGAGGTCATGGATTTTCTTTGCGGCTTCCTTCATGCCTTCAATGGTTTTGATTGGACCAGTCTGAGCAAGCTGTCCAGCTTCGAAAAGGTTGGGAGTCACCACCGTGGCGCGCTGAAGGAGGTGCTCTCTCATAGCGTCGGTTGTTTCCGGGTGAAGAACTTCATCTTCCCCTTTACATACCATCACCGGATCGATGACGACTTTATTTAAGCCGTATTGATCGATTTTTTTTGCGGCAAGCTCGATGACTTCCACCGTACCCAGCATCCCGGTTTTCATCGCATCGATCCCGACAGAAAGGACGGTCTCAAGCTGAGCTTCAAGGGTGCTTACAGGAAGGGGGTGTACGTTGTGGTGCCAATGATCGGCAGGGTCCATCGTTACGACGGTGGTAAGGGCGGTCATGCCATAAACGCCGTGCTCCTGGAAGGTTTTCAGGTCCGCCTGGATGCCTGCGCCCCCACTTGTATCAGAACCAGCAATGGTTAGTGTTTTTTTCAATGTCATCGTTGAACTCCTCCTAAATAGTGCGGGTGTAAATGTAAAAGTCTGACTAAAGAATATACTAACACATAGGGAATATCAAATTGTTTATTCTCATGACATACAAAAGAAGACACCGGCGGCTTGGTGGCCGGTGTCTTCTCCAAATTGTGTTTTAAAGGACGCCCTGGTTGTGATCGATTCCGTGTTTGGAAGCGACAATGACTAATTTCCCCTTGTCGAGTTCTTCCTCATACGTATCAGCTTCTGCCTGATTGAGTCCGACTGCTTTCATCTTGGAGCGCAGCTCATCACCGCGTTTTTGGAACAGGTTCCCGATTGCGTCGAATACCCCTTGTTCCTTGAGTCCGACCGATTCCGTATCGGTCCCCTCGGTGATATGCTGGGAACGATTCTTATCATGTGCAAATACGAAGATATCGTCCTTTGTATATCCCTGGCTTGTCAGCATTTCGATTTCTTTCTTTGCTTCGACTACGTTTTCTACCGTGTGTACTTTATACATGAATGAATACCCTCCAATAAAAAATTGTGATTTCTTATGAGTACTGTTCCCGCTGTACATAGAGTTAAACGTCAGGGGGGCAGTCCGTAGAAATGAAACCCTCTGGCAGGGAGTAGTGGATTTACAGGTGTTCCGCGATGAAGCTATAGTAGAAGAGCAGATAACCAAATAGAGAGAGTGGAAAGGAGTCTGGCATGATTTTTCAAAATGACTGGGCGGATTTGTTAGATGATGAGTTGAATAAAGACTATTACCGGTCTCTGAGGGAGTGGCTGAAGAAAGAATATGACGAGCATACGGTATACCCGCCCATGTTCGATATCTTCAATGCATTCCACTACACCTCATATGACGACGTCAAGGTGGTCCTGCTCGGCCAAGATCCCTATCATGGACCGAATCAAGCAGAGGGACTGAGCTTTTCCGTGAAGAAAGGGGTAAAGATTCCCCCGTCCCTGCGGAATATGTACAAGGAACTTGAAAGCGACATCGGCTGCCCTGTGCCGGAACATGGTTCGTTGGTAAAATGGGCAAAAGAAGGTGTCCTCCTTTTGAATACGGTATTGACGGTGAGGGACGGGGAAGCTCACTCCCACCGGAACAATGGATGGGAACGTCTGACGGATCATGTGATCAAAACGTTGAATGATCGGGATAAGCCGATCGTATTCATCTTGTGGGGAAAACCTGCTCAGGCAAAAGAAAAATTGATCGACCAATCCGTCCATTTCATCATTAAATCTCCGCATCCGAGTCCGCTGTCAGCACATCGAGGCTTTTTTGGGAGCAAACCATATTCCAGAACGAATCAGTTTTTGAAAGAACATCATATCCCGGAGATCGATTGGTGCATCGACTAGCTTGTTTCACGTGAAACATCCAGTGAGGAGAAGGGTTCCTTACAATTCTGTGAACGTTTAGAAAAGGAAGTGGAGGAATGAAGTCAAAGGCGACGCAAGTAAACTGTTTTCAATGCGCCTATTTTTATACAACCTGGGAACCGGCGCATCCGCGTGGCTGCAGGGGATACGGCTTCAAAACGAAGTCGATGCCCTCGGCTGTTGTCCACCAATCCTCAGGACATCCCTGCTTGAAATTCGTTGAGAAAACGAAGGGTCCGACCAGTTGCTAATTTCATCACGAACAATTAGGATTATGGAGTAGGTAAACGAATTCATGAGGATGTTGAAAGGAGTACGACAACATGAATATCCCTCATCAGTCTTTAATCAAGAAGATGGAGATGGAGATCGGGAAGGCAAGGAATGCTGAAAAGGCCAGCCAGATCCGGGAACACATTTATTCCATCAAGGCGATGTGCGAATTGCTCCTCGAAGAGCAGGCGGGAGAAGCACCTGCGGTTTTCCAACAGTCAGCCGTTCAATATATCCCGCAGCCGGAACCGATATCCAAGCCGGTTTCCCTCCAGAAGGAAGAGCCGCTGGAAACGGATGATGGTGCGAATGGTTCATCCCTTTTTGATTTCTAATAAAAGCTTCAAATAAAGAAAGGACGAAGAGCAATGAAGACATTCATCATCATCGGAGCAATAAATGCTTTCCTATCCGTGGCACTTGGCGCGTTCGGTGCTCATGCCCTAGAAGGAAAGATTTCCGCCAAATATATTGAGACCTGGAATACAGGTGTTCAATATCAGATGTTCCATGCTATCGGGATCCTGATCATTGGAGTCATGCTTGGAAACCTTGCACCAAGCTCTCTCTTATCATGGTCAGGCTGGTTGATGCTGATCGGAACGATTCTTTTCTCAGGAAGCCTGTATGTATTGAGTCTGTCAGGAATCAAGGTGCTGGGGGCCATCACACCGCTTGGAGGTGTCAGCTTCCTTGCTGCCTGGGTGCTCCTGATCATTTTTGCCACGAAAAATTTATAATGATAATATGGAAAGCCGCCATCCACGGAGGATGACGGCTTTTTCATTATCTTCGAGGTGAATATCCTTGAGCATATGGATATTCATACTCGATTTCTTCATCAAACGTGATGTAATCCAAGTAGATCATCGGGATAAGATAGCGCATGCCTGTCTGTGGATCGGTGAGTATGAGATGATCCCGCCCAGCAGCTTCGATGATTCCTTTGAAGACTTTCGCATTCCATTCTTTATTATTCTCAAACGTGGTATATACCGTGGCGACTTTCCCTTTGTTCAATCTGAGAATGTTCTCGATGTACGATTCTTCCATCGGAAGCATGCCGGGAACGTTCTGTGACGATGGTGCCGGGGCGTTTGTCGGGGAAGGGATGTAATTCCCCCCTGATTGCGGCATATTGAAGTTCTGTCCCTGACTCTGACTCTGCTGGCCTCCATACTGACTATACGGATTATACTGGTTGTATCCTTGCCCATAGTTAGGATAATTAGACAACGCGTTGACCTCCCTTTATTCTCCAGATGCCCATCAATCAGCACCTTGATTCCTATACTTTGTGGACCGTTTTAGAATTTACGGTACCTGACTGTCTCACTAATTCACTGTATGAGGAGGAAAAGGGGATTATTCATGTAAATCCTCTATTGATTGGAGAAAGGAGCTTTTTACATAAGAAAACGCGTCCCGGAAAAGGTTCCGGGACGCGTTTGGTTTAGTTCACATGCAGGAATGTTTCGATCTTTTCTTCAGGAAGAAGGTTCCCGACATAGAAAGCACCGAATTCCCCGTAACGTGCACTGACTTCGTCAAAACGCATTTCGTACACAAGCTTTTTGAACTGAAGGACATCATCTGCAAACAGCGTGACGCCCCATTCGTAGTCATCGAAACCGACAGAGCCCGTGATGATCTGCTTCACTTTGCCGGCATATTTACGGCCGATCATCCCGTGGCTCCTCATCATATCGCGACGGTCTTCCATCGGGAGCATATACCAGTTATCGTTTCCTTGGCGGCGCTTGTCCATCGGATAGAAGCAGACGTGATTCGCCTTCGGTAGGATCGGGTATAGTCGCTCTTTCACATAAGGATTTTCATAAGGATCGCCTTCTGAAGGCATATAGTTACCCAATTCGACTACTGAGACATATGAGAATGTCGGAACGGTGAACTCAGCGATCTTCAACTTGTTGAACTCGTTCTCAAGCTCGTTCAGTTCTTCCATGGTAGGACGCAGGATCATCAGCATGAAATCAGCCTTCTGTCCGACGATCGAATAGAGGGCATGGCTGCCTTCCTTCGCATCCTGTGTGCTGTTCAACTTATCTAAAAAGCGGTGGAATTCCGCAATGGCTTCCGTACGATCTTCGCTGGAGAGCATCTTCCATGTCGTCCAATCGATTGCCCGGAAATCATGAAGGGAATACCAACCATCCAATGTTTGTGCCGGTTCTGCCAACTTGATCACTCCTTTAATCAATATCCATCCATTACTATATCATAGTTTCACCAATGAAAGCGCATACCCATACTTGAATGTCGTAAAAATGGCACAATCAGGGATAAAGGGTAACACGAGGGAACAGACTATATGAGTATTCATAGAGATTCCGGGTAAAGGAAGAGTGCATCGTTTTTTGAAAACAAAGAATTTTATAGTGGAAGCGATACCAAATCGAGTTTCCCTTGAATTCCTCTATGAGAAGAGTATTCTAAGATTGGATATGTATAAATCAAGGAGGTTCCTCTATTGAGTAATTTATTTGCGACACTGACAGATAAAGTAAAAGGTAAAGAGTTGAAGATCGTTTTCCCTGAAGGCACTGACGAGCGCATCCTTACTGCCGCTTCCCGCCTTGCTGCAGACGGCATCCTGACGCCGATCGTGATCGGAAACAAAGAGCAGGTCGAAGCGAAGGCACATGAACAGAATGTGAAACTCGCAGGCTGCGAAATCATCGATCCTGCAACGTTTGCAGGCATGGATGATTTGGTGAAATCATTCGTTGAACGCCGCAAAGGCAAAGCGACGGAAGAGGACGCGAAAAAGATCCTTCTTGATGGAAACTACTTCGGAACCATGCTTGTATATACTGGACAAGCTCATGGTCTTGTAAGCGGAGCGGCTCATTCAACAGCAGACACTGTGCGCCCTGCCCTTCAGATCATCAAAACAAAAGAAGGCGTGCGTAAAACGTCAGGCGTCTTCATCATGGTACGTGAAGAAGAGAAATATGTATTTGCAGATTGCGCGATCAATATTTCCCCTGACAGCCAAGATCTTGCTGAAATCGCCATCGAAAGTGCAAAAACAGCGGAAATGTTCGATATCGATCCTCGTGTTGCCATGTTGAGCTTCTCAACAAAAGGATCTGCTAAATCACCTGAAACAGAAAAAGTGGTTGACGCCGTAACCATTGCAAAAGAAAAAGCACCTTCCATCACAGTGGACGGAGAATTCCAATTCGATGCAGCGTTCGTTCCATCCGTTGCAGAGAAAAAGGCTCCAGGTGCAGACATCCAAGGAAATGCCAACGTCTTCGTATTCCCAAGCCTTGAAGCAGGGAATATCGGATACAAAATTGCTCAACGCCTTGGTAATTTCGAAGCGGTTGGACCGATCCTTCAAGGATTGAACGCGCCGGTGAACGACCTTTCACGCGGTTGTAATGAAGAAGACGTGTACAAGCTTGCCCTCATCACGGCAGCTCAAGCACTGTAAGAGCTTTAGACCGGTTCCCACGGTGGGAACCGGTCTTTTTTGCTTTATGGGCGCTATGCTATAATGGACAAATCGAAGATATACGAAGGAGAAACATGATGGAGAAAGATAAAGTATATGAGCTCCTCCGCCAAGACCGGTGGAGGGTGATTGATCAATCGAGCCTCGGACCGGTCTTCGGTGCCCTGCAGTCGTTCGCGATGGATGATACGTTATGCACCGTCACGGGATCAGGAGACTCCGACCCCACTGCCCGTTCGTGGGTCCACCACCAGACCGTGGTCCTCGGCATCCAGGACACCAAACTCCCATTTCTGGATGATGCCCTTGAAGTGCTTGAAGAAGCCGGGTATCACTACATTGTCCGGAACTCAGGAGGCCTTGCCGTCGTCCTGGATGAGGGGGTCCTCAACCTGTCCCTCGTCTTCCCCGATTCGGAAAAGGGGATCGACATCAACAGGGGATATGATGCCATGTGGCTTCTCGTCAAAGAGATGTTCCCGGAAGTAAGCGGGCAGATCGAAGCGAAAGAAATCACCCGCTCCTACTGCCCCGGCGGCTATGACCTGAGTATCGACGACCGGAAGTTCGCCGGCATCTCCCAGCGCAGGATCCGAGGAGGCGTGGCGGTCCAGATCTACCTTTGCGTCAACGGAAGCGGCTCGGAACGTGCAGAGCTCATCCGCCGGTTCTACGAGGTGGGGCTGCAGGGTGAACCATCGAAATTCACCTTCCCTGATATCGACCCAAGCGTCATGGCGAGCCTTGCCGAACTCTTGGGGGTCGAGCTCACGGTCCAGGATGTGATGATGAGGTTCCTGACGTCCCTCCACTCATTCAGCGGGCAGCTTTACAATTCATCCCTCCAAGGGGAAGAATACGCCATGTATGAAGCATATTACGAGCGCGTCGTAGACAGGAATGCGAAGGTACTCGGAATGAAATAAGAGGGTGGACCCGATTGTTTGTCGGGGCCACCCTCTTTTATCAACCTTCTGCCACTTTTTCCAGGTTGCCGTTGCGGTCCATTTTAAAGCGCGGTGATTTTGCAGCTTCATCCTCATCAAACAGGACCAGCTTACGTGCCCGGTTCATGATCTGCATGAGGGTTTCATAATCCTCCTGCATGGTCACTGTGTTGTTCTCCAGCTCATTCACCTTTTTACCCAATGCCTCATTTTCTTTTCTGAGCTCATGGATCTCACCCTTTAAACGCTGATTCTCAATCTTGTATACATCGGAATTGGAAAGGGCGTACTGTTGCAGGAACGCAATGACCTTCTCGATGCTCATTTCGCCTTTAGAGGCAACGGGTACTGCTTCATGTACCGGTTGTTCCGGCTGTCCTGCTTCCTCTGACTGGGGCTTATGGATGAACTCATCAAGGGAGAAGGGAATATCATCCTCCGGCATTGATAGAGACATAGCATCCAGATCATCGAAGGAAGGTGCAGGCGGCTGATACAATAGCTTCTTCTTCCCACCTTGATCTTTCCCCAGAATTCGATGGCGCTGCTTTCTCTGTTTTTTTGCTAGTTGAAGAGCTTTCTCATACTGATGGCGCACCACTGCGTTCCAACGGAATCCGCATGCTGCCGACGTACGATTCAACTGATCTCCCACTTCTTCGAATGCATTTAGCTGAGTGCTGCCCTCACGCACGTGACGAAGGACGGTTTCTGCCAGTAAAAGATCATTTTCTTCAGTCCAGGCATCTTGTCTTGATTTAACTGTCATTTCCTCTCAACCCCCATATAGTAATATGTCGTTGATATCATCTTTGACAGCTCGCACCATTTTTATACGAATATGCTAAAAAAAATTCTGGTCTGCTAGTTTCGTTGCTTGGGTGAACCTCCCTTGCAAAACAAAGCCGAAAAGAGTATCGTATGGAACGGTGTTGGATCAAAGGTAGAAAAACCGTCTGAAAAGGACAAATCAATGCCAATTCCAGATGGCTAGGCCATCTGAATTTCAGACTTTGCACCGCCTACCTGCATAACTCTCAACACAGATCAGCACGGCCTGCTAAACCCATTGTGGAGAAGCCCGCGCACCGACTCAAATAACCCAAAACTTCCCTCACCAAGAAGGAAGTTTTATTGTTTATAAAGAAGAGCATATTGGTGTTCCATACTGATCACAGACAGCAGAAGACAAACAGGGCCAGACGGCTAATGTAAGTAAAAGAATGCGAGAAAGAATGAAATCAAACTTATAACCTAAAGTGACATGTTCATTTTGCAATATAACGAAAAGTGTAGAAAGAGATCCTGAGTCCTACCAAAGAGTGAAAGGAAGCGAAGGGATTCGGACTCCTTCGGAAAAGAGGGATGACCGAGACCCCGCAGGCACGAAGAGGCTCGGGCACCCTCCCGAGGAAAGCCGGCCCCGAAGCGGAATGGAACGTCCCATCCAGCACGACGATGAAGTAGAACCAAAAATGAGCTAGGCGGAAACGATGGCAAAAAGGGATCAAAATGTCACCAAAGAGTGAAATGAAGCGAAGGGATCCGGACTCCTTCGGAAAAAGAGGGATGACCGAGACCCCGCAGGCACGAGGAGGCTCGGGCACCCTCCCGAGGAAAGCCGGTCCCGCAGCGAAATGAAACGTCCCATCAAGAACAACAATGAAGCAGAACCGAAAACGAACTAGGCGGAAACAATGAATGAAAAAAGGGAATCAAAGTATCACCAAGAGTGAAAAGAAGCGAAGGGATCCGGACTCCTTCGGAAAAGAGGGATGACCGAGACCCCGCAGGCACGAGGAGGCTCGGGCGCCCTCCCGAGGAAAGCCGTGGTCCCGCAGCGAAATGAAACGTCCCATCAAGAACAACCATGAAGTAGAACCAAAAATGAGCTAGGCGGAAACGATGAATGCAAAAAGGGAATCAAAATGTCACCAAAGAGTGAAAGGAAGCGAAGGGATCCGGACTCCTTCGGAAAAGAGGGATGACCGAGACCCCGCAGGCACGAGGAGGCTCGGACGCCCTCCCGAGGAAAGCCGTGGTCCCGCAGCGAAATGGAACGTCCCATCCAGAATGACTATGAACCACCCTCCGCAAAACCCATAAATCCAACAAACAGGTTTGCACCAAACAGAAAAAGGAAATATAGGAACAATGCAGAACGATTCAAAAACCAGCGGTTCTCTACTCCTGTCAAGAGGGGTCAGAATCACAAAAAAATTTCATTCCCCAAAACATCAGGAATGAAAAGCCTCGAAGACAATTACCTATTTTTTTCGACACAATTCGAGATGAATCGTGGGTAAAAAGCCGCTATAATAGAAAGATGCTAGTTAGGAAGAGGGTAAAAGATGGAGTATGCCAAGCAGAAATTACATGAAGAAAAAGTATTTAAAGACCCTGTTCATCGATACGTTCATGTAAGGGACCGGGTGATCTGGGATTTGATTGGAACAAAAGAGTTTCAACGCCTTCGCAGGATCCGTCAGCTGGGAACTACCTACTTGACCTTCCACGGTGCGGAACACAGCCGTTTCAACCATTCCCTCGGAGTCTATGAAATCATCCGCAGGATCATCGATGATGTATTCGCAGGAAGACCAGAATGGAGCGACGATGAGCGCCTCTTATCCCTTTGTGCCGCCCTGCTGCACGACCTTGGGCATGGACCGTTCTCCCACTCATTCGAAAAGGTCTTCCATATGGATCACGAGCATTTCACCCAGGCGATCATCCTTGGGGACACCGAGGTCAACCAAGTGCTGAGAAAAGTGTCAAAGAACTTCCCGAAACATGTCGCGGAAGTGATTGCTAAAACCTATAAGAATAAACTTGTCGTCAGCCTCATATCCAGTCAGATCGATGCTGACCGCATGGATTATCTGCAGAGGGACGCCTATTTCACCGGAGTAAGCTACGGCCACTTCGATATGGAGCGGATCCTTCGTGTCATGAGACCGCGTGAAGATCAGGTCGTCATCAAGCAGAGCGGGATGCACGCCGTCGAGGACTACATCATGAGCCGCTATCAAATGTATTGGCAGGTATACTTCCACCCCGTCACACGGAGTGCGGAAGTAATCCTGACGAAGATCTTACATAGGGCGAAGGAGCTTTACGAAGATTCCTATTCCTTCAAACAGGAACCGATCCACTTTTATTCATTGTTCCAGGGGGATGTTTCCCTGGAGGATTACCTGAAGCTTGATGAAGGGGTCATCACGTACTATTTTCAGATTTGGCAGGAAGAAGAAGACCCGATCCTCCGCGATCTGTGCGAGCGGTTCATGAATCGCAACCTGTTCAAATACGTCGAATTCGACCCGGCTAAGGAATACAAGAAGCATAGTGAACTCGAAGCCCTCTTCAAAAAAGCAGGCATCGATCCCGACTACTATCTTGTTGTCGATTCCTCATCAGATCTGCCGTACGACTTTTACCGTCCCGGTGAAGAGGAGGAACGCCTTCCGATTCACCTTCTGATGAAGAACGATGAGCTGAGGGAGCTTTCAAGGCAGTCGGATATCGTCGATTCCATCTCCGGGAAGCGCCGGACAGACCATAAACTATACTATCCAGTGGATCTTCTCTATGACGAATCCACGAAGAAGAATATAAAAAGACAGATTCGCAGCATCTTAGAACTCACATGACGACACGGTGGCTAGACATGCAATACTAGGAGTAGGAGATGACGTACATTGTTGAAAGAACACGCAAAATTGATGAGCGCCTTCATGGCATCGGGAGAAGTGATCGGGAGGAAGAAGCTTCAGAAGATGATCTTCATCGCGAAGAAGCTGGCCTTCCCGTTTCAGGAGCGCTTTGAATTTCATTTCTATGGTCCCTATTCAGAGGAACTGACTCTCAGAGTGGAAGAATTATGCAATATGGGGTTCATCTCGGAAGTGAAGGAGAAGAAGGGCGGCTATTATCAATACCGCTACTCCGTCACGGAAGAAGGGGAGGACTTTTTGAAAATCTATGAAAAGGACATGCCGTTCCTCAAGGATTGCTTAACGGATATGAACGGTCAATCGGCCCGTTTCCTTGAGCTCGTATCGACGGTCCTTTACTTTGATACCTTGCCGAAAGAAGAAGTGGCGGAAAAGGTCTTCACCCTGAAGAGCAAACAAAAGTATACGAATGAAGAAGTGGATGAGGCCTATGCCTACATCGAAAGCTTGAAAAAGGTCATTCACTAGGATGGAGGGGACTGCGCTTGAAGCGGTCCTTTTTTATGTTGGGCAAAGAAAAAACGGCCGCAACATAGGGCCGTCATGGTTCATTGGTCGCTTAAGCGCTTGCCGCCTGACGCGTAGTGGTTAGGGGTCATTTCCTCGATGAAGACGACGACTTTCTCTTCAGGTGCACCGGTCGTTTCGCTGACGGCTTCCGTCACTTTCTCAACGAGTGCGCGCTTCTGATCATCGGTGCGTCCTTCCAGCATCTTCACGGTAACATAAGGCATTTACATTCGCTCCCTGCTTTTGAATTTGATACAATCTGTGATAGGCTTTTGCCTATACCTTAACTGTATCGGGTAACGCTTGGACAGGCAAGACATATTCAGCCTACGGATGCAGGACTTTTCCTGTATACTGGGGAATAAGAAAATATATGAAACAGATAAAGGAGTACATACCTTGGAAACATTCCGTCAGCTTTTTGAAGCCATTTCCATTTTTCGGCTGAACGAGATGCCGTTTGTCATCATTTCCCTCGTCGTGGGGTTCACGGTCCATGAGTTTGCCCACGCGTATGTGGCCTACCGCTTCGGCGACCATACGGCGAAGGATCAGGGACGCCTGACGCTGAATCCGGCTCAGCATCTAGATCCGATCGGGACGCTTCTGCTCCTGATCGCAGGTTTCGGGTGGGCAAGACCGGTACCGGTCCAGCGTTCGCGTTTTAAAAATCCGAAGCTTGCCGGGATCCTTGTGTCCCTTGCCGGCCCGCTCAGCAACTTTTTAGTGGCCTTCATCGCTTACGCCCTGTTCTTTTTCTTCATTGGCGTCAGTGGATTCGCGGTCCCGTCGTTCATCGTGAATCTTCTTCAGATGATGGTTTACTTAAATGTCCTGCTGTTCGTCTTCAATCTGATACCGGTTCCGCCGTTGGACGGATACCGGGTGATAGAGGATCTGGCACCGCCCCATGTGCGTTCTAAGATGAGCCAGTATGAGCAGTATGGTGCACTGATTTTCATCGTACTCGTCATTACCCCATTGGGGAACTATACGATCAGACCGTTGCTTTTCAACGGGATTGCAGCGGTGAATCAAACGTTTAACAGCATTTTCACGGCAATCTATTCACTATTTTCGTAGTCAAAATCAATTGAAGTATAGAGGAGTGAGACAGGATGGAGAAGAAGAAAAATATCGGATTCAACATCATCAAAAATGACCCGACGGATGGGCATGGAGGATACGGTGTCGGCGCCCTCAGTCTGGACAATGTATCACCCGTCATGATCGACGTGGAAGCAGGCGAAGCCACCATCGAAGTCGGAGCCATGCATGCACGGAGCCCCATTGAAAAGGGCATCAAGTTTACGAATAACAGGGAAGATTCGGCAGGCGGGAAAAATTATTGGCTGATATGGGTGACGATCGACCGGATGGAAGACGGTCCTTACTATGCAGGTGTGACAGCTTGTGAGCTTGTGGTGAACAGGGAAAAGAGAAGGGGCTATAAATCCATGCCGGAGCACGTGAACCACATGGATAAGTCGATCAAACGCCATATCATCGTCGAACAGATGGATGAAAAGTCCAAGGGCGTCCTCGCAACGTTCCTGAAGAATCATGATCAGGGGATGTGGGATCGTTCGAAGGATGAGCTGAAAAGCGCACTGTTAAGCCAATGAAAGCGTTTGTGAACAAAATGTGAACATTTACTCTATGTGACTTTCCTATCTTGTACTTTGTTGAGAATAAAAGTAAAATGAAAGCACAGTTTGCACATGAACTAGGACATGGAAAGACCCGGATCACGCACAGATCCGGGTCTTTCTTTTTTGTCTGTCTAAAAGATCCATTCCTTGAACCGGTCCAGCCATGGCTTCCGCTTCTTGGATGGGGGATGATGCTCTTTGCCATGATTCCCGTCACGGAGATGGGTCTGGCAGTAGTCGGTCGGCTCCGTCCCTTTCACAAAATAAGTGAAACGCTGGACGGGACAGTCCTTGGTGGCAAGTTTTCCGCTTTGTGGATCCACTGCCACTCCGATTACATTCTTCGTCGGTTTGAAGCTTTTGATGGGCTCGTCCTTCAGGGCCTGTTCCATGAAGTTCACCCAGATTTTCTTCGCATAATACTTGTCGTTGGCGAGATTGACTTCTTCGCCTTTATCGAATCCGGTCCACACCCCTGCCGTCAGCTGAGGGGTGAACCCGATCATCCAGTTGTCCGTGTCCGTCGTGCCCGATTTCCCGGCATAGGGACGGGTGGCATCTCCGATGATCTGGGTGCCGGTCACATTGGCATAGCCGTTCAGCTTCGGATCAAAGATACCGGTCAGCATATGGGTCATGACGAAAGCAAGATCATGGTCAAGGACAGGTTCCTTCTTGGAAGCATGCTCGTAAATCGTCTTCCCTGAATAGTCCACCACCTTGGTGATGAAAACGGGTTTCACTTTGTATCCACCGTTGGCAAACATATTGTAGGCGTTGACCATATCGATGACCCTGGCGCCGGATGTTCCGAGGGCAGAGGATGGGTACTTTTTGATATCCGTCGTGATTCCGAACTGTTCCTTGGCTGTTTTCGGCAGCGTGTCCTGGCCGATGAATAGATGGGTCTTGACCGCGTAGATGTTATCGGAAAGGGCGATGGCCTGCGCAAGCGTGATGTCCCCATTGGGGTACTGATTATTATAATTATGGGGTTCATACGTCGACTCTCCGTCATTGAAGGTGAAGGAGGTGGGCTCGCTCTTCATCCTGGTCGACGGCGTATAGCCTTCTTTCAGCGCTGCATAGTAAAGGAGCGGCTTGATCGTGGATCCGGGCTGTCTGATGGCCTGGACGGCACGGTTGAAAGGGCTCTGTTCATAATCCCTGCCTCCGACCATTGCCGATACGTACCCTGAAGAAGGATCCATCGAGACGAATGCGAGCTGAAGGTCGGAATCCTGTGGAATCTGCTCAGCCACGACTCTCTCGGCAATCTTCTGGTGATCGGGATTCAAGGTTGTATAGACTTTCAACCCTCCCATTTCAATCGTGCGCTCATCGATCCCAAGCTCTGAATGAAGCACGCTTTTGACGACATCCTGGAAATAGGGTGCGACATTCGCCGTCTGATTCGGATGGGTACCCGTAATGGCGAGCTTATGGTTTTTGGCAGAATCGGCCTCTTCTTGCGTAATGCGACGATCTTCCACCATGGAATCCAGGATAAGGTCCTGTCTTTTACCCGCGTTGTCAGGATGGCTGATCGGTGAGTAGTAGACAGGGGCCTTCGGAACCCCGGCGAGAACCGCCGCTTCTTCAAGGGTGAGATCCTTCGCGTCTTTTCCGAAGTAGAACTGGCTCGCTGCCTGGATTCCGTAGGCGCCATGACCGTAATAGATCGTATTCAGATAGCCTTCAAGGATTTCTTTCTTGGAGTAATTCATTTCGATGCGCAAGGTGTACATCGCTTCGGAAATCTTTCGTTTCCATGTTTTATCATGGGAGAGGAAGAGATTCCGGGCGTACTGTTGGGAGATGGTGCTGGCCCCCTGCACCTTGCTCATCGCCTTCAGATCAGCAAGGGCTGCGCCTCCCATCCGTTTGAAATCGAAGCCGTAGTGCTCATAGAACCGTTTATCTTCGACGGAAATCGTCGCTTCGATCAAATAGGGAGATATGTTATCAAGGTCGACCCAGTATCGCTTCTCGCCCGTATTCGTTTCACCGATCACCGACCCGTCTTCTCCGTAAAGGAGACTGGCCTGGGGGACAGCGAGCGGGGGTGGACCTTTTACTTTGGCGTAAATGAGTATGGCAAGGAGCATCAATAGGAGGAGTACCACTATGGCAAGGCAAGCGGCTGCTGCCAGCCTGATATATTTTTTCGATTTACCGAATTGTTTGACCATCGTCTCCATTCCTTCCCCCTCTTTCTGTCGTTCTCAAGCAGAATCTATCAGAACCTGCCTTTCTTATTTAGTAGTATGAGATAATTTGAGGGGTTTTAAACATCATCAGTCGAATATTCACTTCCTATTCGGGGAGTGTGGAATGTTCCTGAAAATTTCACTTGAATTTTTGCGAGTTTCCACTATACTTTTTCTCATGTTTGTATTTATCCTGAAAGGGAAGGATAATGTTGGACAATGAAGACAACCGGTCTAGGGACTGAACAATAGAGCCTGCTGCAGCACACCTTTACTGCAGCCATACTTTACAAGGAAAGGAAGTAGAACAAATGAGCGGACTTTGGTATACAGAGAAACAAACGGATAACTTCGGGATCACGATGAAGATCAAGAAGACTTTACATACGGAGCAAACGGATTTTCAATATCTTGAAATGGCCGAAACGGAAGAATGGGGGAACATGCTTTTCCTAGACGGAATGGTCATGACAAGTCAGAAAGACGAATTCGTTTATCATGAAATGGTCGCACACGTACCCCTTTTCACCCATCCCAATCCCGAGAACGTCCTGGTCGTCGGTGGAGGAGATGGCGGTGTCATCCGTGAAGTGTTGAAGCACCCAAGCGTGAAGAAGGCGGTATTGGTTGATATCGACGGAAAAGTCATCGAGTATTCCAAGAAGTATCTTCCAGAGATTGCAGGAGAACTTGAAAACGAACGTGTCGATGTTCAAGTCGGTGACGGATTCATGCATATCGCCAAAAGTGAAAATGAATATGACGTCATCATGGTCGATTCAACAGAACCTGTAGGACCTGCCGTGAACCTCTTCACAAAAGGCTTCTATGCTGGGATCTCCAAAGCGCTGAAAGAAGACGGGATCTTCGTCGCTCAGTGTGATAACCCATGGTTCAAAGCAGACTTGATCCGCCAAGTACAAAAGGACGTGAAAGAGATCTTCCCGATCACGCGTCTTTACACTGCGAACATCCCGACCTATCCAAGCGGCATGTGGGCCTTCACGATCGGTTCAAAGAAATACGATCCGACAGACGTACCGGCAGAGCGTTTCCACGAAATCGAAACGAAGTACTACACGAAAGAGCTTCACAACGCAGCATTCGTCCTGCCTAAATTCGTGAAAGACCTGACAGAATAAAACAAATGAAAAGGACGGACCTTCGAATCAGGGTCCGTCCTTCTTGAAGAGAGGAAGAACACCATGCGCTTTGATGAAGCCTATTCAGGCAATGTATTTATTAAGAGTCATCCTTCTTATGAAGAAAGTTCAGTCGTCCTGTACGGCATGCCGATGGACTGGACCGTCAGCTATCGCCCGGGTTCACGCTTCGGCCCAACCCGTATCCGCGAGGTTTCCATCGGACTTGAAGAGTACAGCGCCTACCTTGATCGTGAGCTGGAAGAAGTAAAATACTACGACGCAGGGGATATCCCCCTTCCATTCGGGAACGCCCAGCGCAGTCTGGATATGATCGAAGACTACATCGATGGTCTGCTGGCAGATGGGAAGACACCATTCGGCATGGGTGGGGAGCATCTTGTATCGTGGCCGGTCATGAAAGCCGTAGCCAAGAAGCATCCGGATCTTGCCATCATCCACATGGATGCCCATACCGATCTTCGTGAAGAGTATGAAGGAGAGCCCCTTTCCCACTCGACTCCGATCCGCAAGATCGCTGAGCATATCGGACCTGAAAATGTGTACTCCTTCGGGATTCGTTCCGGTATGAAAGAAGAGTTCCAATGGGCGAAGGAAAATGGGATGCATATCTCAAAATTCGAAGTCCTGGAACCACTTAAGGAAATCCTGCCGACACTCGCGGGACGTCCGGTTTATGTCACCATCGACATCGATGTCCTTGATCCGGCCCATGCTCCGGGCACGGGTACAGTGGATGCTGGAGGCATCACGTCCAAAGAACTTCTTGCGTCCATTCATGAAATCGCCCGTTCTGAAGTGAACATCGTCGGTGCAGATCTGGTGGAAGTTGCGCCGATCTATGATCCATCCGAGCAAACGGCCAACACAGCGAGCAAGCTGATCCGTGAAATGCTTCTCGGCTGGATGTAATCAATGATTTTCCTAAGCCCCTTGAGACTCCGGTCCAAGGGGCTTTTTCCTCATATCCTCACCGAAATCCCGGACCTTCCATTGCATTTTATCAGGATAGTTCTTATAATTAATAAGTTAGAGGGCAGGCTCCAACAGGCAGCCGAGTCCAATGAATAGACGATTCAATGGTTCAGGTGAGACAAGACCGATCTGAGCCATTACACATAGCACCAATACAGCATACTAAAAAGGATGTGAGTGGTTTGACAGCTTCACCGACCGATTCCACCCCTGTCAAAATTCACTTGAAAACGAAGATTACCATCGGGGAAGAGAGCGATTCATATGAATTGATCTCGTTCGGCCGATATTATGAGAAAGCAGGAGCCGTTTTCCTGAAATACGATGAGGTACAAGAAGAGGGCACCACCAATACGATCGTCAAGCTGACCGACCGTCAGGCCCTGATCCTCCGTAGCGGAGCCGTCAAGATGAGGATGGCCTTCAACGAAGAGGAAGAACAGAATGGCTCGTATGAAAGTCAGTTGGGGACACTGTTATTGACCACCAAGACCCATTCCCTATCCCACACACAGATGGATACATCCCTTGAAGGGGATTTCAATCTCACCTATCAACTGAAGATGCAAGGCAATCCGGTTGGAGAGTATATCATGTCCATTCATTACAAGGAGGAAGCGTAGACCCATGAATATTGTTGAAAACGTGCAAGAAAAACTGAAAGCTGAAATCAAGGACGCTGTCATTAAAGCGGGACTTGCCACTGAAGACCAGATCCCTGATGTGATCCTGGAGACTCCGAAGGATAAAACCCACGGGGATTATTCCACGAATATGGCGATGCAGCTCGCGCGGGTGGCAAAAAAAGCTCCGCGCATGATTGCAGAAGAGCTGATCAACCACTTTGATCAATCCAAAGCGTCCATCGAAAAGCTGGACATCGCAGGACCGGGCTTCATCAACTTTTTCATGGACAATGCCTACCTCAACGACTTGATTCCTGTCATCCTTGATGAAGGTCATGACTATGGACAATCCAATGCCGGAAACGGAGAGCGTGTGAACGTGGAATTCGTATCCGCCAATCCTACCGGTGACCTTCACCTTGGTCATGCCCGTGGAGCTGCTGTCGGTGATTCCCTGTGCAACGTCCTCGAGAAGGCAGGCTATGAGGTAACGCGTGAGTATTACATCAATGATGCAGGGAACCAGATCCATAACCTTGCTGTCTCAGTGGAAGCACGTTACTTCCAGGCACTCGGCGAAGACAAAGCCATGCCTGAGGATGGGTACCACGGTGCCGATATCATCCAGATCGGGAAGGATATCGCTGCCGAGCACGGCCGCACATACGCAGAAGCAAGTGAAGAGGATCGCTATGCGTTCTTCCGTGAATACGGTTTGAAGACTGAAATGGCGAAGCTTCAAAAGGATCTGGAAATGTTCCGTGTACCATTCAACGTCTGGTATTCCGAAACATCCCTTTACAATAACGGGAAGATCGATGCTGCCCTACAAACGCTTAAAGACAACGGCCACGTATACGAAAAAGACGGAGCGACCTGGTTCCAATCAACTGAACTCGGGGACGATAAAGACCGTGTGTTGATCAAGAATGACGGTACGTACACGTACTTGACCCCTGACATTTCGTATCATAAAGATAAGTTCGACCGCGGCCATGATGTCCTCATCAACATCTGGGGAGCAGATCACCACGGCTACATCCCTCGTATGAAGGCTGCTGTCGAGGCACTTGGCTTCGACCGCGACAAGCTTGAAGTGGAAATCATCCAACTCGTCCATCTGTACAAGAACGGCGAGAAGATGAAGATGAGCAAGCGTACAGGTAAAGCCGTGACGCTTCGTGAATTGGTAGAAGAAGTCGGCCTCGATGCCGTTCGTTATTTCTTTGCGATGAGAAGTGCGGATACGCATATGGACTTCGATCTGGATCTTGCCGTTTCCCAGTCGAATGAGAACCCGGTTTATTATGCACAATATGCCCATGCGCGGATCTGCAGTATCCTTCGTCAGGCTGAGGAGCAGGGGCTTGCGTCTGAAGACAAGGTGGACTTGAGCCTGATCGGAACGGAGAAAGAGATCGATCTATTGAAGAAGCTTGGTGAATTCCCGCAGACGATCGCGGATGCAGCCGAGAAACGTACGCCTCACCGCATGGCCAATTACATCAATGACTTGGCTTCGGCTTTCCACAGCTTCTATAATGCGAATAAAGTTCTTGATGGGGAGAACCGTGAGTTGACGACGGCCCGTTTGGCGCTAGTGAAGACGGTACGGATTACGCTTCAGAATGCTTTGGCATTGATTGGGGTTTCTGCACCGGAGAAAATGTAAGGTTTTTATTTAGCGAGTACGCTTCGTTTTGGAGCGTGCTCGTTTTTTTGTGTTGTGGATATGGAGAGATGTGGGAATAGGGGCCGTTCAATCCGCTGCATTGCACTGTGTGGTGATGGAGGAGGTAGGCATGATGCATTTCTGCTTTAGAAGAGGATCTTGGTGGAATCAAAGTCCGTTCCATTCCGCTGCGACCGTCCGCTTTCCTCGGGAAGTGAGTCGAGCCTCCTCAGCTGCGCTTCCGGGGTCTCGGGCATCCCTCTATTCCCGAAGGAGTCAGTCGGCCTTCGCTGCATTGCACTTTGTGGTGATGGAGGAGGTAGGCATGATGCATTTCTGCTTTAGAAGAGGATCTTGGTGGAATCAAAGTCCGTTTCATTCCGCTGCGGCCGCCTGCTTTCCTCGGGGAGTGAGTCGAGCCTCCTCAGCTGCGCTTCCGGGGTCTCGAGCTTTCCTCTATTTCCGAAGGAGTCGGCCGGTTTTCGCTGCATTGCACTGTGTAGTGATGGAGGAGGTTGAGAAGGCTGCTTCCTGCTTTTGATGAAGATCATGGTGGAATCAGGGTCGTTTCATTCCGTTGCGGCCGCCTGCTTTCCTTGGGGAGTGAGTCGAGTCTCCTCAGCTGCGCTTCCGGGATCTCGAGCATCCCTCTATTCCCGAAGGAGTCAGTCGACCTTCGCTGCATTGCCTTTGTGGTGATGGAGGAGGTTGTGAAGGCTACAATCTGCTTTAGATGAGGAACAAGGTGGAATCAGGACCGTTTCATTCCGCTGCGGCCGCCTGCTTTCCTCGGGGAGTGATGTGTAATAATTTTCCTGTTATGATCATTCAATAAGAGGCGGTGGGATGGATGATGAGGAAGTATCTATGTGTGTTTGCTGTGTTGTGTTTTTTGACGGGGTGTGGGGTGACGGATTGGGATGATTTGAAGCCGCCTGATCTGATCATTTCTGCGGGGGAAGAGGACTTGTCGTATACGTTGGGTACGTTTACTTGGTCGGAAAATAAAAGGGCGGTTGCGTCTGACGCTCCTTCTATTCCTGACCTTGTCGATGGGACCAATGAGGTAGCAGCAGGGGAAACAGTATCGATCGAGTTTGAACAGGAGCCGACTTTGATTGAGGTTGGCGTTTGGGAGGATGAAGACGTGGATCTTAAACGAATTGCCGGCCGTACCATTAACCTACCGGATGAAAAGGGGGCATTCCTATACGTCATTAGAGCTGAGTGGCCGGAAGGGGACGGCATATATGCTCTTTCTATCAATACCAAGTAAGATAGCCCATTGCTTTTGAAGGCGAACCAAGAAGTCCTGACCTCCTGTTGTATGCAGTTGCCCGGGTTCCAGTGTGTAGGCAGTTCGGGTCACCCTGTGCATGGGAAAGTCCAGCACAGACTCTACATTCCACTGTCTGAAGGATGGACCTCAAGTTTCCAAACGCACATATCCAAACCGCTCCCACTTCTGAAACGTCCCTTTAATGGAAAACGGCACAGGGAATGCAAAGAGGGGGCCGTCGAAGACAAAGGAATGAAATTCACCGTTTTCTCCGCAGGGGTCCACATGTTCAGGCAGGTCTTGGAGGAAAGATTCATCATACTCCCTGCCTAAAAAGGAAGAATCAAGCTGCTCTTCATCCACACAGACGATGATGGCCCGGTAGCCGCGTTGGATGAAGCGCTTAGACAAGCTTTTCGTGTCCTCTCCCCATAAAGGGAAGACGGGCTGCAGTCCAGACGACTCCAGTTGCTTCTCCCTATAGTTCCGGATCTCGGCTAAGAAGAGGTCACCGAACGCCATCTCGGTGAAGCCCTCATGCAAAAGCCCATGGACGGCTGTGCCCATGGTCTCTTCGTATTGTTTATTGGACGGCGTATCTTCGAATAAAACGGGATAGAGGGGGATGCCCAGGGCTTCAGCCTGGATCTTTACAAGCTCCAGGGGGACCTCGTGCATCATCATCGTGGAAGAGGCCTTTTGGAACGTGGTCAGTAGTCCATGAGCGGTTCCGATTTTGTCCAGCATCATCATGCTGTCGCGTCCCCCGCTCCAGGACAGGCATATTTTGGTCATGGGAATCATCCTTTTTCTTCCCAGTATATCAAACTCACCAGGTAAGGGAGGCACCGGAAATGCGTTTGACACCCCGGATGGAGGAAAGGTCCTCCACGAGCTTCAGCATGGCGAGATCTTTATGCTTTGCTTCCACCATGATGTCGATGTCCTGATCGAGCTCTTTCACCTGTTTCATGAAGCCCTCGACAAAGGATGAGTCGACGAGATCGGCATGGGAGCGGAACGCCTTCTCCGATCTTGGGGAAGAGACGTGGATTTTCGGTACTAAATCCCGGTGATGCCAGGTGTTGAAGATGTCCGGTAAAAGATCCTCGAGCGGCTGTTCACTTAGGTTCGCCTCGTGGTGATGGATATCGAGGACCATGGGGATGTGCGATTGTTTGCACGCAGCCAGCGTTTCGCCAGCGTCGTAGGTCTTGTCGTCATTCTCGAGCGTCATGACCCTGCGTGCTTCATCCGGGAGCGTTTTAAGGTTTTCATGGAACCGTTCCAAGGTTTTTTCCTTGTCCCCATAGGTCCCGCCGATGTGGATGTTGATGACGCCTTGATCCTCTATGCCCATGAGTTCCAACATCCGGTAGTGGTACATCATATCCTTGACCGCGTTTTCCGTTACATGGTCCCGGGGACTGGTGAAAAGGGTGTATTGGTTCGGATGGAAGCTTGCACGGATCCCGAATTTCCGGATCAGGTCTCCAAGTTCTTTCCATTCATTTTTAAACAGTGCGTGGAAGTCCCATTCCACCTCTGGATGGGTAGCGAGGGGTACGAGGGAACTCGAGAGCCGGTATACTTCGATTTCATGGGAGGCGCAGAAGTAGAGGATCCGCTTCGTATGGTACAGGTTGAGTGCGGTCACTTCCTTCAATTTATCCATCCGTTCGGAGGCTGGAAGCTCCGTGTAGCGTTTGAATGTCATTGTTTTGGCTGGGCTTGCATCCCACAGGCTGAGGGAGTTGGCCACGAATCCGAAGCGTATCTTCATCAGGCGATCCCTCCTAGAGTAAGATTGATATGGCTCCGCCGATCTTTTCCTTGATCCTGGTCATGACGGATACGTTCGACAGGTCCTCTGCTGAAAGCAGGTCCGATTCCATCATATCCTTCGCGATCTCTTTTTTCAGCGTACCGATGAAGGCCTTATCGAAGATCAGATTGTTCAATTCCAAATTGATGAAAAAGCTCCGCTGATCAAAATTGGCCGTGCCGATATCGCAGAAGTGGTCATCGATGACAAGAATCTTCGCATGATAAAAGCCATTCAGAAATTGGTAAACCTTCGCACCTTTTGGGATAAGCTCCCTGAAATAAGGGAAGGCGGTTTCTTTGACGATCATATGGTCGGCATTGTCCGGGACGATGATGGACACATCAACGCCACGGTCGAGTGCGCGGCAAAGGGCATCCATCAAGATGGGAGTAGGGATGAAGTAAGGCGTCCCGATGATGATTTCTTCCTTGGCTTCGTCGATGAATTCCCGGAAGAAATCTTCGATGTTGACTCCTTCTGTAGGGAAGATCCGATGCTTGATCAGACCCTTCTCCGGTTCAGGGAAGTATTTCGGATCATCCTCGATCTGCTTTCGGGAGCCACGGTACCAATCAATGGTGAACTCCGTCTGCAGATCATGCACGCCCTCACCTACGATCCTCAGATGATAATCCCTCCAAGGAGAAAGCTCTGGCTTGTCGTTCTCATCGATGTACTCTTTCCCGACATTGTAGCCACCCATGTAGGCAATGACCCCGTCGATGACGGTGATCTTCCGGTGGTTCCGCTGTTGAGAGGAGAAGAAGAGGTAGGGGAGCCTTACTTTCTGTGTGAAGGCAACCTCCACGCCAGCATCTTTCATTTCCCTGACCTTTGATTTAGAAACGCTGAAGCTCCCGAGTTGATCCATGAGGAGTCGCACTTCCAGACCTTCCCTTGCCTTTTCCATGAGCAGGTCCATGAACCGGAAGCCGAGATGGTCATCCTGGACAATATAGAAAAGCACATGGATCGACGAGGTCGCCATCTTCATTTCTTTGAACATCGTGTCAAAAAGATCCGGTCCCCTCGAAAAGAGCCGGATATCGCTCTCGCGTACAGGGTAATCGCGTTTCATGCGCGTCCGGATGAAATGTTGTCTTCCTAGTTTAAAATCGACTGCCACCCAGGCAGCCGCAATGAATAGTATTCCAATGATTATGATCCACCACATCTACATCACTCTCTCATTCGAGTTCTTATTAGTATGTCCGTACGAGGTATTTCCTTTGCATCCTTTCTTCTTTTCCCTTTCGTATGACGGTGGAAACCTGGCGGGGATGGATCCTGCAACGGAGGAAATGAAAAGGTTTTCAAAAATAAAGAAAAATCATTGACTGAATGCTCATTCATTATATAATGGAGGTAAGGATTATTCAGAATATTTATTTGGTTTGAAAAGTTCGCGCGGAACTGGACCAAAGAAGGGGGAGGGTTTGTTCCATGAACGGATTATTGATCGTGAACTGGATTGCATTCATCTTGGTGACTGTCTACGCAATCAGTTTGTTCGTCTATGTGGTGAAAACAAGAATAGAATTCATCAAGCTCGGAAAGAAAGTAGAGTTCGATCAACGTTTCAAAGAGCGTTTCCAGAAGATCCTGGTGAATGTATTCGGTCAAAAAAAGCTACTAAAGGATAAAAAGAGCGGGATCATCCATGTGATGTTCTTTTATGGATTCATCCTTGTGCAATTCGGTGCCATTGATTTCATCGTGAAGGGCTTAGCACCGGGCAGTCATCTGCCGCTTGGTCCGTTGTATCCCGGCTTTACCTTCTTCCAGGAGATCGTCACGCTGATGATCCTGGTCGCCGTCGTATGGGCCTTCCATCGCCGGTATGTGGAGAAACTTGTGCGTTTGAAGCGTGGATTCAAGTCCGGCCTCGTGCTCCTGTTCATCGGGGGTCTCATGCTGTCAGTCCTTGTCGGGAACGGCATGAGCCTGATCTGGCACGTTGAAGAACTTTCATGGACGGAGCCGGTTGCATCCCTCATTGGGGGAGCGCTTGGTGGAATCGGGGAAACGGCCTCTGTCGCGATCTTCTACGTCGCCTGGTGGATTCACCTTTTGTTCCTTCTGGCATTCCTTGTGTACGTGCCTCAATCCAAGCACGCTCACTTGATTGCAGGACCGGCCAATGTGTACTTCAACCGTCTTGATCCACCCGGCAAGCTGAAAGCCATCGATTTTGAAGATGAAACGGTCGAAAGCTATGGTGTTGGGAAGATCGAAGAGTTCACCCAGACGCAGATGATCGATTTTTATGCGTGTGTGGAGTGTGGACGATGTACGAATATGTGTCCTGCGACGGGTACAGGTAAGATGCTCTCGCCGATGGATCTCATCGTGAAGCTGCGTGACAACCTGACGAACCACGGGGCCGCCGTTACGCAGAAAAAGCCGTGGGTTCCGACATTTGCCTTCAATCATACGAAGGGGAACCAGCTCGCCATGGCAGGGGCGACTGCTGCCGCAGAAGAAGCGGCTTCGGCATCTGCCTACAGCCCCAGCCTCATCGGGGATGTCATCACGGAAGAAGAGATCTGGGCATGTACGACCTGCCGTAACTGTGAAGACCAATGCCCGGTCATGAATGAGCACGTCGATAAGATCATCGACCTCCGTCGCTATCTTGTCCTGACGGAAGGAAAGATGGATGCCGACGCCCAGCGTGCGATGCAGAACATCGAGCGTCAGGGGAATCCGTGGGGTCTTAACCGGAAGGAACGTGAGAACTGGCGTGAAGCTCGCGAAGATGTTCACATCCCGACGGTCAAGGAACTGAAGAAGGCCGGCGAAGAGTTCGAATTCCTCTTCTGGGTCGGAAGCATGGGTTCATTCGATAACCGCAGTCAAAAGATCGCCCTTTCCTTCGCCAAGCTGATGAATGAAGCGGGTGTGAAATTCGCCATCCTCGGTAACAAGGAGAAGAACTCCGGTGACACGCCTCGCCGCCTCGGGAATGAATTCCTGTTCCAGGAGCTTGCAGGCCAGAATATCGCAGAGTTCGAGAAGAACGACGTGAAGAAGATCGTGACCATCGATCCGCATGCATACAACATCTTTAAGAATGAGTACCCGGACTTCGGGCTCGAAGCGGAAGTCTATCACCATACAGAACTCCTGTACGAACTGGTGAGGGATGGCAGGTTGAAGCCAACGTATGAAGTGAGGGAAACGATCACCTTCCATGACTCCTGCTACCTCGGGCGCTACAATGAAGTATATGATCCGCCGCGTGAGATCCTCAAAGCCATTTCCGGCGTGACGTTGGTTGAAATGGACCGGAATCGTGAAAAAGGCATGTGCTGCGGAGCCGGTGGCGGACTCATGTGGATGGAGGAAGACGCAGGGCACCGCGTGAACGTATCGCGTACAGAGCAGGCGCTTGCTGTCGCACCTTCTGTCATCTCTTCCGGCTGTCCATATTGCCTCACCATGCTGTCTGATGGGACGAAGGCAAAGGAAGTGGAAGAAACGGTATCGACCCTGGATGTAGCAGAACTGCTTGAGAAAGCCGTTTGTGGAAGCGGTCCGGATCAAGCCGCCTCTTAATCTAGTAAAAAAGGTTTGAAAAGGAATTAATTTCAAGTACAATGAAGAAGGAGGGACGTTTTCAGTCCCTCTTCATTTGATCAGTTGGTGAGCGAGCGTTCAGTCGTCAGCTTTTTTATTTCAACAATATTGTAAGCGTATACAAAGAAGAGAGGGAGCGATGGAGATGGGCAGAACAGTCATAGTGGAAGGGGCAAGGACCCCGTTCGGTAAATTCGGGGGCGGATTGAGCGGTTTTACGGCTTCGGAACTCGGTGGATTGGCCGTCAAGGAAGCACTGGAGCGCTCCGGGGTCAGCCCGGCAGACGTCGAAGAAGTGATCCTCGGCAGCGTACTCCAGGGAGGGCAGGGTCAGATCCCTTCCCGACAGGCGGCGAGACATGCCGGACTTCCGTGGGAGGTCAGGACCGAGACGATCAATAAGGTGTGCGCATCCGGAATGAGGAGTGTGACGTTCGGTGATCAGATCATCCGTGCCGGGGACGGGGAAGTCATCGTCGCAGGCGGGATGGAATCCATGTCCAACGCTCCCTACCTTCTCCCGAAAGCACGCTGGGGCTATAAGATGGGTGACTCGAGCGTGAAGGATCTCATGGTCCATGACGGTCTGACCTGCAGCTTCAATGGGGTCCACATGGGTACCTACGGAAATTCAACCGCAAAGGAATTCGATCTCTCAAGGGAAGAACAGGACGAGTGGGCGCTGCGCAGTCATCAGCGAGCCGTGGAAGCTTCTGGACTGCTGTCGGAAGAAATCGTACCGGTCTCCGTTCCGCAGAGAAGGGGAGAGCCATTGGTGATCTCTCAGGATGAAGCACCGAGAAAGAGTACGTCCCTCGAGGCGCTATCGAAGCTTTCACCGGTGTTCGATCACGATGGGAGCATCACGGCGGGAAATGCGCCGGGAGTCAACGACGGAGCATGCGCCATGGTCCTGATGAGCGAAGAGCGGGCCGGGAAAGAAGGGAAGGAACCCCTTGCCACGATCATCGGCTCCCATGCCGTAGCCGTGGAGGCAAAGGATTTCCCTCAAACTCCGGGACTCGTCATCAACGGGCTGCTTGAGAAAACAGGCAAGAGATTGGAAGAGATCGATTTGTTCGAAATCAATGAAGCATTTGCGGCAGTGGCATTGACCAGCGCCAAGATCGCCGGTCTTGATAAAGAAAAAGTGAATGTCAATGGAGGGGCAGTAGCCCTCGGTCATCCGATCGGGGCCAGCGGAGCCAGGATCATCCTGACCCTTGCATATGAACTGAGAAGACGTGGAGGCGGAATCGGGATTGCTTCCATCTGCAGTGGAGGCGGCCAGGGAGATGCCGTCATGATTGAGGTACCGAAGAAGTGAGGAAATCCAAAAAGGGGGAAATGAGTGTGTCGATTCAAAAGGTAATGGTAATCGGAGCGGGTCAAATGGGATCAGGAATCGCCCAGGTATGTGCCCAGGCAGGATATGACGTGACACTGAACGATTTGAAAGGGGAATTCGTCGAGAGGGGTCTATCATCCATCGAGAAGAATCTCGCTCGCGCCGTAGAGAAGGGCAGGATGTCTGCGGATGAGAAAGATCAGACGACAGGAAGACTGAGTTCCTCCACAGACCTACAAGATGCCAAAGGGGTGGACCTTATAATCGAGGCGGCTGTTGAGAACATGGACATCAAGAAGACGATCTTCGCTCAGCTTGATGAAATTGCGCCGGAGCATACGATCCTTGCGACGAATACATCATCCCTTCCCATCACCGAGATTGCTGCTGCGACCAATCGTCCTCAACAGGTGATCGGGATGCACTTCATGAATCCTGTGCCGGTCATGAAGCTCGTTGAGATCATCAGGGGTCTGGCCACTTCAGACGAAGTGTATGCAGCCATCGAAGACATGACGAACAAGCTCCAGAAGACGCCGGTTGAAGTGGAAGACTTCCCAGGGTTCGTGGCAAACCGGATCCTCATGCCCATGATCAATGAGGCGGTCTACACCTTGTATGAAGGGGTCGCAAGCAAGGAAGACATCGACAGTGTGATGAAGCTCGGAATGAATCACCCGATGGGCCCGCTTACGTTGGCAGACTTCATCGGACTCGATACATGCCTGTACATCATGGAAACACTCCATGAAGGGTTCGGCGACGACAAGTACCGTCCATGTCCGCTGCTCAGGAAATATGTCAAGGCAGGCTGGCTTGGACGCAAGACAGGAAGAGGCTTCTACGAATATTGAGTCCCATAGGCCATACAACAGGGAGGAATGAAGCATGGAACTTCGTTTCACAGAAGAGCAGAAGATGATGAGGAAGATGGTAAGGGACTTTGCTGATTCTGAGATCAGTCCATTCATCGAGAGGATGGAAGCTGGGGAGTTTCCCCGGGAGATCCTGAACAAGATGGCAGAACTCGGGTTGATGGGGATCACGATCCCTGAAGAGTATGGAGGCGCAGGGATGGATTTCACCTCTTATATCATCGCCATCCATGAGCTGTCGAGGGTGAGCGCCACAATCGGGGTCATCCTGTCGGTCCATACGTCGGTCGGCACGAATCCGATCCTCTATTTCGGTACGGAAGAACAGAAACAAACCTATATCCCGAAGCTTGCCAGCGGGGAATACCTGGGTGCATTCTGCCTGACGGAGCCGAGTGCGGGATCCGATGCAAAGAGCTTGAAAACGAAGGCTGAAGACCGGGGTGATCACTTTGTGTTGAACGGCTCCAAGGTCTTCATCACGAATGGCGGGGAAGCGGATACGTACATCGTGTTCGCCGTGACGGATCCCGATATGGGAAGCCGCGGCGTCTCGGCCTTTATCGTCGAGAAAGGGACGGAAGGGCTCGTGATCGGGAAGGACGAACATAAGATGGGGCTCCACGGATCACGGACGGTCCAGCTGACGTTTGAAGACATGAAGGTACCTGCCGGGAATCTTCTCGGCAAGCGCGGGGACGGATTCAGGATCGCCATGAACAACCTTGATGTCGGCCGCATCGGCATTGCGGCCCAGGCTCTTGGGATCGCTGAAGCCGCGTTCGATTTCTCAACGGCTTACGCTAAAGAGCGCGCGCAGTTCGGGAAGCCGATCGCCGCCCAGCAGGGTATCGGCTTTAAACTTGCCGATATGGCAACGGCCGTGGAAGCATCGAAGCTTCTTGTATACCGGGCGGCTGATCTCCGTTCGCGGGGAGTCTCCTGTGGCAAGGAAGCGAGCATGGCCAAGTTATTCGCCTCAAAAGCCGCCGTCGACGTTTCGACGGAAGCGATCCAGGTTTACGGAGGGTACGGCTATACGAAGGAATATCCCGTGGAGAGGCTCTTCCGGGATGCCAAAGTGACGGAAATCTACGAAGGTACGAGCGAGATCCAGCGGATGGTGATCGGGAAGCACCTGCTTGTTTAACAATCATGAGATGGGGGAACGAAGATGAATTTCAAATTATCCGAAGAGCATGAAATGATCCGGAAGATGGTCCGCGATTTTGCCAGGAACGAAGTGGCGCCGACGGCTGCTGAGAGAGATGAAGAAGAGCGCTTCGATATGGAGCTTTTCCATAAGATGGCCGAACTCGGACTGACGGGCATTCCCTGGCCGGAGGAATATGGCGGTATCGGAAGTGACTTCCTCGCCTATTGCATCGCAGTAGAAGAGCTCTCCAGGGTGTGCGCATCGATCGGGGTGACGCTCTCCGCCCATACGTCCCTTGCCGGGTGGCCGGTCTATAAATTCGGTACGGAAGAACAGAAACAGAAATATCTCCGGCCGATGGCACAAGGGGAGAAAATCGGGGCATACGGTCTCACGGAGCCGGCATCGGGATCAGATGCGGGCGGTATGAAGACGACTGCACGCCTTGATGGGGACCACTACGTGTTGAACGGCTCGAAGATCTTCATCACGAACGGCGGCATCGCCGATACCTACATCGTATTCGCCCTGACCGATCCATCACAGCGTCAGCGCGGAACGAGTGCCTTCATCGTCGAGAAGGATTTCCCAGGTTTCTCAGTAGGGAAAAAAGAGAAGAAGCTCGGAATCCGCTCTTCACCGACGACGGAAATCATCTTTGAAGACTGCAAAGTACCGAAGGAAAACCTTCTCGGAAAAGAAGGGGAAGGCTTCAAGATCGCCATGATGACCCTTGATGGAGGCAGGAACGGCATCGCGGCCCAGGCAGTGGGGATTGCCCAGGGTGCCCTCGATGCGTCCGTTGACTATGCGAAGGAAAGGGAACAGTTCGGGAAGCCGATTGCTGCGAATCAAGGAATTTCCTTCAAGATTGCTGATATGGCGACCAGCATCGAGGCATCCAGACTCCTGACCTATCAAGCAGCCTGGCTCGAGTCGGAAGGCCTTCCATACGGGAAAGAATCGGCCATGTCAAAATTGATGGCAGGGGATACAGCCATGAAGGTGACGACAGAAGCCGTCCAGATCTTCGGTGGGTACGGCTATACGAAAGACTACCCGGTGGAACGGTTCATGAGGGATGCGAAAATCACACAAATCTATGAGGGAACGCAGGAAATCCAACGCCTCGTCATCTCACGGATGGTAACGAAATAAAGAGAAACAAAGGGGTTAAGGGGTCATAAAGCACGGGAAGGCGGTCGATTGTAGTGAAAGACAAAAGAGAAGTCCATGCGTCGGTCAAGGATGAACGTTTGGTAGAGAAGAGGCGGGATCAAATGATCAAAGGGGCTGTCTCACTATTTAAACAAAAGGGGTTTCATCGCACCACGACAAGAGAGATTGCAAAGGCCGCCGGATTCAGTATCGGAACGCTCTATGAATATATACGGACAAAGGAAGATGTGCTGTATCTTGTCTGCGACAGGATCTATGAACAAGTAAGATTGGAGCTGGAAGAATTGGATGTGGGAGAAGGGACGATGGAGAGCCTGAAGCTTGGCATCGCCCATTACTTCCAGGTGATGGACCGGATGCAGGATGAGGTGCTTGTCATGTATCAGGAAGCGAAGTCGCTGTCGAAAGACGCCCTGCCGTACGTTTTGAAAAAAGAGATGGAAATGGTCGGCATGGTAGAAGGGCTCATCCAAAGCTGTGTAGACAGGGGACGACTGGATCTGGATTCAGAGCGGATCCATCTCCTTGCACAGAATGTCTTCGTCCAGGGGCAGATGTGGGGATTCCGCCGCTGGGCGCTCCAAAAGCGCTTTTCATTGGAAGACTATATGAATCTTCAAATCGATCTGCTGTTCGCAGGAGTCGTAGGATATGAGACACATGGAAGAACAGGGGGAGTCATATGAGCACGGTAGAGATCTATAAGCCAAAGCACCATGTCCGCTTCGTCACGGCATCGAGCCTGTTTGACGGACATGATGCGTCGATCAACATAATGCGGAGGATCATCCAGGCAAGCGGGGCGGAAGTCATCCATCTTGGGCATAACCGGTCCGTGGAAGAAGTCGTCAATGCAGCCATCCAAGAAGATGTTCAGGGTATCGCCATCTCCTCTTACCAGGGTGGACACGTCGAATATTTCAAATACATGTATGATCTTTTAAACGAGAGGGGTGCCGGCCATATCCGCATCTACGGTGGCGGTGGCGGCGTCATCATCCCGAAGGAGATCAAGGAACTTCATGAGTACGGCATCGCCCGGATCTTCTCACCGGAAGACGGAAGGACACAGGGCCTTCAAGGGATGATCAACCGGATGATCGAGGAATGCGACTACCCGACGATCAAAGGGACGGAAAGTAAGGAAGTGGAAAATCTCGCAGGTGGGAGCGTCAATGCGATCTCCAGGTTGATTTCACTCGCTGAGTACCAGGTCGGTGCCAAAGAGGAAGTGGCAGCAGCCGCTCAATCGGTCTTCACGGAAATCAAAGGTCTCGCAAGCAAAGTACCGGTCCTTGGAATCACGGGAACGGGGGGAGCCGGAAAAAGTTCCCTCACGGATGAACTGATCCGCCGCTTCCTGAACGAACTGCCAGAGAAGAAGATCGCGGTCTTGTCCATCGATCCGACGAAACAGAAGACAGGCGGGGCACTCCTAGGTGACAGGATCCGGATGAACGCCATCTTTAACCCGAGAGTGTACATGAGAAGTCTTGCCACGCGCGGTTCCAGGACCGAGCTTTCCCTCGCCATCCAAGACGCGATCAATGTCGTGAAAGCGGCAGGCTACGATCTTGTCGTGGTGGAAACGAGCGGTATCGGCCAGGGGGATGCTGAAATCGCAGAAATCTGTGATCTGTCCATGTACGTGATGACAAGCGAGTTCGGTGCACCATCACAGCTGGAAAAGATTGATATGATCGATTACGCGGACCTAATCGTCATCAACAAGTTCGAACGCAAAGGATCAGAAGATGCGCGGAGGCAGGTGCAAAAGCAGTATCAGCGGAGCCATCTATTATTCGATCAGGACCTCGATGAGATGCCGGTATACGGCACCATCGCAAGTCAGTTCAATGATCCCGGAACAAACGCCCTGTTTGCTGCTGTCGTCGATACCGTAAACGGCAAGATGAACCTCGGATGGGAAACAGGATTTTCGAAGAATGTGGACGTGGAAAAACAAAACGTCATCATCCCGAACGACCGCCGTTACTATTTGAGGGAAATCGCTGAAACGGTCCGGAATTATCACAGGAAAGCAGAGGAGCAGTCCGATCTTGCCCGCCGTCTCTTCCAGCTCGAGGGGGCCATTGAAGCCGTTGGGGAACAAGGGGATGTCACGACCTCCCTCACCACGTTGAAAGACGAGGTGGAAAAGAAACTGACGGAGCAATCGAAGGAGATCCTGGGAGGATGGGAGAACCTCAAGGAAACATACAGCAAAGACTCATTCGTCACGAAGGTCCGCGATCGTGAAATCGTGACTGAGCTCAAAACCAAAAGCTTATCCGGCCTGAGCATCCCGAAGGTCGCCCTCCCGAGATATAAGGATTACGGGCAGATCCTTGAATGGGTGTATAAAGAAAATGTACCGGGCTCGTTCCCGTACACGGCGGGTGTGTTCCCGTTCAAGCGAAAAGGGGAAGATCCAAAGCGACAATTTGCAGGAGAAGGGACACCTGAACGGACGAACCGCCGTTTTCACTACCTGTCCAAAGATGATGACGCCAAGCGTCTCAGTACGGCATTCGATTCCGTCACCCTTTACGGGGAGGATCCCGATCACCGTCCCGATATCTACGGGAAAGTAGGGGAGAGCGGCGTCAGCATCTGTACCCTTGAAGATATGAAGAAGCTGTATGCAGGATTCGATCTTTGTGCCCCGTCCACATCGGTCTCCATGACAATCAACGGTCCGGCACCGATCATCCTTGCCATGTACATGAATACAGCCATCGATCAGCAGATCAAGATCAAAGAAGAAGAGCTTGGGCGCATCCTCACCGTCGAGGAGTATGCAAACGTCCGGGAAGAGACCTTGAGTGTCGTACGCGGCACCGTCCAGGCGGATATCCTGAAGGAGGACCAGGGGCAGAATACATGTATCTTCTCCACGGAGTTCGCCCTCAGGATGATGGGGGATATCCAGCAGTACTTCATCGATCATAAGGTGAGGAACTATTATTCTGTTTCCATCTCCGGCTATCATATCGCCGAAGCGGGAGCGAATCCGATTTCGCAGCTTGCCTTCACCCTCGCCAATGGATTCACGTATGTCGAGTACTACCTCAGCAGGGGAATGGATATCAATGCATTTGCACCGAATCTTTCCTTCTTCTTCTCCAACGGATTGGATCCTGAGTATACGGTCATCGGCCGTGTGGCAAGACGGATCTGGTCGACGGTCATGAGGGATAAATACGGAGCGAACGAGCGCAGCCAGAAGCTGAAGTATCACATTCAGACGTCAGGAAGGTCGCTTCACGCACAGGAGATCGACTTCAATGATATCCGCACGACCTTACAGGCGCTCATGGCCCTTCAGGATAACTGTAACTCCCTTCATACCAACGCGTATGATGAAGCCATCACGACGCCTACGGAGGAATCGGTCCGCCGGGCCATGGCGATCCAGATGATCATCACGAAGGAGCACGGTCTCTCGAAGAATGAAAATCCACTTCAGGGAGCCTTCATCGTGGAGGAGCTGACGGATCTGGTCGAGGAAATGGTGCTCGCAGAGTTCGACCGCATCAATGATCGCGGGGGCGTCCTAGGAGCCATGGAAACCCAGTATCAGCGCGGTAAGATCCAGGAAGAGTCCATGTTCTATGAAATGAAGAAGCATTCCGGTGAGCTTCCGATCGTCGGAGTGAACACGTATCTCAATCCGAATCCTCCTTCTGAAGAGGATGTGGACGGGATGGAACTTGCCCGTGCAACCAAGGAAGAGAAAGAAACCCAGATTCGCAATCTCAAAGCGTTCCAGCAGGGCCATGGCGACAAGACGGAAGAAGCGCTCAAGCGCTTGAAGATGTCTGCCGTTGAAGGCGGGAATATTTTCGAAGAGCTGATGGAGACGGTCAAAGTGGCGAGCCTCGGTCAAATTACAAGAGCCCTTTATGAAGTCGGCGGGCAATACCGCCGAAATATGTAAAAACGTATGCATCCGAACGGCTGCGCCCATCTCACCCGGGCGCAGAGTTCGGTTTTTTTATCCTTTGGGGGATGAGTGCTTGCCATCTTTCTTTAGAAACTATAAGATGAGCGTATTCCCATGAATCGGTCATGAAGCTGACAGCCCTGACCTTCCGAAGAAAATGTTCGGTAAAATCTAGATAATTCTAGCATAAAGACTTGTAATTTGTTTATAATGGTGAATATGGTCTAAACCTGATAATGGACAATTTTTGCCCTTTTTTATTCTACCTAGTAGATTGTTTAAATAGAGAAAGGAAGTGCGTACATTGAGTCTAAAGCAATTATCCAAAGAAGAATTGCGTCAAACAGCATTTATCGAGCTTGCCCACGCCATCTTGAAAGAAAGAAAGCAGGCCCTTGGTTTCCAGGAAATCCTTGATGAAATCACTAGTCTGACAGGTGCGTCAAAAGAAGAAGTGAAATCAAGACTTGCCCAGTTCTATACGGACCTCAACATCGACGGTCAGTTCCTGGCCCTTGGTGATAATCGTTGGGGACTCAGGGAGTGGTATCCAGTCGATCAAATCGAGGAAGAAACCGTTCCTACGATGAAATCATCTGCCAAAAAGAAAAAAGCGAAGAAAACCGATGAAGACGATCTTGATCTGGACGAATTCGATGATCTTGAAGATGAAGACCTTGATTTCGACGACCTTGATGATACAGAAGAAGACGATCTTACAGACGATGACGATCTGGATGAAGAAGATGCGGACGACGTGGAAGATCTGGAAGAAGAAGAAGATCTGGATATCGATGAGTTTGATGAAGATGATGAAGATGAAGAAGATCTCGAAGAAGACGAGGAAGAGGAGAACAAGTAATCTCTCCATCCCATGTCCTGAATTCTATGCTTGACTTCTTCCTTTGAGGAAGGTAGTATTTTATTTGGGCTCCTCAAAAGAGGACTGATCGAGTATATCAACGCTCCCCTTACGATTTGTAAGCGGGGCGTTTTTTATTTTTTTCCGGGAATGATCCCGGAAGACGGGCGTATCGGGGCGGATTTCGCCTCACCCCTTATAATCTCATGTATAACGAAAAAAAGAGGCTGTCTTTTTAACGATGATGCCATGGAATAATTCAAAGAATGGACTTCCCGTACTTTGAACATGATAAACCCATGGCGTGCGTACATAAGAGACACCCTCTACTTTTTTTGAACAAACTATATTCTTGAAGGGGGACATATACATGACTAAGTATATTTTCGTAACAGGCGGCGTAGTGTCGTCACTAGGGAAAGGGATCACAGCAGCGTCCCTTGGCAGATTGTTGAAAAATCGTGGCATCAGCGTCACGATCCAAAAATTCGATCCATACATCAACGTGGATCCGGGAACGATGAGCCCGTATCAGCACGGGGAAGTATTCGTAACCGATGATGGCGCCGAGACGGACCTTGACCTTGGTCACTATGAGCGCTTCGTCGACATCAACCTGACAAAATACAGCTCTGTGACAACAGGGAAAATCTACTCTGCGGTCCTGAAAAAAGAGCGTCGAGGCGATTATCTTGGGGGGACGGTTCAAGTCATCCCTCACATCACGAATGAAATCAAAGAGCGCGTATACCGTGCCGGCCGTGAAACGAACTCCGATGTCGTCATCACGGAAATCGGCGGAACGGTTGGGGATATCGAATCCCTTCCATTCCTTGAAGCCATCCGTCAAATCAAGAGTGATGTGGGTCGCGACAACGTCATGTACATCCACTGTACGCTTGTTCCTTACATCAAAGCAGCGGGTGAAATGAAAACAAAACCGACGCAACACAGCGTGAAAGAACTTCGCAGCCTGGGAATCCAGCCGAATGTCATCGTTGTCCGTGCAGAAATGCCGATGACTCAAGACATGAAGGACAAGATCGCCCTGTTCTGTGACATCGACAAGCATGCGGTCATCGAAGCAACAGATGCCGACACCCTATACTCCATCCCACTATCCCTACAGGAGCAAAAGCTCGATGAACTCACGTGTCAGCACCTTAAGCTTGAATGCCATGAGCCTGATATGACCGAATGGACAGAGCTCGTTGAACGCGTCCGCAACCTATCGCGCAAAACGACGATCGCCCTTGTCGGTAAATATGTAGAGCTTCAAGATGCGTACATTTCCGTTGTGGAAGCACTCCGCCATGCCGGGTACCATTTCGACAGCGACATCCAAGTGAAATGGTTGAACTCAGAGCTCATCAATAAAGAGAACGTTCAAGAACAACTGGCTGATGCCGATGGGATCCTTGTCCCTGGAGGATTCGGCGACCGCGGTGTCGAAGGGAAGATCGTGGCAACCCAGTATGCACGTGAGAACAAAGTTCCGTTCCTTGGAATCTGCCTTGGCATGCAGCTTGCTTCCGTAGAATATGCACGTAACGTCCTTGGACTGGAAGGCGCACATTCTGCAGAATTGAATCCTGATACACCGCATCCGATCATCGACCTTCTGCCTGAGCAAAAGGATATTGAAGACCTTGGTGGGACACTCCGCCTCGGACTTTACCCTTGTAAGCTGACTGAAGGCTCAAAAGCCTATGCAGCCTATGATGGAGAAGTGGTGTATGAGCGCCATCGCCACCGTTTCGAATTCAACAATCACTACCGTGAGCAAATGGAGAAAGCAGGATTTGTCTTCTCAGGAACAAGCCCGGACGGACGTCTTGTGGAAGTCATCGAGCTTAGCGACCACCCATGGTTCGTCGCTTCCCAGTTCCACCCGGAATTCACATCCCGCCCGACACGTCCGCAGCCTCTCTTCAGAGATTTCATCGAAGCGACGCTTGCTTACGGAGAAAACTGATCACGATCATGAACGCCGCCGGCTTATGCCGGCGGTTTTTTTGTGAATTGACACGTTTAAAAGGATCACATCTTCTTTTGCTTTGGAAGAGAAGGGTGGTGGGGAAGGGATGGAGTAGGGGCAGGGGGAAGTTGGTAATAAGGGTCGGAAGTCGATTATAAAAGTTGGTAGTTGATCATAAAGCTTCCAAGTTGAAAATAACCCGTCAAAGTTGTCAGTAGATTTCGATAAAAAAGCGGAAGTTGGTAATAAAAAGTTGAAAGTCGGTAGAAAAACTCCAGAAGTTGAAAATAAAAATGAAAAAGTCGGTAATAAATGGGTTGGTGGAGAGGTAAAAGGGATGGGAATGGTGAAAAATGATTGGATTTTCTACAAATTAAGGGATGAAAGAGCCCCATCATAGCCCCGCTACACCCATTTTTGATCCAGTCGGCAAAAATCGCCCCTCCTTTTCTTGAAATAACCCATCGTTCACTCCATCCAACGTGCCGCACCACTCACCATAGAATAGCTGAATGCTAACTTAGAAAACCCCGTGGACCATCTAACCACCCTTTCAGTGGTTTATTCATACGTAATAGTCACCACAAAGTGGACGGAAGCGGAAGTGTCTCGACTGCCTCCCCGTGGAAATCAAGTCCCTGCAGCGAAAGGGAACGCCCCCCGTTCCTGTTCATTGCTTTTTGAAGGAGAGAACGATTAGGCTTTAAACTTATAGAATTCCAAAAAGAATATTGACAATATTCACTCACCTCGTTAAGATATCCAATATGTAATCAAAATTTCATAGTTTTCTCTTATAAAGAGTTGGCAGAGGGACTGGCCCGATGATGCCCGGCAACCTACCGTATACACGGAAAGGTGCTAAGACCTGCAGGATGTGATTCCTGAGTGATAAGAGTGCGTTCATCCGTACATACACCTCTTTTCCTCAGGAAAAGAGGTTTTTATTTTTGTAGAGAAAAAATGAGGCGGGAAGATCCCGGAAGGAGAAGAGAGAATGAAAAAGGTTTTATCAGTACTCTTATTTGCGACACTACTCATCACACTGGCTGCCTGTCAGCCGAACGTATCGTCAGAATCCAAAGGGGAAGAAAAGCAGGGGACGTCCGAGCACCCGCTGGCAGGGAAGAAGATTGCCTTGATCATGCAGATCAACCTGGGGACGTTCTCGGCCCAGTATATTGAAGGAGTAAAAGAGCAGGTGAAGAAATTCGGCGGGGAAGTACAGGTATTCACTTCTGAAGGGGACTTGGCCAAAATGTCTTCGAATCTGGATGCGGCCATCAACCAGAAGTTTGATGGGATCCTCATTGACCACGGCACGAAGGAAGCGTTGCAATCAGGAGTGGAAAAAGCAAAAGAGGCCAAGATACCGGTCGTCGTGTTTGATGCCGATGTGGAATCGGATGGTGTGACCGTCCTTGAACAGGGGGATCAGCAGATGGCGGAACAGACCCTTTCCAAACTCTCTGATGAGCTTGGAGGCAAGGGGAATATCGTGAAAATCTGGGTGGCAGGATTCGCTCCGATGGAAAGGCGTCAAGTCGCGTATCAGGAGTTCCTGAAAGAGAACCCGGATATCAAAGAAGTGGCTGCATTCGGAGCGGCGACCAACAACACGGCCCTGGATACCCAGGCACAGATGGAAGCGATCCTGAAGCAGTATCCGAAAGGAGAAATCGATGCGGTATGGGCCGCGTGGGATGAATTCGCCAAAGGGGCCGTCCGTGCCATCGAAGCGGCAGGGAGAAACGAGATCAAGGTGTACGGAATCGATATGAGCGACGAAGATCTCCAGATCATCCAGAAAGAAGGAAGCCCATGGGTGGCGTCCGCAGCAGTGGACCCGAAGGATATCGGCCGCGTGCAGGTCCGCTTCCTTTACCAAAAGCTTGACGGGGAGGAAACGCCTCAAACGGTGAAGCTTGAACCGGTCTTCGTCGAGAAAGAGCAGCTTCCGGAAGAAACGATCACCACCGATCAATTGAGTGAGCATATCGACGGCTGGGGGGCGAGCGAACAAGGGTATTCCAACGAGTTGAAGAAGCTCGAGGCATCATTTGAATCGTAAAGGAGTGGACGATGTGTCTGCTGTAGTGGAAATGGTGAAGATGAACAAAGCGTTTGCCGGGGTGCAGGCACTGAAGGAGGCTTCTTTTGAAGTAAGGGCAGGAGAAGTGCATGCGCTCTTGGGGGCAAACGGTGCAGGGAAAAGTACCCTGATGAAAATCCTGTCCGGCGCGTATGAGCAGGATGAAGGGGAGATCCGCCTGAACGGTGAGAAGGTGACATGCCGCACGCCTAAGGAAGCAAAGGACCATGGGATCCACTGTGTGTATCAGGAAGTCGACACGGCGCTCATAGCCGGGTTGAGTGCCATGGAAAATATCCTGTTGGACGATTTTTCCCCGGGAGGATCCTTCTTCATCCGGAAGAAAGCGATGGAGAAAAAGGCGGGGGAAGGGTTGAAGCGGATCAAGCATGAATCGATCCCTTTGCAGGAACCGGTGGGCAGGCTCAGTCTTGCGGATAAACAGATGATTTTATTGACGAGGTGCCTCCTGAGGGATGCCAAGGTCCTGATATTGGATGAGCCCACTGCCCCCCTCAGCTCTACGGAAACAGAAAAACTGTTCCGTGTCATTGAAGAGTTGAAGGCGTCTGGCGTTGCCATCATCTTCATTTCCCACCGGCTGCCGGAAGTCTTCCAGATCTCCGACCGCATCACGGTCATGAAGGACGGAGGCACGGTGGGAACGTACGAAACGCAGGAAGTCACGCCGAGGGCCATCGTCGAAGCGATGATCGGGGGGACATACAAAGAGGAGTTCAACCGGAATCAGTCGGTGACCGGTGACGTATTATTCGAGGCAAGTGGTGTCTCGGATGGTGCGTTGCTGAAGGATATATCGCTCACCGTACGTGAAGGGGAGATCGTAGGCGTGGCCGGGCTTGTCGGCGCAGGCAAGACCGAACTTGCCAAGTCGCTCTTCGGGGCCGTGCCAGCCAAAGGCCGATTCAAGCTGAAGGGAAAAGAGATCGGCCACTCCAGCCCTGTGGATGCGGTCCGTAACGGTCTTGCGCTGGTACCGGAAGAACGGAGGAAGGAGGGCTTGTTCGTCCATGAGTCCATCCGGAAGAATCTGAGCTTCCCGGCTTTACGATCCATTTCAAAGAACCTATGGATCAATAAGGAAAAGGAAAGGGAGATGTCACGGGAAGTCATTGCATCCCTTGGCATCAAGGCGTCCAGTGACAGCCTGCATGCCCACTATTTGAGCGGGGGTAATCAACAAAAGGTGGCCATCGGGAAGTGGCTCACCATGGATGCATCCCTGTTATTGTTCGATGAGCCCACCAAAGGGGTGGACGTTGGGGCAAAAAAAGAGATTTTCCACTTGATCCAGTCCCTTGCGGAAAAAGGGAAGGGGATCCTGTACTTCTCCTGTGAACTGCAGGAGATCATGGCGATTTCTGATCGCATCCTGGTCATGTACGACGGGGAGGTCGTGAAGGAATTGACCAGGGAAGAAGCAACCCAGGAGACGATTTTGTACTACGCTTCAGGAGGGAAGGACACACGTGAAGACGCTCGACTATTTGTTTAAATACGGGGCCATCGCCATGATGGTCATCATTTTGATTTTTTTCAGTTTGTATAATCCGGTGTTTTTCACATATGGAAACATCTCGGATATCCTCAGGTCGATTTCCATTGTTACCCTGGTTGCAATTGGCGTGACCTTTACGCTGGCCGTCGACGGGTTCGACTTGTCCGTCGGTTCCACGGTTTCTCTGTCAACCGTCATTACCGCCTCCCTGATGGTATGGTATGAGGCGCCTCTCTGGCTGGTCATCCTCCTGCCGATTGCCGTAGGGGCTCTTGTCGGTCTATTCAACTCCTTTCTCATCGTCAAGATCGGGATTCCAGACCTCCTGGCGACCCTCGGGGCAATGTACATCATTTCCGGGCTTCACCGGACCTATACAGAAGGCTATTCGATCTACAGTCACATGCCCATGTCGAAAGGCGGAACGGCCCCGGGAGAGTTCTCGGATGCCTTCCTCTTCATCGGCCAGGGGAAATGGCTCGGGCTCCCGGTACCGGTCTGGATCATGCTCGTCCTCGTTGCGATCGTGTACGCCATCCTTCATTTCACCAGATGGGGGAGGGTCCTTTATATGACTGGCGGGAATGTGGAAGCATCGAGGCTGTCGGGGATCCCTGTCAAACGGGTGAAGGTGTTGGCCTATGTCGCATCGGGCGTGTTCGCCTCGATCGGAGGCGTCCTGTTCACTGCCAGGGTCGGTTCCGGTCAGATCGATGCCGGGGCTCCGCTTCTGATGGAAGCCGTTGCCGCGGTCTTCGTAGGGTTCTCGGTCCTCGGTGCCGGGAAGCCGAATGTGCTGGGCACCTTCTTCGGGGCAGCCCTCATCGGCGTCCTCCTCAATGGACTCACCATGATGAATCTTCCCTACTATGCGTTTGAGATCATCAAGGGGAGCGTCCTTGTGCTTGCGCTCGCGGTCACCTACATCCACGCAAGGAAACTTCGGAGTGCATAAAAAATCGTCCCGCCATCATCAGGCGGGACGATTTCATTCTTCATATTCTGATAGAATCTCTTTGATCAGGAACGATAGAGCGAAATAAATATAGAGGGCAGCCATGCTTGAAGGGAAGCTGACCCTTTCCCCGATTTCTTCCCCGGGAAGGAGCCCTTTGATGACTTTCGTATCAACGTGGAAGTCACAGATCTCCTCGAGGCTTCCATCTCCGGGCACCATACCGGAAATCCCTACGGACGGGATGCCTTTTTCTGCGAGACCGCGGGCGAAGGTCACGGCTTCTTCATCAGTGGAAAGCCTGGTGACAATGAGGACGCGGTCGGCTTCCGTCAGCTCGACGTCTTCGTGATACCTTGCAGCTGAAGGCAGGGGCTCCGCACCGGAAATGGCCTCTGCGGCCACGCCTTCCATTTCACCGAATGCCTGTATATAAATCGTGCCCTCTCCTATGGCAGCCTGGGCCAGTAGACGGGAAGAGTCTTCGATTTCGAATTCCTGCTTGCCGGAAATCCGCTGAAAGAGACCGGTCAGCTGTGTCGTGAACATCTTGATCATAATATGTGGATTCTCCTTATTTTCGAGTAATGGACTATACGTCATTATAAATGGGACGTGTGGAGAAGTAAAATGTTGTGGAAGAGAAGGATATTCCCCTTTGGCAGAGAATTACTTATAATAAAAGTTGGGCATCAGTGAAGGAGCGTTTTTACATACCGACACCATAAACGGAGGGGATAGGGCTTTATGAACGAGAAAATACTTATCGTGGACGATCAATTTGGTATCAGGATTCTATTGAATGAGGTACTTCAAAAGGAAGGATATCAAACATTCCAGGCTGCGAACGGGATACAGGCACTGGAAATTGTCGATCAGCATTCCCCCGACCTTGTCCTCCTTGATATGAAAATACCTGGAATGGATGGAATCGAAATCCTGAAACGGATGAAGCAAAAGGACGATGGGATCAGGGTCATCATCATGACCGCCTATGGTGAGCTTGATATGATCCAAGAGGCGAAAGACCTTGGGGCTCTAACACATTTCGCGAAGCCGTTTGATATCGACGACATCCGACGGGCCGTCAAACAGTACATCCCTGCCTAAAATTTGTTAGAAAAATAAAAATAGTAGTATTTTTAGCATTTCGTCTTCTCTGTTGGTAAAATCTATTCTGTTTTGGTATGATACAAGTGAAATTGTAAACAATGTCACGTGGTGCTATAACTAACACCGCCATCTCCAGATAGGATGGTATACTGACGGATAAAAGGAGGAAACAGTCATGCCTTTAGTGTCTATGAAAGACATGCTTATTCAAGCAAAAGAAAAAAACTATGCAGTTGGTCAGTTCAACCTGAACAACCTTGAGTTCACTCAAGCGATCCTGCAAGCTGCAGAAGAAGAGAAATCACCTGTCATTCTAGGTGTTTCTGAAGGTGCGGCACGTTACATGAGCGGATTCAAAACAGTCGTGAAGATTGTTGAAGGTCTTATGGAAGACTTGAACATCACTGTACCTGTTGCGATCCACTTGGACCACGGTTCAAGCTTCGATAAATGTAAAGAAGCGATCGACGCTGGCTTCACATCTGTTATGATCGATGCTTCACACGGTCCTTTCGAAGAAAATATCGAAATCACTTCTAAAGTGGTAGAATATGCTCACGCAAAAGGTGTTTCTGTTGAAGCTGAACTTGGAACAGTGGGCGGTCAAGAAGATGACGTTATCGCTGATGGCGTAATCTATGCTGACCCTAAAGAGTGTCAAGAACTAGTAGAACGTACTGGTATCGATACACTTGCTCCAGCTCTTGGTTCTGTTCACGGTCCTTACAAAGGTGAACCAAACCTTGGATTCAAAGAAATGGAAGAAATCGGAGCAGCTACTGGTGTTCCTCTAGTTCTTCACGGTGGTACTGGTATCCCGACAAAAGACATCCAAAAAGCGATCTCTTTCGGAACTGCCAAAATCAACGTGAACACTGAAAACCAAATCGCTTCAGCTAAGAAAGTACGCGAAGTACTTGCTGCTGATTCTGAAGTATACGATCCACGTAAATACCTCGGACCTGCTCGCGAAGCAATCAAAGCGACAGTCATCGGTAAAATGCGTGAATTCGGTTCTTCTAACCAAGCGTAATCAATAAGGTCAAAAGTAGGAAAAGCGTGCCGTCAGGTTAGTCTTTTCCCTTTTGTGGTACGTATAGAATGTAGATGGATGGGACTGGCACCAGTGGAAACGACTGGTCCAGTCCTTTCCGTTCATTTAAATTGATTGAAAATTTTGTCGAAACCTGGGGGAGAGGGAAATGAAATTTTTTATTGATACTGCGAACATGGACGAAATCAGAGAAGCGTACAACTGGGGGATCGTGTCTGGTGTGACAACGAATCCATCTTTGGTGGCAAAGGAAAAAGGGGTAACCTTTGAAGAGCGCCTCAAGGAAATCACAGAGCTTGTACCGGGATCTGTCAGTGCAGAAGTCATTGCGACGGATGCCGAAGGAATGATCAAGGAAGGGTTGGAACTGGCCAAGATCGCTCCGAATATCACAATCAAATTGCCGATGACCCCAGATGGGTTAACGGCGGCATCTACTTTTGCTAAAGAAGGAATCAAGACCAATGTGACGTTAATCTTCAGTGCGAACCAAGCACTCCTGGCCGCCCGTGCAGGTGCTACCTACGTTTCGCCTTTTTTAGGAAGACTAGATGATATCGGGCATGACGGTCTTGAACTGGTATCGAAGATTGCTGAAATCTTCGCCATCCACGGTCTTGAAACAGAAATCATAGCGGCATCTACCCGCCATCCGCAACATATTACGGAAGCGGCGCTCCGGGGGGCACATATCGCCACTGTCCCTCTTAAAGTGCTCAAGCAGCTGTTCCATCATCCACTGACGGATAAAGGAATCGAAGCGTTCCTGGCAGACTGGAACAACCGCTGACTCTGCGTTATAGTAAAGAGTGGAATTTTTTCGAGCAAATCATACATGATTTGACGAAAGATGTATACACTAGTAGACAATACTTCTTAGACGGTTCACTTATGGAAAATTAATCCTTTTGGCTGGCGGGCTGAAACCTGTGCAGCAAGGAAGGGAGTTTAACTATGGAAAAGCTTAAAATTGCAGGCGGCTATCCGCTTGAGGGGACGATCAAGGTGAGCGGTGCCAAAAACAGCGCCGTCGCCCTGATCCCGGCTACCATTCTGGCCGATTCCCCTGTGACGATTGAAGGGCTTCCGGATATTTCGGATGTACGGACGCTCAAGGACCTACTCGAGGAAATCGGGGGCACGGTCAGCCTCGGGGAAGATGGAGAAATGAATGTCGATCCATCCAGCATGGTGTCCATGCCTCTTCCGAGCGGAAAAGTGAAAAAGCTTCGCGCTTCCTACTATTTGATGGGAGCCATGCTCGGGCGCTTCAAAAAAGCCGTCATCGGTCTGCCTGGGGGATGCCACCTTGGACCCCGTCCCATCGACCAGCATATCAAAGGCTTTGAAGCCCTGGGAGCCGAAGTGACGAATGAGCAGGGAGCGATCTATCTCCGTGCGGATGAACTCAGGGGTGCCAGGATCTACCTTGATGTGGTGAGCGTAGGGGCTACGATCAACATCATGCTGGCAGCCGTGCGGGCAAAAGGCCGTACGGTCATCGAGAACGCTGCCAAAGAACCGGAAATCATCGATGTGGCTACGCTTCTATCGAATATGGGAGCGAAGATCAAAGGGGCGGGTACCGATGTGATCCGGATCGATGGAGTCGATGAACTTCACGGCTGCCGCCACACGATCATCCCTGATCGCATCGAGGCCGGAACCTTCATGATCCTGGCTGCTGCCGTCGGTAAAGGCGTATTGGTCGATAATGTGATTCCCCTCCATATGGAATCCGTCATCGCCAAGCTCAGGGAAATGGGTGTACCCGTCGAGACGAACGATGATCAAATCTTCATCGGCAGGGCGGACAAGCTGAAAGCCGTCGACGTGAAAACCCTCGTGTACCCTGGTTTTCCGACAGACCTCCAGCAGCCGTTCACGACCCTCTTGAACAGGGCGGAAGGTTCAGCCGTCGTGACGGATACAATCTATTCTGCGCGTTTCAAGCATATTGATGAGCTTAGGAGAATGAATGCAACGATCAAAGTCGAGGGGCGTTCTGCCATCGTCAACGGACCGGTACAACTGCAGGGAGCCAAGGTGAAGGCAAGTGACCTTCGCGCAGGTGCTGCTCTTGTCATTGCCGGACTCATGGCTGAAGGTGTCACGGAAGTCACGGGCTTGGAACATATCGACCGCGGCTACAGCGACCTCGTCGAAAAGCTCGAAGGATTGGGAGCCACCATCTGGAGAGAGAAGATGACCGAGGAAGAATTGGAACAATTAAAATCGTAAAAACAATTATTTCAGAAAAATGACTCTCGCTCCCGTTTGAATGTGATACAATAAATCTGTCATTAGGTTATACAATTTAAGCTGTTTCGCTTCATATGCGGAAGGCTCACATAAACGGGAATGGGAGGCTTTTATTCATGGAGAGAAGTTTATCGATGGAACTTGTACGGGTGACGGAAGGCGCCGCGCTTGCATCTGCTCGCTGGATGGGACGCGGTAAGAAGGATGAAGCAGACGACGCTGCGACATCTGCCATGAGGGATGTATTCGATACGGTACCGATGAAAGGGACGGTCGTCATCGGGGAAGGCGAGATGGACGAAGCGCCTATGCTCTATATCGGGGAAAAGCTCGGGACAGGCTATGGTCCACGCGTGGATGTAGCCGTCGATCCCTTGGAAGGGACCAATATCGTCGCTTCCGGTGGCTGGAACGCACTTGCCGTCCTAGCTGTAGCCGATGATGGCAATCTGTTGAATGCTCCTGATATGTATATGGACAAAATTGCCGTCGGACCTGAAGCCGTTGGACAGATCGATATCAATGCATCCATCCTCGACAACCTGAAGGCTGTTGCCAAGGCAAAGAACAAGGACATCGAGGATGTAGTGGCAACGGTCCTGAACCGTGAACGCCATCAGCATATCATCCAGCAGCTCAGGGATGTCGGATGCCGGATCAAGCTCATCAATGATGGGGATGTCGCAGGTGCCATGAACACGGCCTTTGATCATACGGGTGTGGACATCCTCTTCGGATCTGGTGGTGCGCCTGAAGGGGTGCTCGCTGCTGTCGCATTGAAGTGCCTTGGTGGAGAAATCCAAGGGAAGCTCCTTCCACAGAATGATGCCGAGCTTCAACGGTGCATCGGAATGGGCCTCGACGTCGACAAGATCCTTCGAATGGAGGATCTCGTGTGCGGGGATGATGCCATCTTTGCTGCTACAGGTGTCACCGATGGAGAGCTCCTGAAAGGCGTTCAGCTGAAAGGCGCTTACGGGTTGACCCACTCGGTCGTCATGCGTGCCAAATCCGGAACCGTACGATTCATCGATGGAAGGCACAGCCTTCAAAAGAAACCGAATCTCGTCATGAAATAAGTCTCATACAGAATGAAGGGCAGAAATGGTTCTGCCCTTCATTACTTCTGTTGCCGCATGCCCTTTCTTCACTATATCCTTCCTTCATTTCCCCTGTACGGATCGTCCATCCGGCCAAAACGATATCTTGCGCAATTGGACGAGTATGGGTACAATGAGTAAGGTTTTTACTTCAGCTAGAACTCATTTTAACTGCTTCATTCATCATTTCTTCAGTCATTTCCTCAAAACCTATGCCCTTTAGAAGGACAAATTAATAAAGCGTGGTGTCATTATGGAAGAATTAACGATTTCCAGCTTGGAAAATATGAAGCTGAAAGAGCTTTATGAGCTGGCCAAACAATACAAAGTCTCATATTATAGTAAATTAACGAAAAAAGAGCTTATTTTTGCCATCCTGAAAGTAAGGGCGGAACAGGAAGGCTTCTTCTTCATGGAAGGAGTGCTCGAGATCATCCAGTCGGAAGGCTTCGGATTCCTTCGACCGATCAATTATTCACCGAGCTCGGAGGATATCTATATCTCTGCTTCACAGATCAGACGCTTTGATCTGAGGAATGGGGACAAGGTATCAGGGAAAGTGCGCCCTCCAAAAGAGAACGAGCGGTATTTCGGACTGCTCCAAGTGGAGATGGTCAACGGGGAAGAACCGAATGCAGCGAAAGAACGCGTCCACTTCCCGGGGCTGACGCCTTTATATCCTGATCGTCAAATCAAACTTGAAACCACACCGAATAAAATTTCGACGCGGATCATGGATTTGATGGCGCCTGTCGGTTTTGGTCAGCGTGGATTGGTTGTTGCCCCGCCTAAAGCGGGTAAAACGATGCTCATCAAGGAGATCGCCAATTCCATCACCACCAATCATCCGGAAGCGGAGCTGATCATCCTCCTCATCGACGAACGACCTGAGGAAGTGACAGACATCGAGCGTTCCGTTGAAGCGGAAGTAGTAAGCTCGACCTTCGATGAAGTGCCTGAGAATCACATCAAAGTAGCAGAGCTTGTCCTTGAGCGTGCGATGCGCCTCGTGGAGCATAAGCGCGATGTCATCATCCTGATGGACAGCATCACCCGACTGGCACGTGCGTATAACCTCGTCATTCCCCCAAGCGGACGTACGCTCTCGGGCGGGATCGACCCGGCAGCATTCCACCGTCCGAAGCGCTTCTTCGGTGCAGCGCGGAATATCGAAGAAGGGGGAAGCCTCACCGTTCTTGCCACGGCTCTTGTTGACACAGGATCACGTATGGATGATGTCATCTATGAAGAGTTCAAAGGAACCGGCAACATGGAGCTTCACCTTGACCGTTCACTCGCTGAACGACGCATCTTCCCGGCCATTGACATCCGCCGTTCAGGTACGCGTAAGGAAGAACTCCTTATTCAGCCTGATCACTTGGATAAGCTGTGGGCCATCCGTAAAGCCATGTCGGATCAGCCTGATTTTGCCGAGAAACTCATGCGTAAAATCAAACAGACGAAGACGAATGAAGAGTTCTTCAACGTCCTGGCAGATGAAGCGAAAAAAAGATAACAGGGTTGCAAGATAGGGACGACCTTGTTATAATATAATCAATGTGTTTTGAATAACTGGATGTGGTAAGGGGCTGGCTTTTAATCAGGCTTATGCTCATATCACATATTTATCTTCGTTAATAAATTACTCTGTTTCAGATGATTCAGGGCGGAAGGAGATGAACGTAATGAAACAAGGAATTCATCCAAAGTACAACACCATCACTGTGAAATGTGCATGCGGTAACGAATTTGAAACTGGTTCAGTAGCAGAAGAAATGCGCGTTGAGGTTTGTTCTGAATGCCATCCATTCTACACTGGCCGTCAGAAATTCGCGGATGCTGGTGGACGTGTTGACCGTTTCAACAAAAAATACGGTCTTAAATCTAACCAATAATGAAATAGAGGGGCACCGTCCCTTCTATTCCAGAACAGGCAAGGATGTTCATGCTTGCCTGTTTTTTATTAGCCCATTTTACGATTTCGGGCTGATTACCAGGACAAAAGTCGGGCATGGAGCGTTTCGTGCCTCTTTTTTTCTGGAAAAATCACCTGAATGATTCGTTTACATATAGGCATGCTTAACATAAGGATGAAACAGGGAAAGGAGCGACGCTTTCGTGTATGTCATGAAACAGACCGGTTGGGTTGAAGTCATTTGCGGCAGTATGTTTTCGGGTAAATCGGAAGAGCTGATCCGCCGAGTCAGAAGGACTCAATTTGCCAAACAGGAAATTGCCGTCTACAAACCAAAGTTGGATAACCGCTATAGTGAGGAGTCCGTGGTGTCCCATAATGGAACATCCGTGATTGCCAAAGCCATGGAGAATGCAAGCAGCATCTTGGAAGATCTGAATCCGAAGGTGGACGTGGTCGCCATCGACGAAGTGCAGTTCTTTGACGATGCCATCGTAGGAGTAGCCCAGAAGCTTGCAAACAGTGGATATCGGGTTATCCTGGCAGGGCTGGATCAAGATTTCCGTGGAGAGCCATTCGGCCCGATGCCGGAGCTCCTGTCCATCGCCGAGCAAGTGACGAAGCTGCAAGCAGTCTGTGCCGTATGCGGATCGCCGGCAAGCAGGACACAGCGCCTCATCAACGGCGAACCTGCATGCTATGATGATCCCATCATCCTTGTCGGCGCATCGGAAGCTTACGAGCCGAGATGCCGCCATCATCATGAAGTCCCAACAGGGGTCAGTGTGACTCCGGATATGCTCAAAAACTGACCGTCTCTTTTCGAGGCGGTTTTTTTATGCTCATATTTTTCCATGCTTCTTGTGTCTGTATACCTCCCGATGAAAGGGAAAACCTAACCATCAGGAGGTGTTGGAAGATGAAGTACATCATCTTTTGCTTATGCAGCGGGCTCGTGCTCATCACGGCGGGTTGTGGCGTGAATCATGAATCGGGCTTCGGGACGAATGAAGATCAAAACGGTACGCGATTCGTGAACAACCATAAGAACGGTCTGAAGCAATCCGACCGGAATGTACAGGACATGTCGAATGGAAATCCAAATTTCCCTAATCTGTCCAGCCAGCCGGGCGCCACGTCATCATCCATGGGTCAGTATGTCGATAAGGCCCGGCAAGTCGTGGCGGATGAATCATCCTTTGAACCGGATGAAGTGTGGATCAACGGAGACCAGATGTGGGTCACGGCTCACACCCGGAAGCAGATGGGCCATGTCGAAATCGACAAAAACGAAGCCATGCTCAAAGAAGAGCTTGAGAGGGCCCTGCCCCGTTTTCATATGAACGTCAAGATCACGGAACAATAGCATTTTTCGACAAGCAGGAGCAGGTTCTGCTTGTCTTCTTCCCGTTGTGAACCATCTTGTGTTTACCTAATCGGTATAATATAATTAGACTGTTATGGACTAAAATTGAGGTGAATAGCTGTGTATGATCGTTTACAAGCAGTGGAAGATCGCTATGACAAATTGAACGAATTGCTGAGTGATCCGGAAATTGTGAATGACCCTAAGAAGCTAAGAGAATATTCAAAAGAACAATCTGATATCCAGGCAACAGTGGAAGCTTATCGTGAATATAAAGAACTGAATCAACAGTACAAGGACGCCAAAGCCATGCTCGACGACAAGCTGGACGCCGATATGCGCGAAATGGTGAAGGAAGAAGTGTCGGAACTCGAGGAGCAGATCACCGCACTTGAAGATCGGCTCAAAATCCTCCTGATCCCGAAAGATCCTAATGACGACAAGAACGTCATCATGGAGGTAAGGGGTGCAGCCGGCGGAGATGAAGCCGCTCTATTTGCAGGTGACCTTTACCGCATGTACAGTCGTTTTGCGGAAAGCCAGGGCTGGAAGATCGAAGTGATGGAAGCGAACTCCACCGGTGTGGGCGGATACAAGGAGATCATCTTCATGATCAACGGGAATGGCGCTTATTCCAAAATGAAGTATGAGAACGGTGCCCACCGTGTGCAGCGTGTGCCGGAAACGGAATCCGGAGGCAGGATCCATACGTCCACGGCTACTGTCGCATGCCTGCCGGAAGCAGAAGAGGTCGAAGTCGATATCCATGATAAAGATATCCGCGTCGATACATTCGCATCCAGCGGACCCGGAGGACAGAGTGTCAACACGACCATGTCTGCCGTGCGCCTGACTCACTTGCCGACCGGTGTCGTTGTATCATGTCAGGATGAAAAGTCCCAGATCAAAAACAAGGAAAAGGCCATGAAGGTCCTGCGTGCCCGTGTCTATGATAAATTCCAGCGCGAAGCACAGGCTGAATATGATGCCACCCGTAAGTCCGCAGTCGGTACGGGGGACCGCTCGGAACGAATCCGTACGTACAACTTCCCTCAAAACCGCGTCACCGACCACCGCATCGGATTGACGATTCAGAAGCTTGATCAGATCCTGGAAGGGAAGATGGATGATGTCATCGATGCACTCATCATTGAAGACCAATCCAAGCTTCTTGAACGGATGGAAGAAGTCTGATGCCGTCGGTATTCGAAGCCCTGAGATGGGCTTCTTCTTTTTTAAAGGAGCAGGGGCGGGATGAGAATGCGGGTGAGCTCTATCTCCGTCATCTATTGAATTGGTCGCGGGCAAGGCTTTTCGCCGAGCAGAAAACGGTCTTGGAGGATTCTCTCTGGGAAGAGTTCCGGAGCGGCATGGATGCCCATGTGTCCGGGATACCGATTCAGCACTTGATCGGAAGCGAAGAATTTTATGGACGTACCTTCACGGTGAACCGCCACGTGCTGATCCCGCGACCTGAGACCGAAGAACTTGTGTATTACAGTCTTGAGCGGATGAAAAGGCTGTTCAACGGCTCCCATACCATCCAAGCCGCCGATATCGGGACGGGGAGCGGCGCCATCGCGATTTCCCTTGCTCTTGAGTACGTTGGAGATGTGAACGTAAGGGCCGTGGATGTTTCAGCGGATGCCCTCGGGGTGGCAAAAGGAAATGCAGAACGCCTGGAGGCAGATGTGACCTTCTATCATGGTGACCTGCTTCAGCCGTTGGTGGAAGAAGGTGTCTCCCTCGACGTGTTGCTTTCGAACCCCCCGTATATCCCCCTTTCGGACCGTGAAACGTTGTCGGAGGTGGTAGTGGATCATGAACCGTCTCTGGCCCTTTTTGGTGGAGAAGATGGATATGACCTGTATCGCCGGTTCATGGAAGGGCTGCCCCGCATCATGAACGAGCGATTCCTCATCGGCTTCGAGGTCGGTGCAGGACAAGGAGAGACAGTGGCGGAAATGCTCACCCAAGCATTCCCGCGATCGTCCGTCGAAGTGGTCATGGATATCAACGGAAAGGACCGGATGGTCTTCTGTGAGCAAGCATAGCAAGCGTCCCTGTCTTCTAAGAAGGCAGGGGCGCTTTTGTTTTAGCCAGAACATAGATTGATAGAATGACAGGATCTGACCTGAGAATAAAAAAGGAGAAAAAAATCATTTTACTAGTTTAAGATGTCCCCACCTTGTCCACAATGTGACTAAGGGAAGGTGGAGAGAAACATGAAAACAAAACAATTGGTATTAAGCTACTTACTCATTCTATCAGTGGGCACGATCTTGAGTTTATATATTCCGAAGCAAGAAGCCGTAACAAGCGCACAGGAAACCGTCATGATTCCGGAGGATGCGATCAGGCTCAGGATACTGGCCAACAGCGACCGGGATGAAGATCAAAACGTCAAGCGCCTCGTCCGCGATGAGGTCAACAAGGAAATCACGAGCTGGGTATCGGAGCTTGAGGATAAGGAAGAAGCCAAGCACGTCATAAAGGAAGGACTGCCGCAATTGAAGGAAATTGCCCAGGACGTGTTGAAAGAAGAAGGGGTAACCCAGGATGTAGCCATCGAATTCGGTAAAGTCGATTTTCCGACCAAGCTTTACGGTCAGTTCCTCTATCCGGCTGGGGAATATGAAGCGGTCCTGATCACCCTGGGAAAAGGACAAGGAGCCAACTGGTGGTGCGTCCTGTATCCGCCCCTATGCTTCCTTGATTTCTCTACTGGGAATGCCGTCAGCAGCCAGGGATTCGAAACGAAAGTCGAAGCGAGCGGCAAGGAGGTCACCACAGCGGATGACCGTGTGATGGAAGAACCGGAAGTGAAACAAGACGCTGCGCCGAAAGCGGACGTTCAAGAAGAGGACACCCTTGCCGAGGATCCAGAGGAGGGGGCAACTCCAAAAGCGGACACAGATCCTGCTGTGGAAGAAACCGCGGTCAAAGCAGAAGAAGGAAAGCAGCCTCTGACAGAAGAAGTACAAACGGTTGAGGCACAGATGACTCCTGATTCAGAAGAAGCTCAGAAGCAGCCGGTATTTGCCGAAGAGGAAGAGGAAGAAGTCGAAGTACGCTTCTTCATCGTCGATATGGTCAAAGGATTATTTCAATAAGCTTGAAGGGAGCCGAGCGGGCTCTCTTTTTTTGTTCTACTTTCTCTAGCTACTCATACACTTACAGTAAGGATGATAGAAAAGGGAGGACAATCATTATGTCGAAGACCATTCGTCAGGCTGTGATCGCCGACGCACTGCCGATCATTGCCTTTTTAAAGCAGGCGGACTTAAGCACGGAAGGTGTATACGGAAGCATCGACCGCTTCCTTGTCGTAGAGAATGAAGAAGGAGACATCATCGGGACATTGGGAATCGAGACCCGGGGGAAAGTGGGGCTCCTGCGTTCCCTCGTCGTCACACCATCATTCAGCACCGAAGAGTTATTTGCCCTTTTCCAGGAAAGCTTGAAGCTTGCGAAAGAAAAGGAAATCGAAAGACTCTATCTCATTACGAACCGGCAGGCTTCCCTGCAATTCTTCCACCTTCTCGGATTCAGTGAAAGTTCTTTCGTTGATGATTTAGCGGGATTCGTCCACGCGCAGAAGTTATCCACTGTGGATAACTGTATGGTCATGAAGCTGGAGATGTGACATTGTTCGTTATAATGAAAATGAGCTAGAAAGGGTCAAAATGGGAACCGCTTTATTCCTGTTGGAGCGAAATCCCAACAGAAAGAGAAAACCATAATGACAAAACAATTGATGTTTTCAGAAATTATACACACTCATCCACAGGGTTATCCACAGTCGTTTCCGAATTGTACACGGATTGTGGATAGCACTTGAGAAATTCACTCTTTTCTTTTATACTTTCAAAAGAGCAATCGCAGAGAAAGCTTATTTATTAAGGGTTTATCCCCATCCAGTGAATAAGTGGCCAAGCGAATGGAAAAGGTGGATGAACACGATGATGAAAATTTGGAATGTGGAAAACGATGTGGGTAACAAAAAAAGTTATCCACAGATTGTGGATGCGGCTACCCATTTACGTAGAAATGAAACGGTGGCCTTTCCGACAGAGACCGTTTATGGCCTCGGAGCGAACGCTACCTCTGACGAAGCCGTCGAAAAGATTTTCCTGGCTAAAGGCAGGCCGTCCGATAATCCACTCATTGTCCACATTGCGAACAAACAACAGCTGACTGAACTGGTAGAGGAGATTCCGGATAAGGCTCATCTGCTCATGGATGCATATTGGCCGGGTCCCCTCACCTTGATCTTTAAAAATAAACCAGGCGTTTTCTCTCAACGTGTGACCGCCGGTTTGGATTCAGTGGGAATCAGGATGCCGGACCATCCTGTCGCCCTATCCCTCATCGAGGAAAGCGGACTTCCCATCGCTGCACCGAGTGCCAACCGGTCCGGCAGGCCGAGTCCGACAACGGCCCTTCATGTCATCGAGGATCTTGATGGAAAGATTGCAGGTGTCGTCGATGGTGGTGAAACGGGCATCGGGGTGGAGTCGACGGTAGTGGATTGCACATCGGATATCCCTGTGGTCCTCCGCCCGGGAGGCGTCACGAGAGAGCAGCTTGAAGAAGTCGTGGGCCGGGTAGACGTGGATCCTTCACTGAAGGAAGGGAAAGGGGCGCCGAAGTCCCCTGGAATGAAGTATACCCATTATGCCCCGGATGCTCCTGTCTATCTTGTGGAGGGAACCCGGGAAGACATCCAGAAGCTTGTTGATGACAGGAAGCGGGAAGGATTGAAAGTGGGGGTCCTGACCACGGAGGAGTGTGCTTCTCTTTATGAAGCCGAGGTCATCTTGACAGCGGGATCAAGGAGCGACCTGCTCAGCGTCGCTCATCATCTGTATGACACGCTGAGAGCGTTCAACAAATATGAACTTGATATCATCTATTCCGAAGTGTTCCCGGAAGAGGGCGTCGGTCTCGCGGTCATGAACCGTCTGCAAAAAGCAGCCGGCCACCGCATTCTCCGCCCTTAAAAGAAAAGATGATCCCGGTTTGATCGAAACCCGGGTTCATCTTTTTTCACTTCTACTCATTTATGAGTTGAAACATTCTGACTAATCACGTATACTTCAAAATAACAACGTTGTTATTTTAAGGGGGATGGCATGATGACACGATTCATCAAAGCAAGTGATCAAAAAGGCTACCAGGATATCTTCGGGGAAGACTATGAACATCTCGAATTTCTTTCATTCGGAAAGCTTCAACTTGATGAAGGAGAGGAATTTTCAGGGCAGACAGGCGACTATGAGCATGCTCTTGTCATATTGACCGGTAAGGCAAGCATTGGGGCAGACGGAGAAGAATGGACAGGTCTCGGCGGTCGTTCTTCCGTGTTCGAAGGCCAGGCGACGACCGTGTATGTGCCGATTCAGTCTTCTTTCAGCGTGAAGGCGGAAACAGACGTCAAGATTGCCGTCTGCAAGGTGAAGGCCGAAAATAAATTCGCACCGTTCGTCGTCGGTCCGGATCAAGTCACGGTTCATAAGCGCGGTGAAAAGCAGTGGAACAGGACCGTCTATGACATTCTTGCTGACAATGCAGATGGCAAGGTAGACCGCATCGTCCTCGGGGAAACGATCAATGATGAAGGTCAGTGGTCAGGCTATCCACCTCACAAGCATGACGGGGAATTCGCTCCCGAAGAACCGAATCTCGAAGAAATCTACCATTATCAGGTTGATCCCGAACAAGGCTTCGGTGTCCAGCACCACTACACAAAAGACGGATCCATCGACACTGCCTATCCGATCCGCCACGGGGACAGCTTTGCCATTGATGTAGGCTACCATCCCGTCGGAAGCGCCGGCGGTTACAGAGTGTATTACCTATGGTTCATGGCTGGAGAAACCGGACGCAAGCTCAATCCATACGAAGACCCAGACCATAAATGGCTTCACGACAAATAAGATCCAACGGTTCTGCACCGAAATGTGCAGGACCTTTTTTCACGAAAATCACGAAAAGAATGGAAGTGGCCAAATGAATTTGTTTCAACAGAAAGTGACAGGGCTCAGGAAGGTCCTTGCAGAAAGCCATACAAAAGCGGTCCTCCTCACACAGCAAAAAAATGTATCATGGCTGACCGGGGGGAGGAGTCATGTCAACCCGGCAACGGAAAGGGCAGTGGCCTCCATCCTGTTGACGGGCGAAGACGTCACCTTGTTTGTGAACAATATAGAGGGAAAGAGACTGATCGAGGAGGAGTTTGGCTCACATTTCGATGACGTTCGGGAGTTTCCCTGGTATGAGCCCCTTTCACTGGAAGGCTATACGACTGATCAGGAGCTGGAAGGAATCCTGCAGCCCCTGCGGACCACCGTCCTTCCTGATGAGAAGGTAGAGGTGAAGACATTCGGGAAAGAAACGGCGGCTGCCATCGAGAACGCGGCCTTCCATCTTACAAGGGGGATGACAGAGTTCGAAGTGGCCGGACTCGTGGCGAAAGCCTGCTGGGAAAGGGGAATCGAACCGGTGGTGAACCTCGTGGCGGCAGATCGCCGGGTATTTACGAGAAGGCATCCCCTGCCGACGGATGCAGTGATCGATGAGTACGTTCTTCTTGTCCTGTGCGGAAGGAGGAAGGGGCGGTTCATGTCTGTCTCGCGCCTGGTTCATTTCGGCAGTCCGGGCGAAGAGCTTACGAGGAGACATGAAGCCGTCGCCACCATTGATGCGCGCATAATCAATGCCACCCGTTCCGGTACTGATTACGCGCACCTTTTCAATGAAATGACGCAGGCGTACGAAGATACAGGATTTCCAGAAGAATGGACCTTTCATCATCAGGGGGGGTTGAGCGGTTTCGCCTCCCGAGAGCAGCTCCTTCTTCCCGGACTTTCGGCGAAATATGTGAAAAATGATCAGATTTATGCTTGGAACCCAAGTATTGCAGGAGTAAAATCAGAGGATACCATTCTAGTGGAAGATGAACCAAAGATTCTCACTTTCACGGGTGACTTTCCTGTGGAAACGGTTCAGCTGGATGGAGCACAACAAGAGCGGCCCGCCATCCTGGTGAGGCGCCGACTTTAGAAAGAAGGGGTAAAGTGGACCAATCCACACGATTCACCTATGGGAATCTTGCAGCATTCTTCATTCCGCTCGGCTTTTCGGCAAGCTTGACGTCCCTCACTCACATCATTATCAATGGTACGCTGAGCAGAGGGGAGAATGCGGCGTTTATCATTGCCTGTTACGCCGTGGCCCTTTCGCTATTCGGTATCGTAGAACGGCCGATCATCGTTTTCCGGCAGACGTGTTCGACCCTTGTGAAGGACCGTCCTGGATTTAAGAAATTAAATATGTTCATGCTTATTGTGATTGCCCTGCTTGCAGGATTCAGTCTGCTATTGGCTTATACCTCTGTAGGGGATTGGGTGTATGTGACCCTTTTTAATGCCGATCTCAATATGGTCTCGACCATTTCGGACACGTTTAAAGTAATCTTCCTTGTCATCATATTTTCCGGGATAAGAGGAATCTATCAGGGGATCATCATTAGTCAGCTTGAAACCAAGTGGCTTTCAATCATGGTCGTTGTTCGGCTGTTCCTCATGTTTTTAGCCGCCTATTTGTTTGTTGCCTTCGATCATGTAACGAGTATGGCGGGTGCCATGATCTTTCTCATCGGGATGATGGTGGAATGTGCCATCAGTGTTTGGAAGGGAAATGGTCTTTTGAAGACCTATTACCCCGCGAAAGGTCCGGGTCTGACCATTAAGGAAATCTCGCAATTCTATACGCCCCTTGTCTTCTATTTCGTCATTCAGACCTTTTTGATCCCGATTATTTATATCTTCCTTTCTCAGTCTCAAAATATTGAGATGAGTATCGCTTCCTTTGCCCTTGCCTATAGTATCGTGAACTTACTTTTGAGCTTTTTTATGTACACGCATCAGCTCGTTCTGCAGCTGTATGATAAGAACAAGAAAAAGGTGATCAGATTCTTCTCCTTTGTGAGCCTGTTGCCTTCTTTTCTTCTGATCATTCTCTGCTATACGCCGATTGGAGATGCTTTCATGAGGTCGGTGATGGGTGCGGATCCAGAACTATCCAAGACTACACTCTATGTCATGCAGTTCTTTCTCTTCAAAACGCTTGTTTTCCCTTGGGTGGACTTTTTGAATGGCTTCCTGATGCTGAAACGGTTGACGAAGCGGATGCTCATGGCTCAGGTGATGAATATCGTGGCTGCTGTTGTATGTCTCACTCTGCTTGTTTATACGGTTCCACAGTGGAATGGTATAAACGGGGCCATTGCGGTTTCAATCGGGGAATTGATCGGTCTTTTCGCTGTGATATATATTGTCCGTAAAGCATCAAGGGTGCTGGGCGAAGAGGCTGGTCTTAAGAAGGAAGCTTGAGGGCTTTCTTCTTTTTTGGTTTTTGAAGGAGACCGTTCCTTTTCGCTTCCATGTACTCTTTGATTTTCGATAGGAATCGTGGTGGGGTGGACTGGTATTGAATTTCATCTCATTTAGAATGGACCGGTGAATTTTATTAGATATGTGGTAGGTGTAGGCCTTGCCTCCCTCTGGGGAACACTAGAATTCTTTTAGAAAAGTGAGAGTTGGGAAGAGATCGTTCCTTTCCGCTACAGGCGCTTGCTTTCCAGCGGGGAGGGCGGTGAGCCTCCTCGTGCCTGCGGGGTCTCCCCGCACCTCCTTTTCCGCAGGAGTCAAGCGCCTTCCGCTTCAATGCACTCTTTGGTTTTGGGGGAGGTAGTGGTGAGGAGGCTAGTATTGAAACCAGATCATTTAGAATGGTACCGAAAATGTTATTAATGGTGTAGAAGGTAGGGGCATCCTCTGGAGAATATTAGAATTCTTTTAGAAAAGTGAGAGTTGGGAAGAGACCGTTCCTTTTCGCTGCAGGCGCTTGCTTTCCGGCGGGGAGGACGGTGAGCCTCCTCGTGCCTGCGGGGTCTCCCCGCACCTCCTTTTCCGCGGGAGTCAAGCGCCTTCCGCTTCAATGCACTCTTTGGTTTTGGGGGAGATAGTGGTGAGGAGGCTGGTATTGAAACCAGATCATTTAGAATGGTACCGAAAATGTTATTAGTGGTGTAGAAGGTAGGGGCATCCTCTGGAGAATAGTAGAATTCTTTTAGAAAAGTGAGAGTTGGGAAGAGACCGTTCCTTTTCGCTGCAGGCGATTGCTTTCCAGCGGGAGGGTGTCGAGCCTCCTCGTGCCTGCGGGGTCTCGCCACACCTCCTTTTCCGCAGGAGTCAAGCGCCTTCCGCTACAATGCACTCTTCGATTTTGGTGGAGAGTGGTAAGGTAGACCGGTTTCAAAAAACATAATATGTAGATTGGTGCATGCAATCCTATTAATGGACGTGGCAGGCATAGATATCTACCAGTAAAACATTGAACTCCCTTACTTAACATGGAATGTGGCTGATTCGTTTTCGCTTCAATGGCCTCCATGCTTTTGAATGAGACCTTGATAGAAAAGGTCGGTGTCAAACCTCCCTAAGTATAATGAGCAATCCACTTTTAAGAGAACTTAGGCACAACACCCAAAAGCTTTTTGCAGATCGTTCATTTTTATAGTTAGCCCGATTGGTACTTTCAAATTCAATATGATAATTCTGCAACCAAGAACAAGTAAATCTCAACCCTACCTTCAGCATCAAGGAGTGTAGTGAAGCGGCCTTCCGCAGCGAAACGAAACGCTCCCCATAGCATTGCACTCTGAGCAAATGAGCAGATGAAATAGGAGAAATCAACACCAGTCTCTCATCTCCCAAATCAAAAAATTCCTAGTAAGATAGCAGATCGATCCACAAAAGTAAGCGTTCTCACAAACAGGCAGCGATGATATAATAGACGGAAACGATCGGAGGAGCCGGGGCATGCAGATCAAACCTATATTCCGAAATCTGAAAATCCGCAACAAAATATTTGCAGTCTCCCTCCTCCTCCTCAGCATATTCGGCCTCCTGGGAATCATCAGCTACCAATTCTTCACCAGCATGTACGAAGACCGGATCTCGGAGGAATCGGCCGCCATGCTCCAACTTTCCTCCACCGTCCTCGACGAAGAGCTGGCAGGCGTTGAAGATCTATCCTTCCAGGTCCTCACTGACGACCAGGTCCAGAAAGATCTCCGCATCATCCAGGATAGCGACGTCAATATTGACATCTATCAGGCGAAAGTCCGCCTCCAGGAGCGGCTCCTCTACTTCGCCACCTCAGAACCCTACATTGCCGCCATCCAGGTCATCGACAGTTCCGGCTCAAAATACACATACGGATTCAATACCAAGGTAGAACTTGATAAGAAAGAAATCCTCCCCATCGTCGCTGCCTCCAAAGGCTCCAATGTGTGGGCGAAGAATAGAGAAGAGGAAAACATCATTTCCTCTGCGCGGCTCATCCGTTCAAAGGAGAATCTAGAGCTGAAGAAAATGGGCTATTTGATCATATCCGTTGATATGAACAAGCTGATCGAGGAAGCCCTTAATTTTTCCCCGAACAAGAATTTCATTGTCACCAATGGGGATGAGATCTTCTATCAGAATCCGGACAGTGAGATCGGGCCCATCCGTCCACCTGATGAGGAGCGGGGGAGCGGATATGAAAATGAACGCGTCAATGGAAAGGATTATATGACCACCTATGTGCATTCGCGCTTTTCCGATCTCACCTATTATCATTTCCTGCCTTTCAGTGATATCACCCAGCAGAATGCCGTCGTGAAAAGCATCATGATCCTTACCTTCATCTCGATGTTCATCCTTTCCATCATCGTGAGCAGGAAGGCGGCGGAATTCATCTCGAAGCCACTGGAGGATCTCTCGAGGAATATGAAGGAAGTGCAGTCAGGCGACTTTGAACACACCCTTGAGCGCGCGGATACAGAAAATGAAGACGAGATCGGTCTCCTTCACTCCAACTTCCGCATCATGATCGATAAGATCAATGAGCTGATCAAGGAAAACTATACAAAACAGCTTATGATCAAGGAGACAGAATACAAGGCGCTCCAGGCCCAGATCAACCCGCATTTCCTCTACAATACCCTTGATTCCATCAACTGGATGGCAAGGATCAGTCAGCAGAAAAAAATCTCTGTGATGGTGGAGGCCCTGGGGAATATGATGCGAAATATCATCAGTAAGAAAGATGCCCTCGTGACCCTGAAGGATGAGATGGAAATCGTGAAGCATTACGTCACCATCCAGGAGTATCGGTTCGAAAATCGGCTGAAATTCTCATTCCACAGTTTATTGGACCTCGATAGCCACTTGATTCCGAAGCTCAGCATCCAGCCGATTGTCGAAAATGCCATGGCCCATGGTCTTGAGGAGATGACCTCCCAGTGCGAGATCAATATTTATATGTATCCGAAGGGTAGAGAAATTGAGATCGTTGTCGAGGACAATGGTCCTGGAATGAGCGAGGAACGCATCCAGGCAATCTACAGGGGGGAGATCCATTCCAAAAGCTCCGGAATCGGCTTGAAGAATATCATCGAGCGGATCAAGCTCATGTTCGGTGAGGAATACGGGGTCAGGATCGAGTCGACCCCGGGTGTCGGAACCAAGGTGAAGATCATCATACCTTATAGTGGAGGTGAAGGACGTGTATAGCGTATTGATTGCAGATGATGAATTGAATATCCTGGAGGGGATCGCGGCCCTCGTGCGCTGGGAGGAGTGCGGAACGGAATTGACGTACAAAGCCCATAATGGTGTGATGGCCTACGAGTGGATCCGGGAAAATCCCGTCGACATCGTCATTACCGATATCAAGATGCCCGGCATGAACGGGGTCGAGCTCATCCAGAAGGTGCACGCCATTCATCCCCATATCCGTTTCATCGTCCTCTCAGGCTATGATGAGTTTGAATATGCCAAAGGCGTCATGGAATATAACGTCAAACACTATCTTCTGAAGCCGAGCAACGAAGAGAAAATCGAGGGAGCCCTTAAACAGATCGTAGAGGGGCTTGATGAGGAGAAGGAGAAGCAGGAGGTCTACCAGGAAATCCAGCAAAGTCTGCACAGGGTCCTTCCCATCGCCAAGGAACAGTTCCTCAAGGATTACCTGACGGGGAAGACCTATTGGCCGGAAGACTGGGAGCACTACGGGAAGCTCTTTGATCTCAGGGAAGAGACGTATCGGATCCTCGTCTTCCATCTTGATGATGATCATGACATCGATGAGCGCTTCGTATTGAAGGAAGCACTGACGAACGAGCTCTTGAAACACCACCGTATCATCCTTTCCACCATCACGGGAGAGCGCATCCTGCTCCTCATTGAAGGGGAAGCGGCGGGGGAAAGGGAACTCATCGAACATATCAAGGAATTCAGGAAAGAGTATACCTCCTATTATCGTAAAACGTTTACGACGGCCGTAAGTGAACCGAGCACACCGGAAGGACTGAAAGAAGCATACGGGGAAACCATCTCGTGCTTGTCCCAAAGCTTTTATCTGGGGAATAACAGTATCCTTACGACAAGGGATGTAAGGGATGAAGCGGTGAGCAACGATACCCTCCTTTTTGATCACGATGAGTTCCTCTATATGCTGAAAAGTGGAAACGTCGAAGAAGCCGAGTGCCATCTGAGACATTTTTTCATTGAGATAGAAGAGAAGCGCTATCCTGTCAATATGTTGAAATCCCACTGCATCGAGCTCTTCATGCTCATGATCCGTCAGTCTCAGAGGATGGATGACCTCCTCAAAGATGTGATGATCGTCAGCAACCTGGATTCCTTCGAAGAGTTGAGGAGTTTCATCGAAAATGCAGCGCGTGACATCGCCGGCGAGCGGTTTCAGCGGAATAAGGTCTCACAGAGCAGCATCATCCAGCGCATGATGGACTACGTGGATGAGCATCTATCGGATCCCGACCTCTCCCTCTCCCAGGTGGCCAACGACGTCCTCTATATGAACTCGGACTATATCGGCAAGCTGTTCAAGAAGGAAAAAGGAGAGAAATTCTCCAACTACCTGTTGGATAAAAGAATCCAAAAAGCGGTAGACCTCATGGAACGCAGCGGAGAGATCAAGGTCTTCGAAGTCGCCGAGGCGGTGGGATTCGGCAATAACCCGAGGTATTTCGGACAGGTGTTCAAGAAGTATGTCGGCGTCACACCAAAGGAGTACTTGAACAAGGAACAGGTTTGATTCGGTGAAGAAGGGGGTGATCCTTAATGGATCGCCTCCTTTTTATATGAAAATTACTTTGACACATAGAGTAATAAAACGTAAAATTACTCTATGAGATATACCAATGTAAAGGAGCTTCAGAACCCTTTACTGAACGGAGTGAACGATCATTCGAAGCGACAGTATCCGGGGTCATCTGGACTCCATCATCCTGCGTCTGATCTTTGAAGAGGATCAGTATGGATATGAAATTTCAAAGCAAATCAGCGAACGGACCGACGACCGCTTCCAAATCAAGGAGGCGACCCTTTATGCGGTCTTCCAGCGCCTCGAGAAAAAAGACCTCATAGAGTCCTATTTCGGGGATGTATCCCACGGAGGAAAACGGAAATATTACCGGATCACCACATTGGGCAGGGCCTATTTAAGGGAAGCGGCGGCAGAATGGAAGCAGACGAAAGAAATCATAGATGTGTTCATGGAGGGGTTAAATTGAGAAAGATCCAGCATCATGTAGAGGACTTGTTTGACGATGTGCCCTACAGTGAGAGAACAGAAGCGTTGAAACTGGAAATCATCCAGAATCTTGAGGAAAAGGTCTATGACCTGATGGCAGAGGGCAAGGAAGAAGAAGATGCCATCAACAAAGCCATCGTTGATTTCGGCGATATCAAAGATCTGAAGCGGGAGCTCGGTGTGGGGGAGACTCTTCCAACAGCCAAAAAGGATATGACGAAGATCAATCTCGGCTTTTCCATTTGGGGAAGCGCCCTGATCATCGCACTCTTCGTGTTCATCAATTTCTACTATACCCCGAAGACCATCTGGTTCGTCTATCCGACATTTGCCATCCTGTGGTGGCCGCTCTCCATGTATTATTACAGATTGAGGAAAAAGGGTGGGCGTAAATGAAAAAGCAGCATATCGCGTTTGCCATCGGGGGAGGGGTTCTCATTGTCATCTTCCTGACGTTGACGAACATCTTTGTGCTCCGGCATCCCGACCTTACCTGGACCCTTTACCCGGCATACGCCATGATCCTCTGGCCGGTCTCTGTTTTTTTTACACGCAAAGGAAGGTACAAGGTGTTTTCGTACCTCGTCAGCTTCATCCTTGTCCTGTATCTGGTCATTGAGAACACCAGGACCACACCTCATTATCCGTGGGCCCTTTATGCCGTTTTCCCGATCATCGGCTGGTCGGTCTTTACCGTACTCGGCAGATGGGCAAGGACCTATGCAGCCTCGTGGATCGGAAGTGCCGTCGCCATCCTTTATTACGTCGGCCTCAACCTGTTCCTCGAGCCGGGCCATCCGTGGGCTGTCTACCCTGCCTTCGTCTTCCTATGGTGGCCGCTCTCCATGTACTATGCAAAAACCAAGAGGCACCTCGAATTCTCCATCATCGCCTCCATCTACATCAGTGCATTCTTCATCACCGTCAACACCATCACCACCCCCCACGAAATCTGGGCCGTCTACCCCATCTTCGCCATCACCTGGTGGCCGCTCAGCATGTACTTTTACTATTATAAGAAGAATCTTGAGTGACGGTTCAAGAGGTATAAAATAGTGCTTATCTGAGGCTCCATTGTAGAGATCCATTCTCTATCATATGGGGTCCTTTATTATATGCACGTTACGATTGATCCTTCAGAGTGGATTGGAGCGGAAGGCACTTGACTCCTGCGGGAAGGAGGAAAGCTCGAGACCCCGGAAGCGCAGCTGAGGAGGCTCGACTTCCTCCCCGCGGAAAGCAAGTGCCTGCAGCGGAAAGGAACGTACCCCTTTTCGTATCAATCCCTAAATGGTATAAAGTCACGGAAGTCAACAGCGGTATTAGAAAAACGTCCCCATAAAAAACAAAGTCTGTTTTTTATACAAAGATATCTGAAAATTTTATTTAATCAATTATCCTAATCCATTAAGATAAAACAAGACATAAGAAAACGCTTTCAATACAAAGGGAGGTTCAAAGGGATGAGATGGAAACCGAAAGTAATGAAAACCATGGCTCTTGGATTGGTGTTGACGACGTTCCTCGCAGGATGTTCGTCTTCAACAGGAAGTTCTTCAGACAGCAAGGACGGGAAGACGAAGGACGGCAAAGTAGAACTGAGGATGACTTGGTGGGGCTCTCAAAGCCGTCATGACCAGACACAGGAAATCATCAAGAAATTTGAAGAAGAAAACCCGGATATCAAGATCACATCTGAATTCACGGGCTTTGACGGATACTTCGAGAAAATGGCCGCTCAGGCAGCCGGGAACAATCTGCCTGATATCATGCAGCAGAACTTCGGGGAGTATCTCAATCAGTACGCCGATAAGAACCTTCTCGCAGACCTCTCTGAATATGTGGAAGACGGCACCATCAACGTCGATGGCGTAAGTGACATCATCATGGATTCCGGGAAGCAGGGAGATAAGATCCTTGGAATTCCGACGGGCACCAACGCCCTCACCGCTTTCTACAATGTCGACATGTTGAAGGAAGTCGGAGTGGAAAACCTGGACGGCAACTGGTCATGGGATGAATATGTGGATATTGCCACAAAAGTCCACGAAAAAACCGGTGAATTCGGAACCCGTCTCATGGAACCTAAGAATCTATTTGAATATTATTTGAGGGAAAAAGGCCAAAAGCTCTTCAATGAGGATGGAACGGCCCTTGGCTATAAGGATGATAAGCTGCTGAGCGATTACTTTGAACTGAACAAGAAGATGGTAGACGCAGGAGTGGCACCTGGTTACGACACGATCCAACAGATCAAAGGGGTGGAAGATGAGCTCATCGTCCACGGCAAAGCACCATTTGATTTCCGCTGGTCCAATCAGGCCACGGCCCTTGACAGTGCAAGCGAGCAGGAGCTTGCCATGACCCTTCTGCCGGGTGACAACAACAGGGAAGGGATGTTCCTGAAACCTGCCATGCTCTGGTCGGTCAGTGAAAACTCCAAGCATAAGGAAGAGGCAGCGCGCTTCATCGACTTCTTCACGAATAATATCGAAGTGTATGAAATCGGTGGTTCCGACCGTGGAGTGCCGATCAAAGAAGAGATCCGTAATGAAATGGCCAGTACGCTGAGCGATACGGATAAGAAAGTGTTCGATTATATCGAAATGGTGACCGATAACAGTTCGCCGATCGATTCCAACTATCCTCAACAGGCGTCAGAAGTACTCGGTGCCCTGCAGGAAGTGGATGAGCTCGTCATGTACGGTCAGCTGTCACCAAAAGACGGAGCGAAAGAATTCCGCAAGAAAGCTGAAAGCATTCTGGGCAGGTAAGCTTATCCCCATAGCGTTTGTAACGGCCCGGCGAACCTGACCGGGCCGCCATTATTCCATCATATCGAAGAAAGGGGTGGACCTTCGTGCTGCCGAATAAATCAGATGATCCGATTCCGGTACTGAGAGAGACTGCCATTGATCCGAAGCCTATCACCGAATTGAAGCCCACCGGTCCGAAACGGAAGAAAAAATCCGACTATCAGAATGTGACAGGTTACTTGTTCATTTCTCCGTTCCTTCTTGGGTTCTTCCTATTGACCTTATACCCTATCCTCTATTCACTGTATCTATCATTTACAGACTATGATCTGATGAGTGAGCCGAACTGGATCGGCCTTGACAATTACGTACGGATGTTCACAGGGGATGAAACGTTCTGGCAATCGTTCAAAGTCACCCTCATGTACGCCGGCGTCGCCGTTCCGTTCCGCCTCATCTTCGCCCTCCTTGTGGCATTGGCCCTCAATAAGGTGGTCGAAATGGCCGGATTGTACCGGACCCTGCTCTATCTTCCATCCGTCGTCGGCGGAAGCATCGCGGTTTCCATCATGTGGAGGCAGCTATTCGGGAACGACGGGGCATTCAACTCCATCCTTGCCCTTCTCGGAATCCCGACCCATTCATGGCTGGGTGACCCGAAGACGGCGATCTGGACGCTGATCGTCCTGTATGGTTGGCAGTTCGGATCCTCCATGCTGATCTTCCTTGCAGGGCTGCGGAATATCCCGAAAACGTATTATGAAGCGTCAAGCGTGGACGGGGCTTCACCGATTAAGCAATTCTTCATCATCACCCTGCCGCTTCTGACACCGGTCATCCTGTTCAATATGATCATGCAGATCATCCAGGGCTTCATGGCCTTCACGCCGAGCTTTGTCGTCACCAACGGCGGTCCGGTGAACAGCACGCTCCTGTACGTCCTGTATATGTATAGAAGGGCATTCGAATACTTCGATATGGGCTATGCATCCGCCATGGCGTGGTTCATGCTCATCATCATCGCCGTCCTGACGGGTCTGATCTTCAAAACATCCAAGCACTGGGTTCACTATGAATCCGATAGCAAATAGGGAAGGAGGAAGCGCATATGCAGAATAAGAAACGCACGTTCAAAATCGTCCAGCACACGCTGTTGATTGTGTTCACCCTCATCATGATCTATCCCCTCGTCTGGATGGTCAGCAGCTCGTTGAAAGAGAGCTCCAGCGTTTTCGTCAACGCCTATTCATTGATACCTGATGAACTGCATTTCGAGAACTATATCACAGGTTGGGAAGGATTCGCCGGTATCACCTTCAAGACCTTCTTCATCAACTCGGCCATCATTGCCGTCGTCGCCACGGTGGGGAGCATCATATCTTCCACGATCATTGCCTATGGATTTGCACGGATCAAGTTCAGGGGGAAGAGCATCTGGTTCATCTGTATGATGCTTACCATGATGCTGCCGTTCGAGATGGTCATGATCCCGCAGTATATCATGTTCAATAAATTCGGCTGGATCGATACGTATCTGCCGCTCATCCTCCCGACCTTCTTCGGGATCCCGTTCTTCATCTTCCTGATCATGCAGTTCATCCGGACCATTCCGGTGGAGCTTGATGAAGCAGCGAAGATCGACGGATGCAGCACGTTCGGGATCTTCTTCAGGGTCATCGTGCCACTTGTTGTACCGGCGATGATGACTTCGGCCATCTTCTCCTTCTATTGGAGATGGGATGATTTCATGGGTCCGCTCATTTACTTGTCCACCCCCGAGAAGTATCCGGTATCCCTTGCCTTGAAGCTATTCTCTGACCCGAACTCCGTCACGAACTGGGGAGCAATGTTCGCCATGTCGACGCTCAGTATCATTCCGATCTTCGTCATTTTCTTCTTCTTCCAACGCTACATCGTGGATGGAATCAGTACGAGCGGATTGAAAGGATAATGTGAAAAAACTTAAAACGGGAGTGAACGTGGAATGGAAACAGCACTCAATCGAAAGAATGAATTGACGTCACCACTTGCATGGGGGAAAGCAGCCTGCGAATCCCTCATGTCAGCCTACAAGGCAAGTGAACTTCCGCCTGACGGAAGATGGCATTATCATCAGGGCGTGTTCCTGGTAAGCATGCTCCAGCTCCGGGAAAAGATCGGGGGAGATGCGTTCGTTGATTATGTAAAGGAATATGTCGATCACAATATCGATGAGAACGGGAACTTCCTCTGGAGCCGCAGGGAACTGGACGCCATCCAAGCTGGCCTCCTTCTCTTCACCCTTGACCGGGAAACGGATGACCCGAGGTATAAGATCGCAGCTACGAAACTATTGAATATGTTCCCGACACTCAACCGCACGTCTGACGGGGGCTACTGGCATAAAGACCGCTACCCGTACCAAATGTGGCTGGACGGACTCTATATGGGCGGTGTGTTCGCTATGAACTATGGGAAGGAGTACGATGATCCATCCCTCCTCGAAATGGTCCTTGAACAGGAGCGTCTCATGAGGAAGCACACGCTTGATGAGAAGACCGGTCTTTACCATCATGCATGGGATGAACAAAAGGTGCAGCCTTGGGCGGATCCCGAAACGGGCCGATCGCCTGAATTCTGGGGAAGGGCCATCGGTTGGTACGGAATCACCTTTAATGAAATCCTCGATTTCCTCCCGGAAGGCCATCAGGCGACAGAAGAAATCTCAGGTGCCCTCAGGGATCTTTCCAAAAGTCTGATTTCCTATCAGCATCCTGAAAAGCATCTGTGGTATCAGGTGGTCGACAAAGCCGATGATCCGAAAAACTGGATCGAAACGTCCTGCTCGGCTCTTTTTATCTACACGATTGCAAGAGCCGTGAAATCAGGCGTCCTTGATGAAAGCTACAAAGAGTTTGCCATTAAAGGATACCGCGCCCTTGTGAAGCGGATGGAATTTGACGAGAACGGTCTCTTCATCATGCCGGAAATCTGCATTGGCACCGGGGTGGGGGACTACACACACTACGTGGAACGGCCGGTCATTGAAAATGATCTTCATGGCGTCGGATCTTTCGTGCTTTGCAGTCTTGAAATGCAGGATATCCTTCCAGAGCTATAGAATGGAATAATGAACAAAGGGGAGGAATGCATAATGAAGAAATATGCCGTTTGCGGCGTTAGTAACCGGGCAATCACCATGTTCATCCAGCCGATGCTGAACAACTTCACCCAGCAGGCAAGACTTGTAGCCTTGCTGGATAAAGATCCGAAGCGGTTTGCCGTATGTAAACAGGACCATCCGTCCACCCAGGGAGTACCTGAGTATAAGGAAGATGAGTTCGAACGGATGGTGGAAGAAACGAGACCTGACGTCATCATTGTCGCAGGCCGCGATGATACTCATATCACGTATATTGAGAAAGCGCTTAATCATGATCTTGATGTAATTTCAGAAAAGCCGATGACCACAAACGCCGCCGACAGCCGCAGGGTAATGGAGGCGGAGAAAAAGAGCAAGGGAAAGGTCACAGTCACCTTTAATTACCGGTACAGCCCGTATCACACCAAGATCAAGGAGACTATCCTGTCCGGGAAGCTCGGGCGGATCACGTCCGTCGACTTGAATTGGTATATCGATACGTATCACGGATCGAGTTATTTCCAACGCTGGAACCGTAACCGGGATCATTCCGGGGGACTGTCCATCCATAAGTCAAGTCACCACTTCGACCTCATCAACTGGTGGCTCGACCAGAAACCGGTGGAAGTCTTTGCATACGGAGATCTGAACTACTACGGGAATGAGAGTGAATACAATCCTGACCAGGTCGACGGGCGTCACTGCCATACCTGCGAGGTGAAGCGGGATTGCTCCTACTATTCCAGATGGAACTCCAGGAGCAACAGCATCACGGTAGAAGACGACCACATCACTTCTGACGAGAAGCGAAAGGAAACGTATACCGGATACCGTCCCGATCAATGTATCTTCGATTCGGAGATTGCCATTGAAGATACGTATACCGCCACCGTCAAGTATGACAGGGGAAGCCTTTTAAGCTATTCCATCAATTTCTCCCTGCCATACGAAGGATATCGACTGGCCATCAACGGAACAAAGGGCCGTCTGGAAACGACGGAATTCCATGCCCCGTCCAGGGTGCCCTTCCCCGTTCCGGAACAGACCATCGACTATTTCCCGCTCTTCGGATCGAAGGAAGTGATCCATGTCGTGAAGAATCAGGGCGGCCACGGCGGAGGAGATCCCCTGATCCAGGAAGATCTTTTCCTCGGGGAAGATCCGCTCCGCCCGTATAAGATCCTATCTGGAAGTGAGGACGGTGCCTATGCGGTCATGACGGGTGAGGCAGTATGGAGATCCGTCAAGGAGCACCGTCCCGTCACGATTGAAGAACTGATGAAGAAAGAACCGATGCACCAATAATGGAACGGAAAAGAGGGATACCATGGAAATGGGACGATTGATCAATGGGGTGTTGAACTTCTGCCGATGGATCACGCACTTTGCCATCTTGAACCTGCTCTGGATCGGCTGTACCCTCCTTGGAGGAGTGGTTTTCGGGATAGGTCCGAGTACAGTGGCAATGTATGCCGTCACCCGTAAAGCGGTCATGGGGGTGGAAGACCTTCCGCTCATCAGGAGCTTTTGGGGTACCTACAGGAAAGAATTCTTCCGTGCCAACGGACTGTTCTTTTCATTGGCGGGCTTCGCACTGCTCTGGTACGTCGACCTTCACTTCTTCCGTCAGATGGAAGGGACGATCTATACCATCATCCAGTACCTGCTCATGCTCATGGGCTTCGTCCTGATCATCCTGCTCACGTATATTCTACCGGTCTATGTCCATTACGACCTGAAGTTCTTCCAGACCTTCAAGCAGGCGCTGTTCATCGGTTTCCTACAGCCGGGGAATCTCGTACTCATGATCATTGCGACACTGTCGACCTATTACTTTTTCATCTCATTTCCCGGTTTCATCCCGCTTTTCGGGTTCACATTATTCGTTCATTTGAATATGTGGCTTGCGTATAAAGGCTTCAGTGCAATAGACGATATTAAGTTTAAAAACGAGATTATCCACAGTTGATAGAAAAAAGGATGCTAGCTTGCTAGCATCCTTTTTAAATGCCAAAAGTAATTTGATAGTCTATCATTTCGAGAAAAAATGAAAGATTTTATAGGCTGCTGCATAGAAATGAAATAGGAAGATCAAGAAAAATGAGAACAGGAAAAATGAAACATAGTTTTTTTATGGCTACATAGATTATAATATAAAACGTAATTATTACGATTTGTAAAAAGGGGGGAGAAAAGGTGGGTACACTCAAAACAATCGGACAAGATCTGACTGGACTTTTGTTGTTTGTCGGTCTCGTTATCCTATTCCTTGCCGGTGAGTTCATAGAAATTCCGTCAAGTCTCCTGTCTTCCGGGTTGGCGAATGTCACGACGATCTTCCTTAGCATCCTATTGGAAGCCATCCCGTTCATTCTGATCGGTGTATTTGCTTCAGCTCTGATCCAGGTATTCGTATCGGAGAAGACATTGCAAAGGCTGATACCGAAGCGATTCCCGTACCTGGCCATCTTCCCGGCCGCCATAGTCGGGGCCATCCTTCCGGTTTGTGAGTGTGCCATTGTGCCGGTGGCGAGAAGGCTGATGCGAAAAGGTGTCCCGCCCCATCTGGCCCTTGTCATCATGGTGACGGCCCCGATTTTGAATCCGATTGTGTTTGCTTCGACCTATTATGCATTCCAGCCGGACTGGACGATCGTGTGGGGGAGGATGGTGATCGGTTTCGTGGCTGCCGTAGTGATCGGCGGGGCTTGGTACCGGTTATTCAACAATAGGGATCCTCTGCTGAAAGGAACCGGGCCTCACCAACATCATCATGAGCAAGGAAGCAAACTCATGCTGACGTTGACCCATGCGAGTGATGAATTCTTCGATATGGGAAAATTCCTGATCATCGGTGCCCTTGTGGCAGCCATTTTTCAAACGTTCTTAGATCGTGAGCTGCTGGTGGGGATCGGGTCACACGCCCTGATCGGTCCTGCCGTGATGATGATCTTCGCTTATGTAATTTCTCTTTGTTCGGAAGCAGACGCGTTTGTCGCATCCTCTTTCGGCAGCTTGTTCACCGCTTCATCGCTTTTGGCTTTCCTTGTTTATGGGCCGATGATCGACTTTAAGAACACGTTACTGATGCTGTCGTATTTCAAGAAGAGATATGTCGTGGCGTTCATTCTCATTGTCACCGTCGTGGTCTATGCATGTGCCATGCTGATTGGAATCTTGACGTGAAGGAGGGGGAACCATGAAATCGACCCAACAGTTCCATACATACATCCGTGGGGTGATATTGATCGGCTATGCCTTGCTCCTATTGAAGCTGCTTCTGACATTCAACCTTCAAAACTTCGTCGCACCGAAGATGCATGGGTATTTATATTTTGCGTTAGGCGTCTTCTTCCTTCTGGGTGCGGTTCAAATCATCCGGGGAACCTCAGGATTCCATGCCAAGGGTCAATGCGGCTGTGAAGCCCATGAGGTGCCAAGGGGGTTGGTGCGCCCCTTCGTGGTGTACTCACTGTTTGTTCTCCCGTTGGTCACAGGTTTCCTGCTTCCCGATCAACTTCTGGATGGGTCCGTGGCTGCCAAGCGAGGAGTGAAGGTCGGGAATGGGTTATTCACGTTGACTCCTCATGAAGGAGAAAGATCGAGTGGAAAAGCGGTCGAAGCGGTCCACGGAGGAGAAGCGAGTTTGGATCCCGTCGGGACGTTTCCCCTGGAGAAAGATTATGAGAAATTGAAAGACGTGATCAAACAGAAGGAAAAAATCATCGTAAGGGATGAACAATACATCCAGACGCTCAGCGTCGTGGATGAACAGCTCGACTCCTCGATAGGGAAAGAGATCCAGCTTACGGGCTTCATTTACAAGGACGAAGGATTTTCAAAGAATGAAGTGGTCATATCACGTTTCACGGTGACGTGCTGTGTCGCGGATGCTTCAGTTTACGGGATCCTTTCAAGAAGTGAGGATCTCGCAACCCTCGAACCCGACACATGGGTGCAAGTGAGCGGGATCTTGGATAAGGCAGAATTCAATGGGATGGCGATGCCTGTCATCAAGCATCCCGTCTTTAAAAAGGTGGAACCGCCTGAAAACCCGTATGTGGAAGAATTTTATATCAAAGTCGAATGATGGTATCCCGACCTTGATGGGAGGTCGGGGTATCAAATGACTTATAAATCGTAATCATTACGAAAAAGGAGTGGGTAAGGTGGAATGGATCATTGCAGGGGGCGGCATCCACGGGTGCACCATCGCAACCTATCTGATTAAGGGCAAAGGAATTCCTGCGAGTCAAATCTGTATCATAGATCCTCATAAGGGGCCCATCGAAAAGTGGAAGGACATCACATCAAGGATTTCCATGCCGTTTTTAAGATCTCCATCCGTCCATCATTGTGATATTCATCCGTTCAGCCTCCATTACTTCAATGATGGGGGATCCGACGTCTTTTACGGGAAATACAAAAGGCCGGGTCTTGATTTCTTCAATCGTCACAGTGAAGCCATTTTCTCCAGCATCGGCTTGCAAGAGAGATGGCAGCAAGGGAGGGTACAAGGGGTCACAAAGTCGGGGAACCACTGGGTGGTGGAAACCGATTCGGGATCAGTGGAAGGCAAGAATCTGGTGATTGCCACCGGGATGAATGAAAGGCTCAGTGTGCCCGAGTGGGCCGAGGAGTTGCGATCGAGTCGACCGACCCAAGTAGGGCATATCTTTCAAGAGAAGCTCCCGGTGGTCACTCCTGACATCGCCGTTGTGGGAGGCGGAATCACAGCAGCCCATCTAGTGATCAAGCTTGCTCGGGAACATCCTGGGAGAGTGGTTCAAATCAGCAGGCATCCCTATCGGGTCCATGATTTCGACAGTGATCCGGGCTGGCTCGGTCCGAAGTGTTTGAGAGGATTCCACTCACTCCCTTCGTACAAAAAAAGGAGGCAAGCCATTCACGATGCACGCCATCGCGGGTCAGTGACAAGCGAGCTCAGGCACAGGTTAAGGAGGCTGGAGGACCGTGGTGAGTACCGATTCATCGAGGATGAAGTGAAAGGAAGCGGGGTGGATGGATCGACCCTTTCCCTTTCCTTGAAGCACTCCCGGTGGGAAGGGAAAACACTGTTGCTGGCAACGGGATTTTGCCCAAAGATAATGGAAACGGAGTGGGTCCGTGAACTGGTCAGGAAGGAAGGGCTGGTATGTGCACAATGCGGATTCCCTATCGTCAACGAGCACTTGGAATGGTGCGATCACCTTTATGTATCCGGACCACTGGCCGAACTGGAGATCGGTCCCGTCGCCAGGAATATTGCAGGAGCGAGGAAAGCAGCGGAACGAATCATCGGAAGTATGTAAATGAAAAGGAGAGAGACCATTGAGAATACCAGTAACTGTATTGAGCGGCTATTTAGGATCAGGAAAAACGACGTTATTGAACCATATTCTCCACAACAGGGAGGGTAGGAAGATCGCCGTCATCGTCAATGATATGAGCGAGGTGAATATTGATGCGTCCCTTGTGAAGAAAGAGGGCTTCACCCGGACCGATGAAAAACTTGTGGAGCTTCAGAATGGATGCATCTGTTGCACGTTGCGCGAAGACCTGCTTATCGAAGTCGATCGCCTTGTGGAACAAGGGGACATTGACTATATCGTCATTGAGTCTTCGGGTATCTCCGAGCCGGTGCCTGTCGCCCAGACCTTCACGTATGCCGATGAAGCGACCGGTGTCGATCTGATCGAGAAAACAAGGCTGGATACGATGGTGACGGTGGTTGATGCCAACCGTTTCTGGCACGACTTTGCCAGTGGGGAGACGCTGCTCGATCGAAGTCAGGCAGCAGACGAGACCGATGAAAGGGAAATCGTCGACCTGCTGATCGACCAAATCGAGTTTGCCAACGTCATCCTCTTGAACAAAACCGATCTGGTTGCGGAGGAGTCTGTCAATGAGCTAAGGGCGGTCCTGAGGAAGCTCAATGCAGATGCCAGAATCATCGAATCCAGCCATGCAAGGGTCGACCTTGAAGAGGTATTGAACACACATTCATTCCAATTCGAGTCCGCCAGCCAAAGTGCAGGATGGATCAAGGAGCTACAGGAAGAGCATGTCCCTGAAACGGATGAATACAACATCTCGACCTTTGTCTATAGGCGGGTGAGGCCGTTCCACCCTGGTCGCTTCATGGAATGGCTTGAAGGGTGGCCGGAAGAGGTTGTAAGGGCAAAGGGCTTCTTCTGGCTTGCAAGTCGCAACGATACTGCCGGCCTTCTTTCACAAGCGGGTCCATCCATCATGATCCAAGGGGCTGGCCCATGGATAGCGACCTATCCAGAAGGCGAAATCCGCGAGCTTCTTGAAGAGGAAACCGAGCTCAAGGAAAAGTGGGATCCAGAATACGGGGATCGTATGACCGAGCTCGTCATGATCGGTATGGATATGGACCGTCACCAAATCGAGGGCTCCTTGGATCGTTGCCTTCTCACAGATGATGAGATGGGAATGGACTGGATGCAGTTCAACGATCCAATTCCTTCCTTCGTTATTCAATACTGAATGAAGAAAAGCCTGATCCCATTAAAAGGATCAGGCTTCTGTTGATTTATTTTATTGTTGGAGTCAGTTCTGGCACGACCCCTTCAAGTTCTTTCTTTACAATAGCGGCGATTTCCCGCGCTCCGTCTTCATTAAAATGCGTGTTATCCATGGCGCCGTCTGGAAAATTGGGATGCGGGTCTATCCACATATAGAGCGCTTTGGACCGGATCGGACCCAACGTATCCAGGAGCTTCAAGCTCTTCTTGTGAAGATCGATGACAGGGACGGATTGTTCCCGTGCAAGCTCCTTCATCGCTGCAGGGTAATCCCCGTGGGTGTCCAGCACAGTGCCGTCGCTTCCGAATTTCCTTCTCGCCACGGGCGTAATGAGGACCGGATGCGCTTTCTTTTCTTTTGCGGTTTCGATATAGCGGAGCAGATACTCCTTATAGGTGGTGAAAGGATCCGTGAATCGTCCATCCTGCTTGCTGTCATTGTGACCGAACTGGATGAAGAGATAATCCCCTTCAGCGATTTCATTTTCGATCACATCCAGTCTTCCTTCGTCGATGAAGCTTTTGGAGCTGCGTCCGTTAGCGGCATGATTCCGGACCGAGATGCTCGAATCCAGAAAGGCCGGGAATGTTTGCCCCCAACCGGCTTGTGGAGCAGAAGTTTCAGGGTAATCCGCTACAGTTGAATCACCTGCAAGAAAAATGGAAAATGACATGGTTTCTCCTCCTAATGGTTGGATAGTGGACGGCAAGAATCCGTCACTTTGAGCTCAGGTTCCAGGAATAGGACCTTTTCTATATCATCTTCATTGATGACATCCATCAGGACATCTGTCAAGCGTAACGTGATGTGATCCAGTGGGACCCCGACCGTCGAGAGGGGGATGGGGGTATCGTTTTCATCTGGCAGGTTGTCGTAGCTGATGATGGAAAGGTCATCCGGGACCTTGATTCCGCACTCTGCTGCAGCCCTCAGGATCCCCTTGGAAAGATCATGACTCCCGCTGATGATTGCCGTGGGACGTTCAACGCTTTGGAGGACCTCCTTGGCCGCGACGTACCCATCATACGGTTCAAGCTTCGGAACGTCCACGATCTGGTGTGCGAAACCGGGGAGTCCCAGTCCTTCCGCTGCCAGTTTGAAGCCCTTCGCTTTTTCATCCTGAATCGGTTTATCCAGGACCCCGATATAGCTGATGAACCGGTGACCAATGGAGGAAAGATAATTGGTCGCCATATAGACGGCCTTTTTCCGCTGGACGTCTACCGTCGGCGATGCGCTTCCTTTATCGGCAATCCCGTATGAGACGACGGGAACCGCCGATGGTGTATCAGCTTGGAGCTCCGGATTGTCATCAAAACAAAGGATGGCATCCACCTGATAGCGGTTGAAAAGATTGATGGCGAATTCTTTATCGTTGATGGAGATCAGGGTCGTATACGAGAGCTGCTCCAGCTGTGTATTCAAGCGGGTGATGAGGGAAGAGTGGGCGGTCCCTTCGATGGTCGGCCAGATGATCCCGATTGTATGAGACTTCTTCGAGACCAGGCTCCTCGCCGCTGCGTTCGGTTGATATCCGAGCTCCATGGCGATTTCGGTGATCCGCTTTTTCGTCGGTTCCTTGACAAGTGGGCTGTCCCGCAATGCTTTTGATACGGTGGAAAAGCTCACCCCCGCCGCTTTTGCTATATCTTTGATTGTGACTCCCATGGTAACCTCCAGCACTATGATGTTTTCATTATATCTCTCTGTCGGTTGTCGATACAACTCTTCATTGACAGAAAAAAGGAATGATACTATGATAATAACAACGTTGTTATTTTGTCAACAAGAGGGGGAGAATGGGATTGAACAGTTCAACGATCGTCATTCATGAACGGGACAATGTCCTGATTGCACTGAGGGATTTTGAAGCAGGGGAACGCGTGGTGGATGGCGACAGGGAAGTCGTCCTGAGGGAAGCCGTACCGGCCGGACATAAAATTGCAAGGGAACCGATCCAGAAAAATGAAAACGTTATTAAGTTCGGTATGCCGATCGGGAGGGCGTCAGAGCCGATCGACCGCGGAGATTGGATTCACACCCACAATGTGGTGACCAACCTCAAAGGGACGCTGCAGTATGACTACAAGCCCACAGATGACAAAATCGTACCGAAGCCGTCGACCAAAACCTTTCAAGGATATATCAGGGAAAACGGGGAAGTCGGGATCCGCAATGAAATCTGGATCATCAACACGGTGGGCTGCATCAATAAGACTGCGGAAATGGTGGCAAAGATGGCCGGTGATCAATTCGAAGGCATCGACGGGGTGCACAGCTTCTCTCATCTCTTCGGGTGTTCCCAGCTTGGGGATGATCTTCACAATACCCAGAAGATCCTGAGCGGACTCGTCCACCATCCCAATGCTGCGGGCATTCTCGTCATGGGTCTCGGCTGCGAAAATAACTATATTGAAGAATTCAAGAAGGTGATCGGCGATTATGACCCACGGAGGGTGAAGTTCATCGAAGTCCAGAGTGCCGATGATGAAATCTCCGAATCTCTCGAACTCATCGAAGAGCTCGCCGACTATGCCAAGACATTCAAACGTCAGGAAGTACCCCTTTCAAAGTTGAAGGTAGGATTGAAATGCGGTGGATCGGACGGATTCTCAGGGATTACGGGGAACCCGCTTGTCGGGGCATTTTCCGACAGACTCATCTCGGAAGGCGGCACAACGATCCTGACGGAAGTACCCGAGATGTTCGGCGCGGAAGAGATCCTCATGAGCAGGGCCAAAGATGAAGCCGTGTTCGGGAAGATCGTCGACCTCGTCAATGACTTCAAGGAATACTTCCTGAAGCACGGGCAGAACGTCTATGAGAATCCATCTCCAGGGAATAAAAAAGGCGGGATCACGACCCTTGAAGAAAAGTCCCTCGGAAACATCCAGAAAGGCGGCTTCGGGGAGATTGCTGATGTCCTTGACTATGGTGACCGCACGAAAGGTGAAGGCCTTCATCTCGTCCAAGGTCCGGGAAATGACCTCGTCTCCGTCACCGCCCTTACGGCTGCAGGCGCCCATATCGTCCTGTTCACCACGGGCCGGGGAACCCCGTTCGGAGGTCCTGTACCGACGGTGAAGATCTCCACGAACTCAGCACTTGCCCAGAAGAAAACGAATTGGATCGACTTCAATGCAGGACAGCTAATCGAAGGCAGGGGAAAGGAAGAGCTCGCCGACGAGTTCTTTGAATACATCACGGGCCTCGCATCGGGGGAAGCGCGCACCCATAATGAACGACTCGGATTCAAGGAGATTTCCATTTTCAAAGACGGCGTCACGCTGTGAGAGGGAGGATTTTGTATGAAGCTTAGTAAAGAAGTACCCACCAGCTCATCCTATCGGCATCTTCCGGCCAAGGTCCTGCAGATCGGGGAAGGGAATTTCCTAAGGGGATTCATCGATTGGATGATCCAGGAGATGAATAAACAGGGCGTCTTCAACGGCTCCATCATCGCCGTGCAGCCGACGCCCCACGGGAAGGTTCTGCCGAAGCTCGCCGCCCAGGATTATCTGTACACGGCGGTCTTGAGGGGGCGCAAGAATGGCGAGACCGTGGATTATCATGAAGTCATCTCCTCCATCAGCGGAGGCATCAATCCCTATTCCGATTGGCCGGCCATGAAGCAGGCGGTGGAATCCGCAGACCTCCAAATCATCGTGTCCAATACGACGGAGGCAGGCATCGTCTACCAGGAGGAGCAGTATGACGGTGATGCTTCGCCCCTTTCGTATCCCGGGAAGCTGGCGGCCCTGTTGCACCATCGGTTCACGTATTACGAGGGGGCAGGGGATAAAGGGTTATACATCCTGCCGTGTGAATTAATTGAAGACAACGGCAAGAAGCTGAAATCCATCGTGCACAAGGTAGCGGAAGACTGGGGATATTCAGAAGCCTTTTTTGAATGGCTAGACCACTCGAATGTATTCTGCGACACGCTGGTCGACCGGATCGTCACCGGGTTCCCGCGGGGTCAGGAAGCCGAGTACAAAGAACGCCTCGGCTATGATGATGAGCTCATTACGGTCGGCGAACCGTATCATCTGTTCGCCATCGATGCGGATGAACGATTCAAGGAAATCTTCCCCCTCCACAAAGCCGGCCTCAATGTAAAGTGGGGTGGAGTGAAGGAACAGCGTGACCTGAAGGTGGGACTCCTCAACGGTCCCCATACCCTCATGACACCCGTCGGATACCTGGCGGGGGCTGACACAGTCCTGGACGTGATGACCACCCCTTCCCTCCGCTCCTTCGTAGAGCAGGGATTCCTGGACATACAGGAGGCCCTTCCAATGGAAGAGGAGGTGAAAAAGGCGTTTACTTCAGGAGTCGTGGACCGCTTCCTGAACCCTTATAATAAGCATTTCCTACTCGATATCGGAATGAACTCCTTTTTCAAATACACATCGAGGCTTTTGCCCCGCTTGAAGACCCATGCCGAGCGTGGGGACCTCCCGGAAACATTGGTCCTTGCCCTTGCTGCACTGCTCGTGTACTACAAGCCGGTTCGCACCACGGAAAAAGGACTGATAGCCGAGAGAGGCGAGGAGGAGTATGAGACGCGGGAAAACCCCGTTGTAAACGCTCTCGCTCTTGATACATGGCAGGCCATTGAAGAGGGCAGGATCACTATTCTTTCTGCCGTCCGTTCCATCCTCAGCCGTGAGGACATCTGGGGAGAAGACCTTGACGCAATGGATGGGCTCGCAGAACGGGTGACCGCTCATATCGAAACGATCCTGATCGAAGGGATGGACGTGGCCGTCAAGAAAGTGGCTGGGAGTGGTTCGGTGAAATCGTAGGATGGTAAAGGAAAAGACGCTCATTTGCAGGGCGTCTTTTTTGTGTTTCAGCCAAACACTCTCGTCTAATTCTCCCCGGACATGCATACATTTCTCTATAGGCATGTCCGGGGGAGGAATTGTGAGAATGACAATGATCGGAGAATTGGTGACACTAATGCTGATGGCCTTTGCACTTGGGATGGATGCGTTCTCGATTGGCATCGGGATGGGGATGTTCCAACTGAGGTTAAGGCAGATCCTATATATCGGTATCGTGGTGGGCATTTTCCACGTATGGATGCCGCTGCTCGGGATGATGACGGGGAAGTTCCTTTCCAACACGTTCGGTACATTTGCTACATATGCAGGAGGCATCCTCTTGATTGTTCTTGGGATCCAGATGTTCCTCTCTAGCTTCAAGGAGGAGGAAACAACGCTCGTTTCCCCCGTAGGATTCGGTCTCGTCCTTTTTGCACTCAGCGTCAGTCTCGACAGCTTCTCTGTCGGACTGAGCCTCGGGATCTTCGGCGCAAGAACCGTTGCCGCAGTCGCCTGTTTCGGTTTTGCCGCCACCGTCCTTACATGGGCCGGCCTTCTCATAGGAAGGCGATTCCAAGGAGTCCTAGGCACCTACAGCGAAGCACTTGGCGGAAGCATCCTGTTCTTATTCGGGATCAAGCTGCTTCTTCCTTTTTGAAGTCCCTGTTTGGGGCTTTTTCTTTTTGGTAGCTTGATAGGGTGAATGCCGCTGCGGTCGGCCGCTTTCCTGTGGGGAGGCGGTTCTTCGGCTATCGCCTGCAGGATCTCAACCTTGCCTCTGATCCACGCTGGAGTTCGCTGCCTTCCGCTTCATTGCAAAAGTTGGAGGATATAAGTTTCGCGTTCTGTAGAGAGGAAAGGATTGGCTGGAAGTAGATTTATATTTTCAAATGGCAAAGAGGTGAATCTCTTGATGGTGACAGGGTGTGTGGATTCTGGGATAGTTCGTTTCATTTCGCTCCGGGCGGCCGCTTTCCTGCGGGGAGGCAGTTGAGCCGCTTCGGCTATCGTCTGCAGGGTCTCAACCTTGCCTCTGATCCACGCTGGAGTCGGCCGCCCTCCGCTTCATTGCACTCTTTAGAGGGCATTAGCGTCAGTATCTTATCAACACTGATTCCAGTTTAAAATCTTTATTCAAAGAGTGAAATCCATCCTTGGAGTCTTAACCTCTTTCTAAATAAGAGCAAGGTGGTTGGCTCCCAAACGCATCAAAAATCTTAAACCATTCTCTTGAAGAATCAAAGCCCACTCTCTACCAAGTAGTGAAGTGAAGCGGAGGCAGCCTGACTCCAGCGGGAAAAGAGGAAAGGTCGAGACCCCGCAAGAATGAGGAGGCTCGGCTTCCTCCCCGTGGAAAGCAGGCGGCCGCAGTGAAACGGAACGTCCCGTCTGCGGCCGTCATGAATAAGAACAAAATTCAGAAGCAACCAACAGGTAACAAAAGGGGAGCGATCAATCATCAAAAACTCCAATGGATGCAATGGCCCTATCATGAATCATAAAAAATAGCTCATGAAAAAGTACAATCCTCCTCTCCACCAAGAAGTGAAGTGAAGCGGAGGCCACCTGACTCCAACGGGAAAAGAGGAAAGGTCGAGACCCCGCAAGAATGAGGAGGCTCGACTTCCTCCCCGTGGAAAGCAGGCGGCCGCAGCGAAACGAAACGTCCCATCTACGGCTTACGGCTCCCATGAAGAAAAACTACATTTCCACCTCCACCATGAAACGCTCCAACCGAATAAGCATGAATGCTCTTTGTCCAAAATGGAAATTAATTTATAATAGGTAAGAAGGAGGATGATCCAATGAATATTCTATTTATCTGCACAGGCAACACCTGCCGAAGCCCCATGGCTGAAGCAATCCTTAAGCATAACAACCACCAAGGAATCCAAGTGAAATCCGCAGGCGTTTTCGCCATGGACGGAGCAGATGCCTCAATTCAAGCTAAAGAAGTGCTGAAAGAGAACGATATAATACATAAGCACCAATCCAGCTCCATCACACGTGAAAAACTGGACTGGGCTTCATATATTTTCACCATGACACAGGGCCATAAATGGGCGATCGTAGATCAATATCCCCATATCGCCGATAAGATCTTCACGCTGAAGGAATACGTACTCGAGGACCCGGAAGACCTTGATGTTTCCGATCCGTATGGAGGCAGCGTTGAGATCTACCGGCATACATATAATGAACTGGATTCCTTGATCGGTCAGTTAATGGACAAACTGGAGCGTGAGTGAAGCAGACAGGGAGAGAGAAGGATGGCTAAAGGGAAAGGCTCCAAAAAAGGTCTCAGGAAGAAGATTGTACTATTCACCACACTTCTGGCAATCATCACGTATACGACGAGTGCCGCGTTCATTTATTTCATCAAACCGACATTCGCATCCGATGTAAGTGATTTCTGGTTTACCCTCGCTACACTAGGAATGGGGATCTTCTGGTCGGGGTTCCTTGCGTATCTTGCAGCAGGATATATCGATAAGCCTCTGCAACGACTGGAACAAGCGGCGTTGAAAGCGGCGGATGGTGACATTTCCACAGAAGTGGAACTGTCGAAATCCGATGATGAGATCCGCTCCCTCGGGGTGGCGTATAACAAGATGCTTCATAACCTGCGGGAAATGGTGGCGAACATCGACGAGAATTTCAGCAAGACCAATACGTATGTACAGGAGCTTTCCGACGCGTCCGAACTTGCGTCCACCCAGGCTAATTCCGTTTCCAGGACAATCAGCGAAATCTCTGCTGGAGCAGAAAGTTCGGCAGCGGCCATCCAGACAACGGCGGAATCCGTTGAAGATGTCATCCGCATCGCACAGGAAGTACAGGATCATTCCAAATCCTCTGAAAAGCTGTCTGAAACCATGGTGGCAGAATTGAACGAGAGCAAGGAGGTCATCCATTCACTGGTGGAAGGAATCAATCGATTGGCGACGGGGAATGAATCGTCCCTTGAGGCCGTGAAGCGACTCGAGGGCCACGCCCGGGAAGTCGAGCAGATCATCCAGCTCGTGGGGGACATCGCCAACCAGACGAATCTTCTTGCTCTGAATGCATCCATTGAGGCGGCAAGGGCCGGGGAACACGGTAAGGGATTTGCGGTTGTTGCAGAGGAAGTCCGTAACCTTGCTGATGAAAGCGGGAAAGCGGTCCAGGGAATATCCGGATTGATCCAAAACATCCAGACCGAGGTCGGGCTGGTAGTCGGTAAGATCACAGATCAAGTGACCACCGCGAACAGGGAAGCGGATAAAGGTGAACAGACGAACCGCGTCATCCAGAATATGACCAAAAGCATCCATGAAGTCGTGGATTCCGTCAAGACGATCTCTGTCCTCGTGGACGATCAGATGAAGAGCATCCAGCTCACGTCCAACCAGTCGCAGGAAGTCGCGGCGATCGCAGAAGAAACATCTGCCGGAGCGGAAGAAGTGTCTGAAGCAACGAATGAGCAGGCGGGCGTCATGAAGAACGTGGAAGAACTCGCCCATCAATTGAAATCACAGGCGGAGTCACTCAAAGGAACCATTACAAAATTCCATCTATGATCCAAAAAGCACGGGGGTTCCCGTGCTTTTCCCGTTAAACGAAAAAAACAATTCAATTCCTTTATATAATGGGGTGCCTGTGGCAAAATAGAAGGAAAGAGTGAATTGGGGGATGACAGATGAAGATCGCAATTGCATCCGATCACGGCGGTGTGAATATCCGTGAAGAAATAAAATCATTGATGGATGAGCTTGGCCTTCAGTATGAAGACTTCGGCTGCGAATGCGGCACATCCGTGGATTATCCGGATTATGCGCTGCCGGTTGCCGAAAAAGTGGCCAATGGTGAATTCGATCGAGGGATCCTCATCTGCGGAACCGGTATCGGAATGAGTATTTCTGCGAATAAAGTGAAAGGGATTCGCTGTGCCCTCGTACACGACGTGTTCAGTGCAAAAGCGACCCGTGAGCATAATGACAGCAACATCCTTGCCATGGGTGAACGCGTCATCGGACCTGGGCTTGCGCGTGAAATCGCCAAAACCTGGCTCCAGACCGAATTCGAAGGTGGCAGGCATTCAAACCGCATCGGGAAGATCACTAGCTACGAAGAGAAGTGAGGAGAGGTCATCATGGATCACATCCAACTGAAGCAAGCCTTTCAGACCATTCTTCAGGAGTTTCATGATCAGGTTCCACTCAGAAAAGGACAGGTCCTCGTCATCGGCTGCTCCACCTCCGAGGTAATGGGGGAAAAGATCGGGACCGCAGGGACCATTGATACGGCTGAATTGATTTATGAAGAGCTGAGGAAGTACGCAGATCAATCAGGCGTATCCCTTGCCTTTCAATGCTGTGAACACTTGAACCGGGCAATTGTCATCGAACGTGAAACAGCCGAGGCAAAAGGTCTTGATGAAGTCACGGTCGTACCGGTGAGGAAAGCAGGAGGCGCCATGGCCACCCATGCTTATCATCGCTTTCAGGATCCTGTCATTGTGGAACATATCAAGGCCGATGCAGGCATTGATATCGGTGATACCTTCATCGGCATGCATTTGAAGCATGTGGCCGTTCCTGTGCGGGTCAGCGTGCGCAGTCTCGGACATGCCCACGTCACCCTGGCAAGGACCCGCCCTAAATTGATCGGTGGAAACCGTGCGGTCTATGAGTGAAAAGCACCCTTTGTCGGGTGTTTTTTTTATGTGCAAAGGCCCTTGTATGTAGGAGGGTTTTTGTGTAAAACCGAACATTTTTAATAAATGCTTCTTTTTATTTCGCTTTTAGCTCAATCATGTTAGAATGTGATTGAATGAATCAAAGCCCGGTAGAAACGGGTCCATGAATTGAAGGAGGATACGTATGAGTAAGATTGCCAAGCAAGATCCGGAACTTTATGCATCGATTCAAGAAGAATTGGAACGTCAGCGTACTAAGATCGAGTTGATCGCGTCAGAGAACTTTGTCAGTGAAGCAGTCATGGAAGCCCAAGGCTCCGTGTTGACGAATAAGTACGCAGAAGGATATCCAGGCCGTCGCTATTATGGTGGATGCGAGCATGTCGATGTGGCTGAAAACCTCGCCCGCGACCGTGCAAAAGAACTCTTCGGCGCAGAACACGTCAATGTTCAGCCTCACTCAGGTGCCCAGGCCAACATGGCAGTTTACTTTACCATCCTCGAACAGGGAGACACAGTCCTTGGTATGAACCTGTCCCATGGGGGTCACCTCACTCACGGCAGTCCGGTGAACTTCAGCGGGGTTCAATACAACTTCGTGGAGTACGGTGTAGATGAAGAGAATCAATTGATCAATTATGAAGATGTACGTCAGAAAGCTCTTGAGCATAAGCCGAAGCTCATCGTAGCCGGAGCGAGTGCATACCCGCGCAAGATCGATTTCGCTAAGTTCCGTGAAATCGCGGATGAGGTCGGTGCTTACCTCATGGTGGACATGGCTCATATCGCCGGTCTTGTTGCAGCAGGACTTCACCAGAACCCAGTACCATATTCCGATTTCGTTACGACAACGACTCATAAAACGCTTCGCGGTCCACGCGGCGGTATGATCCTGTGCAAAGAAGAATTCGCGAAGAAAATCGACAAATCCATTTTCCCTGGTATCCAAGGCGGTCCTTTGATGCATGTCATCGCGGCAAAAGCGGTGGCATTCGGTGAGGCGCTGCAGGATTCTTTTAAAGAATACGCTCAAAACATCATTGATAACGCAGCCCGTCTTGGGGAAGGCCTTACGAAAGAAGGAATCAACCTTGTTTCCGGCGGTTCTGATAATCATCTTCTCCTGATCGACCTGCGCTCATTGAGCCTGACAGGAAAAGTAGCTGAGAAGGTACTTGATGATATCGGCATCACCGTGAATAAGAATACCATCCCGTTCGATCCGGAAAGCCCGTTCGTTACAAGCGGTATCCGTATCGGTACAGCAGCCGTTACATCCAGGGGCTTCGGCGCAGGAGAGATGGACGAGATCGCTTCGATCATCGCCCTTACACTGAAAAACCATGAGGATGAAACGAAACTGGAAGAAGCACGCAAGCGTGTAACGGATCTCACCAGCCGATTCGAATTATATCCGGAGCAATAATGTGCAAGCCCCTTTGATCGTCATGGTCGGGGGGTTTTTTGCTGGACTGATAGAATAAAAGAACATGTAGAATATGTAACGATTCCATTACACCCTGAATCCCGTGTTGCTCTTCAAATCGCTTTTATGTACAATTATCAGAGGTGTAAAGGAAGTCTACCGCTTATTTACATAAATCAAACTTAAAGGAGAGAGTCGAGTGGGAAAAGTATACGTATTTGATCATCCATTGATCCAACATAAGTTAACATTCATCCGTGATAAAGAAACGGGTACAAAGGAATTCCGCGAGCTGGTGGATGAGGTTGCCACACTCATGGCGTTCGAAATCACACGCGACCTGCCCCTTGAAGATATCGAGGTTCAAACTCCGGTAAGCCCTGCACAGGCGAAGACGCTGGCAGGAAAGAAACTGGGGATCGTTCCGATCCTGCGTGCCGGATTGGGTATGGTTGACGGTATCCTGAAGCTGATCCCTGCAGCCAAAGTAGGTCACGTCGGCCTTTACCGCGACCCTGAAACCCTGAAACCGATTGAATACTATGTGAAACTCCCAAGTGACGTAGAAGAGCGCGATTTCATCCTCGTCGATCCAATGCTTGCAACGGGCGGATCTGCCGTAGAGGCAATCAACTCCCTTAAGAAGCGCGGTGCCCAAAGCATTCGTTTCATGTGCCTTGTCGCATGTCCTGAAGGGGTCGAAGCAATCAAGGAAGCACATCCTGATGTGGATATCTACATTGCGGCCCTTGATGAGAAGTTGAACGAAAAAGGCTATATCGTACCGGGTCTAGGTGACGCAGGCGACCGTCTGTACGGAACGAAATAAGAAGGGTGATGAAATCATTGGCGAATCCGATCAAGGTTATGACCATTTTCGGGACAAGGCCGGAAGCCATCAAGATGGCTCCCCTTGTCCTTGAACTGAAGAAGTATCCGGAAAGCTTTGAAACAATCGTGACGGTTACCGCCCAGCATCGTCAAATGCTGGATCAGGTCATGTCGATCTTCGATATCAGTCCTGACCATGACCTGAACATCATGAAGGACCGGCAAACATTGATTGACGTCACGACCAGAGGCCTCGAAGGACTGGATCGTGTCATGAAAGAAGCCAAGCCCGATATCGTTCTTGTGCACGGTGATACGACAACCACCTTTGTGGCGAGTCTTGCAGCCTATTATAATCAGATTGCCGTCGGACACGTCGAAGCCGGTCTTCGTACCTGGAACAAGTACTCACCTTTCCCGGAGGAGATGAATCGCCAGCTGACTGGTGTCATGGCTGATCTCCACTTCTCTCCGACGGACAAATCGGCGCGGAATCTTCTGGAAGAGAACAAGAAGGAAGAGAGTATCTTCATCACAGGGAATACGGCCATTGACGCACTGAAGACAACAGTCAAAGAAGATTATCACCATGAGGTACTTGATCGAATCGGATCAGATCGCCTCGTATTGTTGACAGCGCATCGCCGGGAAAACCTGGGGCAGCCGATGAGGAATATGTTCCGGGCCATCAAGCGCCTGGTGGAAGAACAGGAAGATATCCAAGTGGTGTATCCGGTCCACTTGAATCCCGCCGTACGTGAAGTGGCGGATGAAGTGTTGGGCCGGGATCCCCGTATCCATCTGATCGAACCACTTGATGTTATCGACTTCCACAACTTCGCCTCCAGGGCCCATTTGATCCTCACCGATTCAGGTGGGGTTCAAGAGGAAGCCCCATCCCTTGGGGTGCCGGTCCTCGTGCTTCGTGATACGACGGAGCGGCCGGAAGGAATCGAAGCAGGTACGCTGAAGCTCGCCGGGAATGATGAAGAGAACATTTACAAGCTCGCCCATGAACTTCTCACCGATCCTGAAGCGCACAGCTCCATGTCCAAAGCGGCCAACCCGTATGGAGACGGACTGGCTTCATACCGGATTGCCCAAGCGATCCGCTATCACTTCGGTCATCTGGAAGATCGACCAGACTCATTCTCTCCAAATGAATGACTATAATATAGAAGGTACACGCTTGCATGCGTGTACCTTTTTCCTTTTTCACAAAAAATAGGCACAAACCAGTAGTTTCCTCTTTTGTCTCAACGGAATCTGTGGTATCTTAATGCTCGGGTAGTTTGCTCAGTGGTGAGCAATGTTGAGTGAAATGAATAGTTAAGTAGGATAAATGAATACATAGTGAATGATTTTTGTTGATGTGAATAGCCTCGGGAGGAGAGTCCCTCCGTATTTCTATGGTGTCCAGCTCCGGCGGGTTGACCCTCGAGGTCATAAGTCAAGAATGCCAAAAAGGCCAAGAGCGCCTTTCCGGCATTCTCGCCTTATGCTTGTCGGGTCAGAACGACCCACCTCCGCATTTCTTGGTGTCCAGCTCCAGGGGCTTGAGGCTCGAGGTCATAAGTCAAAGACATCAAAAAGGCCAAGAGCGCCTTTCCGATGTCTCCGCCTTATGCTTGTCGCCTCAGAACAAGCCCCTTCCGCTTTTCTTATTTTGTGTTTAAAATGTGAACAATATTGGAACACTAGGATAGGTTGTGGACTTTTTACTTTGTACGCATTGACATTGATTTTACCCTATTGTATGCTTACAAAGGATATAGAATGGTAAGGTTTTCACAAAAACTTCCACAGAATGAAAACGGTTTTATATCTATGTTTTTCCACTATAATTCCTGTGTGGGGATGACACTATGCGTCAACCAAATCGACGCCCGTATCAAGGGGTGGCCTTGTATTCTGCCATTCTGTCTCAGCTGGTTGGTTCCATGTTAATCGGGATCTTCGGGGGGAGATGGCTGGATGGATTATGGGACACCGCACCACTATTCTTAATCATTGGACTGCTTCTCGGGTTAACAACAGGAATCTACACCATGCTTCGCACAGTCCAACATTTCTTTTCGGGAGATTAATGTCAATGCCAGAACTTCAAGAGCTGTTTAACAGGCATCGGAAGTACATACTTTTCCTCCTTTCCTTTTACGTCCTCGGTTGGGGTTTCACTTCCTATCAGTCTATTTTCCTTGGACTCATCTTAGGGACAAGCGTAAGTCTGTTCAGTCACTGGCTGATCATGAGGAGAACGTTGCGCTTCGGGGATGCCGTCGTGGCAGGGCAGAAGGTCCGGTCATTAGGTACATTTTCAAGGATGGCAGGTGCTGCATTCGTGGCGATCATCGCGATTAAGTATCCTGAATATTTCCATTTCTTGAGCGCGGTCATTGGATTAATGACAATTTATATTGTTATTATGATAGATTATTTTATTCAGCAGCTGCAACCACATAAATAGCGGGGAAGAGAGGTGAATTTCATTGCAACATGAAAATCCTACAGCTGAATTTTTGGGCCTTACATTCAACCTGGCGAACGTATTGATGATGACGGTGGCGACCGTGATCGTGTTCCTGATCGCCGTGTTATGTACCCGCAGACTGGCGCTAAAGCCAACGGGCGCCCAGAACTTCATGGAATGGGTTATGGATTTTGTGAAGAACATCGTGAAGAGTAATATGGACTGGAAGACTGGAGGTCGCTTCCATCTGTTGGGTCTTACTCTCCTCATGTACATTTTTGTATCAAATATGCTTGGCCTTCCGTTTTCGGTCGTGATCGACCATAAACTCTGGTGGAAATCTCCAACAGCCGATCCGGTCGTTACGATGACACTGGCCGTAATGGTTGTTGTGTTGACTCACTACTACGCCATCAAGATGAAAGGCTTCAGTGAGTATGGTAAAGACTTCTTCAGACCGATGGGTTTCTTATTCCCGCTTAAGATCATTGAAGAATTTGCGAACACCCTAACATTAGGTCTTCGTCTTTACGGAAACATCTACGCCGGTGAGATCCTGCTTTCATTATTGATCACAGGGCTCGCTCACCAGGGAATCGGCGGCTTTATCGGAGCCATCATCCCGACGCTTGCCTGGCAAGGATTCTCGGTTTTCGTCGGATCCATCCAGTCATTCATTTTCGTTATGTTAACGATGGTCTATATGTCTCATAAAGTTAGTCATGACCATTAATATATACCCTGTTCTTATTGAACAAAACAAATCAAATTTAGATTTCTATACATTAAAGGAGGAAAATTAGAATGGGTCTTTTAGCAGCAGCAATTGCAATCGGATTAGCAGCACTAGGTGCAGGTATTGGTAACGGTCTTATCGTGTCACGTACAGTAGAGGGGATCGCTCGTCAACCGGAAGCTCGCGGTATGCTTCAAACTACTATGTTCATCGGGGTTGCATTGGTTGAGGCGATTCCTATCATCGCGACAGTTATCGCGTTCATGGTATTGGGTCGATAATAATAGTTTCAGATGGCGAAGATCATTCGATGAGAACCTTCGCCATTCCTTTATGTAAAGTAACATCCTGACTTGGAATGAAAGGTCGGGCGGTCCTTTGACCTCTCGGGGGATGGGGGCGTCACGGCCATTAAATAAGGCAGTACCATATAGGCATTGACTCTTGAAGGGAGTGAAACCGCGTGCTATCAAACGCATTTGTCCTTGGAGCCGGAGGAGGCTTCACAGGTGGAGATATTATAGTACAGCTAGTCCTGTTTCTAGTCCTTCTTGCGTTATTGAAAAAGTTTGCCTGGGGCCCGTTGATGGGCATCATGCAAGAACGTGAGAACCATATAGCAGGTGAGATCGATGCGGCGGAAAAGAGCCGTACGGAAGCAAGCAAGTACCTCGAAGAACAGCGTGAGCTATTGAAAGAGGCGCGCCAGGAAGCCCTGGCCCTGATCGAGAGCGCGAAGAAGCAAGGGGATGACCAACGCAGTCAGATCATCCTTGAAGCCCGCCAGGAATCAGAACGCCTGAAGGAATCAGCGAAGCGCGAAATTGAGACGCAGAAAGATCAAGCGATGGCTGCCCTGCGTGAGCAAGTGGCATCCCTATCTGTCATGATCGCGTCGAAAGTCATCGAGAAGGAGCTTTCGGTTGAAGATCAGGAACAATTGATCAACGACTACATCAAAGAGGCAGGAGATCAGCGATGAGCAGCTCCACAGTCGCAAAACGCTATGCACTTGCCCTCTTTCAAATCGCCCAGGAGCAACTGAAGCTTGAAGCGATCGAAGAAGAGCTCCGCGCAGTGAAAACCGTTTTTACAGAAAACAAAGAATTGAACAGCCTGCTTGAGAATCCGAAGCTTACGGCGGTCAAGAAGAAAACCTTGATCCAGGAAGCATTTGCGGGGGTCTCGGCACCTGTCTTGAATACATTATTACTCCTGACCGATCGTCATCGTGAAGATCAGGTCGTGGCAGTGGTGGACGCATTCATCGATCTTTCCAACGAAGCACGTGGAATCGCGGATGCCATCGTGTACTCTGTACGCCCACTGTCAGAAGATGAGAAAACAGCCGTTTCCACATCTTTTGCTAACAAAGTAGGTAAACAATCACTTAGAATCGAGAATGTGATAGACACCAACATCCTCGGAGGCTTGAAGATCCGCATTGGGAACAGGATCTTCGATGGTACGCTTGCAGGTAAGTTGAATCGTCTGGAACGTGAACTGGTTCGTTAACTTTCGTATAAATGAGGGGTGAAATTCATGAGCATCAAGGCGGAAGAAATCAGCGCGCTGATAAAGAAGCAAATTGAGAACTATCAGTCTGAGATGAAGGTAAGCGATGTAGGTACTGTCATCCAAATCGGGGATGGTATCGCTCGTGCTCATGGCCTCGACAATGTCATGGCTGGAGAGCTTGTTGAATTTTCTACTGGTGTCATGGGTATGGCACAGAACTTAGAAGAAAACAACGTAGGTATCGTTATTCTCGGGCCTTATAAAGACATTCGTGAAGGCGATGAGGTTCGTCGTACCGGACGGATCATGGAAGTACCGGTTGGACCGGAACTTGTAGGTCGTGTTGTAAACTCACTGGGTCAACCAGTCGATGGTCTAGGACCGATTCCTACAACGAAAACACGCCCGATTGAAGGCGCAGCTCCTGGTGTAATGGATCGTAAATCCGTACATGAGCCGCTTCAAACGGGAATCAAGGCGATCGATGCACTCGTGCCGATCGGACGCGGACAGCGTGAATTGATCATCGGTGACCGTCAGACAGGTAAGACGTCTGTAGCCATCGACTCAATCCTGAATCAAAAAGATCAAGACATGATCTGTATCTACGTGGCAATCGGACAAAAAGAATCAACGGTTCGTAATGCCGTGGAAACACTTCGTAAGCACGGTGCCCTCGACTACACAATCGTCGTAACGGCATCTGCATCACAACCGGCACCGATGCTCTTCCTTGCACCTTATTGTGGAATCACGATGGGTGAAGAGTTCATGCATAATGGTAAGCACGTACTAGTTGTATATGATGACTTGTCTAAACAAGCATCCGCTTACCGTGAACTTTCCTTGCTCCTTCGCCGTCCTCCAGGTCGTGAAGCATTCCCTGGTGACGTATTCTACTTGCACTCCCGTCTGTTGGAGCGTGCAGCGAAGCTAAGCGATGCAAAAGGTGGAGGTTCCATCACGGCATTGCCATTCGTTGAAACACAAGCAGGAGATATCTCCGCTTATATCCCGACTAACGTCATTTCCATCACTGATGGACAGATCTTCTTACAATCCGACCTATTCTTCTCCGGTGTACGTCCGGCGATCAACGCAGGTCTTTCCGTATCACGTGTAGGTGGATCCGCACAGATCAAAGCGATGAAGAAAGTATCAGGTACGTTGCGTCTTGACCTTGCAGCGTTCCGTGAACTTGAAGCATTCGCACAGTTCGGTTCCGACCTTGATAAAGCAACACAAGCGAAGTTGAACCGTGGAGCGCGTACAGTAGAAGTATTGAAGCAGGACTTGAACAAACCATTGACGGTTGAAAAACAAGTCATGATCTTCTACGCACTCACAAGGGGTCATCTCGATGATATCCCGGTTGCGGATATCCGTCGCTTTGAAGGTGAATTCCTAAGCTGGCTCGACCACAACCAAAAAGAATTGTTGGATCAAATCCGCACAACGAAAGGTCTTCCTGAAGACAGCGCAATGGCAGCTGCCATCGATGGATTCAAAAAGACTTTCGCAAAATCCGAGTAATATGGGCGGTGTCCTGAGGGGCACCTTCCGTCTTGGATTCAAGGACAGGGTCTAACATTTTCAAAAAAGGGTGGTGAGAACCAGTGGCATCGTTACGCGACATTAAAACTCGTATTACGTCTACGAAGAAAACAAGTCAGATTACGAAGGCAATGGAGATGGTTTCTGCTTCCAAGCTGAACCGTGCCGAGATGAATGCGAAATCATTCGTCCCTTACATGGAAAAGATCCAGGAAGTCGTCACCTCCATATCCCTCGGAAGCACCGACGTAACGCATCCAATGCTAGTCTCCCGCCCCGTAAAGAAAACCGGCTACTTGGTCATTACGTCTGACCGCGGTTTGGCGGGGGCATATAACAGCAGTGTGCTGCGTGCTGTCAGCAATACAATCCAGGAGCGTCACAGCTCCAAGGATGAATATACGATCATTGCACTGGGGCGCATGGGTCGCGATTTCTTCCAGAAGCGCGGAGACCATGTACTTGAAGGGGTCGTAGGACTGCCGGATCAGCCGAATTTTGCCGATATCAAAGATATCGCCAATAAAACGGTCACTATGTTCTCGGACGGGGCGTATGACGAGCTCTATATGTTCTACAATCACTACGTAAGTGCAATCCAGCAGGATGTAACGCAGAAGAAGGTTCTGCCGTTGACGGAACTTGAATCCACTTCTACCAAGCTTACTTCCTATGAATTTGAACCAAGCGCTGAAGAGATCCTTGAAGTCCTTCTTCCGCAATACGCAGAGAGCCTCATCTTCGGTGCACTGCTCGATGGTAAAGCCAGTGAGCATGCGGCACGTATGACGGCCATGCGAAATGCGACGGACAACGCAAAAGAACTCATCGGCGATCTTACATTGTCTTATAACCGTGCGCGTCAGGCTGCGATCACTCAGGAAATCACTGAGATCGTCGGCGGGGCGGCAGCACTCGAATAGAAAGAGACGTATCAATCGTCAAAAGCCAGTTAGGAGGGAAAGAGATGAACACAGGACATGTTCTTCAAGTAATGGGTCCGGTTGTCGATGTCAAGTTCTCTAGCGGGCAGCTACCGGATATCTACAACTCATTGAAGGTCCAAATCGCAGACCGAGGCGAACTTACACTGGAGGTTGCCCTTCACCTTGGGGATGACTCTGTGCGCACGATCGCCATGGCCTCTACAGACGGGCTGCAGCGTGGAGCGGCAGTACTCGATTCTGGAGCACCGATTTCCGTACCGGTAGGTGACATCACGCTTGGACGTGTATTCAACGTACTGGGTGATTCAATCGACCTGGATGAGCCTCTTCAGCAGGGGATCCGTCGTGACCCGATTCATAGACAAGCACCAACATTCGATCAGCTTTCCACAGAGGTGGAAATTCTTGAAACAGGAATCAAAGTAGTCGACTTGCTAGCGCCTTACATCAAGGGTGGTAAAATCGGTCTATTCGGTGGAGCCGGTGTAGGTAAAACCGTTTTGATTCAGGAATTGATCAACAACATCGCCCAGGAGCACGGTGGGATCTCTGTATTCGCCGGTGTAGGGGAGCGTACCCGTGAAGGGAACGACCTTTACCACGAGATGAGCGATTCAGGCGTTATCAAGAAGACAGCGATGGTATTCGGTCAGATGAATGAGCCGCCAGGAGCACGTATGCGTGTTGCCTTGACGGGTCTGACCATGGCTGAGTACTTCCGTGATGAGCAAGGCCAGGATGTTCTATTGTTCATTGACAACATCTTCCGTTTCACGCAAGCAGGTTCAGAGGTATCAGCCCTTCTTGGACGTATGCCATCTGCCGTTGGTTACCAGCCGACACTTGCGACCGAAATGGGTCAATTACAAGAGCGTATCACATCGACCAACGTCGGTTCCGTTACATCGATCCAAGCGATCTATGTACCAGCGGATGACTATACGGATCCAGCTCCTGCAACGACGTTCGCCCATCTTGACGCGACGACGAACCTTGAGCGTAAGCTTTCGGAAATGGGTATCTATCCTGCCGTGGATCCACTTGCTTCCACTTCACGCGCACTATCTCCTGAAATCGTTGGAGAAGAGCATTACAGCGTAGCACGTAGCGTCCAGCAAACCCTGCAACGCTACAAAGAACTTCAGGATATCATTGCAATCCTCGGTATGGACGAGCTTTCCGATGATGATAAACTGACTGTTCACCGTGCTCGTCGTGTACAATTCTTCCTTTCACAGAACTTCCACGTGGCCGAGCAGTTCACAGGACAAAAAGGTTCATACGTAGAAGTGAAGGATACAGTCAAAGCATTCAGGGATATCCTTGACGGCAAATACGACCACATTCCTGAAGATGCATTCCGTCTGGTAGGCCCGATCGAGGACGTACTGGCTGCAGCTAAAGAAATGGGCGTAGAGGTATAATCGCGGACCAGGAGGGAAGAAAATGAAGACATTAAAAGTCAATATTGTCACTCCCGATGGCCCAGTGTACGATTCAGAAGTGGACATGGTAAGTACGAAAGCCCAAAGCGGTGAGCTTGGGATCTTGCCTGGACACATTCCGATGGTTGCTCCACTACAAATCGGTGCGGTTCGCCTGAAAAAAGGTGGCGACACTGAGCTTGTAGCTGTCAGCGGCGGCTTCCTCGAAGTCCGTCCTGAACAGGTGACAATTCTTGCACAATCTGCCGAGACGGCAGAAGCGATCGACATCGAACGTGCCAAGGAAGCCAAAGGACGTGCAGAAGGACGCCTTCAAGGAAGCAGGGATGACGTCGACTTCCGCCGTGCTGAACTGTCCTTGAAACGTGCCATGAACAGAATCAACGTGTCAGAGCGTAACTTCTAATACGATCTTGAAAATCCACCCTGGGGCTTACCTGTCTCAAGGGTGGATTTTTATATAATGAAGAAACAAAAAATAAGTAAAAATCCTGCGTGCTCCAAGTAGCTTTACCTACACAAAGGGAGTAAAATGAAACGTGGGACAGATCCACAGGACTTTAAAAAACACAGCTCAAAAAAACCTGACATTTACAAAAATAACTATTGTAGTGCAAAGGTAATGTGTTAAAATAGTCTATGTGTGTCTAATTTTTTTTATGGAGTGAGTGGGAATGGGAGTAACATTTGGCCAGCAGGCGCTGATCAGCATGCTGATTCACTTGGTGGTGTTCGCAGTTACATTCTGGGCTCTCCAATCCATCCAATTGGATAAGCTCCTTAAAAAAAACAGGGTCGCCCAAGGGAGACTCCTGTACATCCTACTGACCATTGCCATTGGTTCTGCCGTCAGCAGGTTCCTGTTGGACTATTACTTATGGACCCAGCAGCTGCCGACCCTTTTCGAATAGGGTCAAACCCTTACAAAAAATAGGTCTTCCTGCATGTTCTCAAAGGTACCTGTTTTGAGTAAGATTAATTTTGTGTTTACGCCCTTTGTGAAAAAGTTTCATTATGAAAACGATCACATGACTGAAAGAAGACAGATTTGTAAAAAGATGACGATAAGTTGCAAGTATGTTCCTCACCCTGACGGAAAGACTTTTACTAAAGGGGAGGAATGATCGTGCGTAACTTTTACATTTTCGTAATTTTTTTCATTATAATTGGTTTTCTTTATGTCAGTAATGGGAACAACACTATCGAAGCGAAGCGTTTCACCGATATAGAAAAACTTGATCTTGCCGTCGAACGTGCTGGTGGGGAGGTCAATGAATGGTCTCTGTATGCAAGAGAAAACGCATCTAGCTTCACACAAGAAGAGTTTGCCAAACACAGTGATTTGATTCAGGAGAAATTTTCCGGATTCAAATGGGTAACGAAAAAATCGAAGGAAGAAACAGTGGTGACGGGACTTCGCAAGACGTCTCACGGAACAGAAACCATTAAGATTTTACATACCCTCACAAACGGGCAATCACAGTCGTATACTATGTATGAGCTGCGCGGAAGTCAGACCACTTGGGGAGAGAGCGCCAAGGCGTATATCAAAAGTGAATATATCCCAAATGCGGAAGAAATTTTCACGGATGAACCCTTGTTATTCTCTTGTATTAAAGGCAAATTCAGTGATACGCTTGAGGAAGTTTTGTCGAATCAAGCCGTCGAAATGATGGACACATTAGACGCTAATGAATTGGAATCCTTAAAAGAGGAAGAGTTTCATTCAATTTCAGCCTACTCGGAACAATTGTCACGGACCATTCAAACCAAACAGCATCAAGACATGAACATTCAACTTGGTTTACGGAAAAGTGGAATGGGCGCTGAGACAACCTTTGTCATTGGCACACCCATCCTGATTATTGAATATTAATATAGAGAAATTGGACGCGGAGGGGAATACTCTTGGAAAAAATTATCGTCCGCGGCGGTCAGCGTTTAAGCGGTACAGTGCAAGTTGAAGGAGCAAAGAATGCCGTTTTACCAGTCATCGCTGCTACATTATTAGCAAGTGAAGGAAAAAGCATCATCAAAAACGTACCACCACTCTCCGATGTATATACGATCAATGAAGTTATACGTCATTTAAATACAGATGTAGAATTCGCGAACGGTGAAGTCACCGTCAATGCGTCAAGGGAGTTATTCGTAGAGGCGCCTTTTGAATATGTACGTAAAATGCGTGCATCCGTCCTTGTGATGGGTTCACTTCTTGGACGTACAGGTAAAGCCCGTGTAGCTCTTCCTGGAGGATGTGCGATCGGTTCAAGACCGATTGATCAACATCTTAAAGGATTCGAAGCAATGGGCGCTAAAGTCAAAGTCGGTAACGGCTTCATTGAAGCTGAAGTTGACGGACGCTTGCATGGTGCCAAAGTCTATCTCGACTTCCCTAGCGTAGGTGCCACTGAGAATATCATGATGGCTGCCGTTCTTGCAGAAGGAACAACAATCCTTGAAAATGTTGCAAAAGAACCGGAAATCGTGGACCTTGCGAACTTCCTGAACAAAATGGGAGGAAACGTAGTAGGTGCCGGAACCGGAACAATCCGCATCGAGGGTGTCGATCGCCTTTATGGAGTGGAGCACAGCATCATCCCGGACCGTATTGAAGCCGGAACATTCATGGTTGCTGCCGCCATCACTAAAGGTGATGTTCTTGTGAAAGGTGCAATTCCTGAGCATTTATCTTCTCTTATTGCCAAAATGGAGGAGATGGGCGTCAAGATCATCGATGAAGGGGAAGGAGTTCGTGTCATCGGTCCGGATTCATTGAAATCCGTCGACATCAAAACGATGCCACACCCTGGATTCCCGACAGACATGCAATCCCAAATGATGGCATTGCTCCTTGCAGCTGACGGAACAAGCGTCATCACGGAAACGGTATTTGAAAACCGCTTCATGCACGCGGAAGAATTCCGTCGCATGGGCGCCGAAATCAAGATCGAAGGCCGTTCTGTCATCATGGATGGACCAACTGCCCTTCAAGGTGCAGAAGTAGCTGCAACCGATCTTCGTGCAGCCGCAGCCCTATCCATCGCAGGACTCGTAGCAGACGGCTACACAAGAGTCACAGAACTAAAACACCTTGACCGTGGCTATGTCAACTTCCACCAAAAGCTAGCAGCCCTAGGCGCAGACATCGAACGCGTCAACGAAGCTGACGAAACACCAGCAACAGAAGAAACCATGATCAAAGACGCATAAGCGTATCCAATAAAACGGACCTCCTTACAACAGGAGGTCCGTTTTTATTTGTGTACGGGATAAAATCCACTTAGTAGTCGGAGATTTGGTGGAAAAATAGTAATTATAGTATGTAAAATACAAATATCAAGATGTAAGCGAACCTTGCCGCCACGCCCATGATTTATGGGATTTGATCTTGATTACTTATGCGATAACAAAGGTTTACTTAGAACATGCTGCAAATTCAGTGACCTTCAAAAAAAGTACAATCACTTCTAAAGAAAGCCAGCATTCATTCCACCAAAAAGTGAAGAGCAGCGGAGGGTGGCCGACTCCTGCGGGAAAAGAGGGAAGGTTGAGACCCTGCAGGCGCCAGCCGAAGCGGCTCAACTCCCTCCCCGCCGGAAAGCGGCCACCCGCAGCGGAGCGGAACATCCCCTCCTGAATTTCTCAAAAGCCCTAAAGAGACCGGGAGTGACTTAGCTCCATCCCCATATGAAGGGAGCCGCCCCATTCTCAAAGAAGATTGATGCGGGGCCCTTTCTGTTTTTGTAAGAAATATTAAGAGTAGGATCTATATATCACCTATAGTGGAGTGAAGCGGAGGCCACCCGACTCCAATGGGAAAAGCGGGCAGGGTGAGACCCTGCAGGCAGCGCCGAAGCGGCTCACCGCACGCCCCATGGAAAGCGGGTGGCCGCAGCGGAACGGAACATCCCAATTAGAAACACCCCCTCCAACTTATAACAACTCATAAAATGAACATCAATCGATCCAACAAAATCATTCATAAAAGCCTGTCCACCCCCATACATTTGAAAAGAGGAGAAACGCACCACCATCTCCTATTTCACTTTATATGGAGGCAGCGCACATGAAGCAATGGAAACCCGTACTACTCACCTTTTCACTCTTTATCATCATCATCATCACGATTCCCGCCCTGCTGGTACTCCCCTTCTCATCAGGAAAAGAAACAGCCAACCTGGACGAAGCCAAAGCCAAACAAACCGCCAACAAAGACATGGACCAATCCATGGAGGTGGCCGTTTATCGTTCAAACGACGACCTCATCGAAAAACTGCCCCTCGAGCAGTACGTCGTGGGAGTCGTAGCCGGTGAAATGCCTGCCGACTTTGAACCCGAAGCCTTGAAGGCCCAGGCGCTGGCTGCCAGGACCTATATTGTGAATCAGCTTCTAGTGGATGACTCCAACGTACCCAAAGGTGCCGATGTGACCGACACGGTTGCCCATCAGGTATACAAGAATGAAAAAGAGCTCGCCAAACTATGGGGAGCGGACTATGAATGGAAAATCAAAAAAATCAAAGATGCCGTACATGGGACGATGGGCAAAGTCCTGACGTACAAAGATAAGCCGATCACGGCTGCCTTTTTCTCGACAAGCAACGGGTACACCGAGAACTCTGAATCCTATTGGGAGAATGAGCTCCCATACTTACGGAGTGTCGAGAGCCCTTGGGATTCTAAATCCCCGAAATTTGAAGACCAAGTCGTGATCAAGACAAGCGACTTTCAAAAGAAGCTGGGGGTCACCCTGCCGAAGGATGGCAGCGTCGGTACGATCACCGGGCGCACGGAAGGGAAGCGGGTTGCCAACGTGGAGATCAACGGGAAGAAGTTTACCGGACGGGAGATACGCGATAAGCTGAATCTGAAATCATCGGACTTCACCTGGTCACTGAAAGGCGATCATATCGTCATTTCAACGAAAGGCTTCGGTCACGGCGTGGGTATGAGTCAATACGGAGCTAACGGGATGGCTGAGGAAGGAAAGGACTATAAGCAGATCGTCCAGCATTATTATAAGGACGTGAAGATTACACAGGCAGATACCTTGTTGAAAAAAGTCACGGCACAGCGCTGAAAAAGCGCCAGGTCCACTCTACGGACCTGGCGCTTCTTCATTTACGCTGTAAAATAGTTCTCTACTGATTTTAACCAACGGCCCAGCGGACGGTCTGGAGAGCGGAAGTACGTGTGGTTGACGAGCCAATAGAGGACGGTGACACCGATCAGATCCTTGGCGGCGTCGATCATGGTGGCAGAACGTGCCGGAACAAAGGCCTGATGGATTTCATCTGTGAATCCATAAAAGATGGCAATCAAGGCGGCAACGGTATTGACAGCATAGGTGAGTTTTCCATGAGCTAGAAGGGCAAGGACAAATAGGGCGTAAAGGATCCCGAACTCGATCAGGTGGAGAGATTCCTTGATGAAACGATCCAGATCTCGTTCTTGGAGGCTCAGGACCTTGTCATCGGGATTGCTTGAGAGATACCAGATCAAGAGCATATATAAGAAAGGGGCTACGGTCAGCCCGATTTTCAATACAGATTTCATTCAGACATCGTCCTTTCGTTTCATCCTCTCATTGTAGCACGGGGAGCGCTCCTTTTCTCCTATCAGCATAAAAGTTCAAAGAGATGTAAAAAATCGTGCATAGAACGATTCGTTTTGTCGAAAGATAAGCATTTAAAAATTTTTTCACCTCGTGTATATATTTTCTGAATTCTGTTCAGAATGATTGCTGAGGTGATGAAAATGAGAGAGGAAGAAAAGAAACATACTTCTCCAAAATTTTTGAAAAGGCGCTGGGCCTATCCAGCAATCTACTTGGCAAGTGCAGCAGTCGTGATCACAGGGATTTTGTGGTACCAGGCATCAAATGATGTGAACGAGAAAGCAAAGGATTACAGCTATGATGGAGTTCCTACCGAAAATCAATTTGATCAACCTGCAGAAGAAGTCAACCGTTCACTCGAAAACTTTGTAATGCCAGTTGCCAAGCCGGATGAAACCGTCATTGAGAAAGAATTCTATGATGCTAATGCCACGGCCGAAGAACAGGAAGCAGCGCTCATCGTCCACGGAAATGAGTACTACCCGAACCAAGGGCTCGACATCTCGAAAGAAGGTAAGAACTTCAATGTCCTTGCTGCCATGAGTGGAGAAGTCACAAAGGTTCAGGAAGATGCCCTACTTGGAAACACGATTGAAATCGAGCATTCCAAAGGTGTCGTCACACGTTACCAATCAGTCAAAGACTTCAAGGTTGCAGTAGGTGACACAGTCAAGCAAGGTCAGGAAATTGCGAAAGCAGGCAAGAGCGGTCTGAACGAAGAAGCAGGAGTACACGTACACTTTGAAATCCGCAAAGACAGCTTAGCCGTAAATCCGCTTGAGTACTTCAATAAGTCCCTTGCCACTCTTCAAGAAGCTGACTTGGATCAACAAGTATCCACAGAGCAAGCTTCTGAAGACAAAGGTACAGAAGAGAAGAAAGATGCTGCTGAAGAAAAGAAAGAGTCTGAAGGAAACGAAGGACAAGCCAAGCCTAAACAAGGCGCGGAGAAGAAAGAGTCCGATGAGTCCAGCACTACCCCGGACGCAGCTGATACTAAAGACGAAGAATGATCCCATACGGAACCGGCCCATTGCGGCCGGTTCTTTTTGTGGGTCAAGAACCTCCGTGGTCATTCGACAGGAAGTTAGTTTAGTGGAAAAATAAATCAGGCAGCTTTCCGGTTCTGAGAGAGGAATCTTACTATTGTGAGAAAACAAATTCATGATTCCTGAGATTTCTGTCGACTTTTTTTGATTGACCCTGTCCTGCACCCTATACATAATGATGAATAAGTATTCAGGAAGGAGACGTCTGTTCATTTTAGAAAACGCTTACATTAAGGAGGTGTCATCCATTTACTTTTTCATTTTTCTTGTGCTCACGGGATTCTGCATCTTTCTCACCATTAGGAAAAAGAAAATCTTTTATCTGGCCATTCCATTCATGGCACTTTTTGCATTCCTGATCATCCAGATTGCCATGGTGCCGGCTCCGTTTTTTGAAACGGTGAAGTTCATTTTCAGTCTGAGATAATGTGAATAGAAGGGGGTAACGGAATGAAGAAGATTGAAAAGCTGAAAGCCGATCGGTATTTCAGAGAGAAAAACATCTATATGGGTGTGTATCTGGTCATTTGGTTCATAGCGTCATTCGGTGTGGTCCTGCTCGCGGAACCACTATCTTCTATTACGATAGGCGGTTTTCCTTTCCATTACTTCATGGGCGCTCAAGGAGCGGTCGTCACCTTCATCTTCCTGCTGTTCGTCAACGCAGTCGTAAGTGACAAAATCGACCGGAAGTATGGAATCGACGCGAAGAAGAACGAAGCCCTCAGCTACGGGAAGACGCTGGACCATTAATAAATGAGAGAAATTAGGATGAAGAAAACAGACAGAGTGTGGGGGGAAACGGATAGATGGATTCGCAGCTGTTAGTATCGACGATCATCATTTTGGTTACATTTGCCTTATATATTGGTATCGCTGTATACAACAAAGCAAAAGAAACATCGGACTTCTATGTGGCTGGCCGGGGGGTCCCACCGATCTTCAATGGGATGGCGATCGGTGCTGACTGGATGAGCGCAGCCTCCTTCATAGGGATGGCAGGAACGGTCATGATCCTCGGGTATGACGGTCTGGCCTATATCATGGGGTGGACGGGGGGATATCTCCTTCTCACGTTCCTTCTGGCCCCTCAGCTCCGGAAATATGGACGTTACACTGTTCCGGAATTCATCGGCGACCGGTTCAACAGCCATCCGGCACGGATCACGGCGGCGATCTGTACCATCATCATCAGCTTCACCTATTCCATCGGACAGCTTTCCGGGTCGGGGGTCGTCATCGGACGATTATTCGAAATCGATGCGAAGATCGGGACGATGATCGGGGTCGTGCTCATCGCGTTCTACGCAGCCTTCGGAGGGATGAAGGGAATCACCTGGACGCAGGTGGCACAGTACCTTGTTCTGATCATTGCCTATCTGATCCCCGTCATTTTCATGTCACTGCAGCTGACAGGGAATCCGGCTCCTTGGCTGTCGTACGGGAGGATCGTGGAAGAGATTGGTGAACTGGACCGGCAGCTCGGTGTGTCGGAGTATTTTGCACCATTCACGAACGGATCAAAATGGCAGTTCATCGCCCTTATGTTCACCCTCATGGCCGGAACCGCCGGGCTTCCCCATGTGATTGTCCGATTCTATACGGTCTCCACGATGAAAGCAGCCCGCTGGTCCGGGGCATGGGCGCTTCTCTTCATCGGGATCCTTTATTTGTCTGCCCCTGCCTATGCAGCATTCTCGAGGTTCATCCTCATGACGAAAGTAGCCGGAAGTAAGATCAGCGAGCTCCCTGCATGGACGAAGTCGTGGGTCGATACAGGGAAGCTTCAAGTGGCGGATACAAATGGCGACGGCATCCTTCAGTGGCAGGAGATCATCATCTCCAATGATATTGTCGTCATGGCCACCCCGGAGATTGCCAACCTGGGTGTATTCGTCATCGGTCTCGTTGCAGCGGGGGCCATGGCTGCGGCCCTCTCCACTGCAGGCGGACTCCTCATCGCCATCTCGTCTTCATTTGCCCATGACATTTACTACAGGGTCATGAAGCCGGGGGCAACAGATGCAAATCGTCTGGCCGTTGCCCGCTGGACAATTGTCATAGCCACGCTCCTAGCCGGTCTAGTGGCATTGAATCCGCCTGGTGTGATCACCCAGATCGTTGCGTGGGCGTTTGCTCTTGCCTCGGGAACATTCTTCCCTGCACTCCTGCTCGGGGTCTGGTGGAAGCGCTCCAACGCCCAAGGAGTGGTGGCAGGCATGCTTGTCGGCCTGGGGGTCACCTTGCTGTATATCTTCCTGGCAAGGGATGGTCATACCATCCTCGGGATCATCGACACAGGTGCCGGCGTCTTCGGGGCCCTGGCAGCGATCATTGCCAATATCACCGTGTCACTCCTTACCCCTGCACCGTCGCAGAAACTTCAGGATGAAGTGGAGAACCTTAGGTATCCAGAGCAGATGACATACAAGGATGGTGAGGTATGGATCGATGAAGATGTAGATTTTAAAGGATGAAGACAGAACGCCCCTGATCTCAAGGGGCGTTTTCGACTTATTTCTCAGGAAATAGAGCAAAATATGTCGCATACCACAAAAGGTTTTCTGAAAATTCAAACGTCACCTTGTCCTTATTCGGTAAAGTGTGCATATATGGGGACAAATGCTAATAAAATGAAACAAACCTATCAATACAGAGAGTGTTTGAGGTGAGGAATCGTCCATATCCCATAGCGAATCAGTCACATATATGTTTATACGCTGTAAACCACGGGCCATAACGGCAACGTAACTTATACTAATCACTCATGCGAAGCGAGTCTCATTTCACACTTCTCACATCCAATTTGGGGAGGTCGAGTGGTGTGCACGATTACATCAAAGAGAGAACAATCAAGATTGGCAAGTATATCGTGGAGACAAAGAAAACCGTTCGCGTCATTGCGAAGGAGTTTGGCGTGTCCAAAAGTACGGTCCACAAAGATTTAACGGAACGGCTGCCTGAAATCAATCCGGAGCTTGCAAACGAAGTGAAGACGATACTGGATTATCATAAATCGATCCGACACCTAAGAGGGGGAGAAGCAACGAAGCAAAAATACAGGAAAGAGGAACTTCACAGCTGAAACCGATGCGCCACGCCCGCAGGAAGAAGGGCGGATGGCGTATTTTTGCGTCTGAGGTAACGTGTAAAAGGTTTTTTCAGCTGGAAAAGGAGCGTGGGGTCAAGGCGTTTTGCCTGCTCCGTATGGTCATGAAGGGCAATTGAAATAAAATTCATTTTTTTGACAAACAACTCCTGCTTTCGACACGTTTATGGTAATATAATTAATTAGGTGAAGATTTTACCTTAACGTTAAACCGTAACTACATAGGAAATAAACCATAGATCAATTGATAGATAAGAAGGGAGTCACATTAAATGTTCGCGAAAGATATCGGTATCGATTTAGGTACAGCAAATGTATTGATTCATGTAAAGGGGAAGGGGATCGTCCTTAACGAACCTTCCGTCGTAGCATTGGACAAGAATACGAATAAAGTATTGGCAGTAGGGGAAGAAGCACGTCGCATGGTTGGCCGGACGCCTGGGAATATTGTCGCGATCCGCCCGCTTAAGGATGGAGTCATTGCGGACTTCGATGTAACAGAAGCGATGCTGAAGCATTTCATCAATAAGCTGAACGTGAAAGGATTCATGTCGAAGCCACGCATCCTGATCTGCTGCCCGACGAACATCACGAGCGTAGAGCAAAAAGCCATCAAGGAAGCAGCTGAGAAGAGCGGCGGTAAGAAAATCTACCTTGAAGAAGAGCCGAAAGTCGCAGCCATCGGAGCAGGCATGGACATTTTCAACCCGACCGGGAATATGGTCGTGGATATTGGAGGGGGAACCACGGATGTAGCGGTCCTTTCCATGGGTGATATCGTGACAAGCCAGTCGATCAAGATGGCAGGGGATAAATTCGATTATGAAATCCTGAATTACATCAAACGCGAGTACAAGCTCCTCATCGGTGAACGTACAGCGGAAGACATCAAGATCAAAATCGGTACGGTCTTCTCCGAAAATCGCGAAGGCGAGATGAATGAGATGGACATCCGTGGACGTGACATGGTATCAGGTCTTCCGCGTACCCTTACCGTGACGGCAAAAGAAATCGAAGGGGCGCTTCGTGAATCAGTATCTGTCATCGTCCAGGCAGCCAAGAATGTCCTGGAGAAGACTCCGCCAGAACTATCAGCAGATATCATCGACCGCGGTGTGATCCTGACAGGAGGAGGAGCGCTGCTTCACGGCATGGACACGCTCCTTGCTGAAGAATTGAAAGTACCGGTCCTTGTAGCGGAGAACCCAATGGACTGTGTAGCGGTCGGAACGGGTCTGATGCTTGAGAATATCGATAAAATTTCACGCCGTAAAATCGGCTGATCGACTGAAATAGTCGCGCGAGGTTCCGATGTAAGAGAAGAGACGAAAGAAATGAGGTGGACGTTATATTCCGAGGATTCTATACGGTGGCATCCGGTATGCTGTCACAGCAACGGAAAACCGAAATGCTGACCAATAATATTTCCAATGCCAACACGCCCGGCTATAAAGCGGATACGGCTGCGATGCGGGCTTTCCCAGAAATGCTCATGCAACGCATGGATTCGACGACGGTTCCGACCGACAATCGGCTGTCCCTTCCTCTTCACCGGAATATCGGGAGCTTGAATACGGGTGTCTATATGCAGGAAACCATCCCTACCTTTACTCAAGGAGACCTGCAGGAAACGGGCAATGCCACTGATGTTGCCTTGATTACCGGAACCCTCCCGGATGAAGGGGGAGCCGTCCTTTTCACCGTTGAAGGAGATGGCGGGGAAGAGCGATACACGAGAAATGGGAATTTCACCGTTAACGGGAACGGATTCCTCACCACCAACAGCGGGCACTATGTCCTTGATGGGAACGGAGAGCGGATCCAGCTTGATTCCGATGAGTTTACCCTCGGAGAGAATGGGGAGATCCTGGTGAACGGAGCACAGGAGTCCTCGCTGGGCATCGCCTATACGGGAAATGCCCAAGACCTGGTGAAAGAAGGGGATGGCCTCTTCTCATCGGAAACGGCTCTTACCCCTGCTCAGGCAGGCACCTTCACCATGGTCCAGGGGCAGCTCGAACGATCGAACGTCGACGCGTCTCGGAGCATGACCGATATGCTTTCTTCCTATCGGGCGTTCGAAGCGAATCAAAAGGTCCTTCAGGCCTATGATCGAAGCATGGACAAAGCCGCGAATGAAATCGGGCGTGTCAATGGGTAGTAAAAGATTGTCAATGAAATTCGACAAGAGTTACCTTATAATAAAGGGGACAAAATCATGAACCGGATGATGGTGACAGCCACAAACACTCTCGGTCAGCTTCAAAAGCAAATGGATTTGATCGGGAACAACCTATCGAATGCCGACACGACGGGCTATAAGAAGAGGGAAGCGACGTTTTCCGATCTATTGGTCCAACAGGTGAACAACCAGCGTGTGGACCGTTTTGAAAGCGGCAGGCTCACTCCCCTTGGCGTCAGGGAGGGAAGCGGGGCACGGCTATCCAAAACCGCTTTGAACCTCACGCAGGGCACCTTGAAGGCCACGGGAAGGTCCCTTGACTTCGCCCTGAAGGATGAGCGCCAGTTCTTCAAAGTGGATGATGGAACCGATGTCCGCTATACACGGGACGGTGCCTTTTACTCCACGCCGATGGATAACGGCCGATCCATGCTCGTGAATGCTTCCGGATTTCCTATCCTGGATGAAAATGATGACCCCATCACATTTTCGGGTGAAGCTTCCACCTTTGAGCTTGGCGACAATGGTGTGCTGAGTATTACAGGACCAGAGGGGACCGAAAACGTAGACCTTGGCATCGTGACGATTGCCAGACCCCAGTTCCTCGAACAGCTCGGCGGCAATCTGATCGGACTCAGGACCGATGTCGGCGTGAATCGGAACGAGGTCCTGACGAATCTGACCGGCGCCGGGCGAACGGGCATTTCCATCAGCCAAGAGTCCCTGGAAGCATCGAATGTGGATATGGGTAAGGAAATGACGGACCTTCTGAATGTCCAGCGTTCCTATCAGTTCCAGACACGATCCATCACTATGGCCGATCAGATGATGGGATTGGTCAACGGTATACGCTAAAGGAGTTTTGAACAAATGAGCGAAAAAGAACTGTTGCAAGAGCAACCAACTGAAGAAACGAAGACAGCCGAGGAACAGGCTGCACCCAGATGGGTACGGGTACGCCTTTTCCCGATCTGGCTCCGCGTCCTTTTATTCCTCGTACTGTTCGCCGGGTTTCTTGCCCTTGGAGCCGTTTTTGGATATGCCGTCATCGGTGACGGAAAAGCCTCTGATGTGTTCAAAGCCGAAACATGGCAGCATATTGCAGACATCGTGAAAAAAGCAAAATAAAGAAAAGGCCCCTGAAGCTCCGGGCCTTTTCTTCGTTCTATTCCATTCTCCCCGTCAATTCTGTACAATAAAGGGGACATACCACTGTAGGAGGACCATTCATGTTAGATATCAATGAAATCAAAGACATCATCCCGCATCGCTATCCTTTTCTTCTTGTAGATCGCATCCTCGAAGTAGAAGAAGGGAAAAGCGCTATCGGCATCAAAAACGTCACGGCCAATGAAGAATTCTTCAACGGTCACTTCCCGGACTACCCGGTCATGCCCGGTGTCCTCATCGTCGAGGCCCTTGCCCAGGTTGGAGCCGTTGCCATGCTGAAGAAGGAAGAGAACAGAGGAAGATTGGCCTTCTTTACTGGAATTGACAAATGCCGCTTCAAGCGTCAGGTGAAACCAGGGGACCAGCTCAGACTTGAAGTCGAAATGGTCCGCTTCAAAGGAGCCATCGGAAAAGGGAAGGGCGTTGCCACCGTTGACGGGGAAGTAGCCTGCGAACTTGAGATGATGTTTGCCCTTGGAGAAAAAAGCGAATAAAGCAAAAAGCCGGTCCGCATATGGATCGGCTTTTTTCATGTGAAGGGATCAATGGACGGGGCGCGCATGGATGATGTAGCGCTGATCGGTACTGGAGAGGTACTCGAAGGGATAACAGGTCGATAGCGTCAACACCTCTTCCCCCGCAGGATCCATCACCGACAGATCATCCTGATCAACGATCAAGCTGTCTGTCATCTCATAGGTGAAGGTCCCCTCAGCCATGTGGATCTCCAGTACGTCTCCAGGCTTCAGCTCACCCATCTGCGTGAATACCGTGTCACGGTGTCCAGCAAGGAAAATCCGCTCACCTTCCCCTGGGAGGGCAGTGGAGGGGACATGGCCCACCCCTTTTTCCAAATCATCCTCATCAGCCCCCGTCACGATGGGTACCTCCCTGTCAAGAGCGGGAATGCGGAGGATTCCGATAGCCTCCCCGTTCTGCCGATCTCCGGAGGGACCACTCGCCCCCGTACTGACCGCCTTTTGGGCGGCAGCCATTGATTCACCCTGAACGTGCTTCTGATGCTGGATGCCGAAGAGGGACGCCCCCACATACACAAGGCCAGTACAAATCAGTAGAATTCCAACGAGCGAAATCCATTTATTCATAGATGAACGTGGAAGAGCTCGCTGAATTCATCTTTTGAGAGGCCAAATTCAATCCACAGAACAGGGGAATCCTCCGTCTCCAATGAAACCCCGATTGTACCGGATGGCTTCCTGCTGGTCTCCAGGAAAGGGTGGAAGGCGTGAAAATGATCCATTGCCGGCACAGTTCGGTTATGGGCAAGTTTTTCTTTATCCGAATCTCCTTTCGGCTTATCCATGACATAAATCGAACTCCTCCTATGGTTTTTGATTCCATTATAGAGAACAATATATCTTTTATAAAGTACAAAACATTCAGAAAACAAGCGGGAGGACGAGTATAAAGACGGTATGAATGGAATAATTACCCTAAATCGGTTCATATGATGTTTTGAGTGGGTTCCTTTAAATCGTATACTACACTTAAGTGTTCATTAAAACGAACAATCTATTTTGTTCCGATCTCTGATAAAAAGGAATGGATATGATGAAGCATCGGCTGCTCTCTTTTATTCTCTTTCCCCTTTTGTTCGGGTTCTTCCATCTATCGACTGCCCATGGGGAAGGACCGGGAATTTCAATTGAACCAGGTGGCCCTTATCTGTTCAATATCGAAAACGCAAAACCAGGCGACTGGGTAGAACGTTCGCTTACCGTCCGAAATAATGGGGATGAAGATATCACCTACACGCTTGCTGTGGTTAATCTATCGGAGACGGATGTTCTATACAACGAATTGGATTTGACGATGCTACGTGGCAAAACGACTCTGTTCGATGGGAAATTGAAGGATGCCTCATCCTTCAAAGCAAGGGAGCTGGCGCAGGGCTCAGCGGATGAACTGATCTTCATTGTTAAAATGCCCTATGAGCTGGGCAACGAGTTCCAAGGAACCGCGGCACGATTTGAGATCCAGGTGCAGGCCTCCTCATTCTTATCTCCTGACACGGGTCTGAAGGATGTTGAAGGGACGAACGGTGGAACGGCGGTCTCTACGGGAGGCGGACCCTCACCGACAGGTTTCCTGCCGAACACCGGAACGGATCTTTACCGATGGCTGTTGATCGGGGGTCTGCTTATGGCGACGGGAATCATCATCCTGGCGTGTAATGTTCTGATGAAACGAAAATCTGAGAGTACGGGGTGAAGGTTATGTTTAAAAAAGATTGTAGCCGCTGTACGCGTCCATCTTTCAGCAGTGCCGAGAGCGGGGAGTGGATCTGCCCTGCGTGCGGATACGACCTGACGGATCTTCCAGTCAAACCTCCCGTAAGTTTCAGGGAAATTTCTCAGACTGTAGATTCGACAAGGAAAAACAACAAAATTAAAAATTTTCTGAATAGTGTGTAAAAGTGGTTATTTTGATGGAATTTAGGGTAAAGAATTTTACTGAGCCGACAAAATCCAACATCTTCTTCCACATATAAGGATTATAATGGTATTACATCCACAGTCAGGTAATCAGATAAAGGCAAACCTGTTGAAAGGCAGGGACGCAAAGTCACAGGTCTAAGGTTGGACGTATGCGCAAGGATTCCCGTCAGCAGGAGCGTATCGAATACTAGGACGGCTGGATTGCCTGAAATACATTCATGTATTTTGGGAGGGAATGAAATGGTTAATCGAGAATTGGATCAAGAATGGGTAGAGTTGATGAAAGAGGCAAAAACAGCAGGGATTACGCTGAGGGAGGTCAAGGAATTTCTTGAAGCACCACAGACAGAGCGTTCACATAAACAATATCAAAGCATTGGGTGAGTCTCTTGAGAAATCATTCCGATGAATAAAGTCTTGAGAATAGATGATTCTCAAGACTTTATTTTTGTCCAAGCTTCCATTTATTGAACTCGATGAATTCCCGGAATTGTTCTTTCGTAATACCGGAATCCATGGCTTCTTCGGTGATTTTCATCCATTCATAGTCCAGTGGTGTTTCTTCTGGTGCATCATGGAGAAGGGCATCCATGGAAATTCCAAGTGCCGCCGACACTTTTTCCAGGAACTGTACCGAGGGATTCTGTTGAAGGTTTCGCTCAATGGAGCTTAGATAGGACTTGGCGACGCCTGCCCGATCAGCCAGTTCCGTCATGGACATCTTTTTTTCCGTGCGATATTTCCTTACTCGTTCTCCGATCAATGAGCTCACCTGCCTGAGGGTTTTCGTTCTCGTTGTTATTAGTATAGCAAAATACAGAGAAAGGCTCTATTTGTTTTTACATAATTGTGTATGTTTATGAGGTACCGGCCTTTGAGCTGGCAGGAATCCGCGGTTTTTCCACCATTTTATCCCTGAATGCACGCAGGAGCTCTTCGCCTGACATCCCTTTTTGAATCAAATCGTCCAACAGGAGTTCGGCGTATTCATTCTTCTGCTTTTTCAGCTTTCCTTCAAACATGATGCTGATGTTCCCGCCGAGCTCTTTGATGCATCTGATCGATGTCATGAAGGCGGCAGGATCATTTTCTTTATGGGAGATGACGACCTGGATCTCAAGCTCCTCGCTTTTTTGCTGGGCCTCTTGGAAGAATTCAATATGATCTTTGGTCAGGAGGGTTTCTACGAGCCACGTTTTCTTTCCATCTTCTTTATTGATGATCAGGCCATCGACGATATCAAAATCCATGAGTTCTTCGTTTTGCACTACCTGCAGCGAAACCACCTTGAATGTTTTCATCACCGAACCTCCTTAAGGGTTTTTAAAAATTATATCATATGAAGGAGCACACCCCTAATTCAATTCGCCAACGAGAAAAATCACGCTAGAGGTGAATTTTGCATTTTCACGGTGGATTTCACCTGGAAAAAGGGAGTTTCCCTAGGAGAAACTCCTGTTATTCTCTTTAATGCCCCTATGAATTTGCTAAATTGACGATTTTACAAGAGTGCAGGGAGGGGCTATGATGATAACAATTTCAGAAGAAAGGAGTTAAACATGTGATCAATCAAGTGACGCTTGTTGGCAGGCTGACCAAGGACCCCGAGTCCAGGAAGACCCTTGAAGGGAAATCGGTCCTCAATGTGACCGTGGCCGTGAACCGACAATTCAAGAATCAGCAGGGGCAGATCGATACGGATTTTGTCCTCTGCACGCTATGGAACCGGGCGGCGGATAATACGGAGAAATACTGCCGGAAGGGGTCGGTTATCGGAGTGACAGGAAGGATCCAGACGAGATCCTACGAAAATGAAACGGGAAAGCGCACATATGTAACGGAAGTGGTAGCCGAGAACGTCCGTTTCCTCGACAGCAAGCCTCCCGAAGAAACAAGGAAGGAAGCGATTGAAATCCCATTTTGATGAAGAGGAGAAGAAGGTATGAAAGAGCTGGAAATACGAATCGATCGTTTGGAGCAGTTGAACGAAGACCTCATCAAGAAAGTAGCGCGCACCAATGTAGAGAACTTTTATCTATCCCAGCGGATCACCGCCCTTGAACAGGGTTATGAATATGCGGGCCCTTCCTTGATCCCCTCATCTTAAGAATCCCCAATACACCCTTTTACTTATCACCAACCTATACGCTTGAACCTCGCAACACCAACCTCTGTAAGACTTCATATAAAGAATCAATCAACTCCTCAATCTCTCCTACTGTAGACCGGTCTTCCACGAAGACCGGATTTTTTATGCAAAAAAACAGGCCACCCGGTGGGGTGGCCTGGCATTAGTCCAATACGAGCAGGGATTGGAGATCCTGGTCGGATAGCTCCGTGACCCACTGGTCGCTGCGGATGATTTCATCGTTGAGCGCCTGCTTTTTCGTAAGCATGGCATCGATCTTTTCTTCAAGTGTACCGGAAGCGACGAGCTTGTGGACGTGGACGAATCGATTTTGTCCGATCCGGTAGGCCCTGTCCGTCGCCTGATTCTCGACTGCCGGGTTCCACCAGCGGTCATAGTGGACCACATGGTTGGCGGCGGTCAGGTTCAACCCGGTGCCTCCTGCTTTCAACGATAGAAGGAAGACGGGGAACTCCCCGTTCTGGAAGCGGTCGACGAGTTCGTCCCGTTTGGCTTTTGCCATGCTGCCATTAAGGAAAGGGACGTCGACATCAAATTCTTGTTTCATCATGTCCTGGATCATTTCTCCCATGGAAATATACTGGGTGAAAATGAGGCATGCTTCCCCTGAATCGAGTGCCGTCTCCACGATGCTCCTCAGCTTCTGCATCTTCTCCGAGCGGCTCAGGATCGATTTGGGATCCGGCTCCTTCAGGTAGAGGGCAGGGTGGTTGCACAGCTGTTTGAGTTGATTGAGCATCTGCAGGATCAACCCTTTGCGCTCGAATCCGCTCAGGGTTTCCACCTTGGCCAGGGTGTCCTTGACGAGTTGCTCATAAAGCGCCGCCTGTTCAGCCGTGAGGGCGCAGTATTCCTTCTGCTCGAGCTTTTCAGGAAGATTGAGTTCCACCTCTGGATCCTTCTTCGTACGTCTCAGGAGGAACGGCTTGATCTTGGCCTGTAAAGCCTTGACCCTCTCTTCATCTTCGTCCTTCTCAATCGGGGCGATATAGTGCTTCTGATAATAGGTGAATCCACCAAGATACCCTTGATTGAGGAAATCGAAGATCGCCCACAGCTCGGATAAGCGATTCTCCATCGGAGTCCCGGTCAGGGCAATATGATGATTCCCTTTAAGCTTCCGGATCGCACGGGACTGTTTCGTATTGGAGTTCTTGATGTTCTGGGCTTCATCCAGTGAGATGGAGCTCCAGGTCACCTCTGACAGCTCCTCGAAATCCAGATGGGACAGGCCGTACGACGTGAGGAGTACGTCGACTCCTTCAAGGGCTTTTTGGAACTCTTCCCCTTTCGCCCGGACCTGACCGTAATGGAGTCTTACATTCAAGGATGGGGCGAATTTCTCCAGTTCACGCTGCCAGTTCCCGAGGACCGATGTAGGCGCGATGATCAGGGCAGGTGAATCGGTCTTTTCATGCTCCTTCACATGAAGGAGATAGGTGATGAGCTGAACCGTCTTCCCGAGTCCCATATCATCGGCAAGACAGGCGCCGAACCCGAACTTCCTCAGGAAGAGCATCCAGCTCATCCCGAGCTCCTGATACGGCCGGAGATCACCGATGAAGTCATCAGGCGCAGGTGTGATCGGGATGGTGGATACGTTCGTCAGCTGATGAATCATCTTCTTCATGGAACGGTTCAGTTCAAGCTGGATGCGGGCATATTTCGTCCCGTCCTCATCTTCACCTTCCTCGGTCATGCCGCCTTCCCCGTCATTCGGGACAAGCTCCTGCTCGAGCATATCCTGGATTGAGATTCCTTCTTCCTTCGCCTTGGTCATCATCTGCTGGATACGCCGGATCATGGCGGGATCAAGCTTCATCCACTGTCCGCGGATCTTGACGAGGCGGCGCTGGTCTTCGACGAGCTGGTTGAAGTCCTCTTCAGACAGATTGACGCCGTTCATGGACAGACGCCAGTCGAAATCGAGCATGGCATTCAGGCCCACAAAGGAAGGGCGATACGTCGTATCTGTATTCTTCAATTTTGCCTTCACGAGCACCTGTGCATCCTTCATCGCTTCCCACCAGGATGGAAGGAGGATCTCGATATTCAGGTCGATGAGCTTCTCGCTGAGGATCGAGAGGAAGTCCCATGCATCGTGTTCGCCGAGGCTCGTGCGTAGCTTCCCGTCTTCATCTCTCAGGATCGGGAGCATATTCCCCCAACGCTCCTGTTCGGCGCTGACTTCCTTCAGATGAGGCTTCCAAGCAGCGGGTACCGTATCCTCCACCAGGGAGATCACGCGGCTGGTCCGTTTTTTGTCCCGGAGGATCGTTTCAAGCTCCCACGTATCTTCCTCATCGAGCGGCTCTGTGATGCGCAGGCCAATGGTAAAGGGGAGGTCCTGTTCTTCGCCGCTGACCCACTCGCTCCAGCGCTGCTCGTCAAAGTAAGCGGCAAGCTCTTCAGGCGTCAGGGTGCTTTCCTTCAGCTTCCTGATCCGCTTCATGGCGCCAGACCCTCCGGCGTTCATGGCGTCCTGGAGGGAGGTTTGGAACCACGTATCCGTCAGTTCCTTGACAGTCCGGCCATCCGGGAGGGTTTCGTCCCAGAATTCGCTGTTGAAATTATCCCACACTTCATCGGGAACGTGGAACTGGAGCCCTTGTTCCTGCCATTCATCGAAACGTGGTAGCCATTTTCCCGCTTCGATTGCTCCGAGAAGGACCGGTGCGACGGAAAGATAGGCTTGCCCGGAATCGTTCCAATCCCAGCTCACAAGGGAGCTGAATTGTTCACCTGCCAATAAGGTGAGGAAATCCCAGTGTCCTGCAGATACACTCATCCCATCTTCTTCGATGAGGGTGCCGTAGTAGCTCTCTTCATGCCAAAGGAAAAGCTGGCCCTTCCATTCGGCAGGGTGGATCCACTCCCCGTTCTCATTCTGTGCGGTCAGCACAAAACGGTCGCCATATTCAGATGGTTCGACATTGATCTTGACTGAAGACAATTTAAGCATCGATTAACTTACCCTTTCTGCATTCTTCTTGGAAAGCCCGGAGGCGTTTATAACGGTCAAGTATATAGGATAGGAACTGATCCCATTTCTCTGTCTGCTTCAGCTTCCGGTAGATGGTCCGGATCTTTTTCATATAGCGTACCGCCTGTCTGTAGCTGTCACGGTTCTTCTGTTCGATCGAGTTCATGACCCCGCTGAAATAAAGGGGGAGGGCGAGCTCCGGTTGTTCCTTCGTTAGGTCCTTCAGCCCCATCCCTTCCATTTCAGGGATGCTGTAGTTCATATAACGCTGCAGCTCCACCCACTCCTTGTACTCCTTCACATTGATGAGGTATTCATTGTAATGGAAGAAGCTGTAGGGAAGCATGGCAAGGAGCAGCTCCTTGACGAGCATCGGATCTTTTTCCGTGAGCCAGTCCATGGGCATGATGCGGATGAACCAGCGGACGAAACGGGATGCTTCGAACTGATCGAGGTATCCGATGTGTTCCGGCAGGCGCTCAAGGAGATGTCTGACAAGGAAAAGTCCCGCTTCATATCGTCTGCCGGTGAAGAACTTGCGCAACCAGAATTCAGAGAAGGAAACAAGTTCACTCCCGAGGCCCTTCGCCACTCCATCGGCTTTATCGAACTCCTCAAGCATCAGATAGTGGTGCAGGAGGGCAAGATGATCGAATGTCTGAAGGTCCTCGCCCGACTCGGAAATCCGTTTGATCTCCTCCTGCCTCCAAGCCTTCTGCTTAAAGAGGAAGTACCAAAGGAAACGATACACTTCGGCCTTGATCAAGGTGCTGTTTTTGGTGGAGTCACTGAGCCAGACGGTTTTTTCCTTCAGGAACGCAATGAATGGATCGAAGCTGAACGGCATGGCGTGCACAGACATCTTCTCCAGTGCATCCTCCATTTCACCGAGAAGGTAATCATACATGCTGTATTGCTCCGTACCCGGCTTCACGCCTTTTTCCTGAATGAACCGGTCGAGATGGATCGTCAGATAGAGCGTGGCATACAGCTTGTATAGGGGCTTCCATTCCCGTTCGAATGGGGATTCCTTCATGAAACGCTTCATGATGTTCTGCACGAGTACATCCATGATATAGGGCTGTCGTTGAAGGAGCTCAAAGTCATCCGGCTTCAGGAGGGTATGGAAGTACTCCCACCACTCCTCAGGGGTATTCCCCCGTGTTTTCCGCTCTTTGAGAAGATCGCTCGCCTTCTTCAATCCCCCGTGCTTCTTCATCAAGTCTTCAAGACCGCCGGCTGTATCGGGTTTCCCGCTCCGCCAGTTGCCGACCCACTCACTGACGCTTCCCGTCTTATTCAATAAGAACAAAAACACGGCCAGCTGATGACGGCAAAAGACGTCCTGAGGGCAAGAACAAGAAGAGATGAGGGGGAAGGTGAAGTTCAGCCCGACGGAAACAGGCGTCACATCCTGGACCTGTGCCGTCACTTCTTCATCGCGCACCTTCACCTGTGAGACCGAATTCTGCCTGAAGAGCATAAGCCCCTTGGAAACGATATTGCGGTCCGCTTCCCGCTTAGGGTCAAGTACTTCCTCGAGGGATTCGCTCACGTGATAAAGTTGTTCCTTCAGTTCCTCAATACGAATCGACATCAGCTAACCTCTCCAATCTATAAAATCGCATTCTTTTATTATAACGCAAATCGGGTGCGAAGAGGAGGGAAGAGGGGCCGCTGTGTTTTTTGTCGAACTGGCCTACATGGAATCCATGTGGATATAAAAGGTCTTCCCGTTGAATACTGTGACGCTTTTCAGTGGAATCTTGTCATCATTCGACATGTAAAAGTTTTTGTTTTCGGGGAAGCGCAGGACCGTCTTCCCTTTTTTGGCCATCATCTCGGGATTGGCCGTCCCGGTTTTCAACGTCACGTCGTATCCCTGTTTTTCAAGCAAGGTCTTCCCATCTACGTACCAAGAGCGGTAGCTGTCCAGAGAAAAGCCAAGGAAGTCCGCCATCTTTACGGGGAGATCCGTGTTTTCGAGGAGTCCTGAAGGTTTACCGGGCCCGAAGGCATAAAGGAATACATCTTCACCTGTGTGTCCATGCGTAGTGAATCCGAGCCCTGCTTTTTGTGAAAGGGAGGAGGTCATCTGTGCCTTGAGTTCCTTTTTGGAAGGGCTCCACCGGCATGATTGAGAGTCCAGGCCGTATGCAGCGAGGGCGTGACCGGCATCTTTGCCCTCAAGAAGGGAGGCAGCGCCATCGACCGTGAGCCTCGCTTTCTTCAATGGATCGATGAAGTGCTTCACGGACTGATGCTTATACGACCCGTCAAGGTCAGCGTTTCCGATTGTGAGCCCGCTGTTGCCGTGGTCGGTCACGGCGACGACCATCGTGTTCCCGTCTTTTTTGGCAAACGCTAGGGCCTCCCCGACGGCACGGTCGAAGCTCAGGATCTCACTGATCATGCCTACGGGATCATTCTGATGGGCGGCCCAGTCGACCTTGCTTCCTTCAACCATAAGGAAAAATCCTTTCTTTTCCCTGGACAGGTGGGAGATGGCAGACCGGGTCATCTCGCTCAGGGTAGGCTCATGCGGCTTCAGCTCGCGGCGGTCCAGATCATAAGAAAGGTCTTCTGAAGCAAACGCACCCCACAGCTTTCCTGCTGAAGGCTCCAAGAGTAGTTCCTTCCTGGTGTCCACGTAGGCATACCCGGCGTCTCGCAGGGATTTCTTCAAGTCCTCTCCATCCTTGCGGGTGACTTCATCAGTCTTCAGCATAGCGTCGTCCTGGGGATGGTTCTTTTGCTTCGGTGCCAGCCAGGCGGCTCCACCTCCAAGCACAACATCGAGATCCTGATACACTTGCTGTTCACCGATGGAACTGAACTCCTCCCGTGTGATGGCATGGGAGGTGAAGGCGGCAGGTGTGGCATGTTGAACGGGGGAGGTGGAGATGATCCCTGTAGCATAGCCGTTCAATTTAGCGGCTTCGAGTACCGTAATGAGGGGGCGGCCTTCAGGGTCCATGCCGATGTAATCGGCTTTTGTCTTCACCCCTGTCGCCATGGCCGTGCCTGCAGCGGCAGAATCCGTGATGGCCGATTCGGCGGAGTAGGTCCTCACCCCGCCCGTGAGGATGCCATCAAGATGGAGCGGTGACCCCTTATACCACCTTGAAAGGGTGACAGCATCTGAATTCGTGCCATCCATGATCATGAAGATGACATTCTTTTTGGGGGCAGCGGCATGAAGGCACTCATCGGGAGCCGTAAACGCCAGAAGGATGAGGGGAAGCAGGATACAGGCGGTCTTTTTCAATCCGTTCATAGAGTATGTCTCCTTTATTCATCGTTGAACTTAGTATGAACCAAGGAAGCGCTGATAATGAGGGATAAAAAAACACCGTCCTTATATGGACGGTGTCGAGTCAATCTATTTTCGCTCCAGTATTCCAAGCATCAGGTTAGTGTATACATCAGCACGGTCAAGAGTCTTGAAATCACGGATTTTGAGCCTGCGCCAATCAAGGGCTGTGATGAACCTCTCCTGATCCTTCAGGGATGCAATCTCGTCAGGTTCCTCTACGTACATTTCCCCGGCTTTCACACCCGACGTGATGGCCTGGCGTCCGTCGACTTCAAGCCCTGTCTCGATCTTGCGCTTTTTGACGGTGCCGTTTTTCATCATCATCCAGAGGTAAGACTGGTCGTCCACCTTCTCAATGGCAGAGACAGGGACCGTCACGGCATCCTTCGCTTCCTCCATGATGATGGAAAGGGATACGTGCTGTCCGGGTCTCCACTGTGCTTCCTGGACCTGCACCTCAGCGGGGTACAGGCTCTCGGTCTTCAGATGGGGATCGGCTTTTGGGAGACGATCCACTTTGGTGATGATCCCCTCAAGGGACTTCTTCCCATCATGCTTCACCCGGACATTCAGGTTCTCCTTCACCTCATCGACCTCTTTCTCGGTCAGGTCGGTCGTGACGACAGTGGAATCCGAGGCGATCGTGATGAGGGGATTCTGGATTTCGTGCGACAGGCTCTTTACTGTCCCGCTTACGCTGCTTTCCACTGTAAGGGTCGTTTCATATGAATCAATAGCGGCAATCTGGCGTTCGAGGCTTTTGATCTGGTTCTCCAGTTGATCGGCTTCAAGCTGTTTAGAAACCATTTCTCGCTTGATATCATACTCTGATTGTAAGGCCCCAGCTTCGATGGGGGCATCCTTTTCATCGGAAGAAGGGGATGGGAGGGAAGAGATCAGCTTGGATAATTCGCTGATGGAGTCTTTCACGTTGGAAGCATCTTCTTCCAGCTTCTCCACTTCCGATTTCAACACGTCGCGTTGCTGGAACTGGTCAGTGACCTCATATTCGTATAGCGGGGCCCCGGATTTGATCTGTTCCCCTTCTTTTACAAGGAACTTCTTGAAGGTGGCAGATTCATCATTGAAATAGAGATATTGATCTTCTTCTGGAATGACAACTCCAGGCTTGTAGAGCATTTTCCTGAGGGTTTCCTGCCGGCTCAGTTCCCAGTGGTTGATGCGGACTTCCCGCTCGACCCTGCTGTCGGCTTTTTCGATTAAGTATGTATTCACGCCCACAAACACGAGGCTCACGGTTACGATGCTGTAGCGGATAAGTTTCTTCATCATTCATCACCTTTAAATTAACGTTGAAAGATCAAGATAAGCAAGCAGGGCATTCAATGCCCAGAAAAGCCCGTTGACCAGTACGATCACAAGCCAGATGAGCCAGTTCTTCTGTCGGGTCAAATATTTGATCCCGCGATACTGGAGGTAGATCATCCACACCTTGAATAAGGAAATGGCGCCAAGCAGGTACACCACATAGGACTTCGATGTGATGGACTGGGCGATGACTCCGAGAGAAAAGGGTGAAGAATACCATTCAATTGAGAAGAATAAGGAGAGCGGCACGAATGTGAGCTTCTCCAGAAGCAGGATCAAAAGCGTCAATCCCTGCACCATCACAATCTTGCGGTATTCGCCGTGATCGGAGATCGTCCAAAACACCAGCGATGAAAAGAAAAGGATCAAAGCGGCGTAAAGAAGACCCGCAATCAGACGTCCAAAGAAGAACATGGTCTTTTCCAGTTCATATTCCAAAGGGGTAAGGGAAGTCGCTTCTTTGGCGAGGGAATCCATCCCGATCCCGAAGAATGCCAGAAATCCGAATACCGATGCGGAAAGGACAAAAAGCCAGGTCATCCTCTTTCCGAAACGAGGCACCATCTCGGTTTCACCGAGGCGGTAAAAAAAGGTGGATGGGGATTTGAGCCCCTGAATGAGCTTTGCTTCTGTGTGCATAGACAAGTAGCCTCCAACATAGTGATAATCCTTCTCTTATTCTATCGAAATTTCTGAAATATTACCATAAATTGTCGAAGGCATTTGGTGAAGAGTGGACTATTGGATCAGAATGCAGGGTAAGGAACAGGGGGCAAATAAAAAAAGTGCCCGTTGAGGACACTTTTACATGTTGTATGCAAGAACAGTGGTCCCTGCAATGATAGCAATGGTGAAGATGAAAAGGGTGGCGTACATGAGCTTCTTTTTGGCCCTCTTCTTTAAGATGATTTCTTCAGGTGTTAAAAACGACATTACAATCCCTCCTGATTTGGCAGCTGGCTGGCATGGTTAGCCCCTGTAGCTTTGCGTCATCACCTTTCGATGATTTTGCTATGAGACAAATCGACACACAATCATTATCGGTTTGTTTACTGTAAACTGTAATAGTAAAAATGAACTATTTTTCGACACTATTTTTAACTATTTAAAATCATACAACATTTCGACAATTTTCGCTAAATTTTTTAAAGAATTTCGTTAAATACGCGTAAATAATGTGTTTTTTGTGTGAATAGGATAAAAAATCTGTCAAATGGCACATGTTTTTGGTAGTATGTGGTTTATAGACGCTCGGAAATCTACGTAAACACAGAAAGGAGTATAGCGAATGGAGAATAAAGTGAAGGAGCACGTTCTTTCCGTGCTGCAAAAGGCATTCGACAAAGGGCAACAAGGGGATATGGATACGGCGAAGATGATTCAGTGGCTGGAGCAAGAACTGCAATCCGGAATAGGTACCAGGGGGGAAACGCTTTAATTTCGTGAGGCGAGTTTATCCTCCTCTCAAAATAAATTGGATGCCCCGACTGAAGGAATGGGGTTGTAACCATTATATATGGAATCAACCTGACATTTCCAATCATAATGCTCCATAAAAAAGCTGAACGACGTGGAAGTCGTTCAGCGGTGTACCATCATATCACAAACGCATGAAGGGCCTCATGCGTTTCTTCGACGACTGTTTTTTTCTCAGCCCATGCTCTTCTGCATTCTTTCATCCTCTCCATGCGATCCCCAATCATCCTTCCTACCTCCGTACCATTCGGACCTCCACGGACCGAGCGGATCTCCACGAAGTAATCAGGTGAAATGATCCGCTGCCAATCCTCATCCGACAATTGTACCTCATCGATCAGCTCGTTGATGTCGGCAACCTTCCATTCATAGAGCTCTTTTCTTTCAGCAACCGAACGCTTGGAGATGGCGCTTGCGATGCCATGTGCCTTCCTGAACGGGACTCCATAATCCCGGGAAAGGGTGTCGGCAAGCTCCGTGATGGTGATGCTCGATTTCTTCGCCATGGATTTGGCATGCTCCTTATCGACAGAGATGGTCGCGATGACGGCGTACATGAGCTTCAATACGCGATTGGCATTGTGGAAGGCACGGTAAAGGTGGGGCTGGAGATCATCTTCGGTGTCCACGATGTCACCGAACGGCGTGTTGTGGATCATATTGACAGCGGCAAGAGCATCCCCGTAGGCGCTGCTTGCAATCGATCTTGAATGTTCAATGGATACCGGGTTCCGCTTCTGGGGCATGATGCTGCTGATCTGGACATATGGATCTGCCACCTTGAACGTCCCGAATTCCCTTGTGACATGCTGAAGGAAGTCCTGGATCCACCTGCCTGTATTCACCATGCAGGTCATGAGGGCGGTCCCTGTCTCGAGGAGATAATCGGCTCCGCCAATCGCATCATAGGAATTCTCCACGAGCCCTTCAAAACCCAAAAGCTCCGCAACGCGCTCCCGATTGATAGGGAAGCCCGTAGTCGTCAGGGCTGCAGCGCCCATGGGAGAACGGTTCACTGTAGCGTAGGCGGCTTTCAGCCGGGTGATGTCACGTTGGAGCACATCATGGACGGCAAGGAGGTAATGACCCAGAGTGGTAGGCTGGGCCGGTTGGGTGTGGGTGTACGCCGTCATGACCGTATCCTTATGGGCCGCAGCCTGACGGAGGAGGATATCCCCGAGATCCATGGCAGCGTCCAGCGTCTGAAGGAGATGTCCACGGAGGACGAGGCGGTACATGGCCACCCCCATATCATTCCGGCTCCTTGCGATATGGAGCTTCCCTGCAAGCTCGCTCCCGATCTCTTCCCCGATCCTTGCCTCCATCATAAAGAATAAATCTTCAAACTGCGGCTCATATGACAGGCTTCCGATGTCGGTTTTGGAGACGGCATCGATGCCCTTCAGCATCAATGCAGCATCTTCTCTTGCGATGATGCCCTGCTCCATGAGCATGATACAGTGGGCCCGGTGGATATCGAACATTACATGGAACAGATAGTCCCGCTGGTCATTGAAGACGGGCTTCAACAATTCCTCTACATATGTTTTTCCCGGAAACGCATCCCCCTCATTCTGGATGAATTCTTGTATATTCTTCATATCGTTCCACTCCTAGGATAAAGATTTCTCAGCTTTTACTCCGAATACCTTATTCGAGATCAGGAGGACGACGGCGATCAAGGTGATCTGGATCATCCCGTAGGCTGCCGCCTGCCCCATATTGAACATGCGGAGCTGATTCATGATTTCAATGGATATGGGCCTGTTTGAAATCGTGTACAACAACACCGATGTCGGGAATTCCCCTACGGATTCTACAAAGGCCAGCAATGTCCCCGCAAGGACGCCGGGCATGATGATGGGAAGGATCACTTTGCGGAACGTATAGAACCATTTTGCACCAAGGCTTCTGGCCGCCTCTTCAATGGAATCATCGAGCTGTTCCAGTGCGGCATTCGTCGAGCGGACCACAAGCGGGATATGTCTGACGAAATAGGCAAGGGGCAGAATCCAAAACGTCCCGACCAGGATATTTCCGAACGAGAAAATGGAAGGTTCATTGAAGGCAAAGATCAAGTTCATCCCGATGACCGTTGCCGGAAGCGCCCAGGGAATCATGACAAGGACGTCGACGAAGCCCTTCCCGACGAATCTCCGCTTCACGAGAAGATAGGAGGTCAGGACCCCGAATACGAGATTCCCCGCCGTCGCAATAAATGATAGAATCAAGCTGTTTTTCAGCGGCTTAAAGATATTTGGATCTTCGAAGAGAAGCCGGTAGTTCTCAAAGTTGAATACGGACGGATAGGTCTGCCAGGTCCACGTACCATCGGGCACAAGGGAGAGAAGAAGGATCGTGAAATGAGGCAGGAGCAGGATGAAGACCCCGATGATCCCCGTCGCCACCAGCACCCACTTCATGAAGGGATTCTTCACTTCGCTCCGGTGAGCGCCGATCCCCTTCGAGGCCATCCGGTAGTCCTTGCGGTTCTGATACCACCTCATGAACAAGAGGAAGCTGATCGAAACGATGGACAGAATGACAGACTGAGTCGCAGCGACCTCCATATCGCCATTGATCTTAGAAAAATAGATTTGCAGGCTGAGCACCCTGAATCCTCCTGCGAGAAGGAAAGGCGCACTGAATGATGCCATGGAAATCATGAACACCAAGAGGGAAGCGGCCACAATGGCAGGTGTGAGCAACGGGAAGGTGACCTTCCAGAACACGCTGAATCGACTTGCTCCAAGATTATGGGCTGCTTCCTCGAGGGAAGGATCGATCTTATTGATTGCCGCAGAAACGGTCATATAAAAGTACACATACATCGTATAGGCATGGACGATGAGAATGCCGGAGACGCCCCCGATCTTGAACGGAACTTCGTCAAGATGGAACAAATCCTTGATGGCATTCGGAACAAGCCCGGTTTCGCCATAAAGGAACATGAATGCCATGACCCCGACCAGGGAAGGGAGGACGATGGGCATGATGGCTGCCGTCGAGAAGAACCCCCGGCCGGGAAAGTCATATCGATTGAAGATGAAGGCAAGGGGCACCCCGATGATGGCACTGGCAAGGACGCTCAATAGGGAAATGTACACGGAATTCCATAATGCCTCAAGATTCGTCTTGGATTCCTGTGTGAAGAAATCCCCGTAGTTCCCGAGGCCGACTCCTTCTTTTGTGTTCATGCTCTCAAGGAATGTCCGAAGCGACGGGTAGAGAACATAAGCGATCAAGACGAGCAGGACTGGTATGAGCAGCCATAGGGTGAGACGATGATCGCGGTTCTTCATCATGAGGGATCACCGCTGACCATGGGAATCACCCGGATATGCTCCTTCGGCAGTTCGATGAAAACCGGGGAACCTGCATGCAATGAGCGTGACCCTTCACCATTCAGCGTATGCACGCGGATGAGTTGGTTGTCCGCTTCGACCATGACATTGATCACGGAGCCGAAGAAGTGGATCTCCTTGATGACGCCTGGGAATACGTTCTCATCTGCGCTCCTTGAAGAGTCAACAAGATTGATCGCTTCTGGACGGATCGATAATGCGGTGCCTTGCCCCGCAGCACCGGCAGTGATAATGTTATTCCCGCGCACCGCAATGGGGCGGGGGAGGGCCCCGCTCAGCACCGTGGCGTACGCCATTCCCCCTTCCCGTTCCTCGATGGCGGCCGGCAAGAGATTGATCTCCCCTATGAAACTAGCTACAAAATCGTTTGCGGGCTCATTATAGATCTCGGCAGGCGTCCCTACCTGATGACAGACACCGTAATTGAAGACGGCGATCCGGTTGCTCATGGAAAGGGCCTCCGCCTGATCATGGGTAACATAGATGGTCGTGATGTTGTACTCTTTCTGTAACCGGAGGATCTCGCTCCGCATCTCGTCCCTGAGTTTCGCATCCAGGTTACTGAGGGGTTCATCGAGGAGGAGGATCTCAGGCTCGATGACGAGGGCACGGGCGAGGGCGACGCGCTGCTGTTGACCTCCGCTGAGCTGGCTGACCTGGCGCTCGGCATATTGGTCGAGGCGTACCTTCTCCAAGACATTCTTCACCCGCGCTTTCACTTCTTTGATGTTCAATTTACGGACCCTGAGACCGAATGCCACGTTTTCGAAAACAGTCATATGAGGGAAGAGGGCATAGTTTTGGAACACCATGCCCGTATTCCGCTTTTCTGGTGGCACCCGCGTCATATCTTTGTCACCGAATCGGACGACCCCTTTGGTGGGATAGTAGAATCCTGCGATCATTCTCAAGGTTGTCGTTTTCCCGCAGCCGCTCGGACCGAGGAAGGTAAAGAATTCACCATCCTTGATGGCGAGATCAAGGTGATCGACTGCTGTGACTTTTCCGAAGGTTTTTTGGACGCTATCTATTTGTATGGACGCCATTTTCGCTTACACATCCTATTCTTTGATTTCTTTGTCCCCGTTTTTAATGTTTTCATCCCAATGCTTCATCCATTCATCGCTGTTTTCCTGGAATACCTTCCAATCGATATCCATGCTTTTGATTTCGGTGTCGGTGATCCATGAAGGAAGTCCTTCTACGTCGTCCCGGGTCGGGATACGGTAGAATTCTTCAGCCAACAGCTTAGCGGCTTCCGGTGTGTTGACGAATTCATAGAAGGCTTCAGCTGCTTTCGGATGGGGAGCATCTTTGACGAGGGCGATCCCTTCAGTCAATACAGGTGTCCCACTTTCTGGAATGATGAATTCAAATGGGTAATTTTTGTTTTCCTTCAGCATGACGACATCCGGCATGGCCCAGACGGAGATGGTCCCTTCGCCTTTGGCCACCTTGTTGTACATCATTTCAGGGTTGGCTGAGTATTCCTTCGTATTGGCATCCAGCTTCTCGAGCCACTCATAGCCCTTGGCCGGATCATTTGAATCTTTGAAGTCACGGTAGATCATGGCAGAGAAGATCGTCCTCATGGTTCCAGAGGCGAGCGGGTAGCGGATGATGATTTCATCCTTCCATTTGGAATCAAGGAGTTCATCCCAATCCTTCGGTGCTTCATCAGCAGAGACCTTCTTACTGTTGTACATGATCACTTCAGGCGTCTGGCTTGTGCCGGACCAGTTCCAGTCTGGATCATGGAAGCCGTCTGCCAAACTGTCTGCATATGTCGGTTCATAGGGTGTCAACAGTCCTTCATCCTTGGCTTGGTCGAAGTTCGTTGATGGGGCACCCCACCATACATCGGCTTGAGGATTATTCTTTTCAGAGCGTACCCGGTCAAGGATCTCCTGGGAGCCCATATCCAGCCATTCCACGTCGATGTTGTATTTTTCCTCGAACTGCTGCTCGAACTTCGAGAGGATATCTTTCCCGTGAGGTGAGTAGACGACGATCTTATCCTCGAAGTCCTTGCCCTCTTTATTTTCGCTTCCTGAACCTTTTTCTGATCCGCCGCATGCGGAAAGGACAAGCATCGCTGACAGTGATAACACCGCAAAAGCCGATTGTTTCTTCTTTGATCCCATCATTCATTCCCCCTGATCATAATAAGTGGCCCGTGCCTTCATGCTCTCGTAGGAATAAAGAAACGGCCCCGATCACACCGGCATTCGACCCTAATTCAGACACTTTCAGCTCGATTGGAATGGGAAGATATTCATTGACCATCCGCTCAAGCTTCGGCAAGATATAATCTGCCGATTTCAAGACACCACCCCCTAAAATGATGACTTCAGGATTCAATACACTTGCAGCATTGATGATGCCATAACCCAATTGCGTAATGGCATCATCCACGATCGCCATGGCGGCGGCATCGCCTTCAGATGCGTATCGAAAGGCAAGTTCACCAGACAGTTCACCTGCCATGGCCGCTTGATGAGCCGGGTGGGCCGGGTCTAGGACCACGGACCGGGTGAACGTTGCCCCGATTGCCTTCCCTCCGGCCACGCTCTCGAGATAGCCGTAACGATGGAAGATCGGCTGGAAGTCACCCTCCAGGTCGCGTCTGTCCGTCACCATATAGCCCACTTCCCCGGAAGCATGGGTGGCCCCCCGGTATAGTTGATCGTGAATGATGATCCCGCTGCCGATTCCCGTGCCGACAGCAATGAAAAGCACATGCTTTTTATTCCTGGCGTTTCCGATCCACTGTTCCCCCAATACGGCCACATTCACGTCATTTTCCACATAAACGGGAAAAGGGAAGTGGCGCTCGGCTTCTGATTGGATGGGATAGCGGACCCAGTCGAGACTAGGGGCATCGATGACGACACCGTTCTTCGTAATTCCGGGCACACCGATGCCCATGCCGAGGACATCCGTCACGTCGATCCCTTCAGCAGCTAGCATGGACGAGACGTCCTTCGACAGTTGTTCAAGTAAACCGGTTCTTAGGTGGCTGGCAGTAGAAAAGCTTTTGGTGTGGATGATGGTGCCGTTTAGGTCTGAGAGGATGGTTTTGACTTTCGTGCCGCCGATATCCGTTCCGATGACGTAAGCTGCACGTGCATTAAAATATAAATGGATGGGCTTTCTTCCTCCCTGTGATGAGGAGGGCCCGATGCCTTTTTCATACACTTTGTTTTCCTGGAGAAGCTCATCGACGAGAAGGGAGACGGTCGGTTTACTGAGATGGATTTTTGCGGCGATATCGGCTCTGGAGATGGGGGATTCTTGCTGAATGCAGTGCAATACTCGTTTTTTGTTCATTACTTTCGACTGCTGCACACGTTGATTCATTGCATCACGGCTTTCGTATTTGGTTAGTGAACCTAACTAATCAACTAAAAATATACAGTAGTTCTGTTCCTCTCACAATTAATATTTTTATTATTCAGAATTAATCGACAAAACGACATACTTTGTACCCACTTGATAAGAATAGTTGAAAACCCCGTCATATCAACGCGTGAAGCTGTGTTCCCGGCTAGTGGAATCGGGTAGGACCTCCAACGATTTTGTCGAATTTTTCCTCCTTATGACATGTGAGCGCTTTACTGGTCGGGTCATTGACCCATTTACAGGAAATATATGCCTGTGCTACTAATGAAAAGAACGGAAAAAACAACCTTCAGTTCGTTAAAAAGATAAACAAACCAACCCGGAGGAGGGATGTCATTCGCATGCGGTAATCCAATTTGAGAGGAGCATGAACATGAAGAAACTGATTTGCCTTCTGATCGCCTTCTTACTCGTCCTTCCGATGAATCCTTTGGCCCGCGAAGAGGACCCCGAACTTTGGAGTGCCCTCAAACCACTTGAAACGACCGTAACCTTCCTGAATACAGGAGCGCATCCTGATGATGAACGGAGTGATTTCCTCGCCTATCTCTCCAGGGGCCTGGGCGTGAAGACGTCCAGCCTCATTGCCAACCGGGGGGAAGGCGGCCAGAATGAAATCGGCCAAGAGCTCGACAATGCCCTGGGCATCATCCGTTCGAGGGAAATGATTGAAGCAGCGAAAGTGACAGGCGTAAAAGCATACCACCTCAGTGAAACCACCTCTGATCCCATCTATGACTTCGGATTTTCGAAGACTCCAGAAGAAACCCTCTCCAAATGGGGGGAAGACCTTACCTATGAGCGGTTGATCCGCTTCATCCGAACATATCAGCCGGATATCGTGATGCCGTCCTTCCGCGATGTCGATTCCCAGCATGGACATCACAGGGCGATATCGATCCTGACTCAGCGTGCATTTGAAGATGCAGCCGATCCGTCCGTTTATCCGGACCACCTTGAAGAAGGCCTGTCCCCTTGGGAAATCAAAAAACTTTACTTACCGGCAGAGTCAAAAGAGAGCGCCACATCATCGATTGAAATCGGCATGCTCGATGACATCTACGGGAAATCATATCCTCAAATCGGGGAAGAATCCCGTTTCCTCCATAAAAGCCAGGGAATGGGGAGCGAGATCCCCGTGGCTCCAAGACAGGTGCACCTTGAATTGGTAAAATCCCGTGATTCGTCCTCCGGGAAGGACCAGCTCTTTAAAGGGGTTCCTTATGATTTCAATGAATGGGCGGGGAAGCTTCCAAAGAAAGAGAAATCTCTCGTGAAGCAGTATCACAAGCTCCAAAGCCAGCTCGAACGGACGATTTCCAGCTATCCGGATCGTTCTGAAGCATTCAAAGAGGCCCAGAAATCCTTGAAGCTGGTAGAAGAGGCCACCAAGAAGACGAAGAAAGCCAAACTTGACTCAGGATTGAAGGAGGATCTCCTTCACAAGCTATCCTTGAAGGAAGAGCAGCTCATGAATGTAAGCTACATGTCGTCCGGTCTTGATGTCCAGGCAACATCGGAATCCGACGTGCTGACAGGTGGGCAGCAAGTAAAAGTGGAGGTGGCCTTGAAAAATGGAGGCAACCATGTTCTGAAGAATGCAGATGTCACCCTGGACACGCCTTTCCACTTCTCGAAAAAGACGAAGAAGAAAAACCTGAAGCCGGGTGAAGAGCGAACGTTCACATTCAAAGTGGATGTTCCAGAAGACGCAGAAACATACCATGCGTATGAAGAACCGGTGATCCAGGCATTGGTCAAGTTCCGTTCCGGTTCAGTGGAAACGGTGCAGAAAGAGGAGCTGAACGGCACCATTGCCGTCCTTCCGGATGTCGGTCTGACCATGAGCCCGGAAGACCTTGTCGTGAACACGGCGGATGTGAAGGCCGACGTACCCGTCAGTGTCGAGGTGACGAACTACAAGAAAGGAAAAGCGAATGCCAGGGTTTCCTTCGAGGTCCCTGAAGGATGGACGGTTACGCCTTCATCAGTAGACGTCCCCTTAACGGAACATAAAGAAAAGAAATCAGCTGACTTTGTCCTTCATCCGCCTGCAGAGATTGAAGAAGGGGATTTCAAGATAAGGGCACAGGCAAAGGTCGACGGGAAAACATTCGGTACCACGGTCCAGGAAATCACCTACAGTCACATCGGTACGTTTTACTACCAGTATGATGCAGGAATCAATGGGGTTTCCTTCGAGCTCCTGACCCCTGAAGGAATGAAGGTGGGGTATATCGAGAGCGGCTTCGATCAGGTGGCTGACTACCTGTCCAATGTCGGGATGGATATAACCAAATTGACGGATGAGGATCTCGCTTCCGGCGATCTATCCCAATTTGATACGATCGTCACGGGGATCAGGGCCTATCTCTCCCGCGATGCACTCACAGAGAATAACGAACGGTTGAAGACGTACGTGGAGGAGGGGGGACATCTTGTCGTTCAGTATCATAAACCGAATGACAGATGGGATGCAGCCACAACGGCACCTTATCCACTCACGATCGGTAATCCATCCATTCGCTGGAGAGTGACGGATGAAAATGCAGACGTCGAGCTCCTGAAGCCTGAGTCCAGTCTCTTCTCTTATCCTAATGTTCTCTCCAAGAACGACTGGGACAACTGGGTACAGGAAAGGGGCCTCTACTACCCGATGGATTGGGATAGCCGTTATGAAACATTCGTCCGCATGAATGATCCAGGAGAAGAATCATTCGATGGGGGAATCCTCATGGCGCCTTACGGAGAAGGCACCTATCTTTATACCAATCTGGTCTTCTATCGCCAGATACAAGGTCAGGTTCCGGGAGGCTATCGCATCTTTACCAATCTCCTGAGCTATGGTCAAGGGGAATGATCATGGCGTCTGAATAAGGTCCACCTGAAAACCAGGCTGGGTCAAAGTGTTTGAGTCATAGAAAAACCCGAATTCACTTGCCTGCGATCAGGCAATAGTTCGGGTTCTTCATTTGTTTCATGACCATCATCGTTTCAAGCGGTTGATTGGAGTGCAAGACGGAGAATCCTGCGGGAAGAGTAGCTGATGTGAGACCGACTCTAGGGCTACCCGCGGAAAGCGAAGTCTTGCACAAAAATCATGAGCGGTATAGAGAACCTATTTCATACACCCGCTATAAGGGTGGGATAATAGCATTATAAAGTTAAAAAATACTATTATGTTTGTAAAAAAAAAGGAGGAAAAACCACATTATATGTAGAATAAACCAGAAGTAGTAAAATATTACTAGTTATAAAGGAGGATACAATGGCAAGAGAATATCTGATTGTTTTCGAAGAGTATGATCTGACGAGACGCAAGGCCGATTGGAAGAATAAGCACCTGCTCCTCTTCGAAGGGAAGCACTACAAGGAAGGGATCGTCGCGATCTGCAGACCGCCCGGATTTTCACATCCTCTAAAGGGAATCCTGTATTCGAACTTTATCATGGAAACGGCAGGCTGCACCCTGTATGCCCTTCCGATCGCCGAAGGAAGCTCCTTGCCATTCAAATGTGTGGATATCGACGCGAACACGATCGCGGTATGCAAGCTCATTCTGGAAAAAACGAATACGATGACCCGATTGAATATCCTGCCTTCCCACCCGCATGAAGACCCCCTCGATGACGACATAAAAAGTGATATACTCTCATTCTTCAGTTTAAAGACCGATGCCAGAACGGTCACCTTCCAATGGAAGCCCAATGTGTACAAAAGAGGAAGAAGCGTGGGGGAATGAGGCTTTACCCCGCTACCGAACTACCTCTCTAAGTTTCTAAAATCACGATGATTTCCGTTGACCTTGGCCGATATCCTACATACAATGAAGATAGTTATTAGTATGTTTAGAATTTTCTCTCAAGGTGATGACTCCATGAAAACAGCAGGGAATAACCGGATCGGCAAAAATGCCATGCTCCTTCTTCTCACCGAGAGGTCAGAAGAGGACTGGAACCGACATTTCAACGAACTGAACTGGAGCTACTGCACCGGCAGGATCGGATCGATGGACAGCCAAAAGATCGTCGCGGCCATCGAGACCGCTGCGAAGCGGAGCGATATCGTCCGTGAAGACCTGTACCGCGACATGCACGCTCTTTACCATGCCATCATGGAAGCACTCACGGGCGTCACGAGGGGCCATGCCCAGCTGGGAGAGGTCCTCAGGACAGTGGGGCTGAGCTTTGCGGTCGTCAGGGGAACACCCTATCCCAGGGAAGAGGAAGGCGAGTGGATCGCCGTCGCCCTATATGGGACCATCGGTGCCCCGGTGAAGGGACTTGAACATGAGACGATCGGTCTCGGAATCAATCATATGTAAATAAGAGCCTATAGAAATCAGTCGAAAGGAGGCTCGGTCAAGGACAGGATTCTGTCTTTGACCGAGCCTCCTTTTCATGTGGACAAACAATTATAACGAGGTGATCGTGATGGTGGAATTGACAGGCTGCTCCCTGACATTGGCTCAGGCAAAGCAGGTAATCGATGAGAAGGTGTTCGTCACCCTATCGCAGGAAAGCATGGACAGGGTAAAGAAAAGTCGTGAAGCGGTTGAGCGGATCGTGAAGGAAAAGCGGGTCGTATACGGCATCAACACAGGATTCGGGAAGTTCAGTGATGTTCTCATCGATCCTGAGGATGTAGAAGAGCTGCAGCTGAACCTGATCCACTCCCACGCATGCGGAGTGGGGGATCCGTTCCCAGAGAACGTCTCGAGGGCGATGCTCCTCTTGAGGGCGAATGCCCTGCTGAAAGGGTACTCGGGCGTGCGGCCCGTCATCGTTGAGCGATTGGTGGAGTTCCTCAATAAGGAAATCCATCCCGTCGTTCCACAGCAGGGATCACTCGGTGCAAGCGGAGATCTTGCCCCCCTTTCCCATCTCGCCCTCGCACTCATGGGAGAAGGGCAGGTGCACTATCGCGGCGGGATCCATGACACCCTGACCGTCCTTTCAAAAGAAAACATTTTCCCGATCCAGCTCCAGGCAAAAGAAGGCCTTGCCTTGATCAACGGAACGCAGGCGATGACGGCCATGGGGGTCATCGGCTATCTGGAAGCAGAAGAACTCGCCCATCAGAGCGAGCTGATCGCCAGCCTCACAATGGAAGGACTGAGGGGGATCACCGATGCCTTTGATGAAGATGTGCATCTGGCCAGGGGCTATACGCAGCAGGTCGACACAGCCTCGCGGATCCGGGGCTATCTCCAGGGCAGCAGACTGACGACGAGACAGGGGGAGCTCAGGGTCCAGGATGCTTATTCCCTCCGGTGCATCCCGCAGGTGCACGGAGCTTCGTGGCAGGCACTCGACTATGTGAAGGAAAAGCTCGAGATCGAGATGAACGCGGCGACAGATAATCCACTGATCTTTGAAGACGGTGAGAAGATCATCTCGGGAGGTAACTTCCACGGTCAGCCGATCGCCTTCGCCATGGACTTCATGAAGATCGCCGTCGCTGAGCTTGCCAATATCTCCGAGCGGAGGATCGAGCGCCTTGTCAATCCGCAGCTTAGCGACCTGCCGCCGTTCCTGAGCCCCGAGCCCGGTCTTCAGTCTGGAGCGATGATCATGCAATACTGTGCCGCCTCCCTTGTATCGGAAAATAAAACCCTGGCCCATCCGGCGAGCGTCGATTCCATCCCGTCGTCTGCGAACCAGGAAGATCATGTGAGCATGGGGACGATCGGTTCCCGCCACGCCTATCAGATCCTCCAGAACACCCGGCGCGTCGTGGCCATCGAGCTCGTCTGCAGCCTTCAAGCTGTGGAGCACCGGGGAGTGGATCTCATGGCACCGAGCACGAAGCGCTTCTACAATGAGGCACGCAAGGTCATCCCGAGCATCACCAAGGACCGTATATTCTCGAAAGATATCGAAGCCGCAGCTTCATGGCTTCAATCCATTCAACTGCACACCATCATTTCGACAGAGACGAAGGAGGAAACGACCAATGGTTAAAGCGGATAAACGAATCGTACGCGTGAAAAAAGGAACAGAGATTGAATGCAAAGGGTGGGAACAGGAAGCGGTCCTCCGCATGCTCTACAACAATCTTGACCCCGAAGTAGCGGAAATCCCTGAGGAGCTCGTCGTATACGGAGGGATCGGGAAGGCTGCCCGGAACTGGGAATCCTTCGATGCCATCGTCCGCTCCTTACGGGAACTGGAGAATGATGAGACCCTCCTGATCCAGTCGGGTAAGCCTGTCGGTAAATTCAGGACCCACACAGCAGCCCCGAGGGTGCTTCTGTCCAACTCTGTCCTCGTACCGAAATGGGCGGACTGGGATCACTTCCATGAGCTCGACAAGAAGGGGCTCATCATGTACGGCCAGATGACGGCGGGAAGCTGGATCTATATCGGGACCCAGGGAATCCTTCAGGGGACATACGAGACGTTCGCTGCCCTTGCCAAAAAGCATTACAGCGGATCCCTGAAGGGCACCATCACCCTGACGGCCGGACTCGGTGGGATGGGCGGCGCTCAGCCCCTTGCTGTCACCATGAACGGTGGGGTCGTCATCGCCGTCGATGTGGATGAGGAACGGATCAATAAGCGCCTGGATACACGGTACTGCGATGTAAAGACAGATTCCGTCGACGAAGCCCTCCTCATGGCCCATGAAGCCCGTGACAAAGGGGAAGCGCTATCCATCGGCCTTCTCGGGAATGCGGCAGAAGTCCATCATGAACTGCTGCGACGCGGAGTGAAGATCGATATCGTCACCGATCAGACGTCGGCACATGATCCATTGAACGGATATGTCCCTGAAGGCTACAGCCTCAAGGAAGCGGCAGAGCTGCGAAGTTCCGATCCGAAACGCTATACGCACCACTCCAAGAAGAGCATGGCGAAGCACGTGGAGGCGATGCTCGAGTTCCAGAAGCGCGGCAGCATCGTTTTCGATTACGGCAACAACATCCGTCAGGTTGCCAAGGATGAAGGTGTCGAGGATGCCTTCGCATTCCCCGGCTTCGTCCCGGCCTATATCCGTCCGCTCTTCTGCGAAGGGAAAGGACCGTTCCGCTGGGCAGCCCTCTCAGGTGACCCTGCAGACATCCACCGGACGGACCGCCTGATCAAGGAGCTCTTCCCTGAGAATGAGGCCCTCAACCGCTGGATCGATATGGCCCAGGAGAAAGTGGCATTCCAAGGGCTTCCTTCACGGATCTGCTGGCTCGGATACGGAGAACGCGTGACGATGGGCCTTGCCATCAATGAACTGGTGAGAAACGGGGAGCTGAAAGCACCGATCGTCATCGGACGCGACCATCTCGACTGTGGGTCCGTCGCTTCCCCGAACCGGGAAACCGAAAGCATGATGGACGGAAGCGATGCCGTCGGTGACTGGGCAATCCTGAATGCCCTCATCAACACGGCAGCAGGTGGTTCGTGGATTTCCTTCCACCACGGCGGTGGAGTCGGCATGGGCTACTCCCTCCACGCCGGGATGGTTGCTGTCGCAGACGGTACGGACCTCGCGAAGGAACGGCTGGAACGCGTGCTCACCTCGGATCCGGGGATGGGCGTCATCCGTCACGCTGATGCAGGGTATGACATCGCCAACGAGACCGCGGAAAAGCACGGGATCCATATCCCGATGAAGAGGGGGAATGAAGAATGATATACGATCTGATCGTCGAACATATTGGCGAACTCCTCACCATGGACCATGGGGAGGGGCCGGTCAGGGGAGAAGACATGAAGCACCTCCCAGTGAAAAAGAACGCGGCCATTGCCATCAAGGACGGCCTCGTTGCCTGGGTCGGGACACAGGCAGAGGCAGCAAGCCTTCATGCAAAAGAACGGCTGGACGCAGGAGGGAAGCTCGTTTCGCCAGGTCTTGTCGACCCCCATACCCATCTCGTATTCGGGGGATCGAGGGAGCACGAAATGGCCCTTAAGCAGCAGGGGGTCCCGTATCTCGAGATCCTCAAACAGGGCGGAGGCATCCTTTCCACCGTCGGCGCTACACGGCAGGCGACGGAGGAAGAGCTCCTAGCCAAGGCGAAGTTCCATCTCGACCGGATGCTTTCCCATGGCGTCACCACGGTCGAAGCGAAATCGGGCTACGGCCTGGATAAGGAAACCGAGCTGAAGCAGCTCAGGGTCGCCAAACAGCTCAACCATGATCATCCAGTCGAGATCGTCTCGACGTTCCTCGGAGCCCACGCCATCCCGCCTGAATACAAAGGAAAGCCGGAGGCATTTTTGGATGCCATGCTTCATCTTCTGGAAGACATCGAAAAAGACGAGCTTGCTGAATTCGTCGACATCTTCTGTGAGACGGGGGTATTCTCCGTGGACCAGTCCAGAGCTTTCCTCCTGAAAGCAAAAGAGAAGGGCTTCTCGGTGAAAATCCATGCTGATGAAATCGATCCTCTAGGCGGTACGGAAATGGCCGTCGGGATCGGTGCCATCAGCGGCGATCACCTCGTCGGGGCATCCCCTAAAGGCATCAAGGCCCTCGGGGAAGGGAATACGATTGCCGTCCTGTTACCGGGTACGTCGTTCTACCTGAACAAAGGGAAATATGCGAATGCAAGAGGTATGATCGAGGCAGGGGCCGCCGTCACGCTTTCAACGGATTTCAATCCGGGAAGCTCACCGACGGAAAACCTGCAGCTTATCATGAACCTCGCTTCCCTACAGCTGAAGATGACACCGGAGGAGATCTGGAACGCCGTCACCGTCAATGCGGCCCATGCCATCAACCGTGGAGACGTGGCCGGGAAGATTGCCGTCGGCAGGAAGGCGGATATCGTCCTTTGGGATGCACCGAACCACCACTACATCCCGTATCATTACGGAGTCAATCACACGGCTGCCGTCGTGAAATCGGGCCGCGTCGTGTACCGCAGGAGAATCGACCATGAATATGCCTATTAAACCGGCAGGGCAGGCGGCATTCAAGGATCGCTATACCACAAAGGTCGCCGAGCTCCTGAAGCCGTGGGAAGAAGGGGATAGGGGAGCAGCGGCCATCCTGGGCGTCCCCTTATCCAAGCCGTCCATTTCCCATTCAGGGGCAAGCTTCGCACCGGGTGCGATCCGGAACGCCCTGAATGGATTCACCACCTACCGGATCGAGAGCGGGCAAGATCTCACTTCCCCCCTCATCGATTTCGGCGATGTCGTGATGCACCCGACCTCCATAATGGAATCACATGAACGGATCACCACAGCCGTCCGTCATGTACTGACTCAGGAAGCGGCACCGTTCACGATCCTGCTCGGAGGGGATCATTCCATCACCACATCCGCTGTCAAAGCCTTCTGTGAAGAAAAAGGGACGGTGGGGATCATCCAATTCGATGCCCACCACGACCTCCGGAACACAGAGGATGGCGGACCCACCAACGGGACTCCGTTCAGAAGGCTGCTACAGGAAGGAATCATAAAGGGAGAGAATCTCATCCAGATCGGCATCCGCAACTACAGCAATGCAAAAGCCTATCATGAATACGCCCTCGATCAGGGTGTGACGGTTCATACAATGAAAGACATAAGGGAGAGGGGGACGGCAGAACTTGTCCGCCAAGGAATCGAGATGCTGAAGGGGCGGGTTGACGTCATCTATCTGTCCGTAGACATGGACGTCCTCGATCAATCCTACGCTCCAGGCTGCCCTGCCATCAGTCCAGGAGGCATGAACCCTGAAGAGCTTCTGGAAGGCCTCCACGAGGCTCTGAAGCACCCTGTTGTCAGGGCCATGGATATCGTGGAGATCGACCCTACGCTTGATTTCAGGGATATGACGAGCCGGATCGCAGCGCTCCTTGTAGTGGAAACGGCAGCGGTTCTCAACACATAAGAAAAGGCGGCCCATGAGGACCGCCTTTTCTTATACCATGCTTTCGCGCTGTATGTCATAACCTGCATGAACTTCTTTCATTCCGATCACCTTCAGGAAGTGGTGGAGCTTTTTCAGACAGCCCTTCTCCAAATCCCCAACGACATCAAACAAATCAATGACTGCACATTTTTCTACCTTTGGAAACGACAAATGCTTAGGCTTGAGGGCTTGCTGATGATTCTCGATCGGATACGTGGATGCGAGTGCCTCCCCGACCTTGCAATCACCTTGCAAGAACTCAAAATGGAACTGAATCGACAAATCAATTTCAGAATATAGAGGATTTACTTTCATGCTTATGCTATTCATCATGAAGCCCCCTTTCTTTTATTGTACTTTTATACTACCACACCTTAAAAACAAGGGGATTTTGGCTCAGTAAGGTATATAATTGATGCATCTTTGATTTTGGGTAAATATGTTCTGTTTTTGAGTAAATATATAACTTTGGGCATATTTACAAATCAAGTCTCTTCAGAAAAGAAAAAACTTCCACAAAGGAAGCTGAAGGGTATATCCTTATAGTTAGTAGCTGATTGGCAGTTCGCGTTGGAAAGTTGGTGCAGTATCTGGGCTAGAAGTTAGCCCTGCAAAACTAAATACCAAGATGGAAGCGGTTAAAAATACGAACAAATGTTTCTTCATGGGTCTTTCATCCCTTTCGTAAATAGAATTTTTTTGGCTATGATAATTGTATAAGTGTTATTATTATTAAAGCATATTCTAAAAAATATAACATTTGGATTGAGAGGTCTTATAGCCTATTTTTAGTCGCTTTCAGACATCATTTCATAAGAATTCTTTAAAAATATAACTTTAGGAATAATATTAGGGGAGAATAATGTCATGGATTTTTCAGCGGTGGGAAAAAAAATAAAAGAGTTGAGAAAAAATATAGGCCTATCCCAAGAAGAACTGTCTGAAGGGATCTGTACCCAAGCTCAAATCAGTAAAATCGAAAAGGGAATTGTTTTTCCGTATGCTTCAACATTATACCTTATATCACAAAAACTTGGTGTTGATGTTAATTATTTTTTCGATATTGGAATGACACCTCGACTGGATTATGTTCAAGAAGTTGAAAAGCAGTTGAAGATAGCGAGACGAGAACATCGTTTTAACGAAATGATGGAGATTGTAAAGGCTGAAGAAGAAAATCCATTATTTGCTCAGAACACAAAAAATTCTCAGAATCTGCTATGGCATAAAGGAATTTACTTTTACGAAGTAGAAAAAGATGTTAATAAAGCTATAAAGACCATGGAAGAAGCAATAGAAATTAATCATTCAGTGACTAAGGTTTATACTGAAAGAGAAATTGAAATCTTACTTTCAATAGGGGCAATACTAGGAAAAGAAAATCTAGAGAAAGCTTTGCTTGTTTTTGAAGAGATAAGTGAACGTCTAAAGCATTTACCACATTTTAATGATTACACTATAAAGACAAGGCATTTATATAACTATTCCAGGGTACTCACTAGACTAAACCAGCTAAAAGAGTCGAGTGATTATTGTGAGAAAGGAATTAAATGGTGTCTTGAAAAAGACTCATTGTATCTTCTTGGACAACTCCATTATCAAATTGGATATAATCATGAACTATTAGGTAATAACGAGTCAGCAAGGAAATATATGCAAAAAGCACTGGTTGTTTTTGAACTGCAAAATGACCATGTTTTCTCTCCTTTAATTAGGAATAAAATTGAGGAATTATCAGAGTTAGGCTAATCTAAAAAGATCTGAGTGATCCCAATGCCAAACAAACCCTTCAATCTATCAAAACTCATCTCAGTCTTACTACTCGCCGCAGGAGCCGTCCTGCTCACCATCGCCCTTTATTTCACCGTGCAGTCAGTCAGGGAGCTTGTGTATCAGAATGGAATAGAAAAGCGCTATTCGTTCCAGTCACCGGAGGATGCGGAAACGGTTCAGGTATTCCATGGGGTGAAGGTGCAGACGTACCGGGATGGCACTGAGGTGCTCCTGGAGCTTCAGGAAGAGGAGCGGGCCAAGGTGAAGGTGCCAGGAGACCAAACAGATGAAAAGAGCGACATGAAGGCGTTCAAGGGCATTGTCCTGTACAAGGTAATGAAGGAGAAGGAAACGGGGGAAGAGTGGTTTATTGCGGCCCTCCGATTGACGCCGGAAGCCATGAAAGAGGGCGACCAGAAGTTCCAGACGTTCCGGATCAATGAAAATGGCGTCGTGAAAAAGTCGACCTTCTCATCGGGGGCGAATTCGAAGCTTGAGACACAGTGGATCCGGGGGCTGACGGAAGATAACATTGGCTACCATACCAGTCTCCCTTATCAGGATCACCCGGTGTTGACCTTGATTTCAACAGCATTTGCCGGCTTGGTTTCGCTGTTTGTGGGCCTTCAATTACGGAAAAGGGAGAAAGGCAGGAAGTACGAAGCAGCATGACATCGGAGGAAGAAGGTCCGGTGTCTTTTTTATGCAAAGAAAACCGCTCCGGGTATGGAACCCTGGAGCGGTTTTTGGATTAATTCTTTTTCACCGTCACGTTTTTCGCCTTGCTTACGTTGCCAGCTTTGTCCTTGGCTGTGACAGATAGAACGGTCTTCGCTTTTTGTTTCTTGATTTTGACGGTGAATTCGCCTTTTTTGTTGGCTTTGGCTTCACCGAGTTTTTTGTTCTTCACTTTGACGGTGACGGTGGCACCGGCTTCAGTCTTACCTTTGACGGAAGTGCTTTTGTCGTTGACGCTGTTCACCTTTGGTGCAGCAGGTGGTGTTTTGTCCGCTACCTTTAAGTTCGTGCCTTTGCTCGTATTGCCTGCAGCATCGGTAGAGGTAACAACTACAGTGGTACCTGCTTTTTGCTTTTTGATCTTAAGGGTGAATTTCCCTTTTGCATCCGCTTTGGCTTTCGCGATCTGTTTACCCTTCACCTTGGCGACGACCTGAGCTTTTGCTTCGGTTGTGCCGGTGATGGAGGTGCTCTTATCGCTGATTGCTTTTGCCTTTGGAGCGGCAGGTGGGATCACATCGATGACGGTCACTTTTGTTTCAGAGCTTTCTTTGTAGCCATCCTGCACGGTTACGTAGAGGATCGCGTTTTCTTTTTGTTTAGGGATGGTCACTTTGAATGAACCATTTTTATCAACTTTCCCCGTTGCGATGACTTTGCGGGAAGCATTTTTAATAATCACCTTCAGGTTTGCCTGGGCCGTACCTGACAGGGATGTATCTTTATTCGTGACTTTTTTGACTTTCGGTTTGTCCGGTGCTTTTTCCACGACTTGTTTCACGGATGTCTTTGCATTGCCGTTCGTAATGACGACGGTCAGGATCTGATCGGTTTTCTGAACCGGGATGGCAACGCTGTAGGAGCCGGATTTGACGGTTCCCTTGCCGAGTGACTTCTTCCCGTTCCATACTTCGACTGTGGATCCGTTCTTGGCTTTCCCTGTAACGGCTTTTGAGTTATTAAGAATCGGATTGATGGTTGCCCCCAGGTCAAGTGTACTGACGGCACTGAATGCATCCAGGCGGCCGTATCCAGATACGTGATCGTATCCAGGCGGTAAGACCTCGACAGGGTATGGACCATCTACTTCTTCATCCCAATATTCTTCTTCTCCAGTATACGGGTTATCCTGTTCGTCGAAAGCGACATCGACGGCTGTCTTGTTTAAGAGTGCTTGCACTTCAGAAGCCTTCATCGTTGGTTTCTGAGAAATGAGCAGACCGGCTACTGCGGCAACATGTGGTGTCGCCATGGATGTTCCGCTCATGTAGGTGACGTTCCCGTCTGGAAGGAGGGCAGGGATGTCCGAGCCTGGCGCTACAAGATCCAACCCTTTTCCGTAATTCGAGAAATCGGAAACGATATCAAATTTGCTGGTTGAACCGACTGCGATTACATATTTAGAAGAACCAGGGTAGTTCAGTTCCTCCATACCGTCATTACCGCTTGCGGCTACGATGGTAACCCCTTTTTCACTTGCGTAACGCAGGGCATATTCAATCGTACGGCTGTATCCGCCTCCGAGGCTCAGGTTCAGCACCTTTGCTCCATTATCCGCTGCATACATAATCCCGGCTGCGATCTGTTCGGTATCGCCGCCACCGGATGAATCAAGGACCTTGATTGGCAGGATTTCAGCATATGGATTGATCCCGGCCATGGAGTAATGGTTATCGGACTTTGCAGCAATGATGGAGGAAACATGTGTCCCGTGGCCATTGTCATCCATTGCATCATCGTTTCGATCCACAAAATTGTATCCTTTGTCTATAAGGACATTACCCGAAAGATCGGCAAGGGTGTGATCAACACCAGTATCAGCAACGGCAATCACAGTTTTGTCTAGTTTCTTATTTTTCAACAGTTTCTCAAGGGCTTCATACCCGATATCGCTGCCTTTTTTCTCGCCGTTATTTAAAGACCATTGATGCTCATACTGAACGTCTGCGGACAGAGCCGTGTAGGTCTGGACCTGCTCTACGAATTCGACTTCAGGAAGTTTGGCGATTTGATTGGCGGTCGTCTTGGAGCTTGCCGAGAATCCTTTACCATTATTCTTCACTTCCACGACAAGGAAACGGTCTGATTTCAATTCTTTTTTTGATAAGTCATCCACAGATTTAATTCCGTAAGACTCTACTTTGGATTTGACGCGACTTGTCGGCTGACCGTCCTTCACTTTCACAATCAAGCGGGAAGGATCAGCGGTTGAACTTGTCGTACTGAGACCAGCTTTTGAGACTACTTGCGAGACAGAAGTGCCGGATAGCTTTGAAAGATCCACATTCTTAACGGAGTTTTCAAGCTGGGTCTTCAGGGGACCCGGTACGGCATCATGGGCAATCGCGTACAGGTTGCTGATGGCTTCCTGCTCTTTGTCAGAAATGGCATACGTACTTGATCCGCCGTTCTTCGCTGTGTCACTCAAGAGATTTTTCAAAGTGGACAGGTTTGCATACACGTCTTCACGCAGATTTTTATCAAACAGCATTTTAGACGTGATGAATGGAGCTGACTTATAATAAACAGCCGTCAGTTCTTTCCCATTATCTGTTTTGGCAAGAAGGTTCTCACGGATCGAACGAAGGTCGGATAAAATCACTTTTCCGTTTTTCTTTTTCTCGACGCTGAGCTCTGCAGGGCATTCTTCTCCTACGGCCCCATTGGAAGGTGGAAGTGACACGCCGTCGTAGCTGATTTTATAAGGGTTAGGCAACAGTTTGCCCTCTTCATCCTCTTCTACATAGCTTTCCAGTTTGATATAGTAAGGGCCCACCCATGAGATCGGGAAATCGATGGACGCGGTTTCCTGATCGTAGGAATAGCCTCTGTATTGTTCGAACGTATTGTCATTGGTGGCATTCTCGAGGCTGGAGTAGACACTCATGTTCACCTCGGATTCGGATTCAAGCTTGATTCTCAGATGTGTGAACTGTTCAATGGTGTCATTTCCAGGGGTGATTTTATACCACTGAACATGATCATCACCAATAAAACTCCCTTCTGTTAATTCCGACATGGCAAGCGGCAATTCTTCAATCACCGTTGCGGCGTTTGCCTGAGGGAGCTGTGGCAGGCAAATACTGAAAATCACAATCAAAGCTAGTAAACTCTTGATCAACTTTTTCCTCATAGTATCCTCCAATATCTAATTAGTAAAATCAATTAATTAAACCACATAACCCTCTTAATTGGTATATATTTCTTGACGCAAAAGCGAAATATTATTCGCCAAATAATGACACGAAAAAACCGGCTGCCAGGGGCAACCGGTTTACACTGCCGGGTAGTACATTTCCATTCCTGTTGGGAACATAGTACCAGGTAGTGATTAAAGGCTGTAGAAGCGTTTGAAGCTGTCGAATTTTGATTTCCAATACGAGTTGTTCAAGCTGGAGATTTCGACTCCATTGTCACCTGCATGGATGAACTGATTGTTGCCGACATAGATTCCCAGATGAGAGATGCCTTTTTTGTATGTATTCGAGAAGAATACAATATCTCCTATTGCCGGTTTATCGACATAGTATGAGCGACTGTAGTATCCTTCTGAAGACGTTCTGGACATGCTGACGCCCGCCTGATTGAAGGCATAGTAGATGAATCCGCTGCAGTCGAAGCCGGCAGTGGTCGATCCACCCCATACATACGGTTTACCGATCTGTCCTTTTGCAGCTGAGAGAAGGCGGTTGACGTCAAAAGAAGTGACCGTATCTTCCTTAGGTGCCGAAGGTGATGGAGATGGTGCAGGTGATGGAGACGAAGAAGAACCACCGTTCACCTTAAGTGTCTGACCCACATAAATCATATTACCCGATAGTCCATTAAGTTTCTTTAGCTCGCTCACGCTCATGTTAAAGCGCAAGCTGATGTGGGAAAGGGTATCCCCTGATACAACTTTGTAAGAACCTGTTGCACTGTTTCCGGGTGCCGGTGAAGGCTTGGAAGGTGCCGGTGCTGGTGCAGGGGAAGAAGATCCGGACCCACCGGATGAAACCGCTAGTTTTTGTCCCGGGTAAATCAAGTGGCTTGAGATCCCGTTCCATTTCTGCAGTTCACCGAGTGAAATGGAGTGGCGGTTGGCAATGGCAATCAGCGTATCCCCAGATTTGACCGTATAGGTTTTAGCTGGCGAAGACGGTGCCGGCGCTGGCGTTGAAGGTTTAGACGGTGCAGTGGAGGCTTTTGCATTCACCTTAAGGACCTGATTCGGGAAGATCATGTCAGATTTCAGATTGTTAAGCGATTTCAAATTCGAGACAGACGTATTATACTTACGGGCAATATTCCATAGGGAGTCTCCTGATTCTACTTTGTGCGAACTTGCCGCGGCAGCAGATGCATAGGTAGAAGACAGAACGGCGGTAGCAGCAAATGTTACAATCGTTTTTTTCAATGGGTTTCTCCTTCTATGTATAGATTGATAGTTTTTTGTCATTTTACCATAAATTAATAGAAAAAAGGGAGTAAAATCACCAAAAATGTAAAAAGAAATAGTACTTTGGACTGTGTTATCACAACGTGCCGAATGACGGAAGAGCAAATGGGAGGAGAGAGAGAAAAATCGACAAAAAAAGACGCAGGGATCACCTGCGTCTTTTACCCACATTTATTTCGTTTTAAACACTTTTTCGACAACTCGTTTGCTTGCCTCTCCATCTTCGAGGTAACAGAACTTTTGATAAAACGCATCGAAGTTCGCCTGGGATGCTGGATCCGGGTGTTGGATATGACGGATCACGTCTTCGGTGGTCTTCACCAGTGGACCAGGGGCCTGTGCTTCAAAGTCGAAGTAGAACCCGCGAAGCGTATCGCGATAATTCTCGATATCGTACACATAGAAGATCATCGGACGGCCAAGATTCGCATAATCGAAGAACACAGACGAATAATCGGTAATCAAAAGATCAGAGATGAGGTACAGCTCGCTGATATCCGTATGATGCGATACATCGTACGCAAATCCGGCAAACGGAGTGATATCCAGGTTCTCGGCAATCAGGTAGTGCATGCGGAGAAGGACGATATACTCATCGCCAAGCTCTTCCTGCATCTTATCAAGCTCCAGCTTAAGGTTGAACTTGTATTTACCCTTTGCGTAGAACTCATTGTCGCGCCACGTTGGTGCATAGAGAATCACCTTTTTATCCAAAGGAAGGTCAAGGCGTTCTTTCAACGAATTCATGGTCTCTGCATTATTCGCATTATGAAGGAAATCATTCCGCGGATAACCGGATTCAATCATATCCTTCTCAAAGCCAAAAGCCCTGGCGAATATCTCTGAAGAATAACGGTTTGGTGAGATCAAGTAATCCCAACGGCTCGACTCCAGTAGGAAATTCTTCTTGTACTTAGCCGTGTTGGTACCAGGCATGTGAACCTCGTCCATGTCGGCCGCAAGGCGTTTCAGCGGAGTACCATGCCATGTTTGAAGATAGGTCGTGTGACTTGGTTTTGGTATCCAGATCGGCAGCCTGCTGTTGGAAACCCAGTATTTCGAACGGGCCATTTTGAAGAGCCACGGAATTGAGAAGCGATTGATCGTCTTAAGTCCCTTGCCTTCAAATACGGCAGCGCTCCGTGGATCGATGCTCCAGTACATGTCGTACTCCGGATGATTCTCAAGCATATATTCGTATATGGCTCGGGGATTACAGCTGAACTGTTTGCCAAGGAAGCTTTCAAAAACCACTTGTTTCTTTTTCGCAGGAAGTTTTCCTAAGAACGTAAAGGCAAGTTTGTATGCTCTTTTGACCGTTCTTCCTCTCTTGACGCGAACAAGAAAGTTCTTAGCCTTTCGAACGGTTTCTTTGAGTGCATTGTATTGGAACACCCTGATGGATAAGAAACGGGATTTTTTCGTCGGTTTTACACGCGCCAACAACTTTCTTCCGTTTGATTGAATGAAGACAGACTGGAATTCCGTTTCAGGATTCCTAGGGAAGAAAGGAAGCCGGTGACTTCTTATCTTGACCTCTTCGCCATTAATCACATTTGTATATTCAACAAAGAATTTGAAATAGGTATTCGTACCATCCTGGAAGAGTTCTTTTAGGTCAACGCTTCCATGAAATCCACTCTCTGTGAAGGAGAGTGCGGTATTTTGGAATAGCTCCCTTAAATCTTCACGATCTTCAGAAGGGAGTGGGATGATGACTTCTTCTTCTGTCTCTGTGCTTGAAATCACAAGGGTTTTATTAGCTGTAGTAATTCCCGGTGGCACGACAGAGTATCCTGAAAATGTTAACTCTCCATTTTCTTTCAGGTCAACGTGCTCAATGCGGCCAAATATTTCGGGAGCTGCAATTTTAAACGAAACATTTCCCTTTTTTGTACGATAGGGTATGAACATGTAATCCGATACGAAGAAGGAATGAAGTCGAATGTCTTCGTTGTTTGCTTTGATACGGACCAATTTCGGGTCTTCATGTTCTTCTTTGTGGGTTCGTAAGTACAAATCCCAGAATGTATTGGCCTTGAACGAGTCCAAGTATCCATCAAGAACCAATTGTCCTGACAAAATGGTAAAAGACTCTTCGGTGCTTACTTCTTTTGTTTCTATAGTCAAATAATGTTCAGTATCTCTTTCGAAGAGACATAATTCGTAATCGGTCAAATTTTCTATATAACGATCCAAAAGCGCAAATTCAACATAAAGCGTTTTTCCTGAAGAAGTTTCTTTTATCTGCAGGGTATGAATGCGCTTATGTTTCAGTTCGTATTCAGCCATTCGTGCTAGATCCCCTTCCGCCAATTATTCGTCCTTTAAACCTAAACGGTATTATATACGAATATAAAAAGAATTCAAACCCTATTTTTTAGTAGCATTTGCGATTTGCCAAGTTTTATAAACTATTTAGGCCAATTGTTCCGAAAAAAAGGACCCTTTATTCAATAAAGGATCCCCCATTCATTATGTGGACTGTACAAAGTCAGCGCCACTTTGTTTCCGCAACGCTTCTTCACGGAATTGTTTCTTTTCTTTTTTGGACATGGCTTTGTATTCCTTGAAGAAGTTTTCATATTGGGGAATCACTTCTTCCACAGGTCCGAACGCACGAACCTCCCCGTACTCCAGCCATAGGATTTTTTCGCAGAACTTCTTCATTTGGCCGATGGAATGACTGACGAAGAACATGGTCTTTCCGCTCTTCTTGAACTCATTCATTTTTTCAAGGCTTTTCTCGGAAAAAGCTTTATCCCCTACTGACAAGGCTTCATCGATGATAAGGATATCTGGATCGATATGGACCGAAATGGCGAAGCCGAGGCGGGATTTCATTCCGCTTGAGTAAGATTTAACGGGCTGGTCGATGAATTTCCCCAGCTCTGAGAACTCTATGATTTCAGGTTCAAGTGCCTTGATTTCTTTTTTATTGAAACCAAGCATGAGGCATTTCAATTCAATGTTCTCGCGGCCGCTCAATTGATTATTCAAACCGGCAGAGACGGCGATCAGAGCAGTTTTCCCGTTCACCTCAACCGTTCCTGACGTTTCGGGTATGATACCTGCAAGGATATTCGCTAGGGTCGATTTACCGGATCCATTAACCCCTACGAATCCGATGATGTCTCCTTGTTCAGCTTCGAAGCTGACGTTACGCAGACCGTAGAAGTCTTCTCCGAAGCTTTTTGGAGTGATCATATCGAGAATGCGTTCAGATTGTTTATTATAAAGCTTATATTTTTTGGTTACATTTTTGGCAATGACTGATTTAGGCATTGTATCCACTACTTTCTATTATAAGAAATCGACGAAATGTCTTCTGAACTTCACATGGATATAAGAACCAAAGATGAAGAGGACCAGTACTAATCCCCAGAAGTACAGAGTATATTGGTAATGTTCGATGAAATACCATCCCTCTCCAAGGAGGGCACTCCTATATCCTTCCACTATATAGTAGAAAGGATTCAATTTCATAATCGTAACAAGCCGGTCACTTAATAAGTCTTCCATATTCCATAGGATCGGCGACATATACAGAAGCATCCTCACAACAGCTTGTACGACCATCTGGACGTCCCGGATCATCGTGGACAACGTCGACGTAATCAGGGAGAGGGCGAAAATGACAGCCAATACGGATACCATAAAATAAGGTAGCTGCAGATAGTACACACTCACCGGAAAACCCATGAACTGGAACAGGATGATGGTAATCCCGGTCAAATAAAGATGCGGGTAGAACTTGGACAGGATCACATATGATGGAATGGCACTCATGGGAAAGCTCATTTTAGAGAGCATCCTGATCCTGGTATAGACGGACTTGGAAGAATGCGTGATGGCGGGACTGATGAAGAACCATACCACCATACCTGCAAGGAGCCAGATGAAGAATGGGACGTCATGGACATCGGCGCGTCCTTGGCCACCATTTTTCAGCCCGTACCCGAATACAAACCAATAAATGGCGATCTGGATTCCGGGATTGATCAATTCCCAGAGCATACCCAGGTAATTGTTTTTATTATTGCTTTTCAGTTCATATAAAGATAGCCTCTGGATCAAATAGAAGCTGGTAAATTGTTCTTTCAAAACGGTTAAGGCAGATTTCATAAGTTTTCCTTTCTTATGTTCACATTGTGAAAGTATACATTGCGTTTAATCGTTGGTCATGACTATTCTGCTATAAAAGCGGGAAATCTTCAATAGGTAACTTTCCATCAACCCTGTAATCTTATTTAACGATAAAATGTCGCCATTGTAAAATTCTACTCTAAAGGGAACAAATGAAATCTGGAAAGTTTATAAAGTGGTGTCAATTTTTAATTTTGTGGGTATTGTATGTAAAATGTTCAACTATTTTTCACAGAAGTCAACTTGCTAAGTTCCTTTGTCTCAGTTAAAATTGAATGTATTGGGCACTTACAATTTTCGACAGTTATTTATTACGAGATTGTAAAGTTCCTATAAACTATTCGTAAAGTACAGCATGTATAATGAGCAACAATGGTTTAAGAAACGTAAACGAAATTGACTATAGAGATTATCATTTTGGAGGGATTTAGTAATGAAGAAGGTCATCACTTATGGAACCTTTGATTTGTTGCACTGGGGACATATTAATCTACTAAAAAGGGCCAAGCAGTTGGGAGATCATCTGACTGTCGCCATTTCATCAGACGAATTCAACGCAATCAAGAACAAGAAATCATATCATAGCTTCGAGAACAGAAAAATGATTCTTGAGTCCATCCGATATGTGGACGAGGTCATTGCTGAAAACGACTGGGAACAAAAAGTATCCGACGTTGTGAACCGTGACATCGATGTATTTGTCATGGGGGATGATTGGGAAGGGAAGTTTGACTTCCTTAAGGAACATTGTGAAGTCGTATATCTTCCTAGGACGATTGGAATTTCTACTTCAAAGATCAAAAACGATCTTTTCACTGTGAATAATGGCTAGAGAAATGGCCATAACCTTATATCTGATTGTCTTCAAAACGATCTTTGCATTGGCGAAAGGATTCCCCATCAAGAGGAAAGTCGTCTTTGTGGTTTCGTTCAGCGAGAACAATCAGCGTATATGGAAAGAAATGATGCGGCAGGATGTCCCTTGTCGCGTCATTTTTTTAGCTACAGATAAAATGCATCCAATTTTCTCGAGGGAGAAAGAAGCAGAGACCCTTCTGTTCGAGGTGAAGCATCCGGTTCAATTCTTGAAAGGGATCTATCATCTGGCAACGTCCAAAGTGGTATTAGTTGATAACTACTATGGCTTCATGGCCGTATCCGACTTTAAAAAAGAAGTAACCTGCATCCAGTTATGGCATGCTAATGGCGCAATCAAGAAGTTCGGCCTTCAGGATCCTTCTAACGAGATGAGATCTGCAAAAGCCATTTCCCGGTTCAAGAAGGTGTACGCCAAATTCAACAAAATTATTGTCGGATCGGAAGCCATGGCTGATATTTTCAGGGAGGCTTTCGGGGCGAAGGAAGAACAGTTTGCCCGGACAGGTATCCCAAGAACAGACCCATTTTTTGATAAACGGAAGCAACGAAGGATCGTTGATAAATTATACGGGAAGTTCCCCTATTTAAAAGGAAAGAAAGTGGTCTTGTATGCGCCGACCTATCGTGAACAGGACCTTGTAGCATTCAAGCTGCAGCTTGATCTTGAAAAAATGGTGCCATCGTTCTCTGAAGATATGATCCTGTTGGTGAAGCTTCACCCTGCTGTTCGAGGCAGAATGGTTATTCCGGATGAGTTGAAGGATAAGGTCTTTGATGTATCCACTTATGCAGGAATGAATGAACTGCTTTTTGTATCGGATGTCCTCATTACCGATTATTCGTCCATTCCGTTTGAGTATTCACTCCTCAGAAAGCCGATGATCTTCTACTTGTACGATCATGAGAGCTATCTCTTGGAAAGAGGGGTATGGGAGGACTACAAAACATCATTGCCAGGACCTGTAGCGTATACGACAGAGGAAGTAACCCGCATACTGCTGGAGGACCCCTTTAATGAAGAAAGTGCCTCAGTGGCTGAATTCTGTGAGAAATGGAATCAGTATAGTCAAGGTCACTCAAGTGAAAATGTAGTGAGGTTGATCAATGATTGCCTGTAATAAGATGATCTTCCGAATGTGGAGGATCATTTTTTTGTGTCTGAACGTACCGTTTTTCAGAAAAAGCCATCCTACTGAGTAGGATGGCTTAAACGGTTCAGATGATTTGTTCCTTTTTCAGGAATTCCAGGATCCTGGTCGTATTCTGACGATCATCGAATTCATTGATGCGTCGATAATTTTCGGTATAGGCTTGATCAAGCCTATAATCGTTGTCGATGGCCTCTTTCACAATGGAGAGGAGCTCGTCGACGGAATAGGCGATGGGGCCGGGTGCGTTTTCGTCATTAACCGGCGGGATCGCTTTGTACTGACGGATCAGATAGTCCTTCTCTTCCCAATAGAAGATCGGGTAAGCCCCCCTGAATTGAGCATCATAGATGGCTGAAGAATAGTCTGTGATGAACACATTGGCTATCTTTAGCGCTTCGGACGGATTATCCGAGATGATGTGTTTGTATTCAGGCATATTATGATAAATGAACTCAGAGAATTTATTGTGCGGCACAATCAACAGTCGATGCAATAGATTATGCTGCTCAAACGCTTTGATGACCTTCATCAAGGTCTTATAATAGGATGTTTCTTCAATGCGGTTATTGTAAACCAATCCTTCTTCCCAGTAACGATAAGTGGGCATGAAGGCAATCTTATCCGCATCAGGTTCGAGTTTCGCGTAATCGAAGGTAGCCAATCCAGTCAAAATCAGATCGTCACGATCATATTTCATCTTATAGAATTCACCGGCTTCAAGTTCAGAGCTGATGACGGATTTATACATATTATAAAGGTTCTTATCCTTGTGGAATCCAAATGCCATCGGATTATCAACCGGTTTAGCAAACATGATCCCGTGTTGAAGGAAAATGAGAGGAACCTGCATGATTCTGTTCCGAAGGCTGTCAATGTACAGCCTGTCATTCAACAAATGATTCGAAAGTTCGCTCGAGATGAAATAGTTCGCGTTGAAGATGGAAAGATAATGCTTATAACTATACTTCTCAATGACGTTCTTGCCGTAGGTTTTCTTCATATAAGGATAGTGCGCAGAATTCTTATTCAAGATGAAGAAATTATCGGATCCGGTTGGGTTTGCTGCCATTACCTTCTCAAATACCCTGAATCCGGACTCATCTGCTTTGTCACTTTTCTTTTCAAAGTATAAGTTTGTATTTTTGCTTCCATTGGTGAATTTGGACATGAACTTGGCAAGCTTCACTTTTAATCGGCTTCCGAGAGTGTACTCCTCGGAGAATGGGACGATCGTAGAGGTGAGGTTGCCTTTCAGGTTCGTGCGCAGAACATGGAGGAGATCGCCGCGCTTTTTGAAGGTAAGGGTCTTCACTTTTTGATCTTTATATTTAAGTTTTAAGCTGTGAAGGAGTCGATCCTCGCTGCCAACGTAGAGATTATTATGAATGCGCTCATTAATATCAAGTTCAGCCATGGGAACTTTGAAGAATCCGTATCTCTTAAGGATCTTTACGTTTTTAAATGGTCGTACAAAACGTGTAAGTCGGTGTTCAGAGTTCCTGATATACAGATAATCGTACTTTTGATCGGAATTCCGGGCATAATGGGTGAACCGCCCATAGATGTAGAAAGCATCTTTCGTGGATAATACACGAAGCTTGGGAATATGCCCGGTGACATTATAAATATTGCTTTTCCCGAGGTAGACTCCGCCTTTTTTCAGGTAGATATAATAGCGGGACTTGTTGATTACGATGATGGAGAGTAGATGCTCCCCTTTGAATTCCTTAGCCACTGCCTGTTTGAAGATTTTTTTGGGGCTTTTCTTTTTGATCTGGCTGAAATTAACGATTTTTGAGGTCCCCAGGGACGGAAGCTCAATCTGAATTTTATTCTTGCTCATCAGTTGAAGGGAGATGTCGGGGTGCTCCTGCAGCACATTGAGTAACACCTTGGCAATTTGGATACAACTGTTCAAGTGATCATATGTTACGACGAGGTGATACTGAAGATAACTCACTTTAGCGAGTAGGGTGAAGCGTTTGTCCTCTTCAATGTCCAGGAAGGTCAACTCAACGTCGATGGTATACACCAATTCATCTTTGTTAAAGAATTCATCTATAGACGCAATAAATACGTCATTCACTCCAAATAAGCCTAAACGGGTAAGCCCGATTTGGTTGACAGTAAGCAGGTCAGTGAAGTTTTCGATGGTGAAGGGGTATGCGGCAGTAGGCACGTTCATGCTGCTCAGGTTTTCTTTCAGTACATAGATAGACTGTTCGAAGACATATACATATAGTCGACTGGTGCCCAGCTCGTGCTCAAGAAGGACTTGATTTTCTTCTTGATAATCAAGACAGCGGACGGCTTCCCCGTCTTTCAGTTCTTCCAGGTTCATTTTGATGAAGTCATTTTGCTCTTTCATGTAGATATGGATGATATCTTGGTTCAATTCGATGATTTCAATAGCGTTTGTATAGACTTTACTCATAATACACCTCAGAATTTATAGAAACTTCTCATTTCATCATATACGATTCATTATAGATTTTTTTGGAGGTATATACAACTTTATGTTAAAGTTTGTTAGAATTTGTCGAACATTCCAATAGAAAAGCCCCCGCCACATTCGGCGGGGGCTGCTTACTACTTGTTACTGAAGACAGGTTCATCAAACACCATCGTATAGTTGTTCAGTTGGTCGTAGACTTCTTTGATCCGTGCCGTCTGCTTGAGAGCCCAGCCAATGTCGGTAGCATACTGATGTGTAGCTGGTGCAGCTGGATTCCATCTCATTTTATAAATGGTATCCTGTCCTTGGGAAACATACCCTGAGGCGATGAATGAAGCCCCGCCTACAATGGCTTTTTCCGGAGTTGTCCAGCCCATTTGATATGCGTAAAGTGCTCCACATTCCAATGCGCAACTATCCTTGGCATTGATTCCATACATATTGTAAGAGTAATCCTGTGGTTTCTCACCATTTTTCGCCAGACGCGGTTTCCCATTTTCAACGATGATTCCTACACCGGTTGAAAGGGCGGAGGTTCCGTTACCTGTTTCCAAAAGCGCATGTGCGATAAGGTAAACCTCATTCACGTTGTATTCTTTCGAAGCTTGAATGAAGGAAGAAGCTTTATTGGCGAGTATTCCTTTATTCCACAGTACCTTACTATTGACTTCGTTTGCATCGAGTCCGGCAGTACCCGATAATTTCAGGAACTGCAGGTAGTCTTTTGAATTCTTATCCGTATAGTTCAATGGGTTCACCAAACGTTCAACGGCTTCAGGCTTGGCATTTTGCCAACCGGTATAGTTGACCTTGTACCAGATGTAACCGTCGCTACCCTTGACTTGTCCAAGAATTCGCAACGAATAGGGATTGCTCTTAGAAGAAGAGATCTGGGTAACTTCCCAGAAGTTTGTTCCAGGTCCTTCTCTCAGCTTCCAATTGCTAGAGTAATCAACAATTCCAACGTTGTTGCTGATGCTGATGAAACCGTCACTTCTGATATACGTGTCATACGTATACGGATCAATCTGTGCACGTGCGTTTACCTGTTTCGTCACCATATCCTGAAGTGAAGTAGAGTAAGTGGTAGATTCATATTTTTTGATGATTCCCTGCATCTTCGTGAAGTCCAGGGACATATTGGCAGATCCAGTCAGTTCAACGTACTCGACTCGAATCTTATGTGACCCTTTCGTAATGTTAAGGAACTCATCGATCTTATGACTACCGGCTTTGTTCATTTCATAGACCAGTTGGCCGTCCACGAATACTTTCATCTTGTCATCGACGTTTCCGCGCAGATTGTAGAGACCGCCTTCGAAGTTAAGGGTATTCTCAAAACTTGCTGAGAAGTAATTAACAGGGATTGCTGGATCGGGTGATCCATGAGCCCAATCGAAGTTCAATTCATTTACAACCTTCAATACAGGAGTTCCGCTTAGAGTGGTATTCGGGTAATACTTTGCTACCCAGCCGCTATCTGCTTTCTTGAAGTCAACGGATAGTTTGGCTTTGCCCGTGAATTCTACATAATCAATCTTGATGGCGTGAGTTCCTTTGGAAATGTCGAGGAACTTACTCAGCGAGTGATTCCCAGGTTTGGTTACGTCATACACAACTTTTCCGTCTATTGATACCTTGACCAAGTCGTCACTCTGACCAGTGATTTCGTATATTCCTCCATCAAAGCTCATGGATTTTTCATAGGTTGCCGAGAAATGATCCACTGGAATCTGCGGGTCCGGAGAGCCGTAACCCCAGTCGAAGTTCACTGCATCATGTTCCTGGAGAACAGGAGTCCCTTGGAATGAGGTATTTTTATAATACTTCGCGATCCAGCCTTGAGGAGAAGTGAAGTCGAGTGATACCCGGGCATTCCCTGTCAGTTCGACATACTCCACTCTAACCTTATGGTTTCCTTTTGGAATATCGATTAGTCCATCCATAACGTGATGACCAGGGTTAGTGATCTGGTATTTCAATTGATCATCGATATAAATTTTGATCTTGTCATCCACATGACCTGTGACTTTGTAGATGCCTCCAGAGAAATTCATTTCTTTTTCGAAGGAAGCAGAGAAGTAATCATTCGGAATAGCTGAATCAGGTGATCCTGCTTTCCAATTGAAGTTCAGGTCTGAATGCTCTTTGATAACGGGCGTCCCTTTCAGGTCCGTATTCTTGTAGTACTTTGCCACCCAGCCATTTGGCCTTGTGAAATCAAGTGACAGCTTGGCTGAACCTGTAAATTCCACGTATTGGACTTTGACTTCATGGGTTCCTTTAGAAATCTCGACAGGTTGGTTGATGGCGTGACTTCCTGGTTTGGAAATCTCATGAACCAGCTTTCCGTCAATATATACCTTGATCAGATCATCCGATCGGCCAGTGAGGGTATAGACGCCGCCTTCAAAGTCCATTTTACGGGTATATTCAGCCGAAAAGTTATCCACAGGTACACTTTTATCGGGTGAACCGTGTCCCCAGTCGAATTGTAGATTCTTCGGTGTATCGTAATAAACGGGTACTCCTTTAAAGTTGTTATTGGAGTAATATTTTGCGAACCATCCGTCTCCACTGACTTTGGCAAAATCAAGGGATAGTGCTGCCCCGCCTGTGAATTCCTTATACTCTACATAAACGCGGTGAGTACCAGGAGTGATCGACAGGACTTTATCGATGGGATGATTTCCGGCCTTATTGACCTCATAAACCAGCTTTCCATCAATATAGACTCTGGCGACATCGTCCGCTCTTCCGACTAGGCGATACTCACCACCTTGGAAGGATACATCTTTCTCAAAGGTTGCGGAGAAATTATCAACCGGAATCTTCTTATCAGGAGAACCGTGTCCCCAATTGAAGTCAAGCTTTTCTGAACGGTGGATAACCGGATCCCCTTTGAAATCCAAGTTATTGTAATACTTGGCGATCCATCCGTCAGGTTGTTTGAAATCAAGTGAGATCTTGGCAGAGCCGGTAAACTCCACGTATTGCACCTTCACGCGATGGCTGCCTTGGGGAACCTCAATCAATTGATCAACGGGGTGACTCCCCGGAGTTTCCACTTTGTACACTAGCTTGTCATCGATGAATACTCGCGCTACGTCATCTACCCTGCCAGTCAACTGGTAGACTCCCTCATTGAACGTCATGATGTTTTCAAATTCAGCGGAGAAATTGTCTACGGGAATGGAAGCATCAGGTGAACCATGTCCCCAGTCAAATGCCAATTTTTCTTGAGCATGTGTTTTAATGAGGGGAGTTCCTTTTTGAGTGGTATTTCCATAATACTTAGCAGTCCACCCGGTAGGCTTTTGGAAATCAAGCTTGAGCTTTGCTTTACCCGTGAGCTCAACATATTCCACATAAACTTCATGCTTTCCAACTGGAACTTGGATGGGTTGGTTAATCGTGTGATGACCGGCTTTGGTGATCTCAAAAACCAGCTTATTATCAATATATACCTTCACATGATCATCCACTTCGCCGACAAGTTGATACACACCCCGGTCGAACTGCATCACTCTCGTAAATCTAGCTGAGAAGTTATCGTTCGGGATCTTACTGTCGGGCGATCCGCTTCCCCAATCAAAATTGATAGCCGGATGCGTTTTCTGAACAGGGGTACCTTGTAATTTCGTATTAGCGAAATACTGAGCCTGCCATGCATCTGCCGTAGCAATTGGAGCCGCTGCTGCAAAGGATTGGATCTGCATGGTGTCTGCTTCTTCCTCGTCCTCTTGAATAGGGTCTGCTTCTGCAGGTGGCTCATCAACAGTTTCCTCTTCAACCGCAGCAGGTTCTTCTTCAGGTACCTGCGTATCTGCATCTGACTTTTCGACAGGAGCCTTCTCTTCAGTAGCCTCATCTTCAGGTAACGATACGAACGTACTCAATATGTATCCATCAATCGTTTCCTGTGTTTCTTTGTTGCTAACAGAGATTTTAGTGAAAGCTTCATCGAGATTAGGTTCAGGCTGAAGATCCACTTCGGAACCGCTTTCCAGCTCGAGTACGACTTCACTCTCCAAGGAAGGATCGGCATAGACGCTGACCGCTTCCCCGCTCTCTTCATTTATCACAAGGGCTTTAGAAACGACAGAATCCACACTTGTCTCTGCTTGCGCTATTCCAGAAAAACTAGATAAGACCAATAGTAATGCCAGCAAAGAAAAGCTTATTCTCTTGTAAAAATTCATAGTGCTTTACATAATCCCTCCAATAGTAGAAATAATCGAGTAATTTACAATATAGTTACTCTTATGACAAAACATTCTACCATATGTCGAATTATAATAGTATTGTAATATTGTTAAATTATTCATTGATAATAGGTAAATAGACTCGTTTTTGGTCGTTGGAATGCGAATTGTTCTATGTGTGTAACCGTTATATCCTGTAAAAGGAGAAAAGATACATGCCGAAAGATCTAATGAGTGGGTGTCGTATTTTGTAGAAAAAAGGGGTTGGGCAAAACGAAAAAGGTATCGTTTCATGACGAACAATATCAGCATAGGTTCTTTATACCGCTCATGATTTCCGTGCAAGACTCCGCTTTCCGCGGATAGCCCGTTAGCCTCCTCGGCAAGTCTGCGACGTCTCACATCAGCTACTCTTCCCGCTGCAGTCTTCGTTTTGCCCTCCAATCAACCGCTGGAAACAATGAAATCATAATGGTCATGAAACAAATGAAAAACCCGAATTCATTTGCCTGATCCTAGGCAAACGAATTCGGGATTTACCATGGCTAAAAAGCTTTTGTCTCAGCCTCTTTGCCTATTCAATCTTCGACAAAATAATTTCCTTTTATCAGGGACTCTGAAATGTCCAGTGTATGAATGGCTTTTTCGCTGAGCCCACTCTTCATTCTGTCCTTCCCGATCATCAACGACTTCGTCACATACCCGCCGCTCGGGATCACGACCGTACCCGAAGGGGAGCCCAAAAGGTTTTCGCCAAGCCCGGAGGTGTAGGAAGTTCCCATGATGGAGGCAATCGTCGGATACACATCCACCTGGCCGCCATACGCATCGATTTCCTTTCCTTTTATCCCTGGGTTGTAGATCATGAACGGGACGGTGGCGTATTCCCGGTACCATTCCTCGGTGGAGATCGATTTGCCCTTCCATTTCTCGATCAGGGACTTATCACGCTCGAAGATCCCATTGTGATCGCCGTACAGCACGATGATGGAGTCCTCAAGCAGTCCATCGGATTCCAGTTCCTTTAAAAACAGCCCGATGGCTTCATCGGTATAGCGTACGGTCTGGAGATAATCCCCAAGCAACGTACCGTTCACTTCCTTGGGGAGGGAGAGGGACTTCTTCTCCACAGGAAGATCATACGGCATGTGATTGGTCAGGGTGACGATCAGGGAGTAAAAGGGGGAAGGCTGCTCCTTCAATGTGCCGGCTGTCTCCGTGAACATTTCTTTATCGCCGACGCCCATTCCGACGAGTTCTTTTTGGGGAAACTGTTCGATGGTCTTGTAGTCCTCAAAGCCGAGGGACGGATACATCAGATGACGGTTCCAGAACGTCTTCTCGTCTGCATGGACGCCGAGGGTCGAATACCCGTCCTCTTTGAGTGAGTTTCCGATGCTGTGGTACGTATTGGACGGATAGCGGAAGAAGACCGATCCGGACTTTAAAGGGTATAGGGCGGTTTGCGTCAGGAATTCGGCGTCAGAGCTGTTCCCTGCGATCGTCTGGGCGTAAAAGTGCGGGAAGGACAGGCTGTGCTTCAGCATCCGGTTCATGGTCGGGGTGATTTCCTTGCCTCCGATCTCTTCGTTCAGGACGAAGCTTTGGAGGGACTCCACCTGGATCATGATGAGATTCTTATCTTTCCCGTAGGCCTTATAAGGGTGATCGGCCGGGTCACGTTCAGCAGCGAAGGCCGTTCCGATCCGCTTCCTGTCATCGGCAGTCAGCTTGTAGTTCCGGTCCCTGATGTAGGAATACGAATCCAGCATGTGATGGCCGATGAGGCCGTATTGGACAACGTGATCCAGAGAATCGTAGGCCTGGACCGGGTTCTCCATGCCGTCAACGAACATGAGCTTTGCGGGCTTCATGACCAGGAAGAGGAGGCCAAGGGTGAGAAAGGGGATGACGCCCTTTACCATCTCTCGTTTTTTCGTGTAGCGAAACTTGCTCCAAAGGAAGAAAGGAAGAATGACCAGGTCGGCCACAAAGAGCAGGTACCGTATCTTGAACAGATACGTGATGCTATCGCCGAGTCCGCCGAGGTTGGCCATCTGCCCGAAGATCGACAGGGTGATGGGGGAGCTGTAGTAATCCAGGTACACCGCATTCGATAGGAAGACGAATGACACAAGGAGGGAAATCAGTCCGCTGAATGCAAGACGCCATTTCCCGCTGAACAAGAATGACAGGCCGTAGCAGGCAAGAAGGAAACCGATGGAGGTGGAAAAGACCCCGCTTGATAAGGGGGTATCGGTGAACGTGTGAAACAGGATCACTTTGAAGAAGAGCAGGATATACAGAAGTTCATTTATGTACGTGAGTGGGTTTCGAAGCGTATGCATACAGTCACATCCCAGTAGAGTATAGGAATTAGTGTATGATTTCCCCAGTGGGATTATACGCCATAAGAAAAGGCTTGAGCGATGGGCTCAAGCCTTGTTGGCGGCTTTCATATAAATCTCTTCGAACCGTGCGGCGGCGGAGTGATGGGAGTACATCTGCTCGATCTTGGTCCTGGCGTTCCGGGCGAGCTGTTCGGCGAATGTGGGTGAGTCCAATACCTTCAGGATCGCTTCGGAAAGGCCGTCCACATCCTTCTCTGTCACGAGGAGACCGTCCTTCTCGTGCTCGATGATTTCCTTCAGACCGCCGACGGCGCCGGCGATGACAGGGGATCGTGAACCCATCGCTTCCAGGGCGGAAATTGAGGTAGCCTCTTCGACACCGTAGGAATGGACGCTCGGCACGAGGACGACGTCCGACGTCCCGTACAGATACTTCATCTTTTCATGAGGCACCGTACCAAGGAGAAGGACATCTCCATCAAGGCCCTGCTTTTCGACTTCCCTTTTGATGGCGGGCATCTGTTCACCGGTCCCTGCATAGACGAGGACGGTATCAGGATGGCGGTCAAGGACCTTCCTGAGGGCAAGGGTCGGATAGATGACCCCGTTTTTCTCCGTCATCCTCCTTGGGACGAAGAGCATCTTCTTATCTGCCGGGATGCCGAATTCCTCCCGTATGCCTGACAGATCAAGTTTCCCCGGGTCGAAGTCTTCCACATCGATGAAATTCTTGATGGCTGTCGCTTCAACCCCTGACATGGACTTCACATACTCCTTGATCCGCTGATCGACGGTGACGACTTCGTCAGCGAGGGTGTAGGCCCTTTTTTCGCGCTCTCTGACGGTGATGTCTTCCTTGCTGCCTTCTGCGATCGCTCCTCGGCTGATGGCCTCGAAGGAATAGTAGCCGTGTACCGTCTCCACGACGGGGGTCCCGGTTCCTTCCGCTGCCAATGTGGCATAAACATCCTGGGTGTTCACGACATCGTACTGTCCTTTGAGCTTGTTCATTTCTTTGTGGATAAGCGTCATCCGGTTTTGATCGTTCATGAGCTGGCCGGATCCCGGTTTGATCTTACTCGCGATGAATCCCGGTGCCTGGGCGTATGCTTTTCGCACGAGTGGATTCAGGTTGGTGAAGGAAAGGACGTCCACATGGTGCCCGAGGGCCTCGAGTCCGTTCTTGAGTGTCGCCACATGGGTGGAGAGGCCGCCCTCGTGGGGGTATTCGAATATGGTGGATAAAAGGATCTTCATGGTTATCGGCTCCTTTTCAGCTTTTGGGTGAGCGGTGATACGGCCTGTACCTTGAAGAGGAAGGCCAGCATACAATAGATGATGAAGATGACGGCGGTCATGATCGCCGTATGGATGATGATGTTCAGGTCATTTGCGAGCAAGGCCTTTGTCGCAAGCGCCCCTGCTGCAGCTCCTGCCGTCGTGAGGAGGAGCTTACCTGATTCTTTTCCGAGTCGTTTTGAGTAGGTTTTCTTTTCTTCGTATCCCTTCAGCAAATAGCTGAAGAGCACGATGCACTGGATGAGCATGGAGATGCTCGATGCGAGGGCGATCCCTCCGACACCCATGAACCTTGCCAGGATGATGCTCAGGACCACGTTGGCCGCGACCGCACCGAGACAAGAGTACATGGCGATCTTCGTCTTCTTCAAGGCGTAGAACCCGTTCATCAGGAAGTCCCTGAGGGCAAAGAAGACAAGGCCGATCCCGTAATAGAAGAGGGCCTGGAAGGTGATGGAGGTTGCACCCGCATCGAAGCTTCCCCGCTCGAAGGCGAGACGGATCAGGTCATCCCCACTCACGGCAAGCAGCACCGTGAAGGGTAGTCCGGCAAACAGGATGATCGCCGTCCCTTTATGTATGATGGTGAAAAATCGCTTGTAGCTCTCGAGTGCTCCTTCCACGAGTGACGGGTAGAGTACCGTGATCAGCGGCGTCAGGATCACGCTGAGGGGGAGCCAGAGAAGCCGGTTCCCGTAATTCAGAGCCGAGACGCTTCCCGTTTCGAGTCCCGATGACACCATGCGGTCCACCAGACTGTTCAACTGGATGCAAATCGCCGCGATGATGATCGGATAAAACAGGATCATGATGCGTTTGATCTGCTCCTTGTTTTCCTTGAAGGCGAAATTGAACCCGATCCCTTCTTTCCTGAACGAAGGATACTGGATGAAGAACTGTCCGGCAGCTCCCATGAGGACACCGGCGGCGAGTCCGAACACCCCGTACATGTTTGTCAGGAGGACGGTCGCCAGGATGATGACGATATTCTGCACCGTGGATGTGAACGCCGGCAGGACGAACTGCTTGTTGGCGTTCAGCACTCCTGTCGAGATCGCCGTCAACGTCAGGAAGATCATACTTGGGATCATGATGCGCGTAAGATCCACCGCGAGATCGAGCTGACCCGGGGTGAAGCCCGGTGCCATCAACTTCATGAGCGGCTCCGTGAAGAGGAGCGTCACTGCGATGAAGGCGATGGAAATGACAAGGAAAAACGTGCCGAGGAGACTCATGAGCTCCCGAGATTCCCTCTTGCTTCTCTCACGTGCTTCCATGAAGAGCGGAATCGTCCCTGCCTGAATTGCCGTCCCGATCGCTGTGAAGAGCAGGGTCGGGACAAGACTCGAGACGAAGAACACGTCTGCTACGTCAGATGTGCCGAAGTACGCGGCAATGATGCTCTCCCGTGCGAATCCGAGCAGTTTTCCAAGACCGGAGATGATTGTGACAAGCCCGACGGCTTTGATGAGCGATTTCATATGAATTCCTCATTTTTCAAGAGAATGGGGCGTCCTTTCTTTCGTAAGGAAATAGCCCAGTACGGAGTAGAAATACAGCGTAAGAATCTTCTCCTCCAGTACATTATAAAACAGGGCCATGAGCAATGTCGCCAGGGTCAGGCAGAAAAGCACCGGAGCAATGGGGTCTTTTCTCCTCTTCCACGTGATGATGAAGATCGCCACCACAAATGCTAAGACGCTCACTGTCCCCAGTGTCCCGGTCTGCACGAGGAGCTGGATGTATTGATTATCCGAGTACATCCTGTCCGGCAGCTGATACCTCTCGGCGATCGGTGTCCCGTAGCTCAGCGTCGCAGAATCCCCGAACGTCCCGAATCCTGTCCCGATCACAGGATTCATGAGATAGATATCAAGCCCCTTGAATACCACATACAGCCTGCCCCACTGGCTGCTTTTCTCAATGATGTCGTCAGAGAATATTTCCTTGAAGCGATTGGAGAATGCGGATGACCGTTCATTCGGCGGCGGTGCGCTGTCAGGCTCAACTTCTTCCTGTGGAACATCGGGCATATGCCCATCGCTGATCGTATGGGCGTCGATCTCTTCCCGTGCAATACCGGCAGGGTAATAGATGAGGAAGAGCCCCAATACAATGGATAGAATCAGTCCCGCCCCCATTTTCCAAGCCCTCTTCCACAGCACATAGACGATGAAGGCAATCCCGAATGCCAGGATCGAACCCCTGGAGTAGGTGAGGCAGAGGGTGCCGAGCATCAGGATGGAGGCAAGAACGTAAAGGATCCGCCATCGCTTCGCAACGGACAGGACATAAAGGGTGATAAAGAGACAGATGGATAAATATGTACCAAGTACGTTCGGATTCGCCGTCAGGCCGTACACCCTCATCTCATTTACAGAGGACAGATTCCAGTTCGTCCATGCCTCCGGAACAAGAAATGTCCTAGAAAAGAGGTACTCGATGATTCCGTGTACAGACAGGATTGACCCCATCACGATAGAGAGTTGGAGGAAATATCCGATATCTTCTTTATTCATCTTCCACTGACCGACGATGAAGAGGATCAGGAAGGTGATGAGATAGGCGCGATTCTGAAAGATGATGGCAGACAGGCCGACGCCCGTCTGAAAGGCTGCAATCGTCCCGACGAGACAGAACAGCAGGATGAAGCCCGTAAAGGCATACGTCTTCCACGAACCACGGTCCCGGATGAACCCGTAAAGGGCGGCAAGGAACAAGACGATCAGCAGACAGTCGCCCATGAGCTTGAAGCCAGGATTCAATTCTAGTAAGAACGGGCGGATTGGGAAGTATATGAATAAGAGCAACAATCCGTTCTTCTTATTCCATGCAATGAAGAATAAGCTAAGGAGGGTGGAGAGATAGGCAACCACCGGATGTGTAAATACGGAAGGTACCACTAGCGCAATGACCGCCAACAATACCAGATGCTGAAGCTTCGACAACAAAACATGACCACCCTTCTGAGAGGTTATTTCCTAGTATAAGCTTAATAAACGAATTTATTGTTTTATTTAACATTTTGTAAAGATTCCTAAAGGAATGGTAAAAAATTGATGACATGGAACCATCCGCCGACAATCTATCTTATTATAGAATCGAATCGGAAATTCCTCCAACGTCATGGAGTTGTAACACAATAACTGTTTCAGTAGCGGGGCGGCTGGGATAGAATAAAGGGGAGAATCGACAAGAGAGGTAGACACGATAATGACAAATCAAACCATCACCATACTCGACGTACCTTTTGTGAATCAACGTAAATCCGAGGTCGTACATGATCTCTATCATCAGTATATAAAAGAAGAAAAGAAAGCACTTGTGGTCACGGCCAATCCAGAAATCGTCATGCAGGCGAGGGAAGATCAAGAATACCACGCCATCCTGCAGACAGCCGACATCATCGTCCCCGACGGGATCGGTGTGATCATCGCCTCCAAGATGAAGAAGACGCCCCTGATGGAGCGCGTGCCTGGTTTTGAACTGATGGAGGACTTGCTTGCACTCGGGAATGAAAACCCCATTTCTTTCTATATAGTGGGAGCAAAACCCGAAATCCTTGAAGAAGCCGTTCAGAACCTACACACCACGTATCCGAATCTTCACCTGGCAGGTCATCATCATGGGTACTTCCAAGATGACGATGAAACCATCATTGAAGACATCCAGCGAACCAAACCGGATGTCATCCTGGTCGCCCTTGGGTTCCCGCGCCAAGAGAAATGGATCGCTGCCAATCTGCCCAAGGTCGAAAAAGGGGTCTTCATGGGAGTCGGCGGCAGCATCGATGTACTGGCGGGCCATGTGAAGAGAGCACCGGTCTTTTTCCAAAAGGTTCACCTGGAGTGGTTCTACCGTCTCCTGAAGCAGCCTTCCCGTTGGAGAAGGATGCTCGTGCTGCCACAATTCATCATCACTGTCATGAAATCCAAACACTAACGCTGGGAGGTCCCACCGTGAAGATCCTGCACCTGAATGCCGGCAACGAAAGCGGCGGAGGCATGTTTCACATCCTGTCATTGTTGAACGAATTGAACCGGGAAGAATTCTTTCTCGGCGTCTTTGAAAAAGGAGAAATGTATAAGCGTGGGATTGAGCAGAACATCCAACTGGTAAATTTCGACCAAAAGTCAAGATTCGACTTTACGGTTGTCAGAAAAATTGGTACCTTTATAGGAAAGCATGGAATCGACATGATTCACACCCACGGAGCGAGAGCGAACTGCTATGCCCCCTTCATACGAAAAAGGACGGGCGTGAAGTGGGTGGTGACCGTACATAGTGATCCACGCGATGACTTCATGGGTCAGGGGATCACGGGGAAAGTCTTCACCAGGACCAACCTGAATGCCCTCAAGCAGGCAGACCACTTCCTTGCCATTTCGGAGCGGTTCAAGACCATCCTGATGGATCTCGGCATCCCTCCAGAGAAGATCACCGTCATCCTGAACGGGATCGACTTCGACAAACCGCTGTCGAAACCGTTTGAAAGAGAAGAATTAGGGGTAAAAGAAGGAGACTTCGTTATGCTGATGGTGGCCAGGCTCGAAGCAGTGAAGAACCATAAGCTGGCACTCACCGCACTTCGGAACCTGATTCAACACCACCACCAGACCGGAATCAAACTTCTCATTGTCGGTGACGGATCGGAACGGGATGGACTGGAAGCCTTCGTCAAGACTAACGGACTTACATCCTGTGTAGGGTTCCTCGGTCACCGTAATGATGTTGAGCGATTATATCCTCTGTCGGACCTTGTACTCCTTACATCCTATAGTGAAAGCTTTCCTCTTGTCCTGTTAGAGGCCGCACGTTCCAATGTCCCCGTGATTACCACGGACGTCGGCGGGGTTGACCGCCTGATTCCATCAGAAGACTACGGATGGATTGTCCCCATCGATGATGAGAAGAGCCTGACGGAAAAGCTCCTCACCGCCATTGAACTGAAGCGGAGTGAACGCCTGCGGGAAATAGGACAAAAGTTAAGAATGCACAGCAGGGACAATTTTTCAGTAGAGCATTTCGCCAAGAACGTTTATAATGTATATTTGAGGCTGCTCGGATAGCCGCATCTAAGAATTACCTGTATTCAACAATCGACCAACCGGGTAGATTAACGATTAAGAGGTGTACAATGACAATGCCAATGTTAATTCTGACATTACTCATATGCTTTGCCCTCACCATCGCGATCACACCCCTTGTTAAGCGGTTTGCATTCGCAGTGGGCGCGACCGACAAACCGGAGGATCGCAAGGTGCACAGCAAAATCATGCCCCGCCTTGGCGGACTGGCTATCTATATCGGATTCATCACGGGATATCTCATCCTCCGTCCTGAAGATCAATACGCCCTCCCGATCATCATCGGAAGCGGTGTAATCCTTCTGACAGGAATGGCAGATGACATTTTTCAGCTTTCAGCTAAATGGAAGTTCGTCGGCCAAATCGCAGCGGCACTCATCGTCGTCCTTGGCGGTGTAAAGATCAACTTCATCAACGTGCCGTTCTTCGACACAGAGCTGAAGTTCGGACTGCTTAGCATCCCGATCACCATCCTTTGGATCGTGGGGATCACCAATGCCATCAACTTCATTGATGGCCTCGACGGGCTGGCAGCGGGTGTCTGCACCATCGGACTTGCCACCATCGGCTTCATGGCCATGCTGAAAGGCGATATCTTCGTCATGACGCTCGCCATGATCGTACTCGTAAGCTCCCTTGGCTTCCTGTACTACAATTTCCATCCGGCCAAGATCTTCATGGGGGACACCGGCTCCCTCTTCCTCGGATACATCATATCCGTACTGGCCCTCCTAGGATTCAAGAACGTCACGATGGTCTCACTCGTCATCCCGTTCATCATCCTTGGAGTACCGATCTCAGATACCTTCTTCGCCATACTCAGAAGGTACAAGAACAAAAGCCCATTGTCCGCACCGGACAAATCCCACCTGCATCACTGCTTGCTGAGGGCGGGCTTCAGTCACAAACAAACTGTCATCATCATCTACGCCATGGCTGCCATGTTCAGCCTGGCCGCCATCATCTTCTCCATGTCCACCGTCTGGGGAGGCCTGATCATCCTCACGATCCTGCTCTTCGCCATCGAATGGTTCATCGAGAGCATCGGTTTGGTCAACTCCAACTACCAACCGCTCATCAAGTTCGTAAAGGCGCGGACGAGTAAGAAGTAAGATGTTTGATGCAGAAAGCAGCCAACCCTGAGGGTTGGCTGCTTTTTTGCGTTTGGTGGGAGGAGCGGAGGAGGAATTTTTGTACCTGGCACCAAATGGCGATATGGTGCCAGGTACAAAAAGGGAGAAAGGTGCCAGGCACAAAAAGGGGATATGGTGCCAGGCACAAAAAGGGGGAAAGGTGCCAGGCACAAAAAGGGGAAAAGGTGCCAGGTACAAAAAGGGGATATGGTGCCAGGCACAAAAAGGGGATATGGTGCCAGGCACAAAAACGGCAAAAGGTGCCTGGCACCACCACCGCACGCACCTCCCACCACAACAAAAAAACACCCGCCATCCAGGCGGGGGCTCTTCCAATCACTGTTCTGCATATGGATCGGATTCGGTTTCTGCATGTGGAATCTCTTCCAATGCAGGGCCCGTATCTTCTCCGGTTTCATCATAGGTTCCGGTGTCATCCGAAGTATCATCATACGTTCCGGATTCATCGGTAGACTCGCTGTAAGGATCGCTTTCTTCTTCTGTAGTGGTCGTATCATCTTCGGTGCCATAAGGGTCGGTTTCTTCACCGTTTTCTTCGGTGTTGATGTTATCCGCTGTCTGCGATTGGGACAGTCCAAGGTGGTTTCTCAGCTCCAGGCTGGTGTTGGCAACGCTTGTCTCGTCGAGGAGCCAGTAGTATACGCCGTCGATGTAGGTGTCTTCACCTTCAAGGGTGATGTTCTCGATGGACAGCTTCTTGGTCAGGCCGTAGCTGGAGAAAGCTTTCATTTCGCTGAACGTCATGTTGGTGGCCATGTTGTTCCCGATTGCTTCAAGAATGTCGTCGTACTTCGTGAGGGCGTTGGCCGAAGCAGCTTTCTTTACGATTCCCTGTAGGATCATCTGCTGGCGTTTGCCTCGTTCGATGTCGTTATCATAGTGTCGGGTCCTTGCCAGTGCAAGGGCTTCTTCCCCGTCCAGGGTCTGTTCGCCAGGCATCAGGTGAATGGCATTGGCTTTGTCCTTTGAATTCTGCTCTTTTAATTCATATGGAACGTCGACATTTATGCCTTCAAGGGCATCGACTACATCGATGAAGGCATTGAAGTTCATTTTCACGTAGTAGTCAACCGGGATGTTCATGAGCTGTTCCACTGCTTCAATGGAGGCTTTCGGTCCTCCATAGGCATGGGCGTGATTGATTTTCGTTTTATAGCCTGCGTCTTCCAGGTAGACATACGAGTCACGCGGGATGCTGACAAGTTTCACTGATTTATCTTTTTCGTTCAAGGTGGCAAGCATCAGTGCGTCTGAGCGGTCCTTCGTGTTTCCGCGTACGTCACTGCCATCGACACCGATGAACAGGATGGATACATTATCAACGTCGGGGTTCACTGCGGTTTCGCGGAGGTTGGATTTTTCACGGCCGTCGATGTTATCGTAGGATTTATTGAATACGGTTTCTGCTTTTTTTAGAACGACTGCACCGAATGCGGCGGCTGAAAAGGTGACGATTAGAAGGGGGATGATGAGGAAGAAGAAGATTCTTCTGCGGCGTTTCTTCTTTTTCATGATCTGATCATCTCGATATATTCCGTTATGCGACATATTTAAGAAGCTCCTTTTTTCGAGTAATACCTACAATATCTAAGAATATTCGCGTTTTTTACCTAAGCTCAATTGTACTATGTTACATAACCACCGTAAAATGAAATTTTTATTACAGTACACTTACAAAAAAAGCGGGACAAACCCCGCGGCTGCAATCCTCTAGATAGTAGGTATACATTAGAGCCAACTTCAATCATGCTCAACATGGTTCCATACCCGTTTTCCATCCATCGTACTCCACTTGATGAAAAAAGACAGATCCCGTGGAATCTGTCTCCTTAGTGTTTATATAAGCGTCTCCAAATATTCCACTTCGCTTTCAGTGATTTCACCTTGTCCATTGGTGAGTTCGGTCATCCAGGAAGTGAAGTCATCCTTCGCTGCTTCTTCGACATAGACCTCTACTTCGACAGCGTCGAGATAGTGGATTTCTTTGAGCTGGTAGTGAGAGGAACGGATATCATTCTCTACTTTTCCGAGCCAGGTATAGTCGATTTTAGTCTTCATGATGCGCATGAGCTTCCGTTCGACGACACCGGTCGCGTTCAAGCCTTCGGATGTGCTTTTTCCGTACGCACGGATGAGGCCGCCTGCACCGAGTTTGATGCCACCGAAGTAGCGGGTGACGACCACGACGGTATCCTTCAGGTCGCGTTTCTTCAACACTTCAAGCATGGGAACGCCGGCCGTTCCGCTTGGTTCACCGTCGTCATTGGCCTTCTGGATGAGGTTGTTTTCCCCGATCATGTAGGCTGAACAGTTATGCGTTGCGTCCCAATGCTTCTTCTTGATATCGGCGATGAACGCCTGTGCATCTTCTTCTGTTTCCACACGGGCTACATGGGCGATGAAGCGTGAGCGCTCGATGACGATCTCGTTCTCGCCGGGTCCTTTTACAGTATAATATTTATGAAGCAATTCGCTTACCTCCTATCGGCGTGAATACTCTATTCCTACTATATAAAAAAATGAATCATAATGCACAAGGGAACGACTTCGTTCGAGGGAATAGTTGGTATTACATGAAATAATGGTAATACAATGTAATGAAACTTTAATCTCCTCCTATAGGCGACATGGTATAATGGACGCTGATAGTCATACTTTCTACCTCCTGGAAAGGTACAGGTTTTTGCCAATGCCTTCCTTGGGTATGTAAAGGATGTAGGAATATGCCTAGATGAATAAAGGAGTTTCAACTATCCCTATGGAAATGGTTAGAGAATGCGATGTTTCGATGCTGATTGGGACTTAGGTCACTGTCTTTTCACCCGAAACGTGTTGAACATTGTTGGATGTGTACTTAGTATAGAAGTATAGCGTTTCCAACTCTAATCGATGTCCATGATTATCGTGGAACAAAAGAGGGGTGTACCGTGTCACTGAAAAAAATCGACACCAAGATCCTGGATGGAATCCTTGAGAAGATGATCGACACGGTCGATGAGAGCAAGGGTGAAATCTTTCAGATCGGTGAGCAATGCCGTAATGATTACCAAGACTTAATGCAAGAACTATTAGATGTTAAGAATAAGGTCCTTCAGGTCATCGACGAGGGGGATGAGCTCCACAAGAGGTCAAGGCTCGCACGCCTGAGGCTTTCTGAGGTGAGCAAGCATTTTCAGACCTACTCCGAAGACCAGGTGAGGGACGCCTATGAAAAAGCCCACGATTTCCAGATGAAACTTCTTATGAACCGACAGCAGGAAAAGCAGCTGCGCGATCGCCGCGATGAACTTGAACGACGTATGAGGTCATTGGGGGAAACGATCGATAAGGCAGAGAATCTCTGCTCGCAGATTTCCGTGGTTCTCAATTATTTGAACAGTGATTTACGTGAAGTGAATGAAGCCCTTGAAGACGCGAAGCAGCGTCAGGATTTCGGCCTCCAGATCATTGAAGCCCAGGAAGATGAGCGCAAGCGTGTCTCCAGGGAAATCCATGATGGACCGGCCCAGATGATGGCAAACGTCCTCATCCGTTCCGATCTCATCGAACGGGTCTTCCGTGAGAAGACGACCGATGATGCGATCAAGGAAATCCGCGATCTGAAACGCATGGTCCGCTCGGCACTCTATGAGGTCCGTCGAATCATTTACGACCTGCGTCCCATGGCACTTGATGATTTGGGACTCGTGCCGACACTCAAGAAATACTTGAGTACCATTGAAGAATACAACGATAAGACAAGTATCCAGTTCATCAATATGGGACTTGATATACGGCTCCCGCCGAAGTTCGAAGTCGCCCTCTTCAGAATGGTGCAGGAAAGCGTCCAGAACTCGCTCAAGCATGCCGAGGCCACACACATTCAAGTAAAAGTGGAAGTAAAGAAAGACAATATAACCGTCGTCATCAAAGACAACGGCAAAGGATTCGATCTACATACACAAAAAACGGGATCCTTTGGCATCATGGGGATGAAAGAGCGTGTCGACCTTCTGGAAGGAGACATCACGATCGACTCAAAAGTAGGAGGCGGGACAGTCATACTGATCCGCGTACCTCTGAATATGTAAATTTTTCTAAGGTTTAGGGAGGCGAATGACATGGCAACAACTAATATCGTTATCATCGATGATCATCAGCTATTTCGTGAAGGGGTAAAACGGATTTTGGAATTCGAACCTTCATTCAACGTAGTAGCAGAAGGGGATGACGGAGCTGATGCCTCAGGTCTGGTGGCAGAGCACGAGCCGGATGTCGTCCTCATGGATATCAATATGCCCGAAATCAACGGCGTCGAGGCAACGCGCGAGCTCATGGATAAATATCCGGAGACAAAAGTCATCATCCTCTCCATCCACGATGATGAGAACTACGTAAACCATGCTCTGAAAACAGGAGCACTCGGCTATCTTCTTAAAGAAATGGATTCCGACGCTCTTGTGGAAGCAGTCAAGATCGTGGCTGAAGGTGGATCATACATCCATCCGAAAGTGACGCACAACCTGGTGGCCGAATACCGCCGCCTTGCGAATGCATCCAACTCTGGCGGATTCCAGCAATCCGAAGTTCGCCGCCCGCTTCACCTCCTCACACGCCGTGAGTGTGAAGTCCTGCAGATGCTTGCAGATGGGAAAAGCAACCGTGGGATCGGTGAAGCACTCTACATCAGTGAGAAAACCGTCAAGAACCACGTCAGTAACATCCTTCAGAAGATGAATGTGAACGACCGAACGCAAGCAGTTGTCACAGCCATCAAAAATGGTTGGGTGGAAGTACGATAATACGGATTTTGAGAAGGTAGCCGTTCTGGCTGCCTTCTTTTTTTGCAGAAAAAAGCCACGGCAACCACCATGGCTCTTCCTCTATCAATGCTTCCGCCTCGCAAAATCCACAAACCGGAACATATCCAGTCGGTGGCGTGATTCGGTATATTCGAACCGGACGGCATCCTTCAAGTGGACCATGTTCCGCACGACCACTACATGGTCATACCCTTTCAAATCCAAGAGCTTTTCGTCCTCTTCCGTACAGGGCTCCACGACGATTTCCTTTTTGGCAAAATCGATGGGGAGACCGAGGGTGCCTTCAAGATGCTCATAGATCGAATTCTCGCAGATTTCCTGGGTGAGGAGAGGGACGCGGGACTTCAGGAAATACGACTTATCGAGGATGATCCGTTCCCCGCCGATTTCACGGGAGCGGGCCACCTCCCATACTTCATCGCCGACGGTGGTCTGGAGAAGGGAGGCGAGCTGATCATCAGCCAGGATGAGACCGAAACGGTGAACATGTGTCTTGATCGATTCGCGGCCCATGGACTGCTGCAGTTCTTTGAAGCTCACGAGTCCCGAGACGGGGAAGTTCATCCGGGATACGTCCAGGACAAGGGATCCCTTTCCGCGCAGCTTTTGGATGTATCCGTTCTGTGCAAGCATCGTAAGCGCCTTGCGGATCGTTTCCCGGGAGGTATCATACATGTCGGACAGTTCATTCTCCGAAGGGAGGATCGTGTCGGGTGCGTAGGTACCGTTCTGTATATGGTCCGATAAATCGGTATAGATCTGATAATATTTATTCCGTTTTGTCATTATGATCACCTGCTCTCATTTTACCATATCTGTCACAAAGAATTGAGAATCGACTTGAGTGTTGCGAATATTTTCAATAGAATGGAGATAGTGCAAATCTAATGAATAAGGGTGAAGAGCATTGTCGAAACAGCATTGGAAAAAAATCATGTTGGGTATAGGCATCAGTACGCTGCTTCTCGGGGCGTGCAGCGCAGACGAAGAGAAGAAGGAAGACAAGAAGACTTCTGAAGAATCCAAGGCGGATGAAAGCAAAAAGAGCGAGGAACAAGTTCAACAAGAGCTCCCGACCTCCGAAAATGACAAAATTGTCGAACGGGCCCAGAAGCTGGAGGAAGCAGAAGGAATCCCTGCAGAAGATAAAGAAGAGTTGACCCAGACGTTTGATCAATATATCAAGACCTTCAATGAGAAGGACTATGATGCGTATATGAATCTCATCTCGAAACAACCGATCAACTTCAAATATGAAGATGAAGAAAAGTACGTGAAGCAGATCTTCGATTCTGTCGATTCGAAGCGTACAGCTGAAAACGTCAAGATCATCAACTTCAATGAAGCGAAGGCAGACGTATACGCTGAAATCAGCGCAACCACAAAGGATCCCGACAGCGGGAAAGAAGTGACGCGATCCGGCCGTCAGGTAACGGTATTCAAGAGTCAGGATGACGGATGGAAGGTTGTAGCGATCTTCTTCCAGGCAAGCGATGACGAGGAATGAGAAAAAGGACTGCTCCTGATGGGGCAGTCCTTTTTATGCGGGTTTCCTTAAAAACCTGGAACGGATCCACAGGATGATGCCTGCAAATCCGTATGATAAGACAAGCACGAATGCAATTCCCGCTAGATTCTTCCAAGTGAGCTCGCCGTGGATGAGAGAGACGATGAACAAAGTGCCGGAAGAAATTGTCGACGCGATCACGATGAAGAGTGCATAAACGAGAATCGCGATTCTCAAAAACTTCCTCAGTGGCGTCAGTTCTTCAGGTGGACCGGGCGTTGAAGGCTGAACCTCGGACGCGGACACCTTTGGAAAGAAGCGTGCGCGTATCCAACAAGGATATTCACACCCCCGGCGATCAAGAAGGCAAGATAATCCGTAAGAGGATGCTTGCTGATCATACTCAAGGCAGTGATCAGTGGTATGATTCCCACTATCAGGCCAAGAATTCCGAATACGAGCAGAATCATGCGGTATGTATTCCGCTTGAAATGTTGTTCTGGTGTCATGGACTAAATCCCTTCTCAAGAGGTTCGTTACATCATCGGGTCCTTCTTATTCTCTTCTTCGAGACGCTTGACCTCTTTGTCCATACTCACTTCAAGGGCAGCGATCTCTGCTTCGAGAGAGGAAATCTTCGATTCGATGGATGTGATGGCAGAGTCCATCTGACTTTGGGAGATATCCCGATAGGCTTCATTGAACTGTTCCCGGACTTCTTCAAACTCGTTGGCGCGGGTTCCCTGCCAGGTCGTTGCACTGAGCTCGGGTTGCTTTACTTTTTGAGTATACTGATTGAATTCACCTTGGAGTTGATTCATGTTGGTTTTGGAGGTCCTCAGACGTTCAAGCTGCTTACGCTTTTCCCCGATCTGCGTGACCATGAATGATAGGTAGGACAAAGGATTCAGCCCCTTCAAAAATGTGTTGTATATACCTATGTTATGGTATCAAATGGAAACATTTAAGATAAATAGGTCTAAGATACCAAAAAAGGAGGTAGTTGAGAGGAGATAAGGTACAGGTTACTATATACCCATATTCAGAGAATATAATCAAACTTTTTACAAAAAAGGGTATCATTCTACATGAATCGAATAATGACATAAAAGGGGGAAAGAACATGGAGAAAACCATCTATCTCGTCCGCCACTGTAAAGCTGAAGGGCAGGCACCTGATGCCCGCTTGACCGCAGAAGGAGAAGAGCAGGCGGGGCGTATCACGGCATTTTTTAAAGATATCGACGTCGATACCATCTTGACGAGTCCTTATCTAAGGGCGGTCCAGACGGTAAAGGGGCTGGCAGAGAATCACGGGATCCGCCTTGTAGAAGAGCCCCGCCTCTCGGAAAGGGTGTTGACGGGGCAGTATCATCCCGATTGGCTCACGATGCTGGAACGGACCTTCACAGATCTGGAGCTTTCATATCCAGGAGGAGAGTCGAGCCTCCAAGCGATGCAGAGGGGAATGGAGGTAATCGATCAGATCCTTCAAGGTCATCACTCCGTCACGGTCATGGCGACCCATGGGAATCTGATGGCTCTTCTGCTGAAAAAATTCGATGATGCGTTCGGTTTCACACAGTGGAAGACCCTATCAAACCCGGATATCTATCGGTTGGATTTCACGATAGACGCACCTGTCATCCAAAGGGTGTGGGGATGAGTGATTACATCAGGGAAATGAGGAGATTGGTGGGAACCCGGCCACTTATGGTGGTGGGATCCACTGTCCTGTGTATAAATGAGAAGAAAGAACTACTCCTTCAGTACCGGACGGATGCCGATATATGGGGGCTTCCCGGCGGTGTGATGGAGTATGGGGAAAGCCTTGAAGAGACGGCTGCCCGGGAATTTCATGAAGAAACGGGGCTCCTCGCAGGGGAGCTGCAGTTCATCCGGATCCTCTCGGGACCGGATGAGTGCCACACTTACCCGAACGGCGATCAAATCTACGGTGTCACAGCGGTGTACGTGACGCATACTGTCACAGGGACCCTCGAGGCCAGTGGAGAATCCCGGGAGCTCAGGTACTTCGCCCTTGATGACTTGCCATCCCCGATGGTCTCCAAAGCCAGGAGGATCATCAACGAATTAAGTCCTGGCTTGATATGATCACCATATAAAAACCGGGCAGCCTGAAGGGGCTGCCCGGTTTTTGTATGGTGAACTTATTTCGTCAAGCGGAACACGACGGATTCATAAGGTCGGAGGTTCATATGGGTATAAACATTGGCGGTATCTTCATAGTTGGAGAGCAAGATGTCACTCGTCCATCCATTCACGTCCACCTCTTCAGGCAGGGTGAATGTGGCGTCTGTTCCGTAGAAATTATTCACTACCAGCAGTTTCTCGTCCTCTCCGTTCCGCACATAGGCGAACAGGTGTGGGTCGTCTTCGAGGATGAGCTGGTAATCACCATCCGTGATCACGTCGTACTCTTTCCTTAGCTTGATCAGCTTTTGATAATGATAGAACACAGATGATGGATCATCCATTGCGGCTTCAGCGTTGAACTCCCGGAAGTTCTTTGCAACAGGGATCCACGGCTGTCCTGTAGTGAATCCTGCATTTTCACTTCCATCCCACTGAACAGGCGTACGGGAGTTGTCACGGGATTTGTGACGCAGGATCTCAAGGATTTCGTCTTCCGATTTCCCTTGTTCTTTCATGATGTTGAACATATTGATCGACTCCACGTCCCGATACTCATCGATGCTTGTGAATTTCGGATTCGTCATCCCGAATTCTTCCCCTTGGTAAATATAAGGCGTCCCCTGCATCATGTGGATTGTTGTGGCGAGCATTTTCGCCGATTCCTTATGGAACTCTCCGTCATTTCCGTAGCGGCTCACGATCCGTGGCTGGTCGTGGTTACACCAGAAGAGGGCGTTCCATCCACCTCCGTCATGCATTTCCTTCTGCCAGGTGGAAAGGATGTCCTTGAGCTGCTGGAAGTCGAAGTCGGCGACCGTCCATTTCTCACCGCCGGGGTAATCCACCTTCAAGTGGTGGAAGTTGAACGTCATGCTGAGTTCGTTCCGGTCCGGGCGCGAGTATTTGATGCAGTTATCGATCGTCGTAGACGACATCTCCCCGACGGTCATGATGTCGTGCTTCGAGAAGACTTCACGGTTCATCTCCTGCATGTAATCATGGACCTTAGGACCGTCCGTGTAAAACTTGCGTCCGTCTCCGGGAGCCGTGGAGCCGTCGTCATCAGGGAAACGTTGGTCTTTTGAAATCAGGTTGATGACGTCCAGGCGGAAGCCGTCGACGCCCTTATCTAGCCAGAAGAGCATCATGTCATAGAGCTTGCGGCGGACAGCGTCATTTTCCCAGTTGAGGTCGGCCTGTGTGACATCAAAGAGATGAAGGTAGTATTGACCGGTCGCTTCGTCATACTGCCAGGCATTTCCTCCGAACTTCGACTGCCAGTTCGTCGGCTCGGATCCGTCGGGCTTGCCATCGCGCCAGATGTAGAAGTCACGGTATTCGCTGTCTTTTGACTGACGTGACTCGATGAACCACTGGTTCTCTGTGGAGGTGTGGTTGATGACGATGTCGAGGATGACTTTGATGCCGCGGGCGTGTGCTTCGCTCAGGAGGTTCTCGAAGTCTTCCATGGTGCCGTATTCGGCGTGGATGGAGAAGTAGTCGCTGATGTCGTAGCCGTTGTCGCGCTGCGGGCTTTCGTAGATGGGGGTGAGCCAGATGACGTCGACGCCGAGTTTGTTGAGGTAGTCGAGTTTCTGGGTGATGCCTTGGATGTTTCCGACTCCGTTTCCTGTTGTGTCGTTGAAGCTTTTGGGGTAGATCTGGTAGACGGCTGCTTTTTTCCACCATGGTTGTGGTTGTTGGGTCATTTGGGACACCTTCCTTTTAGTGTGGTTTTTTAGGGTGTGGTTCATTGGTTATTTGATTGGGTTCGTGCCTTTCCGCTGCGGTCGTCCGCTTTCCTCGGGGAGTCAGTTGAGTCGCTTCAGCTGCGCCTCCAGGGTCTCAAGCTTGCCTCTATTCCCGAAGGAGTCGGCCGCCCTTCGCTGCAAGGCACTTGTTGTGATAGAGAGGATGGTATGTTCGACATCCGTTTTAATAGGTGTGAAAAAATTCTTCTATTTCATAGACTATTTGATTGGGTTCGTGCCTTTCCGCTTCGGCCACCTGCTTTCCTCGGGGAGGGTGTTGAGCCGCTTCGGCTGCGCATGCAGGGTCTCAAGCTACCCTCTATTCCCGTAGGAGTCAGGTGGCCTTCGCTGCAAGGCACTTTATGGTGGTAGGTAGGATGGTATGTTCGACATTCCTGTCCTACTTCATGGTTGTTTATATACATGCCCCTTCTCTTTAAGGCTACCATTCCCCATTCTGTCCAAAATCAATTGTGTGTAGCGACCTAACCAGGTTGCTTTTCTTTTTAGTTAGTAAAAAGGGAGCGGGACTGGTTGTCCTTGTCGCTCCCTCATTTTAACTTGTATATACAAGTTGGTTCAACTGTTTTAGCTGATTTTGTTTTTGCTGAATTTGGCAAATAGGATGGTGAGCAGGAATGGGATGATGATACAGATGACCATTCCGATGGCGAATGTCAGGTAGTATTGCGGTTTGAAGGAGAAGATACCTGGGATTCCTCCTACGCCGATGGAGAAGGCTTCGGTGCCTGTTGTGGCCAGCAGGACGCCTCCGACGGCGGAACCGATGATGGCTGCGATGAACGGGAATTTGTAGCGCAGGTTGACCCCGAACATGGCAGGTTCAGTGACTCCGAGATAAGCGGATAGGGCGGAGGTACCGGCCAGGCCGCTCAGCTTTTGGTTTTGTTTTTTGGCAAGGAACATCATGGCGAGTGCGGCAGATCCTTGTGCGATGTTGGATAGTGCCAGGATCGGCCATAGGAATGTTCCGCCTGTGTTGGATACGAGCTGCAGGTCGACGGCCAGGAACGTATGGTGCATCCCGGTGATGACCATGACTGCGTACAATCCACCATACAGTAGGCCACCGAGCCAGCCGAAGTGACTGAAGATCCAGATGACGCCGTCTGTCAGTTGGTTACCGATGAAGAATGTGATTGGTCCAATGACAATGAATGAAAGCAATCCAGTGACAAGCAAGGCAACAGGTGCTACAACCAACAGTTTGATTGAATCATGTACATGTTTATCCAAGAAACGCTCAATTTTCGCTAATACATAAGAAGCAACGAGGATCGGAAGGACTTGTCCCTGATACCCAATTTTGTCGATTTCAAGACCGAAGATGTTCCAAGTCGGAATCTTTTCAGCAGATCCGTAGGCCCATGCATTGAGAAGGTCCGGATGGACAAGAATCAATCCAAGGACAATCCCAAGGAGTGGATTCCCGCCAAAACGCTTCATGGCCGACCAACCGATGAGTGCAGGCAGGAAGGTGAAGGCCGTGTTGGCGATCAGGTTGATGATATTGGTGAGGTCTGCCCATTGTGGATAGACGTCGATGACGGATTTCGTATCAAAGAAAATTCCTTTACCAGTCAAAATGTTATTGAGACCCATCAACAGACCCGCCATGACGATGGCCGGCAGGATCGGGATGAAGATGTCAGCCAGGGTCTTGATGGCCCGTTGAAGCGGATTCAAATTCTTGGATGCTTCATTCTTTACATCTTCCTTTGATACTTCCTGGATGCCTGTTTCCTCAGCAAGGATTTTATAGGCCTTATCGACGAGCCCCTGCCCGATGACGACCTGGAACTGTCCGTTTGAAGAGAATGATCCCTTTACGATATCGATATCATCCAATTTCTCTTTATCTACTTTTCCTTCATCCTTCAGAATAAGACGAAGACGTGTCACGCAGTGCGTCGCGGTCGAAATATTGTCCGCTCCCCCGATGGCTTCGATGATCTGTTTAACCGATTGTCTATCCACACTCATGTGTATCCCTCCCAAAATGTGTTCGCTTACATTTGTAACAACCATTCCCCATATGGAATGAGTAGAAACTCCTAATCTATCGGTAACGCTTCCAAAATACTGTGTTGTATATACAAGATATAGTTCAATTGTAATCTTGTATATACATGTTGTCAATGAAAATGTAGAGCGTTTTCATTTAGGAGGAAATTAAATCAAAAAACCTCGACAGCTTATGGCCGCTCGAGGAATGATCGGAAACCTATTTTTTTATTCTGGCAAGAAATGCATCGCTTATTTTCATTTCTACAATCGTTGGATTCTCCGTGTCTTCAGTTTCTTCAACCTTTTGAACACTCATGATTAAATCGTAAAAAGAAGGATGAATGAGTGTAACGGGCCCCCACATATCTTCTTGGGAGTTCACATGCAGTTTCTCTTTATCGTGATCCCAATAATAGATCTTACCGAATACCTTGTTGCCTGTGCCTATACAGATTTGGTCACCGCCGGGACATTCGGCGATAGGAATCATATCCTCCGGAATCCTGTCTCGATAACGCTTCATTACGGTAAGGAAATTGGATGTGCCTGGACTGAATCCATAGAAATTGATGAGTGACAAGGGTTCATCAATAGAAAGGGTGGGGATAAGGTGGATGGCAGCATCGTAAAAGTTTAACGGGCCGTATTTTATAAGAAAATCTTTATAGTCCAAGGGAAGGGGCAGGGGGAAAAGTTTTGCTTCTTTTATGCTGTCAATTGGGTTGAGTTCATATTTACTTGTCATTCCGAGTAGTCGCAATTTGTCATCAATCTCTGTAAAACTCCTCATGAACTATAGTGTCCTTTCCATAATCATTTTCGTTTTAATGGTAGATGGTAAGTTAAATAGAGTACTGCCAATCAGAATCCTAAAATAGTACACCGAAACTAACATACTCAAAGTTCACATACGCATAACAGTTTTCTGATGCATAGTATGGTTTTATATCAGGGAAGGATTTTTGAGTAATGAACAATCCGAATCCCGATACATCATTGGAATCAGTTTCAAACATTTGTATCTCTGTATCCGTATCATCATTCGCTACAATGACTTCTACAGGCTGATCAAGGAGTAGCATGGCTTGTTCGTGTATGGTAATCAGCTTATCCAGCTCTGAGTGAATCGTATGCACTTGGAATTCTATTCCCACTAAATCGAAATCCGTTTCATAATGGATTCGGTGATCATATTTATAGCTATTGATTTCGATTTCTTCCTCATAATGCTTTGTGAATAGGTGAGTAATCGTTGAAATCTCTTGCTCTGTTAATGGCTGTTTGGAGAGATAACTGTTCACTAACCTCATCATCCATCACAAGCCTTCAAATGCCTTCATGTTCTCGATTAAGCGCATAGCCAAGGGTTCATCACTCTGACGCACATACTTATATTCAAAGTACATGATGCGGTCTGAAGGACCGAATTCACTGGAGTGCCAATCTGTATAATCAAACTTCACGTTTAATTTTCCTGTGCGCTCCAGTATCAATGTCACAGAGAACCAGGGCTCTTGGCCGTTCTCTATAAAAACACGTTGGAGGTCAACTGTTAGTTGAAACAACCGGTGAAGTTCTTTGCTGTAAACCTTATTATCCACACCGTATAAGCTTGGAATGGAGTGAGAGAATACATATTCCTCTTTCTCTGTTGGCTTGAAAAAGAAAAATACTCCTCCATCTTTCTCTTTAACCTCACCATTGAAGCAGAATGTATCCCATTCTGTAGGGATGGTGTCATGTACCTGATACGCGATTTTTTCATATAGTTTGTTTAGTTCATTTTCAAAACTCATTAAGCTGGCCTCCTGTTTAAATTTTTAATCGTAATAATCATCTTCCTTCACCCTTCGATCCACTACCCCATTCTAGGATAGGGACATCCCTCTCGCATGATGGGGTGTTCGAAGAGGAATTTACATATATAGGTATATGCACTGGTGAGGACAGTTCTAAACCTGTCTTCGTTCCTTACTATTGAAATAGACAAAGTTTCTCCCCCGACATCCTCCTGACACATTCCACCCCTACACTCAATCTTGCAAGGCTAAAATCTACAAATTCAAAATGAACTGGAGGTAGGTAAGATGTTGAATGTACTATCGGCAAAAGTGGTGGCGGGTGCATTGTCATTGGGAATCCTGGCGCCGGCCGCGTATACGGCGACGACACAGGACACGGCGGATCAGCCGCAGGTGGAGGAGAAGCAGCAGCTTGATGAGGAAACAAAGTCCAAGCTGGATGATATCAAGGGCCAGGTGGAGGATGGGACCATCACGAGGGATGAGGCGAAAGAAAAGCTCGATGAGTTGGGGATCCGTCCTCCGGGACGCGGTGGTCATCACGGCGGACCTGGCATGGAGCTTGATGATGAGACCAGACAGAAGCTGGATGACATCCGTGACAAAGTGAAGTCGGGTGATCTGACGGAGGAAGAAGCGAAGGAAAAGATTGCTGACCTTGGTATCGAGATGCCGCAGCGCCACGGGATGGATGAGGAGACTCACCAGAAGACCCATGATATCCGCGACCGCTATATGGCGGGCATGATCACAAAGGAAGAAGCGCAGAAGGAGCTGGATGAGCTCAATGTCGACTTGGACCTCGACAAGATGCCGGATCCGTTTGCCGATCTGGATGCAGCAACAAAGAAAAAAGCCCAGGCCATCCTGAAGAAGGCGGTCGAAGGGACCATCACCCGGGAAGAAGCGCATGAGCAGCTTGAGAATCTAGGCGTGAAGATGAAAGGTCCGCGCGGTGGCGGTGATCACGGTCCAGACAGCAGTACGAAGGAAGGCGATCAGTCTGAAGACAAGACCGATCTGGATGCATCCCAGACCAGCGTGACCCTTTGACCCCTTTCATATAAATGAGAGTGCCGTCCCCCTGGCACTCTTTCTTTTTCCCCAAGCATTTCTTCCCCACCCGTTTTTCCTTTATAATGCTTCTATAGGAGGATTTCTCATATGAAAACCATACAGATCGTTGAAGATGAAATCACCATATCCAGGGTCCTGAAGGCGTACCTGGCGAAAAGCGGCTTTGACGTTGTGCAATCGTACTCAGGTAGGGAAGCCATGAAGGATTATACCAATGTGCAGCCGGATCTTGTGCTTCTTGATGTCATGCTGCCTGACGGAGATGGCTGGTCGGTCCTGGAGTCGATCAGGACTCTTGCGCCGACGCCTGTCATCATGCTCACGGCCCTCGGCGACGTGGACTACCGCCTCAAGGGGCTGACTTCGGGTGCCGATGATTACATAGCGAAGCCGTTCATCGGGGATGAAGTCGTCGCGCGCGTGCAGGCCGTCCTGAGGCGGAGCGGCCCCGTGTACGATACGGGAAGTGTAAGGCTCTATGGTGATCTGAAAATAAATCGCCAGTCCCATACTGTTCACTTGAAAGGGGAGGAGATCACCCTGACGCCGCGGGATCTTTCCGTTTTCCTTTTTCTCGCTGACCATCCGAATCAGACGTTCACACGCGAGCAGCTCATCGACCGGGTGTGGGGCATGGATTATGAAGGAAGCGACCGCGCCGTGGATCTTGCCGTGAAGCGGATTCGGAAGTCACTGGAGGAGTGGCCGAAGGAGCAGGGGGAGATCCGCACGCTCAGGGGATTGGGGTATCAGTTCAGTGTTCACGAAAGCTAAAGAGCCTGGCCGCCAGACGCTCCTCCGCTACTGGACGACCCGCTACCTCATCACCCTCGTCGTCGGGCTCCTCGTCATCGCCCTCATCTCGGCGATCTGGATCCGGAAGACGACGATCGATAACCGCCTGAATCTGACCCAGGTCATGGCCCAGGAGCTCGCCGACCGGATCGTGACGGAAGACGGACAGATCCTCATTCCGCCTGTCTTGAAGGACGTCGTCGAAGAGCGGAGCAAGCTCCTGAACCTTGATGAGCCGCCGTCCACCTTCGTCGTCGACCCCGAAGGCAACGTCCTCTCCGACAAGAACCATTTCCGCGGGGGACCACCGGGAGCTCAGCCACAGGCACAAAAGATCTCGACGACTTTCTTTGAGAAGAGGAAAGTGGAAATCGACCTCGGTGAAGAAGGGAAGGCGTACGCCATCAGCCAGCCGGTGAAAAACGGAGACGATGTCCTCGGCTATGTGGTCATGCTGAACCTCGAGAAGGACCTTGGGAAAGTGAACCAGGAGTACCGGCTACTCGCCATCCTCCTGGTGAGCCTCGGTTTGCTTGGCTGGCTCGTCATCTACTATCTATCACGCAAGCTGTCGGCTCCGATCTCGGAAGTCGCGAGTGCCGCGAGAGTTGTAAGCGAAGGGAACTACAACGTCAGCCTGAAAGAACCCGCCAAGGAAAAGGAAATCTACGAGCTCGTGGACTCCTTCCAGCAGATGGCCGAGAAGCTCCAGCACCTGGAGCAGCTCAGGTCGGAGCTCCTTGCCGGTGTCACCCATGATCTGAAGACGCCGGTCACCTCCATCAGCGGCCTCATCCAGGCGGTGAAGGACGAGGTCGTGACCGAGGACGAAGCGAAGGAATTCCTCGACATTTCCCTGAAGGAAGTGGACCGCCTGCAGCGGATGATCGGCGACCTTCTTGACTTCAACTCCTTCTCATCAGGGGCCATTCCCGTGCGGAAAGAGGCCGTCGCCATGAACGACCTTGTGGACGATATCGTGAGTCAGTGGAAGCAGACCCAGGTGAAGGAGTCGTTCCAGCTGGAATTGGAGACACCCCCTGAAGACATGGAAGCAGACGTGGATCCGTTGCGGATCGAACAGATCCTCATCAACCTCTTGAACAACGCGCGCCAGGCCCTACCAGAAGCAGAAGGCAGTCTGCGTGTGAAGCTCGAGCGGAAAGGGGACACCTGCACCGTATCGGTCAGCGATACCGGGAGCGGGATACCGGAAGCGGAACAAGCGCTGGTATTCGAACGCTTCTACCGCGGGGAAGATAAGAAGCTCAAGACGCGCGGCCTCGGGCTGGGACTGCCGTTTTCCCGGATGCTCGCCCAGGCCCACGGAGGCAGCCTTCGCCTGGAGAGCAGCTCGTCTGAAGGGACGATGTTTGTGGTGGAGTTTCCTATTAGATAGGAGCTGTCACGAGACTTGAAAATAAACAATGAAAGTTGAAAGTAATCACTTGAAGTTGAACGTAATGTAGCATAGTTGAAAATGGGAAATGAGTCGAACATCAAAGTTGAAAGTAAATCATCGAAAGTTAAAAGTAAATCGGCGACAGTTGAAAGTAAATCCATTAGAGTTGAAAGAAAAGGGCTAGCGTACAGGAGCAATCACCCCGCCAGCCTTCCATTTCAGCCGATTTTCGTGCATTTGAGTAGCGCTTGCAGTCCCCTTATTCAACAATCCATAAAAAAAGAAGCCCATCCAACTAAGGCTTCCTAATCAACATTAGTTAAACCGCCATCCATCTTCCCCAAAACGAACTTGCTCATCCTCTTTCGGAATCTCAAAGGATGCCAGATAATACTCGCCCTCTCCCAACTCAACCGTACGATAGTACTTCGGCTGGTCAAGGGGCCGTATAATCGTCGCCGTCAAACGTGTATGGGCGGGATCTTCCTTCTTCCCCAGTAAGATGACGTGATGTTGGTATTGATCATAGGTTTGATTTGTATCCGTCCAAAATACGTGGTGAATCTCATCATCCTTTACGAGGGCATATCCGATCCGACCGTCCTTCAGAAGGAATAAGACCGCTTCTAACCCATCATCAATCGAGTGGCTCTGCAGAATGTCCTGGACATGAATCTCCTGAGCGGCGGCCTCGATCTTATCCTTCATCGACAGGGGAGCAGTCTGCCCCTCGTTCTGTACCCACACCACAACCCCCACAACAATCCCAATAAACAATATAGAAGAAAAAAGCAAAATCCTCTTCAACACTCAACCCCATTTCCCTTCAAAATACGGTAAACCGTTCTGATTAGTATTATACCTTATTATCCCAAAACATGTTAAATACTTCCTTATTCCACCCCCAATATAGGAAACAGCCCCCATAAATACCCCAAACCACCTATGAACAAACCAAACTACCATCATTACCACAAATTACTAAACGTGATTATACTGGGCTTTCTTCCATGTTTTTCTTCACATAAGAAAATAAGCCTATTAACCTATCGGACTAGTTCGGAGATAATGGGTAGGCGTGCAAAAACGACATTATTTGCGAAGGAGAAAGATCTTGAAGAAAACGATAATCGCTTTTACAACTGCTGCTGTTCTGTCATCTATGGCTGTCGATTCGATTGAGGCTGCCTCTTATAAAGTAAAGTCTGGGGATACGCTTTCTGGAATCGCCGTTAAATACAATACAAGTGTCTCAAGTCTGAAATCCATGAACAAACTCAATTCCGATATGATCTATGTGAATCAGGTATTGGAAGTGTCGAAATCGACAACGTCATCATCATCCACTACAACATACACCGTGAAATCCGGGGACTACCTGTCGAAGATCGGCCAGAAGTACAATGTGTATGTAGCGGATCTGAAGAAATGGAACAATCTAAAGAGTGACCTGATTTATCCTGGTCAAAAATTGATCGTGTCCGGAAGCTCGAAGTCCACTTCGACCTCGACCACTACGGCTTCAAAACCGTCGACGTCCGGAAGCTATACGGTCAAATCCGGTGACTCTTTATCCTACATCGCGTACAAATATGATGTAACCATTTCACAATTGAAGTCATGGAATAAGCTTACGTCCAACACGATCTATGTCGGTCAGAAGCTCAAGGTGAGCGGCTCGACCTCTACTTCCACTTCAACCGGAACAGTCAACACCGCGACTACGGGCACTCAGACTCCGTCATCATCCACGGTCGTGAACGTGGCGAAGAAGTACCTCGGCACCCCGTATAAATGGGCCGGTACGACGCCGTCCGGATTCGACTGCAGTGGGTTCATCTACTATGTATTCAACGAAGCGGGCTACTCCATCTCCCGTACGAGCACGGAAGGCTACTACAGCCAGGCAAAATCCGTCTCCAATCCGGTTCCTGGTGACCTCGTATTCTTCGAAAATACTTACAAAGCCGGCATCAGCCACATGGGAATCTACCTCGGCAACGGGGAATTCATCCATGCATCTGACAGCGGCGTTGTGGTGACGAAGCTGAATAATACGTATTGGGCTCCGAAGTTTGTCGGATATAAACGTTTCTAAATGGAACATAGAGCTGTGAGAATGGCACGCTGGTGCTGTCTCACAGCTTTTTTTGTATAATAGGAGAAAAGATTCATTTGTAGATTTTTGTAAAATGAACGAAACCTTTTAGGACCTCTATGCGTCTAATGAATATCTGAAAAGGTGGATTCCTCTGCAAGTTGTTATTTATTTGAAGTCCTGATAGAATGAACTATTGGTCCGGCTGTTAGCAGACGACCATAATATTTGTGAACATATCACGAATTAGGAGACTATGAATATGAAATTAAAAGACCTTTTACCCTTCACGAAGAGTGAAGACGAGAAGTATTTCGAACGGATTCCATACAGCATTCATAATCATAAAGCACTCACCAAGAAGACTGACGTTGCTGTCGTCGTCCCGGTTTATAATGCAGAGAAATACCTGAGACAGACCGTGGATTCGGTTATTGTCCAAACACACGGATTTCAGAACATTACCTTGATCCTTGTGGATGACGGTTCGAAGGACAAATCTAGGCATATGATGTTGCGCTATGCGGAGCTCTATCCCAATATCGTCGCCATCTTCCTCGAGAAGAATACAGGGACGCCTGCGTTCCCGCGTAATCTCGGGGCCCATCTTGCAAACTCGGAATATATCACGTTCCTGGATGCCGATGACTGGCTGGAGCACGACGGGATCCGTCAGCTTCATACGCTCATGGAAGAAACCAAATGTGATTATGCCGTCGGGAAGACGGTACAGATCGATTCCAAGGAAGAGAAGATCATCGGTCGCTATGAATCGTGCATGGAGCGTAGGAATGTATCGCCTTATTCGATTCCGCATATCTTCTACCATCTCGGACCGCGTGCCCGGATGCTGAGGTTATCGTTTATCAAGAAGCATAAGATCCGCTATCCGGAGATGAAGTTTGCCGAGGACAAGCAATTCTTTATCGATGTCCTTACACAGGTAGGCAAAATTTCGACTACGACGGAGCCGATCTATTTCTTGAACCGTATCCCGGATAATGTGTCACTCACGAAACAAACGGATATCGTCGAGAAGATGGATACGAACATTGCTGTGCTGAAATATGTGATGCAGAAGAATCTTCCTGAAGAAGAGGAGAAAATGATCGTCAATCGCCTTGTGGAGTTTGACAGCATCACGCGCCTATTCGACCGGAAGCACTTTATCCGCAGTGAAGACCGGACACCGTACTTCCAGAAGTTCGAGGAAGTGATGAGGGTCTTCTATTCATTCAACCGCAGCTATCAGCTGGAAGATATTATGAAGAAGCCGCTCAACAAACGCTACTTCACCTATCTTGCCCAGAAGGATTATGATAAAGTCATCGAGCTGTCGACCTGGTCGAAATTCAATGGCGAGCGCTCGTATCAAGTCATTGATGGACTGCCGTACACCGTTGCGCATCTTGAGGACGGCACCGATGTGAACATCGAAATCCCGGTTGAAGCCAAGCTCGTCAGTGAGAAGCAGACCGGAAATGGCGTCACCTTCACGGTCGAGATGAAGGGGCATGACATTCCTGAGATCCAAGGCGTGGACTTCCAGCATCGTGATTACATCACGGAAGTATACAATGTAGCGGGCCAAGTCGAGCAGGCGGGCAGTATGGTGACCATCACCCTGACGCCTGAAGATATGGAGAAGGTCGGCAAAGGAAAGTATATGATGGCCCTCCGGTATGAAGATTACGAGAGACTCATGGTGCTGAAAGATGCGGAAGCCGTTTGCAAGCTGAAGAGCGGCAAGAATTCGTATCAATTCTATCGCACGGTAAAGGGAAATCTGTCTCTTCGAGTGAAATAAATCAGAAAAGGAGCTGCTCATGGGCAGCTCCTTTTTGTATGGGTATAACTACCAGAGTCCAGTGTGTGTCGCCTTCTCCGAAAACGGGTATGGTCATGGTGCACCATAATCCATTCAGTAGGAGAATGATCATGATTCTTAAAAACATTCTACCCTTTACAACCAGGAATGAAGATCCGACCTTTGATCGCATCCCTTATACCATATACAACCAGGCTGCATTGCGTAAGCATGCCAAAGTGACCGTCATCGTCCCGGTCTACAATGCGGAGAAATACGTGAAGAAGACGATCGATTCGGTCATCGTCCAGACGATCGGGTTCTCCCAAATCACCCTGATTCTCGTCGACGATGGATCGACAGACAAGTCGCGCCATATCCTGAGGAAGTACACGAAGCTGTATCCCAATATCGTCGCCGTGCTGTTGGATGAGAATACGGGTACCCCTGCCTATCCCCGTAATCTGGGTATGCATCTATCGAATTCAACCTATGTCACCTTCCTGGATGGAGATGACTGGTTGGATCACGACGGAATCCGTCAGCTGCACAGTGTGATGGAAGAGGCAGGCACCGACTATGCTGTCGGGAAGACGATCCAGGTGGACGGGAAGAAGGAGAAGCTCATCGGGAGATATGAGTCCTGCAAGGTCAGGAAGAGCGTGTCACCCTATGAGATCCCCCATATCTTCTACCACCTCGGACCGACGGCCAGGATGATGCGCACCTCCTTCATCAGGAAGCATCAGTTCCGGTTCCCTGAGATGAAATATGCCGAGGATAAGCGGTTCTTCATCGATATCCTCACGCACGTAGGGGAGATCTCCACCACGACCGCCCCTGTCTACTACATCAATCGATATGCAGAGAACCAATCACTGACCAAACAGACCGATATTATCGAAAAGATGGATACCAATATCACCGTCCTGAAGTATGTCTTGGATAAAGGACTGCCTCCGGAACAAGAGAAGATGATCGTCAACCGCCTGGTGGAGTTTGACAGCATCACCCGCTTATTCAACAGGAAGCACTTCGTGAACAGTGAAAACCAGCAAGCCTACTTCTCGAAGTTTGAGGAGGTCCTCTCGATCTTCTCCAGCTACAATCGTCCGTATACGCTGGAGGAAACAATTAAAAAGCCACTGAACAAAGAATACTTCTCCCTGCTTGTGAACAGGGAATATGACCGGGTCGTTGCGTTGGCCGAATGGGCCACCACCAACGGAGACAGCAGCCAGGAGAAGAGAGACGGACTGCCATACAACGTCGCCAGGCTATCGGATGGCACAACGATTCCGATTGAAGTCCCCGTCCAGGCGGAGGTAGTCGAAGAAAGGAAAAGTGGGAAGGATGTCATCATGGAAGTCGAACTGACCGGCCACCGCATTCCTGACATCCAAGCCGTCGAACTCCAAAACCGGGAGTTCATCGAAGACCTCTTCATCGTGGCAGACGCAGTGGAACAGACGGGACATCTCGTCACGCTCACATTCACGAAAGAAACCTTGGCGTTCCTAGAGAAGGGGAAATACATCCTATCCTTGCGCTACGATGACTACGAATCGGTCATGGTAGCAAAAGAATCAGAGAGGAAATATGAACTGGAGGGGAAGGGGTTGACCCCGGTCCTCTATCAAACGAATAAAGGGAACCTTTCCTTGAAGGTCATGTAAGATAAGGACTCTAGATGAGCTCTTTTTTTATTGCAGGAAGCAGGAGGGAGCACCTCCATTATAGAAATATCTACCATGAGAGAAAAAAAGGGGGACGTTTATGAGCAAAAAATGGATAGGAATCATTCTGGGAACGATCCTTTTTGTGACGATCGCAGGTGTGTATATGACCCTTGGAAATCTCGAGCCGGACCGTAAGACGGCTCAAGAAGATCGAAACGGGGATCCGGCGGCTGCGGTCAAACCGAATAAGGTATCTGCAGCCGAGGTGGACGGCAATCCATTTGAAGAAGACGTCAAGACCCCGATATCGGAGAAGCTGATGCGCCAATACCTCCACGCCATGAGCCATCAGAAGGTGAGGGCAGGGGAGAAATGGTCCTTCTTCGAAATCACCGATGAGCGGATCGCCTTCCTTCTGCAGCAGCTTGATGAGAAAACATACAAGAACGATGAAGAGTACCGGGAGATCCTCACCCGATGGCAAAAAGGGGACTTCTCACAGGCCGTCAGCGACCATAACACCGTCTGGCGCCTCATGGGCGGCAATATTGGGAAGGCAAAGGGCCTTCTATCCCCCAAACAGGAAAAAGACTATCTTGAAAAGCAAACGAGAGAAACCCGATAAAGAAAAGGAGGGAAAGGATGGAACGGTTCGAATTCAACCTGTCCAATCGGAAGGTGAGGCTGTGGCTGTTCGCGGTCATCCCGATCCTCATCGTCAGCCTGGCCCTGTACTGGGTGCTACCGCGCGAATACGCCTTCGTCCCGGCTATCATCCAGGGCGGAACCGTGCTTATCTACGTTTTAAGCATCCTGAGAACATAAAAGAAGCGAGCCCCTGGGGCTCGCTTCTTCAGTTCTTCCGGAACTGATGCTTATTCGTATTGAACGGCGTGAAGTAGGAGACCGAATAATCGAGGTTGATCAACTCGCTGTATTCGAACACCTGACCGTCCTTCAGAATCCCGCGGTTCACGATCTTCATAGCAGCAAGCCCCTTCTTGCAGTTCAGCAGCTCCGCATCTTCCTTCGATACATTCACGGCGCTGTAGCTCGTGATAAAATGAGAGATATCATATCCGCATTTCTGTACATACTCATGAACCGATTGGACAATCACGCCTTCATCGAGATCCGGGAAGAGCTCCACGGGAACAAGGGATGTTTCAATCTGTACCTTTTGGTAGTCAACGAGACGCACGCGCTTGAAGGACCAGACATCGCTTTGGCTGTCGAAGATCCGCTGGGATGAAGCTGACGCTTTTTCCCGTTTCAAGTAGACGACCTTGGATTCAATGTCCTTGAACTTCTTCTCCTGAAGGGAGTTGGAGATCAGGGGACTCTGGGTGATCGTATCGGTGACGAAAATGCCCGATCCCTGAACAACGTGGATGCTCCCGATGTTGAGGAGCTTCTTCAGCGCCTCCCGGATCGTATAGCGCGACACCCCATACTGATCGGCAAGCTCCCGTTCCGTCGGGAGTTTGCCGCCAGGCGGGTACTTATTCTGATAGATCTTGCTCAGCAGGTCATCGGAGATGAATTCCCGCTTCTTCATCTCATCCTCTCCTTCCGTTAAGGAGTATGGATCGTCCCGTTCGGCAGGCGGGACTGGGTCCATTCGTGCTTCCTGTACACGCAAGGATACCCCTTCGCCATGTCTTCGTCAAAGCTGACCCCGATTCCTGCCTGTTCGATCGGATAAATATAGCCTTCCTTCACCTCGACAGTACCCGGGAACATCTCGCGGATCACATCTTCCGGCTCCTGTACCTCCTGGATGGCCGCATTATGAAGGAACATATTGAGGTGGGTGTTCACGGCAACACCGATCGGGGTCATGTCCGACGGACCGTGCCAAGCGATCTGTACGCCGAACGTCGCGCAAAGGGCCCCGAGCTTCAACGCCGGCGTGATGCCGCCGATCTGGGACACATGACAGCGGATGTAGTCGATGCGGCGATTCACAATGAGATCCTTCCATTCCATCGGATTGTTGAAGAGCTCGCCTGTTGCGATCGGCGTCGTCGTCTGACTCCGTAGCTGATCGAGCCACTCATTCTGATCCGGAGGGAGGACGTCCTCAAGGAAATACGGCTGATACGGTTCGAGCTCCTTCGCAAGGCGGATCGCCTGATTCGGGGAGAGGCGTTCGTGGACGTCATGAAGGAAATGGAGTTCATATCCGTACTTCTCACGTAGAGCTTTGAACATCCTTACGACATCGCGCATGTAGATATCGGGATCATAGTATTCCCCGTCCATGAGCTGATCCGGCAGATGCATGGCGTGATTCTTCCCGCCGTACTTGCCGAGCTGGCAGCGGATATGACGGAATCCACGGTCCACCAGGGCATCGACACCTTCAAATAGTTCATCCAGCGTCAGACCGTCAGCGTGGGCATACGCGGCGATGGCACTTTTCGATTTCCCTCCAAACAATTGATAGAGTGGCATATCGGCAAGCTTCGCCTTGATATCCCAAAGGGCCATGTCGACCCCGGCGATGGCATTATTGATGATCGGGCCGTTCCGCCAGTAGGAGTTCACCATCATCATCTGCCAGAGATCCTCGATATTGTGGGCGTTCCGGCCGATGAGGATCGGCTTCAAGTATTCTTCCACCACCATCTGGACGGGGAGAGGACGCTGCTGGAACGTCGCACAGCCGTAGCCGGTGATGCCGCTGCTCGTCTCCACCTTCACGACGACAAAGTTATGACGGTGGGGGTTCGTGACGACAGCTTCTATATGTGTAATAAGATTCGGTTCCATGTGGACACACCTTCCATTTCGTTTGCGATGACTCAAGTAAAACACAGGAAAATCACCGCGGTCAATTTGGTCATGTTTTCACAAGGGATAGGTGGTATTTACCGTACCAATTTTGATGATAACAACGAAAAAACCTTATGTATCAAGGGTTTTGGTGTTATGATTGGTATTTTATGAAACGTTTTCAATTTTGGATCCCTGTGCTACGATATGGCTAATCAACGACACCATCACAGACAGAAAGAAGGGGTTCACATGGGAGATCAACAATTGGTCAAACAGATCATCACCGCTGTCGGCGGAGAAGATAATATTAAGAAGGTGTGGCACTGCATGACCCGGCTGCGCTTCGACCTCCACGACTTTGACGCCATCGACCGCGCCAAAGTAAAAGAGCTCGACGGCATCATGGGGGATCAGTTCACAAACGATCAATACCAGATCGTGGTCGGCACCCACGTCCAGAAGGTCCACGAAGCCCTGACCACAGAGCTCGGGACAAAAGACGTGAAAAGCGCGGCACCTGCTAAAAAGAAAGGGTTCTTCGGGGCACTCCTCGACATCGTATCCGGCGTTTTCGGACCGATCGTACCGGCCATCGCCGGAGCGGGAATGATCAAGGGGATCCTCGCCGGGCTCATCGCTCTCGAAGTCCTCAATAAAGAAAGCGACGCCGTCATCATCCTGGACCTCGTCGCAAGCGCCGTGTTCTACTTCCTGCCGTTCTTCCTGGCAGCATCGGCCGCGAACATCTTCAAGACGAATCAGTACCTGGCCCTTGCCGTAGCAGGAGGATTCATGTATCCGTCCCTGCTTGAAGCAGCCAAGCTCGGAGAAGTCAGCCAGTTCACCTTCATCGGTCTGCCTGTACCGGTCATCAACTACAGCGCTACCGTTATTCCGATCATCCTGTCCATATGGGCCATGAGCTATATCCAAAAGTACGTAGACAAGTTCATGCCGAGCGTCCTCCGTACCGTCTTCACCCCGACGCTCACCCTGTTCATCACCATCCCGTTTGCCCTGATCGCAACCGGGCCGCTGGGAGCATATGTAGGAAGCCTGCTTGCTGCCTTCATTGAAATGTTATTCGGACTATCGCCGGTATTAGCCGGAATCGTCGTCGGCGGCATCCGCCCGATCGCCATCGTCTTCGGCATGCACCACGCCATGACGCCAATCGCCCTGCAGAACTTCGCAGACAATGGATTCGACATGCTCATGCCGATGTTCTTCATGACCAACATGGCCATCGCCGGAGCAACATTCGCCGTCTTCTTCAAGGCAAAAGGAAAGAAAGAAAAATCCATCATTCTATCAGCGGCCATCTCGGCGCTACTCGGAATCACGGAGCCAGCCCTATTCGGTGTCCTTATCCGCTATAAGAAAGCATTCCTCGCCTGTACACTTGCCAGCATGGCCGGTTCGGCATTCTTCGCCATCATGGGCGTCCGTATCTACGGATACATCCTGTCCAGTATCGTAAGCCTCGTCGCCTACATCGGACCGTACTTCCCGTATGCCATCATCGGCATCCTGCTTGCCCTTGGTGTCGGATTCGCCATCACATTCTTCACGCTTAAGAAAAAGGAAGTTGCTGTAGAAGCATAAGAAAACCGCTTGGGATTTGATTCCCAAGCGGTTTTTTAAATTTGAAGATGTTTTTTAAGTGTAGATTGAATTTCGCCAAGCTCAGCATCTGGAATGATGTAGTAATAGACGCCATCAATTTTACTACCTTGTCCAGTTTTGATATCGATTTGCTCAATTTTACCGGCAGCATCTTTATAATTCTTTTGAATATCCACCATTTCTTTAAACGATAGATTGGTTTTTACGTTCTTTCCAAGAGCGTCGAAAATATCATCAAAGTTCCAGAGGCTTGATAGACTGGCTCCTTCGCGGATAACTCCCTGGATGATATCTCTTTGTCGTAGCTGACGCCCAAAGTCCCCTCTAGGATCTTCATATCTCATACGTGAAAAGGCGAGAGCTTTTTTTCCGTCCAACTCCACCTGGCCTTTAGCGAAATGAATTCCCTCATAAGTAAAGTCTAAGTCATTATTTACGGTCACACCGCCTACTGCATTTACAATGTCCTTAAATCCATCCATATTGATCGTTGCATAGTAATCAATAGGGATATCAAGCATGTTTTCAACGGTATTCATGGCCCATTCAGCACCTTCAGATGGTCCACCTTTAGCGGATCCGAAAGCATAGGCATGATTAATTTTATCAACAGTTCCTTTGTCCACGATTTCTGTACGGGTATCACGGGGTATACTTAACATTTTTACTGATTTTTCGTTCGGATTCACTGTCAGGACAATCATGGAATCAGAGCGTCCCACATCACCTTTCCGTTCGAAGGAACCGTCTGTTCCAAGCAGGAGTACTGAAAATGGATCCTTTTCCTTAAATGTCACTTTCTCAGCACGTTTCTCGGACTTCTCTCTCTTAACAGGATCATGCATGGCACCAACCGCATCATTCAGTGAGTGCCATACGGTGTAGGCATACACGCCCCCTCCGAGAACGAGCAGTAGCAAAATGATACCAACAACCTTAGGCCATTTTTTTTTCTTCTTACCACTATGTTTATCTGATCTCATATACGTTTCCCTACCTTTTCCTTAACCTAGTTAATAACATATCAGATTTTGTCAGATATGGATAGAAAATATTCTAAATTTTAGTTAGCATTTAGGACAAGACTTTTATATGTTGAAAACGCTTACTACTTTCTTCTATTATATATGCAAAAAAAGACCAGCCTTAAGGCTAGTCCTCAATGAAGTACTCTTGCAGATAATCCTTCCACAAGGTATAGCCCTTGGCATTTGGGGTATCTTGACTATTAATCAAGTAGTCTGCCAAGCTGCCATCATCCGGCCATTCGCTCCAATGATCAAGGTAGGTGAATCCTTCCTCCTTGGCGAACGTCTTGAGTTCATCCACATTCAATGGATAGTAGGTTGCATCTTCAATTGGGTGAGGGGGCTGAAGGATCAGAGTGGCCTCTTCATTCACTTCGTGGAGCTTCCGATCAAATATGAGGATGCTGTCATGATTCTGAACCGGTCCGACGCCGTTTGAATTATCGACTAACGTAAACGGCTCCCAAAGGACAAGATCCGGAGATCCCTCCAACGCATCTTCCACGTCGGAACTGTTCACGAATTCAACTGAAGTAGTGTCCCATTCGTCGATCTTTACTTCTATGGAATCACCGTAGGCTGAAAGCAGGGCTTCCTTCAATTGAGGCGCCCATCCTCCTTCGCTGGCTCCTAGAGCGAGTGACCCGATAATGGTGATCTTAAAGGCCTCTTCGTCTTCTACCCGCTTCTTATATAACTCTCTTGCTTCCTCCGGCCAGTTGGCCGTCAGGTCTTTTTCTTCCTTTTTCTCTTCTTTTACTTCTTCATCTTTCGATGCCCCCGCCGACACAGGTTTCGATTCGACCTTAGGGTCTTCTGTCGTTCGTCCTGTACGATCCTGCCAATAAAGATTCCCCATGATCAACACGGCGCCACATGCCAGCGCAAGGACCACCAATAAAAAATGCTTCATCCTAAATACCCCCTATAAATGTCCCGCCAAGAAATATGTACTAAAATTGAAAATAACCTTTTCAAATAGAAAAATCTGTAGTTTAATAGATAGTAATGGCAACAATATTACAATTTATTTAAAATTATGACAAGAATTTCACGGAAATACAACTAAATCTGAAAGAATCTTACATATTTTTTCAAGAGTTACAGGAGGCACTTCATGGAAGAAACCATCAGTTTACGCGAGTTAATGCAAACCCTCAGGAAGAGAATGAGTCTGATCATCCTCATTACCCTTACAGCCATCTTAGTCAGTGGAGGGGTAAGTTTTTTTCTTTTAACCCCGGTTTATCAATCTTCGACCCAGCTGCTTGTCAATCAGTCTAAATCCGATCAATCCGCCTACAACAATCCCGGACAAATCCAAACCAACCTACAGCTCATCAATACTTATAAAGAAATCATCACGAGTCCTGTCATCCTGGACAAAGTCTCAAAGGATCTTGATATGAAGACAAGCGATATCCAATCAAAGATGACCGTGTCGAATCAAAATGATTCCCAGGTAGTCAGTCTGGCCGTTCAGGATACCGACCCGGCGAAAGCGGCTGAAATCGCCAATAAAACCGCAGAAGTCTTCCAAAAAGACATTCCTGACATCATGAATGTGGATAACGTAACAATCTTGACGAAAGCGGAAGTGGAGGAAAAGCAGTCTCCTGTGAAGCCAAAACCGCTTCTGAATATTGCCATCGCAATGGTTGTCGGTCTCATGATCGGTGTGGGAATCTCGTTCCTACTTGAATTCCTGGATAACACCATCAAGACCGAGCAGGACGTAGAGAAAATCCTAGGGATTCCAGTGCTCGGCTCCATTGCCAAAATCGGAGAAACAAAAGCAGAGAAGAAATCAAGAACCATCGAAGAAAGAGGTGAGCGCATTGGGTAATAAGAAGAGCAAAAAGCTAAAGCAGCTCATGATGTCCACAAGGCGTAAGCTTGTCACCCATGACAATCCGCAATCCCCTATATCAGAGCAGTACAAAACCATCCGGACGAGCATCAACTTCTCATCCATCGATCAACAGATCCGCTCCATCGTGGTCACATCTTCAGGTCCTGGAGAAGGGAAGTCCACGACAGCAGCCAATCTGGCGGTCGTATTCGCCCAGGAAGGGAAAAATGTCCTTCTGGTCGATGGAGATATGAGAAAACCTACGTCCCACTACACATTCAATGTGAATAATACATTCGGTCTAACCTCTGCGCTTTCACGCCAGAAAATGCTCCGTGAAGTGGTTCATCAGACTGATATCAAGAATCTGGACCTTCTGACATGTGGACCGGTCCCGCCAAACCCTGCGGAACTCTTAAGCTCGAGATCAATGGATGAATTGTTGAACGACATGTATGAGGATTATGACTTAGTGGTATTCGACACGCCGCCTCTTTTAGCCGTTACGGATGCCCAGGTGCTCGCTAATCAGTGTGATGGCACGGTCCTTGTCTTGAGCTCAGGAACAACGGAAATAGACAGCGCCAAGAAGGCCAAAGAACTTCTTGATACAACGAATGGGAAGCTACTCGGTGTCATCTTAAACAACCGTGAAATCAAAGATACAAGCTATTATTACTACTACGGTAAAAAATAACTAGGTTTCGACAAATTTCACCTATTTACAATTTCTGCACATGTAGTACAATGGTACGAGGTTTGATAATACCCGTAGGGGGAGGGGTCTTACATGATCGATATCCATAGTCATATCCTACCGGGGATCGATGACGGAGCGCAGAGCTATACGGATAGCATTGTCCTGGCCAAAAAGGCGGTATCGGAAGGGATCCATACGATCCTTGCGACACCGCATCATCGAAACGGCAAATATCAGAATGTACGAACCGACATACTGCATCGGGTAGATGAATTGAATAAGACTTTTAATGAAGAGCGGATCGCCCTGAAGGTGCTTCCAGGACAGGAAACCAGGATCTATGGTGAAATGGTGGAGGATTACCAGAAGGGTGAGCTGTTGACACTTAACCAAGTATCCCACTATCTCTTTGTGGAATTCCCTTCAAGCTCTGTCCCAGGGTATGCGGAAAGGTTGTTCTATGATCTGCAGAATGAAGGGCTGACGCCAGTGATCGTACATCCTGAGCGCAATGCCGAACTGATGGAAAGACCGGACAAGCTGTATACGCTCGTAAAGAATGGGGCGACCACGCAGGTGACCGCAGCGTCCCTCACTGGGTATTTCGGAAAAAACATCCAGAAGTTCTCCCAGCAGATGATTGAAGCAAACCTGACGCACTTCGTCGCGTCTGATGCCCACAACGTTAAGAACCGCACCTTTAAGATGGCAGAAGCCATGGATACCATCGAGAAACAATACGGCATCGACATGATCTACTACTTTACAGAGAATGCCGAACTTCTTATTGATGGTAAGAACATATATAGAGAGATTCCCGAACGGATCAAAAAGAAAAAATTCCTCGGAATCTTTTAACTCATATGAATATTTGGTAAGGTCCTAAGGTACTATTGTCGTTGGGAGTATAAATGAGTCATGATTTGTAGACAACAGTAGAATTTTGGGAATGTCTCCTATCCATTATAATCGGAGGCACTCGGTCACCCTGTGGGCGGGAGGAGACTCCTTGCCTTAGACGCCTGTCGTCAATGGGGTGGTGTGAGGATGGGTTAGATGCCTATTTATTAAATTCTACAGTAATTACGTAACTATGTAAAATAGTTGCGGTGGTACTATATAACTGTTTTTAGTTCTATTAATATAATTGTCTCTTGAATGCCTAAGGAAAGGATATAGGAATACCTATACATTTCCCTTAGGTATTTAATTTGTCAAAAAGATTGAAGGAAAGATAAGGTGAAGAAAATGGAGATTGCAGTAGTAGGCACAGGTTATGTGGGGCTGGTGACAGGTACATGTCTAGCTGAAATAGGTCATATAGTCACTTGTGTGGATATTGATCAAGAAAAAGTTAAAAAAATGAGGAGTGGAATTTCTCCTATATTTGAGCCTGGCTTGGATGACTTGATGAAAAAAAATATACAAAGAAACCGTCTTAGCTTTACTACTAATCATGCTAAAGCTTTCCTTTCAGCCGATGTCATCTATATTGCCGTTGGGACTCCTGAAAAAGAGGATGGATCCGCCAATTTGGCTTTCGTAGAGCAAGTCGCCATTGATATTGCCACTCATATAGAGAAAGATGTCATTGTGGTCACGAAAAGCACGGTACCTGTGGGTACAAATCATTGGATTAAGAATGTGATTGAGGAGCACTTGGTAAAACAAGTTAAAGTTGATATTGTATCCAACCCTGAATTCCTTCGGGAAGGTGCAGCCATTAACGATTCATTTTATGGGGATCGAATTGTCGTTGGATCGGATAATGAAAAGGCCGGAGCAGTTATAGAAGAGATCAATAAGCCATATGGTATTCCGGTGTTCAAGACCGATATACGAAGTGCGGAGATGATTAAGTATGCGGCTAACGCATTTTTAGCAACCAAAATCAGTTTTATTAATGAAATCTCTAATATTTGCGAACGAGTAGATGCGAATGTTGAAGATGTAGCAATTGGCATGGGAATGGATCAGAGGATCGGTTCCCGCTTCCTGAATGCGGGGATTGGTTATGGAGGATCTTGTTTCCCTAAGGATACAAAAGCATTGGTGCAAATTGCCGGCAATGTAGAATATGATTTTGAATTGTTAAAAGGTGTAATTGAAGTAAATAAAAAGCAACAAAAAATCTTGATTGAAAAGCTTCACGATCGATTTGGTAGTCTTGAAGGTAAGAGATTTGCCATTTTAGGGCTTGCCTTTAAGCCTGAAACAGATGATATGAGGGAAGCAGCATCAATTCCAATTACTAACTACCTTATTGAACAAGGTGCTGAGGTCGTGGCGTATGATCCAGTAGCCATGGAACAGGCGAAAAAGATATTAAATAGAGAAGTTCTGTATGAAGCATCAAGTCAAGAAGCACTAATGAATGCGGATGCAACCTTAATTTTGACTGAATGGTCCGAATTCAAAGACTTACAGCCTAATGAAATCGTAGCAAATATGAAAGAGTCTGTGATCTTCGATGGGCGAAATTGTTTTGATACCAAAGAAATGGAAAAATATGATATTGAGTATTATTCAATGGGGAGACCAACCGTTAATAGAAGAGAAAAAGCAAATATCTGAATTAGAAGGGGAGACTTTATAATGAAGAAAGTCAGAAAGGCCATTATTCCAGCTGCAGGATTAGGAACGAGATTTTTACCAGCAACAAAAGCTATGCCGAAGGAAATGCTACCAATTGTTGATAAGCCAACTATTGAATACATTGTAGAAGAAGCAATTGCATCTGGTATTGAGGAAATTATTATTGTTACCGGTAAAGGAAAGCGTGCAATTGAAGATCATTTTGATCTTGCACCTGAGCTCGAAAGGAACCTTGAAGAAAAAGGGAAGTTTGACCTTTTAGAAAAAGTTAGGCATTCGAGTAATCTTGTGAATATACACTATATCAGACAGAAAGAACCAAAAGGTTTGGGACACGCAGTATGGTGTGCACGTAGTTTCATTGGCGATGAGCCGTTTGCTGTTCTACTTGGTGATGACATCGTTGTAAGTGATACTCCTTGTGTAAAGCAACTAATTAACCAATACGAAGAAACTGGATCATCAGTAATTGGAGTACAGACTGTTGAACACAACCAAACACATCGCTATGGGATTATTGACCCTTCAGCATCTGAGGGCAGACGCTATCAAGTGAAAACGTTTGTAGAAAAGCCAGCTGCAGGTACAGCACCTTCAAATCTAGCAATTATGGGTAGATACCTATTAACACCAGAAATCTTTGACCTACTTGAAGATCAAGAGAAAGGTGCAGGGGGAGAAATTCAGTTAACGGATGCGATCCAACGATTAAATGAATCTCAATCTGTCTATGCTTATGATTTTGAAGGAAATCGATACGATGTAGGAGAAAAAGTGGGATTTGTTAAAACCACCATTGATTTTGCTCTTCAACATGAAGAAATTCGTGATTCAATCTTGGACTATATGAGCAGGATTGTTGAAGAAAATAAAAAACTACAAACTAAGTAAAGGTAGGGAAGGTGGATGGCTAACCTAGCTGAGGAAGAAGTGATCCTTACTTCATCAGAGCAAACAATGGAATTTAAAAATAAAAGATTCTATTCAATACAGAAAAGAACACTAGATATAATAGGTGCTTTATCCGGCATTATTCTTCTCAGTAGCGTATTCTTAGTAATCGCTATTTTTATCAAGATTGAAGATCCCAGGGGACCCGTGTTCTTTTCTCAAAAGCGGATAGGCAAAGATGGAGTGGTATTCAGAATGTTGAAGTTCCGCTCCATGGTATCTAACGCAGAAGAAAGGTTGCAAGAATTACTGGAGCATAATGAAGTATCAGGTGCTATGTTTAAAATGAAAAACGACCCCCGCATTACTAGAGTAGGAAGATTTATTAGGAAGACAAGCTTAGATGAACTCCCACAGCTTTTTAATGTTTTAAAAGGAAATATGAGTCTTGTTGGTCCTCGTCCGCCACTTGAAAGAGAAGTTGAACAGTACTCTAAATATGATTTGCAAAGATTGTTGGTAGTTCCAGGTTGTACTGGTTTATGGCAAGTTAGCGGCAGGAGTAACATAGGGTTTAAGCAAATGGTCGAACTTGATTTGAAATATATAGCGAAAAGGAATATCTTATTTGATTTAATTATTATTTTTAAGACAATTTTATTAATGTTTAATTCAAAAGATGCATACTAAACATAAGGAATGAGTAATCAAATGAATGATCTTCTATTTTTTCCATTCCATGATTATAAAAAATGGGTTAAAGAAGGATTTAGAACGCGGGACTCCCATATATTTAAAGAATTAAGCAAGAGGGAGGATATAGGAAGAATATTGGTTCTTAATAGACCAGTCTCAAATTACGAAATACTTCTTAAGAAAACTAGTAAAAAAATTAATATTAGTGAAGCGGTTTATGAGGAAAAAAAATTCGCAATCACTAAACTATCAGAAAAGGTTTATTGTTTGGATTATTTTCCGTTTGAAATAATGTCTCCTATTTTGTATAGAAAAGATTGGTGGACAAAAGCTTACAATTCTAGTGAGTATTTAGAAATTGTAGAAAAGTCTATTTGTATTCTGAAAATTAGTAGTTCTCCACTAATTTATTCTAATGTAGTGAATAATTATGATTTAATCAAAGAATTAAAGAAAAAATTCGTAAAAAGTAAATTAGTTTTTGATTTAGTGGATGATCAAACAAAAATTGCATCTGGAAAATATTTAAAAAGTATAATCCAAGGTTATGATGCTTATGCTAAAATAGCAGATTCTCTTATAGGGACTTCGGATTCTCTTAAATCCATAGTTAAAAGAAATATTACTGAAATAACAAATGGTATTGATCCAAATTTCATTAACATCTCAGAAGATGGTAATGAAAATAAAACAATATCCTTAAACGAAGATTTAACCGGACCAATTATCCTCTATACGGGAAAAATTCATAAGAGAATTGATTTTAGATTAGTAGAAGAATTGGTAGGCAAATACCCAGCATATAATTTTGTTTTTTGTGGTCCATTAATTGGGGTATCAGATTTCAAAAAAATATTAAAAAAATCAGTAAATATGACTTGGCTTGGGGATATACATTATTCACAGTTACCCAAAATAATCAATGCAGCTCAAGTGTGTATTGTACCCCATTTAAACAACGACTTAACTAAGTCCCAAAGTCCATTAAAACTATTAGAATATTTATCAGCTAATAAGCCAGTAGTAACTACTCCCATAAAGGGAAGTGAAAAATACGACTCAAATCAAATTATTAAAGCAAACACTATCGATGAATTTGCAGAAGGAATAAAATATTTTGTTGATAATCCTGATATAAGTTTCAACTTTAAAATTCCTGAAACAGAACTATGGGAATATAAAGTAAGTCACCTTCTATATACACTGAAAGCACCAATTGAAGGATATGGTAATAATGTTGATTAAAATAGTTGAGAGTGCAGTTACTATATTAAAAGGACGTCCATATAAAATAGACAAAGGTATAGGATTTAATGGATTATTAGATATTTTTCTAACAAGGATATTTTCTCTCTTGAGATTCTTCCTGAAATTCGGATTCAGAATATCTTTCCTGGGAAAAAGAGTGAAAATAATAAATAAATCAAATTTGTTAATTGGGCAAGGAGTAACAATAGAAGATAATGTCACTATAAATGCAATCTCTATAAAAAAAATGGTGATTAGTGATAATGTAACAATCTGTAAAGATACAATTATCCAAGGAACTGGTGTAATAACAGAAATTGGAGAAGGGCTTGTTATTGGTAAAGGATCTGCAATAGGTGCAATGTCATTTGTAGGGTGTCAAGGTGGAGTTAACATTGGAGAAAATGTAATAATGGGTCCTCGAGTTAACATACATTCAGAAAACCATAATTTTGAAGATATTAATATTCCGATTAAAGATCAAGGTGTATCAAGAAAAGGAATAAATATAAATAACAATTGTTGGGTAGGGGCTGGAGTAATATTTTTAGATGGAGTTACGATCGGCGAAGGCTGTGTAATAGCAGCGGGATCGGTGGTAAATAAATCTTTCCCGAAGAATTCTATAATCGCCGGTGTACCTGCAAGAATCCTTAAGACAAGGACTGAGAAATTTGAGTAACGTGAAATCTTCAACAATTAACGGATTTAAGTGGGTAAGTATTTACTCTTTGTTAAATATTATAATAAACCCTCTTAGTATACTAATTCTAGGCTTGTATTTATCACAAGAACAGTTTGGACAAAAGTCAATATTGACTATAATCGTAACTTTAGCTAATACATTTGGGCAATTCGGCATTGCACAAGCAATTATACAAAAAGAAAAAGTCAAAAAGATAGAATTAGATAGTCTATTTTGGATCCATATTTGTTTAGGTTCAATTATTTGTATATTTATTTTTCTTTCATCAAATTTAATTGCAGGTTTTTATAATGATTCCACTTTAGTAGGACTTATTAAAGTAGCATCCTTTATTTTTTTATTTGAACCTGTAACCATGGTTTTTGTAGCATATTTAGAAAAGTTAATGAAATTTAAATCTATTACAATTTTTAATATATGCAGAATTGTTATTACAAATATAACTATGATTACACTTGCAATATTGGATTTCGGTGCTTCTAGTTTTGTATATGGCCAACTTTTAGGTGTAATTATTTATACTTTTATAGTATTTATATTCTTTGCGAAAAACAAATTATGGATACCATCTTTTAGATTTAAATTGACTGAATTAAAAAGTTATTACTCATTTGGAATCTTTGTTACTGGAAAAAACATCTTGAATATTATAGGTAAAGATTTTGATGAAATCATTATTGGTAAATTAATGGGCATGGAAGTTTTAGGGATATATCACTTTGCTAAACAACTTCTTGAGAAAATAATAATGGTCATAACTTCTACTGTTTCAAAGGTAACTTACCCAATTTATAGCAGTATACTAAAAGAAGATACTAATTCGGTTGAGTTCAAAAAAGTCTATTTAAGTTTAACAAAAATTATATCCTTTGTAGGCTTTCCTGTTTTTTCACTCCTCTTTTTACTTCTACCAGGAATAGTTGATGTGATATTCGGATCAGAGTGGGATCAAGCAATACTAATCATGCAAATTCTTTCACTTAAAGGTGTTGTAGATATATTATCTGCTGGATTTGCGTCCAGTGCTTTATATTCTTTCAATAAGCCCAATTGGGTATTTTATGTAGATCTTGCTATAACTCCTCTCAGAATTCTCTTAATTACAATAGCTTCATTTCAATCTTTGGAAATTGTAGCGTGTACATTTGTAATATCAGTACTAATTAAATCTGTAGTGTTACAAAATCTTGTGAATAGAGTCAGTACACTTCGGTGGAAAGAATACTATGATCAAATAATCCTACCATTTGTATTTACAATAGCTTTAACAATAACGGGATATTTTCTTATCGATATTTATTCAGTCCCTTACATGCTTCTGTATACTGGTGTATATTTCGTTGCATATCTTAGCGTGAATTATTTATTTAATAGGAAGCTATTCAATGAGATTAAGTTGGAGATCACCAGAAGAAAAGCTGCCTAAATTCTTTGAAAGAGGTAAAATATGATAAAAATTATAGAAGAAATTGCACAACCTTATTATAACCAATTGAAAAAAAACGGTTTTATAAGGGGTGGACATAACGGGCCATACGTAGATTATGAAACTCCAGTTCGTAATACTGCCCATTGGTTAATAATATTTTCTTATCTCTACAGATCGACCGAAAAAGACGAATACCTAGAAGCCGTTACCCTTGCAGGAGACTACTTAACTTCTAGTACTTCCCGCCCAATGAAGAATACTTTCTATGCTCGAACAAATAAAAAGAAAGACTTTTCAAATGGGGTTATAGGTCAAGCGTGGGCAATAGAAGCATTGTGTGAAATATTTAGCTTAACAAATAACAAAATTTACTTAGATATTGCTTTGGAAGTATATCACTTACATCCCTTTGATGAGAAATTAGGTCTTTGGAAAACAGTGAATGTGGATGGAAGTATTTATGATTACGATATGACTATTAACCATCAATTATGGTTTGCTGCCTCTGGAGCAATATTATATAGGTATTCAAATGATGAAAATCTAAAAGAAAAATTAGATATTTTCTTCAATAAATTAGATTTGAATTTAAACTTATATAGAAATGGACTTATTAAACATGATGTTTCTAGTACTGGTAAGCCAAAATATCAAGTTCAAATGACTTTAAGGAAGTTAAAATATTTAAAAACCAATATTACTAAAAATAAATTAGTAGCTTCTTTAAGGTACAAAGAAATTGGTTATCATACTTTCAATGTATATGCTCTAGCATTGATCTATTCTAATGGGTTCAATCATGAATTTTTTAATTCTGAAAAATTCAAATCATTGCTAGAATATGCATTTTCTAATGATATTTCGAAAGAGTTATTGAAGAACAATCATCATATGGATATTTCAAATTTACCGATGAAAGAAGTCATAACTGTTAACAGATATGGTTACCCATACAATCCATATGGATTTGAAATCCCGTTTATATATAAGGTATTTAAAAATAAGCTCAATAGAGAAATTAACGTACAAAGTTATATAGATAAACAAATGAGTCTGCACTACAATACAAAAACTAAAAGTTTAGATAAGAACACGGAAGATGCAATTACCTTAACTTCTAGAATTTACGAGTTAGTTAGATATCTATAAAAGGATAGTGGATATTATGGAGATGTATGATCATTTTATTGTTGCTCCTTCTTCATGGGAAGAGGATGGACTCAAATTTAGAAGGCACAGGTTAGTTGAATACCTGACAAATAGATCAGATACAAATTGTATATATTGGATTTATCCAATATCCGTTCATAATAAAAATCAATTGCAAAAATATAAAAAAGAAAACAAAAATTATATTAAAATTAATGGAATTAAAGTCCACCTAATTAGCTTTCTGGATTTAAAAGGTTTCATTAAAAATCAAAGTTTTATATTTAATAATGACAAAAATAAAATTAATAACATCTTACGTCACAGTATTCATAAAAAGAAGCTTTGGTTTACCCATCCTGCGTATGCAAAACTTATAGAATTGTATGACTGGGATAGTGTTATTTATGATTGTAGTGATTTGTGGGCAAGGCCATACCTCAGCAGATTACGGAGTATTAAGTTTCTTGAAACATATAGAAGTAAAACAATTATGAGCAGCGAGTTAGAAATAATAACTAATTCTGATCGTGTCATTACTACCTCAGAATATTTAGCTGAGCATGTCTATAATCTAGCTCGCGTCAATGCAATTGTTATAGAGAATGGAGTAGAGTATGAATTATTTGAAAATACAATAGTTTCTAGTGAGACTTTAAAGGAATTTGAGAATATACCAAAGCCTCGAATAGGTTTCGTTGGTGGTTTAAAACATAAAATTAATTTTAGATTACTAATTGACTTAGCAAAAAATATTGAAAGTGGAAGCATTGTCTTGGCTGGTCCAATCCCTAAGACAAGACCAGATGATTTAGATGAATTATTAACAATGGGCAATGTATATTACCTCGGACCTCTTCAGCCAACAAAAGTTCCAGAATATATAAAAGAGTTTCAAATAGGCTTATTACCTTATACAAGTATTGAATATAATATGGCAGTTAGTCCATTGAAGCTTTTCGAATACTTAGCGTGTGGAGTTCAAGCAATTGGATGTGGAATTCCTGGAACTACTAAATACAATGAAGAAAATATATATCGCTATGCACTTGAAAGTGAATTTGTAGATGCATGTAATTCAATACTTGAAGTTAATTCCAGTGAGAAATTAATAGATAAAAGAAAATTAACCGCTAAGAAACATGACTGGTTTGAAAAGTTTGAGTTGTTCTTTAAATTGTCAAATGAAAACAAAGGAACTAGAGGGGAAAATACAATTGAATAATAAAAATGTATTTATCATTGGATCAAAGGGAATACCTGCAAAGTACGGAGGGTTTGAGACTTTTGTAGATAACCTTGTTCAAAAGAGAAAATCAAGTCGTATTAATTATTTTGTAACTTGTTTATCTAACGAAAATTCTATGTTCAAATATTCGAACGCTACATGTATAAATATTAATGTCCCTAATATCGGTGGAGCGACAGCTGTATTATACGATTTGAAGAGCTTAATGTATATTCTGAATTTTATACAAAAAGAAAACCTAAAAGGTTCCACTATATATATTTTAGCAAGTCGAATAGGTCCTTTCTTAGGTATGTTTAAAAATAAACTTAGGAAACTAGGGGTTAGTGTTTATTTGAATCCCGATGGACTAGAATGGAAGAGATCTAAATGGAATTGGGCAATAAGAAAATATTGGCGAGTATCTGAAAAACTAATGGTTAAGAATAGCGAATTAATAATTTGTGATTCTAAAGAAATACGACGATATATTGAGGAGTCTTATAAAAAATACACCCCTAACACAACCTATATCTCTTATGGAGCTAATACAATAAATCGGGATAATTTGGAGAAACAAGAGATGTTGTATTCGAATTGGCTAACTGAAAAGTCTCTTATTGAGAAAGATTACTACTTAATAGTTGGACGGTTTGTGCCAGAAAATAATTATAAATTGATGATTCAAGAATTCATGGAATCAAAAACATCAAAAAGTCTTGTGATCGTTACAAATAATGAGAATAATATGAAGTATTATAATGAATTAGCTAATGAAACTTCATTTGAAACGGATAAGAGGATTAGATTTGTTGGAACTATATATGACCAATCTCTTCTAACTCTAGTGAGATTTGGGGCTTTTGCTTATATTCATGGCCATGAAGTAGGCGGTACAAATCCATCTTTGTTAGAAAGTCTATCCACAACTCAATTAAATCTATTGTTAAACGTAAACTTCAACTCTGAGGTTGCAGAGAAAGGTGCATTATATTTTTCTAAGCTGAGAGGTGATTTATCCAAGAGTATAGAATCAGCTGAAAATCTTAGTGAAACTGAACGAGAATCTATTCACGAGAAGGCTATTTGTAGAATTAGGAAAGCTTATACTTGGGATAAAATAGTCAATGAATATGAAGAATTATTTTTACAAAATCCCAATAAAGTAAGGTGAGGAAAATTGTCTGGGGTAATAAAAAATTGGCTTATATCATACTTCGCCATAGCAAGTTTAATAATATATTGTTGGGCTATTTATCCGCTATTTATTATTGGAGAAGGGGGATTTGAATTATTTCCCTCTTCATTTATGCAAGCAATATTCTTCTTAATATATTTTATTTCAACGATTTTCATTCTACTGAAAGTTAAATTAAATGGGATAAATTATAAAGGGAATTTTCACTTTTGGACCTTCATGTTATTTATTATTTTTTCGGTTTTTTGGGCAGACTATATAGGCTCATCGTTTAGAAGTTTATTAAGTTTTATAGGGTCAACTATTTTTGGAATATTTCTTTCGTATTTCTTTAATAAGAAAGAATTTCTCAGAATATTATTGATAGCATTTATTATTATAAGTGTAAGTAGTTATTTTACTTCAATAATGTTGCCGTCTTTTGGGATTCACCACGATATTGAGTATTTAACGGGAGACTGGAAAGGTGTTTTTACACATAAGAATATATTAGGCAGAATTATGGCGTTAGCCATACTTACTGCAAGTATATATTTTCTTGAAATCAAAAGTCACAAAATAATAATCTTGACTACAATTATACTATTTACAGGTTTAATTGTGTTCTCATCCTCAATATCCTCTTTGGTTATTTTACTTGTTGTATTTTTATTTATCGCTTTAAGTAAGTTGGTGAAATATAATATACATTTGGTTCTTAGTCTAACTGCTTTTTTGATCTTAATAATGGGAGTATCAGGAGCAATACTATATTCAAATTTCGAGCATATTATGCTTATTCTTGGACGAGACCCAACGCTAACAGGTAGAACCGTTCTTTGGGGATATATTTTTGATTTTATATCTGAAAAACCGTTTTTTGGATATGGGTATCAATCGTTCTGGCTAGGTTATGACGGTATTAATTCAAGAACTATTTATGAAATCTTTAATTATGAATTTTCCCATGCTCATAACGGGTATTTAGATATCTTGCTTCAGATTGGTGTTATAGGATTTGTACTTTTCTTATTTCAATTATATTCTTCTTTTAATAGGGTCATTAAAAACCTTAGGTATCAAAATAATAGGATTGATTTATTTATCTTAGGCTATTTAATATATTTTTGTACTCTTAATATTTCAGAGTCTAATTTCTTAGAACCCAACTCAATATATTGGGTTATTTATGTTTACATTGTCTTTTCTTTAAATAAAAATAATGAAAAAACTAGGGAGGAACAATTATGAAAGGGATAATTCTAGCTGGAGGAAGTGGAACAAGGCTTTTTCCTCTCACAATGGTCACAAGTAAACAATTACTGCCTATTTATGATAAACCTATGATTTACTATCCTCTATCAACATTAATGTTGGCAGGTATTAAAGATATACTTATTATTTCTACACCAGAGGATACTCCGAGATTTGAAAACCTATTAGGGGATGGGTCTCAATTTGGTATCTCTCTTTCTTACAGAGTTCAACCAAAACCAGAAGGATTAGCACAGGCTTTTATAATAGGAGAAGAGTTTATTGGGAATAGCTCAGTTTGTATGGTACTTGGTGATAATATTTATTATGGTAGCGGGTTAAGAAAGATACTTCAGAAAGCAGCAAATAAAGATAAAGGCGCGACGGTATTTGGATATCATGTAAATGATCCAGAACGATTTGGGGTTGTCGAGTTTGATGATAGTGAGAAGGTATTGAGTATAGAAGAAAAGCCTAGGTTGCCAAAGTCTAATTATGCGGTAACAGGGCTTTATTTTTATGATCATCGAGTAGTAGATATTGCAAAAAATGTCAAACCGTCGGAACGTGGTGAACTTGAAATTACTTCAATCAATGAAGCCTATCTGCAATTGGAGGAACTTAACGTTGAGTTATTAGGTAGGGGTTATACTTGGTTAGATACAGGTACTCATCAAAGTTTAGTTGATGCTACGAATTTTGTTAAGACTGTGGAAGAACACCAAGGAATTAAGATTGCAGCATTGGAAGAGATTGCTTACATTAATGGGTGGATTGACAAGAGCGATCTTTTAAATTGTGGAAAGAAACTCAGTAAGACAGGGTATGGCCAATACCTATTAAAAGTTGCAAATGGTGAAATTCGTTATTAAGTGAAAGGATGATAAAGTTGAAAGTAGTAGAAACTTTTTTAGAAGGTGTATATGTAATTGAACCACAAGTGTTTGGTGACCATAGAGGATGGTTCTCAGAAACCTACAATGAAGGTAAATTAGCAGAAGCAGGAATCGTTCAAACATTTGTTCAAGATAATCAATCCTTTTCCGCAACTAAGGGAACGCTTAGAGGACTTCATTATCAATTAGAACCTAAAGCACAAACTAAACTAGTTCGATGTACCAGAGGGGCCATTTTTGATGTAGCTGTTGATATCAGAAAAGGAAGTCTAACTTATGGAAAGTGGTACGGCATTGAGTTAAATGAAGAAAATAAAAAACAACTATTGGTCCCAAAAGGGTTCGCTCATGGCTTTTTAACGCTATCAGAGAATGTGGAAGTTCAGTATAAGGTTGATGAGGTATACTCTCCACAACATGATAGAGGTATTGCGTGGAATGATGAGTCCATTGGGATTAAATGGCCAACTTCTGGTCACCCTATTTTATCAAAAAAAGATGAGGATGCTCCATCCTTGTGCGAGGCTGAGCATAATTTTATTTGGAGTTCGAAGGCATGAAAATCTTAGTTACTGGAACCACCGGTCAGTTAGGATATGATGTTGTCTCAGAAGCCACTGAGCATGGGTATGAAGTCATAGGTGCTTCGCGTAGTGAATTTGACTTAACTAATGAACAAGAGGTTATCAGGTATGTAAACAAGATTCAACCTGATGTGATCGTACATTGCGCTGCTTATACAGCCGTTGATAATGCAGAAGAAGATAGAGATACTTGTTGGAAAGTAAATGTAACGGGGACAGAATATTTAGCTACTGTGGCTAAAAGAAATAATTCAAAATTTATCTATATTAGTACTGATTATGTTTTTGATGGTAAAGGCCAGGAGCCCTATACTGAAGAGATGTTTCCCAATCCTTCGGGGTACTATGGGCTTACCAAATTAGAAGGAGAAAAAGTTGTTCAGTCAAATTTGGATGAATATTTCATTTTACGGATCTCATGGGTATTTGGAATTAATGGTAACAATTTCATTAAGACCATGCTACGGCTTTCGGAAACTAGAGATCTATTAAATGTTGTAAGTGACCAATATGGCTCCCCTACATATACAAAAGATTTGGCTACCCTTATTATTAGAATGCTACAGACAAATAAATACGGTATTTATCATGTATCCAATGAAGGTTATTGCAATTGGTCTGAGTTTGCGCAAGAAATATTTAAGCGCTCAAGTATTCAAACCAAGGTCAATCCTATTTCCTCCAGTCAATTTCCAACAAAAGCTGAGAGACCAAAAAATTCTAGACTTTCTAAACAAAAATTAAGTGATCAAGGCTTTTCATTATTACCAACTTGGCAGGATGCTCTTGAACGGTATTTGATTGAATTAAATAATGAGGTGAAGTAATGGACAAAACAAAGGTATTAGTTACAGGTGGGGCAGGATTTATTGGAGGGAACTTTGTTCAACATATGGTTAGTAAATATCCTGAGTATGAGGTTTATAACTTAGATTTCCTTACTTATGCTGGGGATCTTTCAAAACATATATCTATAGAAGATAAAGATAACTATTACTTTGTCAAAGCAGATATAGCAGATAGAGAAACAATCTATAACCTCTTTAAGGAGAAGGAATTTGAGTACGTAGTTCATTTTGCTGCTGAGAGTCATGTGGATAGGTCCATTTCAGAACCAGAGATTTTCATTAAGACAAATGTTTTAGGAACACAAGTATTATTGGATGCTGCAAAAGCGGTTGGCGTGAAGAAGTTTGTACATATTTCAACAGATGAAGTTTATGGAGAATTAGATTTTGATCCTACTACATTCTTTACAGAAGATACACCGTTGCAACCCAATAGCCCTTATAGTGCAAGTAAAGCTTCATCAGATTTGTTAGTAAGGGCATACCATGAAACATTTGGTTTACCAGTAAACATAACTAGATGTTCTAATAATTATGGACCGTACCATTTTCCGGAAAAGCTAATTCCATTAACTATTTCTAGAGCTCTTAACGACCAGCGAGTTCCTGTTTATGGGAATGGCCAGAATATTAGAGATTGGCTTCATGTTTTAGATCATTGTAAAGCTATTGATCTAGTAATGCATAAAGGTAATGATGGAGAAGTATATAATGTTGGTGGCCATAATGAGAAAACAAATTTAGAAGTTGTCAAAACTATTATTAACGCATTAGGAAAATCTACAGATTTAATTGAGTATGTAGAAGATCGTTTAGGTCACGATAAGAGATATGCGATAGATCCTACTAAGTTGGAAAAGTTAGGTTGGGTGCCAGAGTATTCGTTTAATAGTGGTATTTCCCAAACTATTGAGTGGTATTTGAGTAACGAAGAATGGTGGACAAATATAATTAATGGAGAGTATCAGAATTATTTTAACAAGCAATATAATTTAACGTGATTGCCCCTTGACTTGCTGCTCATTTACCTAAGTTTACACATCACTCACTCCGGGAATTTATAAAAGTATAATGACAAATAGTGTCGGCAAAAATAAGGAAAACGCTGTTGAATTGCGACAGTATTTTCGTTATGGATGCACTATACTTTGATCCAGCAACTCCACGTCATGACTTGTAGGGAGTGTTGCAAGATGAGAAACGAAGGGAACTTGATCAAAGGTATGTACTGGGGTACATTGCTAAGTATTCCACTTTGGATTTCGTTTTTTGGATGGGTGAAACTTATGAGAGACTTCATTAAAGTATTCATGTAACTGGTTAATAGCCTCTGCCTGATTGGCAGGGGCTTTTTCGTGTATAAAAAGTCTTATAGAAAGTAGTCGATCAGTTTTGAAAAAGAGTAAATGGCTCTTCATCTTTCCGGTTGCCTTAATGGCAATCATATTCATCTTTTCAAATATGCCCTATGAGGAGCAGGATATAAAACCTTTTCTTAAAGAGAATGTCGAATTGGGAGGGTCCTCTTCGTTTGAGTTCACTTATGATGGCAATGTTGTCTCGACAGCAGATCCATATGATTTTATAGAGTTTATCCTTCGGAAATCAGGTCATATCATTGGATATTTCGTACTCACCATGGTGTGGCTGATTGTTTTAAGCAGATTCATCTCTTCATTGCGATGGATTACATTGTTCAGCTTTATTCTATCAGTTGGCTATGCCGGCCTTGATGAATTTCATCAGACATTCATTCCAGGACGATTCGGTCATATTATTGATGTATTGTCCGTAGATATGCTTGGGGTATTATTGGCAATTGGTGTGTTTTTAATAGTGAGATGGCGGAACAAACGCAGGAAATGAATGTTCTTAAGGAGTGGATATGTTTGTAATGTATTAAACTCCTAGCTCCACCAAGTAATGAATGTGTATGGCTTATGATTGATTGTTGAAGGGAGAAGAGGAATCGTGCTAAACGAGCGCCATCAAGGACAACAGGTCCAAATTAAAGGAAGCAAATTCTACTATGTCATCCTGCAAATGTTCATCGTTGGAGGCCTGGTCGGAACAATCATCTGCTTAAAGGAAGGGTTGAAATTCGACTCGCTGTACTCCCTGTGGTATCTATACGGGGGCTTTTCGCTATTCCCCATTTTCCTGTACCTGTTCTTTTGTTTCCTACCCGGTCTCATTCCAGGGAGGACACTCGTGACCCTGAAAAAAGGAAGGGATGGATCTTTCAAAACGAAAAAAGGTCGGGTTCCCTTCACGTCCATTAAAGAAGTAAAGCTTCTTCAAAATCGCCTTACCCTTGTGGAGCGGATTGTGATTAAGACATTTGAGGGGAGGACATATAAGATTCCCGTCTATGGAATCATTCAGGATTATGATTTCTGTTTGCTCATTGAGCTGTATGTTTATCCTTATATGTCACCAGAGGGGAAACAGTGGTGGGATGGCTGGGTGAATTTGAAGTGGATGAAGGAAGTCGGGAAGTATGAAAGGCCAGCTGGTTGAAGTTGAAAGAGTATATGGAATTGCTTGAAGGAAAGCTTATAGAATATGAGAACCTTTAAATAGACGATAAAAACGGCTTGCTCCTTTAAATGTGCAAGCCGTTTTATATTTTAAAAATTGACCAGATTTGTACGGGTTAATTTCTCTAGCAACAATTCATTCGAATTCAGGTCATCCCCAGTAGCATAGTCCCTCTTAAGCCTCATTAGGTGATCCAGCCATACATCTTCTTTCACTATTTTCTCAGCAAGCTCTTCTTCCGTATGGACGAAGAAATCTCCCAGGTCCCTGGCCATATCATCATAGACCCCGCGCGCCTTTTCGTACTTTTCAAAGTCATTGATGAAAAGGTAGAAGGGCTTATCAATCGCCAATCCGTCAAAGACGATGGAGGAGTAGTCGCTGATGATGACGTCCGCCAAGAGAATCAGATTTTGGACCTCCAGCGTGTTGGGTGGTGTGATGACGTTCGGGTTTTTGAGCTGGTTGCGCCCCATGCTGTGGTCCTTGTTGATGAAGACATAGTCCTCACCCAAGAGCTGCTGCATCCGGCTGATGTCCAGGGTATAGTCTAGATCCAATACCGATTTTTTGTAGTTGTAATCCCTCCAGGTGGGGACGTAAAGGATGACTTTTTTGTGTTCAGGTATGTCCATGGACTGTTTGAGTTCCTTGATCAACTTCTGATTGTTCCGGTTGTCCTTCAGCCATTGGACCCTAGGGTATCCAATGTTCAGGATCCGGTCCTCTGGGTAGGCGAACGCCGTGGTGAATTTTTCTTTTGCTTTGGGTGAGTCGGCAAGGAGGTAGTCCCATCTGGAGATGTCCCGCTGCTTATCCCGTTTGTGGTTCTTGTTGAAGGTGGTGATGAACGGCTCGTGGCTGTCAAAGAACAGCTTTTTGAACGGTGTGCCGTGCCACAGCTGTATCCACTCCTGTCCGTCTTTCTTTTTGAAATCGAGGGGGATCCAGCTCTCTCCGATGACAAATTTGGCCTGGTTCAGGATCTTATAGAACTTCAGGCTTCTTGGGGTGACCCGGTATTTCGACGGGACCTCGTTGCTGGTGGTGACGAAGTAGAGCTCGTGCGTGTTGTCTGTACGATTCATCATGTAATCAAAGAAGTACTTCGAGTTGCCGATGTACCGGTAGTCAAAGCCTAGGAAGAGGATGACGTTCTCCTTGATGGATAGCTCCTCGTACCGCTGCAGTTCGTTGTTTTTCTTGGCGATTAGCCGCTTTTGATTCAGTTTGGAGAGCGTCTTATTTTTCAGTTTCCTTGGCTTTCATCGCCTTCCGGAAGAGCGGTGTCAGCTGACCCTTATGGTGCAGGTCATCGATGAGGATGAGCTGGTTGATCTTACTGTTTTGGACGTATTTTCTCCTGAAGTAGAAGTAGAAGAGTGGGACGACATCCCGCGGGACATAGTAATCTGTACGTTTTCGGTTCAGGATGGTGAGCACTTTCTTGATGGTTTTGCGCTTCTGTCCCATTGGTGCCCGTTCGCGTATGTAATTCATCGTTTTTTTGACGATATACTTATAGAGATGGTAATACGATTGCTCCCACCTTGGATCGAACTTCGTGATGGTTGCTTCCACAGCCTTCACTAGTGAGTCGATATGGATCGTGGTCTTCCGGTCCTTCTTGGTCGTCGAGTCTTCATTGACACGCACATGATAGAACGGATTGGAGACAATGCCGATCTTCTCCGCTCTCTGGGCGACCTCTACATAGAACTCATAGTCCTCATAGATATAGCCTTCCCCGTAGGTGATGCCGTGCTTCAGGAGGAAGTCCCGGTTATACAGCTTGTTGACGGTGAAGTAGGTGGCGGCTTCAAGGAGTCGCTCGCAATACTCCCCTTCCAGATATTCGTTGGTGAGGAACCGGTCGTAGTTCACATACATCAGTTTACGATCTTCATAGGCATACACCCAGTCACACATGACGAAGTCGCACTGTGATCCTTCCGCCTTCTCGATCATTTTCTCGAAGGTGTTGGGATCGATCGTATCATCACCGTCCAGGAAGAACACATACTTCCCCTGAGCGATCCCGAGCCCCCGGTTCCTGGCCGTCCCCTGACGTGCATTCGTCTCCTGATGGAGGACGGTAATGGCCCGGTCAGGGTGATCGTTTTTATAGTCTTCAAGAATAGAAGGCGTCTCGTCTGTGGAGCAGTCGTCGATAAGCAGAATCTCAACATTCCCCTTAAATGTTTGATTCACCACAGAATCAAGCGCTTCCCCAATATATTTTGCTACGTTATAGGTCGGTATAATGACCGTGATTTCAAATCCCATCCGAAGTACCCCCAGCTATATAAAAAATGACCGTGATCTATGTAATGTTACTTTTAAAACCTAACTAAATAGAGCGCTTTCATAATCTGACATCATTATAACTGATGTTCCATAATTCAACAATGAGGTCTCGTCTTTCTGTGAGGATAAGTGCGAGTATGAATCATACTTATTCTTCTATTTATAGGAAAAAAGATTAATTTATGGTAATATTATACTATAATATGGGTATAAATACCGCAGGAAGAGGAGAGGTTCTTATGGGAATGTATGCTTGGAAGGACGACGAGAAGGCGACAGTGGAAATGGATGAGAAGCGTCTGAACCGCTTCGTCCTGAATTGTACATGGGATGAGGGTAGGGGAAAGGTGACGTTTATCTTATGCAATCCCTCCATTGGGGATGAAGTGCAGGCTGATTTGACTTTGAGAAGATGTGTCAATTATGCGAGGAACTGGGGGTATGGGTCACTGGACGTCGTCAATTTATTCTCGCAAATCACAACGGGTCTATCGGCTTTAATAGAGTCACAGGAATCCAGGCAGGGTGAAAATGACTCCTACATCATCCGTTCCATTGAAGAAGCCGATCGGGTAATCTTCGGGTGGGGAGAAGTAGAGAAGCGGTTTCCGAAGCGGGCCGGCGAAGTCAAAGCTCTCGTTCCCACCGAAAAGCAATTCTGCCTCTCCAGGACTGCTAACGGGAAGTACCCCAGACACCCATCAAGGCTCCGCAGGGATTTACTGCCGGTTTCGTGGGGCTAACGATTCCCCGTCTAATGAAAATTCATCCTAATCGTATACCAAAAGATGCCGATATAAGACTGAATATAGCTTGTGAACCATCAGATTAAAGGGGAACACTACTTCCTCGAATGAAAATGAAGGAGTCGCCAGAAGATGCATACACATAGTACCCCATCATCCAAACGCTCAGAAGAAGAAACGCTTTCCCTTATTAAAGAAGCCTACCAAAAGCAGCTGTACACTCTTGCAGGCAGGCAGGAGAACTACCCGAACAAAACCAAGGCCCAAGTCATTTATGAGCTGAAAGACCAATACGATGTACTGGCACTCGTCAAAGCCGCTGACATCCCCCGTAGCACCTACTACTACTGGGAAAAGCGCTTGAACCGGCCGGATAAATATGCCGAAGTGAAAAAGGAAATCCTCCAGGTCGCCCACTTGTATAAGGGACGCTATGCGTATCGCCGGGTAACCGATGACTTGATGAGAAAGGGGATCCGCCACGATCCGAAGACGATCCTTCGATTGATGAGGGAGTTGGGAGTGTGAGATAAGGGGATGGCGCTGCTGGTAACATCTTGCCTAAGTTCAATAATCAGGTAAGTCGTATGGGATCTCCATATGGCTATTTTAGACGATTAGACAAATGACCAAAGAAAAAACCACTTATATTTACACATATGGAACTTGTGGTGTGGTAAGAGTGGGATACCAATAGTCTCGTTTAAAAGGGGGGATGCGTGTGCTGGATGAAACACTTATGAAGAGAAATAAAGCCAGGGTTAAGATCAACAGCATCCTTAAGAATTGTACTCATTCTATTACTCTTATTGAAACTGAGTTTACCAAGACCGGTCGATTAAGTCATGCCATCATGGACAGCCTCTTCGACAAGACCTTACAGGATGTGAGAACGGATAAGGAGTTTGATTTTCTTACACCAAGTGATATCCAAAAACTGATGAAGCAAGAGTTGAAGCAATGGTTGAAAGTGGGAAGGGTAGGGGGTACAGATCATTTGCCGGCCGATCTATCTGTAGGGGCTAACAGGTCAACTGCCTTGGCTACAGGGAAGTGGTCACTTAGAGAGGTTGGAGCGCTGATCACGGTCGTCCTCCTCATCATGGCGCTGATATTCCATGACGGGGTGAATCAACTGGTCATGCTTATCGGTGGATAGGTCGAAACGCAGAAATCGTTAAAAAGAGAGTGGTCCCAATGTCGGTTGGACCACTCTCTTTCGATTATTATGAAAATCGCGATAACTAAAAGATTGACACACATCTCTCATAATACCTCGTCCGCTCTTCCAACCCTCTGGTTCCTCCGTTGACCTTCAGCGTGACCTGACGCACCGTTGGGTTGGTATCACAAAGGGCGTTCATATTGTTCAGTTCCCACCAGAAGCCCGCGCTTTGCCATGGATAATGCTCGGCAACGTAATAGACTCCCTGGTTGACGATTTCCGGGTCGCCGACGGACTGTGAAAAGAGGGTGTAGTTATAGCGCCCGGTGAGCTGGATGTACCCTCCGCCTTTGAACTTCGGCCCGTCACCCGGGTAAATGTTCCCGAGATCCTGCCTGCCTTCGTATGCCCAGCCGTCAGCGATTTCGGCTGTATAGCGGCCGGCGCCGGACTCGTGGCTGCACTGGCTCAGGAAATGGCATAAGCGGGATTTGGTTGTGATCTGGAAGCGCTCCAGGCAGAGATTCAGATCAGCGAGGATGCTGTCAGATAGATAATTGTAGGACCAGCCGATCGCGTTCAGCTGACTAGCTGTCACGCGCACCGGTGTGTCGCCATTCCCTCCATTGTCATACACCTGAAGGACCTGCCCGATCTGGATGCGGCTCGGGTCGGCAATGCCATTAAGACTCATGATTTCAACGAGGGTCATGCCGAAGCGCCGTGCAATGCTGTAGAGGGTATCGCCGGCTCGGACGACATAGGTGGTGAGCTCGGGAGCGGGTTCCCCGCTGTTGTCATACACCTGAAGGACTTGTCCCACTTGGATGCGGCTCGGATCGGTGATGCGATTGAGGCTCATGATTTCATCAAGGGTCATCCCGAAACGCCCCGCAATGCTGTAGAGCGTGTCCCCGGCTTTGACCGTATAGGTCGTAAGGGGACGATCGGATTCCGGAGTGGCGCTGACGACGAGTACCTGCCCGACGTGGATGGTATCCGTCGGCAGCCCATTCCATTCCTTCAGTTGGGCTACGGTCACATCGAACCGCCTTGCAATGCTATACAAGGTATCTCCAGACTGGACGATGTAGGTGGTCGAGAGTAAGGTGATCATGATATGCATTCATTCCTTTACATGTATTCAGTCAGGGGACTGTATTCTATAAAGGGGAGAAAGCTCGGAAAAACACAACCTGGGAAGTAACTTGTTAGAATGAAAACGAACCGAACGGACTGCCTCCGTTCGGTTCGTTCAATTTACCCCTCACTTGCCACATAAGCATGACACCGTCCCTCACAATGAAACGTCACCGGCTGCATCTCTTCGGTCAAAATACCCGTTTTGTATCCTTTATCCCTGATGAAAGTAAGAAGTTCAGGCAAATAATCAATAAGCTCTGGCCGGTCATGCAGGAGGACGACCGGTGCTTCCCCTGCCGCAATCATATGCTCGATCCGTTCCATCGTGTGCTGGATAAACCGCTCATCCTTCAGCTCCCAGTCACGGCTGTCGATGTCCCAGTCCCAAATGCGGAACCCCTTTTGTGACAGATTCCCGCGCATTTCCACCGTCAGGTAAGGAACGCTCCCATAGGGCAGGCGGATGAGAGAGGACTTCACCCCCGTCTGTTCCTCAAGGATGGCTTGCGCTTCCACCATTTCATGAAGCGGTGCCAGAGGTGCGCTATAGATTTCCTCTGTTTGATGAGAAGTACCATGAAGGGCAAGGCCGAATCCCTCCTCCTTCATCCGCTTGACGACCTCGGAATTCTTCTCCATATGGGGCCCGAGCATGAAGAAGGTGGCTTTCATATTGAATTCATTCAAGATATCAAGAAGACGACCCGACTCCTCAGACGGACCGTCGTCAAATGTCAGGTAAAGATCACTTATTTCAAGAATGGGTTTTTCTTCTACCACACCAGCAGAAGCCGACTTCACAGGTTTCTGCGACTCTTCCTTACCATTTCCCCCCAGGAAGAAGAACAGAGCCGCGGTCAAGGCAACCAAAAGCCCCACCGCAATCTTTCCCCTTCGATTCAATCGTCTGCGCCGAGCCATTGCACTTCCTCCTAAGCTTTCAAAATATATGTAAATCCTCAAGGATCATCTGGTTGTCTACTATCTTCACAACAGGGGACGGTTGAACCGGGTCATCCTTCTCCGTCGTTTCTCACCTTATATTACCAGAATAAAACCTTTTATGGAAAATAAAAACTGAATTTTCGGTGGGATTCAATTGGTAGTGATTTTCCAGTAGAATAGAATTGGAAGAATACTGTAAAAGGGAGGGCTTGTTATCTTAGACGTCTTAAAAGAAGTGGAACGTGAGCTGAAGCGGAGTAAATATTTAGCCGAAGCGGCGGCCCTGACCAATAATCTTGAGAATGTTAGGGAAGCTCTCATAGAATTTGAAGACAGTGCGGGGCTCTTTCGCCAGACTAATCAGACTTATTCCAGTGAATGGAGCGGTAAAACCCGACAAGCATATGATTCGTTAGTGGAAGAATTGAACCAGACGGAGCAGATTGTGTATGATGTTCATAGGGAACTCATGGCTGAAATAAATAGCGAAATCGATCGGCTCTTTGAGAAAGTGAGGGAGCTGAAATGACAGAGATCAAAGTCGATCCTGATCAGTTAAAGGAATTGGCCGATGGCATCCAGAAATCAGAAGACAAGGTGGACGATGCCCTGGGTAAACTGAGTTGGACGTTCAGCTCTTTCCTCGTTGGTATCACTCAGGCTAATACTGGGCGAATCAAGGACGTACAAGCAGAGCTTGAACACCACATGAAGAAATACCAATCCAAACTCGATGAACTCCAAGAGGGCGTCATGCTCACACGGGCTCAAATCCTGGAAGCAGACAAAAATGGCTGGGATAAAACCGGAGAGTTTGGACTCGAACTCTTAGGCGTATACGATGCAGAACGGATCTTCGCCGAATACGACCCCGTCACCGGCAAAAAAATCACCGGTTGGCAGCGCGCCATGGCCACCGGAATGACCCTTGCCACCCTGTTCCCACCAGCCAAAGGCGTGGTTCTCCTAGGGAAAATGGGAGTAAAGGGCCTGAAAGCTCTTAAACTCATCGAGAACGGAGCCGAGGTAATCAAACAAACCAAAAACGTCCTCAACCCCGCCGTCCTCAAGAAAATGGCACAAGCCAGCTACAACATCGTTATTAAGGAACCAATTGCTAAAACATCGGCATATTTGAAGCAGACTGCGGAAAATGTGAAGAACATTGAACTCAGCTTAAACTTTAATGTATTTGGCCAACTAAATAGATTTGATCCGGTGTTGGAGGGCGTTGGTCATGTACCAGGGAAGACGGTTGGAGAGATAACCGAGGGAATTGGTAAGTCAGCCCGTGAGATAGTTGGGAAGGCTAAGGATACGATTGTACGGTTTAGTGGGAAGGGGAAATATAATAATCAAACAATGAAACATATTTATCACGGTGAAATTAATAGACGTGGAAAAGCAGTAGGATATCATCATGAGAGCATGAGGGGTGGAAAGATTATTCAAGGGAGTGAAAGTATCCCTGATAAAAATGGCGTTTATCGAGCTAAAGTTGATATTGATGGGGTTGAGAAAGTAGCCAAATCGACCTTCTTCCCAAAGGAATGGAATCGTGTTGATGTTCTAAAAGCTATAGATGAAGCTTTTGATAATAAAAAACAAGTAGGGCCTAATAAGTTTAAAGGCGTAACATCTTCAGGAATAAAAATAGAAATGTACTTGAATAAAGATGGCTCAATAGCTACAGCTTATCCATTGTATAAAAAATAATAAAGGACGCGGATATATGAAGTACTTATATGAATTTAAGGAAGATCCATTTGGTGATCTAATGCTCGTGTTACCAGAGGAATTAAGTGTTTTTTCGGATTTCATTCAAGATATTACATCAGAAGAAGAAGCCGATGAGTATATAGGGTATGTTAAGAATGTTCTTGAAGGGATAAATGAAAACTTTGAAATCACATTAAATGCTACAAGTGTAATGATCAAAAAAGACTTCACAATTGCTGAACATCATTACCGAATTGATGAACATTGTGAGAATAAAATTGAAACAGAGGAATTTCTAGATTTGCTGATAATATGGAAAGAGAAGATTCTAGAGATATTTTAAAGTTGATGTTAGATATAACTTACTATAGAAGTTAATAACATTTTGTAAATATATTTATTGAAATTGGGAACCTTGATTGGCTAACGCCATTCGAGGTTTTTTTGTTGTGAGCTGTTTTGGAGAAAGGTATGTAAAAAACATGGTTGTGTAAGAAACCTTATCGAGGTGAAGGCAGCCATTTGGCAGTTTTCATAGATTCGTCTCCTTTTATTCTTGAAATTTCCCGTGTAAGGCTTGTACTTATATCCTTTGCCTCGAAAACTCCTCATTTCCCCCATATCAAACTCCCATTTATATTCCAACAAAAATCAATCCACAAACAACATTGACAATACGGATAACCGGATGGTAGCATCTAGTTAATTCTTTATAAAGAACAAAATGAGGTGATTTATGTTCTTTTTATCGTATTTTGTCGGGTGGCTCGTCTGTATTTGTTGATTGTTTAGGAGTTTTGAGAGCTTTTGTTGAGTCCATTGACTTGTTTTTGAAGGCGTTTATAAGATGGATGTTGATGATTTTTGGATGGTGGGTTCCTGATGTGCGTACAGATCACTCGCTTGGATCATATTGCCGCCTTTCCCGTCTGCTTTCGGAAAAGCGGTCAGCACGAATACATATTCCTGAAGAACCATGCTCTGATCAAACCTATTTTTCTACTCGTTTGAATGCTCATCCGCTCAGGTGATGTCCACGTCACGTCCTGATTGTTGGCAAGAAAGGAAAATTACACAAAAAAGGATGGGGAAGATGAAAAGAAGCTTATCCGTTTCACTGATTGTCATGCTCATACTCCAGACATTGGCCACAGGGATCTTTTCACCTAGAGCGCAGGCACAAGGAACAGCAGAGGATCTCTTTCAAACGGTCGAATATCTGACCGATGGGGGAGAATCCGTACAGAACGATGGGACACAGAACATTACCAGCATGAACATCCATTGGACCCTCAAGGGTTCAACGGTTACAGCCGATCAACCTTATCACAAAGAAATCCCGGAACCGCTTAAGGTGGAAGCAGCCCAGGGAGGGGAGCTTCTCGCCGGTGATGAGGCCATCGGTCGATATACGGCTGATGGGGAAGGCCTGAACGTAGTGTTCAATGAAGCGGCAGCCGAGCATCCTGAAGCGGAAGGGGAAATCTCCATTTCCGTTGTGAGTGAAGTAGAGGAAGTGGAACCTCCTGCGGAAGAAGAAACGGAGACACCTGTGAACGAAGAGGTGAAGGAGCCTGAAGCTGAGGCCCCCGCCGAAGAGGATGCGGTGAAAGAGGAGACGGTCGAGGACGAGACCGCTGAAGCCGATGCACCGGCCAAAGAGGAAGTGAAAGAAGAGGACGAGAAAGAAAAGAAAGAAGATGTGAAGAAAAGCGCGGCCGTGGATGGGATCATCACAGAAAACATCCTCACCAAAGCGACCCTTTCCTTCGAAGACCGCCAAGGCAATCCACAGGATAAGCCGACCGTCGACTCTCTTGTGTCGGTGAAGTACGAATGGGCCCTGAAGAATGGTCATGGCTATAAGGGTGGGGACGTGTTCAAGTTCAACATGCCACCGGAGCTGAAGATCTATGATGAGATCGTCCGTTCCGAGATGCGGTTCAATGATGAGATTGTCGGCTATTTCTCCGTGAACAAGCAGGGAGAAGCAACCGTCGAGTTCACGGACTTTATCGAGCAGTTTTCGAACATCAAAGGAACGCTGGAAGTATGGACCGAGCTTGATAAAGAGACCGTCGTGACGGAAGACAAGACGATTGTCATCACGCCAATCGAGGGTCAGGAATCCATTACAATCGAGATCGACTATCCATCAAAAGGCGCTGATGTCAGCAAGAAAGGGGAGCCGAATCGCGCCTATAATGCCGAAACGATCAAGTGGACGGTCGATTTTAATAAGAATCTTGGAGATTTGAAGAATGCGAGACTCGAAGATCCGATCCGGGAGGGTCAGGAGCTGAAGGAAGGCTCGATCAAGCTCTATCATCTCGAGACGAAGCTGAACGGAGAAACGACCCTGGGATCAGAAGTATCACCGGGTGACTATACGATCGGGAAGACGGCAGGCGGTCAGGATTTCGCCATTGACTTCAATGATGATATTCATCTTGCCTACCGCCTCGTATACGAAACGAATGTGACGGACGAGGATCAAACCGACTTCAAGAATAAGGCGACCTTGATCTCCGATGGCGGGGAGAAATCGGCAGAAGCCACTGTGAAGGTACAGAGGGGACAGCCGCTCCAGAAGCGTGTCGTTGGATATGATGCAGCCAAGCAGCTCATCACGTGGGAAGTCCGTTATAACTATAACCAAAAGAACATCGCCCAAAAGGATGCCGTCCTCGAGGATTTCTTCAATGGATCACAGGAACTGCTCAAGGACACCTTGACGGTCAATGAAATCACGATCAATGAGAACGGAAATGAATCCGGCAGCACCCCGTTCACGAACTACGACGTGGTGGACAAATCCGATGGGAACCGCAGTGGGTTCACCCTTCAATTCAAGCAAGATATCGATGCTGCCTACAAGATCACCTATCAAACGAAAGCCATCGACCGCGTCTATGAAAATGAAAACATCGTCAATGAGGTGACGACGGGTGAAATCAGGAAGGATGCAGGCCAGACGATCGGCCAGCAGATCCTATTCAAGCACCACGGCTCACCGAATTACAAAGACAAAACGATCCCATGGACGATCAACTTCAACCTGGATGAGCAACTCATGAAGAATGTCGTCCTCAAGGATGATTTCACGAATAAGGGTCTCACGTTCAAACGGGATACATTGAAGATCGAGACCAAAGGGAAAACCCTCGTCGAAGGGACGGACTATACCCTCGAAGAAGTGGAGGATGGCTTTGAAATCGTCTTCCTGAAGGATATCAACACCTCACATCGCATCACCTATACGACCGCCTTCGATTACGAGAAGAGAGCGGATATAGGGAAAAAGTATCTGGAGAACAAAGCCGAACTGTTCTGGAAGGATGAGCAGGGGAAAGACCGGACATTGGAGGCCATCTCCCGGTTCACCCCGGATTCCTATACCCAGTTCAACGGCTTCAAGAACGGGTCCTATAATGCCGTCGATAAGCTCCTGACTTGGAATGTCGGCGTGAACTATAACCTGAAGCAGCTCGATCAGCTCCGCGTGGTCGATTACATGCAGGGGAATCAGAAGCTCGTGGAGGATTCCATCGCAGTGTACCGGATGGATCTCACAGGTGGAGGCAACGGCACGAAGGACGGTGAACGAGTGCCGGCGAGCGAGTATACCGTCAAGATGATCGATAACGACAAGGGGGAGCAGGGCTTCGAGATCATCTTCAAAAACCCGGTCGACTCTCCATACAAGATCACGTACAAGACTAGTGTGAAGGATGTTGGCCTCGTCCAGGCATCCTATAAGAATACAGCCACGGTCTACAATGGAGAGAAGAAGGAAACCGATCTCAATGCCTCCGTGTCGATTCCGAACGGAGACACGTATACAGCCAAGTCAGGCAAGCAGAACGGCAAGGTCATCGACTGGAAGATCAACATCAACTTCGGTCAGTCCACCGTTCAAAAAGCAAAGATCCTTGATACCCCAAGTCCGAACCAGATGCTGATCAAGGATTCCTTCAAGCTTTACTCCACGACCGTGGAAGCGAACGGGAACGTGAAGAAGAAGGAGGAGCTGACGGAAGGAAAGGATTACGTCCTGACGCTCAAGGAGGACCCGGATTCCTTCACGATCGACTTCAAGGAAGAAGTATCCACCCCTTACATCCTCGAGTATCAATCACTCATCCTGGAGAAGGTCGGTGGGAAGGTCAGCAACACCGTCGACTTCAAAGGTGAAAATGCCAGGGAAGATGTGAAGAAAGGCGAAGCATCGATCATTGTGCAGCGGACCGGAGGAAAAGGTGACGGAAGCGGGGAAGTCGGTGGCCTTCAGGTGAAGAAGGTCGACAAAGAGACCGGGGATGTGTTGAAAGGCGCGACCTTCTCCCTTAAAGATCCGGTTAGCGGCGTCACCATCGCCACTGCCACGTCGGATGAAGACGGGATCGCCACATTCAACCGACTGCTCTATGGCGACTATACCCTCATGGAAGAATCGGCTCCGGACGGCTATCTGAAGGGCTTTGAGTCCAAGGAAGTGACCATAGATCAGCCGTACGACCCGAAAGATGATGCCAAGCCGGGCAATACGATCACCGTGGATAACACCAAGATCAAGCAGCAGGTGGAATTGACCAAGATCGATGAAGAAACGAAGTCCGTCCTCCCGGGCGCTGTCTTCGATCTGAAGAACAGCAATGGCGAAGTGGTCAGGTCCGACCTGAAAACGGATGAATCCGGAAAGATCGTCGTGAAGGATCTTGAACCGGGTACCTACACATTCGTTGAGACACAGGCGCCTGAAGGATACAAAGGATCAGGCAAAGAATATGAGGTCACCATCAAGAAGGACCAAACCGAATCCACCACCATCACCGTGACCAATGACATCATCAGAGGCGGCGTCGAGTTGACGAAGGTGAGTGAAGATGGAACCACACTCAAGGATGCCGTCTTCAAGCTTGTCGGGGTGGACGTGGATGAGCGTAGAGACAATCTGACAACCGATGAGGATGGAAAGCTGGTCATCATTGACCTTAGACCAGGAAGCTATGAACTGATTGAGACACAAGCACCAAAGGGGCATGATCTGAAAAGTGAGCTGCTCACATTCGAGATCGTCAAAGGCCAAACGGAGCACCTGAAGCTGACGTTTGAAAATGACCAGACGACGGGATCTGTCCGGATCCTCAAAGTAGGAGAAGAAGGGAAGAAGCTTGAAGGTGTCACCTTCGACCTTCAAAAAGAAAATGGAGAAGAGCTTCGTAAAGGACTCACCACGGATGCAAACGGAATCCTGCTCGTGGAAGATCTGAAGCCGGGGAATTACAAGCTCGTGGAGAAACAGACGCTGGATGGTTATCTCGTGGGCAAAGATCCCGTACATCCGTTCACCATCCAGCTTGGACAGGAAAAAACGCTTGAAATCACCATCACCAACGATCTGAAACGCGGAACCGTGGAACTCACAAAGCTGGGTGAGGACAAGGAAAAGCTCGCAGATGCCGTCTTCAAGCTCCTTGATGCCAACGGCAAGGAAGTGAAGACCGACCTGAAGACCGATGAGTCCGGCATCATCACCGTGACCGACCTGCTGCCGGGTACGTATTCGTTCGTGGAAACCGCAGCACCTAAGGGGCATGTACTCGATGAAACCCCTCTGACCTTTGCGATTCCATTCAATCCGCAGGAACCGTTGAAGATTACGAAGGAAAATGAGCGTTCCACCAGCTCCGTTGTTTTGGAGAAAATGGGAGAGGACGACAAGCTCCTTGAGGGTGTCACCTTCGACCTTGTCCGCGAGAACGGTGAGCCGGTCCAAGGCGGAACAGGATTGAAGACGAACGCCGAAGGAAGGATTCAATTCGATGGCCTGAAACCAGGGAACTATCAGTTCATCGAAACGGCAAGCATCGATGGCTATGTCCTTGGAACCGGCCCGATTTCATTCGAGATCAAGCTTGGGCAGGAAACGGCAACCAAGGTGAAGGCCATCAATGTGCTGAAGACCGGCTCGGTCCAGCTGCAAAAAGTCGGGGAAGAGAAAGAAGCACTGGAAGGAGCGGAATTCACACTCCTAAATAAAGAAACAGGCGAAGAATGGAAGGGATTGACCACGGATGAAGACGGCATCATCACCGTCGACAACCTGAAGCCTGGTCACTACCAGTTCATCGAAACCAAGGCCCCGTTCGGCCACGTACTTGATGAAACGCCGGTGGACGTGGAAGTGGTCTTCGACCCGGATCAAGAACTCCCTGCCACTGTCACCATGGAAAACGAACGTGCCACAGGGTCCGTCATCCTGACGAAAAAAGGGGAAGAGGGCAACACACTTGAAGGCGTGAAGTTCGATCTGTGGAGAACGGACGGGACTTTGATCGCAGAGAATCTGACCACCGATGAGAATGGCGTGCTCAAAGTCGATGACCTGAAGCCGGGCAGCTATCAGTTCGTGGAAACGGAAACGCTCGCAGGCTATGACCTCCCATCTGAGCCGATCCCATTTGAGATCGAGCTTGGCCAAGAGACTGCACTGAACGTAGAGGTCATCAATGACCTGACAACAGGCTCCGTACTATTGACGAAGATCGATGAGGAAGGCTACCTCCTTGAGGGCGCCCTGTTCGACCTGACCGACGGAGAAGGGAACGTCTTGGCAAAGGATCTCGAGACGGATGAAGACGGTGAACTCTTCATCGACGGACTGAAGCCGGGCAACTACCAGCTGATCGAGACACAGGCACCGTACGGATATGAGCTCGATGACGAACCGATTCCATTCGAAATCGTTAAGGGTCAACAAGAAACCCTCGAGATCGTCTTCGAAAATCTCATGATCCTTGGAAACCTGAAAATCCTGAAAGTCGACAGCCAAACCGATCGTAAGCTGCAAGGAGCGGAGTTCGACATACTCGATGAAAACGGAGAAATCCTCCTGTCCGTCGCCACGGATGAAGAGGGCGAAGCCTATATAGAAGGTCTGGTGCCAGGCACCTACAGCCTGGTGGAAACCAAAGCACCGGACGGCTATGTCGCATCGGATGAGCCGATTCCATTCACAGTGGAAGTAGGGCAAGAAGGCGTGATCACCATCGTGGTCAAAAACGATGCCAAAGAAAAGCCGCCTGTACCAGAAGAACCGGAAAAACCGACAACACCGACCAAGCCATCCGGCCCATCCGAACCTGCAAGCGGGACCCCGATGGACTCAACCCCATCCGGCACACCGAAAAACACCCTGCCGTACACCGGTGAAGAGTGGATGCGCTACCTCATGTACGCAGGTCTCCTGTTCATCTCGGCAGGAACGATCGTCATCACGGCCAGAAGGAAACGCGGAATCGAAGAGTGATCTGACTAGTGGAGGATGAGCCCATGAAGAAAAAAACAAAGGCAGGACTGTCCCTTGTACTGATCGGACTCATCCTGCTCTCCATCCCATTCGTGTATGAATGGCAAAAGGATAAAGAAGTAGCCGCTCTGGAAGAGGCCCTTTCCCTTATCGAACGGGCAGAAGGAGAACCGGTCGATCTCTCAAGTGTCCGGAACTTATCGGTGTCAGAGGATCAGCTGAAGGATGTCCTGGAACTCGAAATCCCGGCCATCGACCTGAAGGAAAAGGTCCTGCCCGAACCGACCCAAGAAAACCTCAGCATCGCCCTAACCCAGATCAAATCGGACCAAACCCCCGGCAAAGGCAACTTCACCATCGCCGGGCACAGGGGGTACAGGGGAGACCGTCACTTCCGCCAGCTTCCTGAAGTCGAAGCCGGCGAAAAGGTCCTCCTCCACCAGGGCAGCACCACATACGAATACATCATCGACAGCACCACCATCATCGATCCCACCGACACCCACGTCCTGGACGATCAACCAAACAAAAATCAAATCACCCTCGTCACCTGCACCCTCGACGGCACCCAACGGATTATTCTGACGGGTACTTTGGTTGGGTGATGAGGGAAAGGTAAGTAATTAAAGCTCCCTGTATAAGGGAGCTTTTTTGAGGAGTAAAACAAAAAATTTACCGTGACATAGTGGAACAAGGAAAAGGCGCCTTTCTTTGCAGCTCCATAATTGCAATTTATTTGACCGCAGAACATTTTTTAGGGTGTGATGATCCAGTCGTGCCTAAGCTATTTTTAACAAGGCTATGTTAAAGACTGTTGTTAATAATTGAATTTTTAGAACATTCGTTCTGCAATGAGGGTAACAACTAAAGGCTGGTGATGAAAATGAGAACGACAGATATTCTAAACAGAAAAACAAGGACTGCGAGCATTTCTCATAGATGCTCTCACTGCCTCATCTTCAACAGGAAACACTTTACAAGAGTTTTCTGAACGGCAAATAAACAGGGGTATACCTGCCGTCACTGCCTAATAAAACAACGTTATCGCTGTAAAACCTGTACTGCCAGTTTTACTTGTTTAACCAACACTGCCCTCAATAGAAACCTTTATCTGAACAAATGGATTAAATTTATTGAATGTATGATTAATGGATATTCCCTTCGTAATTAAGTCGAGCTGCTCCAAGGGGTAACCCACCTCACGTTGTTTTACTGGAGACATAAATTATTATCAGCGTTGAAACAAATTTAAGTATCAAATTTTCAAGGTATCGTTGAAAATGGACGAGACCTATTTACTATACTCTGAAAAAGGGCAGAAGAAAATCGTTGGCAGAAAACCTCGTAAACGTGGTGGAGAAGCAAAAAAACGTGGCATCAGCAAGCAACAGGTATGTGTATTAGTAGCAATAGACCGTGACAAAAATACAGCTTCGACAACTCGTGGTGTAGGGAGAATAAAAAAAGAGCAGATAGATAGAAGCATTGGTCAAAAATTGTCATCTCAAAATGTATTATGTACAGACTCCTGTCGAGAGTTCAGAACCTACGCTACTGACAAATGTATGGCCATTTATCAATTCAAATCAGACGGAAAGGTCCGCACAAAGGGTCTTTATCATATTCAAAACGTCAACAGTTATCACAGTAAACTGAAAAGATGGATACAGCGATTTAACGGCGTGGCAACTAAGTACCTTTATAACTACCTTGCAAAGTATCCAACATCAACTTAACGAAGTTACGGTCAATGATATGATAATTAAAAGAGGATTTAATTCTAATTGTTGAAACATTTGATAAACTGAGGTTATTTAAATTCACAATAAGCATACTCTTTATTCAACTAACGGAGCAGTATAGATGAACAATTAATTAGGGATATGTGGTAACAAATATGCAAAGGGGGCACAAAAATGAAGGATATTTTTAATCAGTCGCACGCAGAAGAAATTCTAAATAGAATCAACAATTTAAGCCCAAATTCCAAACCACAATGGGGCACTATGGATGTTGCAAAAATGCTGGCACATTGTTCATCCTTTCAAGACATTGCAATGGGAAACACTTTTCCTTCGAAAGGTTTATTAGGGAGATTAATTGGGAAGTTTGTGAAACCAATTTTTTATAATGACAAGCCATTACCCCGAAATATGTCCACAATCCCTACAATTTTGATTGTAGATGAAAGAGAATTTGATACAGAAAAGGAGAAATTAAAACAAAAAATTATAAATTTTCAAAATAAGGGTACTCAAGAGTGTGCAAATCACCCACATCCTTTTTTCGGGAAACTTACTTCTGAGCAATGGGGAAAAGGAATTTATAAGCACCTTGACCATCATTTAAAACAATTTGGAGTTTAGTAAACCAAAGAAAACACTTACAAAAAATAGAAGTGTTTTTGTCATAATAAAAAACAACATTAAGCTTTAACAAAGCCTTTAACAAAAAAAGACCTCCGCTAAATTAAAAGGTCTTCACTCATTTCTTTTGTCTGACAGGCAGGGGGGCGGACTGCCCGATCAAGGTGGGAACAGTGATTTCTTTTTCCTCCTCAGAGGAAGGGGGAAGGGCACTGATTCGCATATCAATGGCCTCCTCGATGGTGTCGGCCTGCTCAAGATACAAAAAGTCCTTCAGGACGGGGATTTCGTCCGAGTACTGCAGCTCGGGTGGAAGGGGGAGCAGGTCGGCTGCCTGGGAGAAATGGGTGTTGATGGTTTCCTGCGCCGACAGGACGGCTGCTTCATTGGCCCTTGAGATCTTCAGTCCGTTATAGATCGTCGGAATGATGACGATGGTGAAGGTGATGAACGGATACGAGCTGAGGGCGATGTCCATTGTATGGAAGAATTTCGCATGAAGGGAAATCCAGAGCATATCGAGTACAGGTAATAAGACGAAATAAAACAGTGACAGGATGCCGATCGTCCACAGTAACAAGAACAGAATCCCCGTCATGCGCCGCCTCTTCACAATGATCGCCTCGCAGTGCTCGACCTCTTTCAGGAGGTACTCGACTTCCTCCAGCCTTTCAAGTGCTTCTTCCCGGTTCACGAAAATCCCCTCCTTTAAGAACGAACAGAGTAATTAGTATTCTTTCCCCGGTCCTTATATAAACGAAACCTTCTCTTCCATCTTTTTGAAGGGGTTTTTGGGATATTTAGGATGGGTACTTATTCTGAAAGTGATGGGCAGATCAGCAGCAATAAGCGTTTAAGTACAGGTAGTTTTCCATGTAAGAATGCATCGTAGTAAAGCGCTGAAATCATCCCAAAGTCCCTATTTACAAACCTATCCAGAATCTCTAGAATGGTCAATGTGTGTAAAATGCAACCAAAAATAGGGAGTGAAGGAATGTGAAGAAATTAGCGGTGGGCATGCTTGTTCTAGCTCTATTGCTGGCGGGATGCTCGTCATCTGACAGCAGCGGGAAAGCAGATACAAAGAAAGATGAAAAGGAAGAAAAAGTAGTGAAAAAGGGTCTTTTGAACGTGGAAATTACATTGCCGGCTGAGTTCACCGAAGGGCAAGATGTCGATGATATGATAAAACAGGCGAAGGAAGAAGGCGTGAAGGAAGTCAAGAAGAACGATGACGGCTCCCTGACATACGTCATGTCCAAAGCTGATCATAAAAAGATGATGAAAGAAATGGCTAAGGGTATGGAAGAGTCGATTGATGAAGCAAAGGACGGCTTTGAGTCCATCGAAGATATCACCTACAATAAGGACTTCACTGAATTCACCATGCTGGTAACGGATGAGGAATCCTACAAAAACAGCATGGATGCATTTGCCTCCATCACAGTAGGGATGACGGGGATGATGTACCAGGTATTTGACGGGAAGGACCGTGACAAGATCAAGATCAAAGTAGCCGTCGAGGATAAATCGACAGGCAAGCAGTTTGATGAAATCATTTATCCAGATGCGATGGATGATTTAAAAGAAGAAGCTGAAGCGGGTACAGAGGAATAAGCAAAGTAGTGCCTAAAAAGTGCCCTGTAGGAAAGACGTGAATAGTCTCCCTACAGGGCACTTTTTGTTTGATGACAATGAACACCTATACACTTTTTGATAAGGAGAAAATCCAGCAAAAAGGCCACCGCACATATCGCGGTGACCTACTCGTGTTTTTACTGCCCAAACACCCGGTTATTATAATTACTTGCTGCAACGGCTCCCCAGATCATACACACGATGTGTGTGAAGAAGAGGCCGATACCGAATGTCAGGAATCCGACCACGAATTCGATGGCAATCATGATGAGGGCTCCTGCTACGGTGGAGTAGAGCATTCCTAGAGATCCGAAGAAGAAGGTGAGGACGAGGGAGAGTCCGACGCTTTTGCGCGGGACGGCAATGACTGTGCGTTCACTCATAAGAGGTGGCTCCTTTCTTGGTACATACAGATTTTTATAGATATGTATAATGGCATGATATAAAATACCTATCTATTATCTAACCGCATTCTGGGTATTTTTTCAAGGGGGGTGACAAAAAAAGTTCAGTCGGCTGCAACAAGGACTCCCTATGCTTATTGAAGCAGGTACGGGAATAAAATAAAACGGCGGTACAGGGACCGCCGTTTCATGATTATAGCTTGATCTTGGGAGCGAGGGGCTGAAGGAAACATCCGGTCGTGACGCCAAGGACGATGCCCATGACGATCCGTAGGACCATATCCTCGAATATGGGAGCAAATACAACGAGGCCGATGGTCATACCGATGACCATGCCGGCTACGTAGAGCAGGACTGGGTTCAGTCTTTGTTTATTCAAGGGGTGACTCCTTCCCATCGTTTGAATCGTACGTCACGTATTTCCAAATTGGTGACAACAGCCCTTTGGAGTCAGTCCTTCTTCAAGAACGCCCTCATATAGGCATTTACTTCTTCAGGCTTCTCGTGCTGCGGCGCATGTCCGACACCTTCGAAGCGGTGGATGGTCAGATCGCTCACATAGTCTCCGAGGCCATCGAGATTACTGTTTTCAAAGGCGGAATCAGCGTCTCCCCAAAGGATGAGCGTCGGTGCGTTAAACATGTCATGCTTCAGGTCAAGAGGCTTTTGCACATGCTCTTCGAACGGGAAGAAGGAGATGGCGCGATAGTAATGAAGCATGGATTTCATGGCATCCGGCTGTGTCCAGGCGTCGACGTATTTGTCTTCGTCGGCTTCGGTCAGATAGCCTTTTTTCTTCCCTGGCTCCGTCATCATCTTCCGTAGACGTCCGGCGTCATTCGCCAGCAGGATCTCATGGGAATCATCCTGTTGGAAGAAGCCCATGTAGCTGCTCGCTTCACGCTGTGCCGGATTGTTGGCAAGCTCCCTGCGGAATGTGTACGGATGTGGCGCATCGAACATGATCAGGTTCTTCACATATTCAGGGTGGGTGTAGGCGAATGTCCAGGCAATGGCACCGCCCCAGTCATGGGCGACAAGGGTACAGTCCTTTTCTCCGAATGCCTCGATCAGCTGTCTGACGTCCTCGACGAGCGTGGACATCTCATAGGACTCGATCCCTTCAGGCTTTTCGGACAGATTGTATCCGCGCATATCCACGGCGACGACGCGGTAGTCCTTCGAGAACTCCTCGAGCTGATGATGCCAGTTGTACCAGAAGTAGGGGAACCCGTGGAGGAACAGCATGAGCTCTCCTTCGCCCTCCGTTACATAGTGCAGGTTGACATCATTTACTTTTACGAATCCATCTTTCAACATATCAATCATCCTCTCAAACGTGTTAGCAGAGAGAAAGATTACGCCTCTTCCATGTGGATATCAACCAACTTGCATTACACTTTACCGAATCGGTAGGGAAGTCCTGCGGAACTTGAAAGAGTTGGGAGGAGAATGGGAAGAAATCTGGAATGGTAACGTATAAGGATACTGTAAAGGGACTGATGAAAAGATGAAGAGTTTCCATGTTCGTTATGCGTATAAAAATTCAGTGTGCCCGACACTCTCCCTTTGGATGGTGATTCCTTCAGGTGCAGTAGTGACAGGGGAGCAACCCAAGACGGTGACTGCCCTTCCCACGGGCGAAGAGCTTGGTTATTTTGTTCTTGAAGAAGGGACGGAAATGGAAGTCACCTTTGAGCAAGGCGAATACACGCCGGATCAACAGGAGCTGTCTGCTGGGGAGCGTCTGTTTTACCTCAGGGATACGACGCTTTCTTCTATAGATGAGGTGAAGGAGAAGACACAGGAGCTGACGGGTCATTTGACGGATCCGAAGGAAAAAGCACGGGTGATCTTCATGCACATCGTCAAGGGGTTCCGTTACGTTTATCCCCCTTCCGAAAGGGGTGTGGCATCATTTCTTCAGACGGGAAAGGGCGACTGCGGGGAATTCTCCTTCCTGTTTACGGCCATGTGCCGGGCGGCAGGGGTGCCGGCACGGACCATCGTGGGAAGCTGGGCAAACGGAAAGATGAACGCCCATGTCTGGAATGAGTGCTACATTGAAGGGGAGGGATGGATCCCCGTCGATACAAGCATGGCGAATATTCAGAAGCGGCAGCCTCTTCGCTTCTTTGGCAGCGATGTTCCCACGCTGTACTGGGAACGTTATTTTGGAAGGACAGAGGGAAGACGCATCGTCTTCTCAAAAGATGCGGAACTGCCTTTGATGCCTGCTTATGAGGACGAAGAAGATCCTGTCCTATTCAACGTCCTGCCCATCAATGGGCAATCGTTTTGCTGGGGGCAGCAGTCACTCGACGGAGCGGCGCCGTATCTTCAGCCGGTGTACATAAAATTCGATGACAACATACCATACCGGGACATAGGGGTCACAGAGCTATTGGGAACCTGGAAGGTGAAAGGACCCCCATGGTTGGAAGGAACGGTTTATATTAAAAGGGCTTTGTTTTTCATCGGTTTGGTGGGAGTGCTTTTGTCATGGGTCACGGGTGGAGGCATCTTTGACCTCGTGTACACCGGATCGTTCACGGGGTATGCCTTGATCTCACTCGTGAGGAAAGAGCGGGTGATGGCATTTGGGATCGTATTCATTCTGATGGCCGTGTCTTTTGTGGCAGCATGGGGAAAAACAGGGGGAGTGTAAAGGGGTTCTCTTTTTCGGCTGGGGAACCTTTAGAATTCAAAAAGGAACTACCACAACGAAAAAATGTTCTAAGAATTTCCTCCTAGGGATTAAGTAGCTACCGACCTGGGTAAAGATATGAGAAACTTACATAATTAGGGATTTGTGACCGAGATCTGGAGGGCATCAAATCTCACAAACAACATAGAAGGAGTAAGAGAATGGGAAAAAGAGAGATCAAATGTAATGAAACAACAAGACCGGTGCGGAGAGGTGAAGGGAAATGAAGAGATTACCAGAATTTTTATTAGGATTAATCGGAGGGCTTCTCGGAATCTGTATGTCCTTTTTTGGATTATTCTTGGGGTGGGCCTTCTTCGATGAGGGTGACTCGGATGCAGGAATGATCACCGTTTTCTTGACGATCGGTTTCCTTTTGGTGCAGGTTGGGGGACTCGTGGTCGGGTGCCTTGCCAATCGCATGAATAATAAAGTATTCGGTGGAATAATGATTGGAGTGGGAGTCCTTAGTTTTCCTCCATCGATCTTCCTGATGTTCATTCCAGCAGGGCTGTATATTGCCGCCGGTGCCATCGCATTCCGTGAGGTCAAGCCGAAGGAAGATGAGACCCATATTCCGTTTGATAATGAAAAGAAAGTGGCTTTTGAGAAGGAGAATGAATTGATGTAACGGCCGCTTTACGCGAAAGATCCATGACGGGGCGGCCCCGGATGGAGAACCTTCTGGAAAGTTCGTCATGCATGTAAAAGGACCTCACCTGTGACGGGTGGGGTCCTTGTTGTTTCAAGGTCGCTCAATCTCCATTTCCAAGACGGCGCTGCTTATGCTCTTTCCATGCGTATCGAGCGCAATGGATGTGGTCACACCCCCGAGCAGAGCCTGTTCGCATACAAAGTTCAACGCTTTGATAGTGGGTAGTTCGTATCGTGTGATCGACCCTTTCACGATGTGCCGCAGGTGTTCAGCAAAACGTTCAACCGTTGCCTCAGCTTTAAGTAGATCGTAGTCTTCTTCCTTATAGGGAATGAGGGAGAAGTTCAGCGTATTTCCTTTGTCTCCTGTGCGGCTGTGGGCCACTTCGATCAATTTGATTGTTGCCATGAGGATCCCTCCAGTAGCTCAGAATGAGACGTGATCAGGGAGCGGTCCATGAAGGTGGAGACCACTCCGATCACTTCTTCGACCCGCTTGCGTACACCGCCGCCACCGGCTGGACCGTTTGTATAAAGCGCTTCGACTTCATGACCTATCCTGACAGCCTCTTTTCGTGATGGACATAGGGAAGCCACGCGTAGTCGGACCTCGTATGGACGAAAGCCTTCATGTTCACCATGATGGAGAGAGGTCGTACCGATCAAATCGATTTTGACTTCGTCACCCATCCCGCCCAGCCGTTTCTCGAGGATGTCAGCGGCCAGTTGTCCCCGTTCAGTGGCAGTGGAACCTGCATAGGAGATTTCCCCTTCCCCGAGATAGCCGGCATGGTAGCCGAGGGACACCTTTAATGTATCCGGGCGTTTTCGCCCCGTCGCTCCTTGGACCTTGACGGTATCGGGTCCGACTTCTTCAATGATGACCGTGCTGAAGTCCGCCACGCAATCAGGCGTGAAGTAGCTTGTCGGATCATGTACCTCATATAGGAGCTGCTCCTTCACAGTCATGGCGTTTACCACTCCCCCTGTACCCCGCAATTTGGTCAGGATGGCCGTACCATCTTCCTTGACGGAAGCGATGGGGAAGCCGAGATTGTCGAGGTGATCGACGGGTTTATACAATGGATCCGCAAAATACCCTCCCGTCACCTGTCCGGCACATTCCAACAAGTGTCCGACCAGGGTCCCCTGACCTAGGAGCTGGTAATTGGTTTGATCCCATTGGTAGTGATGGATCATGGGGGCGAGGAACAGGGAAGGATCCGCGACCCTGCCTGTCACAATGATGTCTGCTCCTGATTCCAGGGCTGGCAGGATGGCCTCTGCCCCAAGATAGGCGTTCGCGCTTATCAGAGGTGTGTATTCTTCAACAGGCTTTTGAGTTTCATGCACGATGGCATGAGGATTTAGTTTGGACAGAACATCATCGCCAATGACGGCCGCTACCTTACAATCCAGCTCCATTTCCTTTGCTACCTCTTGAATCTTTCTGGCCGCTGCAGTAGGGTTCGCCGCGCCCATATTGGTAATCAGACGAACGTTATGAGAGAGGAGGGAAGGGAGTAGAAGCCGAATTCTTTCTTCCAGATACTCATTGAATCCAAGATCAGGATTCATCCGTTTTTGTCGTTGTGAAAGGGCGATGGTCCGTTCCGCCAAGCCTTCCAAGATCAGATAGTCGATGTTCCCGTTCTCTACAAGGGCAAGTGCAGGCTCGATCCGATCACCTGCAAACCCGGTTCCAGCTCCGATTTTTAGCATAATGAACACTCCTTAATTTACGAAAATGAAAGGGCTCCGGTAATGAATGCGGCAATCGTCATCACGATGGTGGATCCGAATGCCCATAGGAAGATGAAACGCTGATGGTCCCCGAGCTCGACTCGTGCCAATCCGATGAGCAGGAATGTCGCTGCTGTAAGGGGGCTCAATGGAAAGCCAGTGGTCATCTGCCCCAAAATAGCGGCCCTGCCGATGACTTCAGGAGCAATCCCGTATGCGGCTGCCGTTTCACTTAAGACGGGCAGCACACCGAAGTAATACGCATCAGGGGTGAAGACCAGGCTCAGGGGCATGCTGGTAATGGCAACGAAAAGCGCCATAAAGGACCCAGTGCTTTCTGGTATGACACTCACCATGGCAGTCGCCATTGCTTCGATCATCCCCGATCCTGATAGGACGCCGGTGAAGATACCGGCAGCGAAGATGATGGAAACGACAGAGACCATTCCGTTCGCCTGCTCGGTGATACGCTCCTGCTGATCTTTCGGTTTGGGATAATTGCTCAAGAGGGCGACGGCAAAGGCCACCATGAAAATCACCGGAAGCGGTAGCCAAATCTTGATCAGAGCAACAATTGTGATGACCGTAATCAACAGATTGAGCCAGATAAGCTTCGGTCGACGGGTCGTTCGCTCCTCTTCACTCAGTTCAGCATGGAAGTCGTAGTTAAATTCCTTTACACCAACACGCTTGCGCTCTCTCTTCCCGATGATGTAGCTGACGAATAAAACCCAAATCAGTCCTATGCCCATGGCAGGAAGAAGGGGATTGAAGATCAACGACACATCGACCCCTAAGGAACTTGCAGCCCTTGCTGTCGGTCCTCCCCAAGGAACCATATTCATGACGCCACAGCTAAGTGCGGTGACCCCTGTAAGGACGAGTCGGCTCATGCCCAGTCGATCATAGATCGGCAATAAGGCTGGGATTGTAATGAGGAAGGTTGAAGCCCCTGAACCATCCAGATGGGTGGCCATGGCAATGATGGCTGTCCCCATGACAATTTTGAGTGGATCGCCCTTGACCAGTTTCAGGACGTTTGAGATGAACGGGTCAAACAGTCCAGCCCGGTTCATGATGCCGAAGAACAGGATGGCGAACGCCAGCATGATGCCGGTTGGGGCCACACCCGAGATTCCTGCGAGAATCATTTCCCCAAGTTCCGAAATGGACGACGTGAACAGGCCGAACACAATGGGAACCAGTATGAGAGCGACGATGACCGATACTCTTTTAGAAAGGATCAGATAAAGAAACACCGCAATGGTTAAAAACCCGAGTAAAGCCAACATAGTATTCTCCTCCTAATAAAAGCGCTTACAACTATACATGCAACAATTGTGCCAAGACAAAAAGCGCATGAGAATAAGGGGTTCGGATAAGGGGATTTCTAAAAGGTTGGAATTTTATTAAGGCAAAAGGGGAGAAACCTATTGGGGGAAGTGAATTCTAACATCTTGGAAATGCGTTTCTATAAAACTGGAAAACGCACAAACAGTCTGTTTATGCGCGAGCAGTCAGGTGATATTCAATTTTGATAGTTTGTTATAGAGGGAAGCAAGGGAAATACCGAGCTGTTTGGCGGCGGCTTTTTTTCCGATCACAGAGGTACCGGTTTTGTTTAAAACGCTTACAATCACTTCTCTCTCTGTGTCTCTTAAAACGTCTTCAAGTAGTCGAGGGCTGTCTGTTGGACGGTAGCCTGTGGTTGGGCGAATGGTATCTGGAAGATGCTCCACCGATATGGTGCTTCCTTCACACATGCTGATGGCGTAGTGGACGGCATTCTTCAGTTCCCGTATATTCCCCGGCCATTCATATTGGTGAAGTGTGTTCAATGCTTGTGGGGCAACCTGAATCCCCGTGTGCCCCTGCTCTTTAAGGAGTGATGTCAGGATGGCAGGAATATCGTCTTTACGCTTCCTGAGTGGCGGGATGGCCAGTTGGATGGTATTGATCCGATAGAACAAGTCTTCCCTGAACTTTTTGTTCGAGACCATACTGGGCAGGTCTTTATTTGTTGCGGCAATAATCCGTACATCGACCTTTTGTTCTTCAAGACCACCGATTTTACGGAACGTACCTTCTTGAAGTACCCGAAGCAGCTTAGATTGAAGGTCAACCGGCATATCTCCAATTTCATCCAAGAACAGCGTTCCCCCGTGGGCAAGTTCGAACAGGCCGATTTTTCCGTCTTCATTAGAAGAGGTGAAGGCCCCTTTTTCGTACCCGAACAGTTCACTTTCCAATAGCGCACTTGGGATGGCTGCGCAGTTCACTGGGACGAAGGGAGACGAGGAGCGACTGCTGGTATGGTGGATGGATTGGGCTACAAGTTCTTTTCCCGTCCCGGATTCTCCAGTCAGCAGGATGCTCAGGTTCGTGGCGGCGGCTTTCTTTGCCCGTTCGATCATGTTGAGCAGGTCTTTGTTTTGTCCGATGATGTGCGAGAACGTGTAGGTGGCCTGATGAATCCTTCCGAACGCCTGCTTCAACTGTTGTACCCTTTTCCGACTTCGCTTTAATTCCTCAGAAAGCTGATAGACCTCCGGAATGCTCTTGCACACCGATACTGCCCCGACGACCTCGTCATCCTTGATGATCGGAGCCATGTCTACTACATATTCCATGGATTTTTCTTTGCGAAAGACACCTTCCCTGGCTCGTCCATCTTTTAAGACCTGAGGGAGCTTGGCACTGGGACGTACCTGTATTAATGGTTTTCCGATGATTTGTTCTCGTTTGACTCCTGTTATCTGTGTATATTCCTCATTGATCAATTGAACGGTTCCACTCCGGTCAATGACCAGTATTCCGTCATGGATGGCTTCTATAACGCCTTCTAGCCAGTCCACCATCTGATTCTGTGAAAGCATGGAATCCCCCATTTGTTTTTTCTGATAATTTAAATTATATGGTATGTAAGGGGATTATACCACCGCTCACTAATCAATCTATTTCAGCTTGGTGGTGTCTCGCACTTTAATGGATACCACTTCTCCGCATCCGGCACAGATCGTGAAGATCTTCTCCGTCCCCACGCTCATTCTTTTATGAAGAGGTCGAAGATTGATGAAGTCCGTTGCCTTGATGAATTCAGTTCCGTTGCATTCTTTGCATGTCATGAACATCTCCTCCTTATACCAATCATACGGTAACAGGAAGTATTTGGTTTCGTTTTGAGTGAAAGTAGAATCGTTCCTTTTACCTGTTTTTAGTAGGTTTCTAGTTCTCAATGTCGTCACAGGGGATATGGACGGAGAGAGTCGTGACGTTTGATGGAGAAATAAAGGGGAATAGATAGGATATGAACATATTCAGTAAAGTACATTATGGAGGGATATCATGAACGTCTTAGTAATCGGAGCAAACGGACAAGTAGGAACCCAGGTGATCGAACAGCTGAAGGAGTTGGATCATCAATCCGTTGCCCTTGTGAGAAAAGAAGAACAGATCAAAGATCTCGAATCAGCAGGTGCTGATAAAGTCGTACTGGGGGATCTTGAAGAAGATTTCTCCCATGCGTTCGATAATGTGGATGCCGTCGTCTTCGCGGCCGGATCAGGCGGAAGCACAGGCGCTGACAAAACGATGCTCATCGACCTGTGGGGTGCCGTCAAAGCGGTGAACTACGCAGAGAAACATGACGTGAAACACTTCGTCATGCTGAGCGCGACCGACAGTCTTGACCCGGATTCAGAGAGCGACAAAATGAAACCATACGCCGTTGCCAAGCATATGGCCGACGACTATCTGCAAAAATCGTCGCTCGCCTACACAACCGTCCACCCCGGACCATTGAAAAATGATGAACCAACAGGGAAGGTCGACGTGAAGGCAGAGCTGACCGGTGACCCGGGAAGCTATGAGATTCCTCGTGGTGACGTGGCTCGTGTTCTTGTAGGAGCGATCGGGAAGGACAATCTGAAGAAGAAATCCGTGTTCATTAAGAGCGGCGATCATTCTGTAGAGGATGCATTGAGCGGGATTTAATTGGATACATGTTTGACGGAAGCAGGGGATGAATTCCTCTGCTTTTTTTATTTGGTTTGGAGTGGGGGGAGGGAGATGGGGGGAGTCGCAAATAATCGCTGATGGTCGATGATAACCTTATTAGTTCATATGTATCTTATTTTTTATACAAATAGAGGGATGGCAGAAAAATGAGTTCGCAAATAGAATTGGATTTTTCGCAGATAAATTTCAAAAACGCGCAAGTAAATTTTTGATTTTCGCAAATAAATGAAGGGAATGGGGGTGGGGGAGGTACTGAGAGAGCTTAAAAATGGTCGATTTCAATCAAAATGAGCTAGTTTTAAAGGATTTCGGTGCTCTGGAGGCGGAATCAATGATTGGAACTCATGGTAAATGGCCTCCGTTCGCAAATACCCGTACCATTTCGCTAGGATACAAAAAATGTAGCAAATAGAGTGCCAGACTGCGTGCCACACCAAAAAAACACTTGCCAAATCCTCCCTCCACAGCGTACACTATTATTAATTAACAAATTGCAAATTAAAAAGGAGTCTGTCATGAACCACACTACATCCTCACACACCAACCAGCCATCCTTCACCACTCCGGACGGATACACGAGCGACATTGCGGTGTTCACCATCGACCTCCATTATCCGGAGGAACATAAGCCGCCGGTTCCGACGCTGAAGATCCTGCTCATCCAAAGGGCAGAGTCCAATCTTGAAGGGGAACCGAATATCGAAGCCGGGAAGTGGGCGCTGCCAGGTGGTTTCGTCCGGCCGCAGGAGACGGCGGCTGAAGCGGCGATCCGCGAACTAAAGGAGGAGGCGGGGGTCGATCGCATCCATCTGAAGCATTTTGCCGTGTACGATGCGCCGGGTCGTGATCCCCGTGGGTGGATCCTCTCGAATGCATTCTATGCGATTGTGAAGGCAGGATACCTGGCTGGCCGGACAGCCTCAGAAGACGCAGCGGAGGTGGAGCTGTTCACGTGGGAGGAAGCGCTGGAGCTGGATCTTGCGTTTGATCACCGTGACATGCTGAATGATGCCTTCCGGATGATTCAGGGGGAGATGCTGCAGACGACGGTGGCGAAAGAGTTTTTGCCCGAGGCATTCACGCTGTCGGAGCTGAGGAGCCTTCTTCTTCTCATGACGGATGACCCGGGGATTGCCAATGTGTCGGCATTCAACCGCGATGCACCGAAGTACCCGTTCCTGGAGCCTGTCACGGATAGGGAAGGAAATGTGAAGACCACAACGAGGACGGCGAAGCGGGCGACGCGATTGTTCCGCTTCAGGGGAGAGGCACCTGCACCATCAATCTATTAATCTTTAGGGGGAGAAACAATGAAGAGGGCATTGATTGTGATTGATTATACGGTGGATTTTGTAGCGGATGAAGGAAAGCTGACGTGCGGGGAGCCGGGGCAGGTGATCCAAGGAAAGATTGCCGGGCTGATGAGGGAATTTGCTGAAGCGGGCGACTATGTGGTCGTGGCAAATGACATCCACTTCGAAGGGGATGAGTTCCACCCCGAAACCAGACTGTTCCCGCCTCATAATATCGCGGGGACGGAAGGCCGGGAGCTGTATGGAGCCGTCCGCACAGCGTATGACGATGTGAAAGCATCGGGCGCTTCGATCCTTGAATTTGATAAGACCAGATACAGTGCGTTCGCCGGAACGGAGCTTGATCTGCGCCTGAGGGAGCGCGGCATCCGGGAGATCCACCTTGTTGGCGTGTGTACGGACATTTGCGTCCTCCATACGGCAGTGGATGGCTACAATCTCGGGTACAGCATGGTCGTGCACCGGGACGCCGTGGCAAGCTTCAATCAGGCGGGGCATGAATGGGCGCTGGAGCATTTCAAACACACCCTGGGGGCTGATGTCAGATGAGTGTCTTCAAGGACTGGACGCTATTTGAGAAGTGCTGGCTGGCGGTCTTTACGGTCATCAATCTGTATCTTTTCGTTGCCCTCGATGACACTCTCCTTGGACTGATCGTGTCCCTGACGGGAATGATGTGTGTGGTGCTGGTGGCGAAGGGGAAGATCGCCAATTACTATTTCGGGATCATCCAGACCGGACTGTATGCGTACATCGCATACGGCTACGGGTTGTATGGGGAGGTCATGCTGAACGGCCTGTTCTATTTCCCCCTCCAGTTTGTGGGGATCTATCTGTGGAGCCGACATACCGTGAAGAGTGATGCGCGTGGGGAGGATGTGGTCGTCCATTCCCTCAGTAAGGCCGGGTGGATGTGGACGATTGCGGGATTCGCCGTCGGGTTCACCGCTTATGCCCTCATCCTTCAGGAAATCGGGGGCCGCAATGTGTGGGTCGATTCTGCCACCACGGTGCTGTCGGTCATTGCGCAGCTCCTCATGTTGAAGCGGTTCACGGAGCAGTGGCTCGTCTGGATCATGGTGAACGTCCTCTCCATCGTCCTATGGCTTACCACCTTGATGACACAGGGAGGCAACGACTTTGCCATGCTCGTGATGTGGAGTGCGTTCCTTGTGAACAGCGTATACGGCTACATCAATTGGAGACGGATCGGCAGTCAACAGGGGATGGAGGCAGCATGATATGAAGAAGATCGGATTCTACGGAGGGAAATTCCTGCCGCTTCATCAGGGGCATGTGTATGCCCTCATTCAGGCGTCCACCATGGTGGAGGAGCTGTATGTCGTCCTGTCACACTCTGAAAAGCGGGACCGGGAGATCTGTGCCCGAACGGATTTCCCCTATGTTCCGGCGACGGTCCGACTGCGCTGGCTCCATCAGCTCACGAAGGATATGCCGCATGTTCATATAGTGTCGATCGAAGACGATGCGGGGGATGAGGACTATGACTGGAGAGACGGGGCAGCCCTGATCAAGGAGGCGATCGGCCAGCCCATTGATGCGGTCTTTTCGTCTGAACGGGGATACTCGGATATTTTCCGAGAGTGCTATCCCGGTGCCGAGCATATCATCCTGGATGAAGAGCGGATAGTCGCCCCGATCTCTGCCACTATGATCAGGACTGACGGGGTGTACCGTCATTGGGGTATGATTCCGTCTGTGGCAAGATCGTATTTCGTGAAAAAAGTCGTGGTGGTCGGTACAGAGAGCTGCGGAAAATCGACGCTCGTGCGGAATCTGGCTACGGCGTTCAATACCAACTATGTGGCGGAATATGGCCGGACGCGCTGTGAGGAGATCGGCGGATATGACGGGGTGCTGCTTGATGAGGATTACCCCATGATTGCTTATGAGCAGCAGCGTCAGGTAGAGAAGGCCACCGTAGTCAGCCATCGCGTCCTGTTCGTGGATACGGAGGCGACGGTGACCCAATTTTATTCGGAATTGTATAACGCGAAGCATCAGGATGTACTGGATTCCATCGCCAAAGCGCAGGAATATGATCTGTATCTGTTCCTTGAGCCTGATGTCGAGTGGGTGGACGATGGCTGGCGGATGCACGGGGAAGAGGCAGTCCGAAGGAAGAATCACGAGCGGCTACAGGAGCTGCTGGAGGAAAACGGCATTCCGTTCACTACGCTCACGGGTTCTTACCGGGAGAAGTGGGAAGAAGCGCTCCGGCTTGTGAATGGAATACTGGAATAGAAGAAAGCCCGGTGATCCCACCGGGCTTTGCTGTGTTTACAGGGCTTTCTGCGGGACATCGGGGGACAGGGGCATCAGCCGGCCGTCCCGGTCCTTGTAGACGATATGATCCCGGGTGAATTTCGCCGGGGAATCAATGCCGGCCGCTGCTGCAAGATTGAAGAGCCCTTCCCTGAGAGAAAGGATGTAGTTGCAGACACGGAAGGACTTCTCTTCGACCACGAGTGCTTCCTGAAGCTTATCGTCGGTGGTGGCAACCCCGACGGGACAGTTGTTCGTATGGCATACCTGAGCCTGGATGCAGCCGACGGAGAACATGAGGCCCCTGGCGATGTTGACGAAGTCGGCTCCAAGGGCGAGGGCGTACGCAATCTTGTCGGGTGTGAGGAGCTTCCCGGATGCGAAGATCTTCACCTTGTCCCGGACCCCGTGTCGGACGAGGGTATCATGGATGAAGGGAAGGGCCGATTTGATGGGCACACCCGTGGCATCGGCGAGTTCCTGATACGATGCACCGGTCCCGCCTTCTCCACCGTCGACGGTGATGAAATCGGGATGACGGCCCGTTTTGGCCATGAAGGAAGCGAGCTCTTCGATATCCCCGGTGTTCCCGACAACGAGCTTGATGCCGACGGGTTTTCCGCCGACTTCACGAAGTTGTTCAATGAAGTCGAGCATGCCTTCCGGGGAATTGAACTCACGGAACCTGTTCGGGCTGTCGATGGACTCCCACGCCTCCACGTTCCGGATCGAAGCGATCTCGGGAGTGACCTTCTTGCCGTCAAGATGGCCGCCGCGGGTCTTGGCACCCTGGGCGAGCTTCAATTCGAACGCTTTAATTTCCTTCAGGGCGCTTTTCTTCTTGAATTCTTCCCAGGAGAAATCCCCGTCTTTCGTCCTCACACCGAATAGCCCGGGTCCGATCTGGCAGATGATGTCCACACCACCTTTTAAATGATGCTTCGATAATCCGCCTTCCCCGGTGTTCATCCATGTCCCGCCCGCAAGTCCGAGGCCAGTCGACAGGGCGGTGATGGCGTTGCCCCCGAGGGAGCCGTAGCTCATGGCCGACTGTCCGACGAGCCCTTTGACGCGGAAGGGGTGACGGCATGTATGCTCTCCGATGATGGGAGCGTCTTCATCTTTCAGGAGGAAGGGATCGGCCAACGTTTCTTCGCGGTGTTCCTTGCGGTTGAAGAGGTTGTCCTTATCAATCTTGTATACTTTCGTCGGCACCTTTTTCTCATTGTCCACGTTCAGTTCATCGCGCTGGACGGGGAACAGGGTATTCCGGATGAAGTAGCCCTCCCCGTCAAAGTCGCGCTCCGAACCGAAGCCGAGCATGCGGGTGTTATACTTGCCGGATTTCACGGTGCTTGTATAGTCATTCCGTGAGAAGGGTTTCCCTTCAGAATCATTATTGAAGAAATATTGCCTGAGCTCTGGTCCCATCTTTTCGAGGATATATCGCATCTTGCCGAGAACGGGATAGTGACGCAGGATCGCATGTTCCTCCTGGCGCTCATCGATCCGCCATATGTAAAAAATAAAGGCGGCGGGAACAAGGATGACGAGGGCAAGGAGGAGGAGCAGGATCCAAAGTAATATCGTTTCCATGAGGAAGACCCCCTTTAGTGATTGAATGGAAAAAAGCCGGGCGGATGCCCGGCCGAATCATGGTCAGAACAGGCGCTTCAAAGCTTTCTTGAGAGGCGGCATTTCGACGCTGTGATCTTTGTAGAATTTCTTCATCATATGTTTCGTATAGCCTTGGGCCTGTTCCCAGGTGATTTTGCCTGGAAGGGGAGGTTCAAGGTCGATTTCAACATCGATGATGACAGGTTTATTCGATGCTTTCGCCATATCGAAGGCAGGTCCGAGGTCTTCGTATGTCTTCACGTGATAGCCTTCCCCTCCGCATGACTTGGCGAATTGGGCAAAATCGATCTCCTGAAGCTCTGTGGCGTATTCAAGATGACCGGCTGCTTCCTGTTCATACTTGATCATGCCGATGCGGCTGTTGTTGAGCACCACCACGATGATCGGAAGCTTATATTTAACGGCGGTCACGAAGTCCTGCATGTTCATCGCGAAACCACCGTCTCCGCAGACGGCGATGGCCTGTCGGTCCGGATAGGCGAGCGAGCTTGCAATGGCACCCGGCAGTCCGCAACCCATCGTGGCCAACCAGCTGGAAATGATGAAGTCCTGATTGGTGATGTTGAAGTAGCGGGCCATCCACACGGTTACGTTTCCGACATCAACAGAAAGGACGGCATCCTCGTCTGCAATCCGCTCGATGTGAGGGATGACCTGGGGTGCTTTGAGTGGTGTGGATGTTTCTTCCGTGTCTTTCCCGATATGGGTCCACCAGTTCTGCATATTCTTCTGGCACTCTTCCAGGAAGGAGCGATCGTCCCTGCGCTGGAGGTGCTTATTCCATTCCTCCAGTACGAGGGCCGTATCCCCTACGATGCCGGCGGAAACGGGGTACCGCTTCCCGATCTGGGCGGGATCCACATCGACCTGGATCGCTTCGGCATCATCCGGTAGATAATCCCGGTACGGGAAGGAGGTCCCGATCATGATCATGAGGTCTGTTTCTTCCATTGCTTCATATGCAGGCTTCGTCCCAATCTGACCAAGCTGTCCGAGGTTCAGAGGATGCCGGTCCGGCAGCACGCCTTTAGCGGGAAGGGTGAAGATGATCGGGGCCCCGATCGTATCGGCGAATGCCTCGAGCTCTTTCTTTGCCGCTTTCGTTCCGGTTCCTGCCAGGATGACAGGGCGCTTGGCATTTTCGATGAAGTTGAGACCGGTGATGAGATCCTCCTTTTGAGGGATGTGTCTTGAGAATGATGTCAGACTCGATGTGAAAGAAGTTGCATTCTTGATTTTGTCCCTCGGGATGTCGTCCGGGATGACGAGGACGGCGACCCCATTTCGCGCATAGGCTGTGCGGATGGCCTGGTTCAGCATGTCAGGGAAAGCTTCCGCCGAGGCTACGGTCTCTGAATAGACCGAAACGTCGTCGAACATGCGTGCCAGATGAACCTCCTGGAATGAATCACGGCCCAATTCCGTTGTCGCCACCTGACCTGCGAGGACCAGCACCGGTGCTCCGTCGGCCTTTGCATCATACAGTCCGTTCAACAGATGGATCGCGCCAGGTCCGCCGATTGTCATGCAGACACCGATCTTCCCGGTCAGCTTTGCATAGGACGAGGCGGCCAGTGCCGCCACTTCCTCATGACGGATCTGGATGAACTCAATGTCGTCTTTCTTTCCGCGAAGTACATCAACAAAGTTATTGATCGAATCACCGGGCATCCCGAAGATATGCTGAACGTCCCAGTTTTGAAGGACGTCTGCAGCGGCATGTCCTGCCAGCGTTTTTGCCATAAGTATTCCCTCCTGGTGTATATGTCTTTCATTCTCTACCACTATTTCTTTCCAACTAAACTACGGAAGTAGAAATGATTGCATAATGGAGGAGGATTTTTCTACACTGGATTAAACGGATCATATGCAAGGGGGAACAGGAATGTTCAATACAATCAGGCAATGGTTCAAGCCGTCACGATGCGCGGTATGCGGCCGCAAGCCCGTGCAACCGCAACGCTACGTGAATGACCGCGGGGAGCCGGTGCTCGTGTGCAGGAAGTGTACGGAATATGCGGAGAGAAGGGCGTTTGTGAGGAGGTAATGAAAGGAGCGGTCCCTCCTAGGTGGGACCGCTCCTTACTAATTTTTGGGGATAGGGCTCTGCCTCCCTCTCTCAATGGTCAAACATCTTCAATTTTACCGTCTCGGCCATTTTCCGGTACCCCGCTTCATTCGGATGCAGACCGTCTCCGGAATTGTATTTCGGCTGGAGTCTGGATGGATCATCGGGATTCCGCAGCACTTTATCAAAGTCGATCACCCCGTCGAAGGCACCGCTATTCCGCATCCATGCGTTGACTTTGCGGCGCGTCCGGTCGCCTTCCGCGGTGTATTTTCCTGAGTCATTGTATGGGGAGATCGTGACTCCATAGATTTCGACGCCGTTCTTATGGGCCTCCTTGATCATGGCCTTCATTTCATCGATGATGGTCACGGCATCTGTCTCCGGGTGATGGCGGATATCGTTGATTCCCTGATGGACGATGACGCCTTTCACGCCTGTTTGTTCAAACACATCCCTCTTCAGTCGATCAGGGGCTTTTTCCCCTTTTTCCTCAGGACTGTCGAGGAGCTGATTCGCAGAGATTCCTGCGTTCAGGACCGTCCATTTTCCGTCTGCCTCATCATTGATCCGCTCGGACAGATAGTCCGTCCACCTGTGATTGGAGTCGACCTTTGAGTCGTTCCCGTTATCGATGGAGCTGCCGAGGACGACGATGGACCCTTTGACCTTCTTATCGGTCCGCACATCGACCCCATCGAGCCAGTACCATCCTTTTTCAATGGATTTGAATCCGTCTTTTCCTGCCTTGCCAGCGGCGTCTCCATCAGCTGAATAGGTCGTCTGCATCGACCGCGGGTGCCAGGTGGCAGGTCCTGATTCCCCTTTGAAATAAAGGCTCACCGTCAGAGCTTCATCTTTAGAGATCTTGATGGGGATCGAATCACTGTAGGTCCTTTCGCCGGCCGGGATGCGTACATCCTTTTTACCGTCAAAGGAGACGGATACAGGATCTTCCTTTGTTTCCGCCCCTTTTTTCGTTATGCCTATACTCACTTTGTCAACCTTCAGCACTTCATCAGAAAACACGTTTGACAGCCGGATTCGAACCTGATCTCCGTCCACATGGGGTTTGACCACCATGCGCACGGTCTGATCCTTGAACCCTTCATGGGATTCACCGTCATCGAAGGGCTCCTGCATCGCCGTCATCCAGGCGCCCATCCAGTGCCTTTCCTTCACCTTCTCTTCTTTTCCTTGATTCACAAAAAGGATGCCACCGACCACTACCGCGGCAAGTGCTATGTATAAAAAGATCCTCACCTTTTTCACCTCATTTAAGACTGACAGTATTCCTTACCCGATCTCTCTATATAGTAATGCCAAGGCAAGCGAATTTTATGATTTGGTCATATGGCTCCAAGATAGGGGAGTGCGGTGGAACAGTCAATGAACAATTCCTGGCATCCCGCTCCGACACGGCAATGGAATAAAAAAGATTGAAACCCTTCTCACAATGTAAGAAAATAGGTGGGGAAGAAAAAAGGAATGGCTCTGTTCATTCTTACATACATAGGAGGATCATCATGAATCAACCATTATTCTTAACACCCGTGTTCCAAGAACGAATCTGGGGAGGGACGGCCCTCAGGGATCAGTTCGGTTATGACATTCCTTCTGACAAGACCGGTGAATGCTGGGCCATTTCCGGGCACCCGAACGGACAAAGTACCGTCCGAAGCGGGGAATTCGCAGGGAAGACCGTCGGGGAACTTTGGGATCAGCACCCTGAATTATTCGGGAATTACGATTCACCTGTATTCCCATTATTGACGAAGATCCTCGATGCCAACGCCGATCTGTCCGTTCAGGTTCATCCGGACGACAGCTATGCAAATATCAATGAGAACGGCGAGCTAGGAAAGACTGAATGCTGGTACATCATCGACTGTGATGAAGGAGCCGACATGATCTTCGGCCACAACGCCCTTTCAAAAGAAGAATTCACAAGCATGATCGAAAAAGGTGAGTGGAGTGATCTGCTCCGTCGCGTGAAGATCAAACCCGGCGACTTCTTCTATGTACCAAGCGGCACGATCCACGCCCTCTGCACCGGGACCCTCGTCCTTGAAACGCAGCAGAGCTCCGATACGACGTACCGTGTATACGACTACGACCGTACCGATGCAGACGGCAACACCCGTGAGCTTCACATCGACAAATCCATCGCCGTGACCACGATCCCACATACCGCGGAATCTGTGGAGCCGAAAGTCGACAGCCGCGACGGCGTGACCATCACCACCTTCGTCGAAGCAGAATACTTCACCGTGCATAAATGGGAAGTGAACGGCCACGCATCCTTCATCCAGGACAAGCCGTTCCAGCTCGCCAGCGTACTGAGCGGAGCCGGGACACTGCGCGTGCAGGGAGAAGACCACGTCTTGGAAAAGGGCATGCATCTCATCATCCCTGCCGATGTGGAAACGTTTGAAGTGGAAGGTCAGGTTGAATTGATTGTTTCGCATGTGTAATGAATAAAGGGGGAGCGCAGGACCTTTTGGTTTTGCGTTTCTTTTTTTGTGTGGGGGTTGGGTGGGTTCGGGTCCGATTTCGGGTTTGCAAATAATGGGCGGGGTTCGTATGGAAAACGTGTTGAGTGCAAGAGATGTCATTCAATCATACGTAAACACCTTCGTTCGCAAATAAAAAAAAGACCTGAAATCCGACTCGCAAATAAATTTTTCAGTTCCGCTAATAAGTGTTGGATTTTCGCAATTATTTTTTTGGAATTCGCAAGTATTTGCGGCCACTGGACCTACCAGACAGTGACCGAACCCTTAAAACAGGGAAAAGCGGCTGCGAGAATTGTCGAATGATGTCATAAAGGTGGGATGGAGTGTTTTCGACCTTTAGTATCGCTGATATCAGGACCCTATTTGCAAATAAGCGAACCATTCCGCTAGGTCTTACAAAAAGAAGCAAATAAGAGCTCTGCTAACACGCTCAGCCATTCTACATTCCGATTATTGTTCACACCCACTACAAACGGGTGGAGCATCTCATACCACCACCAAACCTAAACAACTGTTTAACCCCACCACCCGGGACAGTACTCAATCCATGCCCCCCATCCAAACGTTTGTTTACATTTCCGTAAGCAAAAAGTATCATAAATAGATAAAACTCCCTGTCAAAACAGAGAAGGTGACGAGCATGAATGAAAGACAGCAGGAGATCTTGCGGATGCTGGTGAGCCGGCATCATGAATATGTCTTGATCAAAGAATTCAGTGAGGAGCTGCACTGTTCCGAAAAAACGGTGCGGAACGACCTCAAGGTGATACAGGAATCCATTGCAGCCTATCCGACGGCGGAGTTGATCCGGAAGCCGGGTCAGGGAATCTGCCTGGAAATCGGCGGACGCGACCGTGCGGAGCTATACCGCGAACTGCAAACGAGGGGAAGCAGTCATGTGGATGAGGAGGATCGGATCGTCCAGATTGCGTACTTTCTTCTCATGAATACAGACCCTGTCGTCGTGCAGAACCTGGTAGACCGGTATTATGTAAGCAAGTCGGTGATCAGGAAGGACCTCGAACGGATCGGGGACTGGTTGAAACGGTTTGATCTGGAGCTTCTGTCAAAGCAGAAGGTGGGGCTCACGATCGAAGGGACCGAGCTGAACCGTCGTCTGGCTTTGACGCGGCTTTCACAACTCGTGGATGATGGGGCGGATTCCTTCATTAGCGCTCAATTCACCCAGCATGAGATCACCATCGTGCGGCGGAGGCTTGAAGAGCTGCAGGAGAGGTTCGATCTTCATCTGACCGATGAAACCTTCGAACGGATCGTCGTTCATACCCTCCTCATGATCAAGCGGACGAAGCTGCAGCAGACGATCTCCCTTTCGGAAAAAGAAAAAACGATGATTATGGTGAAAAAAGAATATGGGTGGACGGTGGCATTCCTCGAAGGAATCGAGCCGTATTTTTCCGTGCGCTTCCCCGAAGCGGAGCAGGCATACCTGGCCCTGCACTTCCTTGGTGGGAAGTTCCGATATCAGGACGACGAAGCGATCCGCGAGCTCACCGGCCACGACAATCGACTCGGGGAAGTGACGGATCTTCTTCTCGGGAAGCTGTCCGAGATGCACGGCGTGGATTTTTACAGTGACCCGGAACTCTTCAACGGTCTGACCGTGCACTTGAATTCCACGTTGAATCGCCTGACATACGGACTTCCAGTCACAAATGTGATGCTCGGGGACATCAAGCGGATGTATCCGTTCATGTTCGACCGGATCATGCTCGTCCTTGAAGAACTGGAAGGCATCGAGGTGCCGGAAGAGGAAGCCGCCTATATCACCCTACACTTCCAGGCATCACTCGAGCGCCTGCAACAACCCATAACAGACGTGAAAAGAGTCGTCATCGTCTGTCATATGGGGATGGGGATGTCCCAGCTCCTTCGTACAAAAATCGAGCGGAAATTCACGTCTGTCCTTGTGCTGGCAAGCATCGGTAAAGGGGAGCTGCAGTCCTTCCTCGAGACAAGCGAGGCGGATCTCATCATTTCCACGATCAGCCTTCCCGACATGGGCGTCCCGGCGATCGTCGTTTCCCCGCTGCTCGGAAAACAAGATGAAGAAAGGCTGAAGGAGCGATTGACGTACCTCGAGGACCCGGTGCAGAGGGGACAAAAGGAATCGGTCATCCTGAAGTTCGCCAACCCATTCCTCGTCTTTCTTCAACAGGAAGGTTCCAGCCGCTACGAGTTGATCCGGAAGCTTGCAGGGACCCTCGTGGACAAAGGGTTCGTCGATCATGCCTACATAGAAAATGCCATGATCCGCGAACGGATGTCGGCAACCACCATCGGGGCAGGGATCGCCATTCCCCATGGTCATCCCGACCTCATCCACCAGTCGGCCATCGCCATCGCCACCCTGCGTGAACCGATCGAATGGGGCGAGGAGAAAGTCTCCCTCGTCTTCCTCCTCGCCGTCAAAAGCACCGAACCGGCCGAATCCCGCCAGCTCTTCCAGGAAATCTCGCACCTCACCGAGAACCCGGAACGGATCGAGCAGCTCCTCTCCGACCGTGACGCCATGACATTCCTGACCCATCTCGGGGCCGTGTGAAACGGCCTCTTTTTTTATTTAGTATTTTAAATGAAACACAGAGATGAAAGGGTTAGTAATTCCTCGGCTCGTGATGAAAAGAGACATAAGTATGCGTGCGGGATTCTATTTACAGACCAATCGTCAGGAATTTATTCTACTATTTCGCACAAGTGTCTTGCAGTGGAGGTCGACCGACTCCAGCGGGAGTAGCGGGCAGGTGAGACCCTGCAGGCCTGCCGAAGCGGCTCACCGCCCGCCTCGCAGGAAAGCGGTCGACCGGAGCGGAAAGACACGTCCAATCTATGGAACCAAGGTATTTGTAGCCAAGCATCATAACCCCGGGAAAAACAATATATCCACTTTTACCACAACCTCCGGTAACAACTTGACCTTTTTCGACAGGATTCTCGGTGTATAGTAAATGTAAGCGATTTCGATAAAGGAGACAAACACTATGAAAATACTAGCCATCACCTCATGTCCAAATGGAATTGCCCATACATACATGGCCGCCGAGAACCTCGAAAAAGCAGCCAAAGAAATGGGCGTCGAAATAAAAGTCGAGACACAGGGCTCCATCGGTGTCGAGAACGAACTGACCGATAAAGACATCCAGGAAGCAGCAGGCATCATCATCGCCGCTGATAAAACCGTCAATAAAGACCGCTTCAACGGCAAGCAGCTCCTCGTCACGGGCGTGCAGGACGGGATCCGCAAGCCGAAGGAACTCATCCAAAAGGTGATCGACGGAGATGCTCCGATCCATCAATCAAGCGGACAGACCGAGAAGAAGTCCGATAAGAAAGAAAACCCAATCTATCGTCACCTTATGAACGGCGTATCGTACATGGTTCCGTTCATCGTCATCGGCGGTCTGCTCATCGCCGTGGCCCTGACACTCGGAGGCCAGAAAACGCCGGGCGGACTCGTCATTCCGGATGATTCATTCTGGAAGCATATCGAAGCCATCGGTTCTGCGTCCTTCACGTTCATGGTGCCGATCCTCGCCGGGTTCATCGCCTACAGCATCGCCGACAGGCCGGGTCTTGCACCAGGTGTCGTCGGAGGATTCATCGCCGCCAACGGAAGTTTTTATGGAAGTGAAGCAGGAGCCGGATTCATCGGTGGGATCATCGCCGGTTTCCTTGCAGGGTATGCCGCTCTCTTGATCAAGAAGATCAAAGTACCAAAAGCCATCATGCCGATCATGCCGATCATCATCATCCCGGTACTCGCCTCCCTCATCGTCGGCCTTGCCTTCGTTTATCTGATCGGGGCGCCGGTTGCGAATATCTTTGAAGTCCTGACAGACTGGCTCGCCGGTATGCAGGGAACAAGCTCCATCCTTCTTGCCTTGATCCTTGGAGCCATGGTGTCATTCGATATGGGTGGGCCGGTCAATAAGGTCGCCTTCCTCTTCGGATCTGCCATGATCGGAGAAGGAAACTATGAGATCATGGGCCCGATTGCCGCGGCCATCTGTATCCCGCCGATCTCCATGGGACTCGCAACATTCATCGGCCGCAAGAAATTCCATGCCGCCGAGAAAGAAACAGGAAAAGCATCGTTCACGATGGGACTCTTCGGGATCACCGAAGGAGCAATCCCGTTTGCTGCACAAGATCCACTCCGCGTCATCCCGAGCATCATGATCGGATCCATGACCGGTTCCGTCATCGCCATGCTCGGTCACGTAGGAGACCGCGTCGCCCACGGTGGTCCGATCGTTGCCGTACTTGGTGCCGTGGATAATGTATTCATGTTCTTCGTCGCCGTCATCGTCGGCTCATTCGTCGCAGCCATCGTTGTGAATCTATTGAAAAAAGACATTGTGGAAGAAGCCCTTACTCCTGAAGGTGTCTCAGTCAGCGTACCGGAAGAGGAGAAAGGTGAAGAACCTGCCGTACACAAAACTGCGCCTGAGGCAACACAGGCTGCAGTACCGGTTGAAATCAACCGCCTGACCGATATCACGAACCTCGACCTGATCGAGATCGACCTCGCCGGGGAGACCCGTGATGACGTCATCGACGAAATGATCACCAAGCTTCATGCCAATGGAAGCATCGCTTCCACCGCAGACTTCAAGGAAGCCATCATTGCCCGTGAAGAAGAAAGCTCCACCGGGATCGGCATGAACATCGCCATTCCGCACGGTAAGTCCGATTCGGTCCAAAAACCAAGCGTCGTCTTCGGCATCAAACGGGACGGAGTAGATTGGAAGAGCCTCGACGGATCCGAAGCCAAGCTCATCTTCATGATCGCCGTACCGAAGCAAAGCGCCGGCAACGAACACCTGAAGATCCTTCAGCTCCTATCACGCCAGCTCATGGACGACGACTTCCGCAACCAGCTCCTCGCCGTCCAAACAAAAGAACAAGCCTACACACTACTGGAAAAAATAGAATAGAGTGAAGCATGGGGACGGTTCCGATGCGTCAAAAAAAATGACGCACAGGAAACGTCCCCTTGTGTCATGTTGTCGAAAAAAAGAAAATTTTGCTAGTTATCTCCATATGAAACTATTATACTAGGGAACAGGAATATTTTTCATGAAACTAGTTGATTAGTGAAAAGAGGAAAACAATTGAAGAGCATGTATAAAATATCATTATCAAGCCTGTTCGCCGTGATCATCTTGATGATCGTGGGCGGCCAGACTGCGTCTGCATATTCCCTTGATCGGGTCAGTGGCAATGACCGGTATCAAACGTCGGTCGCTGTATCCAAAAAAGGATGGAAGAGCGGGGCGAAGACCGTCATCCTCGTGAATGGGAAGGATCTTTCGGAAGCCGCTGTTGCTGCGCCGCTCGCCAAGCATCTGGATGCCCCGGTGCTTCTGACGAATCCAACCGCACTGTCTTCAGCCACACGCAAGGAAATTCAACGGCTGAACCCGAAAACCATCATTCTCCTTGGTGGAAAAAAGAACCTTTCTGACAAGGTGATCGATGAAACGATCAAGGCAAAGGTGAAGCGGATCGGCGGGAAAGACAGCTACGAGACGGCTGCTTTGGTGGCAAAGGAGCTTCCGGCTTCATCTAAGGCTGTGGTCGCTTACAGCGGTTACCTGCACGATGTATTGGCTGCTGCCCCGTATGCAGCTAAGAATAAGATGCCGATTCTATTAACCAAGTCCGACAGTCTTCCGGCCGCTACGAAAAAAGCGCTGAAAGGGAAGAAAAGCACCATCGTGATCGGTCGTACAAAAGCCGTTTCGGAAAAAGTGAAGAAACAGCTTCCTAAACCAATCAGGATCAGTGGCAGCGATCGCTACGACACATCTGCACAAATCGCCAAGCTCATGGGCACGAAAAAGAAATCGTATGTGGTCACTGGAAAGGATATGACCGATGCAGTATCGGCATCCGCTCTGGCAGCGAAAGACGGAGGGGGGCTCCTCTTCGTCGAGAAAACCTACGTCTCCACCCCTGTCAAAGTCGTCATCGATCAAAACAAATTGACGCAGTTCACCGTCATAGGTGGTACGAATATCATTGACAACAAAGTCGGCGCCGAGCTCAAACAGCCGATCGAGCATCTCCTCGTGAACAAAAAAGTCGCTGTAGGGAAAGACTATAAAGCTGCGAAACTCGTAGAACCAAAGGTTAAATTCGCCTTCAGCTACAACGATCCAAAGCGTCTCATGGACAGCCGCGCCGTCCCGAACTTCGAGGCCCTCATGAAGGCGGCTTGGAAAGATAACGTGAAGCTTTACGCACAGTCCGGCTACCGCTCCTACGACAGACAGGCGGAACTGTATAACTACTACAAACGCACCTACGGGGAAAAGTACGCAAGCCGAATCAGTGCTAAACCGGGAACAAGCGAGCACCAGACCGGTCTTGCCATGGATGTGACCAGTCCATCCGTCGGCTATGACCTCGTAGAAAAATTCGCCAACACGAAAGAAGGAAAATGGGTCGCGAAAAACGCCCATAAATATGGATTCATCATCCGTTACCCTAAAGGAAAAGAAAATGAAACCGGGTATGCTTACGAGCCGTGGCATCTGCGCTATGTTGGGAAAGATGCAGCTAAAGAGATTTACTCCAAGAACATGACGTTCGAGAAATATGTGAAGTAATCAAGGTGAACCTTCCGCTTATGGTGGAAGGTTTTTTTCTTGGGTGCCACCAATTCGCTCTCATAAACTGTCCATATTAAAGTTTTCCTGCCTTTATTAAAGGACTTCCTGCCAGGCAGTTCCATGGTTGATTTTTTGTCTATATGATAGGGATAAGAGAAAATGTAAGCGATTTCTAAAAGGGGGTGGGGATAATGGAATTCCCGAAAGGTTTTATGTGGGGAGCGGCTTCATCGGCGCCTCAGATGGAAGGGGCTTCAAGCCGAGGGGGGAAGTCTCCGAGCGTTTGGGATCATTGGTTCCAGAAAGAGCCACACGTCTTTTATCAAAGGATTGGGCCTGAGGAGACAACAGGTTTTTATGCCAATTATAAAAAAGATATTTCACTGATGAAAGAGCTCGGGTTCAATTCCTATCGTACATCGATTTCATGGACGAGGCTGCTGCCCGACGGTCACACGTTGAATGACGAAGCAGTGGAGTTTTACCGTGATGTGTTCACCAGAATGCTTGACCAGGGCATCCGCCCCGTGGTGAATCTTTTTCATTTTGACATGCCGTATTGGCTTTATGAGAAAGGTGGATGGGATATCAGGGAGTCAGCGGAAGCTTTCGCCTTATATGCGGAAACGGCTTTTAAATGTTTTGGGGATCTTGTAGAGGACTGGGTGACCTTCAATGAACCGATTGTCCCTGTAGAGATGGGCTACTTGAATGATAAGCATCTACCTGGTGTGTTCAACATCAGGAGAGCCTGTCAGGCTGGGTTCCACACCTTGCTTGCCCATGTCAAGGCAGTACAGGCTTTCCGGAAGAATGAGCATCGGGGAAGGATCGGCATCGTACTGAATCTGACGCCGAGTTATCCGAGATCAGAGAATGTGGAGGATGTGAAGGCGGCAGAACTAGCAGACGCCCTATTCAATAAGAGTTTTCTTGACCCAGTCGTCAAGGGTGAATACCCACATGTCTTATGTGAGTTTATACGGAATGAAAGCATCAGTGTCAACATGTACCCCGATGACCTGAAGTTGATCAAAGACAACCCGGTGGATTTTCTCGGGGTCAATTATTATCAGCCGAGAAGGGTGAAGGCAGGGGATGAGGGGGCTGAACATGTCTTGGATCGTTCCTTCCTCCATTACGAGTGGCCTGATAGAAAGATGAATCCGCACCGGGGATGGGAGATCTATGAGAAGGGGATCTATGACATCGCCATTCAGATCCGTGATGAATACGGGAATATCCCTTGGTTTATCGCTGAGAACGGCATGGGTGTCGAGGGGGAAGGCCGTTTCAGGGACGAGGCGGGATCCATACAGGATGAGTACCGGATCGAGTTTTTTGAAGAGCACCTGAAATGGCTCCATAAGGGAATTGGTGAAGGCTCCAATTGCTATGGATTCCATGTATGGACCTATATCGATAGCTGGTCATGGCTCAATGAATACAAAAACCGCTACGGGCTTGTTGAGTTCGATCTTGATAGTGGCGAACGCAGGAAAAAGAAGAGTGCTGACTGGTTCAGGAAACTGGCGGAATCGAATCGATTACCGGGAGAGGCGGCATGTGATGAAACATCTATTCGCCATTGATATCGGTGGGACGTTGACGAAATTCGCCCTGGTCACCAGTCATGCTGACATTGTTCTGAAAGAGGAGGTCCCGACGCCTGTCAGTGTAGAGGAATTCAGCGTTCATGTCGATCAGGTCCTGGGAAGATGGCAGAGGGACCACCATATAGAGGGGATCGCCATCAGTTCTCCAGGCAGCGTAACGGATGCCGGTTTTGTCCTCGGGCATAGTGCGGTGAATTTCATCCATGTCGTGAATCTGCGTGCTTTATTCCACGAACGATACGGGTTGCCGGTCACAATGGAGAATGACGCCAATTGTGCGGCCCTTGCAGAGCAGTGGAGCGGGGCTGGTGCCGGTTGTGATACATTTGCCTGCATCGTGTGTGGCACAGGGATCGGCGGAGGGATCGTCATAAACGGTCGGCTGCATAAGGGAGCGAACCTCCATGGTGGAGAATTCGGTTATTCCCTGATGGAAGGCCATGAAACGTGGAGTGAACGTGGATCATCATTTGCCCTGACGAAGCGTCTGAAGGATGAGCCCCCACATGGAGCCGCATGGACCGGCTCGCGTGTGTTCGAAGAGGCTGAAAAGGGTCATGCAGCAGCAGAGAAATCCCTCAATCAGTTCTTCCATACCATGGCTGTCGGGATATTCAATCTTCAATATATGCTTGATCCCGAGAAAATCCTCGTGGGAGGAGGCATTACGAGACAGCCGAGCTTCCTTCAGCGGTTGCAGACTGAGCTTGATCATGTCATGACGGCCAAGCCGATTGCAAAGGTGAAGCCGACTGTGGAAGTCTGTACCCATTTGGACCAGGCTCAGCTCATAGGGGCAGCCTATGTGTGGAGGAAGACATACGGAAAGGAAGATGTACATGTTTAATCGCTTGGGAAGTCTGTTCACAGAAGCGAGCCTCTGGATCTGGAAGACGATGCAGCTCAATGTGATCTGGTTCATGCATATCCTTCTTGGTGGAGTCGTTCTGGGCTTCTTTCCTGCCACAACGGCCCTATTCGCCACCACACGGAGATGGCTGAAGGGCGGTCTCGAAGAGCCGATCTACGATGGCTATCATCGCTACTACAAGGCGCATTTCTGGAAGACGAATGCAATCGGATGGATTTATACATCAATCGGTGTTTTCCTTGCCCTGGATCTATATCTCGTTACCCAACTGAAAGGAATCGTCGTGTTGTTCAGCACGGCAATCATCCTATTCCTCTCAATCCTATATGTTTTTTCATTTTTATATGTTTTCCCGTATTACGTCCATTTTGAGCAATCGCTCAAACATTATTTGATCCAGCCATTCATCCTCACCCTGATCAGCTTCAAGCAGAACCTGGTCATCACGATCGGCCTCACGATGGTAGGCTATCTCATTTATCAGATGCCTGGGTTGATTCCATTTGCCTTGGGCGTCATGCCGGCCTACTGGATCATGAAGGTATCCATGAACCGCTATAACCAATTTGCAGCGACAGGAGGAAAAGCTTGATGGGGAAAAAGACAGCGCATATCATCTCTCATTCCCACTGGGACCGGGAATGGTACATGTCCTTGGAAGAACATAAATATTATCTGGTCAAACTGTTCGATGATCTGCTCGCGAAATTAAAGGAAGATCCTGATTTTCATAGTTTCCACCTTGATGGGCAGACCATCATGGTAGATGACTACCTTGGCGTCAGGCCGGAAAGGGAGGCGGAAGTGAAGGCGTATATCCGGGAGGGCAGGCTCATCGTCGGACCGTGGTACATTCTGCAGGATGCCTTTCTTACAAGCTCGGAGGCCAATGTCCGCAATCTCCTTTATGGGATGAAGGATACGGCAGAGTGGGGGCAGGACGGGTATCTCGGATATTATCCAGACACATTCGGCGTCTACGGTCAGGCACCCCAGCTTCTGAAACAGGCCGGCATAGATACAGCCGCCTTCGGAAGGGGCGTGACCCCGACGGGCTTTAATAACCAGGTGCACCATGATGAGTTCTCGTCTCCTTATTCCGAGATGGTTTGGGAAGCACCGGACGGAACGCAGGTGCTCGGGATCCTGTTTGCCAACTGGTACTCGAATGGAAATGAAGTTCCTTCAGACCGTGAAGGGGCGAAAGCATATTGGGAGAAGAAGCTCGCGGAGTCGGAGCGGTTTGCCTCGACTTCCCAGCTCCTGTATATGAACGGATGCGATCATCAACCCTTGCAGGCAGACATTACGACGGCCATTGAAGTCGCCAACGAACTCATGCCGGATGTGACGTTTAAGCATTCGAGCTTCAAAGCATACATAGACGACGTGAAAAACGAGCTACCCGATGATCTGCAAACGATCCGTGGGGAGATGAGGAATCAAAAGACCGATGGTTGGTCAACGCTTGTGAACACGGCTTCAGCGCGCATCTATTTGAAACAGGCGAACGACCACTGCCAGCTGCTGCTGGAGAAAGTGCTTGAACCCCTTGGTGTTCTTGTGGGGGATCGGGATCTGCATCGGGATTTCTCCGAATACTACTGGAAGCTCCTCATGGAGAATCACCCACACGATAGCATCTGCGGGTGCAGTGTCGATGAAGTCCACAGGGAGATGGTGACGCGATTCGAGAAGGTGGAGAAGGGAGCGCAGCGCTTTATCCATGAGCAGCTCCGCGACATGGCGTCAGGTCTTGATACCGGGCATGCCGATCCGTTGGCAGTACCCCTTATCCTTTTCCATACGGAAGCATCATCCCGGGTGATCACCCAAAAGGTGATGGTGGATAAGATCTACTTCAGCGACAGGGATTTCCGTGAGATCCCTGGGTTATTAAAAGGTCGTGAGCTTCCGGTATATGCATTGGAGCGCGCTGATGGGACGTTGATCCCGGTCCATGTAGAGGACCATGGCGTTTCCTTCGGATATGATCTGCCGCGTGATGGCTTCAGGCGTCCTTACTACGGCAGGGAGATCAGCATCACGTTCCCCATCGACTTCACGACGGCTCTCGGCTATGAAGTGGTACACCTCATTCCTTCAGATGAAAGAATAGTGGGAGAAGGGATGTGGAACGAGGAGAAGCGTCAGCTTGAAAACGGGAACCTTCTGGTGACCATCCATGAGAATGGAAGCTATAGCCTTGTGGATAAACGCACAGGCTATAAATATCCGAATCTCGGCGTCTATGAGGATAGCGGTGATATCGGGAACGAATACATGTTCAAGGAAACCGGCGATCGCCTCAGGTTTACGACGGAAGATGCCCTGTCTGCTATCGATGTCGTCACGGATACCCCATACAAATCCATCGTTGAGATCCGCACAACCATGATCATCCCGAAAAGCGCTCATGAACATCTCCAGCAAGAACGTGAAAACTTGGTATGGCATCCTGAGCGTACTTCAACTCGATCAGAAGAGTTGACGGAATTCCCGATCACGACGACCCTCACCCTCCTGAAAGGAGCAGAGGGGCTGAAGGTGGATGTGAAGATGGATAACCAGGTGAGGGATCACCGTATCCGGGCCCGATTCCCGGTCGGCAAGGGAAATGACCATCACTATGCGGACAGTATCTTCGAAATCGTCAAGCGTCCCAATCAACCAGAAAGGCAGTGGGCGAATCCGACATTCGACCACCATATGCAACGATTCGCCAGTCTTGATGACGGGGTGCAGGGTCTCACGGTGGCAGGCATCGGTCTCCATGAATACGAGATCACAGGAGGAAACGTCGTGGAGCTCACCTTATTGCGGTCTGTCGGGGAACTGGGTGACTGGGGTGTGTTCGATACTCCGGAAGCACAGTGCATCGGGGAGCAATCGGCATCCTTCATGATCATTCCTCATGCAGGATCGGTTCTTGAATCCAACATGTATAACAGAGCGTACAGCTATCCAATCGATCCGACCGTGGTCCAGGTCGAGCGGAATGATGGGAACGGCTCAAGAGTTGAAGCCCCCTTCAAGTGGACAGGAGAGTCCCTTACGCTTACGGCCATCAAACCATCACTGAAGGGAACTGGGATCATCGTCCGCTGGTTCAATCCGACAGCGGAGGAGCAGTTGTTGATCGTAGAGGGCAGCGTGCTCTACCGTTCTACCATACTTGAAGAAAAGAAGGAACAGATCGGTACAGGAAAAGCGGCATGCGCCGTTCGACCGTATGAAATCATCACCATGATCATTGATGAAGAATAAGGAGTGGAGACGATGACAGAACAAGTGATACCAGCCTCATTTCAACACATACTGGAGAAGGTAAAGAAAGCCTACGAGCAGGATCCCGAAGTGTATACGTTATTCGAAAAATGCTTTTTGAATACGTACCAGACCACCTTGAAGAAGGATGAAGAGGGAACCTTTGTCATTACAGGTGATATCCCGGCCATGTGGCTCCGTGACTCATCTGCACAGGTTCGTCCTTACTTGATCCTGGCCAAAGAGGACAGGGGAATCGCCTCCATGCTGAAGGAAGTCATCCAGCGCCAATGGAAGTACATCCTCATGGACCCTTATGCCAATGCGTTCAACAGGACAGCGGACAATAAAGGGCATCAACAGGATCACACCGACATGACACCATGGATCTGGGAGCGTAAGTACGAGGTCGATTCCCTCTGCTATCCGATTCAGCTCACTTATCTGTACTGGAAGGCAACGGGAGACGAGACGGTTCTGAATGAGACGCTTAAGGAAGTCCTTGCTGTGATCCATGATCTATGGAGGGTGGAGCAGGACCATGAAGAAAACTCCCCTTACCGGTTCCAACGTGATGACTGCCGCGTATCCGATACGCTGTTGCGCGACGGAAAGGGCGGCTATTCCGTACCGACAGGCATGACGTGGTCCGGATTCCGTCCGAGTGACGATGCCTGCCTATACGGGTATCTTGTGCCTGCCAATATGTTCGCAGCCGTTGTCCTCGGCTATGCAAAGGAAATGCTGGTTACGATGGGAGAATCTGATCTGGGTGAGAAGATGGCGGCACTCGGTCGTGAAATACGCAATGGCATCGAAGCACATGCCGTAGTGGATCATCCGGAATTCGGGAAGATCTACTCGTTCGAAACAGATGGCGCAGGACGATATAACCTGATGGACGACGCGAACGTACCCAGCCTCATGGCAATTCCATATATGGGGTATGCAGACGCAGAAGATGAGACGTACGTGAATACCCGAAACTTCATCCTCAGCCGTCACAACCCTTACTATTACGAAGGCAAAAAGGCTTCCGGAATCGGCAGCCCGCATACCCCGGATCACTACATTTGGCATATCGGCCTGGCAGTTCAGGGGATGACAGCCATCTCCAGGAAAGAACGGGACGCAATCGTGGATATGTTCAAGAACACCCACGGGGGAACAGGTTTCATGCATGAAGGATTTGATGCCGATCGTCCGGAAGAATTCACACGCGATTGGTTCGCATGGGCGAACTCGATGTTCAGTGAATTCATCCTGAGTGAGCTGGGCATCCATGTTCCGGAAAGCCCGCTTGCCCAATCACACCACACTTCATAACGGAGGGTCCGTATGTTTTACTCAATCCAAAAAATCGAAAATAGACTGAACGAACTGGATCGACTTCGTTACCGTGATTGCAGGGGGCTCGGCCCATTTGGCGTCCACGAACCGAAGCAGGGAGAAGAGAATCTCCTTCCAACCCATTTCGAGGGAGAAATGAATGTACACGATACGTGGTCCGGGCGGGACCGGTATGTGTGGCTCCACACTACTCTGCATGTACCCGAGGATGAGCGAAGAGCAGTGCTTTATCTCGACCTCGGGCGAACCGGCGGGGGAAACAACTCCGGGTTCGAGTCACTCCTTTACCTGAACGGACGACCGTTTCAGGGAGTGGATTCCAATCACCGTGAAGTGATCCTCCCTGAAGGAGGCCGATTCGATATGACGATTCAGCTATGGTCGGGTCTTGAAGGCGGTGGGAACCCGTCGGAGCAATACTACCGGTTGAAAGAAGCGTGGTGGGGCTTCCTTGATGGTGAGGTCGACGATTTCTATTTCAAATCCAAAGCCATTTTGGAAACGGCCAAGGAGCTGGACGAACATGATGGTGTGCGCTCCAACTTGATTGCCCTCCTGAACAGGGTATTTTACGAAATTGACTGGACCGATCGGGGAGAGTCTTTTTATGAAAGCGTGAGGAAGGCAGCAGCTGTCCTGGAAGCGGAAAAGAACAAGTGGCAGAAGCACTCCGAAGTGACGGTTCATGCGATTGGTCATTCCCATATCGACCTTGCCTGGTTGTGGCGCACCAAACATACAAAGGAGAAGGCGAAAAGGACATTCGCAACCGTTCTCCGCCTCATGGAGCTGTACCCGGATTACACCTACATTCAGAGTCAACCGCAGCTGTATGCATGGGTGAAGGAGGAAGAGCCTGAGCTTTACGTAGCCATCCAAAAAAAAGTCGAAGAGGGTCAATGGGAAGTGGAAGGCTCCATGTGGGTGGAAGCCGACTGCAACATCCCGTCGGGCGAATCCTTCGTCCGGCAGCTCCTCTATGGAAAGGCCTTTTTCCAGAAGGAATTCGATCGACGAAATCGCACGCTATGGCTTCCGGATGTCTTCGGCTACAGCTGGTCGCTCCCGCAGATTCTGCGAAAATCAGGGATTGATACCTTCATGACCACCAAGATCAGCTGGAATCAGTATAACCGCATGCCTCATGATACGTTCAGGTGGCGGGGGATCGACGGTTCCGAGATCCTGACCCACTTCATCACGACCCCGGAGCCGGGCAGGCCTGCAGACTCCTGGTTCTATACGTACAACGGGCTCGTCACGGGAGAGACGGTGAAGGGCATCTGGGAAAAATACCGGGATAAGGATGTGAACCGGAATCTGCTCCTTGCTTACGGCTATGGGGACGGTGGGGGCGGAGTGAACCGCGAGATGATCGAGATGAAGCGGAAGCTGTCTGATGTGCCGGGCATGCCTCGAGTTCAATCCACGCGTGCCTCGGATTTCTTTGATGAGCTTCACGAGACCGTGGATGGAACCGATCAGTATGTACACACATGGGACGGAGAGCTGTACCTCGAGTACCATCGTGGAACATACACATCCCAAGCCAGGATGAAAGAACAGAATCGGCAGCTTGAACTGTCCTACAGGGAAGCGGAGTTCCTCGCTGCCTGGCATGCTTTGCTAAACGGGTGGGAGCGGTATGCCGGGGAAGCCTTGGAAGAAGGGTGGAAGAAAATCCTCCTCAATCAGTTCCATGACATCATCCCGGGTTCCTCCATCAACGAAGTGTATGAGGACGCCCATCTTGAGTATGATGAGGCGAGAATCATCCAAAAGGGTGTTGTATCCGACTTGGAATCACAGATTATCAGCAAAAAGCAGAACTGGTCATTCATGCATCCCCATCAATACACAGCACCGGTCCTGATGACAGTCCCGGGTGAGCACGACTCCTATGAACACGAGGGGAAACCGGTACGGACCCAACCCTTGTCAGGAGGGGGCACGCTTGTACTGGTGCCGGATGTGAAGGCATTTGCATATGGCACGCTGACCGCAACGGGAGCAAGTCCTTCAGAGGAATCTCCTTTGAGCGAAATTGATCTTACCCATCGATCATGGGAAACGCCATTCTATCGATTATCCTGGAATGAACAAGGTCAATTCACAAGCATATTCGATAAAGCGGAAGGGCGCGAAATGATCGAGCCGGGACGTGCAGGGAATGTCCTGAAACTCTATGAAGATAAGCCGATGGCCCATGATGCCTGGGATCTTGATCTGTATTATATGGAAAAATCCAAGTCTATTGATTTACTGAAGGACTGTACTATACTTGATAATGGGCCCCTGCAGACGACCATCGAGTTCAGGTGGGAAGCCCCGCAGGTGAAGATCATTCAGCGGATCCATTGTTATGCCCATTCCAAACGGATCGATTTTGAAACGGATGTGGATTGGGAAGCCCGTCAACAGCTCCTCAAGGTGGAATTCCCCGTAGCGATACGGTCGACGGAAGCCATCTATGATATCCAGTTCGGGAACGTCAAACGACCGACCCACTGGAATACGTCCTGGGATGTGGCACGCTTCGAATCCGTCGCTCACAAGTGGGCGGCCCTTTCAGAACCATTCTATGGCGTCAGCCTCATGAACGACAGCAAATACGGCTATTCGATCAAAGACAATGTCATGGCCCTCTCCCTTCTCAAAGGTCCGGTTTATCCGGATCCGAAGGCCGATATCGGTCACCATCATTTTGTCTACTCCCTGTATCCATTTGCGGGACAAACGGCCAAGCATGATGTAGAAAGGGAAGCCACCTACCTGAATGCCCCCATCAGGGTCATGAAGGGAACGGCCTCTGAGGAGTTTACAAATTCCCTCCTCTCCATCAGCGGAACGGGCGTCATCGTCGATACAGTCAAGAAGGCGGAAGAGCGGGGTACGCTCATTGTGCGCCTTCATGAAATGGAAGGAGCCACCACGTCCTGCAGGATCAACATGGACGTGAGGAAATGGCGGGAAGTGAACCTCATGGAAGATGAGTATCTTTCGGAATACACTTCAGGTCCAATCGACCTCACCTTCCACCCATATGAAATAAAAACAATCGAACTGGAAAAGTGATTTCAGGGTGAACAGGAGCTCACAGCTCCTGTTCCCTTTTTACCTTGATGAGGAAGTGATGAAATGAAAGCGTTACAGCCGATTAGACGTATCAGCAAAAGGATGTTTTACCGGGTCTTTCTTACATACTCCCTCATCATTTTTCTGACGATGACCGTCTTATTTGTCTTTCTGACAGACTATTATTCTGATTTTATCGTTCAAAGGGAAATTGACCGCCAGGAAACGATCATCAACGAGATCAAATCGGAGCTGCAGGGCAAGCATCAGTTCGTAAGACAGGGCATCCAGCAACTGTATCAGGAGCAGCCCCTCATCGAGGATCTGGCATTTGCCCTGCAGCATGACTATCAAGACTATATCGGCTACCGGCTCGATAAGTTTTCCAACAGTGATTCATTCGTCCCATACAACTTTGATATCTTCGTGAAGAACTATTTTTCCAGAGACCCTGAATCGATCGCCCTGCGGATCCGGAATGAAAGTCTGGGGACAGAATATATGTATCTATTCGACCATAGCCGATGGAAACAGGGGAATCATTATAAAGAAGGAGCTTCTCCCATTACCGATGAACCATCAGAGCCTAAGGATATGTTTGTCGTGGAGGAGCAGATCAATGATCCTGTCTCCATGGACCGTCTTGGGAAAGCGATGGTGTACTTCGGGTACGACTCCATTGACGGTCTCCTCACCCTTACGGATATGCCTGCGAAAAGTGCGTTTATCATCACGAATGAGGAGGGGGATATTCTGTACAGCTATGGAAAAGCCCCCACATCCCTCATTGACGGTCTTTCCTACAGTGCCGTGCAAAAGAAGGTGGATGATCATGGCCGGTATTATATCCAGTCATCCATAGAGCCGGTGAGCGGGCACATGGTGACGGCCATTGTACCTGAGAAAGAGATCGCTCAGCTGTTCACGTATAAAACGACGATCTTTTTCCTTTTGATCTTGCTTACGACCATAGCCATCATCCTTCCTTACTTTGCACTCAGGGGGTACTCCAAGCGGTTGGATGAAATCATGAACAAGATGAAGGAAGTCCAGGAAGGGAACATCGATGCACGTATCGAGACGACACATGTAGACGATGATCTCACTGACATCTCGCACACCATCAATAAGACATTGGACGATCTGAATGATTACATCGATAAAGTGTATCGTTCCAAACTCAAGCAGACAGAAGCGGAACTCGCAAACCTTCAGGCACAGATCAACCCACACTTCCTTTACAATACCTTGGAAGCGATCCGCATGAAGTCGCTATCTGAAGGAGGGAGGACGTCTGCAAAAATGATCGTACAGCTTGCCCACCTGTTCCGCTACTCCTTGAAGTCCGCAGACCTGGTGCCTGTAGAGGATGAAATCAATCATGCCCATCAATACATCGAGCTGTTCAAGGTCCGCTTCCCTGATCAGCTGACGACTGAACTGTATGTGGAAGAGGAGCTGAAGTCCCTTTATCTACCACCTTTCATCTTGCAGCCCTTCATCGAAAACTTTTTGATTCATGGGTTCAGGAGGGATAGGCAGGATAATCACTTGAGTGTCTCGATCCATAAAATGGGCGATACGGCCAGAATCATTATTGAAGATAATGGTACCGGGATTGAGCAGGATCGACTTCACAGCATCATGGAAAGGTTAAAGGAGGAAGTGGGATCCACCAGCTCCATCGGTGTGGGGAATGTCCATCGCCGGATCCGACTGAAATATGGAGAAGGATACGGGGTGGAGATAAAAAGCATAGCGGGTGTAAAGACGACCGTACAGATCACTCTACCATTCATGAAAGAGGTGCAATAAATGATCCGGGTGATGATTGTAGACGACGAACCATTGATTTTGGATGGACTGACCTATCTATTGGATTGGGAGTCCCTTGGATTTGAAGTGGTGGCCAAAGCGAGAAACGGCAGAGAAGCTCTGGAATTATCCAGGACGATTGCATTCGACGTTCTGATCACCGACATAAAAATGCCGGAAATGACGGGGCTCGAGCTCATTGAAGCACTGAAGGAAGAACAGGAGGAAGTGAAAGCCATTGTCCTTTCTGGATTCCAGGAGTTTGATTTAATTAAAAAGGGGCTCGTCCTGGGAATCGAAAACTATTTATTGAAGCCGGTGAATGAGGATGAACTGGTCTCCTCCCTTCTTCATATAAAAGATAAACTCGATCAGCAGGATCTTGGAGAGGAATCGATTCTCATCCTGCGGGATCACTCCATCTGGAGGTACATGATGGGGAAGATGCCCCTCCGTGAATTTCAGGAAAGGCTGGCGCTCTATCCTGAATTGACTCTCCCGTTCCCCTTTCATCTCGGGCTTCTCAAAGTCGAGGACAGTGACAGTGTAAAGGTTCAGAAACAGATTGAAACCGGGCCATCCATCTGCGTCACCACTCCACAAGGGGACTTGATGATCTTATGGGACCCTGCACATGTTGAAGCTGAGTTAGAGCGAATAACCCCGATTGTAGACGAAAGGAAAGGGATCCTGGTGACAAGCGGAAGAGTGGAAGAGATCGGTGAAACCCCAAGAGTGATGAAGGAGCTGGAGCGTGCGAGTGAATTAAAGATGATCCTTCCCGATCAGGAGCAACACCTTGCAGAGGATATGATTCTCTCTCCTTCCATCAAGACAATCGATGTCCGGAACTATTTGAAGCCGGAGATGCTCGAGGGGCTGGCAAACGAGGAGTATGGACGAGTACGCGAGGAACTCGGCAACGTCTTCATTCAGCTCTCCTCTGACCCCTTCCTATTGAAAAGTGTGTTTCTTGATACCTTCTTCCAGATGAAAGGGCGCTTCCTCTTATCTTTGGAATACGGTCAGTATGTCCAGATCATCCATGAGATCCTCCATATAGAAGGAGAGGAGGATGCGATGAGGCTTCTTGACACGTGTATGAAATGGATGGAAAGAGAAGGTCAAGGTGAAGAAAAGAGAAGTCCGATCATCCAGACGGTCCTGACGTATATCCATCAACATTATTCGGAGGATATGTCCCTCAAAACGTTGGGCCATCGCTTCCACATCAATCCTATCTACCTTGGCCAGCTCTTCCAGAAGGAAGCCGGGGACTCTTTCACCAAGTACTTGAATAAACTTCGCATTGACCGGGCCAAGAAACTCCTATTAAACTCTCATGAGAAAGCTGGCCAAATCGGTAAACGTGTAGGCTATACCGACGCCACCTACTTCTATAAGCAGTTTAAAAAATACGAAAACGCCACTCCTTCAGAATGGAGAAAGCAGCGAGTTTGATCCCTTTTATTAAAGGGATTTTTTTATAGGGGAATCGGGGGATGATGATTGGTTAGAATTCTTCCACTGTAAAGCACTCAGCTATCTCCTGCGTTTTGATTCAGGAAAGTAGATTGGAAGCTTTAAAACCGCTGAAGATAAACGGTTTAACAGATGCACTCATTACAAAAAAACCTCCAAATCCAAAAGCCGTATCCACCATTCCTTTGACTGAAAAAAACAACTATTTACTTTGACCAGTAAATCTAAGATATCTCAACTATTTCAAATGAAAGGGTTTTCATATAATGAGAGTATAGCACCGAGGGGAGGAGAAACATGAACAGAGTCAAACAATTTTTCAAAGATCTATACGACAACCGGATCTGGCTTTTAATGATCCTGCCAGGCCTCATCTGGCTGATCGTCATGAAGTACATTCCCATGTTCGGTCAAGTGATCGCCTTCAAAAACTTCCGGTTTCACCCGGACGGATTCTTTGCCAGCGTCTTTACGAGTGAATGGGTCGGATTCGAAAACTTCAAATTTTTGTTCAGCACGAATGACGCATTCGTCATCACACGGAACACCCTGCTTTATAACATTCTTTTCATCGTCGTCGGCCTTATCCTATCCGTAGCAGTAGCCATCATTCTTAGTGAAATTACAAAGCAGAAGCTGGCGAAAATCTACCAGACGGGCATGCTTTTCCCGCATTTCCTTTCCTGGGTGGTCGTAAGCTACTTCGTCTTCGCCTTCCTGAGCGTCGATAGGGGATTGTTCAACAGCGTACTCGGTTACTTCAACATCGAGCCCGTCTCCTGGTATAACGAGCCCAAATACTGGCCGTATTTCATCACCTTCATCAGCCAGTGGAAAGGGGTCGGATTCAGTTCGATCGTGTATTTGGCAGCCATTGTAGGTATTGACCGGACGCATTATGAAGCCGCCATGATCGATGGAGCGAACAAGTGGCAGCAAATCCGCCATGTGACGATCCCGATGATCATGCCGCTTATCGTCATCCTGACCATCTTGAACATCGGAAGCATCTTCAGCGCCGATTTCGGGTTGTTCTATCAGATTCCACGTGATTCCGGACCGCTTTACTCCGTTACGAATGTCATTGATACATATGTCTATCGTGGACTCATGACCATGGGGGATATCGGGATGAGCACAGCCGCAGGTCTTTATCAGGCCACTGTCGGATTCGTCCTCATATTGATTACCAACTACATTGTCAGGAAGATCGACGAAGACAATGCCCTCTTCTAATCTGAACGAAAGGAGTGTGTCAGGTGGAAACGACGACCAAGACCACGGAGGTCGGACTTAAGGGGAAGCCGGCCGTCAAGAAGCCCAAATCGTATAACCCCTATGGATTCACAGGTAAGACAAGCGTCCTCATGCATGTGCTGCTCGGTAGCTTTGCTTTCATGTGCATCTTCCCGTTCCTGTACGTCATCATTATCTCCATCAGCAATGAGCAATCCCTTGCGGAGAATGGCTATCAGCTCATTCCGGAGCAGTGGAGCCTGGATGCATATAAGTATCTATGGGATATGAAGGCCCAAGTGTTACAGGCCTATGGTGTCACCATCTTTGTGACCGTAGTGGGAACCTTCCTCAGCGTGACGGTCATCTCCATGTATGCCTACGCTATCTCGCGCAAGCAATTCAAGTTCCGTAAACAGTTTACATTCATTGCCTTCTTCACCATGCTGTTCAGCGGGGGGATGGTCCCGTTCTACATCGTCATGACTCAGTTCCTTGATCTGAAGAATACGATGTGGGCCCTCATCCTTCCGATGGCCGTGAATGCATTCTACATTATCATCATGAGGACATTCTTCCTTCGTTCAGTGCCGGAGGCCATTCTCGAATCAGCGAGAATTGATGGTGCAGGAGAGATGAGGATCTTCCTCACGATCGTACTGCCGTTATCCATACCGGGTATTGCTACCATCGCCCTTTTCAGTACGCTCGCGTATTGGAATGACTGGTTCAATGCTCTGCTATTCATTGATGATCCCAACAAGATCCCGCTTCAGTCCCTATTGATGCGGATCGAGAATAACATGGACTTCATTAAGCAGAATGCCATGCTTTCCAACCAGAACAGTGCCATTTTGAAGTCGATACCGCAGGATTCTGCAAGGATGGCCATGGTCGTCATTGCGACCCTGCCGATCGCCTTGTCTTATCCATTCTTCCAGAAATATTTCATTAAAGGATTGACCATCGGCGGTGTGAAAGACTGATCACCTCTGTATGTTTTTGAAACAAAACTATGAATTGGGGGATGAAACATGAAGAAAATCGGAATTCTGTCGCTCGTCTTGCTTCTGCTCACTGGTGTCCTTGCTGCATGTAGCGGAGGGGGAAGTGAAAAATCATCGGGAGACTCGACTGATGAAGAAGTGAAACTTACATGGTATATGATTGGTACGCCTCAAAAGGATACAAAAGACGTCATGAAGGAAGTCAACAAGTATACAAAGGAAAAAATCAACGCCACCATCGATATGAAAATGCTCGATTGGGGCGAATACAATGATCGCATGCAGGTCATCACGACCTCTGGGGAAAATTATGATATCGCCTTCACAAGCTCATGGGCGAATAACTATGCCCTCAATGCAAGAAAAGGCGCCTTCCTTGGCCTGAACGATCTTATGGACAAGTATGGGAAGGACATGAAGAAGCTCATCGACCCGGCCTTCCTGGAAGGGGCTCAGATCGATGGAGAACTCTATGCGGTCCCGGCCAACAAAGAGGTGGGTCAGCAGGCGGTGCTTTCCTTTAACAATGAACTCGTTAAAAAGCATAATCTTGATATCTCGAATGTGAATTCGATTGCAGATCTCGAGCCTCTTTTAAAAGTCATCAAAGAGAAAGAGAAGAATGTCACACCGATCGCAACATTCGATGCCTATCTGCCATTCGATTCCATTCTTCAAGAAGAGCTTCCGTTTGCTTTCCGCTTAGATGGGGATACAGATGAAGTCGTGAACAAATATGAAGAAGAGATCACCATGGAAACATTAAAAACCATGCATGAGTACTATAAAAAAGGCTATATCCAAAAAGATGCTGCCACTAGCACGGATTCCTGGCCGCTTGAAACGCCGAACTGGTTCGTTCGCAAAGAAATCTATCAACCGTATGCTGAAGACGTATGGTCCCGCTCTGCCGGTTATGAGATTGTGACAAGGGAGCTTCACGAGCCTTATATCTTCAATAACTCTGTCACAGGCTCCATGCAGGCCATCTCTGCCACATCGAAGAATCCTGAACGTTCCATGATGTTCCTGAATCTATTGAACTCCGATGAATACCTCCGGAACCTTCTTGATAAAGGGATTAAAGGAACCCACTACGAAGAAAACGAAGATGGTACAATCAAAGATCTTCCCGCACGTGTAGAAAACTACAACATGCCAAGCTTCGCCATCGGAAACCAGCTGATCCTGAAGCTGTACGAAGATGATCCGAAGGACAAATGGGAAAAATTCGAGGAGTTCAACAAGAACTCTACCCCGTCACCGGCTCTTGGATTCTATTTTGACTCCAATCCCGTACGTACAGAAATTGCAGCCATCTCCAACGTAACAAGCGAATTCTCACCAGCCCTTCTCAAAGGCGCGGTTGATCCGGAAGAATATCTCCCAGCTTTCAATAAAAAGCTGAAAGAAGCCGGAATGGAAAAAGTACTCGATGAAATCCAGAAACAGTACGATGAGTGGAAGAAGAAACAATAAGTGAAGCACGGGACGGTTCCGATGCGTCAAAAAATGACGCACAGGAACCGTCCCTTTGTGTCATTCTGAAAAACCAACGAATAATCCAAAAGTCATCCTCATAAAGTGAATTGGGGGTGATGGAATGGAGACGGAAAAAGCAGTAGTGGTGGAGGATCCGCATCATAACGGTATGGCCGTGACGTCGCTGGTGTTGGGAATCGTGGGATTTGTGATCGGTATTATCCCAATCATCGGCTGGTTCTTTATGCCTGCGTGGATCTTGGCGATTATATTCGGTGCGGTGGGCATCAGGCAGAATCAATCAAAGGGGATGAGCTACACCGGCTTGATTCTTGGTATCGTGACGTTTGTGTATAAATTCGGCTTCTGGTTGCTTGTGGCTGCAGGGGCTTAAAGGGAGAGAGACTTCTATTCTAGGAGTCTTTTTTATTTTCTTGTTGATAAATCGTAATGGTTACGATATATTTAAATCGAAATCATTACGTATTAAGGAGAACCGATGTTATGCGCACATTTCAATCTATGATACTGGTTGGTTTACTGGCAGGAGCCCTCATGTTGACGGGCTGTCAGGGTGCCACTGCGACAAAGGGAGAAGAAACAGAAGGGAAGCATCTATCCTTCCTCTATAATTTTGCCACGAATTCATTGGACCCCCATGTGGATTCCAGCTATGTCCCTTTGAGGGCAGGTATTACGGAAACACTGATGAAATTGGATGAAGAGAAGCTCACGGTCACGCCATGGCTGGCCGAAAGTTTTGAAGGGGAGGACGGTCAGAACTGGACGATACATATTCGTGAAGGTGTGACATTCCATAATGGGAAAGAGCTTGATGCCGATGCCGTCAAGGATTCGTTGGCGCGAGCGGTGAAAGAGAGCATAGCGGTGAAGAATGCCCTGAAGATCAAAGAAATGAAAGCGGCTGGTCAGATTTTGAAGATCCAAACGACGGAGCCATTCCCTGAATTCATCTCGGAGCTTGTGAACCCGAACACGGCGATCATCGATGTGTCAGAGGATGATATCATCAATCGTCCTGTGGGAACGGGACCGTTCGAGCTGTCTTCTTTTTCCCCAGGAAGCAAGCTTGAAGTCGAGAGATATAAGGACTATTGGGACGGAGCGGCAAAGTTGGATGCTGTAACGTTTGCCTTCAATGAAGATGCCTCCGCACGGACCCTTGCCCTCAAATCGGGTCAGGTGGATGTCGTCTATCGTCCTGAAGTGGAAAGTCTTGATTCCCTCAAAGCGGAAAAGGGGATGATCGTGGATTCCACTTCGACCTTCCGTGTTCATCAGCTGACGATGAATATGCAGCGGGAGGAAATGAAGGATGTAAACGTCCGCCGCGGGATTGATGCGCTGATCGACCGTAAGGAAATCGTCGATACGATCCTGCTTGGACATGGGGAGCCTGCCATCGGACCATTCCTGCCTTCACTGCCGTTTGCTCCTTCGTATGAAGAGGATGGACAAGAGGAGGCTGTGGCTTATTTGAAGAGAGCGGGCTATACCATCAAAGATGGAGTGATGCAGAAGGATGGGAAGCCCCTCACATTGACGCTACTTACCTACTCTGCCCGTGCAGATCTTCCGTTGATTGCCCAGGTGTTCCAATCTGATGCAAAGAAGATCGGGATCGCGGTGAAGATCCGTCAGATCGATGTGCCGGAAGACTATATGGGGGGGAATCGTGATTGGGATCTGGCCACTTACAGTAATCTGACGGCCCCCAGGGGAGATGCAGGGTATTACCTGAATGCGACGTATCATCCCAAAGGGGCGCTGAACTTCAGCGGAGCAGAAGAGCCTGAGCTTACCTCCATCATCGATGAACTGAATCGTACTGTGGATCAAGAGAAGCGGGCAGAGCTGTCGGAAGCGGCTGCAGATTATGTGCATGATCATATGATCAACTCCTTTATCCTCCACCCATCCACCATCGTGGCGTACAACGGTGATCGTGTGAAGAATTGGGTGACGACCAAGAGTGAGTACTATATGATCACCAATGAACTGGATGTGAAGGAACCATGATCCGCATCATAGGGAGGAAGTTCGCTGAAACGGGCTTGTTCCTTCTCTTCCTCACGTTTGCAAGCTTTGCTTTTGTCAGGTTGGCGCCGGGAGACCCCGTGTTGACCATCCTCAATGTCGACGAGGTGTCTGTCAGTCAGGAACAGGTGGAGTCCCTCCGTGAGGAAATGGGCTTCGATAAGCCGCTGCTTGTGCAATACGGGCAGTGGCTCCTCCGTTTTGTCCAGCTCGATGCAGGAACTTCATATGTAACAGGACAGCCAGTGATGAGCATGATCAAAGCAGGGCTCCCCGCCACGATTGAGCTGACGGCTGGGGGACTCTTTGTGATGCTCTTCATCGCCTTGCCTTTAGGGTCTCTTTCCGCCCTGTACCAAGGGAGCTGGATCGATTCCCTGAGTCGATTCCTCTCTGTGATCGGTGCTGCGGTACCGAGCTTTTGGCTTGGATTGATCTTCATCGATGCTTTTGCAGTGCGTCTCCAATGGTTCCCTACGATGGGGAGGGAGGGGCTGTCCACGTTGATCCTTCCTGCTTTGACGCTTGGTGTCGCCATATCGAGCGTGTACGTCAGGCTCCTCCGATCCAATCTATCGGACGCCCTCAGCCAGGAATTCATCCGGTCCGGGAGGGCGAGGGGAATCGGAGAAACCCGGCTGTTCTTTGCCCATGCCCTGCGGTATAGCCTTCCTCCTGTGATCACGGTTTTCGGTGTGAGTCTTGGGAGCTTGATCGGAGGCGTCGTCGTGATCGAAGTCCTTTTCGCTTATCCGGGGATCGGCAAGATGGTAGTGGATGCGATTCGGCAGCGGGACTATCCCCTCATCCAGGGCTATATCATGGTCATGGCATTATTTGTATTCGTCGTCAATACAGCGGTCGATCTCTCCTACCGGCTTCTGAGACCGGAGTGGAGACGTGCAGGGGGAGGGGTTTGATATGAAAGGATGGCATAAGCCGGCGCTGTTGATTCTTTTTGCCCTCATGGTCCTCGGGTCCTTGTCTGTCTACACCTTCCTCATCCTGGGCCATGCCCCGGATGACGCGGATCTGGCTCGACGCTTGAAGGGGATGAGCATGGATCATCTGCTTGGTACGGATCATCTTGGCCGGGATGTATTATCGAGAATCCTGTCGGGAGGGGTGACGACAGTGGGCTTCAGCCTGCTCGCCCTTGGAGCGGCCCTGTTGATCGGGATTCCGGTGGGGATCTATGCGGGATATAAAGGAGGACTTGTCGACCGGATCTTCATGCGGATAGCTGATGGCTTCCTGTCGTTTCCTGATACCATCGTGGCCATCGTATTGGCGGGGATGATGGGTCCAGGCATCGTGAACCTCGTCCTTTCGATCATGCTGGTGAAATGGGTGAATTACGCCCGGTTGGTCAGGAGTACGGTACTCACAGAGTCAGGAAAAGACTATGTCCTGATGGCGAAGGTCAATGGGCTGACTCAAGGCGCCATCATGAGGAGGCATCTCCTCCCCCATCTCGTAGGGAATGTCGTGGTCCTTGCCAGTCTGGACCTTGGGAAGATCATCCTGCTCCTATCTGCCTTCTCCTACATCGGACTGGGTGCCCAGCCGCCGGCGCCGGAGTGGGGGGCGATGCTCAATGAAGCAAGGCCATATTTCCAATCGATGCCGCAGCTCATGCTCGCCCCTGGCATGGCCATCGTCATCACGGTATTTGTGACGAATCTGTTGGGTGATCATGTAAGGGATCTGTACGATGTGAAAAGAGAGGTGAAGAGCTGATGCTCACGATGGAACGGGTCTCGATAACCAGTAGAGGTAAGAAGATCGTGGATGATGTCTCCCTCCTGGTCAAGCAAGGGGAGTGGCTCGCTCTTGTCGGAGAGAGCGGAAGCGGGAAGAGCCTGTTATCCCAGGCAATCGGGCGAATACTCCCCCGGGGAATGGAGGTGTCGGGGAGGCTGATGCTGGGTGACTGTGATCTCGGCTCACTTTCAAAGAGTGAAATGAGGTCGATGCTCGGCAGGGATATCGCCTATATTTCACAGGATTATCATGGCTCGTTCACCCCCTTCCTGACGATAGGGGCACATTTTAAGGAGTACGGTAAAGCTCACGGCCTGAGACGCGAAGAGTGTATGTGGAAAACGGGAGAAGCCCTGGAGTCAGTGGGGCTGACTGCAGACATGGTATCCAGATATCCTTCGGAACTGAGTGGTGGACAGCTGCAAAGGATCGCCATTGCCCTCGCCCTCTTCCTTTCACCCTGCCTGGTCATTGCGGACGAAATCACGACTGCACTCGACAGCGTGACGGGGCATCGGGTCTTGCAGCTCCTCGCCTCGAGGCAAAAGGAGACAGGCTGCGGCATCCTCTTCATCACACATGATTGGCGTACCGTCCGGCGATACGCCGACCGGATTGCCGTCATGAAAGAAGGGGTCATCGTGGAGACGGGTGGAAAACATCGGATCCTCGATCATCCACACCATCACTATACAAAGCGCTTGATTGAATCGGCCCCGGTATTGGGACGCGGCCTTCGTTCTGGCGTGGAAGGGGGAGAAACGGTATGAATGCAATGTTGGTGAAAGGGGTCACTAAGCAGTTCCACGGGAGTCCGGTGTTGAATGATGTATCGTTTGAACTGGAAAAAGGGGAGTGTCTCGGCCTCATGGGTGAGAGTGGAAGCGGAAAGAGTACCCTCGCCCGCTGTATCATGGGAATGCAGCGGGTGGACAAGGGGGCGATCCACTTGATGGGGGAACGCATCGATCATTTATCTGATCGAAAGCTGAGACCTTTCAGGAAAAGACTGCAGCTTGTCCTCCAGAACCCTGCAGCAGCACTGAATCCGAAGAAGAAAATTGCCGATTCCCTCCTCGATCCCTACTTATTTCTTGGAAAGCATGTCCGACTCCATCATTTTTCGGCCGTTTCTGAATCCCTCCTTGTCAAAGAACTTCTGGATGCAGTCGAGCTGCCGGGAGAACTTGCCGCCCGCTATCCTCATGAACTGAGCGGGGGACAGCGGCAACGGGTCAATATCGCAAGAGCCATCAGCATCGAACCGGATGTCCTCGTCCTTGATGAGCCGACAGCAAGCCTCGATGTCGTATCCCAGGCCTCCATCCTCGATCTTCTGACTGATTTGAAAGAAGAGCTGGGTCTATCCTATCTTTTCATCTCTCATGACCTGGCCGCTCTTCATGAGATGAGCGATCGCATCATGGTCATGAAGGATGGAAGGCTGGTGGACAACTTTCACAGAGGGGACATCTTCTCTCCAAATCGGGAGACCTACACAAAAGAGCTCATATCCATCTTTTGATGGCGTGAGGACAAATCCTACGCCATTTATTGGGTTCATTTGGTATAATGGTAAAAAAAGGAGGGGTTCCAATTGCTGTGGATTGGAGTGCTGAATGTAGTACTTCTCATAGTCCTGATCTTCTTGCTCTCGAAGGGATGGGTGAAGTTTGAATCCTGGTTTTACAAAAAGCTGGACGGGAGGTGGGGGTACAAGGGCCAGTTCACCTTGATGTCGGGCCTAATCTTCTTCCTGCTTTTGAGTGGAGTGGTGGCGATTAACTACACGTATCACTTCCAGCTCCTCAACACGATGTTCATCTCCAGTTTCTTTTTGGTGCTTCCGGCGGTGGTAGCTCCGTTTCTTGCCAGGCCGGTACTGAATACGGAAACCGTTCAGCGGCGATACATATCGAGCTCCGCATCGGCAGACAGGAATGTCAAGGGCATATCCCTTCCTGTCACACCTTTCATGGCTGCAACCTTCGGAATAGTTCTCGTGACGATCCTGATGACGGTTGCTGCATATTGGTGATTTTCGTTCCTCCCCCTGAAGAAGCTTCAGGGGATAGGGCTCTGTTTTTTAGATGAGCTCGAATTGAGCTCCTTTTGGATACAGGGCTTCATACTCTTCGTTATCCGGGTTGGCGTATGCCAGCTTGACGCCCTCCATCAAGTCGTTTTCCTGAAGATCATCGAGGATCGACTTGACGGCTCGCTCTACATGGACCACATAAGTGAAGATATTGGTCGTTCCGCTCCCGATGTCCCCTCCGTCACAGTGACCGTTCCCCGTCCATCCAAGACATTCGTTCATCAGGTCCTCCACTGCATGTCTCCGTTCGAGGGCTTCCTCGATCTGCTCTTCTTCATAGCTGTATTGAATGACCAGTTCATGCAGTTCTTCTTCGTCGAGGTATTCATAGCCTTCTGATTCTTTTTCCTCTGCGATTTCTTCCATCCATACCTCCGCATCTTCTCCAGTTGGTAGTGCAAAACGCCGGGACTCACCCTGATCTCCCACGATACCGAAGTGCTCCAAGAGTTCCTGGTTTTCTTCCTCCTCCCAGATCTCCCAATAAAACGTATCCTCGTCGGTCTGCTTGATCATCTTAATCATCCCATCTCCTCCTTTGTTAAAGTTTACCACGGAGGGTGTGGAACGAGCAGTACAAAATAAAAGCGAGGATGCTTTGCAGATAAAACCGGTAGGGGGAGAGAGATCCTTTACAAAGATCTAACACTCTCCATACCTTCTCTTTACACACATGATCTATGATCGAAGCAACATGACTTCAGGGAGTGGGGAAGATGGATTTACGAGTACCCGAGAAAAAGTTCCGCCCGGAATTAGAGGGGGTTCGGACGGTTGCCGCCTTGTTAGTGGCAGTCTATCACATTTGGATTGGAGCGGTCTCCGGAGGGGTGGATGTATTTTTCATCGTCTCTGGATATCTGATCACCACCTCACTTGTGTCCAAGATGGAACGTGAGGGGAGGATCCAGTTTGCAGAGTATTGGCTCGGTCTGGCGCGGCGATTATTCCCGCTTGCTTTCACGGTGCTTCTGTTTGTAGTGGTGGGATCAATCCTGTTTGTTCCGGAAAGTCAGTGGAAACAGATCATTGGAGAGGTCGTCGCTTCAGGCACCTATACTCAGAACTGGTATCTCGCGACCAGTGCCGTTGACTATCTCGGCCAGACGAATCAGGCAAGCCCGTTGCAACACTTCTGGGCTCTGTCCATTCAGGGACAGTTTTACCTCACATGGCCGTTTGTGATCCTGTTTTCCTTTTGGCTTGCCCGGAAGGTGTGGAATAGGCCGCAAAGGAAAACGCTTCTCGGGGTCCTTCTTGTCGTGTTCACGCTATCCATGGTGTACTCGATCTACCGGACGGCCGTGGAACAGCCTTGGGCATACTTTGATACGTTCGCCAGGGCATGGGAGTTCAGCCTTGGTGGAATTCTCGCCCTTCTGCTTCCGTATCTGCGTTTCACGAAAGCCATGGGATTTGTTTTCGGATGGATCGGTCTCTCCATCATCTGCTTGACGGGGATCCTGCTTCCGGTATCGACGGTATTCCCGGGATATGCAGCGCTTCTTCCCACAGGCGGTGTCATCATGATCATCATCGCAGCAGAGAATGGAAGCCGCTTCGGAGCAGAAAAGCTTCTGGGATCCAAACCGTTTCAGGCGTTCGGGTCGATTTCCTACGGTTTTTATCTATGGCATTGGCCACTGTTGATTTTTTATTATGCCAAAACGGGTGCCGATAAGATCACCTTTATTCCGGGTCTCGCCATTATGATATCGGCCGGCCTTCTGGCATGGATATCAGTCAGGATGATGGAGAAGCCCGTCCGCAAGATGAGCGTCCGGACATCGAAGAAGAAACTCATCTTCACGCTGGCGCTCTTTCTCTTTACTGTAATGGGTTCTAATACGGCTTGGGGCTACTACGTTCATCAAAAAGGGGAAGAAACGTATGCCATCGCGGATTATCCGGGAGCGAGGGCGGTATCGGAAGGCATCGCTCCTGCAAAAGGGAAAGCCCCCGCTCCGTCACCTACGGTCGTGAAAGAAGATTTGCCCGCCTTTTACGACCAGGCTGACTGCTTCTCCAACATGGAGGATGACCGGGTGACGAGGTGTTCCATGGGGGAAACGAAGAATCCGGAACATACGATTGCCCTTGTAGGAGGCTCACACTCCGGCCATTGGTTCCCTGCACTGGAGGAGCTGGCAGATGAACTTCACCTCCAGATCGACATTTACAATAAAGATGCCTGCCGATTCTCCGCTGATGATTTTGACGGGGCATTGAACAGCTCCTGCATGGACTGGAACAGATCGGTGGTGAAGATGATCAAAAAAGATCCACCGGACCTTGTGTTCACGACGGCGAATGTCGGCAGTGGGGATACGGTCCCTCAGGGCTATCTGGATCAGTGGAAAAAGCTTGAGGGGGTGACGGACATCTTTGCCGTACGTGATAACCCTGCCATGGAAGGTGACCCGGTCGCCTGTGTGGAGAAGAATGGAATAGAGGGATGCAGTGCCCAACGCTCTGACGTCCTTTCCCCTAAAGCCCCATGGGAGAGTCTCGAAGAAAAACCTTCCAATGTAACGTTCGCTGATCTTTCAGATTCTTTCTGTCAGGATGGATCTTGCCCTCCTGTGGTCGGGAATGTGTATGTATACCGCGATTATCACCATATCTCGACTTTGTTCTCCAGAACGCTTGCCGGACCGTTGGAGGAACCGCTGAGAGAGGCATTGAATTGAGATTTGAGATGTGCCAGGCCTTTTTTGAACCTATAGGGTACGATGGATAGGATGATGAGGTGTCAGGATGGGTCCTGATCATTGTACCTGTTTTTACCTTCGCTCATTGAGGTCCTTGGCGTGGAGTTAATGTAAATGAATAAAGGAAATGGAAACGTTCTGAGGGTGCTCGGAACGTTTTTTTTATGTTCAGAATCATGCAGTACAACATAAATGGGTGTTCAATCATCCCATTCATCCCGTTTCGACTCCATTTGAAGTGTGTGTATTGTATTCGTTTTTCTTAATGATTCAGATAAATCAGTAAAAAGAGAAGTTGGCACGGTTCTTGCTTGTGAAAAGAATAAAGAAGAGGGGGAATGAAAGATGACAAAGAAACCAGGTTTGTTACTTGCACTGCTACCAATTGTCTCTATGCTCGTGCTTTTGGGTGTCGGATACGGGGTATTCCATTTGAAAGCAGAGCCATTGTTGATAACAGCCACCATCATTGCCGGCTTGATCGGCCTTGCTTTAGGGCTATCGTGGGAGGAGATGCAGGAGGGGATTGTGGAGAAAGTGGCTAAATCCATGCCTGCGATCCTCATTCTGATCACGGTCGGAATCCTGATCGGCACATGGATGATTTCAGGGACGATCCCGATGATGATCTACTACGGTATCCGTTTCATCAATCCTGATTACCTGATCATCACGGCCTTCCTGGTAACGGCCGTGGTCTCGACCTTTACCGGTACATCCTGGGGATCGGTAGGGACCATCGGAGTGGCGGTCATCGGGATTGCCATGGTGCAGGGAGTGTCCCTCCCGGTTACAGCAGGGGCCATTGTGGCAGGTGGATACTTCGGGGACAAGATCTCCCCACTTTCTGATACGACGAATCTCGCTCCTGCTGCCGCAGGGAGCAATCTGTATGATCATATCCGTCATATGCTGTACACGACCATCCCGGCTGCATTGGTGGGTATGGTGATCTATCTGTTCGTCGGTAAATCTGCCATGACAGAAGGTGCCGGAGACCCGGCCAAGCTGGAGGCTATGATGTCGGCCCTCACGTCCATGTTCGGGTGGAATATCCTTTTGGTCATTCCCGTCCTCATCGTCCTGCTTGGCTCGATCATGAAATACCCCACCATACCGGTCATGCTTGGATCCTCGATTGTCGCCATCATCCTGGGGGTGGGCATACAGGGAGCAAGCCTTGAAAACGCCCTGCTCTCATCCGTATCAGGGTTCAACGTCGATATGCTTCCGGGATCGGAAGGGATTTCACCCGAAGTGGCCAACCTTCTGAATCGAGGGGGCATGAGCTCCATGATGGGCACGACGCTGATTGCCTTCTGTGCCTTCTCGTTCGCCGGAATCCTGAGTAAAACAGGATCATTGGAGGTGGTTCTCGAGAAAATCAATCAAAAGGCGAAGTCCACTGGCAGTCTCATCCTCGCTACCGTCCTCTCGTGTATCACGATGGCGGTGACAACCGGGAGCTCCTATCTGTCCATCCTCATTCCTGGTGAGCTGTTCCGTAAAGTCTATGCGGAGAGGGGGCTGGATGCCAAGAACCTATCCCGTACATTGGAGGATTCCGGAACGGTCATTGTTCCAATCGTCCCGTGGTCACTGGCAGGCGTCTACATGTCCAGTACGCTCGGCGTACCCGTTCTCGACTATCTTCCTTGGGCAGTGATGTGTTACATGGGCTTTGTGTTCGCCATCATCTATGGATATACGGGGTTTGGAATTGCAAAGACCGAGCCTGTGACATTGGAAGACCCTAAGAAATCAGCGATCTAAAGTTCAACGACAGAAAGGAAATCACTCATGTTAAAATTGATTAAACAAGCAAACGTATATACACCACAATTCGCCGGAGTCCGGGATGTATTGGTCGGGGGCGGTAAGATCATCGAGATCGGAACGGACCTGAGCCTCGGCTCCACTGATCATACTGTGATTGAAGCAAACGGGATGCATATGATCCCAGGATTGGTTGACAGGCATGTCCATCTGACCGGAGGGGGAGGCGAAGGCGGATTTTCATCCAGCACGCCGGAGGTCCGACTCAGTTCCCTTGTGAAGAACGGTATCACATCCGTGGTGGGGCTGTTGGGGACCAACGACGTGGGTAGGAGCACGAAAAGTCTGCTGTCCAAAGTGAAGTCACTTCGGGAAGAGGGAATGAACGCCTTCATGCTGACGGGGGGCTACGGCTATCCGCCGAACTCGATCACCGGTGATATCCGGGAAGACATCATGTTCTTCAGTGAAGTACTTGGGTTGAAGCTGGCCATCGAAGACCACCGCGCTTCCTACGTGACCACCGAGGAACTGAGACGACTCGCCTCCTATGTCCGGGTGGCATCGATGCTGTCCAAGAAAAAAGGATTCATCCACCTTCATATGGGTTCGGGAAAAGGACGGTACCAACAGATTTACGACGTACTGGAGTCGACGGATTTACCGATCTCCTTGTTCAGTCCGACCCATATCAACCGTACAAGCGAGCTGCTCGATGCGTCAGTTGAATTTGCAGGTCGGGGCGGGCTGATCGACCTGACGTCGAATATCCAGACAAAGACGTCAGCTGGGAGTCTTTCGCCTGCACAGGGCGTCACCTACCTTCTCGATAAAGGCGTTTCAATCGATGCGATCACTGTCAGCTCCGATGCGAATGGGAGCCTGCCCACCTTTGATGAAAACGGTCAGCTGATCGGACTGAAAGTGGCTGGAGTCGAACCGAATCTGACTGCCCTTCAGGAGCTCGTTGTTGAAGAAGGACTCTCATTGGAGGAGGCCATCAAACCTTTCACAGCCAACCCTGCAAAAGGACTTGGACTTGAGCATGGGCGGGGGATGCTCGTGGAGGGAGGAGCTGCTGACTTCATCTTCCTTGATGATGCGTTGGCCGTACGCGACGTCTTTATAAATGGTGAGGTATTTGTAGAAGGGTATGACGTGGTGAAGCGTGGTGTGTTTGAGTAAAGAAGGAGTGTAATGGATGAAGGAATTAGCGGTGGTCTCCCTTGGGGAGAATACATTGAACAGCATGATGGAACAGTTGAACCGCTACCTGGGCGATCGGGTACAGGTAAAGGGGTTTGCACTGGAGAAGGGGATGGAGCCAGACCGGTCCTGTCCCCTCATCCTGGTGACAAGCGACCTGGTCGGCAGGATGATATCAAACAACCTTTCTTCCGGACAAAAGCTCATCGTGGCAAGGAGGACCATGAGCTATGAGTTCATTGAACCCGTCTTTTCCCTTCAGGAGACGACCGATATCCTTCTTGTGAATGATACAGAGGAAAGCTGCATCGAATCGATATCACAACTGAAGAGCCAGGGATTCCACTCGTTCAACTTCCATCCGTATTACCCGGGAATCAAGGAATACCGACCTTGCGATGTCTCCATTACACCAGGTGAACCTCATCTTGTTCCTGAAGGGGTCAAGCAGGTCATCAACATCGGTCATCGGCAAGTGGATATCACCACCATTACGGAGGTCATGGCCCAGCTTGAGATCCTGGAAGACGCAGGAGCCTTGGCTTCTTCAGAGTTCGTCAGTGAGATTGTGCATCTCACGCGCTACCTTTCCACCCTCAACCGTAAGCTGGACCGCTCCAATCTGTTGCTGACGACGATCTTTGATAAATACTCCAAAGCCCTGATGTTCTGTGATCCGCATGGAACCATTACCTACGCCAACGAAAAAATGAAGTGGATCTTCGACGGGGAGAAGATTTCGGACTTGATGGGTGAAGAAACGCCTCTTGATCAGCTGGGGGAGGAAGAAATCGTCGAGATCGGCGGCAATTTGTTCATTGTCTCCGTCGACCGGGTTGAAAATCAGGAGGGAGTCATCTGCTATTTGGTGGAATGTCGGAATTATGATAGCTTCAGGCGCCTGGATACGGCCCTCAGGTCTAAGATCCAGCATCACAGGTTCATTCCGCGACACGTATTCGACGAACTGTCATCGAAGAATCCTGAGGTCACTCGGATGATCGACATGGCGAAGCGTATGGCCAAAAGCAACTCCACCATCCTGATTCAGGGAGAAAGCGGGACAGGGAAGGAGCTGCTGGCCCAAGCGATCCATAACGGTTCGGGACGGGCGGGGCAGGCGTTTGTGCCGGTGAATTTCGCTGCCCTTTCCCCGTCGATACTCGAGAGCGAGCTATTCGGTTATGTAGAAGGGGCCTACACTGGTGCGAAAAAAGGAGGGAAACATGGGCTGTTCGAGGAAGCCCATGGGGGGACCATCTTCATGGACGAGATCGGGGATGCGCCGCTGTCCCTCCAAGTGAAGCTGCTTCGCGTCCTTCAGGAAGGGGTCGTGAGGAGAGTCGGAGGAACAGAACTTGTACCGATCGACGTCCGGGTCATTGCGGCCACGAATATCAATCTGGAGGAAAAAGTGGCGGAGGGGAGTTTTCGGGAGGATCTTTATTACCGCTTGAACGTCCTTCCCCTGCAGACACATCCTTTGAGGCAGAGGAGGGAAGACATCACCTCATTATTGCTGAGCTATCTGAATGTTTATTCAGAGGAAGAACATTATCATCTGCACGAGGTGTTTACAGAGGAAGCCCTTCAGTTCCTTGTTCAGCACCCCTGGCCGGGAAATATCCGGGAGCTGACTAATGTAGTGGAGTACGTCATCAATATCAGACCCCCTGGTGAACGAATTGAGCTTCCTGATCTCCCTCCATATTTGATCAGGGAGGCTGAGGGCCGGGGATTTTCATCATCTGCCCTTTCCGAAGAAGAGCAGGTGCTGCTCACGATTTATCATACATATGGAATAGGACGGAGAAAAATGGTCGACCAGCTCAGGCAAAAGGGCATGTCGATCGGAGAATCCAAAGTGAAATCAATCATTCAAGAGCTCAAGGAGCGGGGCTGGATCACCATCCATAAAGGGGCTCGTGGATGCACGGTGACAAAAGAGGGAAGAAATGAAGCGAAAAAGCTTGTCTCATTCGGCTGATGTTGTGTAATTTCTTTACTAAATCCAGGCTTAGCGTATATAATAGAAGTACGAAACCAAAATAAAACAAGGAGCCCCGACTGCCATCGGGACTCCTTCACAACATAACCTGCATGAATGCAGCGGCTCACAAGAGTCAATCGAAAGTGAAGTAATCATTGATTTTCCTCAAGGTCATGGGGACGATGGTTACTTCTTTTTTTCGGTAACCGCGATAATCGCCACAATAAGCGAACCAAACGCAATCATCAGATGAAGCACATCACCTATTGCTATCATAAGCGTATCACCCCCTTCCGAATGAAATCAGGAGTGGGTGAGCCGCTGCCCCCATATATGTTGTGTACCTCTATTATAACACGTTTTGGGATTGTCCTACTCTCTTACAAAGGACCCATGTTGAATATTTGACAGGCTTGCGGATTGTTTTGGTCGCTCTACCAGGAGTCGCGGGTTGTTCCCGATTTTTTTCTGCTTCGATCAGGACAAGGGATTTCATTCCTTAATCATGAACAAATTTCGAATCTTTGACCGATTCAGGCATGTACCTCACTTCTTTCGTTTATATTAGAAGGAGGAAAACAAGCTTTAGCTCAGGGAGGTTTGAGTATGCAGCATACAACGAGTATCGGTCGGCTTCGTCAGGCCGGTTTTGTTGAAGGAATGTCGCTTTTGATTCTGCTTTTGATCGCCATGCCGCTTAAATATATGGCGGATATCCCCATGGCCGTCACGATTGTCGGCTCACTTCATGGTGGTTTGTTCGTGATCTATCTGTTGATCCTCGCTTACGTGACGTTCAAAGTGCGCTGGCATTTGAAGTGGTCCGTGGCAGGAGTGTTGGTCGCCTTCATCCCGTTCGGGAATTTTATCTATGACAGGGTCCTCCGCAAGTTTGAAACACGTGCATAAAGGTGAAAAGCGCTCCTCCAGAAGAGGAACGCTTTTTTTTATATGGACGCGTATTTGATGATGAGTGCTTGATGCGTCCTTTCGTTATAGGCAATCCAGCATTCATCGCCTGGCATGACACCCGTGATCGGGTCGATCGTCTGCTTGATTTCATACTGTATGCCGTTTCGATCAGCGTGAATGGTGGCGAGAGGAAGGTTTCCTACCACGCCGATAAAGGACACACTGGTGATCGTGGCGCTTCCTTGTTTTTCGTTTGCGAGGGCAAGCTCTTTATCCAGGTCTTCTTGTTTGGTTTGAATCTGGATGGTGGTGCCAGGTTCGACCGTAATATGACTCGGGATGAACTGACTCACGGTCCTTTGAACGGATTTTCCACTGGAGGATATCGTCAGATCCAGGAGGACCGGGGTCTGATCATGCAGGGCGATCGGGAACGTCTGGGCACGGAGGACGGTCCCCGTGACGGTGACGTCTTTTCCGGATCGGTTCATGATTTCGTCACCGTAAGCGACCATCTTCAGTTGACCGTTGATTCGCATCAAATCGGCTTTTTCTCCCTCTTTAAACGCAAATCCGGGAGCCTGGACGGCAGGGATGGGATAGCTTTTCCGATTGTCTTCAAATGTGAGCAGGACGACATGTCCCCGTCCGACCATCCCGTAGGACTCCACTTTTTGCAACACGGCCCCGTTGATCATTTCCGGTTGGGTCTTCCTGATCTCATCCCCTTCTTTAAGCAGCGTCACCTTTTGTTTTTTCTGGTGATAGTGGATCAGGATCTGCTGTCCCGGACGTGGCATCTGAACATAGGAAACGACGGTTTTGACCGTCTTCTCGATCCGCTCCCCTTCATGTATGAATCTGAGCTGGATTGTCACAACCGGCTGCTCGTTCAGATAGCTGCCCGTCTCCTCTATTTCTATGATCTCGGCAGTCATTGTTTCACCTTCTGAAAGCTTCTTCCTTCTGATGATCCTGAAAATAGGAGGAAGAATGAACACGACAGCAAGAAGCAGAAGCGGGATGACAATCCAGATCACCCAGTTCAGCACGAGTGCCCCTCCTTCGAGTATATAGCCTTTGAAGGAATTGAACGATTTTTCATGGGAAGGATCGGCGTTTTCCATAGCAACAATATCTGCCGCCGTCCATTCGTTCATTTTCTTAGAATCCATATTGTATACACCTGTGGATCGGTTGTTGTATGCATAGTAAAGGGAGGTACTCTCCAAGTTTTTATGGAACGAAAGCCCGCTGTCTTCAAGGTACTTAAAGGATAACGAGTTGAAAATGGGGTCTACAGAGGCGGCTTTGCCTGTGTTGTGGTTGTATATGAACCCGGTCAGTTTTCCTTTCGCATCGTCCTCTTCGGTGGATCCTGTAATCAGCACTTCCTCGTCGTTCAGCTGGTACACCTTTGTTTGATAAACCGGCTCTGGTGTCGGTACGACTTTTCCGAGTTCCCCGTCAGCCTTCACCAGTCGGGCCCTGTTGGGGTATTCCCATTCTACATCCACGGCCATCTCCTGCTCCCGGCCGATGTCGCGCTGCATTTGCTTCTCGACCGCATCTCCCATGATGGGGAACTGGTCCTCTTCGTCGGCAACGTAGACACTGAGGTGATCTTTGTCGTCTGATATGGCGCTGACAAAGGCCTTTTGATCATTTTTAAGCGTGACTTCAAAGATCGGGATGCGGGTCTGGCCGTTAAAGGTATTCATGACAGGTTCAATCCTGGCGGGTCTTGCCGGGAGGTCTTCCTCATTCAGATTGTGAAGAAGGAATCTTCCATCTTCCAGTTCCCCGAGTATGAGAGCGGTCCCTTCACTTCCGCCGGAGAAGATCAATCGCCCATTCCATTGGTATGTATTCGAGTTCAAGAAGGAAGGGATGGTCAGCCTTTTGTTGACCAGTTCTTTACGGTCGTCGTTTGGATAATAGGTATGGATTTCAAGGTCTTCAGTCGGACTTTTGGAAGCAAGTAGGAGCTGATTCCCTTGGATGGTTGACCACATTTCATCGAATGAGTAGCTTCCGGAAGTCCAGGATCTGAGTTTTTGATCGGTTTTCGTATCGTATATGCTGGCGGTCGTTTGCGTCGTTGGCACATGGTCGTATGTGATGCTGATGACACGGTTCCCTTCATCAAATGTGTAGAGCCGGCTGATGTCGTCCGGTTTGAGCTTACCTTCTGAGATGGAGTCGTTGTATCCGTTCCAGAGCATAACGCTCAGGATGATGGCCGGGATGAAGAAGACGCCGTTGAAGGTGAGGAAGCGGATGATCTTTTTCACGTGGCTGCTCCTTTCGCTGGCTGCTTTTCCTTATTTACGATTCAGTTATTGGGTTGGTTTCAAGATGGATGGTGTTGAGGTCGTAGCGATGGATTTCAAGAGGGTTCATAAAATGCGTGATGTGCCCATCTAGTATTCTCTTTTTTTGTGGCAGGTTTGTAAAGAAGGGATGGTTTGGGAGATTCGATCCTCTTGCATCCGTACATTGATAAAAAACGCAGAGTGGATTGGAGCGGAAGGTGCTTGACTCCCTCGGAAAAAGTTATTATGACGGGTGTTCCA
>NZ_JBLRVS010000007.1:1790-28978 GCF_047915635.1 Rossellomorea sp. FS2 | reverse complement strand
AAAAGGAGGATGATCGAGACCCCGCAGGCACGAGGAGGCTCGACATGCTCCCCGCGGAAAGCAAGCACCTGAAGCGCAAAGGAACGGTCTTGTTTAAAATTCAACCTTCTTTATCATGAACTAAAGCTCCATTCCTCTGCTGTTCATCGCACCAACCCTCTGTTGTCTCCTATAGATGATGAGCCATGTAATGGTAAGAACAGCGAATATCAAAGACCCACCCCAGTATAGAGCAGAGAAACCGTAGTGCAGTCCGATCAGTAAGTAGCCCAGGAACGGTCCGAGAGCGGCTCCGACATCCTGACAGATGGAGTAAAGAGTCAGAAAGGAAACGACGTTGGTGTGCTTGGCTGCATCTGAAGCAAGGGCGTCGGTCAGGGTGGTGAGGGCGGTGGCCCATATCATGACAATGATAGCCACTAAGGTCCAGTATGTGATTGACATGGCAACCGACATCAGTCCGAATGTCAAACTCGCTCCGGTAAGGGAGAGGATTAGGAGAGGGAGGCGTCCAGCTTTGCCATCGGACCAACGTCCGAAACGGCTGGCAAGATACGGTTCCCACACCCAGCGCAGGGACTGGAGCAATCCTGAAAAGAAGGCGACACTCAAGACGAGTCCGAACAAACTGACCTTAACCCCGTATAGATGTTCCAAGAGGGAGCTGATGGTGGAGGCGAAGACTCCCTGGAATAGCAAGGTCACGATGAAGCCACTTGCAATGACGAAAAGGGTACTGCGGGACAAGGTCATCGTTGCCGGCAAGCTTGATTGTTCCTCGTCCCCACGGTTGATGGGGGCCAAGTAAAACAGCACCAAGGGGATGCCGACCAATGACAGACAACCAAACAGGATGGCAATCGTCTGCATTCCGAACAGGGGGACAAGCAGTCCCCCAAGGAGCATCCCCCCAAGACTTCCCGTACGGTACAGACCATTGTACACACCCATTGATTGACCTCTGTTTCCTTCTTGTGAGTAAAGAACCACCGTTGAAAGGCCACCGATCCGGAAAAATGACCAGGCTATTCCCCAAAGAGAACGGAGGATCACCCAGACGATGAAGCTGCTGGCAAGGCCATATCCGATGGTCGTTATAGTGCCAAGGGTAACGGCAATGATTAATCCGGTCCTTAAGGAGATCCTGTGATACAACCAGCCGACAAGGGGGTTGAACGGCATGCGGATGAACCGGTTGATCGATAATAGGATCCCGACCTGCCAGATTGAGTCGAGGCCGGCTTCTTTCCAGTAAAGGGGGAGGACGATATAAAGCATGGAATCCCCGAGAAGGCTGAGAGCTGTGATGAGCGCGACAAGAGTGACGGGAGTTTTTGATGGTCTCTTCATCTATAATAAACTCCTTACTAAAAGGTGATGATTGCATATGAAGAAGGTGTTATCACCTTCCATTATATAGGAAGAGAAGACAAGGTATGTGGTATTTTAAATGTGGGTGCCTTTTGTCCTGGGGTAATAAAGAAGGAGGGAGACAGATAAAACAGGATCAAGGCTGATTTGCTTGATTTGGCGAAAAATAAAGTTTGCTATAGATATAGATCAAAAGTATGATGGTAATACCTACTAATAATGGAAGAGGGGGATGGGCAGTGAAAAAAATCCTGGTATCCGTCATTGCTGCGGTATTCTTGTTATTCGGATGGAATGGAACGGGGCAGGCAGAACAAAGTAAGGACAAGAAACCACCCGAAAGAGTCATAGTGAAATTAAAAACGTCTCTGAAAACATCCGGCTTTAAGGAAACCAATTCACTGGAGATTAAAGATAAACCGTCCCAACCACTGATTACGGTGGACGTTCCAGAAGATCGGGATACGAAAGATTTCATCAAAGAGTTAGAGAACAGGAAAGATGTTGAGTATGCAGAGGTGGACCACTTAATAAAACTCCAGTTTAAACCTAATGACCCTTCCTTCCATAAACAATGGTTCCATCAAACGATTGAATCCGAACGCGCTTGGGATAAAACGATGGGTTCCAAGGATGTGGTAGTAGCGGTCATTGATGACGGAGTAGACGTCAACCACCAGGATCTAAAAGCAAATATTGTTTCGCCTTACGATGTCCTTACGGGGCAGTCCAAGGTACCACCAGGAGAACATGGAACACATGTGGCCGGCATCATCGGAAGTACTGCCCACAACAACCTCGGTGTAGCTGGCGTTGCACCAAAGTCTAAAATCATGCCTATCAATGTGTTTGATGGAGACTACGCATACACCTTTGATGTTGCAGAAGGGGTGTATCACGCTGTTTATGCAGGTGCTGATATTATCAATATGAGTCTTGGAAGCTATCAATATAGTTATGCATTGGATGACGCCATTCAATATGCTTATGATATGGGTGTTGTAGTTGTGGCTTCAGCAGGTAATGATGATACGTACCTTTCTTCTTATCCTGCATCGTACGATCATGTCATTTCTGTATCAGCTACAGAGCAGAATGATGAAATTACAGACTTTTCGAACTATGGGTACGATATTGACCTGGCTGCCCCTGGTAGAGCCATCTTTTCTACCCTTCCAGGAAATCGATATGGAGCGATGGATGGTACGTCTATGGCCGCTCCGATTGTCTCGGGTACAGCTGCATTGGTTCTCTCAACCAATCTGAATTTGTCTAATGACGATGTGGTACAGAAGCTTTATGATACAGCTGATTGGTATGGCTCCGACTATAGGATCTTCCATGGGGAGGGACGCGTGAATGCCAGAAGGGCAGTCGGCCTGAAGAAATATGTCCCAGCTCCTTCAATCACCAAATCTTTCTATGATCATTCCACATCCCTTGAAGGGAAGATTTCTTTCAATAAAAAAGGAAAGGTAGAGGTGAAAGTCGGGAAGGTTATCATCGGCAAGGGAAATGTGAGTAGTAACGGTCAATTCTCCGTTGTTCTCCCTAAGCAGAAGAGTGGAACGGCCATGAGTGTGGAAGTCATTTATGATGACGAAATCTCTAAAATAGCGACAGTCAAAGTCTTAGATGGAAAACCAAATGTGAATAAAGTCGGGGATAATGATTCAAAGGTGACAGGTAAGGCAGAAGCCGGTTCGACGGTAACGGTCAAGGCAGGAAGCAAGAAGCTTGGCAGTAGTGTTGCTGCGTCGAACGGCACTTATTCGGTAAAGATCTCCAAGCAGAAAGCAGGCACCAAATTGACGGTCACGGCTACAGATAAAGCCAAAAATGTGAGCAAGGGAAACACTGTCACCGTGGTAGACAATACGCCTCCAAAAGCGCCATCCGTTAATCCGGTCTCCCCTAAAGCCACCAAGGTGACGGGAAAGGCGGAAGGCAATTCCACGGTTACAGTGAAAGCGGGGAAAACGAAGCTCGGCTCGGCGAAAGCGGATAAAAAAGGCAGCTACTCGGTGACCATCAAGAAGCAGAAGAAAGGAACAAAGCTGTCGGTGACGGCGACCGATCAAGCGAAGAATACGAGTAAGGCGAGCAATGTGACGGTGAAGTAAGGCCACTCCCCCTTGTACCAACAAGGGGGAGTTTTTCATTAGGTAAACAAATAAAAATCAGATTACTCAAAATATATTGCAAACGCTAACACAATCAGGTAAGATGACTTCAAAGGTATCCGAAACGTTTTGGAGGAAATGATTTTGACAACGATTAAAGATATTGCAAAAGTAGCGGGTGTGTCGGTGACGACCGTATCACGCGCACTGAATGGCTATTCTGATGTGAATGAAAAGACGAGACGCAAGATTTCTGAGATTGCCAAAGAGCTGAATTACAGTCCCAATACATTGGCCAGGGGTCTTGTGATGAAAAAAACCAAGACCATCGGGATGCTGGTTTCAGGGATGAATCGGGCAAATTCAAAGGATAACTTTACATTTGAAGTCCTATCAGGTGTCAATGAATGCATCTCTGAGAGGGATTATGACCTTGTATTGTTCAGTACGACCACAACCAAGCAGCGTGAGAAAACCTATTCACAGCTTTGCAGGGAACGAAGGGTCGATGGTGTCATCCTTCAAGGGATGAAAATCGATGATCCGTATCTGAAGGAAGTCGTGGAGAGTGATATCCCATGTATGTTGATCGATATTCCCATCTCCTCGGAGAGTGTGGGCTATGTAACGACAGACAGTGTCCTTGGTGCGAAGCGAGCAGTGGACTATCTGATTCAATCAGGACACAAGAAGATTGCCTTCATGAACGGCCACGATCAGGCATACGTCAGCCAGCAAAGGTTGAAGGGATACCGGGATGCCCTGCGGGAAGCGGGGATCGACTTTAGGGAAGAGTACGTCCGAAACGGGGATTTTCTTGAAGACAAAGCAGAAGAGGAAGCGGCAAAACTTCTGGATGAACATCCCGACATCACGGCCATTTTTTGTGCGAGCGACCTGATGGCCCTTGGGGTAATGAAGAGTGCCAGATCATCAGGGCGTGCCGTCCCGGAGCAATTATCCATTATCGGATATGACAACATCCTGCTCGCAGGCTACGCTTCACCGCCTCTGACAACGATCGCCCAGGACAAATTCGATCTTGGTTACAAAGCGGCGAATGCCCTCATCGATATGCTGGAAGAAGAAGGGCCGGCAAAAATCATTACATTGGAAACCGAACTCATCGTTAGGGAGTCTGTTCAATAAAAGGCGCTCTTCCGGTGGGGATAAAATCCGAAACGTTTCGGTTCTTCCGTCATACTAAAAACCAAAACGTTTCGGTAGGGAATAGGAGGACCATTATGGACTATCGCGTGATAAAAGAAAATGACCTGTTTTTGCTTACAGATACAAACGGAAATATACCAGAGGATCATCCATATGGATTGGGTCTGTATTCAAAGGACACCCGATTCTTGAGCAAGCTCGACCTGAAGATTAATGGGGAAGATCCTGTTCTCCTATCCTCTGAAGCAGATCAGAATTACAAATCTACGATCTTGCTGACGAACCCTCATATGGAACAGGAGGGGAACCTGGTTCTATGGCGGGAATCCATTGAAATCCAGCGGACCCGATTCATTTATGATGATGTCCTGTATGAAGAAGTGAAGGTGAAGAGTTATTTCCCGAAGCGTGTGGCGTTTGAAATCAGCATCCATGCTGATGCGGACTTCCTCGACATGTTTGTCGTTCGGGGGTTTCTGAACGGGAATCTCGGACAAAGGACGGGTCAAGTACGCAAGGAAGATTCCCTTTCTTTTTCGTATGAAGGAGCGGATGGACTGAATCGAAGTACGGTGATTACATGGGATAAGCAGGCTCTTAACAATGACGAAAAAGGGATCATTTCCTTCGGGTTCGAATTGGATCATGGAGAATCCGACTCCGTGACGTTATCTGTTCAACCCGTGACCGGTAGGGGGGATGGCATCAATCGTGTGCAGAAAGAAGCAGCCCTTGCAAAGCTGGAAGCCTCTTATGAACGTTGGAATGATGGGGTTGCAAAAGTGGAGACAGACTGCCTTCCTTTGAAGCGTCTTGTCGAACGGGGGTTGAATGACATGCGGGTACTTCTCACGGATGTAGGGCATGGTGCCTTTCCAGTGGCAGGTCTTCCATGGTTCGGGGTACCGTTTGGTCGCGACAGTCTGATTGCAGCCCTTCAAACGCTTCCCTTCAATGCCGACATCGCCAGGGGGACCCTGTTGACAATGGCACACTACCAAGGGAGCAAGCTGGATCCGTGGAGGGATGAGCAGCCTGGTAAGATCATGCACGAGATCCGGTTCGGTGAGCTGGCTGCAACTGGACAGATCCCCTTCACACCTTATTACGGGACAGTAGATGCTACGCCATTGTTTCTTATCCTCTTGACGGAATATGTGAAGTGGACGGGAGATGTAGAACTTGTCCATACACTCGAACGAGAAATTGAAAACGCTTTAATATGGATTGATTCCTATGGAGACCGTGATGGTGATCTGTTCGTGGAATATCACCAGGAATCCAGTAAGGGGATTGCCAATCAAGGATGGAAGGATTCCGGAGATTCCGTTGTCCATCGGGACGGGGAATACGCCAAGACGCCGATTGCCCTTGTAGAAGTACAAGGCTATGTCTATCAAGCGAAGACCGGACTGGCGGATATTTTTGACCATATGAATCGGGGTGAGGAAGCCCGGAGTTTGCGCAGGCAGGCGGAGGCCCTCAGACAGCGGTTCGATGAAGCCTTTTGGATGGATGATGTCCGCTATTATGCCATCGCTTTGGATGACCGGAAGGAACAGGTAGGGACGATCACATCGAATCCTGGTCACGTCCTGTTTTCAGGCATGTTGAATGAAAAGAGGGCTAAAGCTGTCACAGATATGCTCGTCTCACCAAAAATGTTTTCGGGTTATGGCATTCGTACGATGGCAGAGGGTGAAGCCGGCTACAATCCCATGAGTTATCATGACGGAAGTGTATGGCCCCATGATAACAGCCTCTCGATCCTTGGGATGAGCAAAAGCGGATACCAACAACAGGCGAACCAGGTGATTGAAGGACTGGTTGCTGCGGCGGCTCACTTTGAGTATGACCGTCTGCCGGAGCTGTTCTGTGGGTATGGGAGCGGCGGGAAAGTCGTCAAATATCCCGTGGCCTGTTCTCCCCAGGCTTGGGCAGCCGGAACGCCGCTCGTGTTCATACAATCTCTATTGGGATTGTTTCCTGATAGTTTAAAAGAAGAGATCAGGCTTTCACCTGTACTCCTTGAAAACATGAATGGTTTAGAGGTGCATGATCTTTCCATCGGCACAGGGAAACTGTCCGTCTCCATCAAGAGGGTGGAAGGTGGCTGCCGGTTAGAGGTGCTCAAGAATACCACAGGCTATCAGATCAGCTCATCAGAACAAATGGTTTGATCTCATTCGTATCTCGGGGAAGAACAATTCCTTTAGATGATAAAAAATGGAAGGGGACTGGAATAATGAAATCAAGGAAATGGATGGCGGGACTTGGTGTTGCTTCAATGTTGATGGCCGGGGTTCTTTCAGGGTGCAGCTCGGACGGGGCCTCCACGGAAGGGAAAGACGGGGAAAAAACGCAGGTGACGCTTGCCGGATGGGGAGGAAACCCGACTGAAGAGAAGCTGCTGAAGCAGACCATTGCAGACTTCGAAGAGAAGAATCCGGATATTGATGTAAAGCTCGAAGTCATCACGGAACAATATATGGATGTCATCAAGACGCGTTTGATTGGAGGAGAGGGTCCGGATGTCTTTTATCTTGATGCATTTGAAGCCCCGGCCTTGATCGAGACAGGTGTCATCGAACCCCTTGATGAATACGTGACAGATGAATTCGACGTAGATGACTTTGAGAAACCTCTGTTGGAAGCATTCATTTCGGATGAGCAAACATACGGCTTCCCAAAGGACTACTCGACGCTCGCTTTATTCTATAACAAAAAGATGCTCGATGAAGCAGGGGTTGAAGTCCCGCAAACGTGGGATGATTTCCGAGAAGCTGCCAAGACACTGACGAAAGACGGGAAGTACGGTTTTGGTGTGGCTCCAGAGCTCGCCCGACAATTCTGGGTGGCCCAGTCCCTTGGTGGAGACGTCGTAAAGGACGGAAAGGCAAACTTCGCTTCTGATGATGTAGTGAACGCACTGAAACCGGTCATCGATATGCACAATGAAGATCAGTCAGCTGTGGAACCGAAAGAGGTCGGTGCAACCTGGGGCGGTGAAGTATTCGGACAGGAGAAAGCCGCAATGGTGATCGAAGGGAACTGGGCCATCCCGTTCCTGGCTGATACCTTTCCTGATGTAGAATACGGTACAGCTGAGCTGCCGACCATCGATGGGAAGAAATCGACGATGGCGTATAGTGTGGCATACGTCATGAATGCAGCATCGGAGAAGAAGAAAGCATCATGGAAACTCCTTTCCTACCTGACAGGTAAAGAGGGGATGGAGACGTGGACGAGTAAAGGGTATGCCCTGCCAACGCGGAAATCCGTAGCAGAAAAGCTTGGATATGATCAAGATGAACTTCGGGGGCCGCTTGTGGCTGGAGCTTCCTATGCAACGGTCTGGTCTGAAGGAACCAATCTTCCGACCATCACGAACAACTTCAATAATCAGTTCCTGAGTGCGTTCCTTGGCGATCGGCCGCTGGACGATGCGCTGAAGGAAGCCCAAAAGCAAGCAAATAGTGAAATCGATTCGAACTGATGAGAGAAAGAACAGGAGGGGCAGGCCCCTCCCTCTTTCCAACAAGATCTGCACAGCTTCTTTCTGCCGAGGTCAAAGCTCGTTGGAAAGAAGTTGTGCACATTCGTTGCAAAAGGAGTGTGAAAAAAACGTATGAAACCATTCTCAAGAAGAGCACTGCGGGAATCTGGTCAAGGATACTTGTTCATGTCACCGGCATTATTTGTCCTTCTACTTTTCATCATCGGTCCAATCTTTTATGTCATTTTTCTTTCTTTCCACAAGGTACAGCTTCTGGGGGGAGCGAGCTATGATTTCGTCGCTTTCAATAACTTCGCACGCATCCTTGATGATACGAGGGCTCAAATTGCGTTATGGAATACATTTAAATATGTCGTCATTGTGGTGCCATGTCAGACCATCCTGGCCCTGATCCTGGCAGCTACACTGAATGCCGGTATGAAAGGGCAGAGCTTCTTCAGGATCGTCTACTTCCTGCCAACGTTGACTTCCTCGGCTGTCCTGACGCTCATTTTCATGTGGATGTATAACAAGAATGGTCTGATCAATAATGTGTTGGATGCTATCGGCCTTCCAACCTATAACTTTCTTGGAGATCCCAACATTGCCCTCAATGCCATCATGATCATGAATATATGGTCGACGGCCCCTTTCTTCATGGTCATCTATCTGGCTGCCCTGCAAGATATCCCCGATTCTCTCTATGAAGCGGCGGAACTGGACGGGGCAAGCACCATTCAGAAGTTCACGAAGATCACGGTTCCGCACCTTCGGCCTGTGACGTCCTTTGTGGCCATCATGGGATTGATCGGGACATTTCAACTATTCGATCAGTCGTACATCTTCTCGGGAGGATCGGGTGGGCCCGATAATTCGACACTCACCGTCGTTCTATTAGTCTATCAATATGCATTCAAGAACCTCGGGACAATGGGATATGCTGCTGCACTGGTCCTCATGCTGGCCATTGTCATCCTTGTAGCGACCTTGATCCAACGGAAATTTTCAAAAGAAGAATCACTTTACTAAGGGGGGAAGAACAAGTGAAAAAGAAGCTTGGAGCGGTTCGTATTCTTGTCTATGCCATTTTGATCCTCTACGCGATTACAACATTGGTTCCCTTCCTATGGGCACTATCGTCTTCCTTTAAAACACTTCAGGAAATTGTCGGAGGTACGATCAACTTCATCCCTAAACAGTTCACCCTGGATAACTACAGGCAGATCTTCATTGAGCAAGAGCTCTTTCCACGGTGGATGTTCAATAGTATCTTCATTGCCGTTATCGGCACGGCGCTGAATCTGCTATTCAATTCCATGGCAGGCTATGCTCTGGCGAGACTTCGTTTTCCAGGGAAGAAAGCATTGTTCATCACGATCCTGGCTGTCCTGATGATCCCTGCACAAGTGACCATGATTCCCAATTATCTCATCTTAAAGGAACTTGGGTGGCTGAATTCCTACCAGGGAATGATTGTCCCGGCCATGATCAATGCGACATTCATCTTCATGATGAGACAGTTCTTCATCAACTTCCCGAAAGAGTTGGAGGAAGCGGCCGAAATGGACGGATTGAGCAAGCTTGGGACATTTTTCAAGATTGTGCTGCCTCTTGCCAGACCAGCTCTCGCAGCGCAGGCCATCTTTGTATTCATGGGGTCTTGGAATGATTTCATGAGACCGCTGATCGTGATGACGGATATTGAGATGTTCACACTTCCTCTGGGCTTGAATACGTTCAAGGGTCAGTATGTCAGCTACTGGAACTACATCATGGCCGCATCGATGGTGTTTACCCTGCCTGTTCTCTTGATCTATGCTTTCTTTAACCGTTACTTCATCAAGGGGATTTCCTTTACAGGTGGGAAATGATCAAGGGAGAAAAAGTCAAACTGGGATAGAAAAGAACGGCCCCCTCTACTGCAAAGCAGGGGGCCGTTCTTTAATTGAATGCATCAGGGAACTGTTTCTCGACCGCTTTTGAAATGACATCCGACATCATTATAATATGTGAGACGCCTTCATCAATAGAAGCGATTCTCCCATCCCAGTTCTTTTCAAGACTTGATACTAAGTCATTGGTCACTAATGTAAGATGGGTGCGAAGCAGTTGTTTCAGCTCATCATTCTTTAGATAAGGATTGGCCTTGGACAAGAAGTCAGCTATTTGATCGGCGTTTCTGTTCCACTCTTTGGTCAATTGACCGACAAGGGGTTCATCTTTCTGTTTAGCTGCTTCTACAATCTTACCGGCTAGAACAATATGTTCTTTTAGCAAAGTGGTCAGCTCGTTTCCCGCTTTTTCTCCGTAAAGTGGTTTGAGGGAGTTGCCGATATCTTCTTGGTTCTTCAAAAGCCTGTTCAGCACTTGCTTTTGATCCTTCGCATCTGCAGTGGTCGCACTGGTTATATAGTTACTCGTCCACAATACATGGTCCACCCATAGTCTTCTAAACTGGTTTTCGAATTCAACTTTTGATTGGCTTATGCATGATTCCTGCGGTTTTGCGTATACATTGGCAGGGGCCATCAACATCTGGAAACTGAAGAATAGGGTGAATCCGTATAGGTATATTCTATTCAATACATGTGCTCCTTTCAGTATCATCAAGATGGTTTTTATTATGGATAGATGCCATGATTTTATTCGTGAATAGTTGGAGTGGAAAATCTAAAAAAGCCCAAGGAAGGTTCTCCTTGGGCTTTCATGCTACGTTTATTATTTTATACTCGAGCAGCTTGAAGGATACTTGATTTAATGGCTTCTGTTACTTCTTTTGTCGTCGAGGTACCGCCGATATCCCGTGTCTTGATACCTGACTCGGTTACGTCCTCGATTGCATCCAGAAGAGTTTGACCAAGCTCATCGTATCCGAAGTGGTCAAGCATCATCTTCGCCGTCCAGATTTGACCGATCGGATTGGCAAGGCCCTTCCCTGCGATATCGGGAGCCGACCCGTGGACAGGCTCGAACATGGATGGATAGCGGCCTTCGAGGTTGATGTTCGCCGAAGGGGCGATGCCGATGCTGCCCATGATGGCGGATCCCACGTCAGTGAGAATGTCGCCGAACAAATTGCTTGCTACAACCACATCGAACTCGGACGGCTTCGTGACGAAGAAGGCGGCAAGGGCGTCGATGTGATTCGACTGTACATCCACATGCGGGTACTCAGTGGCAACGGCTTTCGTCACTTCATCCCAGAACGGCATGGAATGGACGATGCCATTGGATTTCGTTGCGCTCACGAGACGGCTGTTGCGCTTTTCGGCAAGCTGGAATGCATAGCGCATGACTTTTTCCGTGGCTCTGCGTGTGAACACGGCGTTTTGGATGGCCACTTCGTTTTCTCCTTGATGAATGCGTCCACCGACTTCACTGTACTCGCCTTCACTGTTTTCACGAACGACGACGAAATCAAAGTCTTTCGGGTTGGCAAGGGGAGAGGCGATGCCTTTCATCCGTTTGGCCGGCCTGACATTGACGGAAAGCTCGAACTCGCGGCGGATCTTGATGAGCATCCCCCACAGGGATATATGATCAGGGACTAGAGCAGGATTCCCGACGGCACCGAGGAACAGCGCCTCGAATTGCTTCAAGGTGTTCATGGCATCCTTCGGCATCATTTCACCGTGCTCGACGTAGTAGTCGCAGCTCCAAGGGAAGGTGGTGAAGGAAAACTCCACTCCCCCGTGGGCATCGGCCAGCGTATGCAGCACGTCCTTTGCAGATTCTACGACTTCGATTCCGACTCCGTCTCCGGGCAGTGCGGCAAGTTCAATTTTCCTCATGTGAGTCACACTTCTTTCTTATGATTTGAATGCTTCAGGGAAGACATGAAGATCGACTCCCCATAGGAGTGGTACCAGTGTATAAACAGCTCCAACAATCAGGATGACGCAGAAGATGTTGATCCAGAATCCATTCTTCACCATTTCCGTGATCTTCAGCTTGCCTGTTGCGAAGATGATGGCGTTCGGTGGTGTTCCGACCGGGAGCATGAAGGCACAGTTTGCTGCCATGGCAGCCGGGATCATAATGGCATACGGATGAACATTGATGGCCATGGCGAGAGAAGCGAGTACCGGCAGGATCATGGTTGCCGTAGCCGTGTTGGACGTGATCTCTGTCAGGAACAGGACGAATGTCGTCACCACAATGATCATGACAAGGAAGCTTACTCCGTCAAGGACCTTCAGCTGGTTGCCGAGCCACTCTGCTAGACCGGTGGCACTGAAGCCCCCTGCGATGGCAAGTCCGCCTCCGAAAAGAAGGAGGATTCCCCAAGGGATATCTTTGGCCACGTTCCAATCGAGGATGCGACCGCCTTTTCGTTTGGCGGGGATCAGGAACAAGAGGACTCCCGCGGTGATGGCGACCATCGTATCGTCGATTCCCGGGATGATCCCTTTCCATAAGAAGGATTGGGATACCCACATGAAGGCGGCGAAGACGAATACGGCGCTGACGGCTTTTTCTTCAAAGCTCATACGGCCAAGGGCAGCTTTTTCATTTTGGATCAGTTCTTTGCCTCCGGGGATCGATTTGATTTTCACCGGGTGGGCCACTTTGATCAAATACAACCATGTCGAGATGAGAAGAAGGATGACGACTGGTACGGCGAAGAGCATCCAACCTCCGAAGGAGATCTGTACTCCGTAAAGTTCGGACACGATTCCTGCCAATATGATGTTCGGCGGTGTACCGATGAGCGTACCGAGTCCACCGATGGTACCGGCGTATCCGATCGCGAAGATCAGGACTTTCGAGAACTTCTCTTCTTCAGCAGAAAGGTCTTCCTTGCTGCCTTTAAGGGCTTGGGACACCTGGTAGGTGATGGCAGTCCCGATCGGGATCATCATCATGACCGCAGCCGTATTGGATACCCACATCGAGAGGAACCCGGTGGCGATCATGAAGCCGAGGACGATATTGGATGTGCTCGTTCCCACCACCGAAATGATGTTCAAAGCGATCCGCTTATGAAGATCCCATTTTTCCATGGCGAGGGCAATCATGAATCCGCCCAGGAAAAGGAAGACTATGGGATTCCCGTAGCTTGCCGTGACATTCGCCATCGGGACAGCATTCAAGATGGGCAGCAGGATGATCGGCAGCAGGGAAGTGGCCGGGATCGGAATCGCTTCCGTGATCCACCACGTGGCGACCCAAAGGGTGACGGCGAGGACCATGCGACCTTCCTGGCTCAGGTCACTTGGATTTACAAATAGGACTGAAAGCAGGAATAGAAGGGGTCCGAGGATCAGACCGATCATCTGCCCCCTTTTGTAGCTCCGGTTCCCCGGCTCATTGGAATGCTGGGAGGCATCGTCCCTTCCTGGAACCGTCCGTTCCTTCTTGCTTGGAATAGCGAATAATAATAATTGCTTTGTCTTGTCATGGGCTTTCCACATGGAGTCCCACATTGATACAGCGTTCATAACCTTTCCCCCCTCTTGTGAATGTAAAACGCTTACATTATAATTGAGTGTAAAGACATGTTGTCGACTGTCGACAGCTATTGTATCTATCGTACAAGCTTCCGGCTTTACGCGTCAATATTTTTCTAACATAATGAGTATTATGAATCATTAAACAATTCAGTTGATGAGGTGACACGGATGACATCCATTGAGAAACCCCAATCCTATCATGAACAGCTTCATATGACCATCAAGGAAAGGATCGTGACGGGTCATTATGAACCGGGAGAGCGTCTGTTCGAAGCGCAGCTTGCCAGGGAGTTCGGCGTAAGCCGAAGTCCGGTGAGGGAAGCGATGAAAACATTGGAGCAGGAAGGGTTGATCCTGTTCGACCCGAAAAAGGGATTGAGCGTGTATAAACCTTCTATTAAAGATGTGCAGGATATTTATCAGTGTCGTCAGGTCCTTGAGTCCCTCGCCGTCTCCCTTGCCTGCGAGCATGCGTCGGAAGAGGAAATCCGTACGGCTCATGAGCGCGTGCAGATCGCGCAAAAGGTATATGAGGAGAATCGGGAGGATTCGTCGGTTCAGTTGATATCGTTGAATAGTAAGTTCCATGACGCCATCATCATAGGAAGCCATAATACACGCCTCCATGATCAGTTGGAGCAGATGCGTGCCTTGACGTTTTTCTACCGGCGGATGAATGTGGAAGACCGGATGCGATGCCGGGAAATCCTTGATCAGCATATGGAGATTTCCCGGCACCTCACCAACCGGGACGGGGAAAAAGCGGCAAAGGCCATGCATGATCATGTGGCCACGGATCTCCGTTTTCTTGTCAAGCTGCTGGAGAGAGACGGGGAAGAAGCAGGATGAAAGAGAAACGGCCCAACCATTGAGGTTGGGCCGTTTTGATTACAGTCCCGGTAGTATTCCGGAGAAGAGGCTCAGGATATAGACGGTGATAAGGGCCGTGACGCCAGCCACGAATCCACCGATCGTCCACGCCTGCAATGTCTGCGGGATGGTGAGCTTCCCGAAGTTCTTCACCACCCAGAAACCTGAGTCATTCGGCATGGACAGTCCGACCGCACCGGCACAGATCGCGAGCCCGAGTAGGATCGGCGTCACACCGAGATCCACCGCTAGAGGCCCCATGATGCTGGAGGTTGTCACAAGTGCCACCGTCGATGATCCGAGGGATGCCCTCAGGATCTGGGAGAAGATGAAGGCAAGGAGGAGTACAGGGATGCTCCAGTTTTGCATCGTATCGATCAGGTACTGACCGATTCCGCTTTCATTGATCACAGCCCCGAATGCGCCGCCGGCACCGGTGATGAGGATGATGATTCCCGCCGAGTTGATGGCTTCTGAGTACAATTCACTCTTTGGCTGTGAGATGTACGGAGTCAAAACGATCACACCGACAATCACCGAGATGAAGAGGGCGACGTTCTTTTCCCCTACAAAGCTGAGGATGGTCGAGATGCCTGATTCAGGTAGGACAAGCTGAGAGACAGTATTGGCCAGGATCAAGATGATCGGTAGACCGAGCATGAAGAACGAGAGGCCCGTGCTGATCTCTTTTTTCGGCTTCACGACAGGGTCGATGACGCCTTCTTCGATTTCTCCGTCATGCTTGACGCGTTTTCCGATGAACATCCCGTAGAGATATCCTCCCACAAGGGTAGCCGGGATGGCGCAAATGATGCCGTACAGAATGAAGAGCCCAAGGTCTGCACCGGTATTCTCTGCGACCACAAGCGGGCCTGGTGTCGGTGCGATCATGCTGTGAGAGACGATCAAGCCGACTCCGAGTGCAGTGACGAATGAAACGATGGAAATGCCCGTTTTCTTCGATAGGCTCTTGATCAACCCGCTCAGGATGACGAAGGCAGCATCGAAGAAGACCGGGATGGATACGGCTGTACCGGTCAAGGCAAGGCCGGCAGGAGATTTCTTGACGCCGAAGACGCGAAGGACAGCCTGGGCAATCTTTTCAACGGCTCCCGAAGCAGCCAGGAACTGACCGAAGATGACGCCGAGTCCGATCAGGATCCCGACTCCTGCCAATGTGTTCCCGAATCCGGTCGTGACGATCTTCGGTGCTTCCGTTACCGGGATGCCGATGACCACGGCCGTGGCGAGTGCGACACCGATAAGGGCCAGAAACGGCTCGAGCTTCAGTTTTAGAATCAAGAAGAAGAGTGCGGCTAAAGAAAGAATGAAGATGACGATTAACATATTCCCAGTGACCATGAATGTGTCCCCCTTTGTTGTTCCCCTACGTTAGTTTTCCAGTTTCAGTACAACATCCTTCAATGTCTCGATCCCGCCGACATTGCCGGGGAAGATGACATATGGGATATGCGGGAAGGTGCTTTCCTGACCCGTTTTCCAGACCGGGATACCCGGTGCGATCTGGCCGGCGACGGTTGCCCGCTTGACCTGAAGCCCTTTGGTGCCGACGTCGCTCGAGGTGATCCCGCCCTTTGCGATGATGTAATTTGGACGGACGGCGCAGTTCCGCACGATGCTTGTCAGGGCCTCCGAGATTCGTACAGACTGGATCAATTCCTGTTCTTCCATCCCTTCCCCAAGGTCGAGGCGTTCCCGTTTCGTATAGACGACGGTCGTCACGCCTGCTGAAAGTTTGTTCTCCACCAGGTGCAGGACCCGGTCTGTTTCTCCTGCGAATGCTGATTGATTTCCGACAAGGTGACAGTCGAATTCGATGAACTCGAGGCTGCTCAGTTCTTTGAGTGCATTGAGCTGATCCGTCGTCTTCTTGACATGGGATCCTACGATGATCAGTCCGCCGTGCTCGGAATCTTCTAGTATGAGTTCCTCACGTTCAAGGAGCGGGCGGCTGGAGATGTTACCGATTACCTTCGTGAAGGCTGCTGCGGTGCGGAACATGAACTGCTTCCCAGAGTTGATCGCTTCAATCAGGGCAAGGACGAAAAATTTGACGTCGTTCTCATCGATGGCATTCACGATCACCTTACCGAAATCGTGAACCCCCATGAGCTTTTCTTTGATGGAGCCGATGGACAGGCTTCGCAGTTCTTCAAGGGTGATGGAGGTCACATCGCTTTTCTTGAAGCGACCGTCCGTCTTTTCTTCCACCCATTCCCCGAGGTGGCTGGCACGGTAGCCGAAGCTCCGGTCCTTTGCAAACTCTGTATCACCGGCAGGGATGAGACTGTCACCATCCTGCACATAATGGGTGTCATCGATCGTGTAGCGCCCGCCTTCTTTAAAGAAGGGAAGGATGACTTCGCCGTCCTGGATGATACCTCCGCGCTGTTCGATGGTGTCTTTCATGACCTCCGTCTCAAGTGGGTAATGCCCCCTCAAGGTGGAGTCTCCCCTGCTGATAATCAGGTAAGGGACGCCGAGCTTTTTCGAAATGGCTTCCACCCGGTTGGCGATATCCTGGTGTACCTTGGTTGTTTCGTTCTCTGTGAATGCCCTGGAGTTCGTCAGGATGAAGAAGATCTGATTCTCTTCCTGGAATCCGCTCGTGATCGTTTCCTCCGTCCAATCCGTATAGACAGAAACACCGTGGACAGTCTGGACGCCTGTCGGGTCATCATCTAGAACGACGATCTTATGTTGGAGGGCAGGGCGGTTCTTTTCCCACAGTGTGTCGAGTTCTGATTGATTATAAGGTTGATAGTGTTCGAGGATGCTTGCTTCCCTCATATGGAAACACCCTTTCGGACTTCGACTTTTGCCAGTTTCTCATAGTACTGGACGATGCCGCCGTGGTCATCCGCCGCTTTCCCGTCAAGGGCCATGCTGTGGAAGATCTCGAGTACCTGAGACGAGATCGGAAGGGGCACCCCGATGGAGTGAGCAGTATCCATGACGTTGGTCAGATCCTTCAGATTGATATCGATTCGTCCGCCTGCTTCAAAGTTCCGCTCAAGGATGAGGGGCACCTTGGCATCGAGGACGGCACTGCCGGCAAGTCCGCCGCGGATCGCTTCGTACATCTTCTCCACGTCGATCCCTGCTTTGGCTGCGAGGACGAGAGCTTCCGACATGGCGGCGATATTCACGTTCACCATGATCTGATTCGCAAGCTTCGCCGTCGTGCCACATCCGTGATCGCCGACGAGGGTAATGGATGTGCCCATGCACTGAAGAACAGGAAGGGCGCTCTCAAATGCGTCAGGCTTGCCCCCGACCATGATGGCGAGGGTCCCGTCGATCGCTTTCGGTTCCCCGCCGCTCACCGGGGCATCCATCATATGCACGCCTGAAGCAGCAAGGGTTTCGGCAATCTGCTTTGATACGACCGGCGTGATGGAGCTCATATCGATGACGATGCTTCCAGGTTTCGCACCATGGATGACACCGTTTTCATTCAAGACAACACTCAATACATGTTCCGATTTTGGAAGCATTGTGATGATGACATCGCTGCCTTCCGCCGTTGCCTTTGGAGATACAGCAGGTGTCGCTCCTTGTGAAGCAAGTTCCGCTACGGCATTTTCGTTAATATCGAAGACCTTTACGTCATATCCACCTTTGATGAGGTTCAGCGCCATCGGCTTCCCCATGATTCCGAGTCCAATAAATCCAATCGTTTTCATGATGAATTTCACTCCTTTTGTAAGTGCTTTCAGTTTGGTTGATTTCATTGTACACGTTTACATTATTTTTGTATACGAAAAATATTAAAATGTATACTATTTCTAAAAATCCTTTTAAAAAGGTGGAAATCGTCCTATACTTTGAACATGACACGTTTGGAAAAGGGAGGAAGACCGAATCTCTTGGAGTAGAGGTCGATTACATTGCCGAAAGCATCACAAACAGCGTACCTGCAAGCATATGAGTATATACGGGACAAAATATTGAACGGCAGTTTTCCAGGGGGTACCAAGCTTGTGGAGGAGCGCCTCGCCGAAGAACTCGGCCTGAGCCGCACCCCCGTGAGGGAAGCGATCCGCAAGCTGGACGAAGAAGGCCTCCTCGAGAAGAAAAGGGTCGTGAATCCGACGGAAACCGATCTCCGCCATGTCTTCGAGGTCCGGATCCTCCTCGAAGGGGCCGCCGCCAGAAGCGCCGCACAATACCTCAACGAAGAGCAGCTTGCACGGCTGCAAGAGTGCGTAGAGATCGGAAGGAACGGCACCAAGGAAGAAATCATGAAAGCCAACTTCGAATTCCATGACATCATCATCCAGGCCACCCGTAACCCCGTCATGGTTGATATCATCGACCGCATGCAGTCCATCATCTACCTCTTCAGGAAGACCGTCGTCGCCTACAAGCGACCATTTCTGATTGACGAACACGAAGAAATTTATAAGGCCATCGCCGCTCACGATGGCGCCAGGGCTGAAGTTCTTATGAAAGAACACCTGAAGGCGGACCTGGAGTTCTGCTTGAACTATATAGGATAGTGGAGACCCCTCTGTTGAGGGGTTTTTTTTGTGTCGGGAAGTTAGTTATAAAGAACTAGTAAATTGTAGAAAAGGTAGAAAAAGTGAGTGAGAGTGAGATAGTATTGGAAAAATGTTCTTTTTAAAGAACATTTGGTCATTTTCCGGGTTTTTGTTCATGCGACCAATGGATTATACTGTGGAAGTGAAGTTCGTTAAAAAGAACAAAAAACTTTTTGATGATCTCAATTGAAAACATTGGAGGGAATGGAATGGGAATTAAGCAAAAACTAGGTTTGGGTGCAGCGTCTGCAGTATTGGGGTTATCGTTGATCGGTGGGGGTACATATGCGTATTTTAGTGATACGGCTGAAGCTACCGGTACATTTGCTGCGGGTACACTAGATCTTAATGTAGACCCAACTACCCTTGTAAAAGTTGAAAATCTTAAACCAGGGGATTGGGTTAGAAAAGATTTTAAACTTGTGAATAATGGCAGCCTTGATATAGGTTCAATCGACATGATAACTGAGTATACAGTCATTGATGCAAAGAATAATAATGGAGGCGAAGACTTTGGAGATCATATTCAAGTAGATTTCTTTTACAACAACTCAGGACATGAGGAAGTATTCCATGATACTACCTTATCGGAGCTTAAAGCTACTGACCCTAAAGTGATTATGAACAAGTATTTAAAGGCAGCTCATAAAGGTGGTTCGTTTAAGAGTAAGAATGAGAGTTCGTTTACTGTACAGTTTTCATTTAAAGAAAACGACAAAGATCAGAATAAATTCCAAGGAGATAAATTGGAGTTGAAGTGGTCCTTTATTGGTAAGCAAACTGCAGGGGAACGAAAACAATAATTTTTTAATGGGAAGGATGTTGGCCAACATCCTTCTCCTACTTCTATGTAATTAGTTTTCTGGAAAAGATATATTAATTTTAATGTATCTTTTTTAGAGCACTAATTATTCATATTCTTTTAAGGGATGTGATTTTTATTAGAATAAAAACCATTATCAAGTCTATGTCAAATAAGCACGTAGTGATAGGGCAACTCTGTGCAATTTGGTTCGTCTTTGCCTTGATTTGCCAATCTATTCAAGGGCAAACAGGTGCTTACTTTAACGATCGTGAGGAATTGCAAGGTAGCATTACTGCTGCTATATGGGAAAAAGAAGACGATTGGGACAAGAGCTCTCTTAAATTCACAGGATCATCTGATCAGAAAGTCAAGGGGTGTCCCCCTATCAAAATATCTGCTCCCATTATGAATAAAGGGGAGACAATGCAAGGTACTACAGAATATGAAGTGTATTTTGCGCTTAAAGGTAATCCGAAGATGGGACAAAAAGTATACGAAGGGCTGATAAACCCTCTTAAAAAGAATCAAACTGTCTATCTTACTTACATGGCCCGTGAAACAGGTGTATATAAATTTCGGGCTTTGCAGAGGCCGGGACATGGAAATAATAATGAAGACAGACATGAATTATGGAGCGAGTCCATTACCATTGATTGCGTAAAAGCGAATACGAGCGAAAAAGGTAAAGCCGTGGAAGAAAAAGCCCCCATCATTGAAGAAGAGCAAACTAATCCACCAGAGCATCAGACAGAAGTGAAGCTGTCTGATGACGAAACAGCTACAGAGGTAAAACCGGAGGAAAAGTCTAAGCCCGATCCGGCGCCCCAAGAACCCAGACCGGCAGAGGAAGCACCCGCTACACAAAGTCAACCTGAACCGGCGGTCCAATCCCAGCAATTAGACAAACAAGATACAAAAAGTGAGGATGAATAATTGATGAAAAAAGTGATGAAGTTTGCATCCGTCAGTATCACCACCGTCTTATACATTGTATTGTTCGCCATGATATTTGTGGTCATTTCCTCCAAGGCTTCTGGAGGAGAACCGAATTTCTTTGGGTACCAGATTAAGACCGTTCTTTCCGGATCAATGGAACCAGGGGTTAAAACAGGATCCATCATTGCCGTGAAGCCTGGCGGGGACATGAATCGGTTTAAAAAAGGCGATGTTATCACGTTTAAACAAGATGAAAACATCCTTGTCACCCATAGGATCACTGAGGTCATGTCTAATGATGCAGGGATATCCTATAAGACCAAAGGGGATAATAACCAAGCTGCCGATATGGATTTGGTGCTTCCGGCCAATGTCGTAGCTGAGTACGAAGGGTTCACCATTCCCTTCATCGGATATTTCATGAGCTTCATGGATTCCAAAAATGGGGCGCTGATGCTCATCATTCCAGGGGTTTTACTTGTACTCTACTCTGCTTTCACCATTTGGAGGGCGCTCTCCCAGGTGGAAATCACGACGAAAAAGGAAAATGTATCTTCATGATAGATTTCATCTGCAGCTTCTTATATAGAAGCTGTTTTTTTATTTTCTCTTTTTTTACAAAATCACTTCACAAATCTCGTTTCATACCGAAACTACAAAGAGATAAGTTAATTCTAAAGTATTAGTCAAAAAGAATCAGGAAGGGTTGTTTAAATGATAACATGTCCGAATTGTCATCATCAGAATGATGGCGGGAACTTTTGTGAGAAGTGCGGTACGAGATTGACAGAAGGGGAAACGGTTGTTTCGGGAGGTGCTTCAGCAGCAAGTGTAGAGGCTGTCCGTCCCAACGAGCATCTTGAGAAAGCGAAGAATGTGTCTAAGTTGTATTTCGGCTATTTTATGAGCCTATTAAAATCACCGCTTGCCAAGGGGAGCCGGATCGGTGAAGAGCATTTTGTGAACGGCCTTATTACGATTATCCTTTATTCTCTGATCCTGCCCCTTTCCATGTATGTTGCACTTGGAGATTATGGGAGGTATATGGATTCAGCTTTCCTTACCATCGTGATTAAGCCCACCCTTGCAATGGCAGTTTTCGTTTTCCTTATGAGTGTCTTCACATTCTGTGCAGTGAAGGTGGTTGGGGGACAAGTGACATTCAGGTCTGCCGTAGCCAGATTCGGTGCGATTTTAGTACCGTTCATTGCCGTGTTTGTACTCGGACTGCTCATGTCCCTGTTTGAGATTTATGAATTTGTATTCGTTTTGGGACTCGGATTGTTCGGTGCCATCTTCACCGCACCTGCAATCGTGGTCATGAGTTATACAAGGAACATTGCCTCCAAGTTTGACCCTCTTTACGGGATCATCCTAACGTACGTGGCATCATTTATCGTATTCGCTTTGATTTTAAGAGGATTCATCATGAATATGATTGATAGCCTTGGTATCTTTTCTTCTCCATTCTAATAGAGCAATGAAAGAAAGAGGGACATGCAAATGGGATTTTGTAAGAATTGCGGTGCAGAGTTTGAAGAAGGGAAGAAGTTCTGTAAGAACTGTGGAACTCCTCTTTCAGCATCGGTAGAAAAGCAGGCACCGTCAAAGCCACGAAAGCAGTGGACTACGCTGCAGAAAATTATTACTGCGAGCATCCTCGTTTTGGTTGCAGCAGGGACAGCCGGCCATTTCTTCCTGAAGGCAACCCACTCTCCGGATAAATTGGTCGATGGGTTCACGGTAGCCGTGAAGGACAAGGATTTGAAGAAGGCAAGGGAAGTATTCGATCTTCAGGATATTAAACAGGATACAGGCGACAAAGAAGTGAAGAAGTATCTTGCCTATCTTCAAGGAGATCTACCGGATCTTGTGAATCAACTCGAAGGACAGGCTGCTTCCTTTGAAGAAGGGACTTCAGCTGCAGCGGAGATTACCGATGAGCAAGGGAATGAACTCTTCCATTTTACCAAGGGGAAGAAGTTCCTTGGAATCTATGATACATACACACTGAAAGTCATCCCATTCGATGTGGTGACGGATGCCAACCTCGACACATATACCGTTACCCTGAAAGGCCAGGAAAAAGAAGCAAAGGATAAGCAAGCAGAGCTTACTGGGCTTTTACCAGGTAAATCGAAGCTTGCAGCTTCATTGACAACCCCGTACTCGACGTTCAAGGAAGAAGAGGAGCTGGATTTCACCGGTGCAACGGAAAACCAGCTCGATCTGACCATTGATTTTGCAGGGAAATATGTCTTCCTTGATGAATTTGACAGCGAGGAAGTGTCTGCGCTTCTGATTAACGGTAAGAAGATGAAAGATCAGGTGAAATATGAGACGCCGATCGGACCGTTCCCGACGGACGGTTCAGTGGAAATCGTCGCCGAGCATACGGTCAAGGATAAAACCTATACATCCGATGCTATCAAAGTGACGAATCTTTCTTCTGAATATCTATACTTTGAGTATCCTGAACTCATCAAGGAGCAGGATGCCGCATGGTACGGCTCATGGGACGAGGAAGAAGAGGAACCTGATGTGGATGCCGAACTGACGGAGTTCATAGAAGACTACACCTATGCAATCGTAGAAGCCAGGAACACCGGGGACTTCTCCGGTGCCGCCCCATATCATGATCCGGACGGTGAAGCATACGGACAGGCTGAACAATACGCGGCGGACCTGTTTAAGGCAGGTACGAAGGAAGATGTCATCGATGTGACCGTCGGTGATATCGAAGAGGACGGCGATGCCTACATTGTTCATCTCGAAGACACCTTCAGCATCACTACCGCTGACGGCAGCGAGAATGAGAAAACGTATGATACGGTCTACAAAGTGATATCGACAGATGATGGCTATCAGGTCAATAAGCTGATCGATACGAACGAACAATAGATATGAAATGCATGAAGAAGATGATCCCCATCCAAGAGGGGATCATCTTTTTTTATGAATCGATCCTCGATCTACCATATTAATAGAAACGATGTGTGGGACTGATGGGATCCTTAGAAAAAGACCACTATGGTACATAGTAGGGTGATCTTCAATATTTAAGGTCATCTTTTTTGAAGGTGAAAAAAGGAATATTTTCCAAAAGGGTCAATATGATAAAAGTCGTAGAGATAAAGATTGATAACAAGGGAGTGGGATGATGAAAATCTGTGGAAATTGTCAGCATGCGAACGACGAAGGGAACTTCTGTGAAAATTGCGGGGCGAGACTGGGGGAAGGGGAGATCCCTGCAGCTGCGAGTGCTCAAGTGCAGATCCAGCCCAATCAGCAGCTCGAGACCGCTAAAAATGCCTCGAAGATTTATTTCGGCTATTTCCTCGATCAGTTGAAGGCGCCTCATGTCAAAATACGCGAAATCGGGAATGCCCATCTGATCAATGGCTTTATTACCATTGTCCTTTTTTCATTGTTCCTTCCTGCCATGGTGTTTTACGGGATAAAGGAGAATATCAAAGGATTCGTTAAAGATATGGATAAGCTGATTGGCTGGGAGCTTGAGGATTTCCTTTTCACGATTAACGGCCTCGTCGATGATTCCCTCAAGATTTCCGTCATCACCAAACCCGTCCTAGCTGTAATGCTTCTCATGCTGGTCATGGTTTCCCTTACGTTCCTGGGCGCTAAGCTTTCGAAGCTAAATGCATCCTTCCAATTAGTCGCGGCACGCTATGGGGCCCTTCTCGTCCCGCTGATGGCACTCTGCGCAGCAGGCATCATCCTATCCCTACTCGGATTCAATGTATTCGGCTACATCTTCCTCCTGTCGATCATGGGTGCCGTCTTCCTGATCCCACCGTTTATCCTGAGGAGTCTCGATCAGACGAATAAGGGAGGGCTGGATGTCGTTCTTACCACTTTGTTGATCTATGTGGTTTCCCTGGTGGTCCTTGGATTGATCGGGGAGTATCTGTTGGATGCTCTTGTTGCAGGGTTAAGGTCCATTAACTTCGACGATATCTTATAAGCAATCTCTCTCCAGATGAATATAGAGGAGGCATGCCGAATGGGCTTTTGTAAACAATGTGGCAAAGAGTATGCAGAAGGACAGACGTTTTGCAAAGAATGCGGGGTACCCATCAAGGGAAAGCAAGAGGTGCCATTGTCCCAGTCTGAACAGCGAAAACCATGGAAGAAATCTCATAAGATCCTCCTGATCACCGCCCTTCTCCTCATGGGTGGCTTGTACGGGGGACATCAATATATGAAGTCCCTTTATACACCGGATAAGACGGTCGAGAGCTTTGCAGCGGCCGTGTCGAAAGCAGACGTTAAAAGAGCGGAGAAGATCATGAACCTCGACAGTATAAAACAGGGGAAAGATGAGAAGGGGATGAAGTCGTATCTTGCCTATCTGGATACTGATCTACCCTACCTGACGGATCAACTCGAAGAGCATGCCCGATCCTTCCGTGACGGGAAACTTGCCCCGGCCACGATCACCGATGAAAACGGGAATGAGCTCTTCACCTTCATGAAAGGAGAGAAGGCATTCGGAATATATGATACGTATACACTTAAAGTCATTCCGTTCAATATGGCCGTGTATTCCGATATTGAGACCTTCGAGGTGATTCTTGATGGAGAGAAGGTCACGATCAGTGAGGGAAATCACGTCATAAAAGGAGTGCTGCCGGGGGGACGGCCGCTTATAGGGACGTTTGACGGGAGCTATTCCACTTTTGAAGAAAAACAGGATCTTTCCTTCACAGAGGCCTATGACAATGAACTTGAGGTGAGCATGGATTTTGGAGCGGGATATGTCTATTTAGATGAGTACGGCGAGATCAGTATGCTACTCATCAACGGAAAGAAGCAAGAGAAGCTTCCTTATGATACGCCATTAGGTCCGTTTGCTACGGATGGTTCCGTCACAGCGACAGGGGAGTTCGAGTATAAAGGAAAGACCTACAAGTCTGAACCGCTGAAGATTCAAACGTCCGGATCCAACTTCCTGTCGTTTGAGTATCCTGAACTCGATGGCATCCGTGAAGCAGAAGAAGAAGCTTTCGAACAGGAAGCCGAAGAGGCTCTCGAAGCAGAACGGACTGAGGAAAATATCCGCACCTTTATAGAAGATTATACGTATGAGAGCGTACAGGCAAGGAACGAGGGAGATTTTTGGCTCGTGGAGTACATGCATCATCCGGATGGAGAAGCTTACGCTGAGTCCAGGGATTTCATTGAGTATCTTTATGAAAATGATATAAAGGAGGAAGTCATTGATTTTAAGGTTATTAGTATAGAAGAAGACGGGGAGGGCTACCTTGTCACCACACAGGAAACCTTCGATATCGAGGATTCGGCTGGAGAAGTGTCCCGTAAAAGCTACAAGACAACGTATAGGATCACAGATTCTACTGGCGTCCTGCAGGTATGGGAGCTGATCGAGACCAATGAAATCTAAGTGGGCTGCCCGGTGAAGGCCGGGCAGTATGGTTGCAAATTAAACTTTACATCATTCAAACCCGTCCTTAGCATAATCTTTACATTCCTTTGATAAACTAAAGGCAACAAGATCAACCAACCAGGAGGGATCGCGATGCTTCGTACTTTTTTAAGGGAATGGCATAAGTTCTGGTTCTTCACCTTCAATTATCGTCTGGATACGACCCGCGACAGCAGTTTGTTGAATAAATATCAGGAAAAGTCCAGGTATCACGGAGACAAACTTGTACAGCTCTTGTAGCTGTCTTTTTTATTTTCAAGAAAAACCTACACATTTATATTGTGGAAATACTCGTATATATGGTATCTTAATCTTCTAGCGGTTAACCTGCTGAAAAAAACATCTAGTTCAAAGAAATATTTTTGAAAAGAAGTTGACTTCTGCGAAATATGATGATATAGTAATTCTTGTCCTTAAGAGACGCGTACATAACGGCCCATTGGTCAAGCGGTTAAGACACCGCCCTTTCACGGCGGTAACACGGGTTCGAATCCCGTATGGGTCACCATTTTGGAGGATTAGCTCAGCTGGGAGAGCATCTGCCTTACAAGCAGAGGGTCGGCGGTTCGATCCCGTCATCCTCCACCATAGTTTTTTCACGTAGCGAAGCGGAGTGAAAATAACTTACCTTGAAGTTATTGAATTTTTCCTCGCAGCGAAGCAGAGTGAAAATAACTTACCATAAAAGCTTTTTCCCTTTTCGCTGCAACTAAGGCGAATCGAAAAGAATACACTATGCACCATGCCGGTGTAGCTCAACTGGTAGAGCAACTGACTTGTAATCAGTAGGTTGGGGGTTCAAGTCCTCTTGCCGGCACCACTTTTGTTCGATTGGTTCGGACGAAACAGCACGAGCCATTAGCTCAGTTGGTAGAGCATCTGACTTTTAATCAGAGGGTCGAAGGTTCGAATCCTTCATGGCTCACCATTTG
>NZ_JBLRVS010000007.1:0-1690 GCF_047915635.1 Rossellomorea sp. FS2 | reverse complement strand
CGATCCTTTGATCGAAGACATAGTTTATTCATCATGGCGGTGTAGCTCAGCTGGCTAGAGCGTACGGTTCATACCCGTGAGGTCGGGGGTTCGATCCCCTCCGCCGCTATTTACATACGGTTATGCTTTGGACCCTTAGCTCAGTTGGTTAGAGCAGACGGCTCATAACCGTCCGGTCGCAGGTTCGAGTCCTGCAGGGTCCATTTATACATACGGAGGAATACCCAAGTCCGGCTGAAGGGATCGGTCTTGAAAACCGACAGGGGTGTCAAAGCCCGCGGGGGTTCGAATCCCCCTTCCTCCTCCATAATTCCTTTCATCTTTTATCGTCGCGGGGTGGAGCAGTTCGGTAGCTCGTCGGGCTCATAACCCGAAGGTCGCAGGTTCAAATCCTGTCCCCGCAATACCGTTTTGATCCGAGAGGATCGGGATGTAGTGACATTGATAGCAGGATTTGCTGTCGAAAAGAACATTGATCTTTATTTTCGCTAACGCGAAAAAAAGTTGGTCCGGTAGTTCAGTTGGTTAGAATGCCTGCCTGTCACGCAGGAGGTCGCGGGTTCGAGTCCCGTCCGGACCGCCATTTATATTCTTATATGTAACAAAGACCTTTAATGGCTCAGTAGCTCAGTTGGTAGAGCAATGGACTGAAAATCCATGTGTCGGCGGTTCGATTCCGTCCTGAGCCACCATTGATGGAGGGGTAGCGAAGTGGCTAAACGCGGCGGACTGTAAATCCGCTCCTTCGGGTTCGGCAGTTCGAATCTGCCCCCCTCCACCATTTGTTTTCTTGAACTAGGTTCAAGTATAGAACGATCTATATAGGGGCATAGTTTAACGGTAGAACGAAGGTCTCCAAAACCTTTGGTGTGGGTTCGATTCCTACTGCCCCTGCCAAAAAAACACATGGCGATTGTGGCGAAGTGGTTAACGCACCGGATTGTGGTTCCGGCATTCGTGGGTTCGATTCCCATCAGTCGCCCCATATTATTGGGCTATAGCCAAGCGGTAAGGCATCGCACTTTGACTGCGACATGCGTTGGTTCGAATCCAGCTAGCCCAGCCAATAAGGCGGTATAGCCAAGTGGTAAGGCAGAGGTCTGCAAAACCTTCACCATCGGTTCAAATCCGGTTACCGCCTCCAATTTTATTTTTTAGCACCTGCCGGTGTGGCGGAATAGGCAGACGCGCACGACTCAAAATCGTGTTCCGTAAGGAGTGCCGGTTCGACCCCGGCCACCGGTACCATTTTCAATTTAACATGCGGGTGTAGTTTAATGGTAAAACCTCAGCCTTCCAAGCTGATGTCGTGGGTTCGATTCCCATCACCCGCTCCAATTTATTTTCATGCGGGCCTATAGCTCAGCTGGTTAGAGCGCACGCCTGATAAGCGTGAGGTCGGTGGTTCGAGTCCACTTAGGCCCACCATCTACCATTCCGCAGTAGCTCAGTGGTAGAGCTATCGGCTGTTAACCGATCGGTCGCAAGTTCGAATCTTGCCTGCGGAGCCATTTTCTTTTAAAAAAATTTTTGAGAAAGTTTTAAAAAGAAGTTGACTTCTGCGAAGTTAATTGGTAAGCTAGTAATTGTTGCTGAGGCAATGATCGTCAAAAACTTTTCAAAAAAAGTGTTGACAACAAACGAGAAATACTGTAACATAGTAAGGGTCGCTTTGAAAGAAGCGCTCGAC
>NZ_JBLRVS010000006.1:0-54571 GCF_047915635.1 Rossellomorea sp. FS2 | reverse complement strand
GTTCGCCGCTCGTTCGGAGCAACTTAACCATCATACCAGGTTGACTAAGTGTTTGTCAACACTTTTTTCGAATTGTTTTTTCGAACGTTACGCTCGAGTGTGTTTATTCGCTGTCTTCCTGCGACGGTTTTTAAAGTATATCAAGGTTATCGGCACCCGTCAATACTTTTAATAGAATTAATTTCATTTCTATCATTTCATTGCTAGATTCCCTTGTTTCATCCATATAAAAAGGCCTTCCCCGTGTGCAAGGGAAGGCCTTTCCTTCTATAGATAGATCAATCGATTTCGATGATGTCCTCATCATTGCGATTCACTTTACCTGGGGATTTCAAGGTCACCTGCTGACCTTCTTTCAGATTGGTGAAGACAATCGGTGTGATGATGGAAGGTGCGTTCGCCTTGATGAAATCGAGGTCCACTTTCAACAGTGGCTGACCGGCTTCTACCTGGTCCCCTTCTTTCACGAGGGATTCGAATCCTTCCCCTTGAAGTTTAACCGTATCGATCCCGACGTGAATGAGGATTTCGCGGCCACCTTTTGATTCAATTCCAAGGGCGTGCTTTGTCGGGAAGACGTTGACGATTTTCCCGTCCACTGGTGATACGATCATTCCTTCTTCCGGAAGGATCGCAAATCCGTCACCCATCATCTTACCTGAGAATACCTGATCCGGAACTTCAGTGATGTCCTTCAGTTCACCCGTGATTGGTGCAACGAATCGTTCGGCACGCTGTTCATCAGACGTGCGGAGCGCCTCAGGGTTCACTTCTTCCACCTGCTGTTCCACTTCTTTATCTGTATCGATTTTGACTTTACGCGGCGTTTTCCCACTGATGATATCTTGCATCTGGGATTTGATGCCGTCTGATTTCGGTCCATAGATCGCCTGGATGTTGTTCCCTACCTCAAGCACACCTGATGCACCGAGTTTTTTCAATCTGTTCTTGTCGACTTGCTTCACATCATTAACTTGTACGCGAAGACGTGTGATACATGCGTCAAGGTGAGAGATGTTCTCTTGCCCACCCATTGCTTCCAGGATGTTGAACGGAAGTTCGTCGGCTGTCCCTGCAGGCGCATCGTCTTCATCTGTTACTTCTTCACGACCTGGAGTCATGAGATTGAACTTCCTGATGGCAAATCGGAAACCGAAGTAGTAGATCAGCGCGAAGACCAATCCGACCGGAATGATGATCCATGCGTTGGTTTGCGGGTTAAGAAGACCGAATAGAACATAATCGATCAATCCACCCGAGAATGTCATCCCGACTTTTACATTCAACAAATGCATGGTCAGGAAGGAAAGTCCGGCAAAGATCGTATGGATACCGAACAGGACAGGTGCTACGAATAAGAATGAGAATTCAAGTGGTTCTGTGATCCCTGTCAAGAAAGATGTCAGGGCAGCAGAACCCATGATTCCTGCCACTACTGCTTTACGCTCTGGGCGCGCTTCATGATAGATGGCAAGGGCTGCAGCCGGAAGACCGAACATCATGAACGGGAATTTACCTGTCATGAAGGTACCGGCAGTAAGATCCTGCACGCCATCCTGAATCTGCTTCATGAAGATGGCCTGATCCCCGCGGACCACATCTCCTGCTGCAGAAGTGTAAGATCCGAATTCGAACCAGAATGGTGAATAGAAGATATGGTGAAGGCCGAATGGAATGAGTGCACGCTCGATCACACCGAATATGAAAGCGGCGAATGCGCGGTTTTCACCAAGCATGAAGTTCGAGAATGCATTGAGTCCATCTTGTACCGGCGGCCACACTACCAACATGATCAATCCAAGGATGACCGATGATACTGCAGTGGCGATCGGAACGAAACGTTTACCTGCGAAGAATCCGAGATAGGAAGGGAGCTCGATTTTAAAGAATCGATTGTACATCGTGGCAGCTATGATCCCGACGATGATCCCCCCGAAGACCCCGGTTTGCAACGTAGGGATTCCAAGAACCAAGGCATTGGCCGGATCGACATTGTCTCCGGTCACGTCTTTGATTTCAAGTCCTTCTACTGTTCCCATGGTCGCGTTCATGATCAGGAATCCGACGATAGCGGCAAGACCTGCTACCCCGTCCCCTCCCGCGAGTCCTATGGCGACACCGACAGCGAATAGAAGCGGCAGGTTATCAAAGATGATTCCCCCTGCTTTTTCCATGACGCCGGCAACGGTTTCAACTCCGCCATTACTCAAGAATGGCGCGATATCTAAAAGTGTCGGGTTTTGGAGAGCGTTACCAAAAGCAAGCAAGAGACCTGCAGCCGGTAGGATTGCGACCGGAAGCATCAATGCTTTACCGACTTTTTGTAAAACCCCGAAAGCCTTTTTAAACATAAAAGGTTCCTCCATTTAGTTAGTTTTTAGAATGAACGAGATGATGGATGCAAACAAAAAAGGCATGAGGAAAGAGGACACTGAAACGCATAGGGATAGACTACCCCAAAATAGGCGTTTCAATCATCTTCTTCACTCATGCCTGATCGAATCAGTTACACGTAAGATAAATGACTATTTCACTTTACTTTGAATACGCTGCAGGTGCATCGTCAGATAGACCGCTTCTGCATCATATACTGGTTTCTTCAATGTTTGCTGCATCATCTTGATCAGCTTCCAAGATAGATTATAGCAGAGTGGATATTCTTCTTTCAATAGGTTTGCAATCTTTTCTGGTTCTTCTACTCGCTCACCCCGTAAAACCCTTTCAATGGTATACCGGATATGGCGGACGAGCCTCACGTAATCGATGCTGTCCCTATCGATATTCACTTCGAGCTGCTGTTCGATCATGCCGGTCAACCGTGCAATCAGCTGAGAATGCTGGTTGATTTCTGACAGATCTTTATTCATCATCGCGCTGTGTATATGAAGGGCGATGAAGCCGATCTCCCCTTCAGGCAAGTTGACTTCCGTGTGATCATTGATCAGTTCAACCACTTCCCTGGCGACTTCATATTCGAATGGGTACAGCGTCCTCGTCTCCACGAGGAACGGATTGCGGATCTCCATACCCCTCATAAGGCGGTTGATGGCAAAAAGGATATGGTCGGTGAGAGCAATATGGATATGCTCATTCAAGAAGGAATTGGTCCTCTCCCGTATCAGTTCAATCGCCGAAATGATGATACTCGACATGTCATCATTCAGGAAAGGGAGGAGATTCTTATATTGCTCCTGCTCCTTTTCCCCCTTCAGAACGAACATCTTCTCGGCAATATCATTCTGTATGGGATCCCCCTTCTTCCGGTTGAATCCGATCCCTTTGCCGATCAGGACCACTTCCCCGTACGCGGTATGCTCGGCGATCAATACATTATTATTCAGTACTTTCTTCACGTTCAAGATCGACATCGTCATTTCTCCCCATCATTTCCGCCTGTTGCTCGTTCCCTGATTCTAACGAAACCTGCTAGTTTTTTCAATTACCCTGTCTGCAACTTTTTCTCCCAACAGTGGGAAACCCGCCCTTTCATGGATGCGCATTCATTCATGATCATAAAAAACACCGACCTTTTTAGGGTCGGTGTTGGGCCTTATGCCAAGAAAATGAAGTACAGGATGAAGACGAGGAACAGGAGGTACATAATCGGGTGAATCTCCCTCGCACGACCTTTCACGATCATGGTGATCGGATAGAAGACGAAGCCGATGGCGATCCCTGTAGCAATACTGTAAGTCAGCGGCATGGCGATGATCGTCAGGAATGCCGGTACAGCAATTTCGAACTTCTTCCAGTCGATATCCCCGATGGCAGATACCATGAGCACTCCCACAATGATAAGGGCCGGTGCCGTCACAGGCGCGGTGATGACGCCGAGAAGCGGGAAGAAGAAGATCGAGAGAACGAACAGGAGACCTGTGACAACCGACGCGAACCCTGTTCTCGCTCCTGCCGCTACCCCTGCAGAAGACTCGATATAAGAAGTCGTTGTGGATGTTCCGAGAATCGCTCCAAAGACGGTTGCACATGAGTCTGCGAACAATGCTTTACCCGCACGCGGGAGTTTATTGTCTTTTGTCAGTCCAGCCTGATTGGCTACAGCCAGAAGGGTTCCGGCTGTATCGAAGAAATCAACGAACAGGAAGGTCAGGATGACGGTGAGCATTTGAAGCGTGAATAACGTACCAGGGTCATTGAAGATCGGACCGAGAGCCGCACCGAATGTTGGCTCCAGGCTCGGGGCAGCACTCACGATCGCGTCAGGTTTATCAATCAAGCCGACGATCATCCCGACGATCGCTGTCACGACCATCCCGATGAAGATCGCTCCGTTTACACCTCTGGTCATAAGGATAACTGTTATGATGATACCGAATACTGCAAGAAGTGTCGGACCGCTCGCCAGATTACCAAGTCCTACAAGAACCGCATCGTCCTTAACGATGATCCCGGAATTTTGGAAACCGACGAAGGTGATGAACAAGCCGATCCCCGCTCCTACTGCAAGCTTCAGCTCGGCGGGAATGGAGTTGATGATCGTTTCGCGGATACCCGATAATGTCAGTACCATGAAGATCAATCCGGAGAATAGAACGCCTGTAAGGGCCGTTTGCCAAGGGATCCCCATGGTCAACACAACACTATAGGCAAAGAAAGCATTCAACCCCATACCCGGGGCAAGGGCTATGGGATACTTGGCCAGGAGTCCCATGACGAGGGAACCGACTGCAGCGGCAAGAGCCGTTGCAACGAAGACCGCACCTTGGTCCATACGCAGTGCATCCGGAAGATCGGGCACTGATTGAAGCGTCAACGTCAATGGATTGACGATGAGGATATAGGCCATGGACAGGAATGTGGTCAGCCCGCCGATGAACTCCCTCTTATAATTCGTTCCTAACTGGTCAAACTGGAAATAATTCTTCACTCAGACTCCTCCTATAGAGCCGTCGTATGCCATTTCGACATCAAAAGCCCTGAATCGACCGATTCAGGGCTTTTGACTATATAGATAACGGATGGGTCCGACAGAAAGGTCCCATCAATCACCTCGTAGTCAAGCCATTTACGGTAGCTTGGTAGAAACGCTCGGGCCTTATTCCCGAAATTATACGACGTAATAGTTTATTTAATATAATGATGATTACAGTACTATTGTACCAATTGAACTGCCATGCGTCAACGAAAATACGAACATTAACGACAATTATTTTAATAATGTTCGCCATCATAATAAAACCCCTGCCTAGGCAGGGGTTTTATAATTCGTTATTCCCACTCGATCGTGGCTGGTGGCTTGCTCGTGATGTCATACACGACGCGGTTGATGTGATCGACCTCATTGACGATTCGCGTGGAGATTTTCTCCAACACGTCCCAAGGGATTCTCGCCCAGTCCGAAGTCATGCCGTCGATGGAAGTCACGGCACGGATTCCGATCGTGTAATCATAGGTTCTTGCATCCCCCATGACACCGACGCTGCGGATATCAGGAAGGACCGTGAAGTACTGCCAGATGTCGCGTTCGAGTCCGGCTTTCTTTACTTCATCGCGTAGGATATAGTCTGATTCGCGGACGATTTCAAGCTTTTGCTCGGAGATTTCACCTAGGACGCGGATTCCAAGACCCGGTCCCGGGAACGGCTGACGCCATACGATTTCATCAGGAATACCCAGCTCCGTTCCAAGGGCACGCACTTCATCTTTAAAGAGTGTGTTCATAGGCTCGATCAGCGTGAACTGCATATCTTCCGGAAGTCCACCGACATTGTGATGGGATTTGATCGTTTGCGCAGTGGCCGTCCCACTTTCAATGATGTCTGTGTACAGCGTTCCTTGCGCAAGGAATTCAATTCCTTCGAGTTTCGTCGCCTCATCGTCGAATACATAGATGAATTCGTTCCCGATGATTTTACGTTTTTGTTCCGGATCGGACACGCCTTTCAGCTTATTCAGGAAACGATCCTGCGCATCCACTTTGATGACGTTCATATCGAACCCATCAGCGAATGTCTTCATGACGCTGTCCGCTTCCCCTTTACGAAGGAGACCGTGGTCAACGAAGATACATGTCAATTGATCGCCGATCGCCTTATGGATAAGTACGGCTACAACGGATGAATCAACCCCTCCGCTGAGTGCACAAAGGACTTTTTTGTCCCCTACCGTCTGACGGATCTTCTCGATCTCCATATCGATGAAGTTTTCCATGGACCAGTCGCCTTTGCATCCACATACACCGAAGACGAAGTTCTTGAGCATTTCATTTCCGTGCACGGAGTGTCTTACTTCCGGGTGGAATTGAACGGCATAAAGATTCTTCTCTTCATTGCTGATGGAAGCAATCGGGCAGGATGGGTTGATGGCATTGACCACGAACCCTTCCGGCGCTTCAACAACAAGGTCGCCGTGACTCATCCATACAACCTGTTCGTCCTCAAGGTCGGCAAACAGCTTGGATGGTTGTTCGATCTGGATGGCTGCTTTCCCATACTCACGGTGCTTGGCCCTTTCCACTTTCCCGCCGAAGTGCATCGTCATGAGCTGCATGCCGTAGCAGATGCCGAGGATCGGGATATCAAGGTCAAAGATACGCTCGTCACAACGAAGGGCACCATCACCGTAAACGCTGTTCGGTCCGCCGGAGAAGATGATTCCCGTCGGATTGATTTCCTTGATTTCTTCCACTGTGATTGTATGGGGATGGAGTTCACTATACACACCGAACTCACGGATCCTTCTTGTAATCAACTGGTTGTACTGACTTCCAAAGTCGAGTACGACGATCATTTCCTGATTGTGCAATTCTTCTTTACCAAGCATTCAGTTCACCTCATTAGTAGTTATCGATCGAGCCCGGATGAGGCATGCTCCTCCGTCATCCGTTAGCGTTCCATGAAAGCAAAAAAACTAGACTCCGCCTTTAAAAAAAGGCAGGATTCTAGTTTTTGGGTGCAAAAATATCCAAAATAGAACTCTGCCTTCATAGTCCAGTCATTTAAGGTGACCGGGTAGATACTTTCGAACCGTATTATCGAGGATATACGAAGGATGCTAACGAACTTATTATGATTTTGTCATCATTTTATACTTTGTTTGCAAGACGGTCAACCGGTTGTCTTTTTAATTAAATTTTCCCACAATTCCCTTAGCTTGACCCACTCTTCCGTGGAGAGGTCCCGCCCATAGAGCAGCCGCTCATAATTATTGGTCAGGCTCGTCATTTCATAGGTGCCGAAATGAGTATCCACATAGTGGGAGTAGCTTCTGAGGGTTTGACCATCCTCCATTTTTACCCCATGCCTGCCCAGCTGTTTCACCAGGGCGAGATAGGCTCTCGGGAAAGCCGACTCGGATTTCTGGGTCCTGTAGTACAGGATATAGAGATACGGAATCCATCTTCTTCTCAAGTAGAACGCAACTCCGATCAGAAGGACGATCGCAATCAATCCGAAGAGAAATTTGCCCACATGCTCCTGAAGAAAGGACTGGGCCCCGTCCACCCCGCTGGAATCTTCATTCGCCAAGTCCGGCGGCGGCTGTTGTTGCTGGCTCTCGGGTGCAGACGTTTCTTCTTTATCCTCTTCAGGAGTTTCTTCCCCATCAGAGTCATCGAGCTCGAGATCATAGGCGTAGCGGACATTGTTGCTGAAGCCGACCGTAGGCTCGAATGGGACCCATCCCACATCAGGGAAAAACACTTCCACCCAGGAATGGGCATTGTCATTGGTGACCTCATACAGCTGATAGTCCTTATCGATCTGCTTGCTGAATGTGCCTTCTGTGTATCCCTTCACCCACCTGGCAGGGATCCCGAGGGAGCGGGTCATAGTCACCATGGAGGTGGAGAAATTATCACAATATCCCTTCTGGGTTTCAAAAAGGAATTGATCGACGTAGTCCTGTTCCGCCCCGGGGACCGCCACATCCTGTTGATCATAGACAAAACCATTCTGCCCGAAGTACCGCTCGATCGCTTTCACTTTATCGTACCAGTTGTCTTTGTCCTTGGTGATCTCCTCAGCGAGCAGGGATACCCGTTCCGGCAGATTTTCCGGGAGCTGCGTATACCGATCGAGGAAGCCTTCGGAATCAATGTCTCCATCCACTGTCCCCTTCATCTTCTTTAGGGAATAAGAGGCCGGATGGTATGATACCTGGTACTGATTAAGTTCAATGTCAGAGCCATTTTCCTCCCGACTGGTGATCTTTTCACTGACGGGATTTAATGAAAAGTAGCCGTTCCAGTCCAGAATGATCTTCTCAAGCCCATAAGGATAGAGGATGTGCGAATAGGTGGAAGCCATCATGACCCTCTCGGTTTGAGGGTCTTCTTTCTTGTCGCGGTTTGCATCATCCGAGATCGGGACAAGCTCTTCCGCCTGGAAGTTCATTTCTTCCCCTTCATCCTCAGGACGGGACTGCTCCCACCCCTTCCCCGTGTAGAAGTCCTTCGTTTCGATCTTCCAATAGTGTTCATCTGTCACCTCTGCCGTGAAGACGACAGACGGATCTGCTTCGAACGGACCACCCAGTCGACTGTCGTCGGGATCATACCCTGCCTTGCTGTTGCCACCGCCGCCGGTGCCCGGTCCGTTTGCAGAGAAAGACTGCAGATACGGGATCGGATCCGGCCAGATCGGAGCGGCCTTCGGTGCGGCGAGTGCAAGGACGGAACTGAATCCAAGTAGGATGACGAGAGGCACCATCCATTTCCTGCGGTTGATCCGGAATAAGGCGAGCCCCTCCCGCTTCACGAGACGTTCAAGGGCGAGCATCCCCATAAGGACGAAGCCGATGATCACCGCCCGGAGGATCGACATTTTCCCGTCATACTCTGTATAGGTATCGATGACGCAGATGTAGGTGATGGTCATGAAGTAAAACAGCAGGATGCTCCTTCTTACCATGAGCCAATAGTGAAGCAGGTAGGTCATGAGCCAGAGGAGGATGAAAAACAGCAGGCTTTGATACATATAGGTCAGGCTCCCCCATTCCCGACCGAACATCATGCCCGTGTTATAACCGATCTCCCCGAACATCTCCTGCACCCAGCTCAGATCGAGCAGGGATCCGGGAAAGTACCAGATCTTCAAGGCAACGACCATATAAAGCAGTTTCACTGCGCCCGAGATTAAAAAGTGGATCCGGAAGTACGACAGAATAAATGCCATGGCGATGAAGAGGACGAAAGCCGTGACACTCCCTGTATCGGTAATGGCCCCTACCGGTCGCAACCATTCCCATAGAAGAAGGAATCCCAACCCGTAGATGATGATATTGATCAGGTGATGCGTTTGATTCTTCATGCTCTCTTCACCTCCGCAAAGGCCGAAGAAAACTCCGGTTCATATAAGATCCTCATGGACACGCCCCGTGACGAAGCAAAGGCAGTGAGCGCCCTGTCTTCCTGGGACACGGGCTCCCCTTCCCTTTTGATCAGGAAGAGCAGGATCGATCCGCTTTGCTTCACATACTCATTGATCGCCAGGATCTTTTCTTTTGAAATGGTGGACGTGACGAAGATGACGGCAGCCGATTGGGCATTATGAAGACGGTCGCCCTTCAGCATGCGTTCCAGCCGCTCGGGACTGTCGGGCATGACCTTCGCTAAATGATGCTGCATCTGACTTTGCGGTCCCTCCCCACCCCTGATGGGAAAGAATGCGCGCTCCACACCGTGGGATAACAGACCGACTTGTGCCCCTTTGCGGGAAATGGAGTGAAGGATGGAGGCGGTGAAAGTCACCATCGGTTCAAAGGCCGCCGAGTCCTCCCGATCGAGGACAACGAGGACATCATGGGATTGACGCTCCTCGAACTCCTTCGTCATCAGCTCATTCGTACGGGCAAATGATTTCCAGTGGATCCAGGAAAAGCGGTCGCCCGGCTGATATCCCCTCACACCCGTCGCCATCGTCGTATCCTTCTGGATTTTCACATTGGAGCTCGTCATCCCCTGATCGTACCGGTTCTCAAGGGACCGATAAGGGACGTCAACCACTCCGGGATAAACGAGGAGCGTATCTTCACAAGGAATGAGCGCTTCCTTTTCGAAAATGCCGAAAAAATCCCCGGTTTTCACCCTCAGGGCGGAGAAGGTATGCTCCCCCCTTGGAAGATGGTCGATTGTATATGTGTAGGAGACTGAACGCCTCCAGCCCGGGTGGACAACAGTCTTCCGCTTCCAGCCGAGAGGGGAAGCCAGCAGCTCAGAGCCCTGGTCCTCCATCACCACATAATAGAGCGGAAACGGCACCGATCTCCTGATGGTCATTGTGACCTTCAGTTCATCCCCTGCCTTCAGCTCATTGGATTCAAACGCGCGCTCCACACTGAATAGACGGAGGGGATAAAAGAATACGATGATGGAATAGGCCGCAAAAGGGAGAAAGCTGTAGAAAAGGAACCAGCTGACGAATCCCCCCTGAAACATGGCAAAAGAAAAAGATGCTGCCAGGAAGAGCAGGAGTAAAACAATTTTCCACAGTGTGTGAAACAGTTGCTTCATCCTCATCTACCTCACAAGCCTTTGAACAGGGACAGGCATCCTGGCGATGACCCTTTCCACCACGTCTTCCGGGGTGACCCCTTCATACTTCGCCTCGGACTTCATGATGATCCGATGCGAGAAGACGAACGGTGCCAAAAACTGAACATCATCCGGCACCACATAACTCCGCCCCCTAAGGAAGGCATATGCCTGACAGGCTTTCATGAGGGCGATGGACCCACGGGGACTTGCCCCGAGATAGACGTTGGCATGGATCCTCGTCCGGTGGGCGATATCGACAATGTATTTCTTGATCGTATCGTCAACGAATATATCTTTCACTTCTTCTTGGAGTTGAATCAGTTCCGCAAGGGTGATGGCCGGGACCAGGTCTTCGATGGGAGGGTTCTTTTGCGCCCGGTTGAGCACCTCCATCTCTTCTTCAGGTTCCGGATAGCCCATTTTCATTTTCAGAAGGAATCGGTCCAGCTGGGCTTCCGGCAGGGGATAAGTCCCTTCATATTCGATCGGGTTCTGAGTTGCCATGACAAAGAATGGTTTATCGAGCTTCCTTGTCATTCCGTCGATGGTCACGCTGCTCTCTTCCATCCCCTCAAGGAGTGCCGACTGGGTTTTGGGTGATGTCCGGTTGATTTCATCTGCCAGAATGATATTCCCCATGATCGGACCCGGTCTGAAGGTGAACTCCATTTCTTTAGGATTGTAGATCGACACCCCGATGACATCGGAAGGCAGGAGGTCTGGGGTGAACTGGATCCGTTTGAAATCCGCCCCCACCGACTTGGCCAGCGCCTTCACCATCATCGTCTTCCCCACACCCGGTACATCTTCGAGCAGCACATGCCCCCCGGCAAGCAGGGACACCACGCTCAGCTCGGCCACTTCACGTTTTCCGATCATGACCTTCTCAATATTTTGTATAACCCCTTCCACTTTGGGATTCAATGATTGCTCTGCCATCTGACTATCCCCTTCCCTTTCTTATTTCAATACATACAGCCTGCTATTTATGCTCTCTATCGCAAGGCTCCTGTCTTGTTCAAACGTTTGTTTAACTTCTTACTACTTACTTTCGATTAAAATCCAGAAAACCCTTCTGGACGTTTCCCGTTTATAAGGGCGTCCAGCTCTTACTATCCATCCATATTACCATTAATTGTTTATTGCAGGGGAGGCAGAGAGCAGATTCTACTAAAATTTCCTTCCTGATTTTGCGAGTTTGTCGTTAAGGGGAAAAGGATTATAATGATAAAACCGGCGCTGATCACCTGCGCCAATCTTTTGAAAATGAGGTAATCCTATGAAAGCACTTGTATTCGAACGATTCGGAGGCCCTGAAGTCCTGTCGTATCAAGATATTCCGGAACCGACTCTAGCCAGCAATGAGGTACTTGTGAGGATGAAGGCTGTCGGCCTCAACTTCGCGGATGTCTACCGGAGAAAAGGAAACTATCATCTATCCGGGAATCCACCTTACATCTTGGGCTATGAAGGGGCAGGCATCGTCGAGAAGGTCGGGGAGGATGTAAAGGACGTGAACATCGGTGACCGGATTGCTTTTGCCGACGTTCCCTATGCGAACGCAGAGCTCGTAGCCGTTCCACATGATAAAGTCATCCCTGTACCAGAAGCTATCTCTTTTGAAACGGCCGCTTCCCTCCTTCTACAGGGACTGACCGCACACTATTTGACCAAGGACAGCTACTCCATCAAAGACGGTGACCACGCCTTGGTCCACGCAGCCTCGGGTGGTGTCGGTCAATTGCTCGTACAGATCATCAAGTCCCTAGGCGGACATGTGATCGGCCTGACATCGACCAAGGAGAAGGCAGAAGTGGCCAAAGCCATCGGCGCTGATCACGTCTTCCTATACGATGAGGATTGGGTAGCAAAGGTCAAGGAGGTCTATCCTGCAGGTGTCGATGTTGCCTATGAATCCGTCGGGTCCACACTGAGCGACAGCTTCCAGGCCACACGTACAGGGGGGACCGTCGTATTCTTCGGCATGGCAGGTGGCGACCCGGAGCCGATCGATCCCCGCATGCTCATGGATACGTCCAAAACATTGACGGGCGGCGACCTATGGAATGTCCTCACCTCACATGAAGAGCGGGTGGAACGTTCCGCCGAATTGTTCCAATGGATCACAGACGGTTCCATCACCCTGTCTGAACCGACGACCTTCCATTTGAGCGAAGGCAGGAAAGCCCATGAATATCTTGAAAGCCGCAAAAGCACAGGAAAAATCCTACTGTTGCCATAAAAAAAGCCGATCCAGATTCGTCTGGACCGGCTTTTTTCTTATTTCCAAAAATCATCGAATACAGTGATCGGCAGATGGCGTTTGTGTTGGGTCTTCAAGTAGTGGGACTCAATCGCCTTCTTTGCGTCAGCTGGAACTTTTTTTCCTTCAAGATAGTCATCCAGCTGTTCATAGGTGACACCAAGCGCTTCTTCATCAGCAAGAGCCGGGCGATCTTCCTCAAGATCTGCAGTCGGCTTCTTCGTATAGAGATGTTCCGGACATCCGAGCTCTTCAAGAAGCTTGCGACCTTGACGTTTATTCAAACGGAATAGAGGTACAAGATCTGCGGCCCCGTCCCCGAACTTCGTATAAAATCCAGTCACCGCTTCGGCAGAATGATCCGTTCCGAGGACTACACCCTTCTTCACGGCAGCGACAGCGAATTGAACCTTCATGCGCTCACGGGCCTTTTCATTCCCTTTCACGAAATCCGACATCTCGATGCCGCTTTCCTTCAGGGTCTGGACACTTGCGTCCACGGCCGCTTTAATATTGACGGTCAACGGATCCGTCGGGTCGATGAACTTGACGGCGTCAATGGCATCCTGGGCGTCGCCCTGCTCCCCATATGGCAGGCGGATGGCGTAAAACGCATATTCATTTGAACCGGCTTCTTCGTTCAGTTCCGTGATGGCAATCGAAGCGAGCTTCCCGAGGAGAGTGGAATCCTGACCTCCCGAAATGCCAAGAACGAGGCTCTTGAGGAACGAGTTCTTCTTAAGATACGATTTCATGAAATCGACACTGCGTCGAATTTCTTCCTTGGGATCAATCTCCGGTGAAACCATCATTTCTTCTACGATTTGTTTTTGAAGAGAATCCATCATTCACACTCCATGTTAGGTTTTATTACATCATAAGTATACCTTTTTATGATGCCCTCAAACAACGAAACTTACTTGATATCAACTGATTTTTCTTTGACCGACGCTTTGACTTCATGGATGAGTTCCATCTTATTGGACCAGCATTCATCACTGAGATCGACCGGGTACCCTTCCGGATTCATGGCACGCTTGTATTCATCCCACAGCAATTCCAGGTTTTCATTCACAAAGGTACGGATCCTGTCGAGGGACGGTGTTTCATACACAAGCTCCCCATCCTTGAATACATCCACATGCAGCTCCCGCGCCTCGAAGTTCGTGACGAACTTGCTGATGTACGTATGCACAGGGTGGAACATCTTCAGGCGCTCTTCTTCCTGAGGCTTCTCGTGCTCAAGGGCGATGTACTCCCCTTCAGACTTGTGATTGATCGAGTTGATGATGCGGTACACGCGTTTCTTGCCAGGCGTGGATACCTTCTCCGCATTGCTCGAGATCTTGATGGTATCCTGCATGTTGCCGTCTTCCCCTTCGATGGACACGAGCTTGTAGACTGCACCGAGGGCAGGCTGGTCATAAGCCGTGATGAGCTTCGTCCCGATCCCCCATACGTCGATCAGGGCCCCCTGTGCCTTCAGGTTCATGATCGTATACTCATCGAGGTCGTTCGACGCAATGATCTTCGTTTCCGGGAACCCGGCATCATCGAGCATCTTGCGCGCCTTCTTGGACTGGTACGCCATGTCTCCGCTGTCGAGGCGGATCCCTTTGAAATTGATCTTATCGCCGAGCTCCTTCGCCACCTTGATGGCCGTTGGAACTCCGGAACGAAGGGTATCGTACGTATCCACTAGGAATACACAGTCCTTGTGGCTCTCTGCATATTTGTGGAAAGCCGTGTACTCATCGCGGTAAGCCTGCACCATGGCATGGGCGTGTGTACCCGACACCGGCATGCCGAAGATCTTCCCGGCCCGTACATTGCTCGTCGCATCGAAACCACCGATGTAAGCGGCACGCGTCCCCCAGATGGCGGCATCAAGTTCATGGGCACGACGGGTGCCGAACTCCATGACCACCTCATCCTGGACCACCTGTTTGATCCGGTTTGCCTTCGTAGCGATCAAGGTCTGATAGTTCACGATATTAAGAAGCGCGGTTTCCAACAGCTGCGCCTGACCAAGCGGTGCCTCCACGCGAAGGAGCGGCACATTCCCAAAGGAAATCTCCCCTTCCTCCATGGAACGGATCGTCCCCGTGAATCGCATCTCCTTCAAGTACTGTAGGAACTCCTCTTCATACCCAAGCTCCCTCAAATATTCGATATCGCTATCCGAGAACCGGAATTTCTTCACGAACTCAATGATTCTCTCAAGTCCCGCGAAGACCGCATATCCATTGCCAAAAGGCAGCTTTCGAAAGAAGACTTCAAAAACAGCCTTTCGATTATGAAAATTATCGTCCCAATACGCTTTCGTCATATTGATTTGATACAAGTCTGTATGTAAAGCCAAACTGTCATCTGCATACTGCATCGTCATGAAATTTCTCTCCTTTGAGTTGTTGCCATCCTTTCTATTTTAACCAATAAATCGACAAAAGCCGAATAGAAAAACTCATTTTCCTCATATTTCCCTTTCTGAAGCTGGATGAAACCCTTCTGATAGGGTACCAAGGCGATGGTGACAAAGCCTCCACCCACCCACTGTATTTCCCCAAGAAAGGGTAACCAATCTAAAAACACCCCTCTCCTGTAGCAGGAGTCGGGGTGTTGATGAATCTCTTAAAACATAGCCAACAAGAGAATTGGAATAAATAAAATAGTCAGCAAGGCACCCGGAATCAAGAGCGTGCAGAGGCCAAGCCATGATGAGAACCGGTGAGCTTCAGAAACAGCTTTAATTAAGATAAAGAAGTACCAGCCCGCAAGGACAATTTGAACGAATACCGAGAAAAAGATGTATACCGCTCCTATGAAAGAACCGACCACATAATCAGATTGAAATGCGCCTTCGCCCATGACCATCAGGTCCGGCACCCAAAGAACAAGCGCGATGATTATCGGAATGTTCGCCCATGCTGTCGCCAGGAGCATTTCCTTGTAGGTGGCCGTCCCTTTGAAAATCTTTCCTACCCCCCACGCAACCAGGGAGGTCAGGACCCAGCCAATAATACCAGTGATGGCTCCGAAAATCACCGCCCCAAGAAGGAATAAAGGTAAACCAAGATCCATATTATCAAGGACATCTCTAGACGATGCTTGATCGAGCGTATTGCCGATTCCAGCCAGGATAGAGAGTAAAAAGGCGAAACCGAGAAACTTATGATTAAGAATATAGCGGATGGTCGTTCTTGGCTTCACCCAGATGGTGAGCCATGGATTCACTGGTTTTGTTTCTTGCATTGGTTGTTGTGGGTCTGCTGCAGTTTGCATCGTTTGTTTCCTTTCTATATTGGGTTTTTGATGTGGAAAATGCTTAGGACTTCGGAAATAATGAACCCATTCCATCAATCGCACTGTCGGAACTTCATCCATGTAAATATCCATATCCTGTCATTATCTCAACAGATTTCCATTTACCCGTTTTTCTATTTCTTCAATCATCTTACAATTGAAAAGAAAAAATAAAGGGGATGAAGGTACTTATATCCGTCAGCATATAACCATTTTTCCCTTTATTATCCTTACCATCAAGATGCACCTCCGTCAATTCCTCGCAGAAGCTTGTCGGATTTTGTCTGTAAGTATAGAACTACCAATCCGTCTACCCTCTACCCTCAAATAGGTCCTTAGATCAGATTCAATAGAACTAGATCAAGATTGTCCCCCTCCACAAACAGGAATTTGTCAGAATACTTCCAGTAAAATAGTGACGTTAAACTTTCTTGTAGGCCGTTGGGACCATTTATAACAAAAAGCCTGCAGGACACACCTGCAGGCTCGCTTTATAGCTGTCGGATCCACTCTTCCATAAGCTCTTCCTTGCTGATGATCGCTTCACCACCGCCTTGAACGAATGCATCCTTCCCTCCGCCTTTTCCGTTGATCAGGCCGAATACCGGTCGGACCGATTCCCTTAGTCCGGCGGTCGATGCCTTTCCTCTTGCTCCGACAAGCTGGAGTTTAGATCCGTTCTTCACAGCAAACAGGACGACCACATCATCATTCCGGGCTGTGATCTGTTGGGCGAGGCCCTGCAGCTCCTTGACCGGACGCTCGTCATACACCCGGGAGAGCAGGCGATGTCCCGCTACCTCCTGTATGTCATTGACCAGTACGTCTGCCTCAAGCTTCAGGTACTCGGCTTTCACACCCTCAAGTTCTTTCTCGATATCCTTTTGCCTGTCGATCATCCGGAGCACGGCATCTTTCATGCCATCTTCCGGCGCCTGGATGATTCCGGTCAGGTCTTTCAGGAGATCGTGCTTCACTTGGAGATGGGTACGGATCCTGTCTCCACAGATGAAACGGAGGCGGATGTGGGATTTGTGCTTTTCCCAATCGAGAATCTTGATCCCTCCCACTTCGCTTGTGGATGAAGGGTGGGTCCCGCCGCATCCGTTATAATCGAAGTCCGGGATGATGACGAGACGGATCGGTCCATCCACGTCGGGTTGCTTCCTGAGTGGATAATCTCCCAGCTCGCCTTCTGTTACCCACTTTGTCTCAATGGGTCTTGCTTCCCTGATCACCTGATTGGCGAGGATTTCCGCACGATTTGCCTGTTCCCTGGTCAAATCGGGGATCTCGAGATCGATAGTGAGCGTCTCCTGACCTAGATGAAAACTGATGGTTTCATAGCCGAAAGATTCTATGAAACTGGCAGACAGGATATGCTGCCCCGCGTGCTGCTGCATATGATCGAAGCGTCTTTCCCAGTCGATATTCCCGTTGATGCTGACGCCTTCCTCAAGTTGCCCATCCACGTAGTGACAGATCTCTCCGTTCACATTTTCCACTTCCAGGACCCTGCGTCCCCCGAGCATCCCCGTATCATGGGGTTGGCCTCCGCCTGTTGGATAGAAGCACGTTTCTTCAAGGATGACGTACCAGCGTCCGTTTTCGTCCTGTGCCTGTTCGTTGATCGTAGTGGTGAATGCGCTCCGGTACGCGTCTTCGTAATAGCGTTTGACGGTCATGTTATTCCCTCTTCCTCTGTGTTTTTATCTGTCTACTGTACCACAGAGGAGGCATCACTTCCGAGGATTTTTGAGGTGGATCGGGACGCTGCCCAACTGATCCCACGGAATCTCCCATCTTCTCTCGAATTCCTGCACCGCCCGTTGATCCCCCGCTATGATCCGCTCCACCAGCTCTCGTAAAGGCAGCTTCTGATAATCCATGCGCTCACCTGCTCGCTGTTTGATTTGTACATTACATATTACCTATTCAAGACTGGGATAAACGTAGGAACTCTCTCATTTACAGGTGCCCACAAAAAAACCATCCCCGAGGATGGCTATGGAACTTATATGATGTCCTGGAATCTCTTTGCATGCTCTTCCAGCTTGGTGGAGGCCGTCGTCAGGCCGGAGAAATCATGGACGGTGTGTTTGATCATCATCTGGCTTTCCTTGATATCATGCTGGGCGGTATCGGTACCCGAGGTGATCTTCTTCACTTCGACGGTGATGCCTTCGATGTTATCACGGATTTCGACGATGGATTTCTCCACCCGCTCCGATAGTTTCCGCACTTCTTTCGCCACGACGTCGAAGCCCCTGCCATGCTCGCCTGCCCTTGCAGCTTCGATGGCGGCGTTCAAGGCAAGAAGATTCGTCTGGGCGGCGATTTCCCTCACGGTCTGGACAATGCCTTTGATATCATCGGCCTGCTTCTGGAGCCCTTGGAGAGTTTCGGCATTTTCTTCCGATACCCTGGTCATCCGGTCAATGATCCCCATGAGCTCATTTCCGCGGTCGATGCCCCCTTTCGCCTGATCGTGAAGGTCTTCTGCCAGACCCTTCAAATCATCCGTCAAGGAAGTAATCGCCATTTGGCGGTCGGTGATGTTGGTCGCCACCTTCAAGATGCCGATGACCCTGCGGGAGTCCTCATCAAAGATAGGCATATAGGTCGCCTCGAGCCAGATTGCATTGCCCATGGCATCCTTCCGTTCAATCTTGTCCTGGAAGCTGCGCCCCGACAGGAGCCTCTTCCAAAAGGTTTCATATCCGCCGCTGTTGGCGAATGACGGGAAGCAGAGCTCCTTATGGTGCATCCCCACCATATCATCCGTGCGATACCCGACGCTTCCGGCAAACAGGTCATTGACATATGTGACTCTCCGGTCGATCCCGAATTGGATCAGGGCCATATTTTCTTTCATTGATTGTACGATCAAGTCATTTGATATTCGATCCATCTGTATGGTCATCTTTCATTTCCCCTTTAGTTTGATACGGCCGCCATGTTCATCCAGCGCGCGGAAATCGCCTCGGCCGTATCCGGTCTGCTTAAATAAAACCCCTGGATCAAGTCGCAGCCTTCCCGCTTGAGCCAGTCCATCTGATAGGCATCCTCCACACCCTCCACCAGTACCTTCATATTCAGGTTGTGGCCGAGGGTGATCATGGACCGGACGATGGCTTCCTGTTCTTCGTTCCCTTCAAAGTCTTCCAGGAAGGAACGGTCAATCTTCAGAATCTCTACGGGTAGTGCCTTCAGATACCGGAACGATGAATAGCCTGTCCCGAAATCGTCCAGGGAGATCTTGATCCCCATTCCCCTGAGTCGATCAAGGATGACGATGACATCCGCTTCGCATTTCATGGCAGAGGATTCGGTCAGCTCAAGCTCCAGATAGTTGGGATCCATCCCCGTTTCATCGAGTACTTCCTGAACGGACGGAATGAAGTCCTCCCTCGAGAACTGGAGCGGGGAAATGTTGACGCCCATCACGATGGGCTCCTTCCCTTCCGCTATCCATTTCACCCACTGCTTGCACGCTTCCTTCAGCACCCATCTGCCAACGGAATGGATCATCCCCTTTTCTTCCATGATCGGGATGAACTCCACAGGGGAGACGGGACCGACACTTGGATGGGTCCAGCGCATGAGCGCCTCCACCCCTTCAAGACTGCCGGACTTCACATTCACTTTGGGCTGATAGAGGACGTAGAATTCTTCCTGCTCGAATGCATGCTCGAATCCCTGTTCGAGGACCATCGTCCTTTCAAGCTTTTGTCTGATTTCTTCATTGAATTCCGTGACACAGTTCTTTCCGTTCTTCTTGGACTCGTACATGGCAAGATCCGCATAGCTCAGAAGCTCCGACCCGTTACGCGCATCTTCGGGATAATGGGCGATTCCTGCGCTGATGGTCACCCGCACATTGGATCCATTGATCGAGAACGGCTCGTTCATGGCACGGACACACTCGTTGGCCAGGTTCTTCACTCTACCCCTATCGGCACAGGTCGAAACGACTACGAACTCATCGCCACCCTGTCGAGTGAGGACACAATCCTCCGGAAGTGCGTCCTTAAGCCTTTTCGTCACCTCTTTCAACAGCACATCGCCTGCCTGATGTCCGAGCGTATCGTTGGTGAACTTCAAGCGGTCAAGATCGATGAAGATGCAGCACACGCCTTCACCATCCGCAATCCACTCATCGAGGAGCTTCTCAAGCTTGTAGCGGTTCGGGAGTTCTGTCAGGGGATCATGATAGGCCATGAACTGGATGACATCTTCTGACTTGCGCTTCTCCGTGATATCCCTCGTGAACCAGATGGAGTGCTCAAGTCCTTCGCCCCGGATGCGGTGCTTCGACACCTCCAAGATACGCTCACCTTGTTTGGTGTTTACCGGGAGGGTGAGGCGATTATCCTCCATCGTCCCTTCCACGAACACATCGGGAACGGTCTGACCGTTTGCCTCAGGAAACATGGAAAGAAGCGCCGCATTGGCATGATAGATCCTGCCTGACTTATCAGAGATGGCGATCCCGTCCTCCGCCGAATCGAACATCATCGTCTGAAGAATGGATTTCTTCCTGACAAAGCGGTCGATGGCGATGGAGGAGAAAGTGAAGATGAAAATCAAAAGGGTACTGATGAAGACTCCCCACGTCAGGAAGGTCACGTCCACCGTGCCTACCCCTTCATGCCCCTCATGCTGATGGAAGTGTGCAGCCGTCATACCCGTGTAGTGAAGACCCGTGATGGCGACGCCCATGAACAAGGAGAAGGCAAGCTTTACTCTGAAGCCCATTCCTTCCTTGGCAAATGATGAATAGAACCCGAGCCACAGGGCGGCAAACGCTGACGAATACGCAATCACCAGTGAGAGGGTCACCAACAGTGAATCATAACTGATCATCATCGGACGGATGGCCGCCATGCCGATATAGTGCATGGATGCGATCCCCGCCCCCATGAGGACAGCCCCATAGACCAGATGCCTTTTCTTCGGGGCAGCGGATGACACCGTCCAGAACCCAGCCGAACATCCTGCGACAGAAGCGACAATGGACAGGAAGACAAGACTGACATCGTAATACATCGTACTCGACAGATGGAAGGCGAGCATCCCGATGAAGTGCATGGACCAGATCCCGAGCCCGAGGACGCCACCGGCCGTCATAAGCCAGATTAGCTTCGCCCTTCCCTTTGTCTGCCTTACACGATTCGATAATTCTATAGAAGCAAACGCCGCGATCAACGCGATGATATAGGACAAAAAGACAAGAAATAAATCATAGTTAGTCGTGATATGTACAACAAATTCCACAGTGCACCTCGTTTTAGTCACTTTTTCCTTTACTGGAAATTTAGGACTATAGTCACTCTATTATACGGGGATGGTCCTTTCCTGTATAGCTTGAAATTACCGACGATGAATCAATAAATTTCGCCATCAGGAAAGGGAGGTGAGCCTCACTCACCACCCCGGCCGATCACTCTTTCACGGCGACAACACGGATCCGCCAATAATCGGCCACCCATTCCCCGTTCTTGAAAAGGGCAGCCCGCACCCTCTCCTTGACCCCTTTATACACCCTTTCCTTTTCCTCCCCATCAAACTCTGGAAAGAAATCATCTGCAAAGCCGTCGAGCCAGTGATCGAGACCTTTCTCTCCATCAGGCAATGGGGTCGGCCTCTCATAGTGATGAATGAACGATACCCTGAAACCATGACGCTCGAGGAGTGAGCTGTATTCACCGACGGTCGGGAAGTACCAGGGGTTCCGCGATGTGGCATCGATTCCACGAAACTTCAGCTCCTCTTCCACCCCTGCAATGATCGCCCCGACGTTTCGGCTCCCTCCGAATTCAGCGACGAATCGCCCTCCGGGACGTAAAGCACGTGCAACAGAAGACGCCACCCCATCTGCATCCCGTACCCAGTGAAGGGCGGCATTGGAGAATACGGCATCAACCGGTTGTGGAGTATGGAAGTTTGCGGCATCCCCCACTTCAAAGGAGATGGACGGATACTTCTCCCTAGCGCGCAGGATCATGTCCTCCGAATAGTCGATTCCCCTTACGACGGACCCGGATGTCTCAATCTCTTGCGTCAAATCACCGGTTCCGCACCCGAGGTCAAGGATCTCCTCGCCTTCCTTCGGTTCAAGTATATCGATCAGGCCCTTTCCATATAGGGAAACAAACCCGATTTTGTCATCATAATGCGTTGCATTCCACTTGTTACCACTCATATCGTCATCATCCTCCCGTTCTTTATAGACAGATTTCGACGAATTTCTCCCGGCTCCTGCCACGTTGGAATATTTCTTCTGGAGGCCTTGATCGTATGACATCCCAAGAGGAGTCCATTATAATGGGGAGGACAAATAAGAAAGATGAGGTGAGCGATATGAAGATTGCTACAATCGGAACAGGATTCATCGTCGAAAGGTTCCTCTCTGCCGTCGATGACGTGGAGGGTGCCCTATGCACCGCCATGTATTCCCGCGCAGAATCGAGTGCACGCCCCCTTGCAGAAAAATTCGGCGGCCCATCCATTTATACAGATCTTGATCGTATGCTCGAAGAAGCCGACGCAGACTTCATTTACGTGGCTTCCCCTAACAGCCTCCATTTCGAGCATGTGAGGAAGGCCTTACATAAAGGAAAACACGTCATCTGCGAAAAGCCGTTCACATCGACGGCCAGGGAGCTCGAAAAACTGAGGGCACTGGCAAAAGAAAAACGTCTCATGCTCTTTGAAGCCATCACCACCATCCACCTGCCGAACTACGAATTGATCCGCCAGAACATCGGAAAGATCGGACCGATCCGGTTCATTCAAGCGAATTACAGCCAATATTCAAGCCGGTATGATCGATTCCTGGCAGGTGAAACACCGAATATCTTCAATCCGGCATTCTCGGGTGGTGCCCTTGTGGACATCAATGTCTACAATATCCACTTCATCATGAACCTGTTCGGGAAACCCGATGCCGTCCACTATATGGCCAACACCCATGCAAATGGCATCGACACGTCAGGCGTCGTCCTGATGAAGTACCCCGGCTTTATCGGAGAAGCCGTCGGGGCCAAGGATACAGAAAGTCCGAACTTCTGCCTCATCCAGGGTGAGAAAGGCTATATCGAGGTGGAGAACGGAACGAGCTGCGAGGCCATAACCGTCAAGACGGATGATGAAGAAGTGGTCCTGAACGACCAGACGAACCCGAATAAACTCTATTACGAGTTGAAGACGTTCCGTGACATCTACGAGAATGAGGACTTTAATCGCTGCTACAAACTCCTTGATTACAGCTGCACGGTCCTCGATATCGTAGAACAAGCACGAAAATCCGCCGGCATTGTTTTTGCCGCGGATTAAAAAAGACGGTCCGGTTTCCATTGTGGAAGCCGGACCGTCCTTATTTCATCCTGCCATTGATATTATGCCTGACTGTCTATAAAACTAAACTCAAACCATGAGAGTGCTCTCAACCTCTTAAAATACTATCTGATCTCGAACGGACCGCTTCCAGATCAAATGATCCATGCCTTCACCCCAGTAATCGGTAAATCCATGATCGGGGTCACCGAACCGTTTCTTCCATACTGCCTGCGCACGCGCATACCCACTATCGAGACAAAATGTCTCAACACCCCTTCCAAGAAGGATCAGAAGCATGGCATTCACCATCAGGGAACCGACACCCCTTCCTTGATGATCCGGGTGCACGAACACCGTCCCGACTTCAGGGATACCCCTATAGGCACCATTTGTCAAATCCATGATCAACCTACTTGCCGGTCCGTATTCGATGGTTCCGATGATCTGGGTGTCCCTTTCCACGAGTAGGAAAAAACGCTCCTTCCCCTGCCTTTGGAGAAGGGACTTCTTGTAACGGATCTCCTCTTCCAGATCGTCCACCAGGTGATCGATGCCTTCTTTTCGATAGGTGTCCTCGATGACCAGACGGAAGAACCCGTGAAGGGCTTCACGATCCGTTGGCTCAGGTGTCCTGATGACGATACCGCGCTGAGCGCTCACTCAAAGTCGTAGGTGAGCCCCCACTGCCTGCGGGCCTCATCCATCAGCTCCATGACCTGTTCAGACAATGGCAGCGTCCAGTTCTCACCTTTGGTCACGACGAGTTCATTCATCGCTTCGACTTCATACTGAAGCGCCTTGCCTTCCACTCCCGCTTCAATCGTCTCGACTGACCCATCCTTTGTATAGGTGATGGTCGCACGATCCGCTCTCGGGAATTCGTCCACGGTGATATATCCAAGATCACCTGCGACAATGCCGCGCTTCGGCATTTTAGCCCGCATGGCCAGGCTCACGACAGCCATCTCATCGTCTTCATTCTTCAACACGATACCCGACTGCTCATCTACACCGGTCTCATGCTTCTTCACCGTCGTCAGCACCTCTGTCGGCTGACTGGATAAGAAGAAACGGGTGAAGGAGAGGGCATAGGTGCCGATATCGAGCATGCCTCCCCCGGCAAGATCCGGATTGAAGAAGCGGTTGGTCGGGTCATTTTCTTTGCAGCTGCCGAATGTGACGTTGACCATATTCACTTTGCCGATCTTCCCGGCATCGACGATTTCACGCAGCTTTTGATACAGCGGCATATGATAGATCGTCATGGCCTCCGCCACCACCAGTCCTTTCTCAGCGGCAAGGTCTGTGATCTCCTTCAGCTGCCTGCCGTTCATGGTGATCGCCTTCTCACAGAGCACATGCTTCCCGTGCTTCAGGGCGTTCATGATATATGTATAGTGAACACTGTGCGGTGTGGCGACGTACACGATGTCGATGCCATCATCCGCAAGCATGCTCTCCACGTTTTCATACACGTTCTCGACGCCATGCTCCTCTGCGAATGCTTTCGCCTTTTCCACTTTTCTCGCCCATACGCCTGCGATGTTCCCGTTCACTTCCAGGATTGCTTTGGCGAAGCTCGATGCAATGCCTCCAGGACCAAGGATACCCCAATTCGGTTTTGTCATATGTGGAAACCCCTCTCTTTTTCCTATCAGTATACCCCTTTCCCCCGTAACAGTCGAAGAATACGAAAAGGCCCCTCCCAGGACAAAACCGGGAGGGGCCTTTGGATCAATGGATATCGTTCTTCCTGAAGTTACCGCCCTTCACTTCCGCGACATCATAGATGGTCACGAACGCAGAAGGATCGATATCGGAGATGATCTCCTTCAGTTTACTTTCTTCCAGACGGTTGATCACGCAGGTGATTTCCATGAATTTTTCATGAGAGTAGCCACCGTACGCTTCCTTATACGTAGCACTTCGCCCAAGCCGGTCACGAATGGTTTCGACCATGAGCTTCGGTTCCGATGAAATGATCTTGAACGTCTTGGAGCCGCTGAGCCCCTCTTCGACGATATGGATCACCTTTGATGCGATGAAGTAGGCAATCGCCGACAGGATCGCTCCCTGCAGACCGAAGACGGTTGAGACGAAGATGAAGACGAATAGATTCAAGAACAGGATGAAATCACTCGTACCGAACGGCAGCTTGCGCGACAGGAGGACGGCAAGCATGTCGATCCCATCCAGGGCTCCACCGTTACGGAGCGCAAGCCCCATCCCGAAACCGAGGATGATTCCCCCGACGACCGTGACGAGCAGTGTATCCCCGTCGATGATTGCCGGAATGTGGTGCATGAGGCTTGTCCCAATCGCAAGCGATGCAATCCCGATAATGGAGAAAATGGCAAAACTCTTCCCGATCTGCTTATAGCCCAACCAGACAAACGGGATGTTGATGATGGCGATCAGAATCCCAAGCGGCATATTGCCGAGCTGGGAAAGGACGATGCTGATCCCCGTAACGCCCCCATCGGACACGTTATTCGGAATCAAAACGGTCTCAAGTCCATAGGCCGCAATGAATCCGCCGAGGACCACCATCAGCCCCCTGATCAGTAAAAACAACTTGCTGCGGTTCTTCTTTTTCACTTTATTCATGCTGAAATACCTCATTCTAAAAAATTTACTTCCTAAAGTTTAACATACTTTTGCTATGTATTAATAAGGATAGGTCTTCCTCTTCAGTTTAGGCGAATCGGCAGATGATTTATACAAAAAAAGAACCTCCTGCCGTTCAGGAAGTCCTCTATTTGTCATCCTCGATACACGCTGGCGCACGTATTGGCTTTCGGTTCATAGTAACAATGGTTCTTATACTGTCCGGCCAAAGGCTGATCATACCACGTCGGGGGACATGGGGCATACGGGTTGAAATACCAGAGGGCATACTTCCCGGGATGCTGCCGCCAGTAATCAAGATTCTGCTTCGCGAGCCGCTTTTCCACCGATCTTGCCCGGTTGTAAAACAGATTCCCCTTCTGTACGGCCTCAAACGAATAGTTATTGCCCTGCACCTGGAAAATGACTTGTTGAATCGTCCGTACATCCTTGAAATCAAGACACTCTGCCACAGCCCGGTTCACGATGACATTCCCCACGTACAGCATGCCCTGCTTCCCTTCCCCTTCGGCTTCCGCCCGCATCATCCTCGCCATGAGGGCCACATCTGAATCCTTATACTTTACTCTTGGCATATTCTTCACCTCAGGATAGTGTATGAAAGAAACATGGGTTGTTGTCACTATGAATGAAGAATGATGTGGGCTTTTGCGGGGAGGACTGCCGCTATGCCTGCAGAACCCATTGATCCCATAAGTTTCCCAGCCCCTTCAGACTCCATGCTTTGTCATTTCGCGAATACCGGACTCACTCGCCACCACTGCCTTTGTCACGACGGATGTGAACAGGGAGACATCGAGCACTCCGGCCAGTCCTTTCAACCGTTCTTCCAGTCTTACACTATCCTGACTTCCCTTCACGTACACATCCAAAAGCAGATTCCCGCGATCTGTCATGACGGGACCATCTTTATCGCTGCTCATGCGGATCTCGACCTTCTCTGCATCCGAGAGCTGGTGCATCACAAAGGCCAGAGCCTGCGGAATCACCTCAAGCACGACCGGATGTTCATACGTCAGTTCCTTCACCACTTTTGATTCGTCAACAAGAAGTATGTACTCGTTGGCCATACTTGCCACCAATTTTTCATCGGTATGGATGCCTCCGCCGCTCTTCAGGGCATGGAGATGAGCGTCCACCTGATCGCATCCATCAAAGGCTACATCCACTGCAGAAGCTTCCGACAGCGGAATGACCGCCAAGCCCACTCCCTCGCATTTCCGCTTCGTTTCCCATGAAGGCGTGACCACCTTGATATCGAGCTGTTCTTCTTGGATGAAGCGGATGAGGTGAGCGATGGTGCTGCCCCCGCCCAGTCCGATCACTGTGCCGTTTCCTATGTATTTCAGTGCTGCTTTGGCGCATTTCATTTTGATGTCCATGATGTCCATTCCTTTCCGTTACGTTTCGTTTCTATTCTATAGCGAAGACCGCGTTCCCGTCTTGCTATTGATCCGTTTCAGCAGGGTTTGAGCGGCAATGATCGTCGCCGTGTAAAATCCTATGGGCACAAGCGGAATCCACGGATGGGACACGATATACCGGAAGTTCGCTCCAATCAACCCCGACCACTCCTGGCTGATCGATTCAATCTCGGGACCATTCGGACCCATGAATACCATGGTACCTCCAAAGAAGAGGCCAAGCACCCCCAGATGAAGGAAGATGATCAGCGTCTGGACGAACTGCTGGATGAACATCACCCCTGATATAGGCAGGAGATGCGGTATGATATGGCGCCACATCTGATGCCCCTCCGATCCCCCCAGTACCCTGGCCGCGTCCATGAACTCCCTCTCCTTGATCCGTTTCGTCTCTTTCGCCATATAAAAGGAGAGGGGTGGCAGGACGAGGATGACCAGGATCAGCACCTCAAAACCGGCCCGCACATAAAAAGGGACAGGGGTCGTACCACTCGATATCAAGAGAACGGATTCCAAAATCACAAATGCCACCATCGTGAGGGGCAGGATGGAAAAACTATCGAATAACGCCTCAAGCTTCGCATACAGCCACCTCGGAACATACGTCATGACCATGCCGATCCAAAAGGCGAAGAATGTCCTCAAGAATGCAATCAATATCGTGATCCCGATGCTCCACTTGGCTCCCTCTATGGCCCGTCCGAGAAGGTCATACCCCTTCTCATCCGTCCCTAATAAAAACTCCTTCGACGGAGGGAATGGAGGAGCCGAAATGGTTCCGTCCTCCCCCTTCAGCAAGACGGTTTGGCTTACGTCTCCATCGTTCCAAAAGGTATTGCCGAGACTCGCGAAAACAAGCAACAAGAGGAATAGCCCCGACAGGATGGCACCTCCGTCCCTTCTCCACCTCTTCCACATCATCCTCCACGCCTCCATTCTCCCGGAACCGCCCATTCAAATAGGTGAAATAAAAGATAGATGGGCACGTAAATCAGTAGCAGTGCCACTGTGAAAACCTCCGTCGTGGGATAATCCTTGATGAACCAGGAAATGCCCGGAACGTTGAACAGCACTTCCACCAGATACAAGTTTGAAAGGATGAACCAAAGATGATGCCTTATGTAATACACTGTGCTTACCACCACATTCCTGAGCACATGGTGGTTCAGGATCGCAGGAGGAGAGATTCCCTTCGCCCTTGCCAGTACCACATAATCCTTTTCTATCTCCTGACCGAATCGAAGGATCAGCAGTTTCAGGAACATAAGCATCGTGGGGATTGCCAGGCTGACCACCGGCAACATGACCGCCCGCTCCCCCTGGACCGTCGCTACATTTGCTACGTTAAGCCCCGTCTCCTTGAACACGTAGATCACCAGAAGCTGCGTCCCGATCATGAACAGGATATCCGGAATCCCGTCCAGCACCCGAAGGCCGAACGCAATCCCTTTCCTGCTCCACCCAGGAAGCAAAAAATAAACGAACACGATGAACAAAGCCACCGCGAGCGCTGCCAAAAGAGAAAGCAACAAAATCAAGCCCGATTCCCCCATATGAATAAAAACTTGGGGGAAGATCGGCTTTTCCAGACCAGCCATCCCTCCATAGACTGCAGGCTTCAATCCGACAAGCACCAGGATCACCTCTTTAATGGACCGTATGTATCCTGAAAAAGAGAGGTTCATCTGATTGAACAGGGCCGGGATTGATCCCAGGAGGATGATGCCGAAAAGGGAGAGAAGGAGATTGAATAGTTTAGATGATAGGTGTTTAACCATAGGCACCCCTTGGGTTATTCCATATTTTTCTTGTTTTCTATTCTATCATAAAGAACAAAACTCTTGTAAACAGAAAAAAGCCGGGCGTTATACCACGCCCGACTTCTTCGCATCGGCAACCGCCCGCTCCACATCTTCTACCCACTGACCTGCCTTGTTCACGACATACTGTACCTCAAGACCGCTCTGCAGCGTCACCTTCAAACCGTTGTTCAGCAAAGGGATGCCAAGCAGTCTATTGCGCACGCGCTCCACCGATGCAACTTCCTTTAAAAGTACCGCTGTCTCTTCTTTTTGAATATTGATGGCGTGGGGCTTGTGATGGAGCATGTTCTCATCGAGGTAAAGCTTGCCTCCCACCCCTTCCTTGCCTTTCAACATATTTGCGAAGCCTTCTCGGATATAGACTGGTTCAGTCATTGGGCATCGTCCTTTCTTGAATGGGTTTGGGGTTATTTTCTCATATTCTAGTAGCTGTTTCACATCATACCCAATATTTGTTTAATGAAACGTTTAAATAGATGAAAACCCACCTGGAGTTCCAGGTGGGTTGCACTTACTATACGATTTTTAAAGTCCCTTGAATGTCTCTACAATATTCTCAACCGTAAACCCATATTCCTCAAGCAGACGTTCCGCAGGGCCCGATGCACCGAATCCATCAACGGTTACCGTCTTCCCCTTTTGACCGGTGTACTCCCGCCAGCCGAAGGAAGAGCCGAGCTCGATTCCAAGGCGTGCTGTCAGATGGCTTGGTAGCACGCTCTCCCTATACGCTGCGGACTGACGCTCAAATAGATCCCAGCTCGGCATGCTGACGACGGAGACGTGGATGCCCTCGTCTGCCAATGCATGCTGTGCTTTGATGGCCAATGATACTTCCGATCCGGTTGCGAGCAGCAGTCCTACCGCTTCGTTTTGAGCTGGCGAGACGATATAGGCCCCCTTACTCACCCCTTCATCCACTTGTTCCTGATCAAGATCAAGAGTCGGGAGATCCTGACGGGTCAGCACGAGTGCCGTCGGGTGATCCTGGCTTTCGAGTGCCAGGCGCCAGGCCGCGACAGTTTCCTTCGCATCGGCGGGTCTGATAACCGAGATCCCAGGCATGGCGCGCAATGCCGCCAGTTGCTCGACGGGCTGGTGGGTGGGACCGTCCTCACCGACAGCAATACTGTCATGCGTGAACACGTACGTCACCGGCAGCTTCATGAGCGCGGCCAAGCGGATGGCCGGACGCAGGTAATCTGAGAAGACGAAGAATGTGGCCCCGAAGACCTTCACGCCTCCGTGAAGGGCCATCCCATTCAGAGCTGCCCCCATGGCGAATTCCCGTACGCCGAACCAGATGTTCCGGGCCGCATACCCGTCCAGGGCGAAATTCTTCTCTGATGAGATTAGGGTCTTATTCGAACCGGCCAGGTCGGCAGATCCCCCGATGAGCTCAGGAATGGAGGACGCCGCTGCATTCAAGATGGCCCCTGAAGAGGAACGGGTAGCCATCTTCGAACCGGCATCAAAAGGAGGGAGCGATGCCTTCCAATCGTCAGGCAGTTCGCCTTTCACCGCACGCTCCAACTGAGAGGCAAGCTCGGGATAGGCTGCCTTGTACGATTCAAATCGCTCGTTCCATGTGGCCTCTTTTGCTTTGCCTGCTTCCATCATCCCGGCGAAATGCTTCTCCACTTCTTCCGGAACAAAGAATGGTGCGTCGGCATCCCATTGATAGGCTGCCTTCGTTTGCTTCACTTCTTCTTCCCCGAGGGGCGCCCCGTGACTCGCAGAGGATCCGGCTTTATTCGGGGATCCAAAGCCGATGATCGTTTTCACCTCGATTAAAGTAGGACGGTCCGTATCCGCCTTTGCCTCTTGGATGGCTGCCTGGATGGCGTCTACGTCATTGCCATCTTCCACCCGCACCACATGCCATCCATATGACTTGAATCGATCTTCTACACTTTCGGAGAATGATAGATTCAGGTCGCCGTCCAGCGAGATGTCATTGGAGTCGTACAGGACGACGAGCCGGCCAAGCTTCAGGTGACCAGCCAGGGAAGCGGCTTCAGCCGATACGCCCTCCATCAGGTCCCCATCGCCGCATATGCTATAGGTATAATGATTGATCACGTCGTAGTCTTCCCGATTATACGTGTCGGCGAGATGCCTCTCTGCCATCGCCATCCCGACGGCCATGGCGATTCCCTGTCCAAGTGGGCCGGTGGTCGCTTCCACCCCCACGGTATGACCGAATTCGGGATGACCCGGTGTCTTGCTCCCCCACTGACGGAAGTTCTTCAGCTCATCCATGGTCAGCCCGTAGCCGAATAGGTGGAGCATGCTATACAGAAGGGCCGATCCGTGTCCTGCCGATAAAATGAAACGGTCCCGGTTGATCCAATCGGGATTGGCAGGATTCATTTCCATCTCCTTCGCCCAGAGCGTGTAAGCCATCGGGGCTGCCCCCATGGCGATTCCAGGATGTCCGGAGTTCGCCTGCTCGATGGCGTCGATGGCTAATGTCCTGATTGTATTGATCGTCAATGTATCAATTGTCTGCTTCGTTTGAAGTGTCATATTCGTTCGCTCCTTTATGTCTTTTTCGCATAATGAAAGGGTTGAGAATGATCCCAACCCCCACACATTATGATAGGACCTTCTGCGTCATATCTTCATAATCCTGGCACATCGTTTTCCATGATGTTTCGATATCTTCGCTCAGTCCGAATAATCCGCTCCGTCCGACAATGTAAATATCCGGACCGGCCGCATCGATCTTCTTGAAGGTCTTCCTGCTTGAAGAACCGTCCATTTCGATCACATATCGATAACCCTTTTCTTCCCTTAGCTCCCTTAATGCCACGATCTTATCGAGGGTGCTGTCGATGAAACGCTGACCCGCGAAACCGGGATCGACGGTCATGATGGTGATCTTATCCACAAGATCGATATAAGGGAAGATCGTGTCGATCGGCGTCTCCGGATTCAGGACGACGCCTGCTTTCAGTCCCGCATCCTGGATCTGGTCAATCAGACGGAAGGCAAGACCATCGAGAACTTCTGCGTGCATGCAGATCCACTCGCATTTCAGATCGACCAGCTGCTGCACCCAAAAACTTGGATTGGTCACCATGAGATGCGCTGACAATGGAAGATTGCTGATCTTGCGCACCTCCTGGATGAACCACGGTGATAACGTGATATTGGGAACATAGTGCCCGTCCATGATGTCGATGTGATACGAGCCCACGTGGTCATTGAGGAATGTGATCTGCTCTTTAAATTGATCCAGGTCCATCGTCATGAGCGATGGGGAAAATTCTACTTTTTTCATTTATATTTCCTCCACTTCTCTATGAATCAAATGATTTTAATATCGTCGAGATCGATGTCTTCTTCCTCCACTTCGATCTGTTCATCTTCTTTTACATTTTTCTTAAGCAGTGCCAAGGCAACACCCGTTACCAATACGTTGACGAGAATGGCCACCGCTCCTGTCCAAGGCTGGGACATGGTCGGAAGCATCAGTACACCGCCGAACGGTACCGTTGCATCGGCCCCGAGGACCATGGTGACCGCTCCTCCGGCAGCACCCCCGATGGCGACAGCCGTCACACAGCGGACGATGTCGTTCATGACGATCGGGATGACACCTTCGACAATGTTGATGACACCCATGGGCACAGCCGATTTCAACGTTTCCACTTCTGAACGGGTGTAGATGTTCTTGCCGAACAATTTCGCAATGAAGAAGGAAAGTCCAAATCCGATCGGCGTAGCCGTATTGACCAGTTGAAGCGCCGTGATCGGTCCGTTAATCCCCTCTGCCTGCATCGTAAGTACAAAGGCAAAGACGGTCTTATTGATCGGTCCGCCGAAATCAACACCGCTCAAGAGTCCAACCACACCCCCGAATACCAATAATGAAGAAGTGCCGAGACTGTTAAGGGCGGTGGTGAGGAGCGACGTGAACGCAGCAATCGGTATTCCGATCACATATACCATGATCAGTCCGCCGATGATGGATGTGAAGAACGGAACGATCAACGTAGGCATGAGCCCTTTCGCCCACTTTGGAACATTGATATGTTTGATCAGTGCTACTGCTAAAAATCCGGATAAGAAGCCTCCAAGAATTCCTCCGATAAAGCCTGCGCCGATGGCATTAGCCGTCAATCCGATGATGAAACCCGGTGCGATCCCCGGCTTACCGGCAATCGAATACGAGATCCCCGTGGCAATGACGACGGGAAGGAGCCCAAGTCCTGCGCCACCCATGGTCGCAAGCGCGTCCCAGATAGAGAATTCACCTTGTACGAGGGACCCCTGTGCCGTGCCCCCGAATCCCATACCGATCGCAATCAGGAAGCCCGCTCCACACACGATCGGAATCAGATAGGAAATCGCCGTCAACAGGTGACCCTTCAGATTTAATTGTTTTAGTTTACTCATCTTTCTTCCTCCTACGATCAAATCGTCGATTTTGACATTCAATCTCAGCAACTAAAAAACAGCCAACCTATCAGTAAAACTTCAGATGTATCGCCTCTCTAGCCGCACAGCGCCTCTTTTACGTCCTCGGCATTTTCAGACTGCAGCATCTTTTCAATGACCTCGTCATTCCCGAGTTTCCTCGCAAACAGCGATAACAGTTTCAGGTGATTTTGTGCCCCGTCGTTGTCATTGCCGACAGCGAAGAGAATGATTCCTTTGACGCCTTTCCCATCGAGGGTCTCCCACTCGATTTCATCTTGGGTGATTCCGATTGCCACCCCGATCTTCTTGACCGAGTCACTCTTCCCATGTGGGATTGCGATATAATTCCCGATGCCTGTCTGCCCCATCGCTTCCCTTGCATAGATATCCTTCAGGAAATCTTCCATATCGGTGATGTATCCGTTAGCCAGCAACGTTTCCGCCAGTTCTTGAATGGCCTCTTCCTTATTCGTGGCTCTGATGTTTGTGTGAATCGTATTCAAATCGACAATATCCTTTACTTCCATCATGTACGCCTCCCTGTTTATTTCTGTTGGCTGACTACCTCTGCTGCTTTTTGGATAAGTTTATTCGGTGACTTCACGGCGATCTCCGTCGTCACTTGGATGATGCGTTTCCCTTCAAAGCGCTCGCGTCCGGCAATTTTCACATCAGATGCCAAGATGACGATGTCCGCTTCATCAACCTGGTTTTGAGTCAGGGCATTTTCGATCCCGATGGTTCCCTGCGTTTCGATCTGGATCTCATGACCGGCTTTCTTCCCTGCGTTCTCCAGCTTTTCCTGTGCGATATATGTGTGTGCAATTCCGACTGTGCATGCTGCTACTCCTACGATTTTCATTGTGATTCCTCCCTATTCGGTATGATTTTATTAATGAATGCTGCTTCTTCTTCCGTCTCAAGAAGTTCGTTGAGATGGTCTTCATCTGCCAAAGTGCGTGTGAAACCGATGAGCTCTCTTTTTATCGTAGCGCTTTCATTTCGTTTCAATAAAAGTACGATCACTAACTGGATTTTTTCAATTCCTGCTTCCCATCGGATCGGTTCAGCCGGACGGATGACAATAATTTGACTCTGGTCCAGTTGGTCGCTCTCGATATGGGGCATGACGACGTGCTCTGCAATCTGGGTACTGCCCACCTTCTCCCGGTCATGGAATGCCTGGAGCAGATGATGCCGGGTGGACGAATCGGTCGATGCGTGATCGGCACAAAAGGAGTAGACTGCTTCCCGTGATGCCAACACAGATCGGAAATGAACCTGATAGAGTGAGTTAGTGGCCACGCTGGATCACCTCGATCTTTGCCTGCAGTCGTTTCTGATCATCGGCTGTAAACATGGCGCTGACCAGTAGGGACGGGATCGGTACTTCTTCGGTGATCTGAACCGTACTCAAGATCAGATCGGCATCGGCATAGTTCTCCTGAATCATCCGGATATTGCGTGATGCGATCACATCGACGATCTCGAGTTCAGGGAACTTCTTCGCCACCTTCGCCTTCAACAGCTCGGATGTCCCGATCCCCGTCGTGCACATGATCAAGGTTTTAAGCGGTCGATGATGCTGACCGGTTTCAAGGGCCTTGGCAAAATACAGGGTGATGAACCCGATCTCATCGTCGTTGATGACCGGCAGCTTAAACGTTTCACTCACCATGCAGGACACTTTTTTCACTCCGGTGAAGACATCTTCATACGTGCTCTCGATCTGACTCAATAGATTGTTCTGCACCCGGATTTTATGCGCCAGGCGATTCAGCATGGGCTTGATATGATTGGCAAGATCGATGAACATGGCCTTGTGATCAAACTCGATACCCACTATGCTGCTCATATGATCAATATAGGCATTCGTCACGTCCATTACCTCTGGTGAAAACGTGGACGTGATGGATAGCGACCCCTGCATGCGGGATGACACCAGATACTGATAGAGGAAGTAGATTTCACTGTCCGGCAAAGGCGTATGCAGGTACTTCTCGATGTGCTCGATCGTCTTTCTTGCAACCGGATACAAAAGATCGTTCATCATCGTATCCATTTCTTCTTTTGAAATGGTGCCGGAGAACATCCGGGTTGAAACCTTGCGTGAGCGGCTCAGTAAAATATACAAGTGAGAGAAAATGTTCACGTTATAGGGATAAGGGATCGTGATCTCCAGGTCCTCTTCAATCTTCCTCAGCTGATCCAGTATGAATAACACGTCATACTGATTGAATTGAAGCTCCTGATTCCTCTTCAGATCATCCAGGTCGATGGTGTTGAAGATCTCGATGGTGTCTTTAAGGGCCTTCCGGATATTGACCTCATCCCCCAGGATCGCCAATGTCCGCCTCTTCCGCTCCAGGACCAGATGATACTTCTTCAGCTCTTCGCTCATCATCTGCTCATCATGGAATGTAACCGATTCGCCTACATAGTAATGGCTGAACAAGTGATACACATTGATCGGGGTGGGCGACGATAATAATAACTCTCCCATGATCCGTTTTCGTCTCTCCTGAGGAGTGAGCTGTCCTTGCTTCGGGTTCGCCAGGTGCTTCTGATACGCGATGAACTTCTCGTAATCCAGTCGGTAGCCCCTTCCCCGCTCAGACACGATCAGTGGTTCCCCATCGCATTCTGCATTAATTTTATTTATCAACCGATAAACGGTCTTCTGTGAAACATTCAGTACTTCAAGGAGATCCTTCGATGTAACATACTCCTGCTTTTTTGAAAGATAGCGTAATAGATCTTGTTCATAACTGACTTTTGAACTCATCTCCTTACCTCCTTGTTTTTATGGTAACGCATACAACGGCCAATGATTCTCTGAAAAGTGACCGTTGCAACGGTCACTTTTTTAGGGCTCAACTTTCAATCTATGAAAAAAAGCCTCTACACTCGTGGTCGAGCAGAAGATTCCCCCAATCGTCCTGGATATAGAAAAAACCTCTTCGCTCAACGAGCGAAGAGGTTCCATGATCTATGCTTCTTCGTCCGATCTTACCGGACTTCAGCCTGCACGGATGATGTTATTTTTGCCGAGTCACCAATGAACCTGCACCAATCACACCTGCATCATTTCCAAGCTGAGCCAGTTTCAACTTCGTGCTTGTCCGGATGGACGGGAAGGCGAACTGCTGGAAGTATTTCTCTACCCCTTCCAAGAGCATATCTCCCGCTGCCGAAACACCGCCACCGATGACAATGGTCTCAGGGTTGAGGAGATTCCCGATGTTCGCACATGCAAGTCCAAGATAGAAGAAGAATTTATCCGCTACGATGACTGCGAGGGGATCGCCGGCTTTTGCCTGATCAAAGATGGTCTTGGCCGTCAATTCCTGTCCGTCATCGATCAATTCCTTCAATTCCGAATCACCAGCGTATTCCTCAGACAGATCCCTGGCGAGACGGACGACACCTGTCGCACTTGCCACGGTTTCCAGGCAGCCATGATTCCCACACGTACATAGGTACCCTTCAGGCTCGACGATCATATGACCGATCTCACCTGCAGCCCCCACGTTTCCGTGAAGAAGATTCTCTTCTGCAATGATGCCACCGCCGACACCCGTACCAAGGGTCACGAACACAACATCTTTGCCGTTTTCACCGGCACCTTTCCATCCTTCACCCAATGCTGCAACGTTCGCATCATTGTCGATATAAAGGGGAATCCCCGTACCCGCTTCGATCATCTGTCTAACCGGTATCAGGGTGCTCCAATTCAAATTATACGCTCCGATGACCGTCCCATTTTCCCGATCAACCGTCCCAGGAGAGCCCATGCCGATCCCCAAGAATGTATCAGCGCTCAACCCGTATAATTCCAAATGGTGATTAATCGACTCAATGATCTGTGGCACAATCTGCTTCCCATCGTTCCGGATATCCGTCCCGATGCTCCACTTCTGTTGAATCTCACCATCTTCAGTCATAATAGCAAATTTAACGGTGGTTCCACCTAAATCGATTCCCAATAGTTTTTTCATCATTTTCCCTTCCTTTTGTGAACATTTGAACGAATGGATTCAATCGCGTCGAATGACGAAAAGCCTTGAAGTCAATTCCGTTCTTTTTGGTAGTAAAAACGCGTATGTCCATTTATGAAAATGCTTTCATATTATGAGACAAGATAGCTCTTAGTTAAGTATATTTTGTTTGGGGATTGGTATCAACTATTTGAAACATTTGGTTGTAGGATGGACACTTTTATTAAGAACTTTAATTTTTGCTTCATATTTATACCAGAGATATTTCTTTAACATAAATTAATCAAGTCAGCCTCTCATGGAGTTCCTTCAGTTTTAAATTCCCAAGCACATTAGCCCTTAGATTCCACCATTCTGATTTTTCAAAAGACACAATCTCATTTGTTCCATTTATTTTTATTTCAGCTAAAAAGGTTTGGTTATCTTGTATGTGATATTTCCAATTATTATCTATTATACCTTTGCCTTCTGGATTGTATTTATCCGCATGATTTATCATTTGAATAAATGTATTTATAGCTCCGATTACTTCATTTTTCCAATGCATATTAATATCCATAAGTTATGCACCCCTTATTTTGTATTAATTAAAAAGCCAATAATAATTACTAAAATTTATATAGAAATATAAAAAAAGTATGAAAACTACTAAAAAAATATTAGTAGTTTTCATACTTTTATTGATAAAATACCTCTTTTACATTTATGTTACCTGTTCTATGACCATATTTGGTGAACTTATAACGGATGTACATAGATATTTTATCTTCATGCGTTGATAAAATTATTTGTTTATTAGGAAAATCACTTCTAAGCAATTCAACAAATGACGCCATATTTATTTCATCCATAGTTTGAATTGGATCGTCTATTAATAAAGTACTTAGACCACTGTTATTATAGACCCTATTTAAAGCTAAAGAAAAAGCTAGGACAGTTGCTGATAACTGACCAGAACTAAATGAATGCATAATATCATGTGCAGTTTTCTCAGGTGGAACAAAATTAATTGCTTTTAATTGAGGATCACCGTCTTCTTGACTTTGTTCCTCTTTAATGAACACTCCAATACCCCTTTGATGAGTTTGAATAATTTTACCACTATAAATGTAAAATGGTATTTCAATTTCACTAATCATCTTAGCACGGTAGCCATTGACCTTTTCATTATAAATATCAATTGAATCATTAAGATTAATAATAGATTTATCTATTATTTCCAATTGATTTATTAATCTTTGATGTCTGTTAAATGATTCGCTAGCTTGTACATAATACATATATTCAATGTATTGTTTCTTTTGATCAATACCTAAAATATTTATGCCTTTAATTGCCTTTTCATTGTTCTCAAAGACACTCTTATAGAGATTCCGATATAAATGATAATTTTCCATGTCTAGTTTGCTTTTAGAGAGTTTACTATAAAGAACCTCCTTAATCCTTTCAACTCTCTCACTTAAATTATTTACATAGTTCTTTTCTTTATTAAAGTAATATGATATATCAATATCCAACTCACTGAAAAAATTCTTTGCTGCATTAAAATCTATATTTTGTAGTTTATATTCTTCAAGTTGATTAAAGAAATCATATGAGATTGAACTCTTAACAAATTCGTCTATACTAATTATCAGTGGATTTAAACAATCTTTATAAATCCGATCAATTTCTTCCAGTATTTTCGCTGAGGAATTGTCAAGTTCCTCTTTAAACATTTCAGTTTTTTTATCGATTTGTTGTATAAGATTTCGATAAGTTTCCCATTCGTTTCCACAAAGAGGACAGTGATTATCATCAACTTTTTTACTATTATTATATTCTTCGTATTTCAACATAAAATCATTTCTAGACGTAAGTAACTTTTCTACAATTCGTGATAGATCGCTTGAATTTTTTCTTAAATCATTAATGTATCCTATCTTTTGAACAAGATTTTCTTTACTAAGAGCAGGTTTAAAATGTTCATATAATAAACTCCAGTTTATTTCCCTTGAAAATATATCCTTATTTTCTATTTTTATTTTTATATCTTCAAACATTTTTCTTAGATTATTACTGCTATTTAATTGTTCAAATTCTTCATGAAAATACCCTAAAATAATTAAAGCTGATAGTTTTTGATCTTTTGAAGCAATACCTCTAATTCTTTCGTTTTTTGATTCAATTTTAAATTCATCAAAGTTAGTAATTAGACCTCTAATATCTTCTAGTTGTTCTATGTACTTGGCTTTCTGCTCTTTGTCTAAAGGGTTAATAATTTTCTGGTCCCAAACAATTCTATTGAAGGGAACTTTAATTAACTGAAAATACTCAATTTCAGCTTTTTTATCACTTTCTTTGCTCGCTGTGGAATCTATTGATATTCCAGAAATTTTTCTATTTATATTAGTTTTATAAGCAATTAATTTCTTTTTAGCTTTCTCTAGAATATCTCGTTCTTTTATTTCTACTTCAATGTTAAAGAGCTTACCAATATAATCCATACGCTCTTTTTCATTTCTTTTCAATAAGTGACTTGATTCCTCTTGTTCAATATAATGGTATAAGCCGTATTTAGATTCAAAATCGGTAGTCCCAAATAACTCTTCAATAGTTTCCTGAGAGGACCTATTCTCTTCTGTTAATTCTCCTTCAAACGCATCGAGCAAATGTACAGAGTAATCAAAATCGAAAGGTCTCTTTTTAGATCTACTTAATGAACTAGGCTCAACCTTGCGACCAATAATGATTTTTTCTATTAGATTCCGAGTAGTATCAGTTTTTATTAATTCAATTTTTAAAATAACTGCTTTAGATTGATCTTTAGCAAATAAGTAATCATCATATCCCCTGTTACCTACATTTATTTTCAATTGTTTAATACGCCTAATACTTCCTGTCAAAACTAATTCTATTACATCGTATATACTGGTTTTCCCAAATCCATTTGGTCCATCTAGAATTGTAACAGTTTGATCATTAAAATAGATGTTCGCTTTTTCTATTGATTTGAAATTTTCAATATAGACCTTCGAAATTTTCATACTACTCAATGCCTTCACACCCTATTACTGTTAAGATATCATTAATCTGAAGTTCTGGATCTTTAATATATTGTTCAAGCATTAAATTGACTATATTCGATTGCGTTCGAGTAAGTTTTGCATCTATTTCCTTCTTTAAATTTCCTAAATTCTCTTGCTCTATGATTACACTTAAAAACGGTAATTTTATAAATAACTTTGATACTAAATCGTATATATCAGCTTCTTTGTTTTCAATAGTATTTCTATCTTCTTCTTTCTTCTTAAAAGAAGCAAAGAGTTTTTTCTCTAGCAAAAGATAATTTAACTTGTTTAATAAAGGTCCTGCTTGCATTTCACTTAATATAAGTTCCAAGGCTTCAAATTGACCTTTGGTATGTGTTAATACATATTTTTTAAAGTCATAGGGATCTTCCTCTATATTGTAAATATATCTTGTACGTTCCTTTGAATACATAGTAGATTCGGTTTCTAGTAAAAGAAGCAAAGAAAGATTCTTATCTAAGCCAGATACATTCATTTCTAGCAGGATAGAATCAAGACATTGAGCTAATTCTTGCTGTAAACACTCAAGACTTACCTCTTTCTCTCTAAAATTACCTACTAAATAAAAATCAAATTTGTTCCTAACTGTTCTGGTAAAAAAAGAGAAGTTTGCAGAATAGTCACCTTTGAAATTTATTCTCTCACTACACTCAAATCCAGCTTCAATAAAGATACTTTTAATGAAGTTATTCATTTGGTTTAAATTCCTCCATAGCAGTTTTCATATCCATAAATTTTATTTTTTTTGGCCCTGTAAATTTTTCTTTACTCGGATAATCTATATCTGATTCTACATCTGTAATAGTTCCCTTAAACTCCTCATTAATAGATTTATTGATATAGGTTTCGACCTCAAAGAGAAGTTCTAAAAGTACTTCATCATTATTAAAGTTACTAAATATATCCTTACCAATTTTAGAACAAGCGTTCCGCCCATCAGTAAGAATTAGGGTAATTAAGTTGGTTACTTTATTTTTTTTAATTAGAAGAATATCATTTTTTAATGTCGCTGCTTCTAATAAGTGGTGAAAAGTAAATAAACTCTCAAATAACATTTGCTTAACCCCATGCTGATCAATAAGCCTCTTGTATTCTGCAATGCTAATAGAATGATGTTCTTTCACATGAATATTTGGCGCTATTTTCCTGCAAAAGAGTACAAAATCTTCAGGAGTTAATAATTTTAATATGTCTATATGATGTGTCCAGATTTTTGATTTCTCTTTATCTAGCTCGAGATCAATTCCCTGTTCTTCACAATACTCTTCAAAATACGTTGTTAAATCGTCCATAAGTAAACTAGCCACTGTTTCACTAGTTAAGTTAAATACATTATCACTCTGGAGAATTTCTAATACCTTGTTAAAAGTAATTACTGGATCTGGTTGTTTTTTCAAATGGATTTCAGTAATGAGATTATTAACCGTATGTAATAAATTTGAGTAAGCATAATCAATATTCTCTTTAGTAATTGAAGAGGTATTTCGAAGAGGATCTCTTTTTAAAAAGATGTTAATTTGTTCTTTTATCTTATTGTTAATTTCATCTACTTGAACAACCCTATTAACATTTATTTTTCCTTTTTCATGATTAATGTATAGCTTATTCCATGCTTCATCAAATTTTCCTTCTTCAAACAACAACTTTTTAAAATGAAGGAATAATCTTTTCTTTTTATCCGGTACATATGAAATTAAATCCCTCTTCAAATTTTCAACAGTAAATTCTTTAATGTTTATCGCTGTATGTAGACTTGCTTCTTTTACTGTTGGTTGTATAATTGTTTTTCCTAACAATTCAAGAACTGTAGCTTTATAACCACCAATAGTTTCTTTGTCTTGATACGACTTTACTTGATGTATCGAGTAGTATTCACCCTTACATTTAATACAAAAATCTTCAAACCATTCTATTTCAAGAGTGTAGTTATTTACATCCTGATCACTTGTACCAATTTGATTTATCAAGCAAAGCATAGTATATACTGCTACTTTCCCTTGATATGTATATCCATTCCAAGAAGAAGCAGCACTACCACAAGCAATATCTGTCCAATTAAGGTCTACCTCAGTATTATTCATATATCCTCCCGGTTCTTCAGTAACATCAAAAAAATTAAAACGCTCTCTGATAAGAATCAGTCAAAATCGCATTCAGATTGTATATTTAAACCAATAATTTGACGAAGGAGTTTTGTAACTTGTATATAAGCAACGCCCTTTTGTTTTTTCCAAAAGCTCTGTTCAAAGAATTTACCCCAACATAACCAAAAAATAAAAACATAGTTACTTTGCGTACCTAACCTATTCACTCAGCTCATGTAATATTCCAAAAGGTACTTTGATTAAGAATCATCCTCTTCTACAATATACTCTTGATTTCTTTCTTTTGTATTTAGTCAAACGTAGATGTTTTTTGTATAGTAATTTAAAAATTATTCGGTTTTAATTAGAGGCGCAGAATTATGCTTTGACACCTCTTAAACCTTTAGCAATATCCTCACTCAATCTGAACTCTGTCAACTTTTTCAATAAAACCTAAATTTTTGAACCACCAGTTCTTATTCTATTTTTGTAAATATATTCTATTTTAACACTTACGTTAATTTATTTGTAAGTTTTTTATTTATACCCTCAAAAAGCACAAGAAAGTAAAACACTAATTAGCATTTTCTGAACTAAATTATCTTTTTTAAAGCACTAAGGATTCTAACGATGCTTTGTAATTGATCAATTAGTGATGCTTACTATGACCAAAGTTTTCGTAAAGAAAACACGGCTATCACATCGTCATTAAAATCAGTCGTGATAGAATGAAAAATTCACAATAGTACCCAATACAAACTAAGATTTAACTCCGCACCGTTTAAAACAAAATCATACAACCTTTCTTGCGGAATTTAGTGTCTCCTGGAACAAACCATAGACCATCTAAATCGTATCGACCTTCAAATCACAAAAAATTCACCTTCATATTATTCACTAAATGAAAAAAAGAAGCCTCTCAAAAGTTCACTGAACTCATGAGAAGCCTCGTTAAATTACCTTAATGTTAACATATCACTTTTACCTTACTCAAAAACCCACATATATCAAGGGTTTTGGGGCGTTATTACATCATGCCGCCCATTCCACCCATACCGCCCATTCCAGACATATCCGGCATTCCGCCGCCTTCTTCTGGGATGTCGGCCACTACGGCTTCTGTAGTCAAGAACATAGCCGCTACAGATGCTGCGTTTTGGAGGGCAGAACGTGTTACTTTGGTTGGGTCGACGATTCCTTGTTCGATCATGTTGACCCATTCGCCTGATGCGGCGTTGAAGCCTACGCCAACTTCTTCTTTCTTGAGGCGTTCCACGATGATGGAGCCTTCAAGGCCGGCGTTGTGTGCGATTTGACGGATTGGTTCTTCGAGTGCGCGAAGGACGATGTTGATTCCAGTAGCTACGTCGCTGTCTGCTTCGATGGAAGCGACTTTGTTGTAGACGTTCACTAGAGCCGTACCACCACCGGATACGATTCCTTCTTCGACTGCCGCACGTGTCGAGTTCAATGCGTCTTCGATGCGTAGTTTGCGCTCTTTGAGCTCGGTTTCAGTAGCAGCTCCGACTTTCACGACGGCTACTCCACCAGCAAGCTTCGCTAGGCGTTCTTGTAGTTTTTCTTTATCGAATTCAGAAGTAGATTCTTCTAATTGAGCACGGATTTGGTTTACGCGGGCTGCGATTTTTTCTGGATCTCCAGAACCTTCGACAACCGTTGTGTTTTCTTTTGTGACAACGACTTTCGCTGCACGTCCGAGCTGTGTGATGTTGGCAGATTTCAGGTCAAGACCAAGGTCTTCTGTGATCACTTCTCCACCAGTCAATACTGCAAGGTCTTCAAGCATTGCTTTACGACGGTCACCGAATCCAGGTGCTTTGACAGCCACTGCATTGAATGTACCGCGAAGTTTGTTCACAACAAGTGTTGCAAGGGCTTCGCCTTCAACATCTTCCGCTACCATCAATAGTGGTTTGCCTTGTTGAACGACTTGCTCAAGGACAGGAAGGACTTCCTGGATGTTGCCGATCTTTTTGTCCGTGATCAGGATGTACGGATTATCAAGGACCGCTTCCATTTTGTCTGAGTCTGTCACCATGTATGGAGATGCATATCCACGGTCGAACTGCATACCTTCCACAACGTCAAGCTCAGTCGTGAATCCTTTGGATTCTTCGATCGTGATGACACCGTCGTTACCTACGCGCTCCATGGCTTCAGCAATCAATTGGCCGACTTCTTCGTCCGCTGCAGAGATCGCTGCAACTTGTGCGATGGAGTCTTTGCCTTCGATTGGTTTAGAGATGGCTTTCAGCTCTTCGACAGCCCCTTGGACAGCCTTCTCGATCCCTTTACGTACGCCGACAGGGTTTGCTCCTGCTGTTACGTTTTTAAGCCCTTCACGGATCATCGCTTGCGCTAGGACCGTTGCAGTCGTCGTACCGTCACCGGCGATTTCGTTTGTTTTGCTTGCGACTTCCGCTACAAGCTTCGCACCCATGTTTTCGAATGCATCTTCAAGCTCGATTTCTTTCGCAATGGTTACACCATCATTGGTGATGAGTGGAGAACCGAACTTCTTCTCAAGTACAACATTGCGACCTTTTGGTCCAAGTGTTACTTTTACTGCGTTTGCTAATTGGTCTACCCCGCGAAGCATGGAACGGCGTGCTTCTTCGCTGAATTTAATTTCTTTAGCCATTTCAAACGTCCTCCTTTAATATCAGTTCATGGTTGGTGCGTATATGTGTTGGTTCGATTAATTATTCGCCTACGATGGCAAGGATATCGTTGTCACGAAGGATGAGATATTCTGTGCCTTGGTATTTCACTTCTGTACCAGAGTATTTACTGAAGATGATTCGATCGCCTACAGACACTTCAAGAGCGACGCGCTCACCGTTGTCAAGGACGCGACCTGTACCTACAGCGACAATCTTACCTTCTTGCGGTTTTTCCTTAGCAGAATCCGGGAGTACGATACCGCTTGCTGTCTTTTCTTCTGTTTCGACTAGCTCGATTACGACGCGATCACCTAGTGGTTTTAACAAGTGAAACAACCTCCTTGAAAATATGTAGATTAGGTTTTATTAGCACTCGCTTATCATGAGTGCTAACACAGTTATTATATTAAATAATTCGTTTTCATTTTGCAAGAGTCCTGCTTAAAAATTTTTTCGTCATTTTCCCCCTTTTTTCACACCTCACTATCCTATGTGGCGATTCCCGGCAATATTCCCATGACCGTGAGATTTGAACAGTTCCGCATTTATTAGTAGAATTGTACAAGGGTCTGTCCTGTCAGGCCTAAGGCTTGCTTAAAAGGAGATAAAACGTTGAATAAACATTATGGATACATTTTGATCGCCTATGTTGTTATGCAGCTCGCCGGTGCGGTTGGACCGCTCCTGTTTTATAAGGCCGGCACAGAAGTGTTTGGACAGACTAAAGAATACATGCAGCAGGTGGCCGTCGGTTCCTGGCTGATCTTCAGCTTCGCCGCGACCCTGATCATCGTCCTGCTCATCCTGCGAAAAAGCGCACCATCGAAACTCAAGCTCGAACGCTCTGCCCCTGCAGGCGCCGGGATTTCCGTCGTCTGGGCCGTTGTCGGGATCTTCATGGCGTTCTTCGCACAAGCCATCGCCATCCAGATCGAGACCCTTCTCGGCATCCAGGCCGGTTCTGAAAACACCCAGAACATCATGGGCATCGTGGACAATGTTCCCCTTGCCATGATCGTCGTCGCCATCATCGGGCCGATCCTGGAAGAAATCGTGTTCAGGAAGATCATTTTTGGGGCACTCTATCAGCGAATGAACTTTTTCTTCGCCGCATTGATCAGTTCCGTGATCTTCGCCCTTGCCCACTTCGAGCCGGTGCATGTGATCCTGTACTCTGCCATGGGCTTCACGTTCGCCTTCCTATATGTAAGAACGAAACGGATCCTCGTACCGATCTGCGCCCACGTGGCCATGAATACGATGGTGGTCATCATGCAGACCGTCTACCGGGATGAAATTGAAAAGATCATGAATGAAGCTGAAAAAATACAAGGATTTATTGGAGGTTTCCTATAATGAGACGATCACCCCTGTTCTCCGGCGTGATTTACATTCTTCTTGGGGTGCTGTTCACCTATTTTGCCATCCACACGGTCCGGGACACAGGCTGGGGATTTTTCACCTATATGCTGATCTTCCTTGCCACCCTGGACTTCGGTTCCGGCATACGCATGGTCCTTCTCCACTTCAGGATCAAGCAGCAGCTGAACCAGAAGAAGTAAGCTTAGTTAAAACAAAAACCGGATCCATCCGACTTCGTTCCATGAAGATCGGTGGATCCGGTTTTTTTGGCTGAATCAGCCTTTGTGTTGATTGAGTTCTTCTTCCACGCGTTCAATTTCCATCTGCTGTTCCGCCTGTAGGTACTTCCTATATCCGATTCGTGAGATCCCTATGCTGATCTCATAGAGGATCAACAGCGGGAGGGTCACCATCATATGGGAGACGATGTCCGGAGGCGTGATGAAGGCGGCAATCACCAACAGCACGAAGTAAGCCGCTTTCCTCGCCTTCGCCATCATCATCGGCGTGATGATCCCGAGCCTCGTCAGAAACAGCATCACCACGGGCAGCTGGAATAGCAGGCCGAATGGGATCGTAATCTGGAAGAGGAATTGGAAGTACTCATTGATCCCGATCACCTGCTGGATATCGAGATCGCCTGATAGCCTCATCATGAACGATACAACATACGGGAACAGGATGAAGTATGAGAATGCCAGTCCACCGAGGAACAGGAGGACCGATACCGGTATGTAGCTCAGGGTCACCTTCCGCTCCTTGTCATAAAGACCGGGCGACACAAAGGACCACACCTGATAAAGGATGACTGGTGACGTCATGATGACCGCGATGAACATGATCATCTCCATGTAGATCTTCAGGGGATCCGTCACACGGAAGGCATTCATCGTCATTTCTTTCGCTTCGTCCGCATGCTGCAGATACTTGATGAGCGGTTCGGCAAGGAAGAAGCTTGCCACAACGGCTAACAAGAAGAAAACGACTACAAACATGAGTCGTTTCTGCAATTCTCCTATATGCTCAAAGACTGTCATATCCTTTTGGGTTTGACTCATGGCGTTCATCCTACTTTACTTGGCACTTTTGTTCTTATCGTCTTCATCATCCGCTAAGCCTTTGGTTGCGTTTTTGAATTCACGTAGTGTATTGCCGGCTGCTTTCCCAAGCTCCGGTAATTTTTTCGGGCCGAAAATCAAAAGGGCCACCACTGCAATCAGCACCATACTTCCAGGACCTACCATAATGAGACACCTCCCCTTATATTCTTCTATCATAACGCAAATGGTCAGAATTTTCTATTCCGTTACGATTCCATCTTGTGACATTTCCGTGTCTTCCCCTGAGTAATGCTTGAGGAAATAGACAAGTGACTGAAGTTCCACTGCCAGATCGATATGATGGACCCTGATATGATCAGGAACCGTCAGGCGTGCCGGTGTGAAGTTCAGGATCCCCTTGATCTTCGAAGACACAAGGCGATCTGTGATATTTTGAGCAGATGAGGCCGGCACGGTCAGGATCGCAACTTCGATATCCATCCCCTTCAGCTTCTCCTCAAGCTCATCCATATGGTGGACGGGCACATCGCTGATTTCCGTCCCCACCTTCGCTTCATCCACCTCGAAGGCCATTTCGATCTTTGTATTGTTATTCTTTATGAAATTGTAATGAAGAAAAGCCGTTCCGAGATTCCCCACGCCGATCAATACGACCTTCGTCAGTTCATCCTGGTCAAGCGTTTCCCTGAAAAAGGATAAGAGATAATTCACATTATACCCATAGCCCTTCTTCCCTAACGCCCCAAAATAGGAGAAATCCCTCCGGATGGTCGCGGAATCCACTTTCACGGCTTCGCTTAACTCCTTCGACGATACCCGCTGCTTCCCTGAAGCATACAGATTCTTGATGAAACGGTAGTATAGCGGAAGGCGCTTGGCCGTTGCCTGTGGAATTTTCGTTGTTTCCTGATTCATCTCTTGTATTCCCCCACATCTTATAAACCCTCTTCCTTTTGGTCTGTCAGCGCTTCCAAAAAGAAGGTATATCTTTTATCTATTTTCCATCATACACTCTATTCTATCCTATTTGTATCCAGATTAATAGTCATAGTTCCTCCCCTTTTATTGCCGTCCACCTGGGAAATACGGTACACTAGCACTAATGAAACAGAGGTGAACCGACATGATTCTACTGCAAGTGAATCAGCTGACCAAAAATTTTGGTGCAGATAATATATTGACCAATATCAAATTGGAGATCCAAACCAGGGACCGGGTCGCCCTCGTCGGACGGAACGGTGCCGGCAAATCGACCCTCCTGAAGATCATTGCCGGACAGCTGTCCCATGACTCCGGAGAAATCACGAAGCCCAAGGGTGTGAGCATCGGCTACCTGGCCCAGAATACCGGTCTCGAGTCGGAGCTTTCCATCTGGGACGAGATGCTGACGGTATTCGAACACCTCCTCCAACAGGAAAAGCAGCTTAGAAGATTGGAAGCAGAGATGGCGGATCCGTCCGTCTATGAAGATGAAGACCGCTATCAGCGGGTATTGAAGGAGTATGACGAGCTTCAAGTCACCTTCAAGGAGTCCGGTGGCTATCAGTATGAAGCCGATATCCGTTCCGTCCTCCACGGCTTGAATTTCGCTTCCTTCGACCATGGGACGAAAATCTCCACCCTTTCCGGCGGACAGAAGACCCGTCTCGCCCTTGCGAAGCTCCTCCTGACCAAGCCCGATATCCTGATCCTCGATGAGCCGACGAACCATCTGGACATCGAGACGCTTTCCTGGCTAGAAGGATATCTTCAAGGCTATCCGGGTGCCGTGCTCATCGTATCCCATGACCGCTATTTCCTGGATAGCGTCGTGAACCAGGTGTATGAGATTTCCCGCAACCGGAGCAAGAAGTTCGTGGGGAACTATAGCAAGTACCTCGAGCAGAAGGCGCTGGATTACGAGAAGGACCTTAAGCTCTATGAGCGCCAGCAGCAGGAGGTCGCAAAGCTCGAAGACTTCATCCAGCGCAACATCGCCCGTGCCTCCACCACAAAGATGGCCCAGAGCAGGCGGAAAAAACTTGAGCGCATGGATCTCATGGACAGGCCGCAGGGTGACGAAAAATCCGCTTCCTTCGCCTTCCAGATCGATCGCCCGAGCGGGAATGATGTCCTTCACGTCAATGACCTCACCATCGGGTATGATGACGGGGAAGCCATCGCCTCCCATATCGACTTCTCCATCAAGAAAGGTGACAGCATCGCCCTTGTCGGACCGAATGGGATCGGGAAGTCCACGCTCCTCAAGACCCTGGTCAACAAACTGCAGGCATTGAGTGGGGACTTCAAATTCGGATCCAATGTATCCATCTCCTACTATGATCAGCAGCAAGCGGACCTTTCTTCCAACAAGACGGTCCTCAATGAACTATGGGATGAATACCCGATGAGGAACGAAAAAGAGATCAGGACCGTCCTCGGGAACTTCCTCTTCACGGGTGAAGACGTCCTGAAGCCCGTCAACACCCTGAGCGGAGGGGAAAAGGCCCGCCTCGCCCTCTCCAAGATGATGATGGAAAAAGGGAATGTCCTCATCCTCGATGAGCCGACGAACCATCTCGACCTGGACAGCAAAGAGGTCCTCGAGAACGCCCTGATCGACTATCCGGGCACGATCCTGTTCGTATCCCATGACCGCTACTTCATCAACCGGATCGCCACCAAGGTGATCGAGCTGTCCACAGGCGGATCCACTGAATACCTCGGGGATTATGACTACTACCTTCATAAGCTACAGGAGCAGGAAGAGCTCGCCGCCCTGGAACAGACCAAGGCAGAACCTGTAAAAGGTACACAGCAGAAGCAGTCGCACAAGATCGATAAGGAAGCCAAAAAGCTTGAACGTCAACGAAGACGGCGCATCGAAGAGATTGAAGAAAAGATGACCGTACTCGAAGGTTCCATTGAAGAAAAAGAAACCCTCCTGTGCGATCCGGATATCTTCCAGGATCACGAACGTGTTCAGACTCTGAATGACGAACTGACCCTGGCTAAAGAGGAACTGGATGCCCTTCTGGAAGAATGGACGGAGCTGGAAGAATTAGTGGAAGAGTAAGACTGAAGCGGTTCAAGGTTGAAAAGACCTTGAACCGCTTCTTTGGTTAGTGGGATGGCCTAAACGGGTAAAGGAAAGGAAGAGCTTCTTTCAGAAAAAACACTCCACTATTCATCCACAAGATTATCCACATTTCTAGCCTCGTCAATTCTATATCCACAAACCTTTTCCACACTATCCACAATTACTGCTCAAATTATACACATTATCCACATTCCAAATTCTACATATCCCCATCTGTTCTTCACAAGCCATTCACATCTTACGCACTACTTATCCCCAAATTATCCACAGACTGTTGATAAAACGTACGTTCCCAATAAAAAAACCTCGAACGGACGATTCCATTCGAGGTGTAATCTTATTAAAACTGTTCCAGATCCAATCCGGGATTTGCATTCATATCCAGTCCGCCACGCTTCCCTTGTTCAAACAGGATGGTTCCTGCAGCGGCAATCATGGCCGCATTATCCGTACACAAGGATAGGGGCGGGACGATGAGCTCACATGCATGGCTTTCAAACGTTGTCTCCAAAGCATGTCTCAGTCCTTTATTGGCCGCAACTCCACCTGCCAGAAGGAGCTGTTCGACACCGTATTCTTCCACAGCCCTTTTCGCCTTCGTCACAAGTACATCGATGACGCTTGCCTGGAAGCTTGCTGCAAGATCCTCCGGCTTGATCTCTTTCCCCTTCTGCTTCGCATTATGGAGAGTATTGATCACGGCCGACTTCAAGCCGCTGAAGCTGAAGTCATAGGATCCTTCCTCGAGCCACGCCCTTGGAAGGTCGATGACCGGCTCCCCTTCATGGGCCAGTCGGTCGATATGGGGACCCCCTGGATACGGAAGGCTCAGCGTACGGGCAACTTTATCATAAGCCTCCCCGGCTGCGTCATCACGCGTCTCTCCGATCACTTCAAATTCCCCGTGACCCTTCATGAGAACAAGCTCCGTATGTCCTCCCGATACAACCAAGGACAGGAGGGGGAACGTCATTTCATGGATTAACCGGTTGGCATAGATATGCCCGGCAATATGATGGACACCTACCAACGGTTTGTTATGAGCGAATGCAAGTGCCTTGGCTGCATTGACCCCAATCAGGAGTGCGCCCACCAGACCCGGTCCTTCCGTCACAGCGATGCAGTCGATCTCCTCCATCGTCATCTCCGCTTGATCGAGCGCTTCTTGGAGGACAAACGTCACCTGCTCCACATGATGCCGTGACGCAATCTCCGGTACGACACCGCCAAAGCGCTTATGGCTTTCGATCTGTGATGAGACGACATTGCTGACGATCTCCGTCCCGTTTTTCACGATGGACACAGCCGTTTCATCACAGCTGGTTTCAATTCCTAATACGAACGTATCTTTTATCATAAATTCACCCACATAACTAAAGCATCCTCTTGATTATCAGAATAATATCGTTTCCGGATCCCGCCATCTTGGAATCCGAGCTTCCTATACAGACTCTGGGCCGGCACATTGCTCACCCGGGCCTCGAGCGTCATGACCCTGGCACCCGATTCAATGGCCATCTCCATGATCTTGCGCATCAGAAGCTCCCCGTATCCCTTCCCACGGTGGGATGGAAGAACGGCCACATTCGTGATATGTGCTTCATCCACGACGATCCACACGCCACAGTAGCCCGCAATCTGTCCCTCGTCTTCAATGACGATGTACATGGACAGATGGTTCTCTTCCATTTCACTTATGAACGCTTCCCGGCTCCACGGAACAGTAAAGGATTGTTCTTCGATTTCCATGACGGCATCCACGTCATCGACTGTCATAAATCGTATCTCCATTATGCACAAGTCCTATTCTTCGTTAGATTTCTGGGCTTCGAGCCATTTCACTTCGGCTTCCGCCATACGGATATAGTTCGGCAGCACCTCATGGGCCGTCGATTCTTCCATACCCATTCCGATATAGGCGAGCTCAGACGGTCTCGGGTTATGGCTCACAAACGGTGCTAACACCGCCTTTTCCCCAAGGGCTCCTTTTATCGCTTCTTCATGGATACCCGTATCATTCCCGACGAACAGGATCTCTCCCTCATAGTTCCTGAGTTCATCCACCCAATCCGTCAGCATCACATTCCGGTCCTCGAGGACATTCTCCAGCTTCCCATCCCGGAAACGGTACAGACCCGTATAAACCTGTCCACGCCTCGCATCAAAGATCGGGGAAAGATAACCATTGAAGTACCGTCCTGATGAAGCCAGTACGGCCAGACTCGATACCGGTACGAGGGGAATATCAAGAGACCAGGCAAGCGTCTTTGCAAGCGTGACACCGATCCTAACACCCGTATAAGACCCGGGTCCATTCGCCACGACGATCTTCGTCAATTCCTTGACGTCCGTATCACAGTCCTTCAACAGCTGTTCCACGGCAGGCATCGCCTTCAGGGAATGATTCCGCTTCACATTGGTCATGTATTCACCGATCACCTTATTCTCATCAATCAGTGCGACCCCCAACGGGAAGTTTGATGTATCTATCGCTAATATCTTCATGCCATTATCTCCTCACAAAGCTTGCGGTACCGATCTCCCACCGGCTCCAGCACAATTCTTCTTTCCGTATCGCCGGTACGATAAATGCCTATGGCCAACCGCTCTCCCGGCAGCTGATCTTCTATCAGATGAGCCCATTCTACGACCGTGACCCCTTCACCTTCAAAATACTCGTCAAATCCAAGATCCTCAAACGAATCATCCAATCGATACACATCCATATGATAAAGGGGCAGATCCCCCTTGTATTCCTTGATGATCGTGAAAGTAGGGCTGTTGACCGTCCGCTTGATCCCAAGACCAAGGGCCAAACCCTTTGTAAACGTCGTCTTCCCGGCTCCAAGGTCCCCCTCAAGGGTCAGGACATCCCCGGGAGCCAACAGACCCGCAAGCCTCTTGGCAAAAGCGCCCGTTTCATCAGGACTGCTGCTGATATATTCAAACTCACTCATAATGATCTCCTTACCATCTGTATAAGTATAAAAAAACCTTAGGATCTGCAATACCTAAGGGATATCTTCTATATGTAGTGTACCCTTTTTGGGCGCATCGAGTAAAGCCAACGCGCTGAGTTCCCTCATATTTCTACCTGTTTGTCCCGATAAAATACAAAAACCGCAGCTATGCAACTGCGGTCTACTTAGAAGGATTCAAAATAAAAAAACGAATCTGCATTCGTTTTAAAAAACAAAATGGCGGTCCGGACGGGACTCGAACCCGCGACCTCCTGCGTGACAGGCAGGCATTCTAACCAACTGAACTACCGGACCAAAGCTTTTTGCGATAGCAAAATAGCTATCATTAATATTTCGCGTTAGCGAAAATAAAAATCTATTTACTGCGATAGCAAACCGCTATCAGTGTCACTACATCCCGATCCTCACGAATCAAAATGGTATTGCGGGGACAGGATTTGAACCTGCGACCTTCGGGTTATGAGCCCGACGAGCTACCGAACTGCTCCACCCCGCGACGATAATAATAAGTATATGCAGCCTATTTAAAGGTTATGCATAAAAATAACT
>NZ_JBLRVS010000005.1:333431-543167 GCF_047915635.1 Rossellomorea sp. FS2 | reverse complement strand
ATTTGTCTTGTTTTGTTCAGTTTTCAAGGTTCAAGTGGATTGTAAGCGCTTCGTTTCTCTCTGAAGCGACCAACTAAATATACCATATATCGTCGATTCGTGTCAACTTCTTTTTATGTAAAATCCGTTGCGCGTCAGCGACATGTATTAATATATCACGCTATAATTATTATTGCAATATATTTTTAAACTTTTTTTATAAAAGAGTTCTTTTTTTAAAAGGCCCTTCATATACATGATTCCATACTGCATTGAAAGGGGCTGCTTCACTTATGCTACTACTGCCGATCGGACAAGCCATATCCTTCATCATGGCTGTCTACCTGTTTTCGTATTCTTATATACAAGCACTGAAGATAAGCGAAAGCGCAGGCATCAAACTTGGTTCCGCGCTTACATTCATCTTCTCCTCCACGATGGCAGTCATTTTTTCCGGACTGACTTATACCTTTTCATAAAGCATCACAGTCAAAAGGTTAGTAGAAGACCTTCTTCTACATGCTCTTCATCTCCTATGATGATCGGCTCTTCTTTAACCATTTCAGTCTGATAGGAATAGTAGAACGTTTTGGATGAATTCTCCCTCAATACCCAAATGAACATATCCTGAAACCCAAGAGCCTTGAGGGAGGAGATGCTCCGAGAGAATAACTCCCTGCCGATCCCCCTCCCCTGGTACTCCCTTAATAGATAGATAGCATACAGCTCCCCTTCGTACTCACCACTTCTCTCTCTTCCGACGGATGCAAAACCTACAACTAAACCGTCTTTCGTTGTGCATACAAGGGTGTGATGATCATCCGACAGGATCCCCTCCCACTTCACCTTCTTCTCTTCCACTGACAAGGAATCCAGATACCGGTCTGATACGATCCCCCTGTAGGTAGATTGCCAACTTCCAACATGTACGGCGGCAATCCCACCCGCATCAGCCAGGCACGCCTTTCTATAACGGAACTCCACTTCTTCCCTCCACCTTTCTCAACTCTTTCACTGCTTTCTTCAGTTTCCGTTCTTCCATAAGGAAAATCGTCACTCCGAGCAGAATGATTCCTGCACCGATGACTTGAGTGAGTAAAATCTTCTCGGATAAGAGCCAATAGGCCAGAATCGCTGCACCGACCGGTTCAAATAAGATCGCCATGGAAATGGTCGAAGTACTGAGCCACTTCAGCGACCAGTTGAACAAGGTATGACCCAGGAGCGTAGGAATGACAGCCAACAGCAGGAAGTACACCCATTCTTCACCTGCATACGGGTAAAATGAATCACCCTTGACCACCGAATAGATGAATAGGACAGCCGCACTCATGGCATATACGATATAGGTATACGTCATGAGCGAAAGGCGTTTCCTAATGGTTTGGCCGAACAGAAGATACCCCGTCACCAGGGCACATGCCACCAGTGCAAGAAGATCCCCCCACAATGCCGTCCCGCTGATCTTGAAATCTCCCCAACTGATCACAAAACTGCCGGATACTGCAAGTATGGCGGACACCACCGATTTACCCGTAAGCTTTTCACCGAAAAAGAGATATGCGCCCATGAAGGCGAAAAGCGGCTGGAGAGTCACCAGGACGGTGGAACTCGCCACAGACGTATAGTTGAGGGATTCAAACCATAGGATGAAATGAAAAGCGAGGAAGCCGCCTGCGAGAAGGCAGAGACCCCAGTCCTTAACGGTAATAAGTTTCAGTTCTTTTACATAGTGTAGGAGAAAAAACGGTGTCATGAGCAGGACCGTGAAGAAAAGGCGATAAAATGCCAGCACTCCAGCAGGAGCTGCCGAAAACTTGACGATGATGGCGGATGTGGATACGGAAATGACACCGATCGCCAGTAGTAGATATGGATTGATTTTTGCTTCTGACATGAGTTAGAGCACCCCTGAACGTGAAAACGATATTTTCCTCATTTTATTACTTCGTTCATGAAAAAACTATATCTTTTTATCAAATGGAGGGGGAACGATGACGCCGATTGACACCACCCTGCTTTTAAAATTGGGCATCTCTGCGATACTCGGATTGATCATCGGACTTGAAAGGGAACTGAAGCGTAAGCCTGTAGGATTGAAGACATCACTCGTCATCTGCATCGTCAGCTGCCTTTTGACGATTGTTTCCATCGAGGCTGCCTATGTATCCCCCAAATCCGATCATGTGAATATCACCATGGATCCCCTACGTCTTGCAGCCCAAATTGTATCAGGTATCGGATTCCTAGGCGCAGGCGTCATCCTCAGGAAAGGGAATGACAGCATTTCCGGTCTCACGACAGCCGCCATGATCTGGGGAGCCGCTGGAATCGGAATCGCCGTCGGAGCGGGTTTTTACTGGGAAGCGACCGTTGGAGTCATTTTATTGATTTTTTCAGTGGAAGTGATACCGGTCATCATCACGTATCTGGGGCCAAGGAGACTCAGGGAAAAAGAGCTTTCCCTGAAAGCAACCATAGAACAAAAGAAGGAAATCAAGTCCATCATCGAACAGATCAAATCGGAAGAAATCACGATCGAAAACATTCGGATCAAGGATTTAAAAAATGATCTCCATCTCCTCGAATTGAAGATCATTGTCGATTTCCGAAAAAAGACCGTGGACATATATTATACGATTTCGGAGATTCCGGGCATCATCGATGTAGAAATCGAAAGTCTGTGAATCATTTTTTCATCAGTCGCACCTGTTCAATACCATTCCAGGATATCAATTCCTCCATGACAGTATGGATGGGATCCTCTCCGATCGAGTAGACCATGAATGAGTAGAAGATTAGCCCGGCCCCTTGCTCAACATCCAGTTCGGCGACTTCGAGGCCATGTTTTTGCATGGAGGTGCTGACAGCCGATAATTCACCTGCCTGCATCCGGATGACCAGCGTGTACCACCGTTTCTTCCTGAGCTTTCCCCTATAGTACTGTTCTGCCCTCGTGAGGAAGAGCAGGGTAAGTACGATGATGGCCGTCGTAAAAATGGCTTCATAGTGCATCCCGATCCCCACAACAAGGCCGAGACCGGCAACAACCCATATGCTGGCTGCCGTCGTGAGCCCCCTGACTGTCACACCTCGGTGTACGAGGATCGTTCCTGCACCGAGAAAACCGATTCCTGAAATCACATAGGATGGAATCCTGCTCGGATCGAATCCATTAAGCTCGGGATGCTCGTCCAGGAAAGGCTGAAACCCATAGATGGAGAGAAGCATGAGTAAACAGGAGCCGACCCCCACAAGAATATGGGTCCTGAGACCGGCGGGATGATTCTTCGATTCCCGCTCCAATCCGATCAACCCGCTCAACAGTACGATGAGGAGGATCCGCTTGATGACGATCATAAATTCCGGAGACAATGGCGGAAGACCTAAATGCTCCATCTGACTCCCCCCTTCCTGAAGATTTCTTCTTTATACCTTTAACCAACAAGTGAAATTCTAAAACAAGGCATCAACCAAAATAAAAAGAACCAGGCTCACCAACGCCTGGTTCTTTCGTTTTATTTCACCGGTTTCTTCAGGAGCCCTACCATGATTGCTGTGATCACCGAACCGATCAGGACGGCCAGCAGGTAAAGGAACGCATTCCCTTCGACGACCGGGAAGACGAAGATTCCTCCGTGAGGGGCAGGAAGCCCGATGTGGAATACCATCGTCAAAGCACCGGCAACGGCCGAACCGACAACAGCCGACGGGATGACCCTGAGGGGATCTGCTGCCGCAAACGGGATCGCTCCTTCTGTAATGAACGAAGCACCCATGAAGTATGCCGGAATTCCTGCTTTCCGTTCATTTTCATTGAACTTGCTTTTAAAGAAGGTTGTCGCAAGAGCGAGACCAAGGGGAGGTACCATCCCGCCAGCCATGATGGCTGCATGGGGAGCGAGGTTCCCACCTTCGATTGTGGCAATACCGAATGCGAAGGCCGCTTTGTTGATCGGTCCACCCATATCGATTGCCATCATACCACCAAGGAGAAGTCCGAGGAAGATAAGGTTTCCTGTACCAAGACCCTCAAGCCAGCTCTGCAGCCAAGTGTTGACTGCACTCAGTGGTTCCACAAGGAATTGAAGCATAATGAAGCCCGTGATGAAAATAGCGAACACTGGATAGATCAGAACAGGTTTGATCCCTTCCAATGCCTGCGGGAAGTTCTTTGTGACGCGTTTGATACCAAGAGTGACATACCCGGCAAGGAAACCGGCGATAAGACCACCAAGGAATCCACTGTCACCGGTTGCTGCAATTAGACCACCGACCATACCAGGGGCAAAACCGGGACGGTCTGCGATACTGGAAGCGATGAACCCGGCAAGGACAGGGATCATAAGGAAGAACGCATTGCTTCCACCGATCGTGTTGATGATCGCTGCAAATTGATTATATTCAGAAGAATCAGGATCGGCTGAATCAGGACCAAATAAGAAGGAGATCGCAATGAGGATCCCACCGCCGACAACGAACGGGAGCATATTGGATACACCATTCATCAAATGCTTATAGAATCCTGATTTCCCTTTGCTTTCCTTGGACGTATCTTCTTCTTTATTACCGCCACCGCTGTATACGGGTGCATCCTGCTTTTCTGCACGGGAGAGGAGATCCGCAGGTTTCCTAATGGCTTCAGCCACCGGTACCTGGATGACGCGTTTCCCTTTGAAGCGTTCCATCTCAACCTTTGTATCGGCCGCCACGATGATCGCTGGAGCGTTTTCAATTTCGTCCGCGGTAAGGATGTTTTTCGCACCACCTGAGCCATTTGTCTCGACCTTCACGTCAAGACCGAGCTCTTTCGCCTTCGCTTTGAGGGCATCAGCGGCCATATAGGTATGAGCGATACCTGTCGGACAAGCTGTCACCGCAAGAATTTTATTCGAAGAGGAAGAAGATTCTTCTACCGCTTCTTCCTCGTCCTCTTGATCATGCGTATTGATGATCGTAATCACTTCATCTTCAGACTTTGCAGAAAGCAACGCCTGGCGCACTTCCGGATCCATCAGGAGGGAAGAAAGACGGCTCAGGGCCTCCAAATGCGTCTGGTTGGCACCGTCTGTCGCCGCAATCATGAAGAATAAGTGTGCAGGTGTACCGTCAAGGGACTCATAGTCGAGCCCCTCTACCGACTTCCCGAATGCAATGGCCGGTGATTTCACCGCTGCCGTTTTGGCATGGGGAATGGCAATTCCTTCTCCGATCCCCGTCGTGCTTTGAGCTTCACGATTGAGGATGGCTTTTTTAAATTCCTGTACATCCTGCAGTTTACCTGCTTTATCTAGAACCGTAACCAATTCATCAATGACGCCTGATTTTGAATCAGAAGAAATATTCAACTGAATGGTTTCTTTTGTGAGTAGTTCTGTAATCCTCATGTCCTTACCTCCTATTTCTCCGTAATCGTAATGTCGTTATAGAGTGACTCCACTTTTTCTGCACTGCATAGCCCGATGGAATAGGCAGTGGCAGATCCTGAAGATGTTCCAAGACGGAAGGCATCCTCGATGCTGTACCCTTTTTTCAACCCTGCAAGGAAGCCCGCCACAGTGGAGTCCCCTGCTCCTACCGAGCTCTTCAGCTCACCATTCGGAACAGAAGAGACGAATACACGATCTCCGGTAAGAAGCAAAGCACCTTTTTCCGCCATCGATACAATGACGTTCCTCGCACCTTTTTCAAGGAGTTTCCGTCCGTAGTGAATCGCATCGTCTTCAGATTGGATCTCCACATCGAACATTTCACCAAGTTCATGATGATTCGGCTTGATGAGATAAGGAGCAAGCGGCAGGACTGGTTCGATCAGGTTCTTTTCAGCGTCGATCACTACCTTGGTACCCTGTTCACGGCACTGAGAAGCAATCTGATGATAGAACGTCTTCGGCACGGAAGATGGGATGCTTCCTGCCAGCACCAGGACATCTTCATCTGTCAGGGAAGAAATTTTCCCGAGAAGCTCATCCAGATGTTCCTCGCTGATTTCCGGTCCGCTTCCGTTGATTTCCGTTTCATCGTCCGATTTCACTTTTACGTTGATCCGGGAAATCCCGCCCACCTCAACGAAATCGGTACGGACGTCTTCTCGTTGCAGGAATTGCTTGATATATTCTCCCGTAAAACCGGATGCAAAGCCCAAAGCGGCGCTTTCAACGCCAAGCGTATGAAGGACTCGGGATACATTGATCCCCTTCCCGCCCGGCAGTGCTGCTTCGGTTTCGCTCCTGTTCAAGCCGCCTTTTGTAAAATCGGCAACCTCAATAATGTAGTCAACCGAAGGGTTTAATGTCAGTGTATAGATCATGTTGTCACAACCTTTATCGTAGTTTGTTTCATAATGGCGGTATCTTGCTCTTCATCAAGAGCATTCGTGATGACCATTGCTTTATCTATATCAACGATTTTACTGAATGAAATTTCTCCGAATTTGGAATCATCGGTGAGGAACATGGCTTCCCTTGATAGTTCAATCGCCACCCGTTTCACCTGTGCTTCTTCCGGATCGGGGGTTGTAAACCCATATTGAGCATGGATACCGTTTGCCCCCATGAAGGCTTTGTCGAACCGATAATGCTTCAAGGATTCGACAGCCCCGCTCCCGATCATCGCCTTGGTGGTCTGCTTGACCATTCCTCCTATGAGATAGGTTTTGAATCCCTTTTGCAAAAGAAGATCGACGTGGGTCAATCCGTTGGTGACAACCACGATATCCATCTGCGGAAGATAGTCAATCAGGCTTAGCGTAGAGGTTCCGGCATCCAGGAAGATACAATCTCCATCTTCTATGAGGCTCGCGGCGTATTGACCGATCAGTCGTTTCTCATGAAGGTTTTTGGAAGATTTTTCAGATACACTCAGTTCTTTCAGTTTGCCCTGAAGTCTGGATGCACCACCGTGTACTCGCTTGAGGAATTTCTCCTGTTCAAGCTGCGTCAGGTCACGACGGATGGTAGATTCAGAAGCGTCAGTCATATCGACGATTTCGTGGATTTTGATCGTTTCCTTATCTTTTAACAGGTCAAGGATGATGCGGTGCCTTTCGTCGGTCAACATGTTTTCTCCTACTTTCTAATCACTTTGCATACCTTATTATAATGACAACGTTTACAGAAATCAATCATTTTCTTTCATAAATGAGCACATTCTTTCAAAAACAATCATCGTTTATCATAAATAAACATGTTTTAGAATTTAATGGAGGTATAAATGGGAGTGGTTCGTTTCATTTCGCTGCGGGAGCTCGCTTTCCGCGGGGCGTGCGGTAAGCCGCTTCGGCGTTGCCTGCAGGGTCTTACCTGCACGCCTTTCCGCAGGAGTCGAGCTCCCTTCGCTTCATTTCACTCTGTGGTTATTTGATGGGTGAAGTGCACCTCTTCGTTGGTTGGGGTGATCATGTTTCTCTTGGTTTGATTAATTTTTCTACTGAACGAGTGTTTGCAGGTCGCTCGGCGCTGCCTGCAAGAACCTTCCTGCACGCTTTTCCGAAGAGTCGAATTTCCTTCGCTTCATTCCACTCTGTAGTATTTTCATTCTTATTACCACGGAAGAATCAGGTTTATATGATTGGTTCTCTTTTTCATCTCATATTTTCTTGTTTAAACACAATCGGAATACAAAAAAACTGCCTGGTGATCCTAAGGGATCTTCCAGGCAGTTCTTTGGTTATTGTTCTGTTTGAGCCGAGTCTGATTCTTGGGTGCTTTTCGGATTCGGATTGTTGTAGTTATAGTCTGAACGGTTGATTGGCTTGAAGCCTTCTGGCGTATAGAATCTCAAGAGGTCTTCATAGACCACTTTATCTGAGAGTTCCAGGCGCTTATTCGCTTCTTTACTTGCGTCGTCACAGGCTTTGGCATCTGCCTCATCGACTGGTTCACCCGTTTCATTGTTGTAGCATACACCTTTGATGTCGGAGTACTTATCCGTGATCACATCACCGTTACGGAACGGTACGATTTGTTTGTGCTCTTTGGACAGCATATCCTGACCGAAGCTCATATAATCCGTTGTGTCGATTCCAAGAAGATGGAATACGGTCGGACGTACGTCGATTTGTCCGCTGTACGTATGGTCGACCCCGCCTTCAGCTCCAGAGTTCAGGATCAGAAGTGGTACACGTTGCAGCTGTGCGTTATCAAAATCGGTGATTTCTTCTTTGCCAAGGACTTCAGCCATGGCTTTGTTATGGTTCTCTGAGATACCATAGTGATCACCGTAAAGGACGATCATAGTGTCGTCATAGAGACCATTTTCCTTCAGGTCGTTGACGAAGTCTTCCAGCGCTTCATCCATATAGTGGGCCGTTTGGAAGTATCGGTTCACGACACCATCTTTTGTATCACCCTGACCGAAATCGGTATCCTCTTCATGACGGTCGAACGGGAAATGGTTCGATAGTGAGATGAACTTACTGTAGAACGGCTGTTTCATTGACTTGAGCAACGGGATGGACTCTTCGAAGAACGGTTTATCCTTCAATCCATATGGAAGTTGTTCTTCCGGTTTGCTCATATCGTAATAAGTGGCATCAAAGAATTGATCATATCCCATTGAGCGATACATTTCAGAACGGTTCCAGAACGTTTTGTAGTTCCCGTGGAAGACCGCTGATGAGTATCCTTCCCCTTTAAGGATGGCCGGTGATGACTGATACGTATTGTTCGCATGCGTCATGAATACGGCCCCTTGCGGAAGTGGGTATAGGGAGTTTTCCATGATGAATTCCGCATCTGACGTTTTCCCTTGACCCGTTTGATGGAAGAGGTTATCGAAGTAGATGGCCTCTTTGTCATCAATGAGGGAATTAAGGAACGGTGTGATTTCTTCTCCGTTAAGGTCTCTGCCGATCACGAAGGATTGCAGGGACTCCATGGAGATGTAGATGACGTTTTTACCTTTTGCTTTACCGAAATATTCCGGGTTCGGCTCAGCTTTGTTCGCCTTCACATAGTTCTCGACCTCGGACACTTCGTTGCTGTCTGCCAGCGCGCGTTTTGCAGAGGTCTTGGAGTTTTGGATGACGTCATAGATCGTAAAGTTGTTCATACCGAGGTATTTCACCAAATAGTTACGGTCGAAGCTTCTAGTCAAAAGCTCAGGACGGTCGATATTGGCAAGACCAAGGTTCAACAGGAAGATCAGAACCGCTGATGTCATGAGTGCCATGACGGAGCGGAAACGCAGTTTTTCCTGTACTTTCACTTTCTTGAAGAGCATAAGGCCGATGATAATGAAGAAATCCAGGAAGTAAAGGATATCCCATGGTCTGAGAAGCTCAAGGGCCGAGCTTCCAAGTCCGTTATTCGTCTTCGCTTGAAGAAGAACCGGCACTGTAATGAAGTCATTGAAGAATCGGTAGTAAACGACGTTTGCATAAAGCAGGAACGACATCAGGAAATTGATGACGAGGAACGCCGCGTTGCGTCCTTTTCCTTTCCAGAAGAGCGCGATCGCGAAGAACAGGAGCGCCGAACTCAACGGATTGAGGAACAGCAGGAAATGCTGCATCGCATTCTGGATGCCCAACTCGAACTCTGAAACATATACGGCATAGGTCTTGACCCAGAATAATCCTACGACAATGAAAAAGAACGTAAGCTTACCTGTGCGGAGATCCTCAAACTGTGTTTTAAAGAAATTTTTAACGAAGTTCATATTTCATCACCTTTTTCAAGTCAACCTGGGTTGGACTTGTATTTTTCGGTTCAAGACCGATTGGATTTATGAAGAGTGTTTCATGAATGTAAAGACCAATTGAATCAACAGAATGTATTATAACAAAAATCATTTTCCTTTGTATAACAATTTAATGTAATTCGTCTCAAAAATGTTTCAAGGGGATTCGACAATTTGTCACATTTGAAGGGGAAAGCTTGTGATGATACACTTCTTTACTATCTGCAAAATGGACGGTGCTTATCAGGCTGCAACAATGTACTAGATCTGCTACAAATATCCATAGGCGATGTGTCATCAGAGAAGGTATTTCCCCCATTTTACAAACCCCAAACAATTTTTACATGAGAAAAATATACCAAACTCATTATATGTGCCCTGGATCATAATAGGACAAATCAGAAAGAGATGAGGCCCTGCTTGGCCCCATCTCCCCTTTATACCTGCGTGAATTGCTTCAATAAGAATTTCTCGACAACTTCTGCGACCCCGTCCTCCATATTCGATGGGGCCACATAATCGGCTATCTCTTTAATGTCGGCAGGTGCATTGCCCATGGCGACACCTAGACCGGCAAACTCCAGCATTGTCAGATCATTATAGCTGTCCCCGACCGCGATCACCTCTTCAGCTGTGATCCCCATCGTTTTGATCAGCATATCCAAGCTCGCCCCTTTTGTGACTCCCGGCTCGGTCAGTTCTAAGAAGAACGGCTTGGATCTCATGGCGCTGAGCTCTCCGTCAAGCTCCTCCTGCAATTGCTTCTCCACTTCCGCCAACCTCTCTGCATCCTTCAGCATGAGGGCCTTGACGGCAGGGCGGTCGACCGCCTCCTTGAAGCTTGGGACGACCTTCACTGAGAGTCCGGTAAGCTTGGCTTCAATATCGGCAAATTCATTTTCCTCTTCGACGATGATGGCGTCATCCACGTACGTAAGGATGCCCACATCTTCCCTTTTGCTGATATCATACAGGCGGTGAAGCGATTCTTTTGAGAGGGTCCTGCTGTAGAGTTCTTCCCCTGTTTCGCAGTTGATGACCTTGGATCCGTTAAATGAAAGAATATAGCTGCCATAACGGGCCAGCTCAAGTTCTTCCGCCACCCACTTCATTCCATAAGTAGGGCGCCCTGAAGCAAGGACCACCTTCACGCCTTCTTGTTGTGCCTGCAGTAGCGCTTCTTTGGTTCGAGGAGAGATGGACTGGTCGTCCCTCAATAGGGTGTCATCCAGGTCGAGAACGATCATTTTATAGGTCATATGATGAACTTCCTTTCACATGTTGCTAAAGATTGTAGTAGTGTAACACGATTCATGAATGTTGAGAAGACACCCTCAGCGCCGATTCATTTCGATCCGGTATTTGTAGCTGTCCCCTCGGTAGATCGACCAGACGAGCTCGAACGGCCTTCCATCCTCGAGATGGGTCACCCGCTGAATCAAGAGGACCGGCTGCCCCTCTTCCATCATGAGATGTTGGGCATCCTCATCTGTCACGAGGGCCGCTTCCACGGTTTGTGTCCCGTGGCTGATCCTCATCTGTCGATTTTCTTCTATATAATGATATAACGATTTTTCGAAGATCTTTTGATCAAGCTCCGGGAAAAGGCTCACTGGGTTATAACTTGTCTCAACCGCAAGCGGCTCTTGATCGGCAAGACGGATCCGCTTCAACTTATAGACGGGGTCCCCCGGCGAAATGGCGAGCGCCTCCGCCACTTGCTCCCCGGCCTTCACCTGTTCGAAGTAAAGAAGCTTGCTTCCCGAAGCCAATCCGCGCCGCTCCATGTCTTCGCTGAAGCTCGTCAACCCTTGGAGGTTTTGTTCAAACTTACGGTGGGAAACAAACGTCCCTCGCCCCTTTTCCCTGAAGAGGATGTTCTGGTTCACCAGATTGGTCAGGGCTTGCCGCACCGTCATCCTGCTGATTTTGAACTCTTCTGAAAGCTCCCTCTCGGAGGGCATGATATCACCGGGCTTCCATTCCCCGGATTCAATCTGTTGTTTAAGGTATTCCTCGAGTTGGTAATATAAAGGAAGAGGCGATTGTTTATTGATCATCGATCTTCTCCTTCCGTTCCATTCGTTTCCCCTATCGTAGCACATTCAGCATGTATAGACCACTTCTTCTTATTCCTGCAGATATTCAATGTCTTCCGCAAAACCAAACTGGTATAGACATCTATACTTTTTATTGTATAATAAGAGTAACAACGCAACAAAGGAGCGGATACGTATGAACAGCAAACCCATCATTCTTCTTGGCGGCACCATTTATGGGGAAGACGGGGTCATTCAGGAAGGCTACATGAAAATCGAAGACGGATCGATCTCCTCCATGGGCAGCAAACAAGAACTTCATTCGATGGAAGGCTGCGAAGTGGTCCAAGTGCCGACGGAGTATTCCATCATACCGGGACTGATCGATGTACACATTCACGGAGCAAATGGGTCCGATACGATGGACGCTACAAAGGAAAGCCTCGATGTCATGACAGCCATCCTTCCAGCGGAAGGGACGACCAGCTTCCTGGCCACCACGATCACAGAGAAGAGAGCAGTCATCGAGGATGCCCTGAAAAATGTCCGTGACTATATGGAGCGGCATCAGCATGCGGGACAGGCAGAGATCCTCGGCATCCATCTGGAAGGTCCGTTCATCAACCCCGGGCGCGCAGGTGCCCAACCCGTACAGAGCATCTTGAAACCGGACCTTGAAGCATTCATGAAATGGGAGCAATTGTCCGGGGGGACCATCAAGCTCGTCACACTTGCTCCTGAACTCGATGGAGACCACGCCCTGATTTCCTACCTGCGCAGCAAGGGGATCGTCGCCTCGGCGGGACATACGAGTGCAACCTATGAACAAATGGAGAATGCCATCGATGCGGGTCTCTCCCACGTGACTCACCTCTTCAATCAGATGAGCGGGCTGCACCACCGGGAACCCGGTGTCGTCGGAGCCGCTTTTGCCCGCCCGGAACTGATGGTCGAACTGATTGCCGACGGTGTACACGTAAAACCCGAAGTCGTCAACATTGCTTACCGACAGGTGACGGATGAGCGCTTCATCCTCATTACAGACTCCATGAGAGCAAAATGTCTGAAAAATGGACAATACGACCTTGGTGGACAGATGGTCACAGTAAAAGATGGAGTGGCCTTGCTCGATCCAGATACCCTGGCAGGAAGCGTCCTGAAAATGAATCACGCCTTCACGAACGTTCAGGACTTCACCGGCGCCGGTATGGAAAATGCCATCAGAATGGCCTCTGAGAATCCGGCAAGGCAGCTTGGTGTCTTCGACCGCAAAGGAAGCCTGAAGGCCGGCAAAGATGCAGACATCGTGATTATGGATGCAGCACAGAAGATCATGGCGACATACTGCAACGGAACGCTCGCATATGAGAGGAAGGAGGATTCCCATGAAACTGATTGAAGTGAAGGATTACGACGAAATGAGCCAGCGCGCAGCTGACCTTATCATCGGAAAGATCCAATCGATCAAAAAGCCCGTACTTGGTCTGGCAACCGGCGGGACGCCGAAAGGACTGTATGAAGCCCTGATCCATGATCATGAACAGAACGGAACAAGCTATGGGGATGTGACCAGTTTCAATCTTGATGAATATATCGGCCTGCCTAAAGAGGATCCGAACAGCTATTATCACTACATGGACTCGAATCTGTTCAATCATATCGATATCCCGGAAGATGCCGTTCATTTGCCGTCCGGTACGAGGGAAGATCTTGAAGAAGAATGCATGGACTATGACGCCATGATCGAGAAGACCGGTGGAATCGACCTCCAGCTTCTTGGCATCGGGGAAAACGGGCATATCGGGTTTAATGAACCAGGAACGTCATTTGCTTCGGGGACGCATATCGTGGACCTTGCACCCTCTACCAGGGAGGCCAATGCCCGTTATTTCGACTCCCTCGCGGAAGTGCCTAAACGCGCCATCACGATGGGGATCGCCACGATCATGAAAAGCCGGGAGATCGTGCTTCTGGTTTCAGGCAAGGCGAAGCAGGAAGCGATGAAACGATTGTTCGAAGGAGAAATCACGGAGGACTTTCCCGCATCCATCCTCAATCAACACCCGCACGTTACGGTCATTGCAGATGAAGAAGCCCTCGGGTTGGTCCATCAGCTGAAAACAATCGGTCAAAAATGAAAAAGAGGCATCCTGGTCGACGGATGCCTCTTTCTTATTCACTTTTGATGCGGTAATGGTGGGACGAAAGCGGGGTGAATCCCAACTTCTCATACAACCCGATGGCTGGTGCATTGCTTTTGACCACTTGCAGGTAGCTGTAACCGGCACCAAGGGCTCTTCCCCATTCCAATAGACTGGAGACAAGCTTCTTAGCGATCCCCTTCCCCCTGCTCTTTTCACCCACGACGATATTGCTTATACAACACAAATCTCCTTCACAGACTGCTGTACCTACGGCAAGGGTGAGACCGGCTTCCCGATAGACAGCAAATGCTTTTTTTCCATTAATGCGTGAAAAGATCGCTTGATAGGCAGACGCCCTTTCATTTGGAAAACCTTCCAACGATAGAAAAGAATGAAGCCAGGCATCGTCAGCTTCGTCAACCAGGAGTATATCCCCTTCATGCAAATCCGGAGGTGACAGGATGCCAGCCTCTTTCACCATGGTGTAACATTCATCGATCTTTTCATACCCGTTCCGCTCAAGCTCTTCGTCGATTCCACTTGGGGAACTAGCACTAATCATAAAAATAGCAGAAAGTCCGAGCTTTTGATAGAAATGCTCAGTTGTTTCGATCCATCCGGGGGAAGGCTCCCCGATTGTCAGGACGCTGTTCGCCCTCTTCGTCACTCCGTATGTAGCACGCAACTTCCAATCTCCTAAGGACTCTGATTGAACACTCGGCCATGATGCTGCAGCGTGGCGTTCCACTTCTTCGATTGCAAGCTCTCTCATCCCTCTACTCCTTGATATTTTATACATAAAACATACCAATAATAGAATAATTATTCAATAAATGGTCGCGTAATGAATGGACTATTCATTTTGTGCCAAACATAAAAAATTATCGTTTTTGTATTGCAATTCTCCCACTCTGACGTTATAATATAAAAGTATCCTCAGTGAGGGAATACGCCATACATATTCTTCATGGGGCATTAGCTCAGCTGGGAGAGCGCTACGCTGGCAGCGTAGAGGTCAGGGGTTCGAGCCCCCTATGCTCCATACATACGACACAGAAAAAGAACGGCTTCCACGGAAGCCGTTCTTTTTTGTCTCTTCATTGAATGTCATACCGCTTTTCTTCTATAGTATTATCCTGCAGATCCAATCCGTCTTCCCTCCCGCACCAGCCACTCACCGGTCCTCCACTGCCTATCTTCCTTTTCACTGTAGTATAGATCCATCCGGATCCCCAATCCCGGCCAGGGGCTCTTTATGAAAAGCGATCGAAAATGATCCTCTAGTCCCTGGATGGAAAAGGCAACCGGCGATGGAAGAAGCTTCTCCAATTCGCTGCGCGTCGCTTTTGTATATAGGGCAAACTGCAAATACGGCAGATCAGCGTACTCATCATATACCCACTCAAACTTCGGGGCCCTATCATATGAAAAAGTCCGTATGTCATCATGAAATTCTTCGTCTGTTGAAGGAATGGTGAAGGGCCATTCCTCCCCTGGATACCGGTAAAGGGATGTTCCTTTACTCAAGGACGTTCTGAAGGTTTGCCACTCCCTCTCCCCCACCTGCCGCGTGGGGATATTCAGGCCGACATGGTCCACGCCTTCAATGAGATCCTGAAGTAAATCTGCGCACTCCTCTATGCTGATGACGCCCCAGGTGCATTCCGGCAGTTGAGGGATCTCCCCTTGTCCCATCGGTGAAGGTGAAACGGTCATCCCTTCCAAGATGAGACGGGCGTCTTCATCCCCTCCTTCCAAGCAGATTTCCGGATGCTTGACGGAGGAGCGCATCAACCTCACTTCAGGCTTGGCGATTCCCTGCAAAGAGGGATTTTGAAGAGGGCGTATGAACCCGATCAAGGCATCGACCCACTCATTGTGTTCCGGCAGTAAGATAGTAATGTACTGTATTCTCATCTGCGATACCCCTTTCTTTCTTCTTCATCATACAATCGGAAGGCTATTTCCTCCTGTCTTTATACGCCATGAAAAGACAGGTCATGGAATAAACAGGACCCATCTCCTGCTTCATAATGAGGTAGAATGAGAAGGAGGTGATGCAATGAAAAAGAACACATGGATCATCTTGGCAGCCGCCATCATTTTCATCCTCCTTTTCGCTTGGCTACTTTCCCGGGAGTCTGGAGTCGAGAAGGTGCTCAATCACTATACAAAAGAGAAGTACGGATTCAATGTCACCATCATGAGCACGAAACATGAGCATCCGACCATCTTCATCGTCAAGAGGACGGACCAACCGGAAGTCGTTTTCCTGATGGAAATGGAAGAAAAAACATTCTCATCCAAGGTCCTCTATGATAATTATGGTGAAGCCGGGCTCCTCCTGGAATTCAATAAGTGGCTCGAGGACTCCCCGGAAGCTGCAACGTTGAAAACACTCGGATTTGAGCATCCCCATTTGACCAACTACTACAGGGACGGGGATACATGGGATCTGCATGACCTTGAAACAGCACTCTTTCTGTACAGGAAGATGCCTTTGGAGGAATCCGATGCCGAAGCATTGGCAGGAGCGGCCTCTTCCCTAACAACCATCAAAGACGAGCTCACCAAGACCGGTTTTGAACTCACCATTGTGGAAGTCAATGAACTCTCTGACTATCCCGCCCTTTATGAACATCAGTCCGATGTCATTTCTACGAAAAATACCAGGACATTCAATTTCCGGCAGTTGGAGGGTATTGATTCGGCAGAAGATGCCAGGAAGTTGCTGGATTGAAAAGGACCGCCCAGTGTATCTGGACGGCCCCTCCTTACTCTTTGCCGATGATTCTCCACCCTCTCCTTTTTTCCATACCTACCTCATGGAGTACGACCCCGCCCCCATGTGCCTCATCCACTGCTCCAAGAGAGCGCCCGCTATTCAGGACATTGAAAGCGAAGGTACCATCTCCCAGAGGGGTCACCTCCCACTGTTGGTTTCGATAGCCAAGATCGTCCCATACTTGAAGCGCATCCCCGCGCATACTTCCCGAGGAGTCGAGTACCTTCCCACTGTCAATAGCCGTCACGCTGTAGCCGCCTCCTGGACGAAGGGAGAATTCCCATCGCTGAACGGGATCTCCCATCAACACGGTGGAGCCGTTTTCCACCGGTGATTCCAGTGCAAGGCCTTGAACCCCTCTTGATATCGTGTACGCCTCCCTGCTGTCGACCACGGTCTCCCCCTTCAGCTTTCCACCTTTGGTTTTCGCCGTGATGATGCTGCGGCCGCTTCCTTTCATCGTGATGTCTGCTTCCCCGGTCCCCTTATCCCGGACTTCGACCGCTTCGGGGTTGGAGGACGACCAGTGGATGGCAGAGGATGAGTCGGACCTGACGGAGAGGGTATGACTCTCGCCCTTCTTCAGGCTCAACCGATCATGATCCATTTGAAGGCGTTCCCCATTGGCTTCCTTCCATACCGTGTCCAGGGGATACACATCGAACTGGTGGACCTTAATGTTTCCAACGGTGGACGTCAGGCTCATACCGTCACTCGCCCCGTCCGGAAAAATGAGATTTGAGAAAGCGATCTCTCCGTCCCCTGCAAAAACCTCCACAGAAGACCCGTCAACAAAGATGCGCAGCTTCACTCGCCTGTCGGCTGGATCCATTCCTGCTTCATGCCTCGTGGAGAATTTCTCGGAGAAATCGACCTCTCCCGACCTGGAGCGATCAACATACATCGTCTGTCCCGCCCCTTCGAATCCGACGAGGGTCTCCTGGTCCCCTGACTCTCTCAGCCCGATTTCAAATCCTGAATCATCCTCCAGCAGCTCTATATCCGCCTCGATTTCATAAGCGATACCTGTAGTTCCGGCCAGGGGGTTCTTTGAATCCGGGGAGAGCGAGATCACTCCGAAGGATGTTTTGTTCCCGCGGATTCCCTTCAATTCCCCAATGGGACGTTGGACCATTCGGACCTCTCCGTCAGCCAACGTTTTCAGCTCCCACTCCCTCGGTATGCTCATCTGACCGTTCCAGGGGGACGTCGGATAAGCAAATGGGTAGTCCCAGTTGCTCATCCATCCGAGTGAGATCCGGCGACCGTCCTCTTTTGGAATATCCGAAAAGGACATCGTTGCATACATTTCTTTTCCGTATTCATTCTTCAGTACGGTCCCCGCAGGATGATCACTGACGAATTTCTTTCCATCAAATGATCCGATGAAATATTCGGTATCGGATCCGTCTGTTTTGGGATTCGCTCCCATGCTGATGGATAGGACCCATTTTTGATTGCCTTCATCCCCATCAACAGCTAGCGGGAAGAAATCAGGGCATTCCCATACTCCGCCCCTGACATAGTCTCCATATCCGAATGAGTCGATCATTTCCCAATCGATGAGGTTCTTGGAGGTGAAGAACCGGATGTGATCGCCTCCGGAGATGACCATGACCCATTGATCCCTTTCCTCATCACGGACGACTTTGGGATCCCGGAAGTCCCATCCACCGCTATCATAAAACTCACCGATATTCGGAATGATCGGATTCCCTTCATGGAACTGCCATGATCGTCCTTCATCCTTGCTGTAGGCCAGCCCCACTTTTTGATCCCCATTCGGTTTTGATGGGTTGAAGGAGGTGTAGTACGCGATCATCCCGGAACCTTGCTCCGGGAAGAGGCCAGAAGAATTATCGTGGTCGATGACGGCAGACCCGCTCCAGGCGTGCCCCATCTCATTCCAGGGAATGGCGATGGGCAGCCTCTTCCAATGGACGAGATCGGTACTGACAGCATGTGCCCACTTACCGCCGTCCTGATGAAAGAGATGATATTCCCCTTTGTAATAGACAAGTCCATTCGGATCGCTCGCATATCCCCTTGCCTGGGTATAGTGATATTGAGGACGGTATAGTTCACTGTAATACTCCTCGTGCGGCGTCGCATACACATGCTGGAAGATGGCACTGCCGTTATACACATTCAACCCGAATCTCCCTTCGGAATAAGCGGGATCGACAACATCGATTGCAGGTTCTTCATATCCGTCCACATATACCTTGATCGATGCCCCCACGACGTGGAGTTCGACATGGTGGGTCTGTCCCGGGGAAAGTTCCCGTTTGGATTCCCCGATTGTCCGATCGCCCTTCAGATCCAGGAGCCGGATCCGATCAAGGTTCGGATCGACTTGAAGCATATATCCGGATGCCCCATCGGACCTGAAGATCAAACCGGCCGTCCCGTAGGAAGAATCATCTTGGATAGTCACATCGCCCTCCAGGATAAAATCATTCCCAACAGTGGTGGCCATGCGGAATGCGTTGTCTTCTCCATCACTGGTACCCATCACCCCTTGCAAATGGGGGAGCCACTCTCCCCTGTCAGGGGTCCACCCTTCAAGGTTCCCTTCGAGCCCGCTCACCCTCGCATCCTGGAAGACGGCTCCTTTTTCAGCCGCGAACCCCAGATATCCTTCAGTCGTACCCACCTCCTCATCGGTCAGGAGCGGGCCTGGGTCTTCCCCCCAGAAAACGTGGACCTTGCCGCTCTCTGCCACGATCTTCACATGATACAGGATATCTTCTTGTATCCCGGTTGAAACCGACTGCAGGGTCTTTCCTCCTTTCAGGTCCACTAAACGGATCAGGTCCCGCTTTTCGTCGACTTCCACTTGCCATCCTCCCTCCCCTGTAGCATCAATCCCGAAGATCAGGGATGCCGAAGAGTCAGGTTCTGTCAGGTAAAGCCGGGTCTCGAAAGAGAAATCCTCCGCCTTTGTATCCGATAGGAGTTGTTGGTTCGTTTTCACTGATTTCAGACCGCCCGGGGTAAGCGCCCAACCCTTGCTCCCGATCTTCACCCCATCAAGGTTGGCACGCCACTCGCTTACGGTTGTCTGACGGAAATGGGCCTTGCCTTTTTCCACAAGGAATCCATGATGTCCGTGGACGGGGCCGGTCTCCACCCCTTGCATCACCTGATCCCCATCCAACCAAAGGCTTGCAGTTGTCCCATCGGTTCTCACCTTGATCGATACTTCCTTTTTGGACCGGAGCGCATGCTTTATTTTTTTCAAAACTTCCCCATCACTCCGTGACATGAGGATGACGCTATCTTTCTTCACGTTGAACTGGATCTCCACTCCCCCTTCTCCCCGTTCATCTGCACCGAGGATGAACGAGGCCGATTTGTCCGCGGTGATCGCTGTTTCATACTCTGCATATCCCCCCTTCTTATCCGCCGACACCATAAGGGCAGGGGCCTTTTTCCTTGCTTCTCCATCGACGTTCCCTTTCTTCCCCTGCTTCCAATCCCCCGATAATGGGACATAGCCGAAAATCGCATCATCCCCCTTTGCAGCAGAGCCGCTTGTACCAGATAGTGTCCATAATGACCCGAGCATCAAGATAACCCCCATCCACCTGAAAATATTCTTCACTCTCATTCTCCCTTCCTATTAATAAAGCGCTTACAAAACTACTTTATCAAACGGATGGATGGACGGATTCTACTCCTATCGGAACATGATGTTTAAATTTTTCCGATAAAAAAACGTCCCGGATATGCTTCCGGGACGTTTCGTACCTTTTACGCCGACCTGCGCTGCATGGCAAGGGCCGGGTTGTTCCAATTCTGGATCCAATTTTTAATGGCCGTGAGGATGATGATCAGTCCGAGTATGAGCATCACGATGGAAAGAATCCCGTTGAGCACATTGTATCCAGACGCTGCCTGATTCAGATATACGTTCTTGACCATCCAGTAACCGGCATAGTTGACGGTCACATACAGATAGGCAAGCGGAATCAAACAGGTGAGCATGTATCTTCTCTTGTCCGCGACCTTGAGGATGATGGTCGCTCCGATGATCAGTCCGATCGAGGCCATGAGCTGATTGGATACCCCGAAGAGGGCCCAGACGGAACCGATATCACCCGAGAAGAGCAGATATCCCCACAGGAGGCAGGCAAGGGCACTCGCAAAGATGTTCCCTGGTATCCAGTCCACACGCTTCAGCGGTTTGTAGAATGCACCGCCAAAGTCTTGGATCAAGTAGCGTGCCACCCGTGTACCGGAATCAATCGCCGTCAAGATGAACAGGGCTTCAAACATGATGACGAATTGGAAGAAGAACGAAGCCAGTTTATCGAACCAGGCAATGTCGGTGAAGATATAGGTCATCCCGACCGCGAGCGTGACCGCACCGCCCGTTCTTCCTTCAAGATTGAGCCCGATCTCTTCACTCAGCTTCGGAAGGTCGACCGTGGACATCCCGAGCGTCTTGAAAACTTCCGGAGTGGCGTTGATGGCGAAGTAGTCACCCGGATGAAGGGCAGTGGCCGCAACCAATGCCATGATTGCCACCACACATTCCACCAGCATGGCACCGAAGCCGACCGACTTGATATCACGCCAGCGATCGAGCATCTTCGGTGTCGTACCTGATCCGACGAATGCATGGAACCCGGAAATGGCACCACAGGCAATGGTAATCGAAATGAACGGCCACACAGGACCATTCAGGACAGGACCTCCTCCGTGGATGAATTCTGTAAAGGCCGGCATCTGAATGGAAGGATTCACGACGAAAACTCCGGCAATGAGGGCCACGAACACCCCGATTTTCATGAAGCTGCTCAGATAATCCCGGGGTGCCAGAAGCAGCCAGACCGGCAGAGCCGCTGCGAAGAATGCATAGACTGGCAGAATGATGGATAGCGTCTTCACATCAAGTGTGAGCAGATCCCCAAGCTTGGTATCCTGGATGTAAGGACCCACGAAGACAGCCAGCATGATCAGCAGGAACCCGACGATGGAAGCCCCCTTCAGGTTACCTGTCTTGCGATGATATAGACCGACACCCATGGCAATCGGGATCGTGATCCCGACAGCAAATGTACCCCAAGGATTCCGCTCCAGTGCATGCAGGACGACCATGGATAGACCCGCCATCGTGATGGTGATGATGAACAACATGGCAAGTCCGGTACAGAATCCCGCTACCGGTCCAAGCTCCTTTTTTGCGACTTCAGCAAGGGATTCACCGTTTTGTCGCATGGAAGCAAAAAGGACGACGGCATCATGGACGGCCCCTCCGATCACGGCACCGATCAAGAGCCAAAGCAGGCCGGGCAAGTATCCGAACTGGGCGGCCAGGATCGGTCCGACCAAGGGACCAGCAGCAGCGATGGCGGCGAAATGGTGGCCGAATGTCACCCATTTACTGGTCGGGACATAATCCTTTCCATCCTCCAGCTCATGGGCCGGGGTCTTTCTCTTTTTCTCCATCTCTTCTAATTTCAAGACTTTCACAGCCATGAATGTACCGTAAAGCCGGTACGCAATCATCAGAATACAAATCGAACCGATCACCATCGTAATGGCATTCATCTCTCAAACCTCCCGTTGACGATTAAGTAGGTTCACTATATCAAATAAAACGCTTACTGATAGCGTTTTCATTATGAGAGGCCTGCAAATCGGATTGACCTGCAGAATTCGAGGGTTGAAATGCATCAGAAGCCGATCAGCTGCTTCAGTTCTTTCACATAGGTCCTGCTCACGGGTACTTTGGAGCCGTCTTTCATGATCAGGTTGTACGTTGAATTGAACCAGGGCTGTATCTCTTCAATGCATGTCAGCTGGATGATATAGCTTCTGTGCACCCTGAGGAAAGCAGGGGAGTCCAACCGTTTCTCCACCACGGATAAGGGCTCCGGTATCTGATAGACCGAGTCCACTGTCTTCAGTTCGGTTCTCCCTTCTGACGTACCGATATACACGATGGCGTCTTTATCGATCAGGAAGATCCTCTCATCCGTCGCGATGGCGAACTTCCCTGTATCGAGGTTCGGCCTGCTTTTCTTTTCTTCGACGGGTATCGACCGCTGCATCATCGACCGCACCTTGGCAATCGTCTGACGCACGCGCCCCTCCCCGAACGGCTTCAACAGATAGTCCACTGCATTCAGTTCAAAAGCTTCCAGTGCAAACTCATCATACGCCGTTGCAAAGATGATAAAAGGAGGCTGATCCATCTTGTTGATCTCCGTCGCCAACATAAGGCCGCTTTCCTCGGACAGCTCGATGTCCAGGAACAGGATGTCGGGCCTCTGTGAGCGGATCTGTTCCAGGGCATCTTCCACGTCCCCTGCTTGTCCCATGACTTCCACTTCATGGGTGCGCTTCAATAGGTAGGCGAGCTCATCCCTTGCGAGTGGCTCATCGTCTACTATAAATGCATTCAGCTTCATGATTGCAAACCTCCTGTACTCTCATAGGGAATCCGGATGGATATCTCCGTACCCGTCCCTACTTTACTCGTGATGGCAAATCGTGCGCGGTGACTGTAGATGCCATCCAACCTTTCCTTTATGTTCACGAGCGCCGTCCCTGTCCCGTGCTTGGACGGGACGGTTTCGTTCCCGAGGATCATGCGCTTTTCTTCGGGAATCCCATTCCCGTTGTCCGAGACCCTTATGTGGAGGTCGCTCCCCTCGATCGTGATCCTCACGAGGACCTCCCCCTTCTCCCTTCTGCGGGTGAAGGCGTGACGGATGCTGTTCTCGACGAGAGGCTGGAGGACAAACGGGGGCACGAGCCTTGCTTCAAGTCCCCGCTCCACTTCCCATGAAACCTCATATCGATCGGGAAATCTCGCCTGCTCAAGGGAAAGGTAGGCTTTCACATGCTCGATTTCCTTCTCAAGGGGAATGACCAGATTCCGGGCTCCCTGCAGATTGCTGCGGAAGAAGTGACTGAGCTCCTGCAGCAGCTCCCTCGCCTTTTCCGGCTGTGTCCGGCAGAGGACGGAAATCGTGTTGATCGAGTTGAATAGGAAATGCGGGTGGATCTGCGCCTGCAGGGCCTTTATTTCAGCGTCCTTCAGGAGCTTCAGCTGCTCTTCGGCATCCGCATGCTCAAGCTGCGTCGAGAACAGCTTGGCCAACCCTTCTGCGAGCTGCTGCTGCACTTCCGTCAGGGATGCGGGATCATGGAAGTACAGTTTCAACGTTCCCACCGTTTCCCCGTGCACTTTCAACGGAAGGACAACGGCAGCCAAAAGGGGGCAGTCTTCATTCCGGCACAGGATTTCCTCCCTGCTCTTCGCCATGAGGACCTCCCCTTGCTTCAATACTTTTTTCGTCAGTTCGGTGGCGAACCCCTTCGTTGGCTTGTGGTGATCCTCGGCAGACCCTACATGGGCCAGGACCCCTTCTGAATCTGTGATGGCAATCGCATCGGCCTCGGTCAGGTCCAGCATGATCCTGGCAACTTCCTGACAGGATTCTCCGTTCAATCCCTTACGAAAATACGGGAGCGTCCGGTCAGCAATCGTAAACGCTTTCGTTGTCTGCAAGGCCCTCGTCTTCTCCTGCTCCCGTACGATATTTTGGATGATCAGCATGAACAGGAGCATCCCGAGTCCATTCACGACGATCATCGGGAATGCGATGACTTCGACCAGTCGGAAAGCCCGGCTGAACGGATCTGTTAAGGCAAGGATCAGAAGCATCTGAACCGCTTCCATCGATACCCCCACGCCAACTGCGTAACCGGCCGTAATGGATTTTCGTTTTTTCCTCCAAAGGCCAAGATAGCCTGCCGCGCCCCCTGCCAGTACCGCCGAGACGGCACAGGCAGTGGCGGTGAATCCCCCAAGGAAGTAGCGGTGGATCCCCGATATGAGACCAACTCCGATCCCCACGACGGGACCTCCGAGGAGACCCCCGATCGTTATCCCCATGATCCGTGTGTTGGCGATGGCGCTATCCGGCTCCACTTCCATCAGCCATGTATTGCCCGTAATGGTTTCCGGGAAAATCTTAATGCCGGTATAATTGCTCACAACGCCGAGGAGGCCGAAGATCAGGACCAACAATACTTTATCCCTTCCCCCTTGATGTTGTTCAATGAGCTTCCTGAATGATTTCACTTGCGAGAACAAGAAGGCGGCAATGAGGACGATGCCTACTCGCTCGATCATCAGTGGAATGAGGTGGATCATGTCCCCCCTCCTTTCAGTCGTTTATGCCTATCTATCTTACGTCATCCTTCACTCCCCGACAACGGGAAAATAAAAGGCTTTCAATACATCTTTAAACCCTCACTTGAATCAGTGAGGGTTTTATTATCATGAAATCAGCTTATCATTCTTCGGGTTTTACGCTCCCGTGGGGAGATCGTGGCAAGCATCCCGGAAAAAATCAGGATGATACCTGCCCATTGAAATCGATCTGGGCGGAATCCTGACAGTAGGATATCAAGTAAAATGGCGACAGCGGGATCAATGAAAACCATGAAGGAAATGGTCTTGGCTGTCAAATGGCGTAGACTTTGAAAGAATAACAGGTACACAAAACCGGTGTGCACCACCCCTGTGAAAATTGAATACATCCATTGCTCTCTACTTAGAGAAAAAAAAAACTGTGTAATCAACGAAGGGCAACAGGATAAGGAGTCCTATCACCATCTGGAGGAAGGTGACCAAATACAGGCTTGATTTCGTCACACTTTTCCCTAGCAACATGGTGGCGGCATAGAAGAAAGCAGCCATCACACCCCAGGCAATCCCTTCCCCGCCCAAGACGGGATGGCCGCCGGCTTTCAGTCCCATGATGGAGATTGTACCGATGAAACAAAGGGAGAGGGCAAGGAGCGTCCGCGTGGTCCACTTCTCCCTGAATAAGAACCTCCCTGCAATCAGGACGAATATGGGAGCAAGACGATACAGGGAGATCGCAATCGTTACGGATGTTTTTTCAAAAGATGCGTACAGGCAAATCCAGTTTAATAGATTTGCCACGGCGCATAATAAGATCATGCCCACTTCTCTCCGGTCCAACTTATCCATTCCGCCCTCTCGCTTAACAAGCCAAACAACAAACAGGAGCAGGGCTGCGCACAGAAGGCGGACGGCAATCAATTTTATGTATGGCAATCCGGTGAGTTTCGAGAAAAAACCGACGGATCCAAATAAGGCCATCGCCAAAGCGAAACGGAGCAATGAAGCTTGATGCATTCTGGCTTCCTCTTTTCTACGGATGTGCCGGTAGCCCATCCCTTTTCAAAATGTTGTTCCACATATGCTCAGGGATGACAAGTCTATGCCGACTATTCCTGGGGAGAAACGTATTGATATCACTCTGACGTCCACTTTGCACCTTTTCCATCCAGTCAGGCTCCATCAGGATTTCCCTCCCCAATCCAAACAGGGGCACTCCTTTTTTAATGACGACAATGGCTTCATCAGGTGTATGGATGGACCCGAGGGTGAGAAAGCTTGTCCTTACTCCAATAACATCACGGAAAATCTCGGTCCGTGTCATGTTCAAGTTCGATCCGCTTCTCGGCATGGACCATACATTCTTTACGGAAAGATGAAGGTAAGATAACCCTTTATCTGCCAATGCATCGACAAGTTCGACCGTATCGTCCATTTTCAGTCCCGATTTCTCCGGTTCTTCCGGGGAGAAACGGTACCCGATAATGAATCCTTCCCTTGCATACAGGTCACGTACCCGCTTGATTTCATCGATGACTGCTTCTGCAAACCTCATCCGCTTCAATCGTGTCCCACCCCAGTGATCGGTTCGATGATTGGAAAATGGGGAGAAGAACTGCTGAATCAAATATCCGTTGGCTCCATGGATTTCCACTCCGTCGAAACCAGCTCGGATGGCGATATGAGCAGCTTGTCCAAAATCCCTGATCGTCTCCAGGATTTCCTCGTGCGTCATCTCTCTGGGATGATATTCCCATCCACATCTTTCATACACTGTTGCTGTTACACCGCTTGGGCTGACGAGGCGCTCCCCTTGGGTATACCCCGGAAGACTTTCACTCCCACCGTGATGTAATTGAAGGATAGCCTTAGCTCCCTTCTCCTTGATGATGGTAGAAAGCTTCGTTAGACCATCGATTGCTTCCTCCCCATATGCTTTCATCTGTCGGGGAAAGCTTGTGGCGACGGGGGAAATGGCGGCTGCAGCCGTGATGAACATCCCTGCCCCCCCAGCCCTTCTACCGTAATAAGCAAACTCTTCTTCTGACACTCTGCCATCCTCACACCCTGAATAGGTCGTCATGGGAGCGATCACAAGCCTGTTCTTAAGGATCGCATTGGGTGAAAGTACATATGGTGTCGTCAATTCAAGATACTGATTGTTCAATTTTATCCATCTCCTATCTGGTTTTTGTTCTATTAATAGTGTATTCTTCTATTTAACATAAGGGAAATGAATGTTAATTATCTTTACCATTAGAGATTCTCTTGCATAACATTATAAGGAGCGTGCTCACTTGAATTCATTTCAACTCAAGGTGCTATTAAAAGTAATAGATAGCGGAAGCTTCACCAGGACAGGGGACCAGATTGGTTTAACCCAGTCCGGCGTCAGCCATATCATCACAGCGCTGGAGAACGAACTGGGCATCGCGTTATTACACAGAGCTCGTACTGGATCTTCATTGACGGCAGAGGGGCAAACTGTTATTGCCCATATGCGGGAAATTGCTGGCCACATGGAACAGATTGAACAGAAAGTGGCTGCCCTGAATGGATTGACCATTGGGAGACTGTCAATCGGGAGCTTTCCCAGTTTTTCTGCACGGTATATTCCTACATTGCTTGCGCTATTCAAGGAACAGTTCCCAACAATTGATGTCCACCTTTATGAAGGAGGATATGAAGACATCCGCAAGTGGGTCCAAGATGGAACGGTCGACATCGGATTCACCGCCCTTCCTGTTCAAAAAGTGGATTTCATCCCCTTGCTGGAAGACCCCCTTTATGTAGTGATCCCTAAAGGACATTCCTTTTTTGGTAGAGGCACAGTCCATGTAGAAGATATGACCGGCCAATCGTTCATTATGCTACGCTCGGGATGCGAAACACTTATCGAGGAAGCATTTAAACAACATGGTGTCTCCCCATCCATCTCGTATGATATCAAGGACAATCAGACCGTCATTTCAATGGTGTCCAAGAACCTTGGCATTAGCATCATGCCCAATCTTGCACTTCCTGAGGAATCGATGGATCTCTGCTATGCATCCCTTGAACCGCAATTGGTAAGGAACATCGGTTACATTACAAGGAAGGGAAAAGCCCCTTCTCCTCTAGCGTTGGAGTTCATGAGCATAATCGATCATTGTTTTCCTGATCATTAACGTCTTTTAAAAGACGGTTAAACGTATGGATTAAGAAAGCTGCTGATCAATTAGAATGGGCTCTCATTATGCTGATATAAGGATTTTTTCTTCTCCTCTTTAGTCCATAGGTTGCATACCCATCCTTTATCCCGACTTCTAGCGTATAAATGGGTTCCATCTAATGCTCTTGACCCAGTTGATGACAGGACCATTGGACCTGCCGTCTCCTTTGTGATCAATTCAAGGACTATCGGTCCTTTTTTCGTCAAGTCCCTCCCCTCCTTTACTAGACAAGGATTGAAGGCAGAAGGGCCTTTACATTCCTACTATAATATTGGTTTTCTCTTCCATCGCCTCTACCATGAAGGAGAAGGATCCTATAAACAGGAGGCGAACAGGATGAAAAAAGTCATGATACGTTTTGTAATCTTTTTGTTGATTCTGTCTGCTACACCGATGACGGCGGGCGCCGCGCCAAGTAAACTTGATATGACCCATTACGGTGCACCTGAGGAACTGCTCACTCCTCTGACGGATGCAATCAGTATCTTCAACGGGGCTGTCGGAACAGAGAACGGGAAACCCGTCATGTATACCACGACCAAGGGGCTTCCGGCACAGTTGAATGTCATTGACATCCAGTCGGAGAAGCTGCTGCGCGTCATTCCCCTTGAAGGAGCCGAGAACACATGGGCACATGAAGTATTGCCGAATGGAGATCTCTACATCGCCACGATCGGCGGTGGCGCCAAGCTGTGGAAATACACCCCTGGTTCCGATCAAGCGGAAGTGGTCGCCACCTTCCCGGGTGAGAGCTTCCCCTTTGCCATCACATCTGATCAGGGGAACGTGTATGTCGGAACGTATCCTAACGGAAAAGTGTATCAGTATGAACCCGATACCGGTAAGGTGGATGATTACGGAAGGATGATCGGGGAGTCCTCACAGGAGTACATACGCTCCCTTGCCGTGATCGGGGATGATGCCTATTCCGGTACGGGTCACGGGAAAATCATCCATTATGACCGCGCAACCGGCGAGAAAGAAGACATCGCTGCTTCCATCGGGGAGCCGGGCCACATCTATGATCTAGATAAAGTGGATGACCGTTACCTGTTCGCACGCTACGAGCTTTCAAGCAACGCATATGTTTATGATACACAGGAGAAAAAATGGCTGGATGTCGTCATTCCAAAGGCACGCGGTCTCCATGTTCCCGAAACGTCGCATGAAGGTAAGATCTATTTCATGAATACAGAAAACAAACTTCAAACGCTGAACTTAGACACCCTGGCAATCGAAGACTCGGGTATTCAATATGAGAGTGGATTCCGGGGTGTGGATTGGGTCGAGTTCGGGACGCCCGACCTTCCGGGAAAAAGCCTTGTGACGATCAATTTCTCGGGATACGTTTCCATTCTCAATCTCGAAAAGGGGGAAACGGTCCGGACCCCTCCCCTCGCTCAGGGAACGGCCAATGTCATCAACAAGATCCATACAGGACCCGATGGGAACCTCTATATAAGCGGGGTACAGACAGGGAAAGGGGCCATCTATGACCCCATCGGGAAAACCAAGAAGGTGTTCGATATGGGGCAGGGAGATGCCATTGCATCCTTCGGGAAGAATGTCCTGTTCGGTGTTTATCCTGCCGGTGATGTGAGGGAATATGATACGTCCCTTGAACCTTCATCCACCAATCCGGAAAAGCTCTTCACATTGGGAGAGGGCCAAAATCGTGTCAGTTCCATTGTAGAAGGTGACGGAAAAGCCTTCATTGGAAGCATCCCGTTTTACGGGGAGCTCGGAGGTGCACTGACCGTCTATGATCCCGATAAGGAAGATGACCCTTATACGGTCTATAGGAATGTCGTGCAGGACCAGAGCGTGAACAGTCTTGCATACAGAGATGGGAAGGTATACGGAACCACGACGATCAATGGTGGACTGGGGGCTGACCCGACGGCCGAGGAAGCGAAGATCTTTGTATGGGACGTGGCAAAAGTAGAAAAGATCCAGGAAGTCTCATTGGATATCGATGGCCTGGATAAACCCGAATCGATCGGGGATCTGTCATTCGGTCCAGACGGACTCCTATGGGGAGCTGCCATCGGAACGGTATTCGCCCTGGATCCGGACACCCTGGAAGTGGTGAAAAGCAAGAAACTCTACGATTCTCCACCACTCAGTGCCTGGAATAAAATCAAGCTCCAATGGTACGAAGGTCTCCTGTATGCCGACTTCAGCGGGAACCTCACTGCCATCGACCCGACCAGCCTTCAGCATAAACAGATTGCCAGGGTCTATGCCTACACCATTGCTCCAGATGGCAACATCTATTACGCATCCAGGGAAAACCGGACGATGCTTCACAAAATGGAAGTCAAGTCGCTGCAGGGGAAAGACGACCTCAAGGTCACGAATCATCAGTTCGAACAGCCGCTTAAAAAAGATGCCATACCGGGGTGGACCTCCATGTTCCAGACCTCAGGTGATGTGAAGTATCAACAATCAGGAGAGGAACATTCCCACGGTAGAAAGAGCCTGAAACTGACAGACAAAGCACGGAATAAATCCGTTGCACTGATGAGTGACCCCATCCCGGTCAAAGGAGGGGATACCATCGAAGCCTCCACAAACCTCTTCATCAGAGAAGGGACAGGAAGCTTCATGATCCGATACTTCGATAAGAATGGGAAAGAACTCTCTTCCACGCCGGTCCACACAGACAAAGATCTGAACAGATGGCAAAGGGTATACGTGACCACTGAAGCACCGGAACATGCCTCATCAGCCAGAGTGATCTGCTTCATTACCTCCTACTCCGTGGGAACCGTCTACTATGATAAAGTCGAGGTCAAGAAGTTGAGGTTCGAATAAAACCAATCCAAAGGTAAGAAAACGAAGTGATCACAAAATCCGGACTGGAATTCCACTGTCATGCCATGACAGGGAACGCGTCCGGATTTTTTATGCATCCACGCAGAAAGCATGGATGCATTCGTCTGCCTCCATGCCCAAGTTAGTTGAAACTCGGCTTCGTCTATACCACTTCTGACACTAGATCAAAGAGGATTACAAACCCACTATTTGGGTATACGGTAAATATTAACTCTTCTTGTTTCAAGAGCGATCGCTTATCCATTCAATATCCTATGGATGACATTCATCTTGACAACGGAGGACCACACTCTACCAACTGTCAACATGATAGTAAGGAAAGCTATGAAGGAGAATGATATGACATTCACCAAAGAAAAGCCCAAAAAATTATTCCGATTGCTTCTCCTCTTGTTCCCCATTTTTTTTGGGACCATGGGTACCACCAGCTTAATTGTTCTGGTCACTTGGGGAATACCACCAGAAGATTTGCTTTCCCAACTACCTGTTGTGGTGACCTTGGCCTTGGTCTTTTATCTCCCCTGCCTCATCTCCCTCTTCATCCGCGCCTTCTTCTTCAAGAAAGATGAGAGATATCCTGAAGATCAGGAAGGCATCTGATTGACACTCTATTTCCATCAAGAGGCTGTAGCACTAAGGAAAGGTTAAATCACATCGATTCACAAATTGGAATAAGGAGGAAGCTGATGACTCATAAACGGATCCTGGTGGTTATCCTCACCATATTGATGGTAGTCGGATGCAGTCAGCAAACAACCGAAGAAGGCAAAAAAGAAGAAGCAAAAGAAGTCAGCCTTGACCCTACCAAGCTGCTTCCCATCGGAACGGTGGTCAAGCTTTCGAATATGGATAAATTGGTGATGATCTACGGCTACAATCAAATTCAAGTTAGTACAAAAAAGCAGTTTGATTACATCGGGGTTCCATATCCCGAAGGCAATATATCTGCTGACTACAACGTGTTTTTCAACCGCAATCTGATTGAAGAGGTCTTACATAACGGCTACGTCACGGATGAGGATAAAAAGATCCGGGAAGAAGCCGATCGTGAGGGGAATGAGGACTAACTATACCTAGTATCCTCATGAACTGAAACCTACTAGAAAAGGAGAATGGAGGCCATCCCCCATTCTCCTTTTCTATTTCCTTATTTAGATTCCCACCTGTCAGGTTAGCGGCTCAAATTCAAACCGGTCCACGACGATCTCCATTCCTTCAGCAGGAGCTTTTCCGTCCATGAGCCACAGATTGATGCCCACTTTTTCTTCCCTGCTGTCCGGGATGTCCCCTGTGAACTCCCAATCCTGGATCTTGAACCACTCAAGGGGTGACGGCAGATCGGTGTAATGTCCGTGCAGGGACATGAACCGTATGCTACGGGGCGTCCACTTGAACGTGTGGGTCGAGCAGTTTCCGTTCAATTTCATGGGGAACGAGTGGAGATGTCCCGGTATTGAATAGGGCTGGACCACATACTGCGCGTTGTGCCCTCCGGGATTTCCCCATCTGGCAAACTCTATGTCGATCTCACGATGGTGATGCTCAGGCGAGCTTCCATCATAGGTGAATAATCCAAGTACGCCGTTCAGGTCCATCCTGTCCGGTCTTCCTTCCAGCCAAAACCGGTACGTCCCATACCCCAGTGTCTCGCTCAGCGTCACCTCGGCACATCTCCATGTGTTCTTGTGTTTCGTGATTCGTAAATGAAGACGGCCATCCCGGTCCACCCATGCATTTTCCGCGGCGAAGTAATTCGGTCCAGGTCCGGTCTTCCTGGCACCGCTCTTCACGATCCACTCATATCCGCTCCACTGTAACGTCTTTTTAGTCAACTGTAGTCCTCCTTCTTACATTCCTTACTCGTATCGTATGAAGGAGCTCCTTGATCCGAAGGGGTGTTTGTCCCGTCTTCCAACACATTCCACCATTAGGTTTATCGTCATGGGTCATTGGGTACTGGATTTACAGTAAATTATTGGATAACCTTGTCCACGGAATCCCTACATACAAGATCCACCCAAAGGAGATGAAAAAATGAAGAAAAGATGGTTATTCCCCCTTATTCTAGTGTTCATTCTCTCTGGATGCCAGAGCGAAAAACAACCGACCGGGAAGAAAGAAAAAGCCGCACCCCCCCAGGAGACCAAAGTGGAAAAGGTGTCCTCCCAAACAACGGAAGAACTGATTGACCAAACGAACGGCGAGATCTATGAGAAGCATATTTCACCAGATGACAACCAAAACGCAGCCAGATCCGCTTCAGAGGATGCAGCAGATGAGTACCTTGAACACATCAAAAAAGAAGATACCGAGGACTGGGATGCGGAACGATGGGCGGCCTCCATCACCGAGAATCTCAGGACCGGCTATAAGGGAAAAGCAGGAGAGCTTGAAAACTATGATGTGGTATTTGATGAAATCAAGCTCCCCGATGGACGCCTCCTTCAGGACGTCGAGCTTGAAGAACTGACGGAAGAACAAAAGGAAATCAACATTGCCCTCCTCATTGACTCCAGTGGCAGCATGAAAGCGGAAGTGGACGGTGAAAGCAAGATGGAACTGGCAAAGGAAAGCCTAGAAAACTTTGCCGGTGAACTTCCTGAAGGCGCAAATGTCTCCTTGATCGCCTTCGGCCATAAAGGGACCGGATCGGACAGCGATAAGGAAATGAGCTGTAAAGCCGTTGAATCCTTTTATCCGATGGAGGAATATGACAAAGGGAAATTCGCAAGCGCATTGGACGGCTTCGACCCTAAAGGATGGACCCCACTCGCTTCAAGCATCCTCCTTGCCAATGACCAGTTCCCGAAGGATGCCCAGAACTTCATCTACGTGGTAAGCGACGGGATCGAAACCTGTGACGGAGACCCCGTCGAAGCCGCGAAGAAAGTGAAGGAAGACAATACCGACGTCCAGGTCAACATCATCGGCTTCGACGTCGACTCCAAAGCCGACGACCAGCTTAAAAACGTCGCCCGGGCAGGAGGCGGTGAGTACACCTCCGTCAAAACGAAACAAGAGCTCAAAGACATTGAAACCTCCTGGAAGGACAGCATCAGTGAAGGGACGTGGATCTGGTGGAAATCAGGTAACTTCAGCGACAATATCTGGACGTCCGTCGACCATTATAATAATCTGCGGGAACTCTACAGTTCTTACCTTACTATGAGGAGCCTCGAGAATGACCGCTTCCTTGATGCAGTCAATGCCCTTGTAAACGATGAATTGATCGACCTGGACAAGAAACAGGAAATCCTCGCGATCCTGGATGAGCGAAACCAGAAAATCAAGGATTACATGAGCGGTCTGGAATCAGAGAAAAAGGACGAAATCAAAGAGACGTCCGATGACATGAAGAAAAAAGTGGATGAGATCGAGAAAAAGTTCAGAGACTGACCCCGGAAGTGCCGTTCAAGCGGCACTTTTTTCATTTCCAATATAACCTGGACAAGGGGATCCGTTGAAAAATCCCGCACCCCGAACTGGATAATCATGGTATAATCCTTTCATACATAAAGGAGGAATCCCACCATGACCACCTATCCGACATTCACCACTCCAAGACTTACGCTCAGACAGCTCCACAAAAAGGACGCACAAGCGCTCTTCACCCTTTACACGACACCTGAAGTGCTGACCTACTTCGGCATGGAGCCCCTCGAATCCATCACCAAAGCCGAAGGAATCATCGAAGCGAGACAGGAAGCCGAAGGACTCGCCCCTATGCGATGGGCCATCGCCGATCAGGGGGACAACCTCATTGGCACATGCGGATTTCACGCAACCTCCGTGCCCCACAAACGCTGTGAAATCGGCTATGACCTCATGCCCTCCCACTGGGGGAAAGGATACATGACGGAAGCCTTGCAGCCCGTCATCGACTATCTGTTCCGTGAAAAAGGCGTCGTCAGGGTCGGGGCGGTCATCATCCCGGAGAACGCGGGGTCTTCACGCGTCGTGGAGAAGCTTGGATTCACAAGGGAAGGGCTGCTCCGTGACTACATCATGCAGAATCAGCAGTCGCATGATGTATACAGCTACAGCATGCTGAAGAAAGAATGGGCAGACGGAGTTATGAGTTAGCCCCGATTCGGCAATAATGGTCAGTGCAGATAAAAAGGAGCTGGTACCCATGCAACAACTCATCCACGGCTTTTTGCGCTGGCCGCTTGTCATCCGGATCTTGATCATGGCCCTCGCCGTCATGAGCACCTGCGGTGTCATGATCCACTATCTCGAACCGGACACCTTCCCCTCATTTTTTGACGGGATCTGGTGGGCGGTCATCACGACTTCGACTGTAGGATACGGAGATTTCGTCCCCAAGACCGCTGAAGGGAAAACCCTGGGTATCCTCCTCATCCTGGTAGGGGCAGGGTTTCTCTCCACCTATTTCGTCATGCTGGCAACGGAAACCGTGACCACCCAAAACGGATATATGGAGGGGAAGACCGCTTATAAAGGAAAAGGACAGGTCATCATCATCGGGTGGAACGAACGCACCCGTGAAATCATCCATCAGCTCACATCCCTGCAATCAAGCTGCGATGTAATCCTCATTGATGATTCCCTTCAGAAGAACCCTTATCGTAACAACCATGTCCATTTCGTCAAAGGTTCCCCTTTCAAGGACACCATCCTTCAAAAGGCCAATCTCCGGGAAGCGAAGATCGCCTTGGTCACATCAGATCAGAATAAGGATGAGATGACGTCGGATATGAACACGATCCTGACCCTGCTTGCCATTAAAGGAAACCAACCGTCCCTCCATACTGTGGTGGAAGTCCTTCAGAAGGATCAGGTCGAAAATGCGAAGCGGGCAGGCGCAGATGAAGTCATCCAGACGAATATGCAGACCAGCCTCGTCATGATGAACAGCATCATCTCCCAAGGAATGTCCAGGACGATCCTTAAGCTCTTGAATCATCTGAAAGGCAATAACCTGAAGCTGATTCCCGTCATGGATGAGCACGCCGGGTCTACATTCCAATCCCTCAGTGCCCTGCTGCTGAAGGAAAGGGTCATCCTTTTAGGCATCAAAAAGGGGGAAAACACGTTAGTGAATCCCCCCATGGACGTTGTGGTCGAAACCACAGACGAACTGCTTGTCATATCCAATTAATGAAGCAGGGTCTGCTCGAGTTCCTTCACGAGCTCCCTGCCTACTTCAATGTATTCCTCAGGAAAGCTGGCATCTGAATCCTGTGGCTCCGAGAACTGATTGAAGGATCCTGAAAGATTCCCGGTCGAGGCATGATCATCCAGCCCTATCTGATATTTATGGGACAGGAGGAATGGCTTCCCGAACTTGACCGTCGCCCCCCTTGAGTCCAACTGCCCGTCCACCGAGGTGAACGGCAGCCTGAGGAACTGATACCCCACCTCATCATCGATTTTATAATCGAAATATCCATGGTCATAATCCCAGTTTCCCCCGATGGAATACCCCAGTGGCTTCAATTCCTGTTCCAATTTGTAAAGCTGATAATGCTTCCCTTCAAGGCTTGATGAAATCTCGATCACATCATCCATCCCCTTTCATTTTAGGGATAGTTTCTCCTTTTAGCGGGAAAACATGTAGGTCTTACAGCTTGACTGAAACATCATATTCCTTCAGCCATTCATTCACTTGGATCAAGTAATCGAATAACGACTTCACCATGGTGGTGGATTGTTCTTTATCATCGATCATGGCACGCACTTTATCCGCATCGATCAGATTCAGGATCGGGGAAGCTGGATCATTTAAGATCGACAGCATCCAGTCCTTCACGCCTTCATAGTAGGCCTCATCCTTCGTACTCGGATAAGCACTCTTCCTGCGATTGCGCACGTCGTCCGGAAGATAATCCTTCAGTGCACGACGCAGGATCCCTTTTTCGATATCATCCACATTTTTCATTTCAAATGGGATATTCCAAAGATACTCCACAAGGCGATAATCACAGAATGGCACACGCACTTCAAAGCCTGTCATCATGCTGGCACGGTCTTTCCGGTCTAGCATGAACGGAAGGAAACGCGTGATGAACATGAAGGACATCCTTCTTTGCTTCGCTTCGATGTCGGACTCCCCTTCAAGGGTCGGAAGCTCCTTCAGTGCTTCCTGATAGCGCTGTTTGCGATAGTCCTCGATATGGAGTCGATCCAGGAGATCATCCTTCATGAAGTCGGCGATACCACCGATGTTCAAGAGCCATGGGAACACACCTGCATCAAGGTATTCTTCCTGATGGAACCAAGGATAGCCTGAGAATACTTCGTCCGCTGATTCTCCTGAGAGGGCGACAGTTGCGGTCTTTTTCATTTCCGTGAACAAGAGGTAAAGGGACGTCTCGATTTCACCGACACCAGGGAGATCTCTTGCTTTCATGGGAACCAATAGGTTGTCGACGAGCTTCTTGGCATCAAACACGATGGACGTATGATCCGTCCCTACGTGTTCGGACACACGTTTCACCCACGGCTCATCAAGATCCCTGCGGAGGAAGTCTTCCTCGAAGTCCGCTTCATTATTTACAAAGTCGATGGAATAAGAGGAGAGCGTCTTTTCACCGTATTCACGCCCCGCAATAGCGGTCAATCCGCTTGAGTCGAGTCCTCCCGACAGCATGGTGGTAAGCGGCTTATCGGCAATGAGCTGACGCTTGACCGTATCTTCAAGAATCTCTTTGATCGTATTCACGGTCGTATCCATATCATCCGTATGCTTCTTGCTTTCAAGTGTCCAATATTGGACGTCTTTCTTTCCTTGCTCATTGTAGATCATATAATGTCCGGCACGGACTTCTTGGATGTTCTTGAAGATGGCTTGTCCCGGTGTTCTCATCGGCCCCATTCCGAATAACTCAGAAAGACCCGTTTGATCGATTTCTGCGTCTACATCCGGATGGGCAAGGAGCGCTTTGATTTCGGAACCGAATAGAAGTCCATCTCCTTCTTCAGTGAAGAACAGTGGTTTCACACCAAGGTGGTCGCGACCAAGCATGAGTTGGTTCTTTTCTTCATCCCAGATTCCGAATGCGAAGATCCCGTTAAAGTGACGAACGCAATCTTCCCCCCACTCAAGATAAGAGTGAAGCAGAACTTCCGTATCCGAGCTGGTATTGAAGGTGTGGCCTTTCTCCGTCAATTCTTCTTTAAGCTCAAGATAGTTATAAAGCTCACCATTATAAGTGAGTGCGATTTGATGATGGTTGTTTTGATAAATCATTGGCTGTTTCCCGCCATTCGGGTCGATGACGATGAGTCTACGGTGTCCAAGGGCTGCATGTTCGCTCACCCAGGCACCCTCTGCATCCGGCCCCCTATGTTCAATGGCATCGGTCATGGATTTTAAAATATGCTGTTGTTCTCGTAAGTCTTTACTCCAATCAATCCAGCCTGCAATTCCACACATTTCTATACGCCTTCTTTCTCCAATGTTAAACCGATCGCTCGGTCTACCAAGATGGTAAACCCTCCCCTTCAGCTCCGTCAAAGAAAGATATTCCGTTTTAACGAAATGGCATCCATGGTCTATGGAGGCTTCCATCATTATCCTAAAGATATGTGACGGCAGTCATGCTGACCCACGCTTCAAAAAGACATGGATTTCTTACAACTTAAGGTAAATAACTTTACGGGACACGAATGATTTTTAAGGGAATTAAAAAGAGGGAGCAACTTCAGGGCTCCCTCTAATGGTGAAAGAATGTAATCACGTGCATTCCAATCAACAGTCGGACTTACCAAATGGATGATGCAAAAAATCCGAACGAACTCGATCTTTGTCGAATTCGTTCGGATGTTCATTTGACTGAAACGAGTTTGTCCCAGTCTATTCTTCTATTATTTCAATCGTTTTTCAAGTTCAGCTTTCTTTTCTTCGAATCCAGGTTTACCAAGGAGGGCGAACATATTCACTTTGTACGCCTCTACCCCAGGCTGATCAAATGGATTGACGCCAAGGAGATAACCGCTCACGGCACATGCCTTCTCGAAGAAATACACAAGGTATCCGAACGTATACGCATCCATGGCAGGGATTTCGACGATCAGATTCGGAACGCCTCCATCTGTATGGGCGAGCAAGGTTCCTTCGAAAGCTTTGTTGTTGACGAAATCGATGGTTTGGCCAGCAAGGTAGTTCAGGCCGTCAAGATCGCTGTCAGCTTCTTCGATCACAAGTTCATGGCGCGATTCCTGAACCTTCACGACGGTTTCAAAGATATCGCGGCGGCCTTCTTGTACATATTGACCAAGTGAGTGAAGGTCGGTCGAGAAGTTTGCAGATGAAGGATAGATCCCTTTTTGGTCTTTTCCTTCGCTTTCACCGAAGAGCTGTTTCCACCACTCAGCGAAGTATTGAAGACCCGGCTCGTAGTTGATGAGCATTTCGATCGTTTTGCCTTTGTTATACAGAACGTTACGCACGGCTGCGTATTGGTAGGCCGGATTCTCAGAAAGCTCGGACTGACCGAAGTCTTCCCTTGCCTTTGCTGCTCCGTCCATCATCGCTTCGATATCCACACCGCTTACGGCAATCGGCAGGAGACCTACAGCCGTCAGGACAGAATAACGACCGCCGACATCATCAGGCACAACGAATGTTTCGTAGCCTTCGTCGTTTGCAAGGGTCTTAAGCGCTCCTTTTGACTTATCCGTTGTCGCATAGATGCGTTTGCGTGCTTCTTCCACTCCGTATTTCTCCTCAAGCATTTTGCGGAAGATACGGAAGGCGATTGCCGGCTCGGTTGTTGTACCGGATTTCGAGATGACATTGATCGAGAAGTCTTTGCCTTCAAGAAGATCCATCAGGTCCTTCATGTAGGTAGAGCTGATGTTTTGTCCAAGGAAGAGGACCTGTGGTGCTGAACGCTTTTCTTTTGAAACGGTATTGAAGAAGCTGTGATTGAGCATTTCAATGGCCGCTCTTGCACCAAGGTAAGATCCTCCGATTCCGATAACGAGCAGGATATCGGAGTCTTTGTTGATTTTTTCTGACGCTTTTTGGATGCGGGCAAATTCTTCTTTATCATAATCGACAGGAAGATCGATCCACCCTAGGAAGTCGCTTCCTGCACCCGTTTTTTCGTGCAGGGAGGTGTGTGCTGCCTTTACGGCATCACGTAGATATGTAATTTCATGTTCACCAAAAAAGGATAACGCGTTTGAATAATCAAAACGAATGTGTGTCATAACCATCCTCCGATTGTTTTATTTTGCTTCTATCTCACTTTATCGAATCCGCCCTTCATAATCAAGAAACGCAGATGATTGAAAACGCATTCATTCAAAAGTTTTTACACGATCTTCGTATTTCTTAAAATAGCCGGTCCAATATCGGACCGGCCATGAGTCTTATAGAGATGCGCGCAGGATGCTGAGCGTGTCCTCTTTGTTCAATTGATGATTGTTGAAGTTACCGAATTCGCCGTTGGCCATTGCTTTATCAGCAATGAGGTCAAGCTTGCTGTCGTCGATGTCGTAGTCAGCAAGGCGTGAAGGGGCACCGATGCTGGACCAGAATTCACGAAGCTTCTCGATTCCTTCAAGCGCTACTTCTTCCTGTGTTTTGCCTTCAGGATCGACATTCCATACGCGCTCAGCCAGCTGTGCAAAACGGGCAGGGTTCACGTTCAGGTTGTGCTTCATCCAGTTAGGGAACAGGATCGCCAGACCGCCTGCATGCGGGATATCGTACACGGCAGACACAGCGTGCTCAATGTTATGGCTTCCCCAGTCTCCGCGGTAACCCATTTGAAGCATGCCGTTGAGGGCAATGGTTCCAGAGTATAGGATGGTTTCGCGAAGCTCGTAGTTCTCAAGGTCGTTGATCAGCTTAGGAGCTGTTTCAATAACCACTTTCAGTACGGATTCACACATGCGGTCCTGAAGCGGTGTATTCGTAGCATTATGGAAGTACTGCTCGAACACGTGGGACATCATGTCGACCATTCCGTAGATCGTGTGGTTTTTAGGAACAGTGAATGTGTTTTCCGGATCAAGGATTGAGAATTGAGGGAATGTAACTGGGCTTCCCCAACCGTATTTTTCATTGGTTTCCCAGTTTGTGATAACGGATCCTGCATTCATTTCAGAACCGGTCGCAGCAAGGGTCAACACGGTACCGAATGGAAGGGCTTCTGAAGCAAAAGCTTTCTTCGTGACAAGATCCCATGCATCTCCATCATATTTCGCACCGGCAGCGATTGCTTTGGTACAGTCGATGACGCTTCCTCCACCTACGGCAAGCAGGAACTCGATGCCTTCTTCTTTACAGATATCCACACCGCGTCTTACCGTGGTCAAACGTGGATTGGGTTCAACACCGGCAAGTTCGAATACTTCGGCATCGATGTCGTTCAAGACAGCCGTCACTTGGTCATAAAGGCCGCTTTTCTTGATGCTTCCGCCACCGTATACGAGAAGCACTTTTTTACCGTATTGAGGGACAAGGTCCTTCAGCTGCTCGACTTGACCTTTACCAAAGATCAATTTCGTCGGATTATAAAACGTAAATTCATTCATTATAAATACCTCCTAAAGAGTATATGTTCGTGTTCACCTTTTTTATTATGGATGAGACCCGGCGTAAAATGCAAAGAACTTGCCCAAAAATTTAAAAAGGCCAGCACATAACCATTGACGATCGGGGCATAGTAATAGTGAACCATACAATAAGGAGGAAACAAACATGAGTGCTTTACAACGTATTGCATTGGTTCTCACCATCATCGGTGCCGTGAACTGGGGGCTGATCGGATTTTTCCAATTCGACCTCGTCGCCGCCATTTTCGGAGGACAAGGTGCCGGACTTTCCCGGATCATCTATGGTCTGGTCGGAATTTCAGGACTGATCAATCTTGGATTACTGTTCAAACCGACAGAGGAACTGGAACGGGATCACCGTACAGAACCTACACGATAAATGAAATGAAAGAAGGCGTCCCCACTAGACGGGACGCCTTCTTCTTTATTTCAGCAGTTTTTTGATGAGCTGCATCCCGAATTTCCCATTTGGGTACCGGAAGCTCATATCGAATTTGTTGGTCTGTTTCATGACGCTTTTATAGTGGGAGAATGTGGAGAAGCTGGACTCACCGTGATAGCTCCCCATGCCACTTTCCCCTACGCCGCCGAATGGAAGATAGGGCGTCACGATATGCATCAGGGTATCATTGATACAGCCCCCGCCATACGAGATATTTCCGGTGATGGCGGCTTCGGTTGCTTCATTGTTCGTGAACAGATACAGTGCCAGGGGCTTCGGCCTTTCCGTTACATAGTCGATGACTTCTTCCAGGTTTTCGTACTCGAGCACCGGGAATACGGGACCGAAGATTTCTTCCTGCATGACCGGGACAGAGTGATCCCTCGGTGTCATCAGGGTCGGCTCCATCTTCAGGAACGTACGATCGAGTTTCCCGCCCAGGAGGATTTCCCCGTCATCGAGATAAGAGGCAATCCTGTCGAAATGCCGTTCATTGATGATGCGTCCGTACTTATCATTCTTAAGGGGCTCCGGACCATAAAATGTCACGACGGCATTCTTGAACTCCGTGATGAATTGCTCCTTGATGCTTTTGTGAAGGAAGAGGTAATCGGGGGCAATGCATGTCTGTCCTGCATTCGTGACCTTCCCAAAGGCGATCCGCTTGGCTGCCAGGGCGATATCCGCCGTCTCGTCCACGATGCACGGGCTTTTCCCTCCAAGTTCGAGGGTGACGGGGATCAACCGTTTGCTTGCCGCTTCCATGACGACCTTCCCGACGGGTACACTGCCTGTGAAGAAGATGTAGTCAAACGGTTGGTCAAGGAGATGCCCCGTTGTTTCCACTCCTCCTTCGATCACTTTCAGCACATGTCCGTCAAAGCGGGCGGAGATGATCCGCTCAAGAAGACGTGATGTATGGACCGTAAGCTCTGAAGGCTTGATGATGGCCGTGTTCCCCGCCGCAATGGCACCGATCACCGGGGCCAGGGCAAGCTGGAACGGGTAATTCCATGGGGAGATGATCAGCGTGACCCCATAGGGTTCCGGCACCGAGTAACTTTTAGATCCGATATGGGTCTTGGCTACCTTTACTTTTTTCGGTTCTGCCCACTCATCGATCTGTTTGAGCACGAAGCGTATTTCTTCGAGAAGGATGCCGATTTCCGTTGCATAGGTTTCCATTTCGGACTTATTCAGATCCATCTGCAGGGCGTGGATGATATCTTCTTCATGATCTTTGATCATACGATAGAGCGTTTGAAGGGTTTCTTTCCTACTGGAAATTGGTCTGGTATGTCCGTTCTTAAAAAAAGACTTTTGATTCTGTATGGCCTGTTTTACGGTTTTTAGGGACGTTTCCTCAATATTCATCTTCATGACCTCCGATATCCTATGTATCCGCTTTAGCTGTTCTACCTTCAATCGTACGAATGGAACAGATGAATGTCAATTTTATAAGGTGCAGGAACAAAAAAAGCGCATCACCCCGAAGGATGATGCGCCATGGTATGCGATGGTTAGACCCAACCTCTGAATCTTGAGGCTTCAGCCATTTTGCGCGCTCCCACCATGTAGGCGGCAAGACGCATATTGACTCTGCGATTCTGTGATGTTTCATAGACATTATTGAACGCTTCGACAAGCTTGATCTGAAGCTTCTCGTTTACTTCTTCTTCTGTCCAGTAATAGCCTTGGTTGTTCTGTACCCATTCGAAGTAGGATACCGTTACGCCGCCTGCACTGGCAAGGACGTCCGGTACGAGGAGGATGCCACGCTCAGACAAGATCCTTGTAGCTTCCAATGTTGTAGGTCCATTCGCCGCTTCCACGACGATCGACGCTTTGATATCATGGGCATTCTGCTCTGTAATCTGATTCGAGATGGCAGCAGGCACAAGAATATCACAATCCAGCTCAAGGAGTTCTTTGTTCGTAAGCGTATTCTCAAAGAGCGTCGTGACGGTTCCGAAACTGTCGCGGCGGTCCAGGAGATAATCGATATCGAGTCCGTCCGGATCATGGAGCGCTCCGTGGGCATCCGAGATCGCGATGACCTTGGCTCCGGCATCATGCATGAACTTCGCAAGGAAGCTTCCTGCATTCCCGAATCCTTGGATCACGACACGTGCTCCCTTGATATCGATCCCGCGTTTTTTGGCCGCTTCATCGATGCAGATGGTCACACCCTGAGCGGTCGCTTTTTCACGTCCCTGGGATCCTCCGAGGACGATCGGTTTACCCGTGATGAAACCAGGCGAATCATTTTCCCGTAAACGGCTGTATTCATCCATCATCCAGGCCATGATCTGCGAGTTGGTGTACACGTCAGGTGCCGGAATATCCTTTGTCGGCCCGACGATCTGGCTGATCGCCCTTACATATCCACGGCTGAGCTTTTCAAGCTCGGTGAAGGACATGGTGCGGGGATCGCAGATGATCCCGCCTTTCCCTCCGCCGTACGGAAGGTCGACGATCCCGCACTTCAGGCTCATCCACATGGAAAGCGCCTTCACTTCTTCCTCATCGACCTCAGGATGGAAGCGCACGCCCCCCTTTGTAGGACCGACGGCGTCGTTATGCTGCGCGCGGTAACCCGTGAAAACCTTGATGCTTCCGTCGTCCATCCTGACAGGGATGCGGACGGTGAGCATGCGGATCGGTTCTTTTAGAAGCTCGAACATTTCTTCGGAATAGCCCAGTTTGGACAAAGCATCATTGATGACATGTTGTGTAGAAGTAAACAGATTAAGGTTTTCTCCCATTGTTAACATTCGCCTCTTTATTATGTGATCTGAAACGTTGTAATTGTAACATATAACCGTTACCTAAACCATCAGCATCTACAAAATTTCGAAAAGATTCCGTCTCTTGCCCACGCTTTCAAGAAAGCACTTTCTTGATCCGCTCGATTGCCCAGTCCAGATCCTCCTGAGAAATCACAAGGGGTGGAGCGAAACGGATGACGGTATCATGGGTTTCTTTGCAAAGGAGACCTTCATCCTTGAGCTTTTCACAATACGCACGTGCCGGTTCATGAAGCTCGACTCCGATGAAGAGGCCGCTTCCCCGCACTTCCTTGATGAGGGGGTTCTTGATCTCCTTGAGTTTACCCATGAAGTACTCGCCCATCTCCAGGGAGCGATCTGCAAGGTTTTCATCGATGAGCACATCGAGGGAGGCGATGGAAACGGCACATGCCATCGGGTTTCCTCCGAATGTGGAACCATGTGAGCCCGGATTGAACACACCAAGGACCGCTTCGTCCGCCACTACGCATGAAATCGGGAACACGCCTCCGCCGAGTGCTTTACCGAGAATATACATATCCGGATCGACCCCGGCCCACTCACACGCAAACATTTTACCGGAACGGGCAAGCCCCGCCTGGATCTCATCTGCGATGAAGAGCACATTCTGTTCCTTGCAAAGATCGGCAGCTGCTTTCAGGAAACCTTCAGGAGGGAACACAATCCCGGCCTCTCCCTGGATCGGCTCGATGAGGAAGGCTGCCGTATTCGGTGTGATCGCCTCTTTCAACGCGTCAAGATCGCCATATGGAATGAGATTGATGCCTGGCAGCATCGGGCCGAATCCACGCTTATATTCTTCTTCTGACGATAGAGAAACAGCCGTCATCGTCCTGCCGTGGAAGTTCCCATTGCACGCGATGATTTCAGCACGGTTTTCCTCGACACCTTTCACATCATACGCCCAGCGCCTGGCCGTTTTGATGGCCGTTTCGACTGCTTCTGCTCCCGTGTTCATCGGCAGGGCCATATCCTTGCCTGTCAGCTGACAGATTTTCTCGTACCACGGTGCCAACTGATCGTTATGGAAGGCACGTGATGTAAGCGTCACGCGGTCCGCCTGATCCTTCAGCGCCTGGATGATCTTCGGATGGCGATGGCCCTGGTTGACGGCAGAATACGCACTGAGCATATCCATGTAGCGGTTGCCTTCGGGATCGGTCACCCATACCCCTTCTGCTTCCGAAATGACAATCGGCAGGGGATGATAATTCCTTGCTCCGTATTTATCTGTTTGATCGATGATCGCCTGTGAACTCGCCATGCATATTCCTCCTTTAAATTCACCGGTATTACCGGTTTATATAAGGATGGAGCCCCTGTCAGACAAGAGCTCCTTCCGTTTTTCCTTATAGAGTTTCCGAAGTTGTTTTCGCTTGAAGGTGAAGCAACAGATAATCAGGTCCGCCTGCTTTGGAATCCGTCCCGGACATATTGAATCCTCCGAACGGCTGGTATCCAACGATGGCACCTGTACAGCCGCGGTTGAAGTAAAGGTTTCCGACGTGGAAGTCCTCCCGCGCCTGCTCGATTTTCGCACGGTTATTCGTGATGACTGCTCCAGTCAATCCGTAATCCGTGTTGTTGGCGATCTCAAGGGCATGATCGAAATCCTTCGCCTTGGAGAAGGCAACGACCGGTCCGAAGATTTCTTCCTGCATGAGTCGTGCATCAGGAGCAAGGTCGGCAAAGATCGTCGGTTTGACGAAGTAGCCTTTCGAGCTGTCTCCTTCACCGCCAACCATGAGTTTTCCTTCTTCCTTCCCGATTTCGATGTAGCTCATGATCTTATCGAATGAAGCTTGATCGATGACCGGTCCCATGAAGTTATCCTGGTCGACAGGGTTTCCTACTGTGAGTTCCTTCGTCAATTCAACCGCACGCTCGAGCACCTGGTCGTATACATCTTCCACGACGACGGCACGTGAACAAGCCGAGCATTTTTGACCGGAGAAGCCAAAGGCAGATGCCACGATGGATTTGGCTGCAAGTTCGATATCGCCTTCTGAATCGACGACAATCGTATCTTTCCCTCCCATTTCAGCGATCACGCGCTTCAGCCATTTCTGACCAGGATGGACTTTTGCAGCCCTTTCGTAGATGCGGATCCCGACATCACGTGACCCAGTGAAGGAGATGAAACGTGTTTTCGGGTGATCTACGAGGTAATCCCCGACTTCAGCACCGCTTCCAGGGATATAGTTGATAACGCCTTTTGGAAGACCGGCTTCTTCAAGGACTTCGATGAATTTAGCCGCAACGACGGCTGTCGTGGATGCAGGCTTCAAGAGCACCGTATTCCCTGTCACGATGGCCGCAACAGCCGTACCGGCCATGATGGCAAACGCGAAGTTCCAAGGAGAGATGACAACGCCCACTCCAAGAGGGATATAGTTGAACTGGTTGTATTCGCCAGGACGGCTTTCTACAGGGAAACCATCTTTCAGGCGCAGCATCTGGCGTGCATAATACTCCATGAAGTCGATTGCTTCGGCCGTATCGGCATCCGCCTCATTCCATGGTTTGCCCGCTTCTTTTGTCAGCAGGGCTGAAAACTCGTGCTTGCGTCGGCGTACGATGGCAGAAGCACGGAACAGGATATCTGCACGCGTTTCCGGTTTCACCTTTCGCCAGGTCTGGAATGTATCATATGCTACGTTCATTGCTTTTTCTGCGAGTTCCTGATCAGCTTTAGATACGTTTCCGATCAGTTCTTTATGGTCTGCAGGATTGACTGACACCAATTTTGCATCAGTAGTCACTCGCTCCCCGCCGATAATCAGGGGATAGTCTTGTCCAAGATAGGCTTCAACTGTTTTCAAGCCTTCTTTATACGCTTTTTGGTTTTCTTTGTTCGAGAAGTCTGTGAATGGTTCATGCTTGTAAGGAATCATATGGGTGTTGCCCCCTTTTAAACAAAGATTTTAATGTGATCTCAGAGTATTTCCGGTGTGAACCGCAAAAAATATTTGCATTCAGAAAACCCTTACACTTATAATAATGCAAAAGATGGTTGCTTTTTTCAAGAGTTTTTTGAAAAATTTTTATTTTCAAAGTCGACGACGCGGCTTAGAAGATAAGAGAGCACCAATCGCAGAGGGGGATTCATCTTGCTCGAACGTGAGAAACGCCTATATATGTATGAAGTCGTGGCCCATCACCTCGAGTCAGGGGTCCACGTCATCGATTCAACCGGCCGGACCGTGATCTATAACGATAAAATGAAGGAAATCGAAGGTATGGAGGTCGAGGATGTATTGGATAAAAATCTCCTCGATGTCTTTCAATTTCACTCAGAAGAAGAAAGCACCCTTCTTCAGGTACTCCACACAGGGACACCGACGCTGAACGTAAAGCAAACCTATTTCAATAGCAATGGCGTGGAAATCACCACCATCAACGACACGTATCCGATTCACTTTGATGATGACATCATCGGTGCCGTTGAAATTGCACGGGATGTGACAAGCCTGGAAAAAATGATGAAGGACCATGTTCACAAACAGCCGGCTCCCCCTTCGTTTCACCGGATCGTCGGGTCCCATCCGCGCATTCAGGAAGCACTCTCCGCCGGGAAGAAAGCCGCTCTATCCACGACTCCCATCCTCATTTGTGGCGAAATCGGTACGGGTAAGGAAATGTTGGCCCGCTCCATCCACTGTGATGGCGTACGGAAGGATGCCCCGTTCATCAAACAGGATTGTGCGTCCATGCCTGGGGAAGATCTAACGATGATCCTTTTTGGTACCGGTTCCAAAGACGGGGTGATGAAAAAAGCCTCAGGCGGATCGATCCTATTCGATGAACTGAATGCCATGCCCCTCCACGTTCAGGAACAATTACTCGACCTGATGGACAGCAGCTCATTCCCTGATGTCCGCCTCATGGCCACGGTCAATGAAGATCCGATCGACGCAGTGGCAGACGGCAGGCTGTTGAAGGAGCTATATTATCGGTTCAGCTCCGCCTCCTTTTTCATCCCTCCCCTCCGGAACAGGCTGGAGGATCTGCACGACCTTGTATCGAGCTTCCTTGATCGATTCAATCATCACTACGCCAGGAATGTCACGGGCATTTCCACAGAGGTGGAGGGGACGTTCCGTAAATATGACTGGCCCGGGAACGTGAGGGAGCTCGAGCACGTGCTTGAAGGAGCGTATCAGCTCATCGGTTCCCATAAGGTAATCGGTTTTAATCATCTTCCATTCGGGTTCAGGCAGCGGATCCATCATTCTCCCGTCGCTGATGACCACCAGGGCGACTCCGACTTCCTCCATCAGTCAGGGAGTGAGCCTAAACCCCTTGAGGTCTTCATGGAAGAAGCCGAGACGTACTATATCCAAAAGGCCATGAAGCACCACCAATTCAATATCACCAAGACCGCCAAGGCACTTGGGATGAGCAGGCAGAACCTTCAGTACAGAATCCGCAAATACGGCATCGAGCGTGGGGGATTTTGACTCCTCACGTAAAAAATACGAGGCTGGGACAACGTGTTTTAGACATAGTAAAACCCGAATGCATTTGCCTACGACAAATGCATTCGGGTTTTTACTTTGGTTCATGACGATCATCGTTTCAAACGGTTGATTGGAGTGCAAGACGAAGACTCCTGCGGGAAGAGTAGCTGATGTGAGACCCCGCAGACCTGAAGAGGAGGCTCATGGGCTACCCGCGTAAAGCGGAGTCTTGCACGGAAATCATGAGCGGTATAATGAACCTACACTGATCGTGTTGGTCACCCTTTTTCGTTTTTTGTCCCACCCTCGTTTTGCCTATTGCATATGTTGAAGGTACGGGGTGAGATCGACTCCGATTTCTTTTGAAAGTTCTTTCCCCAACTCCACATCGGCACGGAAGAAGTTACAGACTGCACGCAATGCGATGCGCGTATCGATCCCAGCCAGTTCATTTGAAATGTTTTTGACCACTTGGGCTTTGACCTCATCGGGGTAGCTCCTGTAAATGTCGCCGGCCTGACCAAAATCATCGGGTTTACGAATCTTGATCCTTCCTCTTTCACCAGTGACCGGTTGATGAACCTCTTCATACCCCGGCACTTCCTCCGGCTCACCTGAAAAGCTGTTCGGTTCATAGTTCACCGGACTCTTCTGCTGCTTGAACGGCATCCCGCCGTCCCGCTGCTGATTGGCTACCTGGGCGAACGGGCAGTTGATCGGGAGCTGAAGATAATTGGCCCCGATCCGGTAGCGCTGTGTATCGGAATAAGAGAATAATCTCCCCTGCAGCAGTTTATCTTCAGAAGGGAGCATCCCATTGACCAATACACCAGGATTGAACCCAACGGACTCAGTCTCCGCGAACACATTTTCAGGATTCCGGTTGAGGATCATCGTCCCGACAAAGTGGGCAGGAATATCCTCTTCCGGCCAGTCCTTTGTGGCATCCAGAGGATCGTATGAGAACGAATCAAGGTCCATCGGATCAAGGATCTGGACGTACAGATCCCATTCAGGATAATTCCCTTCCTCGATGGCCTCATATAGGTCCCTGCTTGCATGGTTGAAGTCCTTCCCCTGGATCTCAGCTGCTTCTTCTGCAGAAAGATTCCGGATTCCCTCCTTCGGCTTCCACCTCAACTTCACATAAACCATATTGCCTGCTGCATTCACCCACTTGAATGCATGCACGCTCGACCCCCGCATCTGACGATAGTTTGCGGGAATCCCTTCATCCGTGTACAGATGCAGGAGCATGTTCGTCGACTCCGGGGACAGGGTCATGAAGTCCCAGTAGCGCTCCGGTTCCTGTATATTCGTCTGGGGATTCGGTTTGAGGGCATGAACCATATCCGGGAACTTCATCGCATCGCGGATGAAGAAGACAGGCAGATTATTGCCGACAAAATCCCAGTTTCCTTCCTCGGTATAGAACTTGACTGAAAATCCACGGGGATCGCGAAGCGTTTCCGGAGAATGTTGACCATGTATCACGGTCGAAAAACGGGCAAAAACCGGCGTTTCCTTCCCTTCCTCCTGAAGGAATGCAGCTTTTGTATACTTCTTCATACTATTCTTCGTGATGAAGACCCCGTGAGCCCCCGCACCCCTCGCATGGACCACCCGCTCCGGAACCCGTTCCCGGTCGAAATGCGCCAATTTCTCAATTAGCTGATAATCTTCGAGAAGAGTTGGCCCATTGCTTCCGGCCGTCAAAGAGTTTTGATTGTCTCCGATCGGGGCTCCTTGATTCGTTGTCAGTTTTTGATTCTTCATATGAACACCTCTTTTATTTATAATAATTATTATTAAAGTATAGTTTTATTTTACCTATTTCCGGGGTTTTGTCAACATTAATTATAATAATTATAAAGTAATAACTTTTAAAATCAGCAAAAAAAGAGACAACATCGCCCGTTGTCTCTTACACTGTATTCTCACGCACTATGAAATAGAACGCATTATTTTTTCAGAGAGGAGGTGGTGACAAATCTGACCCCGAGCGAAGATTCCAGGGAAAACATGCCACCTCTCCCCTCTTTCACATCCAAAAGGATGTCGAAGGCTTTCCAGTACTCATATTGCTCCCGACTCATATAGAACGGCGTCTGAGACACGGTACCCACAAGGACGTCCCCGTCACCGATCAGGAGGTCTCCCTCTTCCAGGCAGATCGGGGCGCTGCCATCACAGCATCCACCGGATTGGTGAAAGATGAGGGGACCATGCTTTTCCCACAGTTTCTTAATCACGCCATCCGCTGCGTCAGTTGCAGAGACTGACATGTTAGAAGAATCCCAGTTTCTTTGGACTGTAGCTGACAAGAAGATTCTTCGTCTGCTGATAGTGGGAGAGCATCATCTTATGGGTCTCGCGCCCGATTCCGGACATTTTATATCCACCGAAAGCGGCATGCGCAGGGTACTGGTGGTAACAGTTCGTCCATACGCGTCCCGCCTGGATATCCCTGCCGAAGCGGTAGGCCGTATTCATATCCCTCGACCATACGCCTGCCCCAAGTCCATAAAGTGTATCATTGGCGATGTCCAGCGCCTCTTCTTTCGTTTTGAACGTCGTCACGGAAACGACCGGGCCAAAGATTTCTTCTTGGAAGACCCTCATATCGTTTGTTCCTTTGAAGATCGTCGGTTTGACATAGAAACCTGTGCCATGATCGCCGTCAAGCTGGTTCTGTTCACCACCGATCAACACCTCGGCACCTTCATCTTTTCCGATTTGAATATAAGAAAGGATTTTATCGAGCTGCTCCTGGGAAGCCTGCGCCCCGAGCATTGTATCCGTATCAAGGGGATTCCCCTGCTTGATCTGCTTGACCCGTTCGATGGCGCGCTCTATGAATTTATCATAAATGGACTCCTGGACCAGGGCCCTTGAAGGACAGGTACAAACCTCCCCCTGATTCAGCGCGAACATGACAAAGCCTTCCACCGCTTTATCAAGGAAGTCGTCATCCTGGTCCATCACATCCTCGAAGAATATGTTCGGGGATTTTCCACCCAGTTCAAGCGTGACAGGGATGAGGTTCTGAGAAGCATACTGCATGATCAGCCTTCCCGTCGTCGTCTCACCAGTGAAGGCCACTTTGCCGACCCGCTTGCTTTGGGCCAGTGGTTTTCCCGCTTCAAGCCCAAAACCTTGAACCACATTCAGGACGCCTTTCGGAAGGATGTCCTTGATGAGATCCATCAGGACCATGATGGAAGCAGGCGTCTGCTCGGCCGGTTTAAGGACGATGCAGTTCCCGGCGGCCAATGCCGGCGCGATCTTCCATGTGGCCATGAGGAGAGGGAAGTTCCACGGGATGATCTGGGCGACGACACCGATCGGCTCGTGGAAGTGGTAGGATACCGTATCTTCATCGATTTCACCGATCGTACCTTCCTGCCCCCTGATACACCCTGCAAAATACCTGAAGTGATCGATGGCAAGGGGAAGATCCGCTGCCAGCGTCTCCCGCACAGGCTTCCCATTATCCCAGGTCTCTGCCACTGCCAGCATTTCCAGGTTTTCTTCCATCCGGTCGGCAATCTTATTCAGGACGGACGCCCTTTCGGCAACAGTCGTTTTTCCCCAGGCGTCCTTTGCAGCATGGGCGGCATCAAGAGCCTTTTCCACATCCTCCTGATTGGATCGTGCAATCCGTGTGAAGACCTTCCCTGTCACCGGCGATACATTATCAAAGTATTCACCGCTTACAGGCGGTACGAATTCCCCTCCGATAAAGTTTTCATACTGATCCTTGAACGACACCAATGAGCCTTCTGTATTCGGGTTCTGATACAGCATTCGACATCCTCCTTTATTTATGTATATTCCTACTAAATAAAGCGCTTACATATCGAGTATACTAGAGATCTTATTCTTCCTACAAGCATATTGACTCATTATTCTATATTTTCAAATAAATCAAGACAAATAAAAAAGCGGCCTTAGCCGCTTCTTTCGTCTTACTTTTTGATTAGATCTTCGCGTTTTGATTGCTCAATCCACTCTTCAAGTTTGTCTTTAAGAGTATTGAAGCCTGCAGGAGTTGTTTCTTCAGCTGCTGCCGGTTTCACACTTCCTTGACGACGTGGTTTCTTTGCTGCTGCAGGTTGTTCTGCAGGAGCTTCTTGAGTTGCGCGGATTGAAAGGCTGATTTTCCCTTTCGCTTCGTCAACAGAAAGAACTTTCACTTGTACTTCATCACCAACAGAAAGGTGCTCATTCACGTCTTTAACGAATCCGTGAGTGATTTCTGAAATGTGGACAAGTCCTTGTGTTTCTTCATCTAAAGCAACAAACGCACCGTAAGGCTGGATTCCTGTAACTTTACCAGTTACAACAGATCCTGTTTCGAATTTTGTAGTCATGGTAACACTCCTAGTATATATATTATTTTCTCTTTTACACGCAATTGTAGATTATATCACAGTTCTTTGATTTCCGCAAAACTAATTTCACCGGTCCATTGCAGATCAGCCTACAATTGCACTCTCCTTATGTAGGTTTCCCATACCGAACAACAAATAATACCCATTTTATCAATCTTTATTCTTCGTGCGAATGGAGAGTATGAATTCCCACGGGTGAGAGAGCAGAAAAAAACCCGGGCCAGTGGCCGCGGGCGGGTTTTGCACATTATGATTTGATGAGCCTTTTCTCACGTTGTTTCCGAAGATAAGGTGTCGCGTACAGATAAAATGCAGCCAGATGGGCAAAGGCAAAGTTCGCAACGAGCAAGCTCCACAGCGTCACATGTCCCCAGCCACCGAGTTCAGGAACAACGACGTAATAGATGAATGCACCCCATAGGGCGATGACGAACGGGATATGGGCCACTGCCCACTTGCGGTGTTCTATCCAGAGAAAAAGAGGCGTGGCGGTTGCAATAAATAGATAAACCATGAATACATCCATTTTGATAACCTCCATTCATATTATAAGGAAACGCTTTCAATTTTGTCGAAAAAGAGTCTAATTTGTGAACGTTTTGTTACAATTAGTATACTACAAACAGATAAAATTTCCACCCCAAAAGCTGATTTTTTTAAAATTTTCAATAATTTAGTGAAAAAGTAATAAGGTGAACCGTTTTCATGCATAATAAGTGGAATCACACCCATATTTTATCCACTTTTCTGTCAGTTAAACCCAGATCACTTATAAATTGAAAATTTCAAAATCCAGTGTACATGGGTATGAAAACATAGTACGATTGAAAAATCTTATTTTTTTGAAAGGAGGAGCTGTAATTGGCTGCAAAACAACAATGGACTTCTAAACTTGGCTTCATCCTGGCTGCCGCAGGTTCCGCAATCGGACTGGGCGCCATCTGGAAATTCCCCTATATGGCCGGGGCAAATGGTGGAGGTGTCTTCTTCCTTCTCTTCATCCTCTTCACCGTCCTGATCGGGGCACCGATCCTGCTGGCGGAATTCATCATCGGACGCAAAGCTGGTGCAGATGCGATTACTTCCTATAAAAAACTTGCTCCCAATTCATACTGGCATCTCATAGGATACTTAGGAACCATCGTTTCCTTCATCATCCTATCTTTTTATAGTGTCGTCGGAGGCTGGATTTTATCCTACCTTTGGAGAAGTGTAACGGGCTCTTTGAGCGGGAAAACCCAGGAAGGATATTCGGCGCTCTTTGAAAGTGTCATATCGAATCCATGGGAGGTGCTGATTGCACAGGGCGTCTTCATGATCATGACCATTATGGTCGTACAGGGAGGCGTACAGAAAGGGATCGAACGGGCGAGCCGGTATATGATGCCATCATTATTCATTTTATTCTTCGTTCTCGTCATCCGGGCCCTGACGCTGGACGGTGCCATGGAAGGAGTTCGCTTCCTTCTTCTTCCTGACTGGAGCCAGCTTACTGGAAAGACGGTCCTCCTTGCCATGGGACAGGCCTTCTTCGCTCTCACAGTCGGACTATCGGTCATGGTCACCTACGCTTCCTACCTGCCGAAGAATGACAGCATGCCGAAATCGGCCCTCAGCGTATCGGGATTGAATATCCTGATTTCACTGCTTGCGGGCCTTGTGATCTTCCCGGCTGTTTATGCCCTCGGGTTCCAACCCGACCAGGGTCCAGGGATCGCCTTCGTCGTACTTCCAGCCGTTTTCAATGAAATGGCCTTCGGCGGACTGTTCTTCACGATCTTCCTGGTCCTGCTCCTGTTCGCGACATTGACCTCCGCATTCTCCATCCTGGAGATCGGTGTGGCTGGCTTATCAAAAGGAGCATCCACAAAACGGGTGAAATTTTCGTGGATGGTGGGGATCCTCGCTTTTGTAGCAGGGATTCCGAGCGCCCTTTCCTTCGGGGTATTGGGTGATATCAAAATTGCAGGTCTGAACTTCTTCGACTTCGCAGACAACATCACCTCGAACTTCGGTCTTCCGATCGGAGCACTCCTGATCAGTATCTTCATCGGCTATCGACTGAAGAAGGAAGATGTGTGGGACGAAGTAAGGTTGGGTTCAGGTATTTCACGGGGCGTGTTCAACGCCTGGATGCTCCTGATCCGCATTCTCGTCCCCATTGCGATCATATTGATCCTCATTACCAATTGATTTTCCAACCCCTTGGGACTGCTTTTAATGCGGTTTCCCGGGGTTTTTTTATGCATTGGGTCATGGGGGTAAATTATAGGATTGTACCTGGTACCATTTCGAGGTTCGGTGCCTGGTACAATTTCGCCGTTTGGTGCCAGGTACAATTTTGCCGTTCGGTGCCAGGCACAATTTCGCCGTTTGGTGCCTGGCACAATTCCGACATTCGGTGCCTGGCACAATTCCTACATTCGGTGCCTGGCACAAATTCGCCGTTCGGTGCCTGGCACAATTCCGACGTTCGGTGCCTGGCAAACTCTCTCTGAAGTCCCTCCGCTTTCATCAGATTCCGTAACAGATTGTTCAAGCATGGACGTGCGCGTTTTTTCCATATGATGGTATACTGAATATATAGGATATCAACCGCTTTCATATAAAGGAGGAGGACGCCATGTCCCATTTCGGTAAGAATATCAAGAGGATCCGCGAAGAACGCCAAATGACTCTGCAGGAACTTGCGGTGAAGGCAAGGATCGGGACGAATTCACTGATGAAATACGAAGAGGGGGAAAAGATCCCCGACACTCCCACTGTCCTGAAATTTTCAACGGTCCTGGATGTCCCTGCTTCTACACTCCTGGAAGACAGGACCCCTGCTTCCTGAAACATTTTTCCACGCAAGGTATAGATCCGTGAAAACCTGGTCATACTGAAAATAAGCTTTCTAAGTATTCCCCCTTTTGTTTTCATTTTGATGGACGCCTTTGAGGCGTCCCTTTTTTTTGCATGCAAAAGGCCGTACCCTACACGGTACGGCCTTTCTTTAGTTTGAATGGTTTTCAACGAATCGTTTCAGGCGCTTCACGGCCTCCTGGAGCTGTTCCATGCTCGAGGCATAGGAGCACCGGATAAACCCTTCCCCGCCTTTCCCGAATACATTTCCGGGCACGACGGCGACTTTCTCTTCAAGGAGCAGTTTCTCGGCAAACTCCTCAGAGGATAGTCCCGTCTTCCGGATGGAAGGAAAAGCATAGAACGCACCGCCGGGGGTATGGCATTCCAGGCCGATCTCATTCAGGGAGTCGACGAAATAATGCCTCCTGTGGCGATAGCTCCTTTTCATCTCCGTCACATCCTCCATCCCTTTATCCAGCGCCTCGATGGCTGCGAACTGCGCAGGCGTGGAGGCGCACATCATCGCATATTGATGGATCTTCAGGAGTGCCTGCGCAATCTCAACAGGAGCACAGATGTATCCAAGGCGCCAGCCGGTCATGGCGAATCCTTTGGAGAATCCGTTGATGACGATGGTTCGATCCCTCATCCCTTCAAGGGATGCGATGGACACATGATCGGCATCGTAGGCAAGCTCGGAATAGATCTCATCGGACAAGACGGCAAGATCATGGCGCTTGATCACCTCAGCGAGCTCGATGAGATCATCCTTCTCCAACACGCTTCCCGTTGGATTATTGGGGGAGCACAACAGGACCGCCTTCGTCTTATCGGTGATCGCCGCTTCAAGCTCTTCAGCAGTCAGGTTGAATCCGTTTTCCGGTTTCGTCTTGACTGTCACGGCTACACCACCGGCGAGTTCCACCAGGGGAACATAGGAAACAAACCCCGGTTCGACGATGATGACCTCATCCCCTTGATCGACAAGGGCGCGCAGGCTGATGTCAAGGGCCTGACTTGCCCCGACCGTGACGATGATCTCATGCGCGGGGTCATAGGTAAGTTGGTAACGGGAATTCATGTAGTCCGCAATCCTTTTCCGGAGATCGAACAGCCCCGCATTCGCCGTATAGGAAGTATAGCCCTGTTCAAGGGACAGGATGGCCGCTTCCCTTACGGTCCAGGAAGTAACGAAATCAGGCTCACCGACACCGAGGGAGATGACGCCTTCCATCCCTGCGGCCAGATCGAAGAACTTTCGGATCCCGGACGGTTTCAGTTTCTCAACAGACTTGGATACATAGCTCGTTTTTGTCGTCATGGGGATACCACGATCCGTTTATCTTCTTCATAATCCCCGAAGATGGTGCCGTCATGCTTGTATTTTTTCAATTGAAAGTGGGTCGTGGTCGAAAGCACGGAATCAATCGTGGACAATTTATCCGATACGAAGTTTGCCACCTCATTCATCGTGCGCCCCTCCACCGTCACCGATAGATCGTATGCTCCAGACATGAGATAGACGCTTTTGACTTCTTTATACCGATAGATGCGCTGGGCGACTTCGTCAAAGCCTACACCCCTTTTTGGCGCCACTTTTACGTCGATCATGGCCGTCACACCTTCATGTCCTTCTACTTTGGACCAGTCGACCACTGAATTGTAGCGGACGAGGATATGGTCTTTTTCCATCCTTGCGACCGTCTCTTCCACTTCTTCCTTTGTCACCTGAAGCATCTTGCTTAAATCCTCATACGTCAGCCTTGAATCCTTTTGAAGGACCCGTAACAGATCCAGTTCCCAATCTCTAAGCTGCATGACTTTTCCTCCTCATCACCTGTAAATGGTTTCATTATATCAGAAGCTCAAGCACATTTCTCCTAAAAGTCTGAGTGTTAAAACGAAAGGAGCGGGTAAAATAATTGGAACAACGTAAAGGAGTGTCGATCATGAGCGACCGTGCACAATTTGCCCGATTGAACGGGGCCGAGATCTATTATGAATACGATAAACATCCGCATTCTTCCGAAACCTTCGTCCTTATTCATGGATTTCTTTCATCGACCTTCAGCTTCAGGCAGCTTCATCCGCTCTTGAAGGCATCCTATAATGTTCTCTCCATCGACCTTCCTCCCTTCGGCAAAAGCAGTAAGACAAAGGGATTCATTTATTCATACGACAACCTGGCCAAAACCGTCATCGATCTCCTCGGGCAGTTGGGGATACAACAGGTGTACCTCACCGGTCATTCCATGGGTGGGCAGATCGCCTTGAATATCATGAAAAAGGCCCCTTCCCTCGTTAAAAAAGGGATCCTGCTCTGCAGTTCAGGTTATTTGAAACGGTTCACATGGCCCGTGCTTACCCTGAGCCGTACTCCTTACTTTCATTTGTACATCAAAAAATGGCTCGCCAAGACAGGAGTCCGGAAAAATCTCGAGAATGTCGTATATGATCACGCCATGATTGATGAGGAAATGATGGATGGGTATATGAAGCCCTTTCTACAGGATGATATCTTCAAAGCCCTCACGAAGATGATCCGCGACCGCGAAGGGGACCTGTCCAGAGAAGATCTCTCCGCTATCCGGACTCCCTGCCTGCTCATATGGGGGGAGCATGACAGGGTGGTGCCTGTGGCGACAGGGAGGCGATTGAATGAAGATCTTCCCCTTTCCTCCCTGATTGTGCTGAAAGACACGGGGCATCTCGTTCCAGAGGAAAAGCCCGATGTGGTCATGACCCATATCCGGTCCTTCGTGGAAGAGGGTCTTCCGGAAGCAAATACTTCCGAGTTCGAATTCGGCCTCTCCCCCTCCCATATATGAAGGTAGGGGACTGCTGAATCATATTATTTTCATCTTTTCCACTGAGCTTTTATGATGGAAGAGTAAAGCGACATTTCGTAAGGGGGAGTTCACTTGAGTTCATTTGAAAACGTCATTGATCGCAGAGGTTCCTCATCGGTCAAGTGGGACAGGACGAAAGAAGTCTTCGGATACGGGGATGTGCTGCCCATGTGGGTGGCCGACATGGACTTCGCGCCTCCTGAACCTGTAATTGAAGCCTTGAAGAAAAGGATGGAACACCCGATTTTCGGCTATACATACGCAGGAGCATCCACTGCCGGATCCATCAAGGATTGGATGGCCAAGAGGCATGGGTGGGAGATCCAATCATCATGGGTGCAGTACAGCCCCGGGGTGGTTCCCGCCCTGGCCACGATCATCCAGGCCCTTACAGAACCTGGTGACAAAGTACTCATCCAATCACCTGTTTATCCGCCATTCTTCAACCTGGTGAAGGAAAATGGACGGGTGGTGGAAAACGCCCAGCTCGTGTATCGCAACGGGGAGTACTCCATCGATTTCACCGCTTTCGAAAAAGCCCTTCAAAATGGGGTGAAGTTGTTCCTGTTATGCAATCCGCATAATCCCGGGGGACGGGTCTGGACGAAGGAAGATCTGACCCGGATCGCTTCACTCTGCAAGCAATACGGCGTTATCATCGCTTCGGATGAAATCCACTCCGACCTGATCTATCGCCCACACCGCCATATCCCGATTGCGTCCCTTCAAGAAGGCGATCCGGATGCGATCATTACGTGCATCGCCCCGAGCAAGACGTTCAATCTGGCCGGTCTGCAGGCTTCAGCCATGATCACCAAAAATGAAGAGCTTCGGAATAAGATTGCTGGCATTCATGCCAAACAGGGATTCTTTACGTTGAATGCCCTCGGAATCAGTGCCATGGAAGCCGCTTACCGTCACGGAGAAGAATGGCTGGAAGACGTCTTAGCTTATCTAGAGGAAAACATCGCCACAACAAGAACCTATCTGAAGGAACACCTTCCGTCCTTGCATCTTGTCGAACCTGAAGGAACCTATCTGCTCTGGATCGATTGCCGGGAAACGGGACTCTCGGACGAAGACCTGAAGGACCGTCTACTGAGAAAAGGGAAGCTTGCCTTAGAAGAGGGAACGAAATACGGGCAAGGAGGAGAAGGGTTCGTGCGGATGAATATCGCATGCCCGAAAGAAACGCTCCTTGAGGGACTGGATCGCCTAAGAACGGCCCTCACATGAGCAAATAAAAAAAGACTGCCATGAATGGCAGTCTTTTTTATTTTTTCCCGATGGACCCGCAGGCAATGCGCTCCCCGGAATCTCCCGATGGCTGGGTCATGCCGTCATCAGCGCTTTCGTCAATGACCAGCGAGGTCCCGTCCTTGGTCATGAGGGACGTCTTGCCTTTTGAAAGGGTCACCTGAGGAGCCATGATCGTTGCCTTCACGCTCCCATCATCCCCGACGATCAGATTGGGTAGATCCCCTGCGTGGGGACCTTGAGGATGAAGAAGTCCATGTTTCTTTTCCAAGGGGTTGAAATGATTTCCCGCCGAAGCAAAATCAGGTCGTTTACATGCACTTTTTTCATGGATATGGATGGCAAGGTCCCCCGGCGGAAGCCCCTCAAGGTCAAGGGCAATCTCCACGCCATCTGCTGTTTCCTCGAGGATCGCTGTGCCGATGGAGTCCCCGACCCCGTTCTTCATATCTACAGTCACTTTCGTCGGTTCCTCCAGGACGCATCCTGACAAAAGAAGCGCCGTGATTCCGATCAAGAATAGTTTCATCTGCCGTTCCTCCACGTTCATACTCCTCATCATTGTTGACGAGTCAGGAGAAAAGTATTCGCAGATGGATCGTTTTTGTCAGTCTTCTTGATGACGGGATGCCCTTGCCTCCTCTTCCATCTTCTTCGTCTTCAGCTCTTCACGCTTCGAGATGCGGATGATCAGCCGGAACGTGAGGACGGCGGCAATCATGAAAATGAACATCGTAATGCCCGCAGGGATATATTCACTTTTATCTTCAGGAAAATACAAGAATAGATTAAGGACAAAAAATGAGATCACGGAAACGCTCCTTTCCAATTAAAGCGATTACAGTCATGTTTATTATAGCAATCTTCCCTCCCCTTCACCATGCCGGATTGGGAAGGAATGTCACAATCCCTTGAACGCCGCATAAGAAAGACCCGGATTTCTCCGGGCCCTGTCACTTCACGACTTTGATGCTTTCGATGATCACGTCTTTTTTCGGAGCATCCTGCTCTCCGACTTCTACCGAAGCGATATCATCCACGACGTCCATGCCTTCGATCACCTGACCGAAGACGGTGTGCTTTTGATCAAGCCACGGCGTACCTCCGTCTTTCATGTACGCTTCGATGACCTCTTTAGGGAATCCAGCCGATTTCATCTGCTCCTCAACCTCTGGATCGACTGCTTTATTCTGTACGATGAAGAATTGGCTTCCGTTGGTATCGGGACCGGAGTTGGCCATGGAGAGGGCACCGCGTAGATTAAAGAGATCTTCTGAGAACTCATCCTCGAACGGTTTCCCCCAGATGCTTTCACCACCGGTTCCATTCCCCTCAGGGTCTCCCCCCTGAATCATGAAATTATTGATGACCCGGTGAAACTTGAGTCCGTCATAGTACCCTTTCTCGCTGTGGGTCACGAAGTTCTCGACGGCTTTCGGTGCTTGATCGGGGAAGAGCTTGATCTTGATCGTTCCCATGGAGGTTTTCATCTCCACAAGCTTTTCATTCCCCTTCACTTCCTTTGTGAGCTGCGGATAAGTAATGTTCCCATCCGACGCCTGTTCCTTCTTGGACTCTTTCTTGCTTTCTGAACTTTTGTCGTTACCTTGTCCACAGGCTGCCAGCACGAGGGCCAGGCCCACCAGTAAGACCAAAAACCACTTCTTCATATATGTACCTCCACGTGTTACATTGTATATAGCGTATTCTCAAACATTTCCACCTATTATTATAATCGAGTTCATCTTCTGTTAGGAGGGGTTTTATGAAAAATATCCAAATTGGTGATTATGTCACGGCCTTTTATAAGACAGGCACCTATATCGGAGAGGTGACCGGGGAACGCCCGGGGAGTTATGTGGTGAAGGTACTGGCCGTTGTGAAGCATCCGCGCCAGGGAGATCTTCACAACCCCGGGAAAATCGACGTTCCCCTTTTCCATGAGCGAAAAGCACTAGCTTACCGTGAGCAGTCCAACATACCGGACAAAATGGTCAAGCCCTATGAAGGGACGATTCCTGATTACAATGAATCACTCCTTGCTGCTTTCAAGGAACTTAAGGCGAAGCTCTCCGCCGATCCGACGCCCCATGATGCAAAAAGCCTCGAAGCACTGGCCGAAATCCAGAAGGAATATGCCTTGATGTACGGAATCGAATTCTAATACAAAGGACCTGAACGCACATCGGCGGTCAGGTCCTTCATCATGCAAGCTGGTTATAGAATTTCGAAAGGTCGATCCTGTCCCCGATCGTGGTGGGCTCGGCTTTTTCGAGGTACTTCTTATCCTTTTCCACCAGATGATAGATATGCTGGGTCGTCATGGCGTCATCAAGAGCTTTGTGATGCTTGCCAACACCCTCACGTCCGTATTCCTGTACGGCCTTCCACAGCCCCGTCTGATTCTGGTCACCGAAGAATCGTTTATATTCCATGGAAAGATCGACGAATCGTGCATGGAAAGGGAATGCCATCCCGAGGCGTGCACAACTGTCCCTGAGCACCTTCATATCCATATTCCCCCATGTGACCACTTCCTTCACGCCGGATTGATCCAATGACGTGAAATAATCATGCATCTCATTAAACGTACGTCCCCCGTCTACATCGGCCTGAGTGATGGATAAGAATCTCTTGCATCGATTTGTAAGCCTTGGGAAGGAAACCGGCTTGATATAGCAGGAAAAGGTGTCGATGACTTTGCCTCCGTTCACCACGACCACACCGGCCTCAATGATTTCCGGATGAAAATCCTTCGGGACCTTATGCCGCTCGGGCATTGAAAACTCAAAATCAATGAAAACAAGCTGTCCCTCACTTCCCATTGAAACCCCTCCTTGTTTGTTTGTATCCCGTTATCCCATCCCTGTGCGGGACCCCTGATGGTGTATTCTTTTATTATATCATGTTTATTTCCTGAATTATGACTATTTCCTTGCCCCTCCCCGAAACTTTACTCATGAAGCGATCAGGGTATAAAGAACCACCCACTCCCGGGAAATGCTTCTTTATTAATTGGTTCCATTGGATTATCATGGGAGAATAAGATTACGAGAAAAGTAGAGGGTTTCATGAGAACTTTTGCAGGATATATCGCCATCAGTTGTATCGTTTCCATCTTTTTCACTACCTTGTTTTTTTCAGCAGGGGAAGTGAAGAAAGCCGGTGAGTTCCAAGAGGCACTGGAATCAAAGGTCAATAAGGAACAGATGAACGTAAACCGTACGTCCCTGATGAAGGATGCGGACGGACGGGTGTTTTCCGAGATCAACCGTCCATTCCGCCTGTACACGGAGGACGAAGATATCCCGGACTTCGCGAAGGAGATCATCATCACGAGTGAAGATCAGAATTTTTATGAACACGTCGGATTCGATGCTGGAGCAATCCTCCGGGCCGTGGTGAAAAACCTTGTCTTCACCCATATCAAGCAGGGAGGAAGCACCATCACCCAGCAGCTTGCCCGAAATATGTACCTGGGTCAGGAAAAGACATATAACCGGAAGCTGACCGAGCTCTTCTACGCCGGTCAGATCGAGAAAAATCTGACCAAGGATGAAATCATGGAAATGTACTTGAATGTGATTTACTTCAGCAATGGCGTGTACGGCATCGGAACGGCTTCCCAGTATTATTTCAGCAAGCCCGTGACCGAACTAAACCAGGGGGAAATCTCCTTCCTCGCCTCCATCCCGAATAATCCGGGAAAATATGATCCGATCAAGCACTTCGATGAAACGAAAAAGCGTCAGGAGCGGTTGCTCGAGCTGCTGGTCACATCGGACAAGCTCACGGAAAAAGAGGCCGTGAAGATCAAAAAGACCCCGATCCATTTGAAGGTAAAAAAAGCCGTCGAAGAGTATCCGGACTATGCCTTTTTTGTTGAACACGAACTGAAGGAATTGATCGGAGAAGAAGAAGGGTTCGCCACCGAGCTTGCAGATGCCGGATCTGAGGAAGAGCGAAACGGTATTCTGAAGGAATGGGATGAACGGTTCCATGCCGTGATCTCTTCCGGCGTCATCATCAACACCGCCCTGGACCCCGCCATGCAGAAAAAAAGCACGAAAGCACTGAATGATACGCTGGAATCAATGGAACTTGAGGGAGCGAGTGCTTCCATCGATAATAAGACCCGTAAGATCGTTGCCATCACAGGCGGCAAAAACTATAAGGAATATAATTTCCACCATGCCTTTCAGGCGTTCAGGCAGCCCGGGTCCGCCATCAAACCGCTCCTGGTCTATGGTCCCTATATGGAGAAGCTGCACCCCTCCCTGCAGCAAACGATTGATGGAAATCGATACTGCATCAAGGGATACTGCCCCGTGAACTACGGGAATGCGAGTCCCGGCATGGTGACGATCAGTCAGGCTTTCGCCCAATCATATAATGGTCCGGCTCTTCGCATGATGGAAAAGGTTGGCGTCGATCAGGCCTTCGGGTTCATCCGCCCGTTCCATTTCCAAAAGGTCAGCAAGGAGGATGAGACCTTTGCCGCTTCCGTCGGAGGATTCACCTATGGGATGAGCCCCCTCGAGATGACGGATGCCTACACTTCCTTCATCGACGGGGAGTATACACCGGCCAGGGCCATTACCGGGGTGACGGATTCCGAAGGAAACATCCTATATCAATGGAAGGATAAAGCCACGGAAGTATGGTCGAAGTCCACCACTTCACAAATGAGATCCCTGCTTCATCAAGGAGCCGTCACAGGGACCGGAAAGCCTGCCTATGTCTCCAAATCCTATGTGGGAATCAAGACAGGGACCACGAACCAGTATCATGACTTTTGGGTCATGGGTCTCACCGATCGCTACACCACAGGGGTCTGGGTCGGCCATGATACACCTGAAAATATGAGCAGCATTGAATCATTGCGTCCCGGACACAGGATCTGGAAGCAGATCATGCAATAAATAAAAACGGATATCCCCTGTGTGGTGGATATCCGTTTTTTCATTCTAGCTCACAGCTTGACCTCCGATATGATCGGAAGGCTCGCCATCAGGCCGTTATAAAGTTTAATGAGGACAAAGAAAATGGTCAGGATGAGGGCTGCCCATGAGAAAAGCTGCATGCTCACGACACCGAGGATACCAGCTTTGGTAAGGGAAGAGCTGATTTTATTCACAAAATAAAAAAAGTAAACCACAGAGGTCAAAACGAAGATCCCGATCAATCCCTTGAATGATTGCAAGCTGAGGACGGAAACCAGTCCTCCTATAAAATAAATCATCGAACCCGGACGGACTTTATTATAAAGTTCACCCTCTGAGTCAATCGAGAAGAACAGCATGGAAATGCCGTTGATTGTCTCTGCGATGAGCTTCAGGGCAGCTAGGATCATAAAGAAGATCATCATAAGCAGGATTAGGATGGCCAGCTTCAGCTGCATCTCGGATAGGAATTCGCTCATTCCCGCATAGACGCCGATCTTTTTGGACAGTGTCTCGAAGACACCCACCCCATAAACCGAAAACGTCAGGCTGAACAAAAGGATGGACAAAATAGGCAGATAGCTTGTTAAATATGTATTCTTCAAAAAGTACCTCTCCCGTGATCAATCTGTGCATTCCCATCATAATCGTTTATGAGCAGATTGAAAAGGGTAAAGGTACCAAGTGTACGGGTCGAAAGTCCCTACTGTCAAGAAGTTGACTTCACTCGTCGTGCAGCAGGTCCGATTGGATCAGATGACTGTCCCTATCGATTACTTTAATGTATTGACGCGGCTTGAATTCAACCGGCGCAGCATTGCCTCCCCGGTCGTACCCGATCGGAACATAGTCCGTCCCTTCCCCGCTTTCGACCGATTCAAGATCGATTTGATCCCTTGAATCCACCACGACTGCCATCATGAGCAATCCTGTGAAAATGGCACCGGCGATCAGCAACTTTTGCTTCATGGATATCACCTCTTGAATAGGATGCTCACATTGGTGAGAAACTATTCGAAAACATGATCTCCGGCACGGAATGTGCTTTTTTTTTCGACGTTATTTTCCGTTTCTCTACATATTTAATAACAAGGGTGAAAACCCTTATATGATGGGCGGCCGACTAATGCAAGGTGCTTTTTTTTACGTTATAATGCTCAATAGGTGCACTGTTCGGTCGCAGAATGCTCTAGTGACTATTTTAATTCAGCAATTACCTACATAATCTGATGTATTCAAGGGGGGTTTTTTTTGACACTGCTACACTGGGCAATTTTATCGCCTTTTTTATTCGCCATACTGATTCCGTTCCTGTATAAGGCGTTCCGAAAGGTTCACACCGGTTGGTTCGTCCTTGTACTGCCAGTGGTCCTGTTCGTCTATTTCTTCCGTTTCATTTCATTGACGAAGAACGGGGAAACGGTGACGGAAACCGTCAATTGGATGCCTTCCTTCGGTATTCAATTCACCGCATATGTGGACGGTCTCGGCCTCCTGTTCGCCATGCTCATCACAGGAATCGGGGCGCTTGTCGTCCTGTACTCGATCTACTACCTGGACAAGGCGAAAGAACAGCTACATAACTTCTATGTCTATTTACTCATGTTCATGGGGGCCATGCTCGGGGTCGTGCTTTCGGATAACCTGATCACCCTTTATATGTTCTGGGAGTTCACGTCCATTTCATCTTTCTTGCTGATCGGATATTGGTATCAGAGGGAGCGTTCGAGATATGGGGCACTAAAATCGATGCTCATCACCGTATTCGGTGGCCTGTCCATGCTTGGGGGTATCATACTTCTCTATCTCATGGGCGGTACATTCAGCATCAGGGAACTTGTGGGGATGAGCGATCAGTTGGTAACGGACCCGCTGTTCATGGGGGCATTGATCCTGATCCTGCTGGGGGCATTCACGAAATCAGCACAGTTCCCCTTCCACATCTGGCTGCCTGATGCCATGGAAGCACCGACTCCTGTCAGTGCCTACCTTCACTCAGCAACGATGGTCAAAGCGGGGATCTACCTCGTTGCCAGGATGAGCCCGATCTTTGCCACTTCAGGTGTGTGGATCTGGCTCGTTGGCGGAATTGGATTATTCACCGTGTTCTGGGGTTCTTTCAATGCGGTCCGCCAAAAGGATCTGAAAGGAATCCTCGCCTTCTCCACGATCAGTCAACTGGGGATGATCATGTCCTTATTGGGCATTGGAGGAGCCGCGCTTCATTACAATCAACTCGATGAAAACATTTATATGGCTGCAACACTTGCCGCCGTTTTCCATTTGATCAATCACGCGACGTTCAAAGGAAGCCTGTTCATGGTGGCCGGGATTGTCGATCATGAAACCGGGACAAGGGATATCCGTAAACTAGGCGGACTGATGAGCTTCATGCCCATCACCTTCACCATTGCCATCATCGGGGCATTCTCCATGGCGGGGCTACCGCCATTTAACGGCTTCCTTAGTAAGGAAATGTTCTTTACGGGGATGATCAATGTCCTCAGCCTTGATATCTTCAACTTTGAAACGTTCGGTGCGCTTTTCCCTGTGCTGGCCTGGGTGGGAAGCATCTTCACCTTCGTCTACAGCATGATCCTCGTCTTCAAGACGTTCACAGGGAAGTACCAGCCTGAGAAGCTCGAAAAGAAACCACATGAAGCGCCGATCGGGATGCTGATTTCTCCGATCATCCTTGCTTCCCTTGTCGTGATATTCGGTTTCTTCCCGAATATTCTATCGGATCGGATCCTGGCTCCTGCAGTGGAAGCCATCGTACCAAGTCTGATTGCCGACGGACAGACCGTGAAAACGGAAATCTCCTTCTGGCACGGCTTCAGTCCGGAGCTGTTCATGACAATCGGCGTCATTGCCTTCGGGGTGATCTTATATCTCACCCTTTCAAAATGGGAGAAGATCTATCGTGTATTCCCGCAAAAGCTTTCCCTTAATTCTTTATATGATGGGGGATTGCGAGGGAGTGAACGAGGCGCATACGGTTTCATGAACGGACATATGACAGGGTTTATTCGCACCTATCTTGTTTATATCTTTACGTTCTTCGTCGGGATCTCCCTCTTCAGCCTTTGGTATAACAATGCCTTCTCGCTGGAGATGGACGAAATGGCCCCGATCGGGATTTATGAAGTGGCCGTCGCGCTGCTCCTAGTGGTCAGTACTGTCATGATCCTTTTCGCAAAGTCACGCCTGACATCCATCATCCTGCTGGGAGCGACCGGCTATACGGTATCCTTATTCTTCGTGGTGTTCAGGGCGCCCGATCTTGCCCTGACCCAGCTCGTCATCGAAACCGTGTCCGTCGCCCTGTTCCTGCTCTGTTTCTACCACCTGCCAAAGTTGAGCAGGCATGAAGAACGCATGGGCTTCAAACTCGGGAATGCACTGATTGCCCTCGGTGTCGGTGTGACCGTGACACTGTTTGCCATCTCGGCTTACAGCACAAAACTATTTGATTCGATCTCAGAGTATTACATCAAAAACGTTTACGAGGAAGCAGCTGGTAAGAACATGGTCAATGTCATCCTCGTCGACTTCCGTGGATTCGATACATTATTCGAAATTTGCGTTCTTGCCATTGCATCCCTCGGAATCTTCGCCATGATCAAACTGAGGTTGACAAGGAGGGATGAAGGATGAAGACGAATGATGTGATTCTCCAAACCGTAACAAAAGTGACTGTGTTCATCATCATCCTGTTCTCCCTGCGCCTCTTCTTCTCCGGTCACTATACTCCGGGAGGAGGCTTCATCGGGGGACTCATGACAGCCGGGGCGCTCGTCCTCCTGCTGCTGGCATTCGATTTGAAGACGGTTGCGAATATCCTGCCCATCGATTATAAGATCGTAACGGCGATCGGCCTTCTGTTCGCCATCGGTACCGCAGCAGGGGCACTATTGTTCAATGTACCGTTCCTGACGCACGCGTTTGACTATTTCACCCTGCCGATCCTCGGCAAGACGTCCCTTCATACGGCCGTCCTGTTCGATACCGGGGTGTATCTCGTCGTCGTCGGCGTCACGATGACCATCATCCAAACGATTGGGGTGAGCGATTAATGGAATTATTAATGGCCATTGTCATTGGGATCCTGTTCACCTGTGCAGTGTATCTCATGCTTTCAAAAAGTTTACTTAGGATCATTATCGGCACCGCTGTCCTGAGCCATGGCGCCCACCTCCTCATCTTGACGGTGAGCAGCCTGAAGAGGGGGGCAGCACCGCTGCTCGGACAGCATGCGGAATCCTACGTTGATCCGTTACCGCAGGCATTGATCCTGACAGCGATCGTCATCAGTTTCGGTGTGACGGCCTTTTTCCTGGTCCTCGCCTACAGGGCCTATCAGGAGCTCGGTACCGATAATATGGATCAGTTGAGAGGAAACGAAGGAAATGATTAATTTATTGATTCTACCGATACTCATACCACTTATCACGGCAACGATTCTCATGTTCTTCAGCAAGCAGGTGAAGACGCAACGGACGATCGCAGCGGTTTCCACGATCGGGACCGTCATCGCATCCGTCATCCTCGTCATCACGGTTTCAAAGGAAGGAATCCAGACCCTGAACCTGGGGAGCTGGACGGCACCATTCGGAATCACGCTTGTATCCGATATGCTCTCTGCCCTTCTGGTACTCACAACGAGCATCATCACACTGCTGGTGGTCCTCTACTCCTTTAAATCGATCGGACGCGACAGGGAACGATTCTATTATTATCCTGTGGTCCAATTCCTTTTAGTCGGGGTAAACGGAGCATTTACCACAGGAGATATCTTCAACTTGTTTGTGTTCTTTGAAGTGATGCTCATGAGTTCCTATGTTCTCATCGTCCTCGGCGGGACAAAAGTCCAGCTCCGCGAAGGGATCAAATACATACTCGTGAACGTCATTTCGTCCGCCCTGTTCGTCATCACCGTTGCCTACCTGTATTCAGTCGTCGGCACCCTGAACATGGCTGATATCTCCCAGAAGATTGCAAGCGTGGAACAACCGGGCATCCTGACAGCCATTGCCATCCTGTTTTTGATTGTGTTCGGTCTGAAAGGAGCCATCTTCCCGCTTTACTTCTGGCTGCCGGGCTCCTACTACGCACCTCCGACACCGATCCTGGCCTTATTCGGAGCGTTACTGACCAAGGTCGGCGTCTATTCGATCATCAGGACCTATACCCTGTTCTTCTATCATGATCCAGGGTTCACCCATGAAATGCTTGGCATACTGGCAATCCTGACCATCGTTGTCGGATGCGTGGGGGCCATCGGGTTCTGGGATGTGAAGAAGATCATCATCTATAATATCGTCATCGCCGTCGGGGTCATCCTATTCGGGATCTCCACCATGAACGGGGAAGCGATGGAAGGCTCCATCTACTATCTCATTCATGACATGCTCATCAAGGCCGCCCTCTTCCTTTTGATCGGCGTTATGATTTCCATTACGGGCACGACGGATGTCCGGAAAATGGGGGGACTGATCAAGGAGTATCCTTGGCTTGGGTGGACCTTCCTCGTAGCAGCGTTCTCACTGGCGGGAATTCCTCCACTCAGCGGCTTCATCGGGAAATTATTGATCCTGAAGGGCAGTTTCTCTTCGGAATTCTATGTAGGGGCGTTCGTCATCCTCGCCTCCAGCCTGATCGTCCTTTACTCTGTGATCAAGATCTTCCTGACCGGAATCTGGGGCGTCCCGAAAGAGTACACAGGCATTTCCAAAGGTCATGCTCGCTATCTGTGGGCTACTTCTGCCGTACTCGTCCTCCTTTCGGTGTTCTACGGTTTGGGGGCAGATGCACTACGACCTCTATTCTCCCAGGCGGCTGAAGTACTGGTGGATCCGCAAATCTATATTGACGCAGTGTTAAAGGAGTGATGTAACCATGGCTTTTCAAATCTTATTGAACTTCATCCTGGCATTTGTCTGGATGTTCCTATCCGTCTCCTTTACCGCTCCTTCATTCATTGTCGGTTATCTGCTCGGCTTGCTGATTATCCTTGCCATGAGACGGTTCTTCCCGGATCGCTTTTATCTATGGCGAGTGGTGGCTTCCATCAGCCTGCTACTATTGTTCCTGAAGGAATTGATCAAAGCGAACGTGGATGTACTGAAAACGGTCCTTAAGCCCAAACTTGATTTTCAGCCGGGGATCTTTGCGTACGAAACCAAGCTGAAAAAGGATTGGGAAGTTACCCTGCTGGCCAATCTGATCACGCTGACTCCGGGGACGCTGGTGATGGATGTATCCATGGATAAGAAGATCCTCTATGTGCACGCCATCGACCTTCCCGATAAAGACGCGGTCATCGATGATATCCGCAACTCTTTCGAGAAAGCCATCATGGAGGTGAGCCGCTGATGCTTGAGATCATCATCCGTATCACCTTGATCTGTGTGTCCCTTTCCATGCTCGGACTTATTTACCGGGTCATCAAGGGACCTACTACCCCCGACAGGGTCGTGGCGCTGGACGCCCTAGGGGTAAATCTGATTGCCATCGTCGCACTGGTCTCCATGCTGATTGATTCTGACGCCTTCCTTGAAGTCATTCTGCTTCTTGGAATCCTTGCCTTCATCGGGACGGTGTCATTCTCCAAATTCCTTGAGAAAGGAGCGATCATCGAACGTGACCGAAATCGTTAACTATATCATCGGATTCTTCCTTCTTGCAGGCGGATTCCTGAGCCTCGTGGCATCCTTCGGGGTGCTCAGGCTACCCGATGTGTATACACGGAACCACGCGGCGTCCAAAAGTGCCACGCTCGGAATCATGTGCATCCTGCTCGGAACATTCCTTTATTTCTACATCGTGCACGGCATCTTCAACTCCAAGGTCCTGCTGGCCATCGTGTTCATCTTTGTCACTGCGCCGGTCGGTGGTCACCTCATCGCCCGTGCAGCCTACCATTCAGGAGCGAAACTCTGGGATAAGAGCGTACGCGATGACTTAAAGGACAAGGAAAAATACGACCGACAGCATCCATAAAAGAGAGGCTGGGACAAACGTGTTTCAGTCATAGTAAAACCCGAATTCATTGCCTGGGATCAGGCAAATGAATTCGGGTTTTTAATTTGTTTTATGGCCGTCATTGTATCCAAGCGGTTGATTGGAGTGCTAGACGAAGACTCCTGCGGAAAGAGTAGCTTATGCTTGCCGAGGAGGCTCACGGTCTACCTGCGGAAAGCGGAAATCATGAGCGGTATAAAGAACCTATGCTGACCGTGTTCTTCATCTATGGTACCTTTTTCGTTTTGACCCACCCTCTTTTTCATTTTCCGATATATGTAACAAACTCATTGACGGGCTTCCGGTAGCCCCGGGGTTTGCGGCTTTCTCTCTTTTCCTTCCCCATGGAGATCATCATGACGACCTCGTACTGATCTTCTACATCAAGGATGTCCTTGACCTTATCCGGATCGAATCCGATCATCGGGCACGTGTCCCAGCCCTTCTCCTTGGCAGCCAGCATGAAGACCATGGAAGATAGAGACGCATTACGGATGGCTTCATCCCGTTGGAATCCAACACCTTTCCCTTCATAGAAGGAGATGGTATTCTCGACCATACCTGAGAATTCCTCTTCATTCACGATTTTAAGCATCTTCAATCCCCGATAGATTTCTTCTGCTGATTCGTACGCTTTTTTATCCCCCAGGAGCAGGACGACCGCTGAAGCAGAACGTACTTTATGCTGCCCCATGGCTGCACCCTGAAGCTGCTCTTTCACTCTCTCATCTGTCACGACGATATACCGCGTATGTTGAAGGTTGAACGCGGATGGAGAAAGCTTGACCAACTCAAAAATTTCATTAAATTCGTTTGTTTGGATCGGATGATCAGGCAGAAAATTCGATGCCGAGCGACGTTCTTTCATCAGTTCTGTAAAACCGGCCATGCTCCCACTCCTTCATTTATCTTGAATTCAAGATAACTATACCGAATAGGCAGAATATTGTCAAATCAATCCATAGAAAAAGCCCCCGTCTCCGGGAGCTTCCCTCATTGCTGGTATAGATGATTTTCAACCGATCCATCCTCTTTATACACCACAAGGGTGCCGGAATGATCTGTTGCATATCGCTTTGCTCGCTCCAACAGCTTTTCCTTCGTCTCTTCCACCATGATGGCCCGCTGTCCGTCAGCCTTTTTCAGCTGCCAGCCGTCATCATGGACTGTGACATGATACTCTGTCTTATCGCTTTGCGTACCTTCCTCGGACTTGTGGGCACGATCTGTGGCAATGGCGATCGCCCTGCCCTCTTCATATCCTTCATCAAGCAGCGCATTTCCTATCTCGATGGCTTTATTCCGGACATCAGAGGGCAGATTCTTCAGTGACTCGGGATAATCTTGTTTAGACCAGCTCATATTCATACCTCCGTAGTAAGTGGGATTGTATTACCTTTTCCCCCACCTGTCACGGTTAAACGTTCTTTTTTGGTACCACGGCCATGGTACACCGTGACACGCAGATTAAATCATTTGCCTCATCGGTGATCTTGATGTCCCATACCATGGTGGTCCGTCCCTGGTGCAGGACGGTCGCCGTCGCCGTCACTTCACCGTCTTTCTTTGCCTTGATGTGATTGGCATTGATCTCGAGTCCAAAGCATATCTCCTTATCGAGATCGATCAGTTCCACAGCCCCTACGCTTGCCACGGTTTCGGCAAGAGCGACGGATGCTCCTCCGTGCAGAAATCCAAAAGGCTGCCTCGTCTGTTCATTGACGGGCATCGTCGCCACGATTTTCCCTTTCTCAACCGTGATGAAATCAATCCCCAGTGCACTGATCAATGTGTGATCCAAATTCATTCTTCTTCACCCCTTCCCCATACACTTCGACCCTGGCTGTCAAAATCCTTTATCTGCTTTACAAGCATACATTCAGCCTATCACAAGGTATCAGGAAGATGAACGAATAAATGCAGTGCCTCTTTCATACGTTTACGTAGATGATGTCAGAGAAAGGAGTGTTCCATGATGTACCGATTCCATCCCTTTCATGCAAACAGACCGGCTCCCCAATCCTATATGGGGCAGCACATTGACAAGCGGGTGCTGCCTGCAGCTGTACCTGACACGCTGATGGCTTCAGCAGGAAAAACCCTTACCCTGATGGACGATGCCAAACTGGTCCTCGGGCGCATCAACAGCTCAAGGGATCTTGCCTCTAAGCTCATGACTGCCGCTCAACAATCCAATCTGCCTGAAGTACATAAATTGCTTCAGACGATCCCGACACGCGTTCAGCCTGTTGTATCTTTCAATCCTGATGGCATCAGATTCGTATTTGACGAAAAATTAGGTCAGGTGGATTGCTGTCATTTGATTGTCTCCATCAAATGGAATGAGTTTTGAAATGCCGAAGGAGGCCGCGGGTCCGGCTCCCTTCGGCATTTCCCTTTTATGAACGTATCGGGACGTCACCTGCCCGGTCCGCTTAACCGGAAGAAAAAGGCGAAAAAAAAGAACCTCCGAAGAGATTCTCTTTAAAAGATCATGGCCGCAATCCAACCGAAGGCCACGAGAGGGATGTTGTAATGCAGGAATGTAGGGACACATGTATCCCAGATGTGGTTGTGCTGTCCGTCGGCATTCAAACCGGCGGTCGGCCCCAGTGTACTGTCCGATGCAGGTGAACCGGCATCTCCGAGGGCCCCGGCCGTTCCCACAATGATGATTGTCGCAAACTCACTGAATCCCAGCTCCATGCAGAGAGGAACAAAGATCGCTGCAATGATTGGAATGGTAGCGAACGATGATCCGATCCCCATTGTGACAATCAGCCCGACTAGGAGCATCAGAAGGGCAGCAAGGGCTTTATTCCCACCGATGGCATCGGCTGTTCCCTTCACCAGGGATTCTACATCACCAGTTTCCGTCAATACGGCTGCAAACCCGGAGGCTGCTATCATGACGAATCCAATAAAGGCCATCATCTTCATCCCATCGTTAAGAAGGCCGTCCGCTTCCTTCCATTTGATAGCACCCGACACATACAGGACGGCAATTCCCGCAAGAGCACCGAAAATCATGGATTCAAGCAGAAGCTGGACCGCAAGTGCCGCAATGATGGAAATCCCCGCGAGAATCATTGATTGCTTACTGTATTCGACCTTTTCTTCTACCACCACTTCCCTGGACTCGTCATACCTGCGAGGTTTGCGATAAGAGAAGAAGACGGCGAACAGAAGTCCCAGAACCATCCCTCCTACTGGCATGAGCATGGCTTTCGGAATATCTCCCATGGCGATGGCCATTCCACTCCTGTCCATATTCTGTGCAATGACCTCGTGGAACTGAAGCCCGAAACCGACCGGAAGCAGGATATAGGGCGCCGTCAGTCCGAACGTGATGACCGTGGCAATCAACCGGCGGTCGATTTCAAGCTCTGTCATCACCTTCAGGAGCGGTGGAATCAAAATCGGGATGAAAGCGATGTGAATAGGGATGACGTTCTGAGAGAAACACGCCATGATCAGGATGGCGAATACGATCAGCGCCTTCGATAATTTCTTCTTTTTTGAATCTCCGTTCCGGCCGACCATCTTCAAGACGAAGTCAACCAGCAGATTCGGGATGCCTGTATACGAAATGGCTACAGCAAATCCTCCCAAAAGGGCATAGCTCAGGGCGATATTTGCTCCTCCGCTGATACCTTCGGAGAAGATCGAGACCGTTTCATTCAAGCCTAGTCCCCCGATGACCCCTCCTGCAAGCGCCCCGGCAATGAGGGCGAAAACTACATTCACACGCAGTAAACTAAGTATGAGCATGATGAGTACGGCAATGACAACTGCGTTCATAACAATGTCCTCCTTGAATCTATCTTCATGTTGCTTTAGTCTGCTAAATTGGTAGAGTGATAAAACACGTTTTCTACTTTATCAACATAAAGGACGTTTGTCAACGATTATTCCTTTCTTTATTCTTCCCTCTTTCTCGGGATTCGAACCTGTCGCCGGGGGACGATTCTGATTGGAATGGCGCTTCACATTTACCCATAGAAAAAAGGCCGACGATTGTCGGCCTTTCCTTGTCATTATTTCGCAGGTTCAAAGGATTCCACCATCAGGGCAAGGGTGCGGACCATCACGCCCGTGGCACCGGAAGGCCCGAGGTCGTATGCTTTGTTGGTCGTAGCGGTCCCCGCGATATCCAGATGCACCCAAGGGGTGCCTTCAGCGAATTCCCCTACAAATCCGCCTCCCATGATGGCATGCCCAGCGCGTCCCGGAGAGTTGTTCAGATCCGCGATCTTGCTGCTTCTCACGCGCTTCTTATCCCCTTCCGTGTACGGCAGCTGCCAGATGAACTCGCCTGATTCAGCCGAGGCAAGCAGCACTTGCTCAAAGAAAGCTTCGTTATTGGTAAGGGCACCTGTCTTATCTTCCCCCAATGCAACGATGACCCCTCCTGTGAGCGTCGCGACATCAACAAGATAATTTGCACCATGATGCTTGGCATAGGTCATGCCGTCAGCAAGTGCAAGGCGTCCTTCTGCATCAGTATTCAACACTTCAATTGTCTTACCGCTCATGGATGTGATGACGTCATCCGGCTTGAATGCCGCACCACTCACCATGTTATCGGTAGAAGGGATGACAGCGATGACATTCTGCTCAGGTCTCGTCTCCCCGATGATTTCCATGGCACCAAGGACAGCTGCTGCGCCACCCATATCGGTTTTCATGCCGACGATGCCGTCCTTCGGTTTAAGGGAATATCCCCCCGTATCAAAGGTAATCCCTTTTCCTACAAGACCGATGACGTCTTCCCATTGCTCTTTGCCTGCATATTTAAGGACGATCATCTTCGGGGGCTCGACTGAACCCTGATTGACGGCCAATAAAGCGCCCATGCCCAGATGCTCCATTTCTTCCTTGTCCAGGATTTCCGCTTCAAAATCATATCGCTTTGCAAGCTCAAGGGCATATTCGGCAAGCTTTGTGGATGTAAGGAGATTTCCAGGTGTGTTCACAAGGGTCCTTGCCGAGTTGACGCCGTTCCCGAATGCGGTACCCACCTGCAGAGCCGTTTGGACTTCCTTTTCATCCGAACCTGTGATGAACTCGATATCAGAAGCTTCATAGCTTTGCTCATTCGATGATTGCTTATACCCGTGGAAGGCATAAGTTGCCATGGTGAAGGCCTCTGCCCATGCATGTGCCACATCTTCTGCCGGAACTTCATCCGTTGCAAATGTATCGATTGCCACTGCGAACGAAGAGAGCTTCAATTGTTTGATTTTCTTGGCTGCCGCACCGAACGCTTCTTTCATATCATTGAAGACCGCTTCCTTGGCCTTTCCAAGTCCGACAAACACAATCCGTTTCACAGGGAGTTGTCCCAGCGTATGTACAACGGTGATTTTTTTGGCGGTAGAAGAGATATCCCCCTCTTTGGCAAGCTGGGTAAGATGGCCTCCCATGGCTTGATCAAGCTCTTTCAGTTCTCCTGCGAATTCAGGTTGATTGTACACCCCGACGATGAGGCATCCCCCTGTTGTTTCTGTTAAACGTTTATTGTTGACTACATGATTCATTGTTCAACACCTCCTCCCCCATTATAGCCCGTGTGAGTGAACATTTCGACTATCTAAGCAAAAGCGTTTTGAAGTTAAGGTTGGGTGAAGAAGGGTATGGTATAATGAAGGCAACTCAGAGTATTCAAAACATTAGAAAGGATGGGATTCATTACCATGGAGATCTTTCATAATTTTCCCCTTTGGGCTTCATTGATTTCCATCTTGTTTGCCCAATTCGTCAAGGTTCCCATCCAGTTCATCGCCACCAGGGAACTCAATTGGTCGCTCATCACGTCGACCGGCGGGATGCCGAGCTCCCACTCTGCCGCCGTCACTGCCCTTTCAACCGGCGTGGCAATCGAAAGCGGAGTCGCTTCCCCGGTCTTTGCCGTAGCCGCCATGTTTGCCATCATCACCATGTTCGATGCGACAGGGGTCAGAAGACAGGCGGGTGAACAAGCCATCGTCCTCAATCGGCTCATGGGCGATTTCCAGAAGTTCATGACCGATGCCAAAGGCTGGCAAAACAAACCCGATCAGGAAAAGCGAAAAGAGCTGAAGGAGCTGCTCGGTCATAAACCGATCGAAGTGTTCTTCGGTGGGATCACCGGGATCGTCCTTACCCTGCTGATCCACTTTTTCATGTTTCAATAGGAGGAATGATCAATGCGCCTCATATCCATATGCCCCAATAATACAGAGTTGATCGACGAGCTCGGCCTCACCCCGCACCTTGTGGCGGTTGATGACTACTCTGATCATCCGGAATCCGTCTTATCCCTGCCAAGGCTCGGACCCGACCTTTCCATCGATATGGATCGGGTCGAAAGCCTTCAACCCGATCTTGTCCTTGCATCGCTGAGCGTACCGGGAATGGAGAAGAATATCGACGAGCTTGAGAGACGTGGTATTCCCCACCTTACGCTGAACCCCCAGAGCTTCAAGGATATAGCGGATGATCTCCTTTCCATCGGGCGCGCATGCAGAATGGACGAATCCGACGTGTTGAATAAGCGCGGTCACTTCCTTCAAAAAGTCGAAGAATTGAAGGCCATCGGTCAAGGCATCACCAATCGCCCTTCGTTGTACTGGGAATGGTGGCCAAAGCCGGTCTTCACGCCCGGCAGGACAAACTGGCTGACGGAGCTGAGTGACATGTGCGGGGCCGTAAACCTCTTCCATGACGTCGAACTGGCGAGCGTCCAGACAGACTGGGAAGATGTCCTGGCAAGGGATCCTGATTATATATGCCTCGCGTGGGTGGGCGTGCGGCAGGATAAAGTAAAACCGGAACTGATCAAAAAGAGACCCGGCTGGACCTCCCTTAAGGCCGTTCAGGATGAACGCATCCTCATACTGGAGGAAGCCTTCTACTGCAGGCCATCCCCACTCCTTTTAAAAGGTGCCGTCAAGCTTGCAAAAATCCTGCATCCTGACGAATACGCCCATATGTAAGCAGAGGGATCCATCATTCCCGCACAAGACAAGACCGGCAGGAGCCCCTGCCGGTCTTGTCTTTAGTCATTCTTTCTCAGGTGAAAGGATTTGATTCCTGAATACCTGCATCGTTTTATTTTCATTCAGCTTGGTCAGCTGCTCTTCTGTGAGCTTACCTGAACCGACTTCGATGATGTATACATCAAGGGTTTTCTTCCCCCACTCTGCATACACCTCAGCGACTGTATCATAGTACAAGTCGAGCTTGTTTCCCTTGATGGCACTCCCGGTGTCGGCGACCACCCCGAATCCATAGTCAGGGATGTACAGCACCGTCCCGATCGGAAAGACCGTCGTGTCAGCCGCTATGGTCGAATAAAGGTCACGCTTCACCTTGACGCCGGAGTATGTAATGCCATAGCCCGGGTGGCCGGGACTCTTCCCCGTTGACTCCACCCCTGCCGTATAGCCCGTGGCGACGACAGTATGCTTCTTATATTGATCCCAATTCAGCCCGTTCAGGGTGACTGGTTTGTCTTTCACAGGTTTACTCGATGAAATCTGGGTTTTGGTACCGCTCACTTTCTTAAGGACCTTTGCAGTCATGCCTAATTGATTGATCTCGTGTTCCCCCCGTCCGGCATTCTCCATCTGGGTCTCCCACCACGCTTTGAGGGTTGCCGCCTTGACGCCCGATACCGATTGGAATGTCGTCTCAAGGGCAAAAATGAACAATAGGACCATCAAAAGTCGTTTGCTCCAATTCTTAATCATGTATACACTCCTCCCATCCTTATTCCTTCCCATCCTGGAGGGCATGTATTCATAAATTGATAAAATAATCGAATTATCTCAAAAATTGGAAGCGAAAAAACATGAAAAAAGCCCGCCATCCGGAATTCTCCCAGACGAACGGACTGTCTTAAAACATTCGATATCCCTTTGATCTCAATATCCTCATGACGATCCCTGAAAGGACCGCACCTACTAAACCGCTTCCAAGAATCAGCAGATCGGCAGAAGCCAAATGACTGATCCTTCTCCCTAGTTCAGGGAACGCTTCCCCCGCGTTTCTGAAATAGTCGATGAAACGCACTTCATCCACGATGAAAATGACGATGATCGGATAGATGATGGTCATGATCCATGTCATTCGAAGCAGCATATTGAGCAAAAAACCGATTCCGAAGAACAGGACCAGAAACAGAAGCATTGAAATCAAGATGACGTGTATTGGCATTTCCCCACCCCCATCTAACACTGGCTCCCTTGGCGTTTCACGCCTGATATAGGAGCCAAACACTATTGTTAAGTGTACTGAATGTTGATGGAAGCGTCAATAAGACGAAGGAAAATTTCGACATTATTCACAAAATCACCACAACTGGTGGACTATTTTTGCTTGCCGCTTCCACTGCAGCAAGGACAGGTTTCAGATCCGCCCAATACCAGCTGGAAATACCCTTTTCCCGAACAGTATTCACATGATTTTGTCTTCGTTGTACCAGCTCTCATCGAATCTCTCCTTTGATTTCTTAATTTTCTGATAATATATCATCTTTTCCGATTCATGAAAAGGTTCCTATGAGGGGATGTACACCGAAGAAAGCGAATACATTTTATGTTTACTTTAAATATCTCAATATTTCAAAAAGTTTGTTAGCTTCTTTCACAAAAACCTTTCCTTACTGGGAGTGTTTAATTTCACGGCCTTCCAGATCGTCCATCTGTCCTTTTCCTCCAGTGGTCCATTTACGGATATCTTTTCGTTCAGCATCCCGACAAGCCGCTCCAACTCCTTGTCATCCAGATCAAATAAGATGCTTCTCCCTGTTCGACTCCTTATATCCTCCAGCAAGGGTTCCTTGGATTCATACAGAGCCCTCGTTTCCCAAAAAACGATTTCTTCAATTGTATTGAATCCAGCCGACTTCAGTGCCTCGATAACCTGATTGCTCTGAGGCCGGCGGCTTTCTTCCTTTTCCCTTAGCTTCGGAAACAACTCCATGATGTATCCGCGAATATGATGGGTACTCCCCTCTGGAAAACAGTCTTCACGGGTACGGTCCTGGACGATCAGCGTCCCTTCCTTCCGCAGCACCCTGAAGGCTTCGGCAAAACACGTTTCCACATCATCCACGTGATGAATCAATGCTCTCTCGAGTACCAGGTCCTGGCTGTCCGACTTCAGCCCTGTCGAGTAAGCACTGCCATGATGGTACGACAGATTCTCATATCCCTCACTATGCTCCACTGCTCCTTTGAGCATGGCTTCTGAAAAATCGACCCCGGTCACTTCAGGTATCCCCATTCCGTCCAGCACCCTCGAATAGATCCCTCCCCCGCAACCGATATCTGCTGCACTCCCAATCCTTTCGATCGGAACGAGACTTTTTATCAAAGTACGCCAAGAATCATGCACTTCCCTTCTGGCGTAGCATCCTTCCAAGTTCCTGTCATGGAAATCAATCCCCATGTCAATCACCTCCACTTACCAATTTACTCCGTTTCATTCCGTGTTGAAATGACGAAACCGTTATGACAAGTGATCGTAAATGGTTATGAGGAGCGTTTCTACATAAAAAAAAGCGGAGCATCTGCGCTCCGCTTTTTCAGCCAATCGGCTTAGAAAAATTTGAATTTCCCTTTTTTGAATACGAGTGATGGTCCGCCTACCATGAATAGTGAACGGTTATCGATCACTTTTTTCATGAATGAAGCTTTCACACCAGTCAGTTTCTTACCGTAAACCACACCGATGGCATCGTCTTCACCCAGTGAGCAGACGGTACCTTTGATGTCCGGCTTGAAGTTTTCCAGCTGATCTTTCCCGTGAACAAGTGCTGCGATGTTGCGTGCACATGTTTCCCCTTGCTGCATGGCGATCTGTGCAGTCGGAGGATAAGGGCGTTCTGTTTCTTCGTTGATCATGAGTGAGCAGTCTCCGAGGACGAAGATATCGTCATGTCCAGGTGCGCGAAGGTCAAGGTTGACTTTGACACGGGCACGCATGTTTTCGATGCCTGATTTCTCAATGAGGGAGCTTCCGCGTACGCCTGCTGCCCATACGATGGTACCGGCTTTCAGTTCTTCGATTTCATCTTCGCTTTTCGCAATGAGGACACTGCCTTCTCTTGCTTCTTTAAGCGGAGTTCCGATCGAGAATTCTACGCCTTTCTTCTCAAGTGCCGCACGAGCGTATTTCACTAGTTCCGGATCGAATCCAGGAAGGATCATCGGAGCAGCTTCCACACAGACGATGCGTACTTTCTTCTGATCGATATCGTACTCTTTGCAGAGCTCAGGAACACGGTTACCAAGCTCACCAAGGAACTCGATTCCTGTGAATCCGGCACCACCGACGACGATCGTCAAGCGCTCATCGTTGATTTCGCCTTCTGCTTTGTACGTAGCGAATTGAAGATCGATATGGTCACGGATCTGACGTGCACCATTCACATTTGAGATCGTGAACGCATGCTCGTGAAGACCTTGGATACCGAATGTTTCAGCTTCTGCACCAAGTCCAATCACAAGGTAGTCATACTCGACATCACCTTGGTCCGTTACGACCTTCTTCTCTTCTACTTTGATATCTTCAACAGATGCTTGAAGGAAGTTGACCTTGCTTGTATTGACCACACCTTTGATATCGTAGCGTACACGATCATGATGCAGCGTACCAGCTGATGCTTCATGCAACCACGTTGTTTCATAGTGATAATCATTTTTATTCACTAGGATAATTTCTGCGTCATTCGTACCCAATTGTTTTTGAAGACGGGTAACCGTCATCAATCCAGCGTAACCTGCACCTAAAACGACAACTCTTGGCTTTCTCAACTGAATCACATCCACCTTTTATTTAGATTTGTGTCGGATGGTATTAGAATCCTCCACATGATAGGTTTTTATCCCGTCAGTCTCATCCATCTTCTTTTCCCTGGACAGATGGGAATCAAACGGCACAACACCTTTATTAAAACGGTAATGAATAATATAAAGACAAAGGAACAAGAAAGTATGTGACATCTTTCACGAACTAGGACATAAGGCCGCGAAAATTGTCATAAATCCTTAACAATACGTCCATATAACATAATATGCTTTTTACTGCGGTTTTTCAAGATATTAAGGCTAAATAATAAACTTAAGAATATTGGAAAAACGACGGTTTTCTCATTCATAAGTCTGAATTATCGCCTGCCCCATTTCAAATCATAGGAAGAATGGAATGGCGTATGATAGAATACGATATAATAAATGAAATTTCGGAGGGATCGCAAGTGAAGGAAGATCAAAAAGTTTACGATATCACGGTCATCGGCGGAGGTCCTACAGGGTTGTTCACGGCCTTCTACGGCGGAATGAGGAAAGCATCCGTCAAAGTCATCGAAAGCCTGCCCCAGCTCGGCGGACAACTCGCCACCCTTTATCCTGAAAAGTACATATATGATGTTGCCGGATTTCCGAAGGTAAAGGCACAGGACCTGGTCAACAACCTGAAGGAACAGATGTCGAAATTCGAAACGACGATCTGCCTCGAACAGGCGGTCGAACAAGTCGAGAAGCAGGGCGACGGTTGCTTCAAACTGACGACAGATAAAGAAATCCATTACTCAAGGACCATCATCATCACGGCCGGGAACGGAGCGTTCCAGCCGAGGCGCCTGGAGCTTGAAGGGGCACTGGAATACGAAGGGAAAAACCTTCATTATTTCGTCGATAATCTTGAATACTTCCGCGGCAAAAACGTCGCCATCTGTGGTGGCGGGGACTCTGCAGTCGACTGGGCGCTCATGCTCGAACCGGTGGCAAGCAAGGTGCAGCTCATCCACCGCAGGGACAAATTCCGCGCTCACGAGCACAGTGTCGAGCTTCTGGAACAATCGAGCGTCGAACTCAAGACCCCGTTCGTTCCATCCGATCTGGTGGCAGATGGAGAACGCATCAACCAGCTTGTTCTCGATAAGGTGAAAAGCGAGGAAAAAGAAGTGATCGACTTCGACGAATTAATCGTGAACTTCGGTTTCGTCTCATCCCTCGGTCCGATCAAAGACTGGGGTCTGGATATTGAGAAAAATTCCATCGTGGTGAACTCCCGCATGGAGACGAATATCCCGGGAATTTATGCTGCTGGTGATATCAGCACGTATGACGGAAAGGTCAAGCTGATCGCAAGCGGATTCGGCGAAGCGCCTACTGCCGTCAACAATGCCAAGGCCTTCATGGATCCGAAGGCACGTGTACAGCCTCTTCACAGTACCTCTATGTTCAATGATTGACCCTAGGAAGGGCAGCAGGGAAACACCCTGCTGCCCTTTTTTTGTTTAATCGGGGCGCCTTCGGGTAAAAAATATGTATGAATCCATTTAGAAAGGGAGATCAATCAATGAATGTATTAGTGATTGGAGCCAACGGTCATACCGGCCGTCTCATCGTAAAGGAACTCGCTCAAAGTGAGCAGCACTTCGTCAAGGCGATGATCCGCAAGACCGAACAGGCAGAAGAGATGGAGAACCTCGGCGCAAGGCCGATTGTCGCCGATCTTGAAGGGGACTTCTCCTATGCCCTCGATAACGTGAACGCCGTCATCTTTGCAGCAGGAAGCGGCGGAAGCACCGGAGATGACAAGACCCGCGCCGTTGATCGGGAGGGCGCCATTAAAGCCATCGACTTCGCGAAAGAGAAAGGCATCGAACGGTTCGTGATGCTCAGTTCCATGGGGGCCGACAACCCATCAAACGGACCTGAAGGCCTTCAATACTATCTTGAAGCCAAAGGGATCGCCGACGAACACCTCAAAGAGAGCGGGCTGAATTATACGATCGTCCGACCCGGGGCATTGAGCTTTGATCCTGGTACAGGCAAGATCACTGCTTCCGATTCCATCGCAGACAAAAGCAATGATATCCCCCGTGAAGACGTGGCAAAGGTGATCGTCGAATCGATCACCACAGAGGAAACGTATCACAAAGTATTTGAAATACTCGGTGGGGACGTACCGGTTGAGCAAGCACTCAAGACAATATGATTAACGGCCGCCTTCATAATGAAGGCGGCTTTTTCACGCATGGCTGGGTAGGTACCCATGCGGGATCGATTGAATACGATATAGCATTACATCCACTGATTGGGTTGATGACATGAGCAATGAAACCAAAGCCATCTTCGGCGCTTCCGTCACCGCGGTCGGTACCGTCATCGCCGCAGTGGGAGCCACCCCTTTCCGCGTCCTCTCCAAACCGTTCCGACTGGATTTGAGTGTTATAGGAAATGTGTTGCAGGGTGTGGGAAATGGAATCGAAGCCGACACCCAAGAACCTTTTTCCCTCGGTCGGATCGGAAATGAAATTCAATCCCTCGGAAACTCGACCGTCGTCGCCGGGCTGATCATCAACTTTGACGATGAAACGAAGCAAAAGCTTGTCATCACCGGGAACTGGTTCCAGGCACTAGGAGGAACCGCTGCCCTCGGACCTGAATTCAGTGAACCCGACCCCGATCTCAACGATGGCCTGTCGATCATCGGGAATATCCTCCAGGTGACCGGGAATTCCCTCCAGGCCATCAACGGAATCGAGAACCTGAAAAAAAGCAGGATCCAAAAGAAGCTTCAGTATCCTGATGACGGAGACGATGATGACGGAAGCTTCCGGACCTTCGATGTCGTCGGCAGCTGGATCCAGGCGACGGGTGCCGTCATTTCCCTGATCAGTACCATCGGCATACCCGAATGCAGCCGGTTCGGGTACCTCGTAAAGGAAGACGATTCGGAAGATTCCACATAAAAACTCCCCTGACCGGAGATCGATCAAGGGAGTTTTGTTGTTTTAAATCATAAGCATTCCTCAGGCGTACCTTTATTGTTAGCCGTCACGAACGATGATCCGCACCCGCATGACGCGATGGCGTTCGGATTGTCGATGGTGAAGCAACCGCCCATTAGGGATTGCTTAAGGATGTTGATATATCAATGTTTACTTGTGTTTTTGAGGATAATAAATTGCAAAATGATTATTAATTGCAAGCCAACTCGATTGTAAATATCGTCAACTGAATTATGATCTAAATTTACATATAGCTTATGGAAACAATATGATAAAAGCAGAGATACCCATACCCTCGATATTACTCTAATAGGGTACACCTATGTTATCGGTTATCATTATCGAAATACCACAGTTTTTCACTATACATTTAATCGTTTTACCGTACTAAAACACATCTGTGAAGAAGCAGTTACTTTTACCACTCTCTCCATTCTTCAGTTATGTCTTCTTCGGTATCTAACCCAGCTATATTTGCTGATGCAATAATAAAATCACACAGTTCTTCTCTCTCCATTGTTTCAATAAAATAATCATAATTATCATTTAGTTCATTTAAACTGATGACTACTGTTTTAACACATTCTAAGATTTCTTCCTCAATCCGATTATTTCTCAGTTCTTTTAGGCTTTTGATATATGTATCAAGAACCTCATTAGTTGCATTTATATTTTCCTCGCTAAATAGGTCATCATCTTCATCCATTCTTTGTTTCCATTCTACAGTTGGTTTGTTTTTAGTTAACTCTTCAAAAGTCATATTATCCTCCAGAAATTTGTTATTTTGTTACAAATAACCAACTCTTTCCACGGGTAATGAACCTAGTTTGGAAATCGATATCGCCCGCTCGTAAGCCTAAAAGTTCATTTGCTCTGATCCCTCTATCTACTAACAATACCATGGCTACATAATCCCTAAACCCAACATAATCACGTTGATTTGGTTCCCTTAGAACCTCTTTAACTTCATCATCTATGAAACAGTTTGTTAGGTCAATATCTTGTTTTAATAATCTCACACCAGACATTGGATTTACTTCAATCAAATCTTCCCGCTACAAAAAATTAAACATAGCACGATACACCCTAAGGCGAATGTTTATTGTTGTATCAGATAAACCGATGCCTTGCCCACTTTGGATATACTTATGTCCATCGTATTTAGGTGCATCATATTTCAAATAGTTAATATCATCTCTAAAAATCTGTGGTGAAAGTTCATCCACTGTTTCGATTTCATAATTCTTTTCAAGCCCAGTAACGAAATATTTCCAATCTTTTCGGTAATCTCTTAAGGTTCTTTCTCTTAGACCTTCTGCACTCTTTCCAGCAATCACAAGGTCAATTACTTGTTCCATTGTTAATTTTGGATATTCCTTCTGATTTGACATTTTTCCAACAGGTTTTTTTCTTATTCGTTTGTTTCAAGACATTAAAAAAGCCTCCTCAAATAGCAATGTTTTAAACATTAACTATCGAGAAAGCATGTAATTCACAACCTTGATTTGATGAATTTAGGGTTGTTATTATATATTTTCATGATTGTGTACACTCAAAATCACCTTGTAATTCATAACCCCAAACAAATATTCCTAACCTTAAAGGTTTGTTTATAAACTTAGCATTCCTCAGGCGTACCTTTATTGTTAGCCGTCACGAACGATGATCCGCACCCGCATGACGCGATGGCATTCGGATTGTCGATGGTAAAGCCTCCGCCCATCATGGACTGCTTGTAGTCTATCTTCGTGCCGTTCAGGATGGCAGCGTCGTCCTTTGCCACGACCAGCTTGATGCCGTGCTGTTCAAGGAGGGTATCCCCTTCCTGCACGTCATGTTCGAATCCCATACCGTAGGACAGTCCGCTGCATCCACCACCTTTGACTCCTACACGGAGCATGGCATCCAGCTCATCATGTTCCCGCATCATATCCTTGATCTGACCGGCGGCTGCTTCCGTCAGGTTGACGATTTCACTCATTACTTACACCTCCAGCACCTAATGGTATCTATAGTATACTCCTTTCTATTTTACTACTCAACCGAAGTGGATGCGCCAAAAAAAGGCTCATTCTGACTCCGTCTATATAGAAAGAAGAAAATGCCGCTCCGCCAAGGAAGCAGGCATTGAATTAAAACATCGGGTTTTCTTCGAGGAACTGATAGATTTCATCCACCAATCCCTGTGGTGTATCGCCGGTCACGACTTCCCCGTTGACCAGGGCATACATGGATTGGGCACATTTCCCGCAGTACCCGAGGCACCCATATTCGATGACATCGAGATTCGGATCCCTCTCCAATATTTCAAGCGCTGCCTGCGCACCACTCGCAAGATTGCTTATACAAAATTCGATTATTGGTTTCAACGCGATCACCTCACTGCTGTTATGCTACCTTTTTTTATTTTAAACGTCAATCATTCGTCACTGATTGAATTGGTATAACAGATTGTGAACAATTTACCTTGTTTCTGTTGTGAAAAAGGCGTGATTTCGATATACTTTTAGTGACAAAAGGATTCGAATATATTATTCAAATGTAATTAGTCCTCATATTGAAAGTGCTTACTTCTATAGGGTCCTGTTTAAGGGTCTCTATGCACCCTGTTCTCTGGGGATAAAATCAACGCTACTGTGGCTATCATACTGTAGAGTGCAAAAGGGGAAATCTGTATGAAACATTTAGTGCTGCTCGGCGGCGGATATGGCAATATGCGCGTACTCCTTCGCTTATTACCGAATCAACTACCAGAAGATGTATCCATCACCCTGATCGACCGCAATCCGTATCACTGCTTGAAGACAGAATATTACGCCCTCGCGGCAGGAACCATTTCAGATCACCATGTGAGGGTCACCTTCCCTGAGCATGAACGCCTTACCTACATATATGGAGATGTGACACGCGTCGATACGGAAGCCAAACAGATCCATATCGCCGGTCAGGATTCGGTCCCATACGATGACCTCGTCATCGGATTGGGCTGTGAGGACAAGTTCCACGGAGTCCCTGGTGCTGAAGAGAATTCGTACAGCATCCAGACCATCGAGAAATCCAGGAAGACGTATCATACGTTGAACAATCTCCCTGCCGGTTCCATCGTCGGGATTGTCGGAGCCGGATTAAGCGGGATCGAGCTCGCCAGTGAACTCCGTGAGAGTCGCAGCGATTTGAAGATCAAGCTCTTCGACCGTGGCCCACGTATTCTCAATGCGTTCCCTGAACGCCTCAGCTCCTATGTGCATGGCTGGTTCGATGAGAACAACGTCGAGATCGTGAACAATTCCAACATCACGAAGGTGGATCCGACAACCCTTCACAATCACGAAGAGCAGATTCACTGTGATGCCATCGTATGGACGGCGGGAATCCAACCGAGCAAGGTGGTCCGCGACATGGATGTCGAGACAGACGCGAGTGGGCGTGTCGTCATCAGCAAGTACCATAACCTTCCGAATGATGAACATGTATACATCGTCGGGGATTGCGCCAGCCTCCCACAGGCACCGAGTGCACAGCTCGCCGAAGGCCAGGCCGAACAGATCGTCACGATCCTGCTGAAGCGCTGGGCCAATGAACCCCTTCCGGAGACGCTTCCCAAGATCAAGCTGAAAGGGATCCTCGGCTCCCTCGGCAAGAAGCATGGCTTCGGGCTGGTGAACGAGCGCTCCATTACCGGGCGTGTCGCACGACTATTGAAGTCCGGCGTCCTCTGGATGTACAAATACCATAATGGATGATGGAAGCGCCTGGTGATCCCAGGCGTTTTCTTTATTGAAAAAAGCATTCCATCATCGGAATGCTCTTGTTCATATAGCCTTGTACCCGTACTTTTCCAGCTCTGAATACACATCCTTCAGGCGTGGGTTCCCTTCCCCCACGATGGTTCCTTCCACCGTCACTACGGGATAGAAGAGATCCTCTTCGATTACACGTGCGGAAAACTCCTTGAAGGCGTCATTCTCAGGAGGTGAATGGATATCGATATACGTGATGGTGAATGGCTGTTCGGGGTACTTCCTCCCGATTGCGGCCTCCAGCCACTCGTACGTTTCTTTTGATGACGGCAGATTCACACAGCTTGGACATGTGATCTCTGCTCCATACACACATAGCTCGACCGGTTTCATGACAGACTCCCCTTTGGCATGGTTCTATGACCATTTTACAAAAATGCCGGTTGATTTGGAACTCCAATTTTGACATTGGAGGTGTTTTTATCATATCTTGGTAGTAATCCATTAACCACCAGCGGGTGGAGATGACGGGATCGTCGATCTATGCCACGAAAAAAATCACCATTCTTTTCAGGTTGATAGATTTTTTGTGGATATGTCATTATAATAGGAGATAAGGAAAGGAGTCGATCAAATATGACTGAACAAACAGATATGATGTCGTCCGTACAGGAAGTATTAGATAAATTGCGTCCGTTCCTCCTTCGCGATGGCGGTGACTGTGAGCTCGTCGACGTAGAAGACGGGATCGTCAAACTTCGCCTATTGGGTGCATGCGGAAGCTGCCCGAGTTCAACCATCACCCTCAAAGCAGGTATCGAGCGTGCCCTGGTTGAAGAAGTGCCTGGAATCGTCGAAGTAGAACAAGTCTTTTAATGACATGAAGAACAGCTCCGGAACCCCGAAGCTGTTCTTTTTTTATAGGGCCGTTCTCGGTTCCTTTCCTTCGAGCACTGCCTGTATGTTTGCGGTGCATAACCTCACCATATCATACCTCGTATCGACGGATGAACTCCCGATATGAGGGAGCACCACGACCCTATCCAGTGAAAGGAGGGGGTGATCCATGTCAATCGGCTCCTTGGTGAACACATCCAGTCCTGCTCCGGCAATCATCCCTTCACGAATCGCTTCCACCAGCGCATCCTCATTAACAATGGGTCCCCTGGCGGCATTGATGAAAATCGCGCTGTTTTTCATCAGGGCAAACTGCTCTTTCTGGAACAAACCTTTCGTCTCCTCAGTGAGAGGGGCAAGGATCACAACGAAATCGGACTCCTTCAACAGATCATCAAGGGACCTGAAAGCAGCTCCCAAGGCTTCTTCCGCTTCCGGCCTGCGGTTCCGGTTGTGATACAGGACATCCATGCTGAACCCTTTGGCTCTCCTCGCCACCGCTTGCCCGATGCTGCCCATCCCGACGATCCCCAGGGTCTTGTGATGGATATCCGCTCCCGCAAGGAGGAGGGGCGACCAGCTTTTCCATTCGCCTTCCCTTATGTACCGATCACCTTCGACAATCCTCCTCGCCGTAGCCATCATCAAACCGAAGGCAAGATCGGCCGTCGTTTCCGTCAAGACGTCCGGGGTATTGCAGACCACGATGCCATTTTCCTTGGCGTACTCCACATCGATATTGTCATACCCCACTGCCAGATTGGCAACGACCTTCAGGTTCTCCGCTTGATCGAGCAGTTCACGATCGATCCGGTCTGAAAGCATCGTCAGGAGCGCGGACGCCTTCCCTGCTTTCTCCAACAGGATTTCCCTCGGTACTTGCACATCATCCTGCTCCCACATCTCCACTTCATACCGATCCTGAAGCGATTCAATCAATGTTCCAGGTAATTTACGCGTAATGTAAATGAACGGTTTCAACAGCTGTTCCCCACTTTCATGTTGGTAGTCGACTATACTACCAGTGTAGCATAAAAGCAGGGGATCTACTTTTTACAGCCAGTCGATCACAGGGATCCCCCATTTCTTCACCGGGACCTCGGACATATGGTAAAAGTCTGCGAGAAATGATTCATACTGACCAGAATTCCTTAAATGACCGTTCAATTGGTCCTCCACGAGCTTTTTTTGCTGCTCAGATGTAGAGATATAATACTCTTCGATACACTCGAAATAATGGAGCGGGAAAAGGAGGCGGGAATACATCAATCTCCACGCAAAGGGTGATAGGGGATTGATTTTTTCATACTCACGGATGAATTCCTGCAGCTCGGGGTGGAACGTCTGACTCTTCTCGAAATACTTCTCCCTTACCCACTCGGCCAAATCCCGCGTACTGTGATCGAAGACCCACTGAAACGGGAAATGGATACAGTTCTCGGTCCCCCACGTATGCTGACCGAACCGTTCGTGACAGATCGTCCCGGCATCGGCGACATCGGGGTCCTCATCAAGCTCCGTATCCACAAGATACTGGATGGCATTCTCGGCGAGAGCGGTGTAATAGGGGTAGCTTTCGACAAACCGCTCTTCGAATTCATCGACAGGTTGGTCCTGGATCACTTGATAATACGCCTTCTCAAGCTGGGATAGCCTCCGTTCCCACAGCATCTTCCACTGCCCCATGCGGTTGATTTTTTCGACCTTTTCTTCATAAAGCCTACCCCTGAAGTGAAACTTGCCCAATTTCCTCCCGAGTGCATTCCCATCAGGAGGCTGAAGCGGTTCATTCCGGAGGACTACAAAATCCTTCTCCCCTTCCGTCACGAGGAATTTCCCCTCATTGCTCTGAACGAAACGGGAGGTATACCGATCCCCTTGAGCGATGAGGTGCTCCGACAATTTGTAGATCTCCACCAGCGTTTCCTGTTCCGTATTCGATACGCCGACAATACTATATAAAGATCCCCCCGCCATGTAACGGTTCATCGTCCCATCAAAGAATGTTCGTTCTGGGCGCAAACCAAAGTGGTTCATCAATAATTCTGAAGACATCACGTTCTCTCCTTAACAACCAGAATAGTGGCCCATATAGTTATCATATATATGAATACGCTCATCGTGCCGAGGGCATGAATGAAATGAATGACTTATTAGTAAAGTCTATTTTCCATGCCATCATCATATGAGTAAAAAACAGGGCTTCGTCTAATCGAAACAGGGGCTATCATTATCTTCCAAGGAAAAGGTGAATAGGATGAAGGATAAAGAATCGATGGATTTATTAGAGAAAACAGCACGTAATTGGCTTCTGGAAAGAGGCGTGACAATCGAAGATATTGCAGAACTGGTCATGTTCCTGCAGAAGAAATATCATCCTGATCTTGAAATGAAGGAATGCATCCATAATGTCGAGAGGGTGCTGACGAAACGGGAAGTCCAAAATGCCATCCTGACCGGGATCCAGCTGGATAAGCTGGGGGAAAAGAAAATGCTTGAAGAACCCCTGCAAGCGATCATTGAAGTCGACGAAGGGTTATACGGGGTGGATGAAATCCTCGCATTTTCCATCGTAAATGTCTATGGGTCGATCGGTTTCACCAATTACGGATATATCGATAAATTAAAACCGGGAATCCTGGAACGCTTAAACGATAAGTCTACTGGTATGTGCCACACTTTCTTAGATGACATCGTCGGTGCCATCGCAGCAGCTGCTTCAAGCAGGCTTGCTCATCGGGCCAAGCATCAGGACTAAGGATAAAAGAAAAATCAGACGGGGCCCCGTCTGATTTTTTAGTGTGTTAAGAAGCGATGCCCAGTGACCTTTCTCCCAAGGAAACATTTCCCTCATTCAACCATCGTATAACCGATTAATAGAACCTTTTTACTAACTTACTGTTGCACTATGTGCTATACTTAGGATATAGTTACAATTATAGTTGTAATAATTATCACTATAGTGGTACTAAAGCATTGAACGGCAAAATACATCTAACAAGGCGATCACTTCATGCGTTTCGCAGAATTCGAATCAAATTTCACGCTACCCAAAACGGAAATAGAGGTGGATTCCATGAAAACATTAAGTGATCAAGCCCTTTTAGATGCATATAAAAAAGCAAAGTTATTAAACCTCAGCTCTGAATTCATTCTATTAATCGAAGAGGAATTGAAGAAGAGAAAATTGGGATCAACTCAATAGTTCTTTCTCGCAAATGACTTTTTGCTCATCCTTCGTCGGCATGATATCCGACCAGTGAACTTCCAATGCATTGATGATCGCATGGAGTTTATTCAACGATGGATTCGCCTCCCCTTTTTCAATTAACGAGATGTAATTGACCGTTAATCCGCATACACGACTTAATTCCTGAATGGTGATCTCTTTCGACCTTCTATGATGTCTGATTTTCTTCCCGACAAGTTCTGTAACACTCATTACCTCACTACCCTTTTAAAATTCTTTAGAATTGATGTGTGTTGTTTCGCGTCCAAATAAGAAACAATGTCTTCCATTCTTAAAGTTGCCTTACTTTTCGTAAAGAATAGTTAGAAATTGAAAAGGTACCAATGCTAATAGTCCCCAATTTTCATCTTGTCTGTTGTATTTACCCGATTAGATATCATTTAACACATGAAAAGATTAGAAAAATTGTAGCTTTTTTAAACCTTTTCAAACTCTATCAGTATTGGCAAGAAGAAGACCTTCTGTTCAAAATTGATGGTACTGGGAAAGTTAGCTAGAGGGAGTAGTTAAATCCTGATGGAGTAAACGCAAATTCCACGAACGCTCATACGCTAAGTTGAATGAGGGATGTCACAATCATAGGGTTTGTAGGCTTTCCAAACAGAGATCTGTCTTTTTTGCTTCTTAAACACTAGTTCTATTTTACTTATACAAGACAACGTTGTCCACGGAAAATGTGTTATTTCTTATGGAATTTCCCTTTTAAATCCCAATAAATTCACACTTGATTATGAGAGAAGCCTGCCCTCCTTCAGGAGGGCAGGCTTCTCTCAAGAGATCATATCGTCCATTGGCCAAGATGGTCCAGAGAATAAGTGGGCTGTTCCTTTTTCTCCTTCAGCATCTCCTTCGGTGTCACACCCGTGTGCACCATCAGGGTATCGATTCCCGCACGGATCCCAGCCATGATGTCGGTGTCATAGTTATCTCCTACCATGAGGGTCTCTTCTTTACTGGTACCTAGTACCGTAAGAGCCTGTTCCATGATGATCGGTTCGGGTTTCCCGATAAATACTGGCTCCGTCCCCGTCGAAACGGTCACGACTGCCGTCAACGAGCCGTTCCCCGGGAGAAGTCCCCTTTCAGTGGGAATGGCGATGTCTCCATTGGTCGAGATAAACTCTGCCCCGTTCCGAACCGCAAGGCAGGCAAGCGATAATTTTTCATAATTGATCTCCCTGTCGATTCCAACGATGACGAAGTCCACTCCTTCATCTTTCAGGGTGATCCCTTTGTCCACAAGTGCATCGCGGATTCCTTCCTCACCGATGACATAGGCACTGCCACCGGCTTTACGATCATGTACGTATTGAGCGGTCGCCATCGACGTCGTAAACACTTGCGCAGCTTCCGCCGGGATATCGAATCCACGCAGCTTTTCTGCCACCTGTTCCGGTCTACGGGAGGAGTTATTCGTCACAAACAGATAAGGAATTCCCTTGTGTTGGAGACTGCGGATGAAATCACCCGCTTCTTCAATCTTTTCCGACCCTTTATACATCGTCCCATCCAAGTCGATGAGATACCCTTTATAATCCTTCATTTTCTTCACCTCATCAAGAAAACGCTTTCTGTACAGAAAGCGTTTTGTTATCAATTTTTAAATGCCGATACCGGTCCAAGCTCGTTCTCAAGATAGCTCCTGATTTGATAAGGGAACCGCTCCAGATTCGCCTTGATATCTTCCAGCAAGGCATGGATTTCCTGAATGTCGACAGACGGATAGTCCTGAACAAGGTCCTTCCGTTTGGCAATGAACCGCTTGAAGTCTTCACTCATCGCTTCGTCGATCACATTTTCATCGAGGAGGATATCAATGATATCATCATAACTCCCTGGATCCCTCATGATGAAACCATCGATCATGCTGTTGCCTACATCCAGGATCGATTCAATCAAGGTATGGGCAATCCGCTCAAGGGCAAGCTTCCCGTAGGGCTTGTCCCATCCCTGGCCATCAGTATAGAGGACCAGTTGATGCTGCATGAATACGAGTCTTTCTTCAATCTTTTCCCTATCCACAAAATACATTATGTCCACCTCATCTCGCAGTACTGTCCCCATTTTATCACAGATTCCAGTAACCGACTAAGGACAGATGTTGCACATAAACCTGATTTTGTTATGATGAATGAAGCGATATACAAATGGAGGGAATACAAGTGGAAGAACGTTTTTATCTTTATGACGACATCGAACAGACCCGTACCCGCTTTGTCAGCTTCATGGGAGAAGAGCAGCGATACGACCTGGCCATCACCCAGACAGAACGATACTACGGGAAATCCCTGGTTTTTGATCTGCAGGGTAACCGCTTCGCCATCATCGGGCGCGATGACCTGGATGAACCCGGTTATCTGGAAAGCACATTCAAGCTCACAGAAGAAGAAGCCATCGAATTAAGGGATTTCCTCTCTGAAGTCATCATGTAATCATGAATGAAGCTTCCCCGCCTTTCACATACTATTCCCAAACGAAAGTGAGGGAATACCATGCCGGATAAAGAGAATCAGTCGTATACAGACTTCTCCAATGTAGAAACGGGTAGAAACTTCCTCGTCCCCGAGACCCTTCCAGAAGGGCCGTATGGTTCGCCCATCGGGAAGAAGACCCCCGTTGAGAACAAAAGCACCCCCTGGAAAGACGGACAGCGCTATTATAGCGCCTTCAACTACGAAAACAAATCGCTCCATCAGGATATTCCTCGGCAAATGCCGGGTGCCCATCCTCCCCATGCGGATCCGGACCGGAATGAAGAACCGCCTTATACTGAAAATGAGTAAAAACAAAAGGAACAACATAGGCGTTGTTCCTTTTGTTCATTTCTTGACTTTTTTCACAAGAAAGTATGCACAACCGAAGTTACAGTACTCGTACAGGTAATCCTTATGGGTGCTCACCTTTGTATCAAAGGAAGACTTCTGGTTCTGATCATCGAAGAACCCCTTCAGCCGAAGCTGACCGTACCCCCAGTCCCCCAAGATGTAATCATATTTACTCAAGATATCACTGTAACGTTCCTTGAATGCTTCCTCATTGAATCCATCCCGATACTCATCTATGATTTCATAGCATGCATTCTGTATGCAGATCATATGCTCCCACCTACTTTCCTTTTTCTCTCTACTTTAAATTATAACGGATTGTCCATTAATTACTATGATAAATTGCATTTCAGGTTGGTCACCCTAGAAATAGGGGGTGTTTTGATTGAAGAAAACATTCGTAAGCTTTGCCATTCTCGGCCTAACTGTGACAAGTGCCGGCTGTAATGGCATCAACAAGTCGAATGAAGAAATGTTCCATGACAACGGAAATACGATCAATGTCAACGACAGAGAAGATCTCTATAACGAAGACAGCTGGACCAAAAAAGGCTCACAACGCGGGGAAGACTTCGGATACGTGCGACACCAAAAGAACCCCGGCAACAACGCCATGCCCATGAAGGATATGTACAGCATCAACAGGGAACAAGTGGCTGATACGATCAGTAAAATGAGCGTTGCCATCCCACATGTCAAAGACTGTGCGACCCTCGTTACCGACGAAGAGGTCCTCGTGTCATATGTAACGGATAAAACCGATAAAGACGGACGATTCAATGTCGCCGATCAGGTGAAAAAAACCGCCATGTCAGTCATCCCCAGATGGTACCACGTATATGTAACCGATGATAAAGCCCTCATGAGGGACGTCGAAAATCTGGCCAAGATGGATACCGATAGCGAGAACGTAAGCGACAGCATCGATAACACCATCAGCCTCATGCTACAGGATTCCCCCCAGGGCCGGGAAATAAACAACGGTGAAAACGCCAACGGCGAAATGTCCTCCGATTACGAAATGCAAGACGACGACGTCCACCAGATCAATCAGGATAAAATCAGAAAAGACTATATCATGGACTAACGAAAAGCGGAGGCGGGTCGCACTGAGGCGACAAGCATAAGGCGAAGCACTCGGAAAGGCGCCCTTTGCCTTTTTGAGTGCTTTGACTTATGACCTCGAGCCTCAACACGCCGGAGCTGGACATCACGAAAAGCGGAGGCGGGTCGCACTGAGGCGACAAGCATAAGGCGAAGCACAAAAAAAGGCATTCTGTGCTTTTGAGTGCTTTGACTTATGACCTTGAGCCTCCCTTCCCCGAACATCAAGAAAGCATCCCGGGTTCCGGGATGCTTTTTGGGTATTATGCGTTTTGGATTTCTTGTTCACCAGCTGCCTGTCTTGCTTTGGCTGCCGCATTGACTTGTTCGTCCGCGTGGTACGAAGAACGTACAAGCGGGCCTGCTTCACAGTGGCTGAAGCCTTTTTCCATGGCGGCTTCACGAAGTTCAGCGAACTCATCCGGGTGGTAGTATTTTTGTACTTTGAGGTGCTTCTTGGAAGGCTGCAGATATTGACCGAGCGTCACGATATCCACATGGTTTGCACGAAGGTCGTCCATTGTTTCAAGGATCTCTTCCTTCGTTTCACCAAGCCCCACCATGATGCTTGATTTCGTCGGGATGTCAGGGTTGAGTTCTTTGGCACGTCGAAGGAACTCAAGGGTACGGTCGTACGTTGCACGGGCACGAACTCTTGGAGTCAAACGGCGTACCGTTTCCACGTTATAGTTCATGATATCCGGTTTCGCATCCATCAATGTTTTGATGTTTTCGAAAACTCCGCCCATATCGGATGGTAGTACTTCAATAGACGTGAAAGGACTCTTGCGGCGGATCGCACGCACCGTTTCAGCAAATACTTGGGATCCTCCATCTTTCAAATCATCACGAGCAACTGCTGTGACAACCACGTGTTTCAGGTTCATCAGCTGCACAGAATCTGCTACGCGTTCAGGTTCTGCCAGATCAAGTTCATTTGGAAGGCCTGTTTTGACCGCACAGAAGCGGCAGGCACGTGTACATACGTCACCAAGGATCATGAATGTAGCCGTACGGCGTGTTCCCCAGCATTCATGGATATTCGGGCAGCGGGCTTCTTCACATACTGTGTGAAGATTCTTTTCCCTCATCATTTTCTTAAGACCCATATAATTATCATTCGTATTCAGCTTAATTTTAAGCCAATCCGGTTTTCTGATATGTTCTTCTTTCTTACTCATCCTCCACATCTCCTATCCTAAATAGTTGACTTAGGCAAAGAGTGAAACGCAAATACAGCTCGTTCATCTTATGTAAAAAAGCCATCATCAATAAGTCTCTTTTGTCACTTTATCATACTAAAAATGCGAAAACAAGCATGCTGACCATGATTACCATTTATTGATGTTAATGAAAATGCGTTCTGGAAACAAACTAAAAACAGATAGAAATCCTAGGAGGGTTGCCCTTGTTGAAAAAGGTGATATTCGCTGCTCTCATGTTCTTCTTCATTGTCATCCATCCGGTTCAACTGACCGTCGCAAAGGAAATGTCAGAGGAACAGATCCATAACAAAAGGATGGAGCTTTTCAAAAAAAATGAAGCCCTCACCCAGATTCCCTGGTATTATATGGCAGCCATCGATCAATACGAGAGGAGTTTACGCTTCTCCAGGCAGGACCGGGAAAAACCCACCTCGCCGATCTCCATTCACATCAGCCCTGAAACATGGACCGGCGCCCTCAATCCCAACCGGGAAGATGCCAATCCATTGACCATCTCCCTATTCGACGGGTTCGGTCGCGATGGAGACCTTGACGGGAAAGCCAGCCTGCTGAGTGATGAGGATCGCCTTGCATCCCTTTCCCACTTCATTCTCCGCTACGGGATCGATCACGATAATGTGAAGCTTGCCCTATGGGAGTATTACAAGCGGGATAAGACTGTCAGTATCATCATGGGAAAAGCACTGGTGTACAAGAAGTTCGACACGATCCACCTCAACGCGAAAGCATTCCCGCTCCCCCAGAGGTATAACTACAGCTACCGGAATACATGGGGTGATGCCCGGGGTTGGGGAGGTAAACGGATGCATGAAGGCACAGACCTGTTTGCCGATTACGGGGTACCGGTCCGGTCGACTTCATACGGCATCGTCGAAATGAAAGGATGGAATCGATATGGGGGATGGCGCATCGGAATACGTGATATCAATAATACGTATCACTATTATGCACATCTGAACGGATTCTCCAAAGATCTGAAGATCGGACAGGTCGTTGAGCCCGGCACGGTGATCGGAGGAGTGGGAAGTTCCGGATACGGCCCCCCGGGGACGGCAGGAAAATTCCCGCCCCACCTTCATTATGGTATGTACAAAGACAATGGAATCACTGAGTGGTCCTTCGACCCGTATCCCCATCTGAAAATGTGGGAGCGGAAGGATCGGTCCAAGGGAGAATAAAAAAAGCAGACAAGGGAGATCATCCCATCGTCTGCTTTTTCCTTATGCCTGCTTCTGCTTTTTCGAACTGATGACGGCATTGGCTATGCTCGCTACAAGTCCGCCCCAAATGATTACGATACCAACGATCATGCTGATGATTGCTCCTGTACCCATTAGCTTACCTCCTTGTATGTGGTGTCAGCTTCTGTTTTGGAGCTCCAACGCTTGACGGTAAAGAGGAATCCAAGTACAAGGGCAAAGGCTGCAACAGCCCATCCGCTTAAGTTGATGAACATATCTGGATACCCTTCATAGTTTCCGTTTTCAGTGTCAAATTGTTTCAGAAGATTGATTTTGAACAAACCAAACATCATGAAACCGAGGACAACCGGTGTGATGACTCCTAGACAAACCTTCCACCAGGCTCCGAGACGGATATCAGAGATTTCATTGGCGTGCGCCTGAAGCGGATTGAGTTTGCGCAGGAACCAAACGACCACGATGACTTCGATCAAGCCGACGAATGCTACTCCGAATTGGTTGATGAAGTAGTCAGCTACATCGAGGAAGCGCAACCCGTTCTGAGTCGCAAATAGAATAGAGACAATTGCCGAAAGTCCACCGCCGAACAAGACAGCCTTCTTGCGGGAGATTCCAAATTTCTCTGAGACCGCTGCGACATATGTCTCTGTGATTGAAATAAGAGAGGTCAAACCGGCTAAGACGAGAGATGCGAAGAAAAGGAAGCCGAATAACCCATTGAGTGCAGGAAAAGAATTGATGATCTGCGGAAACACTACAAAGGCGAGACCAACGCCCCCACTAACGACATCCTGGACGGAAAGACCTTGGGATTGAGCCATGAATCCTAGTGCTGCAAAAACCCCAATACCGGCCAGCAACTCAAAACTGGAGTTACCAAATCCAGTGATGAACGCATTGTTGGTGATATCTGACTTCTTCGGAAGATAACTTGAGTACGTAATCATGATGGCGAATGCAATGGATAAACTGAAGAAAATCTGTCCATATGCTGCTACCCATACGCTTGGATCAGCGATCTTTGAGAAATCAGGTTTGAAGAATGCATCCAGACCTTCCATTGCACCAGGAAGAGTGACGGCTCTGATTACAATGATTAAAAAGATAATAACAAGTGCAGGAATGAAAATCTTATTGGCTACTTCAATTCCTTTCTTAACTCCCCGGAAGAGAATCCCCAACGCCACCGCCCAAACGATGACCAATGGAATGAACACTCCAGGTACAATGCTTCCCGTCTGTCCGGCATCCGCTGACAAATTCAAATATTTCCCGAAAAGAAACCCTTCTGTATCATCTCCCCATCCAAGATTGAAGGAGAATACGCTGTAAGACATGGCCCATGCAATGATGACCGAGTAGTAGGTCGAGATAATAAACGCAATGGCAACCTGCCACCAACCAAGCCATTCAAGCTTGCGGTTCATCCTGAAATAAGAGAGCGGAGCGGACCCTCGATATTTATGCCCGATCGTGAATTCCATGATCAAAAGCGGAATCCCCGCCGTTAAGAGGGCAAATAGATACGGGATGAAGAATGCCCCTCCTCCGTTCTCATAGGCGACTGCCGGGAATCGCCAGATATTCCCTAGTCCGATGGCGGATCCGACAGCCGCCATGATAAAACCTGCACGGGTGCCGAACTGACTGCGATTTTCCATCTTATTTCCCCCTGTGTCATTCCAATCGGATTCGATTGAAATTTTTATATTTTCTGAACATTAAATCTAAAGACAGTATAGCTAGTTCTAGGACAATTGTCAAAGAGATTTTTCATAATTCTGACACATTACAAGAGAATGCATTACTTATTCACCACGCCTCTTTCCCCATGTGAAGATGTACCTGCGGAGAACGGCTGACTCCCCATCATCCCCCAAAAAAAAGAAGCCGGGATGAATTCCCGGCTTCCTGCTAATGCTGTTCTGCCACTGTTTCTGATTTCTTCCCGATCAGGAACGACACACCCACGACAAGCACGATGACCGTCAGCAGCCCGAGCCACGTGTTCTCGGTGAATCCGAGGACAAGATAGCCGACTGCCGCTGCACCCGCTGCAATGAGGGCATATGGCAGCTGGGTGAGGACGTGGTCGATGTGATTGCTCCCTGCTCCGGTGGAGGAAAGGATGGTAGTATCCGAAATCGGAGAGCAGTGGTCTCCGAATACCGCTCCGGCAAGGACGGCCGCCATGGATGGAAGCAGGATCGTGATATCCGTATTGGCCGCAATCTCACCTGCAATCGGGAGAAGCAACCCGAAGGATCCCCAGGAAGTTCCCGTCGAAAAGGCCATGAATCCAGCCACAACGAACAGGATGAAAGGCAGGGCCGCTACAGGTATGCTCGATTGTTCAACGAGACCCGCAAGATACTTCCCTGTCTCCAATTCTCCGATCAGCGTAACGATCGTCCAAGCGAAGAACAGGATGTAAACGGCTGGCAACATCGACTTAACCCCCTCGATGATCCCTTTACCGAGTGCACTCCCTTCCACGCCTTTCATACTCACCTGTCTGAGGAAGAAGAGCAGGGAAACGATAAATCCGACAACCCCTCCGAGAATCAGCGAAAGTGTTACATCGGTGTTCTCGAACACTTTGAGAAGATCGAAGGATCCCACCGCACGGTATCCGGTCCACAGCATGGCACCGACCGTTCCGACGACGAGAGCAACAATCGGCCAGACAAGGTCACCGACTGTTCCCCTTGGGCTGACGGGAAGCTCATTTTTAAGTTCTCCTGGGATTTCTTTTGATGCATCATACAGCTCACCTGTCTGGATCGCTTTCACTTCATGCTCACGCATTTTCCCAAAGTCGATGCCCCTGATGGCAATCAACAATACGAAAAGGATCGTGGCCCAAACGTAAAAGTTCATCGGAACAACTTGCACGAAGGCAGAAAATGCCGAAATGTCGGTCACATTATGCGCAGCCAGGATCGTCCCCATGATGCCGATGATGTACGCCCCCCAGCTTGAAACCGGTGAAACCACACAAATGGGAGCTGAAGTCGAATCAATGATATAGGCAAGTTTTGCCCTTGAAATATTGTGACGGTCCGTGACAGGACGTGCTACCTGACCGACCGCAAGTGCATTAAAATAATCGTCGATGAAGATGATGATACCGAGTACGGCTGCAAGGAGTTGTGCACCCCTGCGGGTCTTCACTCGCTTGATGGCCCATTCACCGAAGGCACGGCTTCCGCCCGTGATATTGATGAATGCCGTGATGATACCAAGCAGAAGCAGGAAAAGGATGATGAAGATATTCCCTTTATTCCATTCTCCATCTGCGTATAGATTCCCGATGAAACCATCCCATACGAGGGAGATCGTTTCTACGATTGAAAAATTGGCTATTAAGAGTGCTGATGCTACAATCCCTACACCGAGGGATAAAAGTACCCTCCGCGTCAGTACGACCATCAAGATGGCCAAGAGTGGCGGGATCAATGAGTAAATGGTGTTTTCCATGAGTTCCTCCTATGAATTGATAGGGGGGAAGTGCTGAAACATGATAGAAGGCAAACAAAAAAGGCAATGATAGAGATACTATCATTACCTTGTCAGTAACGTAAGTGCTCCATCACGATCTGTAGCTCCCCATTATAGAGTACCTCTATAATGACAGTGTCATCCTTTTTCAAGATAACCCCAGCACCCATGCATTCGACATACATGGCTACTTCGGCAAAAGTTCCCTTTCATCTGTTCTCTCAGTTGTCATCCTCAAACAGCTTACTAATGAACCCTGCGCCTCTACCCCATCGGATTGATGATGTGGTTGCTTATAAAATTTTCTATACAACTATATCAAACTGCCGGGTCTTTGACAATGGATATTCCCTATATGGAAATATTTTAAACCATTCAACGCAAAAAAGACCCCACGATAGAGGGGGGTCATGTACGGGAAGGGATCCCGACTTCAAAATCCGGATCAAAGCCCGTGATGATGATATCAAATTCCTTGCTCAAATCGATTTCATAAGGGGTTTCCAGACGTTCTCCCCGCTCTTCGACGATCCGTACAACAGGACGGTCGGTCACCCCTTGATTCTGCTCGGCCACGATGGCTTTCCGATCATCATTCAGCTCGATGATCATCCCATTCGGATAGATGGCCACGGAGCGCCTGAAGGCTTCGATGACCTCCCTGTCGAACAGGGTCCCCGCTCCTGCATAAAGGATCTCGAGCGCCTGATGGGGAAGCATGGCATCCCGGTATACCCGGTTGGAGGTCATGGCGTCAAAGACGTCGGCGACCGCAATGATCTTGGCGAATGGATGGATGTCTTCTTCCTTGATTCCCCTGGGATATCCTGAGCCGTCCAACCTCTCATGGTGCTGATACGCACAGTGCGCTACGAGGATGGACACCGAATGAAGGCCGCGGAGGATTTCAAATCCCCTCTCGGAATGGAGTTTGATTTCAGCAAATTCCGCTTCCGTCAGTCTGCCCGGCTTCATGAGGATTTCCTCCGATATGCACATTTTGCCGATATCATGAAGAATCGCTCCAACCCCGAGCTGTTCGAGCTGCTTTTGGGGAAGATTCAGCTTAAGGCCGATCGAAAGGGTATAGAGTGTCACATTGAACGAATGATGGAAGATATAAGAATCATAGGAGAAAACATCTGTCAGGATCGTCAGAAGGTCATTGTTCTCCTTGACTTCCTGCAGGACGACTCCGATGATGCCAGTCATTTGCCTAGCACTCTCCTCAAACAACACGCTTTTCGGGATGCCCGATTGCTTGACCTGACTGAATGCCTTCTCGATGCTTTTGATCGTCTCCTGTCTCACTTTCTTTGAAACGGTCTCTTTGACCTCGATTCCATGGGAAAGAGAATCTTCGATATAAACATATTGAATATTCAACTCTAACAGCCGCTGAATCATGCGGTCCGTGAGCGGCACGCGATCATGAATCAGCATCTTTCCTCTCATGTTATAGACCGGTGAACCTAGAACCATGCCGGATCTGATGGACCTTGTAGAAATGAGCATCATACTAATCTCCTATATATCCCCTTCATTTTTCGACAAAATTTACTAATATGTCCATTATAAAGGAAACCTGTAATTCTGCAAGGTATAATTACCTATTGCAAGGATTATTCATAGAAGAAAGGAAAACCTGTTGCTTCAATTATTCATTTTGCCGAGTTTCCACCCAAGGACATCCCGCAAGAACTCAGGCATGAAATACTTTTTCGGTTTTGTTTTTAGAGAAGGGAAGAAGTGACCGAATGTAAACATATCCGGCAGTGCCACCTTGTAGCTCTCATGAGGATCAAGACGCTCTCCTTCCACCAACAGATCACCTTCAGTAAAGCTGATATTGGTGTAAACGAATTGCCCGAGGACCTTACCCCTGAATCCCAGACCTTTCACTTCAAGAGCTGGCCACGATTCATTTAAGGTGAGCGTGATGATCTCCTTCAGCTCTTCTCCCGTGAGCGTGATCAGACACGGATTAATCGGGTGTGGCAGGATGTGATGCAGGTCCCTCTTTGTGACGGCCCCTGTTTGCAGGCCTTCCATGAGGAGTCCCGCATTCACGAACGAACAATCGGCATCTGTCCACTCCATGAGCGCTTCACTGAGAAGGAGTGGTAGCGGCGACGGAGCATACCAGTCGACGGAGAGCCCTGTTTTCAGATCAGCAATTTCTTCCTCCAGTAATGCTTGACCCTCCAGTACCCACCTTCGTTTTTCATCCGGCTCAACCCCGGTCTCAGGAAGATCTTCATACGCATAGAGCCCGGCTTTCCTCGTGAGGATTTTCTTGCTTGAAGAATCCACTTCGATCACCATATGACCGACAAAATTCCCGTACTTGCCCGCTGCACCGAGAAGGGTGCCGTTGACCTCCTTCCCTTCCTGAAGGATGTGATGGGTGTGGGCTCCGAGGATGACGTCCACTTCGGGGAACTCCTCCCCGATCCATTCATCATCACGGATGCCCAGATGGGATAAAAGGATGAGCACGTCCACTTTCGGCCTCAGTTCGTCCAACAGCTTCCTCAGCTCAGCGATCGGCTCGGTGACGGTCCAGCCCAGCGCCTGATAAAAAGGATAGAAAGGCGCCGTTAAACCAAGGACCCCGATCTTCACGTCCCCTTTCGTCCGGTAGATCTGATAAGGGGTGACCCAATCCGGCATCGCCATGGATTCGTCGAAGAGGTTCCCAAGGATGACCGGGAATGCCGCTTCATCATACAGGTGATTCAATTCTTCATGATCAAGGGTGATGCCCTCGTTGTTCCCGATCGTGACTCCGTCGTACCCTGCTTCGTTCAGGAACTTGATGTTACCCTTTCCGAGGGTGGCCTCTGTGAGAGGATGGGAGCGATCGACATGATCTCCTACATCAAATACGAAGACCTCTTCTCCTTCGCTCTCATGCAGCAGTCTCCGGTCCTTCATGAGGTCCCTTATCCTCGACCAGTGCTCAAAATGACTATGCAAATCATTGGTGTGATAAATATGGATCGTTTCTTTCAATTAAGTTCACTCCTGTAAGGCTTTGCCTTTTTCTACATGTGCATCAGAACAGATCCAGCTGCTTCGGTGCAAGGCCGCTGTACTGTATTCCAAGCAGTTCGATCATCTGTTTGGCATTATCCGCTGCGTCACCGCCTGAATTATTATTGAAAAGGATATACAGATCCTTCGATTCTTGCTCAAGCTTCCTGATATGGGGAATCCACTCCTCAAGCTCGGCCTGATTATACCGGTAGAGATAACGGACCTCACGCCAGTTTTCCTGACCCGTGTGATTCCAGCCATACACATTCCGTCCGTGGAACCGGATGAGGGTGGCATCTCCATTCGTCGCTTCGACCACTCTTGGGACAGATCCCTCTCCAGCCTGAGGCTCATCACAGATCGAATGGATCCAGTCTTCATCCTTCATGAAACCGAGCGTCCCCTGGCGGAAATCAGGTGAATACCAGCTTTGGTGACGAAACTCAAGAGACACCGGGATCCCCTGCATCTGTTCCCTACAATATCTGATATAGTTCACATTATCTTTTGTACAGTCGAACCATGGCGGGAATTGGAATAGGACCATGGCAAGCTTACCGCTCTCTAGGAATGGAACGAGGGATTCCTTGAATGCCTCAAACATGGCATCCTTTGATTCAAACGGGATCTCACCGCGCTGATGCCCCGTCATCCCCTGATAGGCCTTCACGATGAATCGGAACGCATCAGGTGTTTCATCCACCCATTTCCTTACATTCTTCACCGGCTGTACGGCATAAAAGGATGCATCCACTTCCACCACCGGGAAGTGGGCGCCGTACTCCTTCAGCTTATCCCTTGCCGGGACGTTTTCATAAAGGGTGTCATGGTCCCCCCACCCAGTCACGCCAACATAGATCATCGTTCAGCACCTGCCTTTTATGTGAATTCATTCTATCACACAACCCATTCGATTTCCGTTTGGAGGTGTCGGAATTGCTTATTAAAATGACCTCATGATCCCTTTTAACCCTTTCATCCAAAAGTTAACAAGTTTGTCATGAAGAAATGTCTAGTTTGTGAAATACTGAACAAACTTATCGTCTTTTTTCTCTTACGTGCTTATACTGAAAGTGTAGAGGAGCTAGCCCTCTTAAAACGGAATCAGGGAGTGAATGGTGATGGTAAACGCATTTTTACGTAACAATAAAGCAGTGGCAGGCGTATTGACGATTATCAGGCTGTATCTGGGGTACTTCTGGCTGACTTCCGGCATTGGGAAGATCACCGGTGGATTCGAAGTCACCGGGTTCCTCCAGGGAGCAATTGGCAAGGCGACAGGTGATCATCCGGCTGTACAGACGTGGTGGGCAACCTTCCTTGAACAGGTCGCACTCCCTAACCATGAGTTGTTCGCCACACTCGTCATGTGGGGAGAGGTTCTCGTCGGAATCGGCTTGATCCTCGGACTGTTCACGAATCTTGCAGCCCTCGGCGGCATCACGATGAACTTCAGCTTCCTTCTCAGCGGAACCACCAGCACCAACCCACAGATGGTCATCCTCACGATCTTCCTGCTTGTCGCAGGAGCGAATGCCGGCCGGTGTGGACTGGATCGGTGGGTAATGCCTTATGTGAAGAAACAGCGGCAAAATCGAAAAGGGCATAAGAAGTTAGCTCCGGCGGTATAGGACCCTGTGAACGGACCACCAACAGGAAATTTTCTTCCTTAAGAAGATAAAAAAGACGGAGCCGAAATGGGCTCCGTCTTATCATCTGCGTTGATTATTATCCGATTGAACCTTCCATCTCAAACTTGATCAGACGGTTCATTTCAACGGCATATTCCATTGGAAGTTCTTTCGTGAACGGCTCGATGAAGCCCATTACGATCATTTCCGTTGCTTCTTCTTCTGAGATTCCACGGCTCATCAAGTAGAAGAGCTGCTCTTCAGAAACCTTCGATACTTTCGCTTCGTGCTCAAGGGAAATGTTATCGTTCAGGATTTCGTTGTAAGGGATCGTATCAGAAGTGGATTGGTTATCCATGATCAGCGTGTCACACTCGATGTTCGAGCGTGCGCCTTCCGCTTTGCGTCCAAAATGCACGATTCCGCGATACGTTACTTTCCCACCGTGTTTCGAGATGGATTTGGAAACGATCGTAGAGGACGTGTTCGGTGCAAGGTGGATCATTTTGGCACCGGCATCCTGATGCTGCCCTTTACCCGCAAGTGCGATAGAAAGCGTCATACCACGGGCGCCTTCCCCTTTAAGGATGACAGCAGGGTATTTCATCGTCAGTTTTGAACCGATGTTTCCATCGACCCATTCCATCGTTGCGTTATCTTCACATACTGCACGCTTCGTTACAAGGTTGTAAACGTTGTTCGCCCAGTTTTGGATCGTTGTATAACGGCAGTACGCATTTTTCTTGATGATGATCTCGACGACAGCCGAGTGGAGGGAGTTCGTTGTGTAGACAGGTGCTGTACATCCCTCTACGTAATGAACGCTCGCATCTTCATCAACGATGATGAGCGTACGCTCGAACTGACCCATATTCTCCGAGTTGATACGGAAGTAGGCTTGAAGTGGCGTATCCACTTTGATGCCCTTCGGTACATAGATGAAGGATCCACCTGACCATACAGCCGAGTTCAATGCTGCGAACTTGTTGTCTGTAGGCGGGATGACTTTCGCCCAATGCTCACGGAACAGCTCTTCATTTTCTTTAAGAGCAGAATCTGTGTCCTTGAAGACGATCCCCATTTCCTCGAGGTCTTCCTGCATGTTGTGGTAAACCACTTCGGACTCGTACTGAGCCGATACACCGGCAAGGTATTTTTGCTCTGCTTCAGGGATTCCAAGCTTATCGAACGTCTGCTTGATTTCTTCCGGAACTTCATCCCAGCTGCGCTCGGACTTCTCAGATGGCTTCACGTAGTACGTGATATCATCGAAATTCAGTTCCTGAAGATTTCCTCCCCACTGAGGCATCGCCATATTATAGAAATGATCCAATGATTTCAAGCGGAAATCAAGCATCCATTTCGGTTCATCTTTCATACGGGAGATCTCTTCAACGATTTCCCGCGTCAAACCGCGTTTTGAACGGAAAATCGATACGTCTTTATCGCTAAAACCGTATTTGTAATCTCCGATCTCAGGCATCTTCTTCGCCATGTTGATTCCTCCATTCGTTAATGGAGCAAGAAGAAAAGCTTAGTTCTGCTCTTCTTCACGCACTCCTTTTTCCATCGCCTTCCACGCGAGCGTCGCACACTTGATGCGGGCCGGGAACTTGGCGACTCCTTGTAATGCTTCTATATCTCCAAGATCGACATCATCGTCATAGTCATTTCCTTGCATCATATCCGAGAAGATCTTCGAAAGCTTGAGTGCTTCGTCGATCTCCTTGCCTTTGACCGCTTGGGTCATCATGGATGCCGAAGCCATGGAGATGGAACATCCTTCTCCGTCGAACTTCGCATCCTGGACGATCCCGTCTTCCACTTTCAGTGTAAGGTGGATGCGGTCACCGCACGTCGGGTTGTTCATATCGATGGTAAAGCTGCCATCATCGAGAGAACCCTTATTCCGTGGATTCTTGTAATGATCCATGATGACCTGCCGATAGAGCTGATCTAAGTTATTAAAAGACATCGCTGAAAAACTCCTTCGTCTTCACTAGCCCCGCGACCAATCTGTCGATTTCTTCTTCTGTGTTGTACAGATAGAAGCTGGCGCGGGCTGTTGCTGATACATTGAGCCATTTCATCAGCGGCTGTGCACAGTGATGGCCGGCACGGACGGCTATGCCTTCCGAGTCAAGGACGGTAGCGACATCGTGTGGATGGACGTCATCGATGTTGAACGTCACGAGTCCGGCACGCTGTGCAGGATCCTGTGGTCCGAAGATCTTCATGCCTTCCACAGCACTCATTTTTTCAAGGGCATAAGCGGCAAGCTTATGTTCATGGGCTTCAATGTTGGAAAGACCGATATCTTCGAGGAAGTCGATGGCGGCCCCAAGACCGATCGCACCAGCGATGATCGGGGTGCCCCCTTCGAACTTCCACGGGAGCTCTTTCCAGGTAGAGTCGTAAAGCCCGACGAAATCAATCATTTCGCCGCCGAACTCTACCGGCTCCATCGCTTCCAGGTGCTTCTTCTTCCCGTACAGAACACCGATTCCAGTAGGTCCGACCATCTTATGGCCTGAGAAGGCAAAGAAATCACAGTCGAGATCCTGCACGTCGATCTTCATATGCGGGGCAGCCTGGGCACCGTCCACCATCATGACCGCTCCGTTTTCATGGGCGATTTTCGTGATCTCCTTGATCGGATTCATCGTACCGAGTACGTTTGAGACCATCATGATGGCCACGATTTTCGTCTTGGACGTGATCGTTGCACGGACATCCTCCAGGGTGATGGTTCCATCTTCCTGCAGGGGAACGTACTTCAGGACGGCCCCTTTTTCCTTGGCAAGCTGCTGCCATGGAATGATGTTGCTATGGTGCTCCATGTGGGTGATGACGATTTCGTCGCCTTCTTCCACATTGGCGCGGCCGTAGCTTGCTGCGACGGTGTTGATGGATGTCGTCGTCCCACGGGTGAAGATCACTTCTTCCGTAGTCGCCGCATTGATGAAGTAGCGTACCTTTTCACGTGCTCCTTCATATCCATCCGTCGCCCTTGTACCGAGGGTATGGACCCCGCGGTGGACGTTCGAATTATAGCCTTTATAGTAGTCGCTCACAGCCTCGATGACCGAAATCGGTTTTTGAGAGGTGGCTGCACTATCCAGATACACCAATGGATGGCCGTTCACTTCCTGGTCGAGAATCGGAAAATGTTTACGAATCTCTTGGATATCCATTAGTTGACTTTCCTTTCGATTACCTCGACAAGCTGTTTCTTCACGCCCTCGATCGGCAGCTGGTTGACAACCGGCGCCAGGAATCCGTGAATCACGAGACGTTCAGCTTCTTTCTGAGGGATCCCGCGGCTCATGAGGTAGTAAAGTTGAAGCGGATCAACGCGCCCTACAGAGGCAGCATGTCCTGCAGTTACATCGTCTTCATCGATCAATAGGATCGGATTTGCATCTCCGCGCGCTTTTTCACTCAGCATGAGGACGCGTGATTCCTGCTCGGCATTCGATTTCGAAGCACCGTGCTCGATCTTTCCGATTCCATTGAAGATGGAAGAAGCTTCATCTTTCATCACACCATGTTTAAGGATGTAGCCTTCGGAATTTTTACCGAAATGAACAACCTTGGTGGTGAAATTCTGCTTTTGTTTACCGCGACCGACAACGACTGATTTCGTATCGCCGTAAGAACCGTCACCGATCAGGTTCGTCACGTTTTCAGAAACCGTATCTCCGTCGTTCATCAGGCCTAGTGCCCACTCGATGCGCGCATCACGTGATGCCACACCGCGTCGGTTGACGTATGTCGTCACTCCGCTGTTAAGGGTATCCACGGCACCGTAAGCGACCTTGGCATTATCCTTAGCCACGACTTCTGATACGATGTTGAACACGCCATTCTCCACGTCCACTGTAGAAAGATAGTTTTCCACATAAGTGACAGAACTATTGTCTTCTGCCACAACAAGTACGTGGTTGAACATGGCTACTTCCGCATCATCATGGATGAATACGGCCTGAACAGGTTCAGTCAGCTCCACATTTTTAGGAACGTAGAGGAACGTACCTCCGTTCATAAGGGCCGCATGAAGAGCGGTAAGCTTGTTCTCATCCACTTTCACACCATCGGTCATGAAGTATTTTTGGACAAGGTCACCGTGCTCTTTCACAGCAGTGAAGATATCGGTGAAGATGACGCCGTTGTCCTTCAGTTCGTCCGTGATCTTCAAGTGGGCAGGAGTATTATTGCGCTGGATATACAGGCTCCCTGATTCACTTTCAGATTCTACTAGTGCTTTAATTTCTTCGGGCAGCTCGCTCATGGATGAAAACGCAGCACTTTCGACTGTATGCTTCTGGAATTGAGTGAAGTTCCAGTTGGTGATCTTCGTTTTATCCGCAACAGGGAGGTTCAGGTGTGAGACTTTGGCGAATGCGTCTGTACGCAGGGCCGTCATCCATTCTGGTTCTCCGAGTTGTTTTGAGTAGGAGCTGACATAGTCTTGATCTACTGGTAGTTTCGTTTCTACAGTCATATTCATCCTCCTAACTCTTACGCTTCTTGGCCGACAGTTTCGTCTTTGATTCCCAGTTCTTCTTTGATCCAGTCATAGCCTTCTGCTTCAAGGCGTTGAGCAAGTTCTTTACCGCCGGATTTCACAACGCGTCCTTGCATCATCACGTGAACGTGATCAGGTGTGATGTAGTTCAACAGACGTTGATAGTGAGTGATGATGAGGCAGCCGAAGTCTTCTCCGCGCATTTTGTTGATTCCTTTTGAAACGACTTTAAGGGCATCGATATCAAGTCCTGAATCGATCTCATCAAGGATGGCGATCTTAGGCTGAAGCATCATCAACTGAAGGATTTCGTTACGTTTCTTCTCCCCACCGGAGAATCCTTCGTTCAAGTAACGCTGTGCCATATCCGGATCCATTTCAAGGTATTCCATTTCGGAATCCATTTTGCGGATGAACTTCATAAGGGAGATTTCTTCCCCTTCTTCGCGTCGGCTGTTGATGGCAGAACGAAGGAAGTCGGCATTCGTCACACCGCTGATTTCACTTGGATATTGCATAGCCAGGAAAAGACCTACGCGTGCGCGTTCGTCCACTTCCATTTCAAGGACATCTTCACCGTCGAACGTGATGCTTCCTTTTGTCACTTCGTATTTCGGGTGACCCATGATTGCAGATGAAAGAGTGGATTTACCAGTACCATTCGGTCCCATGACCGCGTGAATTTCTCCACCTTTGATTTCAAGGTTGACACCCTTGAGGATTTCTTTACCTTCGATCTCAACATGAAGATCTTTGATTGTTAAAGTAGAACCTGCCATGTATATTACCTCCGTGACTTTATAAATGAAATAAAGGGATTCTTTATCCATTCTCAATTTATTATCATTACAATCTTATAACAAATAAAAGCTATAATCAACTTTTTCAGACAAAAGGGGACGGCATGGAAACGGGAAAAAATACCCTTCTATTGTTGGCCCAAACGCCCTTCTGCATACATGATTCGCCCTTTGACCGAATCATGTTCCCACATCCCCTACCTTATCACGGATGGATGACCATTTAAACCTCTATACATAAGAAAAACCAGTGATTCATCCATCACCGGCTCCTCCGTCATTCTTCTATATATTAGCATGCACTTTTCGATCGAGTGCAGCAATCATCCTGCGGCTTTCCCTATAATCCTTCTCTCTCTGCTTCTCTACTTGCATCCGAACTTCATGCTTTCGTTTGTACACCTCGTACCCTACTCCGTGGGCTCCATGCATGGCCTTTTCCATTTCGCTTGTGTACGACATACTGTCAAGAGAGTCGATAGTGAATCATTCCTTTCAGGTTTTTGTGTTACTCATTAAGGATACTACCCTGCCATTCTTTTGCCAAAACGTGTGTGGGGTGATTTTTTGAGAAAATCATCCTTCACTCCTGTTCTGCACTAAATTGTCAGACTTTCTTACACGTTTCCGCCTGTATCCTCCTGAAAGGAGTTCATCCTCTTTGAAAAGCGAAAAAAGAGAGTCCGAAGACCCTCCTTTCCGTTTAATGCTTCAGTTCATTGAGATCGTGCATGGATTGTTGTACAAGCGTGACAGCCTGGCTCATGGCTGCACCGCCGCCGAATGCAGCGGTCACACCCACGGCTTCAAGGATTTCTTCTTCCGTACACCCTTGATCGAGACAGCCCTTTGTATGGTAGATGATGCAGTACTCATCTTGAGAATACAAACTGATGCCAAGGGCGATCAGCTGCTTCTCTTTCTTCGATAGTACTCCTTCACGGAAACAATGCTCCGTGAAAGCATTGTATTGTTGCGCCAGCTCCGGCATTTTTTCAGTGAAGATCCCGAGCCCCGTCTTGTAATCGAGCAGGGCCGCTTCCGTTGTATTTCTAGGCTCTACCTGCATTCACTTTCAGCTCCATTCTAATTCGAGTGATCGAAAATAGTATGAGCTTATTGCAAAAAGATTATGTTTGGTATTTATTCTTTGACCGGAACGACGGACCCTTTCCACTCTTTATTGATGAAGTCCTGGATCTCATCAGACTGGAGCACCTTGACAAGCTCCTTGATCTCTTTTTTGTTTTCATCACCTTTTTTGACTGCAATGATGTTCACATACGGTGAATCCTTGTCTTCGATGGCAATGGAATCCTTGACCGGATCCAGTCCGCTATCGATGGCATAGTTGGAGTTGATGACGACGGCATCGCCTTCCTCGTTATTGTAAAGCTGAGTAAGAAGCGCCGGCTCATATTCGTAGTCAAATTTCAGCTTTTTAGGATTTTCGGCGATATCATCCAGTGTTGCTTGGGTTTTATCGATTCCATCCTTCAGTTTGATCAGCCCGTTTGCTTCAAGCAGGGTAAGGATCCTTCCGTGTTCTGCCACGGAGTTACTGAATAGAATGGTTCCGCCTTCCGGGATATCTTTAAGGGATTTATGCTTCTTCGAGTAGACAGCCATCGGTTCAATGTGAATTCCGCCGGCACTGACGAAATCATATCCGTGTTCTTTCTTTTGCCCCTCAAGGTAAGGAATGTGCTGGAAGTAGTTCGCATCCAGGTCCCCGCTGTCCAGATCTTTATTCGGAAGTACGTAATCCTGATACGTCTCGATCTTCAGGTCGATCCCTTCTTTTTCAAGGATCGGTTTTGCTTCTTCCAGAATCTCAGCATGAGGGACGTTAGATGCTCCGACCACGAGTTCCTTTGAATCGCCTGAGCTACCGTTGCTCCCGCTGGTTCCGCATGCTGCCAATCCTACAATACTTGCTGCTGCAATCGTGCCCACTAACCATTTTTTCATCTGATTTCTCTCCTTTTATCGTTTATCTATTTTATTGGTGAAATAATCACCGACAAGCTGAATGATGAATACAAGAACCAGGATCAAGATGGTCGCCGCCAGGGTGACATCGGTCCTGCTGCGCTGGAATCCGTCCAGGAAAGCAAGGTTTCCCAGTCCCCCTGCACCGATGACGCCCGCCATTGCGGTGTAACCGACTAATGCGATGGCCGTCACTGTGATTCCGGAGATGAGGGCAGGCATGGATTCAGGAAGAAGGACCTTCATGATGATGGTGCTCGTTTTTGCTCCCATCGCTTTTGCCGCCTCGATGACCCCCTTATTGACTTCGCGCAGGGCGATCTCGACCATGCGGGCATAGAACGGGGCAGCCCCGATGATCAAAGCAGGCAACGCTGCGTTCGCCCCTCGGATCGTACCAATCAACACTTTGGTGAAGGGGATCAACAGGACGATCAGGATGATGAAGGGGATCGACCGGAAGACATTGACCACAGCGTTGGTGATGGAATAGGCCACCTTATTTTCCCAGATGTTCCCTTTTGATGTGAGGAACAATAAAATCCCTAGTGCGAGCCCGAGGACAAATGTTACGATCACCGACATACCAGTCATATACAGGGTCTCAAGAGTGGCTTCCCACATCTTTTCCCAATCGACGTTCGGAAAGATTTTCTCGATCATCGCTCCATCACCTCCACTTTCACCGATTGTTCTTCAGCGAAGGCGACCGCCTGATCGAGGATTTCACGTTCACCCTTCAGATGGATGAACAGCGTGCCGAATGCTCCTTTTTGAGTTTGCGAAATCTGGCCCTGAAGGATGTTCACCTCAAGATCGAACCTTCGGATCAGTGAGGTGATGAGAGGCTGATCCGTACCGCTTCCAACGAATGTAAGCTTCAACACTTTCCCATCCGGATACTGATCGAGGATGTCATCCGACTCCTGCTGCTGTGCGACCTCTTTCACGAAGCGCTTCGTCACTTCCTGACGCGGATTACGGAATACCTCTAGGACATCCCCCTCTTCGACCACTTTTCCCGCTTCCATGACCGCCACCCTGTGACAGATTTTACGGATGACGTGCATTTCGTGGGTGATGAGGACGATGGTGAGCCCAAGACGCTCATTGATATCAACAAGAAGATCCAGGATGCTGTCCGTGGTTTGGGGATCCAGTGCGGACGTAGCTTCATCACATAGGAGCACCTTCGGATCATTCGCAAGTGCCCTTGCAATCCCGACGCGCTGCTTCTGACCTCCACTGAGTTGCGCCGGATAGGCATCCCCCCTGCCTTCAAGTCCTACCAGATGGAGAAGTTCATTCGCCTTCCTGATCCGTTCTCCTCTTGGCACTCCGGCTATCTCGAGTGGGAACTGGATGTTTTCAAGTACCGTACGGGACCAAAGGAGATTGAAATGTTGAAAGATCATCCCCATGGACTGCCGGGCTTCACGGAGTTTACGTCCCTTCGCCTTTGATATCACTTGACCGTTCACATCCACAGATCCATCAGTGGGTAGCTCGAGCCCATTCAGCATCCGGATCAACGTGCTCTTTCCTGCACCGCTGTACCCGATGACACCGAAGATTTCCCCATCCTTGATGGTCATATCCACCCCATCGACAGCTGACACCGTACCATTTTTGGTTTGAAAGATTTTTTTTACATCAGAAATCGTAATCATGTTGTATCCACCTCGTCATCAGTAAAACCACCTGTTTACTAGGAATTATATCCAAATACGTCATTATTGTTAAAACATCCAACCTCATTTGAAAAACAAAAATGCCTCCCTGCGATAAACAGAAAGGCATACTATTTCAATAGTTGACTTTCCCTCATCTGTCGAAGCCTTCGCTTCGAGTGAATTGGCACCATTTCAATTTTAATTGACGGTTGCCGGGTTTCATCGGGCACTTCCCTCCACCACTCTAAATAAGAGATAAACGTTATTCAATTATTCATACTAAATACTCAGAAATTTGTTACTAAACAGATACTATCACCGAATAAACAAGGTGTCAATTCTTTTTTGCACATTATACGCTCACTGGTTCGACCATGTGAAATCGGGTCAACCAAAGCACCGATTCAGCAAACAACAGATGCCGGTAACCTCCACGGACTTCGATTTCCTTTTTATCGACAAGGGAAGTCAATCGTTCATTCCCTTCAAGTAAAGCAATCAACCGCCGGACATCTCCAGCCGTTATCGTCAGGTTGGGATCTGGGTGAGGATCGGGAAGTACGTTGCAGCCCTTATTAGAAATGGACAGACTGTGGCCGCTAGTGCCGCATTGGAAATGTAGGACGAACGGGGTGTCTGGAAATAACAATTGTAAGTGATACCTGGTCTCGCATTGATCTACGACTTTCTCTAAATACTCTCTCATGCAACCCCTCCAGTATCTCGGATACTTAACTAATTCCACTATTGGATAGTTTATCCTCCTGTACTTTCTCGACAGATTGTGGACGCACTGTCGAAGGAAGGGCCCAACAGACAATAAGTTGGCGGGTTCGCTTCATTTCCCGAGAAATATGTCCCGGTATGTAGAAAAGTCGCAGTAGTTTCCGTGAGAATCTTTCAGTTTCTATTACCATTCGAACAAAAAAAGGCCTTTTCGGCCCTTTATGCTACCTTATTCAAAGCTTCATACAAAAACGGTACAGATTGAAACGCATAGATCCGTTCCACCTCGACTCCATCTTTGAATAGCAGGAGGCAAGGAACGCTTTCGACCGCATGCTCTGTTGCAAATCCTGCCAGGTAATTCAGATTTGCCTTTGCAAAAACGAATGGTTGAGGCAGTTTCTCTACAATATCAATCATCCTACCTGCAACCTGGCAGGTGCCGCACATGGGGGTGTACAGATAGAGCGCAAGCAGTCTTTCATTCTCCCGTATCGTGTGCAGCGCTTCCTGGCTGTTCAACTCTTTCAAAGCTAATTCATCCTTTTTCCAAGATATTGTTTGTGGACATCAATGTTGGCTCCGATCAAGACGGAAGCGAGGTGATATTCCGGGGCAGCCGCCACTTCCTTGTACATCCTGTCGATATACAGGTGACCCGCTTCGGGGAACTCCCGCTTGAATTGCTTGCGGAGTTTCTCACCGGCTTCATCGGCATCCACCAAGATGTATACATCCCTGTCGAATAATGAATCGATTAGTTCGTCCATTTTGGTCAGACTGATCGTACCATTGGTACAGATGATTTCTACGGGCTCACTGATGATATCTTTAACCTTTCGTTTGTCGGATGTCCCTTCTACGATCAGAACTTTTTCATCCACGACTTCCATGACAATCACCTTGACTTTCAGTGAAGTAGTAAAAGATTTGATGGATCCACTTATTATCTCTATTTTCTCATGTCAGTGGGATTTTGCAAAGGATTTGATCCAAAAGAACACCGGGGGTGATCCCCCGATGTCATTCTAACACCATCCACCTTCATCGCAATCCGTATAGCGGGCATCATGCCCTTCTGATGAGGTATAGCTCTGGTAGATTTTGTTTTCTTTCGCCTCGAAATTCGGCTGCATGCTGATCCCCTCCAACGAAAGGGGGACTTTCCCGATTGACTGGTTATCGAGGAACAGCTCAATGGAGCCATCCTTCACTTTTCCAATGACACGATCGGTCACATCGGCCTGTTTGGGTGTAAGCATGACCATCATCCTTTCCTTAAAGGTTGAATTTATCTTGCCCCTCCGGATAAAAAAACACCTTGAGAATTTATCCCAAGGTGTTCCTGTTTTAGCCTTCGTTGATCATTTTATCGTATTCTTCAGATGTCATCAGTTTGTCCACTTCACCAGCGTCTGAAGGTTCCACAACAACCATCCATGCTTTCTCGTATGGAGATTCGTTGACGAATTCAGGGCTGTCAGACAGGTCTTCGTTCACTTCGACCACTTTTCCTGATACAGGAGCGTAAAGTTCAGAAACGGTCTTGACCGATTCAACGCTTCCGAAAGGCTCGTTCGCTTTGACTTCATCGCCGACTTCCGGCAGCTCGACAAAGACGATGTCACCAAGTTCTGATTGTGCGAATGCTGTGATTCCGATTCGGACGTTACCGCCTTCGGACTTTACCCATTCATGTTCTTCTGAATAACGCAGTTCTTTCGGTGTGCTCATCTTTATCCCTCCACATGCTAGTTATACAAACTAATATTGACACATTCTTTAAGAGAAAAGCAAGGAAGTCTTGCACAAATATTCTGTTGCTTCCATTACTTCCAAGCATCTTCAAACGTTTCTTCCTTGAAGCCGAGGGTCACCTTTTGACCATTGGTCGTGAGGGGGCGCTTGATCAGCATCCCATCTGAAGCCAGTAGTTCGAGGAGTTCGTCGTCTGAGGCGGTATTTACCTTGTCTTTCAAGCCTAATTCCCTGTATTTCATGCCGCTTGTATTGAAGAATTTTTTCAGGGGCAGTCCGCTTTTTTCATAAAGTTCTTTCAGCGTTTCCTTAGACGGTGGCTCCTCGACAATATGTATTTCGTTGAAGTCAACATCTTCTTGTTCAAGCCATTTTTTCGCCTTGCGGCATGTCCCGCATTTAGGGTAGGAATAGAATGTGATTGCCATTTTTTTCACCACCTTTCGTTTGAGTGCTTTCCTCTTCATTATATCCGTTTTTGTCCTTGGCGAACAATACCGGCTGTCGAATGTTGTAGAGAAATGACCGGCCATTATGGTCTGTTACATTTAATGAGAGATTTTTCTTCCTCAGCTATCCTGTTATTGCGCAACCTGCACACGTTCCCGCCTAAAGTGTCTCTCCCGCTCTCCCGCAGTTATCACATTGGGGCGAAATGGGGTGGTGATGGTTGAACATGCTCTGCATGAAGTGACATTCTGTTCTGCATACCGAGATTTCTCCCGATTCTCACGCTCTTTATGCCCCCATGAAAAAGGGGCTGCATACAGGCAGCCCTCTTCTCCTTACACGATATATTTTTCGGCGTCGATCAGTTTCACGGATGCATCGCGTTTGAGGGCGATGACGTTGACCGGCGTGTGGCGGGTGAATTTTTTCAAGGCCGACAGCATGATGCGGAGCGTGTCCCCTGATTCCGTCGCCACCAACGTTTCTTTTGCATGTTGCTCGATTTTATTGAAAGCCTCCTGACAGAAGATCTGCGTGTAAAGATGCTTCTGCTTGGCTTTCTCCAAACCGGCCGATGCAATTGCTTTTTCGGTTCTCAGTACCACGGATTCCATTGCATATGCTTCTGAGACGATGTCGGCGATATTCACAAGGACCTCCTGCTCTTTCTCCAGGTCCTTACCGAATTTTTGTGCTGCAAGTCCCGCAAGCATCAGGCCGATCTTTTTCGCATTGCGTACAAGATACTTTTCTTGTGCCAGAGGCTCGTCGCCCACTTCTTCAGGCATAAGCATCATCAATTCTTCCTGCAGGGCCTGTGCTTTTTGAAGGAGTGGAAGTTCGCCTTTCATGGCTTTTCGCAAATAGGTGCCTGGTACAAGGAGGCGATTGATCTCGTTCGTCCCCTCAAAGATCCGGTTGATGCGGGAATCCCTGTAGAGTCGCTCGATTTCATATTCCTGCATGAACCCGTAACCACCGTGAAGCTGGACGCCTTCATCCACGATGTAGTCCAGCACTTCCGTACCGAAGAATTTATTGAGTGAGCATTCGATCGCATATTCCGCAATGGATTTGGCCACTTCAGACCCGTTTTTGACTTCTTCATCAGAGAGCTTGCTCATCCGGTCCTCGAAGAGACCGACCGTACGGTAGACGGAGCTTTCTGCGGCATATAGCTTGGATGCCATCGTTGAAAGCTTTTCTTTTGTCAGGTTGAAAGAGGAGATTGGCGTCTTGAACTGCTGACGCTGATTCGTATAGGCAACCGTTACTTCAAGCGCACGCTTGCTCGCTCCGACTGCCCCCACCCCAAGCTTGTAACGGCCGATGTTGAGGATGTTGAATGCGATGATGTGCCCTTTCCCCGCCTGACCAAGAAGGTTTTCAACCGGTACTTCTGCATCTTCTAGGATCAGCGTACGGGTGGAGGAACTCTTGATTCCCATCTTCTTCTCTTCCGGCCCAGTGGATACGCCAGGGAAATCTTTCTCTACGATGAAGGCAGAGAATTGCTCCCCATCGATCTTGGCGTATACGATGAAGACATCGGCAAACGCTGAGTTTGTAATCCACTGTTTCTCTCCGTTCAATACGTAATGAGTCCCGGCTTCGTTCAGCTTGGCCGTCGTTTTGGCCCCCAGTGCATCAGATCCGGATCCAGGCTCTGTCAGGGCGTACGCTGCAAGTTTTTCTCCCGTGGAAAGAGGCGGCAGATACTTTGTTTTCTGATCTTCATTGCCGAAGAGGACGATTGGAAGGGAACCGATCCCGACGTGGGCACCGTGGGAAATCGAGAATCCTCCTGCTCTGGACATACGCTCTGCAATCAGGGCTGAGCTTACTTTATCGAGGCCGAGTCCGCCATACTCCTCTGGTACATCGGCACCGAGTAGTCCCAGTTCACCCGCTTCTTTCAACAATCGCACGGAGTGATCGAACTCGTGGTTTTCAAGATTCTCGATGACAGGAACGACTTCGTTCAGTACGTAGTCTTCCGTCGTCTTGGCGATCATTTTGTGCTCATCGCTGTAGTCTTCAGGCGTGAACACCTGCTCATACGTAACATCTTCAATCAGGAAGCTTCCGCCTTTGATCAATTTATCTGTTTGATTTGCCATTTTGGTCTCCTCCAATTTCTCTGGTTTCATAGAATAGTGTGATTTTTCATTGGCTGATACGCATCAGCCGATCAGTTCAAAGACTCCCGCGGCGCCCATTCCGCCACCGATACACATCGTGACGATCCCGAACTGCTCGTTGCGTCTTTTCATCTCGTGCATCAGGGTGAGGGTCAGCTTCGATCCCGTGCATCCAAGTGGGTGCCCGAGGGCGATGGCCCCTCCGTTCACGTTCACCTTCTCTTCATCCAGACCAAGATGACGGATCACCTGGAGGGACTGGGAGGCGAATGCTTCATTCAATTCGAACAGACCGATGTCTGAGAGCTCAAGCCCAGCCATCTTGAGTGCCTTTGGAATCGCCTCAACAGGACCGATCCCCATGATTTCAGGTGGAACACCTGCAACGGCAAAGCTTCTGAATTTCACCAATGGCTGAAGTCCAAGAGAGCCGGCTTTTTCACGATCCATGACCATGACCGCAGCTGCCCCGTCACTCGTTTGGGATGAATTCCCGGCCGTGACCGATCCCCTTACGTTGAATGCCGGACGAAGTTTTGCCAGTACGTCGGCACTCGTTCCTTCCCGAACCCCCTCATCCGTAGCGAATGAGAATGATTTTTCCACAAGTTTGTTGGCGTCTGACACGGAGCGTCTCACGACATCGACAGGAACGATTTCGTCGTTGAATTTCCCTTCAGCGATGGCCCTGGCCGCTTTTTGGTGGCTTTTAACTGCAAAGGCGTCTTGATCTTCACGTGAAATGCCGAATTTCCTGGCCACTTCTTCGGCCGTGTGGCCCATGCTCATATAGTATTCAGGAGCCGTTTCAGCCAAGGTTGGATTCGGTCTTGCCACATGCCCCATCATCGGGACCATGCTCATGCTTTCTGCACCGCCTGCGATGGCTGTGTCTGAATGGCCAAGCATGATTTTCTCCGCCGCGTAGGCAATGGATTGTAAACCGGAAGAACAATAACGGTTGATGGTTATGGCCGGTACCGTGTCCGGGAGTCCCGCAAGACCTCCGATGTTACGGGCCATATTCAACCCCTGCTCAGCTTCGGGCATGGCGCAGCCGATGATGAGATCATCGATGTTCCCTTCATATCCGCCTGCCCGTTTCAACGTTTCTTTGACGACCAGTGCTCCAAGATCGTCCGGTCTCACCCCGGCAAGCGAACCTTTCCTTGATTTCCCCACCGGTGTACGAGCACCGGCGACAATGACTGCTTCACGCATGATGATTCCCCCGCTTCCTTCGATTAGTTGCGCAATGGTTTTCCTTTAACGAGCATATGCTGCATCCGCTGCTGTGATTTCGGTTCTGCTACAAGACTGAGGAACGCTTCCCGTTCAAGGTCCAGAAGATATTGTTCATCCACTTCCGTACCGAATGGAACTTTCCCGCCTGCAATCACGTAGGCAAGCTTCTTGGCGATCTTCAGGTCGTGCTCCGAGATATACCCGGAATGAAGCATGGCCTGTGCTCCGAGCAATAATGTCCCGTAGCCTGTTTCGCCTACCACCGGCACTTTTTTGCGTTGCGGGGCACGGTACCCGGTCTGATGGAGGGCAAGGACTGCCTGCTTCGCATCATAGAGCTGATGATCCTGATTGACACTCACTCCGTCACGCTTATTGAGGAAGTTGTTTTCCCTCGCTTCATCACCCGACGTGGACACCTTTGCCATGGCGATTGTTTCGAATACTTTATTCGCTACCTTCTGAAGGTCGAAGTCCACTCCGTTCGGAAGGTCCTGCAGGTGCTTCATATAAAGCTCCTTATTACCTCCTCCGCCAGGGATCAATCCGACTCCGGCTTCGACAAGTCCCATATACGTTTCCATGGTTGCCTGGATGCGGGCTGCCGGCAGGCAGACTTCGCTCCCACCCCCGAGTGTCATACCGAATGGTGCAGCCACAACCGGTTTGGATGAATATTTGATCTTCATCATCGCCGATTGGAAGTGGCGGACGACCATATCCAATTCGTACACGTCATCCTGCGCTTCCATGAGGATCATGGCAAGGTTGGCCCCGACGCAGAAGTTCTTGCCCTGGTTCCCGATCACCAAGCCTTTGTAATTCTTCTCTACTTCGTCAACAGATGCGTTGATCATCTGAAGGATGTCGAGGCCGATGGCATTGTTCTGAGAATGGAACTCTAGGAGTGCTACGCCATCGCCGATATCGATCAGGCTTGCGCCTGTGTTTTTCTTGATGACCTTCCCTTGCTTCTTCAGCTGCTTCAAACTGATATGCTTGGGATTTTTCTCTTCCGTTCTGTAGCTTCCTTCGTGGTAGAAGGATCGCTCCCCAGATTCATCCTCGCTATAGAACGTCGTGAACCCAGCTTCAAGCATTTGATCTACCCAAGCAGGAACGTTCAGCCCTTGTTCCTTCATTAAACTGACGGAACGTTCCACCCCGATGGCATCCCATGTTTCAAACGGTCCCTTTTCCCAGCCGAAGCCCCATTTCATCGCCTGGTCGATGGCAACGATATCGTCGGCAATTTCACCGTGGAGCTCTGCGGAATAGAGAAGGACCGGAGATAATATATTCCATAGTAAGGAACCAGCACGATCCTTGGCATAGACCAATGCTTTCATCTTATTGTTCAAGCCTTTTTCATTACGGCTCAGCTCTGTTGAGGCCGTTTTCAATTTTTTCCTCGGGCCATATTCAAGTGTTTCCGGATCAAGCTCAAGGATCTCTTTACCCTGCTTCAAGTAAAAACCCTGACCGCTCTTGCTTCCATACCACCCTTTTTCAAGCATGGTCTGGATGAAGGCCGGGATCTCGAATACGTTTTTCTCATCTCCGTCCACCTGGTCGTACACGTTTTTCGCCACATGGGCGAATGTATCGAGCCCCACAACGTCAAGGGTCCGGAATGTCGCACTCTTCGGCCGTCCGATGGCAGGACCCGTAATGGAGTCCACCTCGCCGACGCTGTATCCGCCTTTGAGCATTTCCTGTACTGTGACGAGGAGGCCGTACGTCCCGATACGGTTGGCGATGAAGTTCGGCGTATCTTTCGCAAGGACGACGCCCTTCCCAAGCACATCTTCGCCGAATTCCTTCATGAATGACAGGACCTCAGGATCGGTTTCGCCCGTCGGGATGACCTCCAGCAGCTTCAGGTAGCGGGGAGGATTGAAGAAGTGGGTGCCGAGGAAGTGCTTGCGGAAGTCCTCAGATCGCCCTTCCTTCATCGCTTCGATGGAAATACCGGACGTATTGGAGCTGATGATGCTCCCCTCTTTTCTGAACGGCTCGATCTTCTCGAACACCTGTTTTTTCACATCCAAGTTCTCAACGACCACTTCAATGATCCAATCACAGTCTTTCAATGATTCAAGATCGTCTTCCAGGTTTCCTGGAGTGATCAAGCTGAGATTCCCTTTCACCGTGAGTGGTGCCGGTTTTTGTTTCAATAGCTTCTTTAAAGCGTTTTCACTAAATTGGTTCCTAAAAGAAGGATGCTCCATTGTCCATCCTTTTGCTGCGTCTTTGTCGGAGAGGTTTTTAGGGACGATGTCGAGAAGCATGGTGGGGATCCCGATATTTGCAAGGTGTGCAGCGATGCCGGAACCCATGACACCCGATCCCAATACTGCCGCTTTCTGAATTCTACGTACCAATCTATTTTCCCCCTTTGAAGGTTTTGAATGAATACTCATTCATTTTATGTCGAAAAAAAAGACCCGAATGAGTTTCTGTTACCTATAATATAAACGAAAATCAAAACTATCGCAATATTTAAACGTTTAAAAATTCTATTTTTTGTTAACGGTACATCTCCCTCTCCGCCTGCGGGCACGCTAAGGATGGAGGTGAGAAACGTGGCCAAACATAAGAAGGATCCATCAAAAGGCGGGGTCAGCGCAGCCAGCATCAAAGGTGATGCCGGTCCTGGTACTGAACCTGGCGGCAAGCGCAATAGCCAGAACAACCAATACAAAAAACAACCGTAATGCGAGAGGCGTTTCCTAAAGGGAACGCCTGTTTACGTAAGTCTTTTGCCCATGATGAAATATTCTTCCGGCACATGGGGGTAGAATCCTTCCTTTACGACCACCCAGCCTTTTCTTTCGTAAAATCGGATCGCACCTGTATTTTCCTTCCTGACGGTCAGGAGCGCCTTCTCTTCCCTTCTTCCTTCAAGGAGGGCATCCATGAGTCTCCCTGCAATCCCCTTCCCTCTATGTTCAGGAGCCACTCCCAGCTCCACTAGTTCCATGGCATGCCTCACCCATTCTTGATCAGGCAGCAGATGCCGGGCGAGAAGATCGTGATAATATTGGCCGGCAAGTGACGTGTAACCATAAATGTATCCGATGACAGCCCCATTCTCCACCACAAGATACCCTTCATGCCCCGGGTATTTCGCATGTTTTCTGAACTGGATCTCCATCGGTATGCGTTCCACGTTAAAAAGTCTGCTGTACAACCTCACCATCCTTGGAAAATAAGGACTGCGGATCTCCATCGGTATAAACTCCATCCCACCCCTCCATTCTCTCCAACCAAAAAGACCCCATTTGAGGGGTCCTTGACATTCTTATTTCTTCATGACCCCTTTTAGAACAAACGCGACGTTTGCCGGTCTTTCAGCGAGCCTCCTCATGAAGTATCCATACCAGTCGGTACCATACGGAACATAGACCCGCATTTTGTATCCTTCCTTCACGAGTTCATGCTGACGCTCCACCCTGATCCCGAACAGCATTTGGAATTCGAATTGATCATAAGGGATGTTATATTCTTCAACGAGCTGTTTCGTGTATTCGATCATGGCATCGTCATGAGTCGCGATGGCGGTATAATTTCCGTTAAGGAGGTGGGTCTTGATGATTCGCTTGAAGCTCTCATCTACATCCTTTTTATCCGGAAATGCCACTTCAGGGGATTCTTTGTATGCCCCCTTCACCAATCGCAGATTGGGTGAATAGTGATTAAGATCGTCGATATCCTTTTCCGTTCTATATAGATAGGCTTGAATGACCGTACCGATGTTGTCATATTCGGATTTGAGCCTCTTGAAAATATCGATGGTCTGGCCGCATCGTCCGTAATCCTCCATGTCGATGGTGACGAATACATTTTGTCTTGTGGCCTCATCGAGGATCATCCTCATGTTCTTCATGACCACTTCTTCTGAGATATCCAGCCCCATGGACGTCATCTTCAAGGACAACTGGGAGTTCAGATGTTCTTTCCCGATGGCGCGGATCGCCTCTACGCACTCCTTCGCCATGGCATTCGCCTCTTCTTCGTTATCCACAAATTCACCAAGGTAATCGATGGTGACGGCAAGATTCTGTTTGTTGAGCTCCCGTATGACCTCTGTTGCCTGGACGATCGATGATCCTGCCACGAAACGTGCGGCACCGAATCGCAAACCATACTTTTTGGCGAGCTTCGTCATTGATTTATTTTTTGAAAGGAATAGAAAGAAATTACGCATTGCCTGTTCCATGTTGTTATGCCCCCTGTAGAACAATTATCTTTATCCGGAAAACGTTTTCTTTAATGCCAAAAAATAAAATGTTCAAACAATTATCATATTTACCAACATTCTATCACCTTTTGTCGATTTTGAATATAGCCTTTGATTACTTTATCAGGAGAACGTTCAAGCTGAATACTTGATGGGTATGGAGGCACAATAAGACCTGTTCGCCCATTAAGTAAAGGAGGAACCCATTTTGGAATAACCAATGAATATTTCCCAAGGCAACGTCTATCAACAACCGCCGCAAGTGATCACAACAAAGGATTCCCTTTATATAAACGATATGCTGGCGTGGAACCTCAATGCCATGAAAAAATGCCATTTTGCCGCTGCCCACACACAGGATCCATCCATCCGCTCCCTGCTGGATCGATGCGGTCAAATGCATCAGCGTCATTACGAACAATTGATGAATCATCTTCAGAAGCATACGATGCAACAATAAGGAGGAATTTACATGGATCAATCCAAGATTCAAAACCCCAAGACCCAAGTACCTGATACCCCTCAGATGAATGATCGGGATTTCATGACCGACATCTTGACACTGGAGAAGCATATGACCGCTTCCTATGGGACCGCATTGAATGAAGCGAGCCACGATGGATTGTACCAGGATATCCTCTCCGTGTTCACGGAAACACAGAACGCCCAACGGGACCTCTACAACGAAATGTTCCGAAAAGGCTGGTATTCACTGGAAGCTGCGGATAACCAAACGCTGCAGCAGTCCCTCAAGCAACACCAGCAGACCGCAGTTCAGTTCCCTTATAAGGAGAACGAACCCATTCAATAACCATACAGCAGACAGGCGAACATTCCTGTCTGCTTTTTTTCTGCTCCTGACCGTCCGGCATGGTATGATTATCAAAAAGGTGAAAGGAGAGGAAATAATGGGTACGATTACAATTTCAAGAGAATCACAATTCATGAACAAAATGCGCAGTTATGATATCTACGTGGATGGGGAAAAAATAGGTGAAATTAAAAATGGAGGCACTGAAGAGATACCCGTTCCTCCAGGAGAACACGTCATACAGCTGCAGATCGACTGGTGCAAAAGCAAAGAAATCCCCTTCCGTGTATCAGAAGGCGAAAAGCAATCCTTCCAGTGTGGAAGCAGGCTGAAGGGATGGAAAGTATTGAAGGCCTCTTCAAGCATGGATAAAGAGGATGTTTTTGTCTATCTGGATCAATTGTAAGGACTGGGGCGTTTCTATTCTTACAGAGAATCCCTCTTTATGAACCCTAGCAGAAGGCATCGTTCATCGGTGAGTGCTATCAGATAGGAAGCTTGAAAAGGGATGGGACAGGAGTCCGTTCCGTTCCGCTGCGGCCACCCGCTTACCATGGGTGTGCGGTCCAGCTGAGTCGGGTAACCTCCGCTGCACTGCACTGCCTCCATCTGGAGGGGTGATCGCTTTCTGGCCATCCACCTATTTACACATACACCACCCATTACCATCACAGAGTGGACATCGTTCACTCCTACTTTTTTTGCATTCCCCTGAGGAAAAATGGCCAATTCACTTAGGACTCGCTCGGACAATTACTTCTGCACACTCACTACCCACGCCCTTTTATCAGGGCGTTTTTTTCATAGAGGGGAATCGCCGATCGGTAAGGAACGATACTCGGAAATCTACTCTTCTAAATTCCACAGAAATAGTCCGAACACTTCTCTATCATTTTCATACACTATTACTAGAAACGGAGGTGATGACATGGCAAGAAACCGAAGACATCAAAGAGGGGAAGGTCCTCCTGCTTCTTCAGATCATGACGAAACGTGCATGGTTCACAAGGAGTGTATGGACAGGGCATTCCGTCTTCCTGTTTTCTTAAGTACTACCAACACCCTCAATCCCCGTCAGCAGCGCTTCCTTAATCGGCTGATCGCCGAGATGGAAGAAGCCCTTCTCTTTCCACGAACCGGCCCTATTACCGAAAACTACCCTGAAACCATATTAACCAACGTCCGAAGACTGGTTTCATCAAGCTACGGCATGCTGGCAATGAACTTCCGCCGCTTTCTAGTAGAAGTGGTGGATACCAACGTAGGAGGGACACCTTCTCCTGAACCATTTTGGCAGGGATCCAGCTTTGCTCAGATCGAGCCCGCGATGGCCTTCCAGCGAGGCATCCCGATCCTTCTGGTCAGGGAGAAAGGAACAGATTTGACGAACGGTCTATGGCTAGGAGGAATCCCACCACTCAACACGTTGATCGAATGGGATTCAGAGAACCAAACCGTGGATGAATTCTTCGAGAGCGTATCTTGGAGAGAGGTCTTTGCCTTCTGGACGGCGGAGGTCAGGACCACTTATTACAATCTGACTGAACCGGATGTACAATACAGGTGCTGATTCATGCGCACCGATAAAAGCCCATCCCGGCGAGTGGCACCACTCACTGGGACGGGCTTTTATTGTAATTCATTTGTAGGAAGGCGTTTATCTGCATCCCTCACTAAATCACTCATCAGAAAGAGCCCTCAATCTTAGTTTTCATCAACGGCACGCTGAATGGCATTGAAAGGATTCTTGTCTTCTGAATCAATGGTATAGACTGTTTTTCCATCCTGCCACTTCACTTCCGTACCGGGATGCTCCTTGAATCCATTGATGGTGATGATTCCCCGGTCATGCGGTGCAGGAAGAGTATGTTCTTCCAGGTATGCTACGACTTCCTTGGCCATATCAAGGCCTCCGTCATAGCCGTCAATGGCATATTGTTCGTCAGTGGGAAAATCGACCCTGATCAGCCAATTCCCCTCATTCCACGAGACATATTCATGCCCTGCCGCCCCTTCTTGAAGCGCTTTGAGACCGTGCCCCAAATCGGCATTGGTCTGTTCCACTGTCGAATAATCCTTGATAGATCCCGCTGCTTTTTCAGCCGTTTCAAACTTCTCTTCTTCAACCTTCAGCTGATTTTCCTCGGGTTGTTCTCCTGACGTCTGCTCATCCTTCTCTTCACTACTATCATCCATTTCATCTTTGTCGGATTCGGAAGTCCCTTGAGCCTCTTCCATTTCATCAGACTTCACGTCATCGGACTGGTCGGTTTGTTCCTGGGAGGCAGCCTTTTGATCCCCGTCAGCAGAAGCACTACTTTCCTGGCTGCACGCTGACAAAGCAAGGAATCCTGCCAAGAAAAACGCCGCTCCGGCATAATATCCTTTCATAGATTGGCACCACCTTTTCGTTGAATATATAGATTGTTTTCCCTTCTCCCTCCCTATAAAACATGGAGCCATACACAGATACAAAAAGAGCCACCCGAAACGGTCCGCATTCTGCGCCCCGTTTGGGAATGGCTCTTATGAATCATCCTGGCCTTTCGTTTGCTCGCGGTGGATCCTGTTCCACTCCTTGATCTGCTCCACCATCTCTTTCATATCCGCTTTTCCTTCTGGATATAGGGAGTTCCAATGCTTGACGAGGGCAGGCATATTTTTGGCAATGAAGGAATACAGCGCATAGCGGGTGACCATCTCTTTCTTTTCAGATGTGCTCTCACCAAGGAGCAGCTCCGTGTATTTCTCAATCAAGGCATCAAACTGATCGTCAAATTCACTCATGGTTCAACTCTCCTTTCTGTTCCCGTCATGAAGGGGACAGGTTATACATTTACCGGCGACTCCTCCGACCCGGTATGAAAAGCAACACGTCTTTCTCACTCTCACCAATTCCCCATCGACTGGAGATTTCTCTCCAAAAAAGCGGTTGAGGGGATTTTTCCTGCAGGTCCCGAACCAGTGGGCATGTTCTTCAGACAGAAGCATCCGGAAGTCCCCATCCCTGTCAGCTCCATTCCTTTCACCGGTAAAAAAATCGTCCGTCTCATAGATCCAATAGATATAGACTGCGACATTTTCCCAAAGAATCATCTCTGGCACGTTGAATGAAGATTTCGCGGCCTTGATCACTGGAACAATCGTTTCGTTAAAGAGGGCTTGAGTATATGTCCTTTTCTCTTCTGTAGAATGGAACGTTTCCATATCTGCGTTTTTCAAATGCACATGGGGGAGCCACAGTCCACTTTTCATGTGATCGACTAGAACCATGTTCTTGGGGTTCACGTCCACCTTACGATTCCAGCAGGTCATTGCCATGAGCGCCATGGCAGCGGTGAAAGCGTATCGTTTCATAAAGATCGATGCGGCTGCCGTACGGTCTTCCGTCCCGATTAAATGGAGCCTGTTTGAGATGTACACGTCCAATTCGGCAGGATCGAGTAAAGATGCCACATCGGTACCGTCTTCACCATCGTGCACCGTGAAACGATATTTCTCCAGTATGCGCCATTGGTCCCTGCTCAGACCGGCTACCGTCATCCCGTGACACCGACAGGTTTGAGGATGCAGCGCCCTTTCCCGAACGGAATGCAGAGCGGAGTGCCGAATAATGGATCACTTGAAACCTGACAGTCCATGCCGAATACATTCTTCACCAATTCACAGCTGATGACATCCTCCGGCTTACCTTGTGCATAGACTTCCCGGTCACGAATGGCCACGATATTGTGAGCATATCGACATGCAAGGTTGATGTCATGAAGGACCATGACGATCGTGCGGCCCTCCCTTTCATTCAACTCAAACAGGAGATCGAGGATTTCGATCTGGTGGGTCATGTCGAGATAGGTCGTCGGCTCATCCAGGAGGATGATATCCGTATCTTGTGCGAGGGTCAGGGCAATCCATGCACGCTGACGCTGACCGCCGGATAGTTCATCCACTTTGCGATCGCGGAATTCCTCCATTCCCGTTGCACGAAGCGCATCTTCAACGATTTCTTCATCCTTTCGGGACCACTGCTTGAGCCATGACTGGTGGGGATACCTTCCCTGCTTCACAAGTTGAAGGACTGTCAATCCTTCAGGTGATACCGGAGTTTGCGGGAGAATGGCCATTTTCCGGGCAACTTCCTTCGTCGACAAACGGGAAATGGATTCACCATCAAGAAGGACGGACCCCTCCTTCGGTTTCAATAAGCGGGCGATAGAGCGCAGCAGCGTCGATTTCCCACAGCCATTCCCTCCGATGAAAACCGTGATTTCACCCTTGGGTATGTCGAGGTCCATCTGATCGATGATCGTTCTTTCTCCATATGCCAATGTCAGATCCTTCGTTTGAAGACACTTGCTCATTCTGGCCAACTCCTTTAAGAATGTCTGGTTTTGAATAATAGATAGATGAAGTAAGGGGCTCCGATCGCGGCGGTGAACACCCCAGCCGGTACTTCCAGGGGAAGGAACAGTGTCCTTCCGATCAGGTCTGCGAGCATCACAAGCAGTCCGCCGATCAGTGCCGCCACGGGAAGCAGTGCCCCGAATGACGAGCCCACGAGTCGCCGCGCCATATGGGGCGCCATCAATCCGACGAACCCGATCCCACCTGCGAAAGCGACCGCTCCCCCGACCAATGCCGTGGACATGAGGAGCAGGATGAATCTTTGTCGCTGGACGTTGGCACCTGCACTTGTCGCCACTTCCTCACCAAGCTCCTGAATGTTCAGCTGACGGGTGATCATGAAGCTCAGGAAGATGAAGATGATGCTCCACGGAAGCAGGATCCATACGTCTTGCCAGTCTGATCCATTCACCGTGCCGGTGATCCATATGTTTGCCTGACTTGCCCGGTAGATCGGACCCATGATCATCAAAAGCGTCGTGCATGCCTGGGTAAGGGCAGAGATCCCGATTCCGATGAGGACGAGCCTTACGGGGGAAACACCCTTCTTCCACGCCAGGAAATAGACGAGGAAAGCGATGATCGCCGCACCGATGAAAGCTGCCACCGGGAGCCATTTGATGCTGACCATCAATGTATTATCCTTGTTGCTGAAAATCGTCAGAAAAGCGACGACGGCTGCCCCTGCACCACCTGTCACCCCGATGATATCCGTGGAAGCAAGGGGGTTGCGGATCATGCCCTGAAGGATCCCACCTGCAACGGCAAGGGCCATCCCTGCCAGAAGCGCGATGAGGATCCTTGGAAGCCTGAAGGATGTGACCACTAGGTGATCGATGCTCGAACCGCCCCCGAAGAAGACGGATACCACCTTCCACGGCGCAATCTGCATATCACCGATGCCGGTGCTGATGATCACGGCAAGCATTGTGAGTACCATCAGGAGAACGATTTTCTTTAAAGCCAATGTATCCATAAGAACGGATACCCGTTCTTTCAACCATCTTTTCCCTGTAAAACGACTCATTGCTCAGTACCCCCTCCTGGCCACATACACGAAGAATGGTGCCCCGATGACAGCTGTCATCACGCCGACAGGCACTTCCTGCGGCATGATGATATAGCGGGCCCCGATATCTGCTGCCAATAGAAGAATGGCACCAAGCAGGCCGGAATACGGGATGAGCCAGCGGTGATCCACTCCGATCATCTTCCGGGCGATGTGGGGGATCACGATCCCGATGAAGCCGATCGGCCCTGCCACCGCCACGGATCCTCCTGCCAAAAGGACCACGGCAACGAGGGAGATCACCTTCAGGATATTCGTCTTGACGCCCAGTCCTTTGGCGACGTCTTCCCCCATGGCAAGTATATTCATCTTACCGGCTATCATGAGGGCAAGGATCCACCCTGCGAGGATATAAGGAAACACCCCTGCAAGGATTTCAAGGCTCCTTCCCTGGACCGAACCGGCCAACCAGAACAACACCTGTTCGAGTGCCGCTTCGTTCAGAACAAGAAGTCCCTGGGTGAAGGATGAAAACATCGCGGTGATGGCTGCGCCGGCAAGCGTCAGCTTCATGGGCGTCAATCCGTTGGAACCCGATGCGCCGCCGATGATGAAGACTCCGACAGCAGCGATGGCCGCACCGAGGAATGAGAGCCATGCGAAGGATTGAAGGCTTGTGACGCCGAAAAGGGTCACGGCCATGACGACCATGAATCCTCCTCCCGCATTGATCCCGAAGATTCCGGGTGAAGCAAGGGGATTCTTCGTCAAGGTTTGCATAAGCACCCCTGAAATGGCCAGGGAAGCCCCGACTGCCGCAGCAATGAGCGCACGGGGAAGCCGGATATTTTGGATCACCAGGTGTTCAGTCGAGCCATCTGGTTCCATAAATGTATCGAACGCTGCCTTCCAGGACGTATCCGTGTATCCATACACGATGCTCAGTGCAATGAATGCGATCAGCACTACGACCGTCCCTGCGAATAGAAGCAGCTGATTCTTCGGTTTCATCATCTGTTTCCCTTTCCATTAACCAGGATCCGGACGCAGACCCGAGACCGATCTTTACGCCCGCCCGTTCTCTTTTTATCTCTATCTATTTTAAAGAAGTTTGAAGGTTGCGTCAATGACTTTGAAAATCATTATCAATTAAGGATTGACAATGAAACCCTTCTCAATTATTATAAAATTTGTAATTGATAACGATTATCACTCAGGAGGATACGTACATATGAAATGGAAAAGTTTACTGACGCTATTATTCATTTCTTCCATACTCTTGCTCGCTGCCTGCGGCAACAATGAAGAGAAGGAAGACTCTTCAGGCGGCAAGGAAGACAGCTATAAAGTCGAGCATGCCATGGGGACTGCAACCGTCAAAGGAACTCCGAAACGGGTCGTGATCTTGACGAATGAAGGAACCGAAGCCCTTCTCGCTCTTGGTGTGAAGCCGGTAGGAGCCGTTCAATCATGGACCGGTGACCCTTGGTATGATCATATCGCCGATGATATGAAGGATGTTGAAGTCGTCGGGACCGAAAGCGAACTGAATCTCGAAGCCATCGTCAAGCTCAAGCCGGATCTCATCATCGGGAACAAGATGAGACAGGAAGAGCAATATAATCAATTGAAGGAGATCGCTCCGACCGTCATGGCCGAGACCCTTCGAGGCAACTGGAAAGAAAACTTTGAGCTATACTCTAAAGCCGTGAACAAAGAAGAAGAGGGCAAGAAGGTCATCGCCGATTATGATCAGCGTGTGGAAGACTTGAAAGGGGAGCTGGGAGATCAGCTGAAGAAAGAAGTGTCCATGGTACGCTTCATCTCTGGCGATGTCCGAATCTATCATAAGGACTCCTTCTCCGGTGTGATCCTCGACCAGCTCGGATTCGCACGTCCTGAATCACAGGAAGTCGATGACCTCGCCGAGCAAGGCGTGACGAAGGAACGGATCCCTGCCATGGATGGGGACGTCCTCTTCTACTTCACTTACGAAACCGGGGACGGCGAAGCCAACAAACTGGCTGAAGACTGGCTGAACGACCCCCTCTTCAAAAACCTGAACGTCTCAAAAGAAGACCAGGTGTATGAAGTGAGCGATGCCATCTGGAATACAGCAGGCGGCGTGCTTGCAGCGAACAAGATGCTGGATGATATTGAAGAGATTTTCCTCCAAAAACAGTGAATTCCTGCCCAGAAGGCTCCAGGCCTTTTGGGCTTTTTTTGCGTTCCTTCCTGTCTTGAACCATTCATTCATATTTCTTCTAAGTTCGGAAACACTACTCTTTAGACAAACATCGATAAGAGGGATCAACATGTTTCCATTTTTCAATTCTAAAAAAAAGAAAAAACCGGATTCGAAAAACAAAAAAGAAACCTTTGAAACCGTAGCAAAGATTGCCGGGAAGTCTGCGGATTTCAAGGAATCCCACTACCGGAATCCGTTCACTGGTAAAGATTTCAGCCTGTATTTCGTGACGACCATGATCGATCCGAAGATTCTTCAGGAAGACGTCCTTCCTTCCTTGTTATCCAAGGAATTCCATTCCATTGATGATCTCGTCACCTTGGTCCCGATCCTCGATATTCAGATTTCGAAAAAAGAAGAAGACATCGAGCAGAAATTGTATAACGGCTACACCCTTCTGAAAATGAAGGGCAGTCACAAATTCGCCTTCATCGCCACGAAAAATGAAATGGGACGGGAAGTGTCGCAACCTGAGGTCGAGTTCAGTGTCGTCGGACCGAAGGAAGCGTTCGTGGAGAATCTGAGTGATAACATCAACCTTGTGAGGAGAAGACTCCCTATCAAAGAGTTGGTGGTCGATGAAATGAACGTAGGTTCCATGACCCACACACGGGTGGCCATGATTTATCTTGATGGGCTGGCTGACGTAGCAAATGTGGAGATTGTGAAGAAACGACTGCAGGCAATCGACTTCGATCAAATCATGGATAGCTCCTTTATCGAGCAGATCATTGCAGACAACAACTATTCTCCCTTCCCCCAGCTCCTTGATTCCGAACGTCCTGACCGTGTGGCGTCAGTGCTTTCTGAAGGGAAAATCGGCATCATGGTCGATGGTTCCCCGCAAGTATTGATCGGCCCCACAACCTTGGTTGAATTTTTCAATGCCTATGAGGATTACTTCCTTAACTTCTCTATAGCCTCATTCTTCAGGCTGATCCGCGTCTTTGCCGTTGCGTTCTCGGTTCTGATCACTCCCATCTATGTGGCTGCACTCACTTATCATTATGAGCTGATCCCAAAAGACCTGACGGCCACTCTCGTCACATCAAGACAGGAAGTGCCTCTTCCGCCGATCCTTGAGGCGCTTTTCCTCGAACTAACCATCGAACTCCTCCGGGAAGCAGGGGCTCGGCTCCCGACCAAGGTTGGGCAGACCATTGGTATCGTAGGCGGTATCGTGATCGGGACAGCATCCGTAGAGGCGGGGATCACGAGTAACGTCCTGCTCATACTTGTTGCCCTTGCCGCGCTGGCATCCTTTACTACGCCCGTATACCGGATGAGCAATACAATCAGGATCCTACGATTCCCTTTTCTACTATTTGCACAACTGTGGGGACTGCTCGGAATCGTATTCTGCTTCTGCCTCCTGATGGGACACCTCCTTCAGTTAACATCCATGGGCAGACCGATCCTTGCGCCGATTTATCCTCCAAGGCTAAAGGATTTAAGGGATTCCTTGATCAGATTTCCGTTCAGCACCCAGACAGAGCGCCCTCAATTCTTACGAACACAAAAGCCCTTCCGTTTCCGTGAAACGGAAGGAAGCAAAAAGAAGAAGGATATAGACGAGTGATTTCAGGAGGTGATACCGCATGCAGCCCGTACCGGAGAATCGAAAAATATCGCCTGGCCTAGTCTTCTTCCTTGTCCACTCGATTCAGGTGGGGACAGGAGTGCTTGGTTTTCAGCGGATCATTTCCATGCATGCGGGATATGATGGATGGATGTCGGTCATCCTTGCCGGGATGCTGACCCATGTCATCATGTTCTTGATGTACAAAATGCTGGGTACGGTGAAGGGTGATTTGGTGTCGATCCACACCTACGTGTTCGGTAAATGGATCGGTCACTTCTTTTCATTTCTTTACGCCCTGTATTTCAGCTTGCTGGTGATTACGATCATCCGCTCCTATGTAGAAGTCGTGCAGGTTTGGATGTATCCGCGCCTCAGCACCTTCCTGTTCTCCCTGTTCTTCCTATTGCTTGCATACTACATTATAAGCGGGGGTGTCAGGACGATAGCAGGGGTATCCTATCTCGGCACTCTGCTTCCAAGCTATCTGGTTCTGACCTTCGTGTTCACCTTTAAATATGCTGACTTCAGGAACCTACTCCCGGTGTTTGATCACAGCGTAATGGATATCCTCCTGTCGACGAGGGATATGTCATTAACCTATCTTGGTTACGAATCGATCCTGATGCTCTACCCATTCATAAAGGACCCTGAACGATCCCAGAAGTTCGCGCAGTGGGGACTGTTTTTGACTACGTCCATCTATACCGTCATCGCTATCATTTCCTTCGGATTCTTTGCACCTGCCCAGCTTGATAAGACCATCTGGGCAACCTTATCCATGTGGAAAATTGTCGAGATGCCGTTTGTGGAAAGATTTGAATATATCGGCATTGCGAACTGGTGCCTGATCATCCTGCCCAATGTGTGCATCACCCTTTGGTGTGCAAGCAGAGTGGTCAAACGGATGACCCCCATCAAGCACCGCCATACACTGATCCTTATAGCAGTCCTGTGCCTATGTGCCCTTACATTCATTGATAAACGTGATCAGGTCAATGTATTGAACACCATTTCGGGACAAACCGGGTTTTATTTCAACTTTCTCTATATCCCGCTGCTTTTTGTATTAGTGTATATCGCGAAGAAGGTGAAAAAACAATGAAGCGTCATGTCCTTCTGATTTTTATGGCAAGCGTGCTCCTTTCCGGATGCGTAGAAAAAGAGATTCTGGATGACCTCTATCTCGAAACCGGTAAAGCCTACGATTATGTATCGGAAAATCGGATCCGGGGCACAGCCGTCTTCCCGATCTATATGCCCGACAAGAGCATCGAGAACGGCTTCTTATCTGAGGAAGCTTCCTCCACACAAGAAGTCATCGAAAAGATCGAGCGGCGTGCGCAGCAGCCCCTTGTGCGCGGTGCCCTGGATGTCGTACTGATAGGGGAGAAACTGAGTGAAAAAGGGATCATCGACATCGCTGACTCCCTTCAGCGCGATGCGAGTGTCGGAGCGCGCGTTTTCCTGATTATCACGGAGGGGGATGCGAGCGATGTGATCCAGGGTACATATGGGAATCGCGGGAACGGGATCTATATCTACAATCTTATTGAACACAATATTTCCAAAAGAGAGTTGCCTGAGACAAATCTCCATATGTTCCTTTACGATTATTATCAAAAGGGGCAATCCTCTTATCTGCCTATCATTAAGAAGACACCTGATAACAACGTGGCCATAACTGGAATTGCCCTTCTAAGCTACGATAAGGTTGTAGGCAAAATTCCCGATGAAGACATGTTCTTCTTCAAGATCATGGTCGACAGGATCGCTGAAGGCAGTCATGTCATCAAGATGGGCAAGAATCCGAATAAACCTGAGAAAAATATTGAAGCGTCCGTCACCAGCCTTCATTCTAAACAGAAGATCATCATGGATCGGAAGGCAGATCCCGTGAAAGTGAACGTGGAGATCAGCATCAGAGGCATCATCAAAGAATATACGGGGGATACCCTTGGTGCCAAACAGATGGCGGAAGTTGAGAACCGGATGAAGGCGGATATCGAGAATAAGTGCAATGCCATGGTAAAATCATTCCAGGAGCTTGGAATCGATCCATTAGGGATCGGGCAATATCAAAAGCACGGGGTCCGCGGATTCGATCTCAAAGAATGGAAAAAAGAGATCTATCCCAAAGCCGACATCAAGGTGAAAGCCAAGGTGAAAATCCTTGAAGCCGGTACAGTCGAGTAGAACCGATTTACAATCTCTCATTATCCGGTATAATAAATGGGCATAAGGGGGTAATACATCATGCAATCCATTAAAAACGAAGAAACCTTTTATGAATTCATCAACTCTGGTGATCCGGTCATCGTGAAGTTTCATGCGGACTGGTGCCCTGACTGCCGCCGGATGGATATGTTCATCGACGACATCATGGCTGAGTACAATCAGTTCAAGTGGTACGATGTGAATAAGGACGAGCTTCCGGCACTGGCTGAAAAATACGACGTCATGGGGATTCCAAGCCTGCTTGTTTTTAAAGATGGCGAGAAGATCGCCCATCTTCACAGTGCAAATGCCAAAACACCAGAGCAAGTAACCGAATTCCTCGGCAGCTTATAAATGCTCAACGGCCGGTCAGGTCCCATGTGGATCTGGCCGGCTTTTTTTCGTCCTCGGGTCCCGAATAAGTTTTCTGTATGCGGAAATCCTACTTATGAATCTAAATTTATCAAGGAGGATTTGATCATGACCAGATCACCGAATGAGGGAAGCAAGAATCAAAATTCACCAAAGCGTGGAACAACTGAATTCGCCAAAGAAATCACAAGTGGCGATAACAGCAAGGGAAATAAACATAATAAAGATCAGCAGAATAAAACAAATAAGGACCATTGATTTAATCCGTATTGAAAAGACCGCATCCTTTACCACGGATGCGGTCTTTTCAATCGGTCTCATCATCATTGTCTGATTAACGGAAGCGTACAGCATCTGAAAGATCCACCAGATTTGATGATTTCAGACAGATCCACTTCCTTTACGGTAAACCCTTCAGCTGCAATACGTCGGTTCAACTCTTTATTCTGTGGAAGGCTGATGATCTTGCCGTCCCCGATGGAAAGGACATTGGGTCCCATCCTGAACTGCTCTTCTTCAGAAACCGTGATGACGTTGTAATGCTTCCTGATTTCTTCATAATCGGATTCAGTGAATGCCGGCGGATAAACGAGGGCCCATTCACTTGATATGATCGTGAACACACAGTCGAGGTGGAGGATGCCTTCTTTCAGAGGCAGCGTATGGACCTTGAGATCCGGCAGCTGTTTCCTCAAATGCTGAGCCGCGAGGTCATTCGTGCGTCCGCTGATGCCTACCCAGACATGCTCCCCGTCAACAAGGACATCCCCACCCTCAATGGAATGCCGCAGTTCGTGATACGGAATATCCTCCTCGTCAAGCCATTTTTTCAACGTGATGACTTCATTCTGACGAATCTCCGTGTTCATGGCGGAAACGAAGAACCGGTTATGGATGGAGATTCCGATATCCCTAGTGAACACCTGCTCGTTCAGTTCTTTGGAAGGATCGAGATGGATGACCTCGGAACCGTTGCTTTCAAGGACCCTGACGAACTCACGGTGCTGCCTGACGGCTTTCTCCGTATCGATATTCTCTTTCAGGAAATGCTTTTGGGTTTCATTGATGATTTCTTCTATGTGCATGTACTCTGGTGAAACGACCACCACTTTTTTTAGTGGATCATATTCATTCGGGCAATGGATGGCATCCCCCATCACCGGGAAATGTAAACTCATAGTGACACCCCTTCAATAAAGATTCTCTGTCTGAACCTTTTCCCTTTTAGTATGAATCCAAAACGTCTAATTAAACCAATGGATCCTTTCAGCCCAGCATATCTCAATGGACTTTCCATATAAAGGAGTTGAGCAGGGTGTCTGACAAAGCGTTCGTTATTGCACCAACCGGTCCCGGTCTTTCCAAAATGCATTCCGGATGACGACCTTCTGGATCTTACCCGATGCAGTCTTTGGCAGCTCATCCGTGAAGGTGATCCCTTTAGGTGCCTTGAAGTGCGCCATCCTGTCCCGGCAGAAATCGATCAATTCTTCTTCCGTGACGTCCACCCCTCCCCTCACCACGACCACTGCATGGGGGACTTCCCCCCACCGCTCATGGGGTACGGCGACGACCGCAGCTTCCAACACACCCGGATGCTCATAAAGCATCCCCTCCACCTCAATAGAAGAGATGTTTTCCCCTCCACTGATGATGACATCCTTCTTACGGTCAACGATATCAATGTAGCCGTCGGCATCCACCGTCGCCATATCTCCCGTGTGGAGCCACCCATCCCGGATCGCAGCAGAGGTTGCATCCGGATTCTTAAAGTACCCTTCCATCACCGTGTTGGTCCGGGTGACAATCTCTCCTGTCGTCAACCCGTCATGAGGAACCTCCCTTCCGCGTTCATCCACAACCTTCACGCGGGATCCAATCATGGCATAACCGGCTTTCGCCTTCAACCGGTATCGATCCTCCCGTTCGATTTCCTTTCCGGCTGAGCGAATCACTGAGGTGGTGATGAGGGGAGCGATTTCGGTCATTCCGTATACTTGGACGAACTCCCATCCAAGGTCCTCCTCCACTTTCCTCACAAAAGCAGGAGGAGGGGCAGAACCAGCGATGATAACCCTTACATTTTGATTCAGGGTGGGATTCGATGCTTCGAACTCATCGAATATCATCGTAAGGACCGTCGGTGCCATATGCATGACCGTTACCTTGTGCTCGTTAAGAAGCCGGAAGATGTTTTTCGGGTCCACCTTCCTCAGCATTACCTGTGTGGCACCATTTGCCGTATAGTAGAAAGGCGAGCCCCAGCCGTTCACATGGAACATGGGGAGGACATGCAAAAGCGTATCCCTGTCGGATACACGTAAATGGTGCATGGCAGACATGGCGTGCAAGTAGTTGGTACGGTGCGTCAACAGGACGCCCTTCGGATCTCCAGTCGTTCCGCTCGTGTACAGAAGGGAGGCAATATCCGTCTCCTCAAGCGGCTCCCGATTGAAAGGGTCCCCTCCGAAAGAAGCAATCCATTCTTCATAATTGGCATACTCCCCCCTATACTCTCCATGTACCACTACCTTCTCCAGTGTAGGCACCCCATCAAGGATCGGCTCGACCAAATGAAGGAGCTCGCAATCAACAAGAAGCACCCTGCTTTCACTGTGAGTGAGGATGAACCGGTATTCTTCCGGTTTCAGACGGGTATTCAACGGAGTCATGATGCCGCCGACACTGAATACACCGTAAAACCCTTCAAGCATTTCCACCGAGTTCGGAGCGAGGTATGCAACCTTATCCCCTTTCTCCACACCGGCGTTCTTCAATCCCCTTGCCAGACGATTCACCCGTCGATTCAAATCACTATAAGTAAACGTTCTTTCCTCATCGATGACCGCGACCTTATCACCGTACAATTCAACAGCCCTGTCCAAAAAATCCGTTAAAACCAATGGTACATGCATGAACTCCACCCCTTCATTTGTCCTTGATTCATTTATAAGGTAATTTTTGTGAATTTTCAATCATTTAGTTCCATAATAAAGAACCAGTGTCTCCCTTTTCAACAGGCGGCCGATTACATTTGTTTCTCCCTGGAATAAAAAAACGGAGGCAGTGGCCCCCGTTCACATTATCGACTTCTTCTTTGATCCGTGCTTCTCTTTCGCTCACCACCACGGCGGGATGAACCGGACCCTTGAGATTTCCCCGCTCTCGGTCTTTCCTTCGAGCGGTTCCCCCTGTTGCGGTCCCTGCTTTCGCGGATGTTCTTTTCCCTGCGATCTTTGGTGGACTCCCCACCTGACACCTTTGGAGTAGGCTGGGATAACGCTACTTCCACGATCCTGCGCGGAAGATTCAATCCCAGTCCTTTTTCAATCGTCTGGAGATCCTGCTTGTCCTTAAGCGCCACGAATGTGATGGCAAGGCCGTCTTTCCCCGCCCTTCCCGTACGACCGATCCGGTGGATGTAGCTTTCCACATCCTGAGGAATATCGTAATTGAACACATGGGTGACGCCATCGATATCGAGACCTCGGGCGGCTACGTCGGTTGCGATCAGGTACTGGAGCTTCACTTCCCTGAACCGTTTCATCACGCCTTCACGTTTAGCCTGGGAAAGGTCTCCGTGGAGTTCGTCCACGAGGAAGCCACGTGCCTTGAGCTCTCCGTAAAGCTTTGATACCCTTCTTTTCGTCCTGCAGAAGATGATGCCAAGGAATGGCTGCTCTTCTTTGATCACCTTGGAGAGGGCATCGAGCTTTTTCCTGTCTGTTGTCTCGACGACTTCCTGACGGATCTCTTCGACGATCCGCTCCTTTGTCCTGATCTCCACATTGCTTGGGGACTTCATGTAGCGCTTCCCGATCTTGCGGATATCCTTGGACATGGTTGCCGAGAATAAAGCCGTCTGTCTTGTGAATGGCGTCTCCCTGATGATGGATTCCACTTCATCAAAGAATCCGATATGAAGCATCTGATCTGCTTCATCGAGTACAAGGAACGAGACATCGATGAATTCGATCGTTCCCCTCCGAACGTGATCAAGGATCCGCCCAGGAGTCCCGATCACCACATGGATGGCTTTATTTTTCAGCCTGTGGATCTGCTTTTCAACATCCTGACCACCATATACGGCGAGGACATTGATGTCTTCCTCGGTTGCAGCAAGAAGCTGCTTCAACTCTGCTGTGACTTGGATCGCCAATTCGCGCGTCGGAGTCACGATCAGTGATTGGATCGTGTCCTTGTTACTATCTATGGAATGAAGCATCGGAAGCAGGAAGGCCAAGGTCTTCCCTGTCCCCGTCTGGGCTTGCCCGATGACGTCCTTTCCTGCCATGAGCAAGGGGATCGTCTCTTTCTGGATCGGGGTCGGCTCCGTGATGGACTGCCCTTCCAATGCCTGGATATACTGTTGATCAATGCCTAACTCTTTAAACTCATTCATACTGTCACCTCTTGGTCCATTATACATGGAACGAACCAAGATACATAGGCTCTATGCTATAATGGGACAATCGAAAACAGAAATGAGGATGAAACATGCTGACGTTTGAACAAAAATGCACGATCATAGAAGGGTTCGAGGAGCTGACCCGCAAGGACGTATCCCTCGGCCGGGTGAACTATCACTTCGAAGACAGCCTGTACGAAAAAACGACCGTCGTTTATCACCTTCACCCGAATGGGAACGGCTTCGTCTATACAGGCAATCTTCCGGGTTATTCGCCAAATGCCAAAGGACTTGTGAATGTAAGGGACTTTGATGAAGAGCAATTACGCACAATCATCGCAGATTCAATCTCCTTCCTAAGTACGGAAGAAGAAATCCTTCCGCCTGAAGAACAGACCTGGATCGACGCAGAGGGACACACCCTCTTGCTCACTGAAGAAGATGATCGCTGGAATATTTATTCAGGGGAAAATCTCGAAGACAGTTTCGGCGGATATGAAGACGCTGCCCATTATCTCCGGGAAGAAGGCTTCAAGCGCCGGAAGTAAGAAAAGAAAGTGACACCTACCAAAGTGTGTTGACATACTAAATATACTATCGCCTATTTCACAAAAGGAGTGACTTCGATTGAAGATTTTGACTTTGCTAGGTAGTACGAGAAAAAATGGGAATTCAGAAACCCTTGCCCGTAAAGCAGTGGAAGGGACCGATCACACCATCGTCACCCTGGCAGACCTTACCATTGAAGCCATCACCGACCTCAGGCACACGCCTGAAGGATTCTCACCGGTGGATGATGATTACGAAAAACTCGTCACCCTCATGGAAGAGCATGATGTCTTATTATTCGCCACCCCTCTGTATTGGTACGGAATGAGCGGACCGATGAAGGACTTCTTCGATCGCTGGAGCCAGTATCTTCGCGATGACCGTTTCAACCTGAAGGAAGAACTGAAGAAAAAGAAAGCCTACGTCATCATCACAGGCGGTACCAGCGCCAAAGTGAAGGGGCTCCCCCTTGTACAGCAATTCAATTACATTTGCGAATTCGTAAACATGGAATTTGTCGACTATATCATAGGTGCCGGTGTCAAACCGGGCGAAATCCTGAATGATGAAGCATCCCTTCTTAAAGCAGCACGTTGGAATGAAGCATTCAAGTAACCGATATAAACACCATTTCAAAAAGCCAGGCATGGTCAATGCCTGGCTTTTTACGTTGTGCTCCACGTTTACAAAAGAATAAGCCATGGGAACCCGGTTATACTACTACTAATTCAGTTGAAGAGGTGGAGACAGCATGGACTTTCCGACGATCCATACGAATTTCTGGGATGCCGTCACGGCCATTCCCATCATCATCGTCCTGACCCAGTTGATCAAGGTCACCATCAAACCACGCCCATTCTGGGTACCGACGATTGCCACCATCATCGGACTTCTCCTCTCAATATTCGTCAGCCACAAAGGTCATCTTGCCACCGGGATCTTCATGGGCTTCTTTTATGGATATGCAGCCATCGGCAGCTTCGCATCCATGAAGACGTCTTTCCTGACTTACAGGGGGATGAAGGAAACAGCCGAATAACCTTATTCCTGATGCCGCAGCTTCTTCAAGATCGTTGATAGCGTGCCATCAAGCTGCATCAATTCCTCAGGGTTCATATCCAGGTTCTCAAGAAGGCGGGTCGGCACACATTCAGCTTTTTCCCTCATGTTTTCCCCTTCCTGTGTGAGGGTAATACATACACTACGTTCATCTTCAACAGAACGCCGGCGTTCCACCAACCCGTTCGCCTCCATCCTTTTCAGCATCGGAGTCAGCGTACCGGAATCAAGGAAAAGATGTGTCCCGAGCTCTTTGACGGTCACCGTCCCCTTCTCCCAAAGAACCAGCATGGCCAGATACTGAGGATATGTGAGGCCGATCTCATCCAAAAGTTCTCTATATAATTTCGTAATCTCCCGCTCGGCAGAGTAGATTTTAAAACAGATTTGATTTTCAAGAAGCAATAATTCCTTCATGGATTTCATGTCCTTTCTTATTAGAACTCATTATCGATATCATACAGAATAAAAACAAAATCATCAAATTTAATTGCGCACAATTAAATTGTTGACAACTCAAACAAACGGATGTATCATAGGTTTTGTAGTAATTAATTGTGCACAACCTAATTAAAATAAAAAACCTCAAGGAGTGAATGAACATGGAAGCATTATACACAGCAAAATCAACAGCAGATGGCGGACGTACTGGTAAGGTGGTAAGCAGCGACGGATTGATCGATTTCGATTTGGCGATGCCTAAGTCTCTCGGCGGATCTGGAGACATTGATTCCACCAACCCGGAACAATTATTCTCAGCGGGTTACGCAGCATGTTTCGATAGCGCCCTCAACATGGTTGCACGCCAAGAACGCAAAAAAATCGACTCGCGCGTAACAGCAGAAGTCTCTATCGGTAAAGACACCGACGGCGGCTTCAAACTGGCAGTCGTCCTGACAGCTGCCATCAACGGCGTTGACGAAAGCGAAGCAAAAGACCTGATCGAAAAAGCCCACCAAGCTTGCCCTTACTCCAAAGCAACACGCGGCAACATCGACGTGGAATTGAAAACAGAAAGCTTCTGATTCATACCAAGCACATAAGAACCCGAGCCGATTCTCGTTATGAGATTCGGCTCGGGTTTTCTTATATAAGATTTGATTGACTCCAAGCAATGAAAGAAAGGGCTACCTTCCTTTCCTATTCCGTTTATGAAGGATGTTGCGGCTGACTCCTGCGTGGATCAGAGGCAAGGTTGAGACCCTGGAGGCGCCAGCCGAAACGGCTCAGGCTACCTCCCCGCCGGAAAGCAGCCGCCGAAGCGTAATGGAACGGTCTTAATACTACTACTATCTACCTCAACAGCACAAAATCAATCATGATTTGTAAGGAAACAGTAACTTTCCCTTTCTGCAATGAAGTGGTGGCGGCTGACTCCTGCGTGAATCAGAGGCAAGGTTGAGACCCCGGAGGCGTCAACCGAAACTGCTCAGGCTACCTCCCCGCCGGAAAGCAGCCGCCGCAGCGAAATGGAACGGTCTTAGTATTACTACTCCCCACTTCAACAGCAAGAAATTAACTCGATTGTGAATGAAGCAACAACTTCCCTTCAACCACTGAAGAGTGCAATGAAGCGGAGGCGGCTGACTCCTGCGTGGATCAGAGGCAAGATTGAGACCCTGGAGGCGCCAGCCGAAGCGGCTCAAATGCCTCCCCGCCGGAAAGCAGCCGCCGCAGCGAAATGGAACGGTCTTAGTATTACTACTCCCCACTTCAACAGCAAGAAATTAACTCGATTGTGAATGAAGCAACAACTTCCCTTCAACCACTGAAGAGTGCAATGAAGCGGAGGCGGCTGACTCCTGCGTGGATCAGAGGCAAGGTTGAGACCCTGGAGGCGCCAGCCGAAACGGCTCAGGCTACCTCCCCGCCGGAAAGCAGCCGCCGCAGCGAAATGGAACGGTCTACTAATACAGACTCCACTCACAGTTCTTAGTACAAAATAACCAACACCACTTCTGACTATCCCCCATCTTGGACAGAATAACACCAATCAAGCTATACTTTTCCTATCTAAACCACTCTCGAAAGGAACGACGCCATGACTGCCATCATCACCATCGTCCTCATCCTGCTCATCTCAACCATTGCCATCCTGAGCTTCTACCCACCCCTGGGAAGAAAGCCTTCCAAAACCCGCGTGGAATCTTCCACAGCATTCAAGGATGGATCATTTAAAAATAAAGAAGAAATCAACATGGGCACCAGCTTCTCCTCCAGCGTCGGAATGCTCAAAGACTTCATGAAAAAAGACACGGAGCGGAAGCCTGCAGAGGCCATTCCCATGGTCCATGTCAAGCCGGGAACCCATATACATGAGACAGCCATCACGTGGTTCGGCCATTCAGCCACCCTACTTGAACTAGAAGGAAAACGACTTCTCTTGGATCCCATGTTCGGAAAAGCTCCCACTCCATTTCCGTGGCTTGCCGGAAACCGGTTCAGCAAAGGCCTTCCGTTCTCCACCGAGGATCTTTTGCCCATCGATGCAGTCCTTTTCACACATGATCATTACGATCACCTGGATTACGGCACCATCAAACGATTGAAAGATCACATCCCTCAATTCTTTGTCCCGATCGGGGTCGGAAGTCATTTAGAGCATTGGGGAGTCAAGGCAGAACGAATCACCGAAGCAGACTGGTGGGATGAAGTGGATTGGAAAGGGCTCAAGCTTGCCTTTACGCCGTCGAGACATTTTTCTGGACGGAGCCTGAATGATCGGAACGCTACGCTTTGGGGTTCCTGGTGCATACTGGGAAAATCGAAAAAGGTGTTTTATTCAGGCGATGGCGGTTACGGGTCTCATTTCAAGAAGATCGGGGAGCACTACGGACCGTTCAACCTGACCATCATGGAGTGCGGCCAATATGATCCCCGCTGGAAGGACGTCCACATGATGCCGGAAGAAACGGCCCAGGCCCACCTTGATGTGGGCGGTGACCTCATGCTTCCGGTCCACTGGGGTGCATTCGTCCTTTCATTCCATTCATGGACCGATCCGATCGAACGGGTATCGGCCGCTGCACAACAATTGGATATCCCCCTCCTCACCCCCAAAGTCGGGGAACGACTGATAATGGAAAAAAGAGAGAGAGGTACACCCTACTGGTGGAAAGCATAAGGAGGCGCCTCCTTATGCTTTTTTTATAGAACGGCTTCTGCCAACAGTTCATACGACCTTTTCTTCGCCTCAAAGTCGGCTATGTTCGTGATGATCATGAACTCGTCCGTCCTGTATACTTCACTGAGCATATCCAGCTCTTCTTTCACCTTCTGGGGAGTTCCGATAAGCATCCGCTTTCGGTTTTCTTTGACCTTCTCTATTTCCGAAGGTCTTAGAATCCTGCTTTCCGACGATGCCTGTGTGGGGATGCGGGTATCGATGCCCCTTTCAACTTCAAGCAGCCAATGATCCTGCGTCATGGCAAGGCGCTCGGCTTCTTCCTGTGTCGGGGCACAGACGACGAATATGCACACGTTGCTCTTTGGATCCTGAAGTCCTGCTGATGGCCGGAACTGTTCATGATAAAGATCCATCGCCCTCTTCCCGTTGGCCGGTGAGATGAAATGACCGAAGGTGAACGCTGTCCCGAGCTCCGCCGCAAGCCTTGCCCCCCTGTGGGTGATGCCGAGGATCCACGGAAGCACACGTCCTTCTGTCATGGGGAATGCCCGGACCTTGGTTTCTTCCAGGTTCCACAAGTAGGATTTAAGGGCCTCTACTTGATGAGGGAATTCGTTCATGCTCTTTTTCACCCCATCAGTAAGGGCGATCCTGGTCTCATACGACCCACCCGGTGACCGACCGATTCCAAGGTCGATTCGGCCGGGAAAAAGCGTTTCGAGAACCTTGAAATCTTCCGCGATCTTCAGCGGGCTGTACTGAGGCAGAAGGACGCCTCCAGAACCGATCCGGATCTTCTCTGTAATGGAAGCAAGATGTGAGATAAGCACCTGTGGAGCAGTCCCAGCCATGCCGTTTGTATTATGATGCTCGGCCACCCAGAACCTTGTATAGCCCCATTCTTCTGCCAGCCGCGCAAGCTCCCCTGTCTGTTTGAACGCCTCCCCCGCCTCTTCTCCTACGGTCCGGACCGTTTGATCCAATACGCTTAATTTCATGAGTCACGCCCCTTTCTTGTTGTATCATTATCCCACTTTCATGAGTGGTTTAACACGGAATTGCTCATATCAGTTCAACCAAAAAAAGGGCTCCCGTACAGTGCGGGAGACCCTTCTTCTTAGATGGTGATCAACTTGATTTTATTACCTGCCGGGTCTTCGGTCAGGAACCCATCTTCGGACACGTCTGCCTTCGCTCCGATTGCCCGGAGGTTCGCTGCCGCTTCATCGAGCGCGGACTGAGATGGATATATGAGCGTATAGGCATCCAGGCCAACCTGGTTCTCTGCCGGACGCGGCGCTCCTGTCCCGTTCCACGTGTTCAGTCCGATATGATGATGATAGCGCCCTGTCGACATGAAGATCGCCTGGCCCCCGTAGCGGGTGACGACATCGAATCCGAGTCCGTCATGGTAGAACGCCTCGGCTGCCTTCAGGTCGTCTACATGGAGATGGATATGTCCCATGACCGTTTCGGCAGGAAGACCCGTCCACGGCTCGTCATTTGATTCAGCAAGGACGGCTCGTGCATCCACAGGCTCGGTACCCATCCTGACCTGATCGCCGTTCCATACCCAATCGGATGATGGGCGGTCGCGATAGATTTCGATTCCGTTGCCGTCCGGGTCAGAAAGATATAGGGCTTCGCTGACTTCATGATCCCCTGATCCGAGTTGGATGTTGGACGCGAGAAGATGATGGAGACTCTTGCCCAGTTCCTTCCGTGAAGGCAACAGGATGGCAAAATGATAGAGCCCTGTCGTTCTCCCCTGTTTTGCCTGCACTCCTTCCGGCTGGATGATCGTGAGAAGGGGCACCTTCCCATCAGCGGTCAGGACCGCCCTATGGCCGCCGTGTTCCAAAACATCAAAACCGATGACCTCTTTGTAAAACGAGAGCGAGCGCTCCAGATCTGTCACCTTGATTATCACATTCCCAACATACGTATTCGGAGATTCATGAAATCCCATTGCGCTGTTCCTCCTCTATGCTTTCTTCCAGCGATTATCTAATGCAAAAGCAGATTGACTTGATAAAATGAAGTAAACCGACATGGCCAGCAGGGCCACATCCAATTCATAGCCTCCCACAAAACCGGCAGAAAATTTAACCGTCACGATGGCACCGAGCATAACCAAGGTAAATAGGACGGCGATGATTCTTGTTCCAAGCCCGAGGATCATGGCCACGCCTCCCACTAGCTCGATGACTGCTACGATATAGGCCATGAATCCCGGGATTCCCATACTCGAGAAGAAGTCCGCAGTATTGGAGAGCCCTCCCTGAAATTTATCCAGCCCGTGGACAAAAAATGTAAATCCAAGAACGATACGTAAAATGAATGAAGCGATTGAGTGCATAAAGATCTGTTCCTCCTTGTTGTACTAAACCATAAGGTTACTTTATGTAACTCACTTTACTTAAATAACTAAGTTATGTCAAGTAAATAAATTACTAAAAAACTTCAAATGTGGTATACTAGGCATATAGAAGGAGGCGCAAGGCTGTGAAACAATCAGAAATTTGTCCTCGATTTGAGAAAGCGATCGGTATCCTCAGTCAAAGATGGACGACCTTGATCATCTATCAGCTATTGAACGGTCCTCAGCGGAACAGTGCCATCAAAGATGCCATCGGGATAAGCGGCAGACTGCTCTCGGAAAGACTGAAGGATCTTGAGGAAGAAGGAATCATCAAACGAACCGTATACCCCGAGACACCCGTAAGGATCGAATACTCCCTGACGGAAAAAGGGTATTCCCTTGAACCCCTCATGAAGGGGATCGAGAAATGGTCCCAGGACTGGATCGACCTATAAAAAGAGGCAGGGGCTCCCTGTCTCTTTGTTTGTCATAAGGTTCATAAACATGAAAATACTTGTTCCAAACATAGCCCTTCCAGTGTATATTTAGAGGAGCGAAATAACGGAAGGAGGTTGCGTATGTGGAAAAACAAAAACGTATGGATCCTGCTGAGCGGTGAGTTCATCGCAGGACTCGGGCTGTGGCTCGGGATCATCGGGAACCTCGAGTTCATGCAGGAAAAAGTACCGTCAGATTTCATGAAATCACTGATTCTTGCTTCGGGATTGCTTGCCGGTCTCGCCGTCGGCCCCTATGCTGGGAAGCTGATTGACAGGATGAAGAAAAAAACGGTCATGCTGGCTGCAGGTTTCATCCGGGTGGTGAGCGTAGTGTTCATGCTGATCGCCATCCAGACCGGGTCCGTCCTGTGGATGGTCGTTTTCCTCATGGTTATCCAGCTGTCGGCGGCTTTCTATTTCCCTGCGCTTCAGGCAGCGATCCCCATGGTCGTAAAGGGAAAAGAGCTGCTGCAGATGAACGGGGTCCACATGAATGTGTCCACCCTCTCAAGGATTCTCGGGACGGCTCTTGGGGGCGTGCTCCTCGTCATCATGCCCCTCTATATGCTCTATATCCTTTCCCTCCTGGCGTATGCCATCCTATTCGGCCTTACCTGGTTCCTTTCATTCCAGGAAGAAGAGACATCAACGATGGCAAAAGGGAAAGCAGGTGGATTTAAAGAAGTCTTCCCGGTGCTGAAGAACCTTCCCATCGTCTCCATGACGCTCATCATGACCCTCATCCCCCTCCTTTTCATCGGGGGATTCAATCTGATGGTCATCAACATCAGCGAAATCCAGGACAGTACTGCCATCAAGGGATGGATCTATACGGCTGAGGGCCTCTCGTTCATGATCGGCGCCTTTGCCGTGAAGCGAATCGGGGAAAAGATCTCCCCTTACAGGATCCTGTTCACCTTCTCATTCATCATCGGGATTGCCCAGTTGGTTCTGTACTTTGCCGGGAACCCGGTACTTTCGGTGCTGTCGTTCATCATCTTCGGTTTTGCCGTCGGCTGCTTCTTCCCGACGGCGGCCACCATCTTCCAGACCCGGATCCCGAAGGACTATCACGGAAGGTTCTTCTCGTTCCGGAACATGCTCGACCGGATGGCCTTCCAGGTTGTCCTATTGATGACGGGGCTGCTCCTCGATCTTGTCGGGCTGCCGGTCATGACCGTCCTGTTCGGAGGATTCTCCCTGATCATGACCACGATCTTCTACATGAGATTCAAGGCACTGCAAGAGGGAAAGACACAAGAAATCGAAGCATAAAAAAAAGACTGGGGCCTCCTCTGCGGGGGCTCCAGTCTTTCTTGTTTCTTATGAAGCTTCAGATGTTTCCAGCTGACGTCCACGGCGTTTCTTCGAGACAAATGCGTACGCAGCAATCGTAATGATGATGATGCTTCCGCATACCACATAAAGGGAAGAATAACCGAGATGGGATGAGACGATTCCGAGAGCGAATGAACCGATGGCAATTCCAAGATCGTACATGATAAAGAATGTAGACGTGGCATGCCCGGTCCGTTCTTTAGGTGCTTTCTGGATCGCCATGGTCTGATAACTTGGGAGAAGTGCCCCATATCCAAGACCGATCAATCCGGCGGAAACCAGCAGCAGGCCAGTGGTATGCGTCACGCTGAGCATGAACAGCCCGATGGCAAAGATCACAAGGGACGGGTAGATGACGGCACTTGGACCTGAACGGTCGAATAGTCGGCCAGTGAACGGTCTTGAGAGCAGCATGATCGCTGCAAACACAACGAAGAACAAGCTGACTGATTCAAACAGGCCAAGGGATTTCGCGTAAACCGAGATGAACGACATGATCCCTGAATAGGCGAGGGACGTCAAGAATCCTACGAATGCGATCGGTAATGCCTTGAATTCAAAGATATCTTCGAGGGTCATGCGACCTTTCGGCGATACCTTCGTTTTCTCTTCTTCCACCACTTCGATCCCGAACGAACAGGCGAAGCCGATCAGCAATACGGCCGCAAGACCGAGGAAGATCATTTTAAACGGAAGGATCTGAAGCAGGGCCAGTGATAGGAATGGTCCTACAACTACGGCCAGGTTCATGGACATGGCGAAATAGCCGAGCCCTTCCCCTTTGCGCTCCGCCGGTACCATATCCGCTGCAAGCGTCATGAGGACGGTCGAACACAGGGCGAAAAAGATCCCGTGTACAAAACGCAACACCATCAATAGGAAGAAGCTATTGACGAATGGGTAAACGAACGTAAAGATACAAAATAAAAAAATGCCGGCGAGAAGTACTTTTCTCTTACCGAACACCTCAAGGATCTTACCTGCAAATAAACGGACGATGATGGCTGCAATCAAGAAAATCGTTGTCACGAGTCCTGCCTGGCCTTCATTTCCATGAAGATCATCCAGTACATATACCGGCAGTATGGTCAGCAACGAATAAAAGACGAGGAACATAAAGAAGTTATTAATGACGGTCATGATGAATGGCCGCGTCCAGATTGGCTTATTCATAACATTTCTCCTTACTATTATTTAATATACTTAATTAATGTCATGCTAATTATAACGCGCATTTGTGAATTTGTAAACATAATTGCCATGACAACTACTTACGTCTATGATAAAATTACCCTTCCTCATTCACTTTTACGTTATGATAGAGGCAAGAATCTACTACTAGCAGGTGATGAAAAATGAACACGACTTTTGATGAATCCATCGGTTTGAATACGAGTCATACCATTCGCAACGTCATCCGGTATCTTACCGTCCATTTGAAGGAATTTGATCTTACGCCGGAGCAGTGGACCGTACTGAAACGCCTGGCAGCCAATGACGGTATCAGTCAGAAAACATTAGCAGAGCTTGCCGACAAAGATCAGCCTACCGTCACAAGAATCCTCGATATCCTTGAGCGCAAAAATCTGATTTCAAAGAAAAAGAACGTCGACGATCGCCGCTCATTCCTCATCCACATCACGGAAAAAGGGAAGAACGTCCAGCAAGAACTCACCCCATTCATAGAAGATGTATTTGAAAATCAGATTTTGAAAGGGATTCCCGAAGAGAAGTTAGAAGTGTATAAGGAAGTCCTTCAACTCATCAATCAGAATATGAGGGACAGGACGGACTGAAGGAGGAGGCGGAACCTTGAGGAAAATACCTGTTGCCCTGCAGCTGTATACGCTGAGGGAGGAAGTGGAGAAGGATTTCAAAGGTACATTGAGAAAAGTGGCTGAGATGGGGTTCGACGGAGTCGAGCTTGCAGGTCACGGCGGGCTGGGTATCCTGGAGGTCAAGGAGGCACTTCAATCCTGTGGACTACAGGCCGTTTCCAGCCATGTGCCCCTCGCAGATCTGCGGAATGATCTGGAGAAGACCTTGGAGGAGCAACTGGAGCTCGGTGTGACGTTTATTGTATGCCCTTATCTGACTGAGGAGGAGCGGGACTATGCTCTTTTAATCTCAGACCTGAATGCCATCGGCAAACGATGTCATGAAGCGGGCCTTACTCTATGCTATCACCATCACGATTTTGAAGTGCGGGCAGAATATAAAGGACGCCCGGCCCTTTCTTCCATATTGGAAGAAACGCAGGTAGAGCCGGAGCTTGATATTTACTGGCTGACATATGCCGGGGAACGTCCTTCTGAGTGGATCGAGCGCTACAATCCTCCCCTCGTCCACTTGAAGGATATGACAACGGATGGTGAACGCTTCTTCGCAGAACTCGGGACAGGCGGCGTTGACCTGGATTCCGTCTTCGCTTCCGGAGAGAGCGCTGACATCCAATGGTGGATCGTCGAACAGGATGCCTCGAAGACGAGCCCGATCGAAAGCGTAAGGAAGAGCATGGACTATTTAATACAAATCGGATTAACGTAACAAAAAAGAATTCTGCTGCATCGCGGCAGGTTTTTTTTTTTGTTGCGGACAGGCCCACATAAAAAAGACCCCTGCCGCAGGGGCCGGGGTCGCTCTCGTGCAACTTACTTGATCAATGCCACGATCTTCCCTTTTACATGACGCTCGGAAAGACGTTTAAGGGCGCCTGGTACTTCTTCCAAGCCGATGGTTTCCGCCAGCATGGGATCGATCTTGCCGCTTGCCACAAGGTCTAGAAGTGCATCGCCGATCACTGCAAAATCTTTTTCGGCGTGAAGATCTCCCGCATGATGACCTGCCTGCAGGGCAATTTCATGCACCGATGGCACGATGGAAAATGAGGACACGCCAGAAAGGTCGGGGGCCCCGGCGATGTAAGCGATATGCCCCATATAGGCAAGCATGTCCAATGATTCCGTGGCACTTTGCCTGCTGACGGCGTCCACTACTGCGTCAACTCCGCGTCCATCGGTCAGTTCCCTCACCTTCTTCACGACATCTTCCTTTTTGTAGTCGACGACGTAATCCGCTCCAAGGGATTTCACATATTCATGGTTATGTTCAGACGCCGTGGAGATGATCGTTTTTCCTTGAAGCTTCGCAAGCTGGACGCCGAATCCACCGACGCCACCTGCTCCTCCGTGGATCAGGATCGTCTGGATTTGATCCAGTGGCAATTTCCGGTGAAGGGCCTGGTAGGCTGTGTATCCGGCAGTCGGCAATGCGGCTGCTTCTTCGAATGAAACCGAATCCGGAATAATGGATACCGTGTGCGCTTTCACCGTGCTGAATTCAGCAAATGCACCTTTCTTGGTCCAGTCTCCGTGATAAAGGACGCGGTCCCCTATCTTCAAATGCTCAACGCCTTCCCCAAGTTCAACCACAACCCCCGCCCCGTCAAGACCGAGGATATGAGGATAGCTCCAGGCGGCGTTTCCATTGGTACCCGTTTTGTAATCCACCGGATTCAATCCTGCCGCATGGATTTCCACAAGGATTTCTCCTTTTCCTGGTGAGGGACGATCCACTTCTTCCACCTTCATCTCTTCCCATTGATTCTTCCCTTTTAACAGCAGTGCTTTCATCTATAATTCCTCCTTCATTTTCATGCTATGAACTGAGTGCTTCTAGGTATATAATATATACTGTCCAACCAGACGGCAAGTAGGCACTATTCCGTGCCCCAGTTACCGAATGGAAACCATACAGGGAGGAAAAACACCATGAAAGAACTTCAGCAGGACTACCACTGTGCCATCGACATGGTCATTGAGTTGATCGGAGGGAAATGGAAAGTATTGATTTTGTGGAATCTGAACGAAGGGGACAAACGATTCAATGAGTTGAGGCGATCCATCCCCGACATCACCCAGAAAATGCTCACCCAGCAATTACGGGAGCTGGAGGCCCACGGACTTGTATCCAGGACCGTATTCCAGGAAGTCCCTCCCCGAGTGGAATATGCTACGACCGACCTCGGAAAAAAACTTCAGAAAACCCTTTTTGAAATGTGCAGATGGGGAGATGACTATGCGGAGGAGAAGGGCATCAACATGAACCGCTGCTGGACTACGTATGATTTCATGGGAAAACAGCCGTGATCCCAGGTCTGAATAAATGACAGCATTCAACGTCTATTTCCCGGGAAACATGTTGAATGCTGTAGAACTTACAGGCGTACGAAAGGAAGAGTCATGCAGCGGATTCCCCCGCCACCTTTTTCCAATTCATTCACATCCACCTCGATGATGCGTAATTTCTTTCGCTTCGGGTGGTCCTTCAGGATATGCCTGTTCATTTTCGTCGAGACAAGCAAGGTTTCAGGATTCAGATTCAGGAAATTGATATCCGCTACAGTATGGGACACGTCATCGGTCCAAAGGATGTCATAACCGTGCCGGGTCAGATAATCCCCCAGCATATAGTAATGGGATCCCCCCTCATGGACGACCTGAACTGGCAGGAAGCGCATATACCCCTTGGCCACGATCACCCCTTCACCGGCCGCATTGAGGTTCATATCCAGATGAAGGGTATCACCTCTCCGCGGGAGATCGATGATGGCGATTTCGCTATAGCCTGCGGCAAACATCTTCCCCTGCACGGCTTCGATGCTTTCGATACTCGTCCTTAGACCGGTATTGACAAGGATTGCGTCTTTATTAAGCAGCATGAGGTCTCCGTATTCCAATGCCTTCAGTTCATTGTTATCCTCGATCCGGAAGGTCTTCGGTTCGAACCACTCACTGAAGAGACGATGGGAATGGATATATTCGGGTGCCCTCATCGATGTCCCGGCATCTCCCGGTATTATTCGGTCACGAAACACGCAGGCAAGATCCCGCACAAAGATGCGGTTGATCAGCTGACGACTGAGAGCGGCCTCTTCCTCCTTCAGATAGTCCGCGTAATCAATGACCTTGACACCCTCGGATTCCATCGCTCCCTTCATTGCAAGGAAGTTCTCCAACGCGATGTCATGGTCTACGGGTTTCTCCCACTGTACATAATCCGCTGTTTTTTGGTCGGGAACGTCCAGGACGGACGGCGAACAAACCAGTACGGTCTTCAATTCCCCGAATTCATTCTCACATCTTGGCTGTATGTTATCCATGTCTTTGCCTCCATCACTTCATATGCTCATTAGATTCCCCTTTGTGTGACCTGCCCATACAAAAAAAAGAGACAAGGCATCCTCATCTCTTCGCGGCTTTCAAGCTATTCAAAAACGGACATTTACCAAGTGAAGTATCGTCATCCCCCAAGTAATATTGCTGCCATTCAAAATTATCTTCCTGACCGTACCACTTCAAACTGGGATGCACCGCCACCTCATCGTACTTCTCAAGACGATCCCTGATGACTTTTTTCATTTTTTGACCGAGGGGTGTTCCGGAATTAATATCCTCGAACACCCATCGAGGCTGAAAGGCCATCATGAAATAGGGGAAATGCCTGCTCTTCCGCTTCTCATGAGCAGGTGTCGCGCAGAATGCAAAGTACGATTCTCCGTGATGGCAGAATTCCCATGAATGGTGGGCGGGGTCTTCTGAAATGCCTTCCGGCCATGGGATGGGGTCATCTGCATAAAGCTGATTCAACAGCGCCCAGAACCGATCCCTGAATCCATCCACAGTCCCTTCCTGCCATTCGAAAAATACGACCAGGGAGGTGTAGTTCCCGGCTGATCTCGAGGTGCGGGTATACTCTGACAACATGGAAGCGAGCTCTCCCCCTGCCGTTTCCGGTTCACCGGAAGCGAATCCATACCTTAACATATCTTTCTGAAATCCTTGAATTCCCGGAACGCAAGGGTATGGCTGATTCCGGTCTTCCATCATTGCCCTGAAATAGTCGAACGCCCCCTGCTCCCATCCCTTCATGGAGTCCTTGTTTCCTTCGATCCACTCTCTTGTCACAATCATCGGTGTCCCCCCTCGGAAATACACCACATGATATGTAACGTTCAGGAACTGGGTGTCTGTCTAGGCGAACAATACAGCCGCTGCCCGAATCGCAAAATAAATGCCGAAACCGAACATGACGACCCCAGAGAGAATTGAGATGAAGCGAAGGGCACCGGGATGTACGTATTTCCTAGCGCCCGTTGCAATGAAGGCCATGGTGATATCCCAAATCGTGATACCGATAAAGATCCCCAGGCTATATAAGAGGAGATGCCCTGTCCCATATGAAGTAGTGGTCTGGGCAAGGATCGAGCCATATATCCCAAGCCAGAAGATGATGCTGAGAGGATTGGAGAGAGCCATGATGAATCCTGTCCACAGTGATTTCTTCTTGGATTCCCCCTCCTCCCCCTGCTGCGGTTGAGTGAGCTCATGGGATTTCGCAACACTTTCAATACCGGTGAAGATCAGGATGAATGCTCCTGACATCCACAGGATCAACTGGATGATCGGCGTGTCGATGAACGGTGCAAGGCCAAAGTAAATGGCAAGCATAAAGATGGCGTCGGCTCCCATGCCTCCAACGCCTACGAGCCATGAATGCCAAAACCCATAGCGTATCCCCTTGTCTAGCTGAGCCGCATTGATCGGCCCCATCGGCGCAGACAAAGATAATCCGAGGAAGATATAACTTAAGAAAATACTCATGAATGCCCACCTTTACCACGTCTTTCTTCCATTGTATTCGGGCTTGTCTCGAAATAGTCATGGATATTGGGAGGGATCTGCTTGGTATGGCTCCCCAGGCTCTGTACATACTAATATGCGAATGACATTTTACCAGGAGGGATACACAATGGACCAACAGTCCTTCAATCAGCCACACACGCAGACACCACCGAATCATGGGGGGCATGAACTATTTGACGCCCACGAAGTGATCGCAGGCATCATCTCCATGCTTGATCAGTACCAAATGTATGAGCCCCATATCCAGGATCCTGCCCTGAAGGATATCCTTCATCGTCAGTCCGCATTTGTAACAACCCTGTATAACACCATTGTCGAAAGCTTCTCAACAGGAAGCAAGCCTCCGATTCCGACACAGGTATACGAGATGACTCAAGACCATCAGACAGTATATGGAATCAAGGCAGGAGCTCCTAAAAAGCCGAATGCATCCGTACAGGATCTATCGGATAATGGATTATCCGCCTACATGCTCGGTCAGACCAAGTCCCTTGCCTCGCTCCTTGCGATGACGGCCCTTGAAATGACCAATCCTGTTCTGAGAAGAGTGGTGGCCGACAGCGTGCCGAACTTCATCGAGATGAGCTATGAGATTTTCCTTTATCAGAATAAACACGGGTACTACCAGGTGCCCCAGCTACAGGCTCAGGACATGGCCCTTATGCTTCAAAGCTATGGCCCTGCCAGTCAAACAAAACATTGATCAAAAAATCCCGTCCTGCTGATCGAGGACGGGATTTTTTTCACATGCCCACCCATCCGGACATAGGATGGTTGATAAAAAGGCATGGAGGTGTATTTCGTTGATCCATATTGTCAAAACAGGAGAAACGCTGTATCAGATTGCCACCGATTTCCGTAAGCCCCTTAAGACCATCATCGATGCCAATCCCGGTGTGAGCCCGGGAGCGATCTACCCCGGTCAGCCCATCGTCATTCCGGGCATCCCGAATACCCATACCATCCCATACAGGATCGAGGTTTCAGTGAATAAACGGTGGCTCCGCCTTTATAAAAACGGGGCACTGGTCAAGCAATATCCTATAGCCGTAGGAAGGATGCTCCATGAAACCCCGATCGGTGAATTCATCGTGATTAACAAATCTCCTAATCCAGGTGGTCCATACGGGACGATGTGGATGAGCTTGTCGAAGCAAGGTTATGGCATCCACGGAACCAACGATCCAAGCTCGATTGGAAAAGCGGTGTCGGCTGGATGCATTCGGATGCAGAATAAGGACGTGGAGGAGCTTGCAGGGACCATACCGGTCGGGACACCCGTGATGATCACCCCTTGATCACCTCACGACCCTTTTGGCCCCGGAAGCATCGAGACCGGCAAACGTGTGGAGCACGTCAGCAGCTCTATAAATATCCTCCGATCCGATAAGGGCCGTTACCTTCTCCGGATCTTCATGGATGGAGAATACATCAATTCCGGAATCATCAAGAGTGGATCTCACCCCGAACCTCAGTATGTCTGAACAGGGAGATTTCACGATGGTCACTTTTGCCTGCTCCATCTTCTTCGAGTATTCCTGGCCAAGATCGCGCAACAGATGCTCAACGTCGCTCCGGTCAGACGCATCAACCGTCAAGGTCAGATCCTGCCCCTTCCATTGCAAATCTGGTTTTACGTGGATGACTTCCAGGGATTCCTTAAGAAGGGATTCCAACCCGTAAGCAGCATCCTCCATGCTGATGGACACGACCTCATCTTTGAACGCAACACCGACGGCATGGCCCCGATCAGCGATATGGATGTGGTCATCTACGAGTGTCCCTTCTCCTTTGATCAAGCCCGGAAGGATGCGGAACGGGATCCTGCTCTTTTTTGAATGAAAGACGGCCCTCGGATGGATGACGGCTGCCCCGGAATCGGCGAGACAGAGAACCTCACGGTAGGTAAGATGTGGGATTCTCGTCGCAGCGGGAACAACCCGGGGATCGGTCGTATAGATTCCATCTACATCCGTATAGATATCACAGCGCTCCGCACCAAGTGCTGCAGCAAGTGCCGTCGCCGTTGTATCGGACCCTCCCCTTCCAAGGGTCGTGATTTCCCCCGTATCGGTGATTCCCTGAAATCCTGCCACAACGGGGATGCTTCCTCTACGGAGCTCTTCCCTCACCCGGGATGGGTCAATTCCTTTTATCCTGGCCTTCCCATGGACGCCATCTGTTCTGATCCCCGCTTGCCGCCCAGTAAGGGAGACGGCTTTGAATCCTGCCTCTTGAATCGACAGGGTCAAGAGGGCAATGGTGATCTGTTCACCTGTGGATAACAGGAGATCCATCTCCCGTTTTGGGGGATGGGCCGTGATCTCGCTCGCGAGCTTCGTCAAATGGTCGGTCGTGTCACCCATGGCGGACACGACGACCGCCACCTCTTTTCCCTTTTGCTTCTCACGGATGACATGTTGGGCCATCCGCTTGATTCTTTCCACCGATCCCACTGAAGTGCCTCCGAATTTCTGTACGATGATCTCCACCATGTCCCCTTCTTTCATTTAGTAAATGGTTAACGCACCGATGCTTCCCTTCTCAGGCTCGATTCGAGGGGAAGTTCTTTCAACACAGGATAGGGTTGCAGCGTTTCATCCGCATGCTTCACCGCATCCCACGCTTCTTCACTTCCTCTGATGAAGAGATACAGGTGGCCGTTGAGCTTGATGCGATCCAATAGATCGAATCGTGCCACCCATTCCGGTAATGCTTCATCCAGAGTCCTCACCACCCATTCGCCATCCCGGCCGGTTAGGGCTTCGACTCCTACCCTGGCATGTGCTCCAGATGATGCGTATCTCCCTTCGATCAAGGATAGAAAATCCTCCACCATGGCACTTCCCGTCGGTAATTTGCCCGCTCCCGGTCCGGACAGGGTCACCCTTCCGACCAGGCTCCCTTTTACAGACACGACGTTTTCAACATCCTCCACTCCGTAGAAAGGATGGGACTCCTTCACCAATACCGGCTCCACTGCTCCACAGATGTCTTCTCCTTCCCTTTGAATCGACCCGATATGCTTGAACCGGAGTGAGAAAGATTCGGCAGCCTGCAGCCAATCACTTGTCAGATCCGTGATGCCCTTTCTCGGGACCGCTTCCCAATCAGGTTGACTACCAAAAGCAGCGCGGCTTAGGATCATCAGTTTATAGAAAGCATCCTGCCCTTCCACATCACTTGTGGGATCTGCCTCTGCGTATCCCTTTTCCTGTGCAGTGGAGAGGGCACGCTCAAAGGACACGCCTTCTTTCCTCATTTGGGAAAGGATGAAATTGGAGGTTCCGTTCAATATGCCTTGGATATGTGTGATTTCATTCACATTCAATAGTTGCCTGATGGCCCCGATAATGGGAAGCCCTCCTGCCGTAGTCGCTTCATATCCGACTGTTACTCCCCGTTCACGCGCACGCCTCAAGAGATCCTCACCCTTGGAGGAAAACATCGCCTTATTGGCAGTCACTACATGGATTCCCCTTTCGATGGCCTTCTTGAGATAGGTGTATCCAGGCTCTTCGCCGACAATCGCCTCGAAGACCACATTGATCCCTTCTTCTTCAAGGATTTCGTCAAAGTCCGTCGTAACCTTGATGCTTGGATCGATCTGTCTTTCCTTTGAGGGGTCTTTGATCAAGATGGCACGGATCCGCACCTCTTTTCCTGTGATCTCCTTGATCCTTTCTCGATGTGTGTCCAGGGCTTCGTACACCCCCTGGCCGACGGTTCCGAATCCGAGTAGTGCTACATGCAGTTCTGACATGGTTCTTCCTCCTAAAGGGTTGAATGACTTGGTTGAACGATGGCCGGGGATAGAAAAAAGCCCCCTTCTTATGGTTAAGAAGAGGGCTTATCAGGCAGGCTCCTCCCCTTATCTTCCAGATCACCATCGATCTGTAGGAATTGGCACCTTTCATCATTGCAGGTTGCCGGGCTTCATCGGGCCTATTCCCTCCGCCGCTCTAGATAAGAGTGTGTGTTTTTCTGAATTGTTCAGTCAATAAGTATGAGTAGGATTATATAGGGAATCCGGTCTTCACGTCAATAGATTTTTTATCTTTTCTGATAATTAGACCCTTTTTCGCCCCTTTTGATACAGGGAGAAAAAGATTTATTTTAAATACCTAATTGGATGTTTTAACCCGGACATGTAGGGAAACAGATGACTACTCAACATCATTCAGAAAGGATCGGGTTACATCATGTTCAAGAAATTCCTTCCAAACGACGTACAAAAGTACCTGCTCATGTCCAAAAGACAGCGGGCTCACGAAATCCAGCTCACCATCTGGTTCATGCCCTTCCTTTACATCTGCCTGTCCCTGCTGCTTGTGGCGTGCACCTTGTTCCTTGACCTGAAGGTGGAGCTGTCCCAGTATGTTCCCAAGCTCTTCAGCATGGATGCATCGGTGACCAGGACGCTTGTCAGCACCCTGATCGGCGGGGTGCTCACGCTGAGCGCCTTTACACTGAACTCCCTCCTCGTCGTCCTTACGACGTTCAGCGGACAGTTCTCGCCCCGCATGCTGCTGAACTTCATTTCCGATAAAAAGACCCAGCACGCGCTCGGCATCTTCAATGGGAGCTTTGTCTTTGTACTCTTCATCTTCCTCTTCATCGGAAGTTCAAAGAAAGAAATGTTCACCGCCGCACCCGTCTTGACCGTCATTGTCGCTTTCATCGCAGCCATCACCTTCATCTTCTTCATCAATCACGCCTCCACGTGGATGCAGGTACATAATATCACCTACAACATGAAGAAGGTATCCGAAGTCATGATCAATCAAACACTCAAAAAAGATCTGGAGTGCCACCGGACAAAAGATGATCATCCCCGGTTCGAACTGGATGAAAGCAAGTGCCTGAATGTCAAAGCAAAAGCATCGGGCTACGTACAGCTCATCGACTTCCACTCCATGATCGAGAAAGCCCGGGAGGACGGGATCATCGTCCGCCTGCACTTCAAGATCGGCGATTTCGTCCTCTGCGGCAACGACCTTATCTGCCTGTACGGAGCGGATGAAGAAAAGGTCGACCAGGAACAATACCTGGCCCTCATCGAAATCGGCCACAAGGAAACAGAAATACAGGATCTTCAAATGGGGATGCATAAACTGGCAGAAGTGGCCATCAAATCTCTCGGCAATGACGATCCGAAAACGGCGTCCAATACGATCCATCAGATTACAGACCTGATGCTCACCATCAATCATCACCTATCGTTCTCCCCTTATTTGATTGACGATGATGATGATGTCCGGGTCATTCTCGAGATTGAAGACTTTGATTATTACCTGTATCGAGGATTCGGATACGTACGGCATTATGCCAGAGGTAACCATCTGATCATCACGGATATCGTCAAAGCACTTTCCCGCCTTTCAGAAACCTTGCCTCGCGAACGGCATCAATGCCTATGGGATTTCGCCGCCAACACCATCGATCATATAGAAGAAGCCGTCATCTATGAACTTGATAAAACCTTCTTGCTCACCGAACTGAAAATCCTTGCCAAGATCACCGGTCATACCGATGAGTACCAACACATCCACCAAAAATTCTATCCCGATGCCAATCGGAACGTTTAACCGGAGCTTCGCGTACGCATACAAAAAGAACCAATTGGAAGCTGTAAATCCGCATCCAATTGGTTCTTTTATCATGTCATGAATTTTTCACGGTTGAACCTTCAAGCTCGGCAATCTCTTTTTCCACGAACGCCACAAGCCCCTTGATCATATCAGCGGAAAAATCAAATGAGAGTCCTGCCGCTTCATACACGTCAGATAGGGAAGCCGTATTCCCGAGGCGGAGCGCTTCCTTGTATCCTTCGATTGCCCGATCCGGGTCCTCTTTGTAAATCCTGTAGAGCTGCAAAGCCCCAAGCTGGGCAATGACATATTCGATGTAATAGAAAGGGACCTCAAAGATATGAAGGACAAAGAGCCATTGCTTCTTCTTCACCTCTTCATACCCACTCCAATCCTCTTCCGACGACAGATAGCTGTCTACGATCCTTCCGTACGCCTCTGATCGCTCCTCCTTGGAATGACCAGGGTTCTCGTACATCCAGTGCTGGAACTCATCGACCCTGATTCCTGACGGGAAGAATTGGATGATGTCCCTCAGCATATCAAGCTTGGCCTGACGCACCTGCTCATCGGAATAAAAATGATCCCAGTGATCCATGGACAATAACTCCATCCCCATGCTCGCAAGCTCAGCCGATTCCATCGGGGTGGCCCGGTCAAAAGCGAGTGGAAGCGTCCGCTTGAAATCATTGTGGATGCAGTGCCCCATTTCATGGATCAAGGTCGTCACATCCCCATGGGTGCCCGAAGCATTCATGAAAATGAACGACAGGCCGGAAACAGGAAGCGACTCACAAAATCCTCCCGGGGACTTATTCTTCCTGGTCTCAAGATCCAACAGCCCTTTTGTATCCATCAGGTGGATAAGTTCAGAAAATCGAGGGGAAATCTCGCCCAATACGCGTCCGGTCTTCTCCACCAGTTCGTCACCCGTCTTGAATGGCCGCAGTGGCTCTTTATCCAGGGGAACGGCCCTGTGGTCATAAGGACGGATGGATTCCACACCCAGCTCTTCTGCTTTCTTGGACAAGATCCTTCCGATTGCCGGAACAACATGCTCACGGATTGAATCCGCCAGTTCCTTACAATCTTCTGGTGTATAGTCGAAACGATTGTATTTCTTGAACATATAATCCCGGTAGTTCGCCAGCCCGCTGTTGGCAGCCTTCTGCTCGCGGATCACCATGAGCTCATCCATGATTGCCTGCAGTTCCTCTTCTACCCCGCTTAGGGCACCGAATAGTTGATCGTAGACCTTTTTACGTTTGGTTCGATCCGGATCTTCGAGCAGTGGAAACAGCTGGGGAATCGTCAGTTGCTCTCCTTCCCACTCTGCCGTCAGAGCACCCGTCAGTTCAAAGTATCGAGTGGCGAGCCGATCCTCCTTCACTTCAAGATCGATATTCTCCTCCCTGTAAAGCTCTGCAGCCGTTTGTTTACTCCTGATCAGGCGCCCATACACGTTGTTGTCCAATGCATGTGGACTTGATAACAACTTTTGATCCAGTTGTGCCTCATACCTCTTAAGGAGGGGAAGCACATGCTCTTGATCGAACTGATACGTTTCCTGAACCTCTTTGTCCTGATTGTGCGTCTGGAAATCGATGTAATGGCCATCCATGGCTTCCCGGAGTTCATCCTGATAATCCGACACCTGTTTCAACCAATCTTCCACCTCTTGCACCGTATGGAACGGAGCAGCCAGAAACTCTTCGAATCTCGTTTTCATCGTTGCTGTATCTCTCATATCATGGGTTTCTACATATACGTTAGACATTTCCTCTCCCCCTTTTGACTCCCTCTACTTTACCATTAAAATCCATATGAGTTCAAATTCTCTACAAATCTACCAACCTAGGTTTATAAAATGTAAGAAATGGGAAAAAACAGATCGAAAGAACCAGGTATAGGCAGTAAAAGGGAAATCATCTTTACTATCACAATTATTCCAGTATAAGGGTTTATATGGAAATCGCTGTCCTTATTGATTTCCAGCGTTCTACCATAATAGCAGTTACCACTTAAGTTTTATGATAGGGACTTTTTTCCTGATTGACTTCAAGGTGGTTTTACCTATTTCTCCCTTGTGGAATGGAGAACGGTTGAATAATGATGATTGATAGATTTTGGAGATTTCCCTTATACTGTTAGAGGTTCAAACTAGAAAGGAAGTCATAGCATGCAGAAGAAATGGATATTGGCAGGAACGATCGCCGGTATGCTCGCACTGACCACAGCATGTGGAAACAGCGACACGGCAGCAAAGAAAACAGATGATGATAAAAAATCCGAACAAAAAGCAGAAAAGAAGGAAGAAACAGAGAAAGAGACTTCAGGAGCAAAATTGGAGAAGAAGGATTCTTCTTCAAACCAATCACAATCAGGCTTGATCAATCCTGATCTCGAAGCAAATCTTCCAGACGCCACCCTGGATGTCGTCTATGAAAATGAAGAGCCAGGCATAGAATTGAAATCGAATAAAATGTCCTTCATGGTCGACCGTTATCAAGTGGTTCACGTCACCAATGCTCCTGCTGGTGAATTCGATGGAGATGAAGCGTATATCGTATCCATGAATGGAAGCATCGACAATCAGACCGATGGAGATCTCTATTTCAACAACCCGGATATTCTCGGCACGGATCAGTTCGATACCCATATGATGAAACTGGACTACTCAAGGGAAGTCAGGCTTCGCCCTGAGATGGACGGCACCGTGGATGACCCCGCTCACTACAAAAAAGGCGAAAAGCAAGAAGGCGTACTTGAATACATATTGACGAAAGAGGAATACGAGACACTTAAGGATGCCAATGTGAAGCTTCGTGTCGCCCAAAGCTCTGCCGATAAGGATTTCTCGAAGAAAGTCAGCGATGAAAAAGTCTTTGACCTTCCCCTTTCGGGAGAAAATGCTGAAAAGCAATCGGCTGTTTCCAAGGAATTCTACCCTGACAGCATCCTGAAAGACAATGTAGCAGAAAAAGAGATGCTCGCCAAAAATGAATCCATCGGCAAAACCGAAACAGGTGAAAAGGTGGACGTCACACTCGATGGCGTGCAATTCACGAAGCTGACGCCGACGGAAAGCTACCAGGATGCCTTCACAGGATTCGGTGACGAAAACATCGTGGCTGCCACTGTTAAAGTCACAGTGAAAAACAACACAGATGCTGACATTACCCTTGACCAGTTCAGCACGTTCCTATCTACCGACAAGGTGCAATACCTTGATGAAGGTTCCCTTGCTTTTGATACGGGAAGCATCAAACCTGGGGAAACCGGTGAGAAGTACCTCGTTTACCTCATGAAGGAAAAGAGCGACTACGGAGAAGCGAAGGATTTCACCTTCCGACTGACTCACCTCACCAATCAAGATGGAAAAGACCTGTTGAAAAACGAACTGTCATTTGATGTACCGAAACAATGAAAAATGGCACAAAACGAAAAGGGTCCATTTACTGACGAACACGATCAGTATAGGTTCTTAATACCGCTCATGATTTCCGTGCATTCGCTGGAAACGATGAAATCGTAATGGTCATGAAACAAACGAAAAACCCGAATTCATTTGCCAGATCCTAAGCAAATGAATTCGGGTTTTACTATGACAAAAACACTTTTGTCCCAGGCTCTTCTTTTCATATCCACTCCACACCCGCCATGGTATAATCATTTTTGTAAGCGTTATCTACCCTATACAATGAGGAGTGTTTACATGTCGATCAACATTTATCTCAACTTTAATGGAAACTGCCGCGAAGCCGTCCTTTTCTATGCAGATGTCTTCCGCACAGAACCCCCGCACATCATGACCTTCAAGGAAGCCCCGCCAAGCCCTGATTTCCCCCTCCCGGAAGAAGCAAAGGAACTGATCCTCCATGCCAATATCGTCATCGACGGCGAAAAGATCATGTTTTCAGACACTTTCCCCGGCACACCCTTCATTGAAGGAAATAACATCACTTTAGCCATTGTCAAAGACGATAAAGAAGTGCTCACCGCACTCTTCGATCGCCTTAAAGAGCATGGCAAGGTTGATATGCCACTGCAGGAAACGTTCTGGAGCCCCCTCTACGGCCAGGTCACAGACAAGTTCGGCATCCAGTGGCAGTTCAACTACGAAGAATGATAGAAGCCTGCTGGCCGATCGGCCAGCAGGCTATTTGATTATCTTATATTCTTTTCATGGACGGAATCTTTTGATGCTTTCACTTTAGAAGATGGCTTCGGCTTTGGACCCTGGTGATCAGGACGGGCCTGTTCATATACCGCAGCACCTACAATTTCAGCCACATCCTGCAGCTTCGCTTTGCTGATTTTATCAATGGTGTCCTCTGGAGTATGATACCATGGCTCAAACGGACTGTGGATGAAGGCTCCCGCAGGGATTCCCGCTTCAGCAAACGGAACATGATCACTCCTTCCGCCTTCACCGATCGGCGTCGGGAATCCATTCAAACGTTCGCTCGCTGCCTGTGATAGCTCCGTTACGAGGTTCGGACTCCCGTCGAGTGTGCGAAGGACCAGATCACCTGCATCTCTGCTTCCCACCATGTCGAGATTGAAGTACCCGATAATCCTGTCACGTTCTTTTTGCGGGAGGGAGTCTACATAGTGATAAGACCCAAGCAGACCCAATTCTTCAGCACCGAATGTGATGAAGCGGATTTCTGTATCTGTCGGTACATTTTTGAACACTTTAGCCAGTTCCAAGGTGACAGCTGTTCCCGAGGCATCATCGTTCGCGCCCGGAGCACCTTCTACTGAATCATGATGGGCTCCGATGATGAGCACATCATCCGTGGCTTTTTTCTTATTGACCGGTGCCTTTTTAGCAATCACATTATGAGAGGTACGCTCAGATGTTTCAGCCCCCTCGATCGTCAGCCGGACGGTCTCTCCGATATGCCTGGTCAGTTTTTCTCCTTCAGCCTTGGAAAGGGTGATGGCCGGTATGTAGCGATCATCCGGTTCTCCCAAAGTCCCGCTCAGTTCTCCATCCGTATTGTTATAGATGATGACCCCTGCCGCTCCTGCTTCGGAAGCGTTGATGATCTTCTGTGCAAATGTGATTTCCCCTCTCTGGACAAGAACGATTTTCCCATTTACATCTAATCCATCAAAGTCTGCTTCTCTTCCAAGTCCTGCAGGTATGAGCTCGCCTGACACATCACCACTGACCGAGTAGGTGAATGCAGTCGGAGCCCACTCGCCTTCCACCCCTGAAAGTTCGATTGCAGTAGGTGCCGTGTACCCTATAAAGGTAAAGGGTTGAAGGGTCACATCATACCCGTACGATTCAAATTGTCGTTTTACAAACCTGATGGCATTTGCCTCGGATTCTGTCCCGGCCACCCTGGGGGTTTGTTGAAGATGGTCGATCGTCTGATAGATTCGCTCCGAATCAATTTTCTTGATCAAGTTCCGCTCATGCGGATTTTGCAAGAGTTCCCTTCCTGATTCAGGTGCCCCTGCAATGGCTGGTTGAAGTCCGATAGCGCCAAATGACAGGGTCGTTGCAAGTGCAATGGATACGACAGATTTTTTCAAACGGTTTCCTCCTCTGCTAATTTAATAGAATAATACCAATATTTTGTCATTAATTGAAAGAGTAGGAATAACCGGTAGAAAACTACTATTTATAGACCGGTCGCACGATCATATCCTACATCTTGCACCTGTAAGAGCCATCTCCGGGTGGAATCAAGCAGTGCTTGAAAAGCATGTGAAGAAGAATAGGTATGGGTACCATTCGGAATGATGATCTTTTCCACCTTACCTGACGGCCGGTTGGAAAAGCCTGAATGATAAAGGGAACAATAGTCAACGGGGATTTCTTCATCACCGTCACCATGGGCGAGAAAGACATTGCCCTTATAGTCCCCTGCTCGTCGTATCGGGTCCCATCCTTGAAGGGTCGTGAGGAAATCACGCCTCAGCTCATATCCCAAATAATCTGCCTTCCCGTCCTGCAAAACGGCTGCTTCCACTTCGTCGCCGATAATGCGCCCGAGATCCTTTCGCGGAGATCCGACCGCCGACCAGAGGGCGAGGTGGCGAACCTCTTCTTCGATGGCAGCTTCAAGGGCTACTGCACCCCCGAGGCTGTGTCCGATCAAGGCAATGCTTTCAGGGTCCACCCCTTTCAACCGTTTCACAAATCCGATGACGGCCTTCGTTTGTGCAATGAAGCGATCCTTTGTATTCAAGCCGTACTCCCCCATGCTTTCTCCGCAGCCATCGTAATCAAAACGAACGACGATGCTTGCGCTGAGTTCATTCGCCGCCTTCACGAATAATCGATCCACCCCCTCCTTTGAACCGACGAAACCATGACAGATGATGACGGCAGGGTGGATGCCGAGGCGCGTGGCGGGATACTGTATGGCTGCTGGAAGGTGGCTACCCTCCCATGGAATGGATGTATACCAACTCATCTTACCCTCTCCTTCTTCCTTGGTATGGTTTTTTCCTACGCTTTGTCGTACCCTCAAGGTCTGATTCCCGTGTGCAAAGATCCTGTACCTGATTCCTTACCAAACTACTTAACACGGACGCTCCCTCCTTTATCCTGACATTTAAAAGTAGTCACAGCGGTATGACTGATTAATCCAATCGTTTTAATCGGGTTTATATACAAAAAAAATCTCCCATAAGGAGATGCACGTTACTCTCTCCTTATCTGCCAGGCGGTGAAGCCTGCTGGAATGAGCACCTTCCACTTGGAGGTTGCTGCGGGATCGTTGGACCAGATTCCTTCCCCGACTCTTTATAAGGTAGTATAGACTAAATTATCTTACAATTCACTCTTTGTCAACCATAAATCCTACAGCAATACTATGAATTAAAACCAAATCCCCACTTGACAGGTTGGGTTTAACACTGTAAGATTGGCTCAACATCTTTACCCCCAATGATCCATATCGACCGAAGGCGCATCAACTGCCTTCGGTCCTTTTTTTTCGAGAAGTCAGTCTTCCATTTCATATCTCCCGTCTTCATAAATCCTGAACGACCCTACTTCCCCTGTCCCTCCTTCTTCTTTGAGGGTTTTTGATATCAGGTGGAGGATATAATAGGTCCCTTTTTCATCGGTCTTAGGCTTTCCATCACCATCATCGATTTGGATATCTCCTTCAGATGCCACGTTCAGCTCATCTTTTAAAAACTCAATGGCAGTCGCCGCATCCGTAATGCCTGCCGTGGTCCCGGGTTCCTCACCTGATCGTTGGGGTTCCGCACGCGCTGAGGACCCGTCGTCCTCTTCAGGCTCCTCCGTTTCCTGATCGTCGTCAGAAGGTTCCCCTGCTTCTTGATCTTCTTCTTCCAGTATTACTTGATCGGATGCTTCATCAGGCTGTTCCGGGATGGCCTCTTCCGTTGCCGCTTCTGTATCATCCGTTGCCTCCGTTTCCACCGGAGCCGTATTTCGTGGGGATTGTCCGCATGCCCCCATCATCAACATGATGGGGATCAGCGCGGTTAACAGTTTCCAGCCTGGAACGTTCATCGCCTTCTCCCCTTCCTCTTTTTTCCTCATACTCCCATTATTTCAGAAATAGGATGGCCGGACAACTCTCAGCCACAGGGGAAGGTCATTCTCTCGCCGATATCATCAAAAAGACAGTCTGAGTATAAACATTGGCTCAACGTGCACCCTATGCCTTACAATTATTTTATAACCTATCCGAGGAGGAACTATCATGAAATATACAGTCATTACTGGAGCAAGCTCCGGAATCGGCTATGAAGCTGCCTTGGCATTCGCAGCGCGTGGGAAGAATCTGATTCTTGCTGCCAGAAGGCAAGAGAACCTGGAGGAGTTGAAGGACCGGGTCCTGAAGTCCCATCCCGACCTTGATGTGAAACTCTACTCTACCGACCTGTCAGTCACGGCAAACGTTCATTCTTTCTATGAAGAAATCAAGTCGTTTGATCTGGAGACGTTTGTGAACAATGCCGGTTTCGGCAATTTCGATCCCGTCGGCGAGCAAAATCTGGACAAGATCGAACAGATGATGAGACTCAATATCGAAGCCCTCACGATCCTCTCCACCCTATACGTGCGCGACTTCTCACAGGTCGAAGGAACGCAGCTCATCAATATTTCCTCAGGCGGCGGCTACACGATCGTTGCCGATGCGGTCACCTACTGTGCGACCAAATTCTATGTGAGTGCCTTCACGGAAGGACTTGCGAGAGAGCTTTCCGAATCCGGTGCGAAGATGACAGCGAAGGTTCTTGCCCCTGCCGCTACGGAAACGGAATTCGCCCAACGATCCATTGATTCCGATCAGTTTGACTATGAAAAAGCACTGCCCAAATACCATACTGCGAAGGAAATGGCACAATTCCTCCTTGACCTGTATGATGGGAATCATGTTGTTGGAATCGTGAATGGTGAAACCTATGAGTTCCTGCTTCGTGATCCGATCTACCCATACGCATCAAGAACAAGAAACTAACATCCATGCAGAAAGGGTGTCCCGAAATGTCGGGACACCCTTTCTTTGATTATGCGCCTGCTTCCACCGGTACTGCCACCCAGTGACCACTCGACACTTCGACAAGCTCGGATGTTTGCAGCCCATAGCGATCTTCATCGGTCTGCTCCTCCAGAAGGACGCGCTCCTTCTTCTTCTCGATCGCCGGGTCCGGAATCGGGATGGCGGAGAGGAGAGACTTCGTATACGGATGTTGAGGGTTAGCGTAAAGCTCTTCGCTTTCGGCAAGCTCCACGATTTTCCCGGCATACATCACGGCGACCCGGTCACTGATATGCTTCACCATGGACAGATCATGGGCGATGAAGAGATACGTTAAGCCCAGACGCTTCTGAAGGTCCTGAAGAAGATCGACGATCTGTGCCTGAATCGACACATCAAGGGCTGATAGAGGCTCATCGCACACGATGAACTTCGGTTCCACCGCCAGGGCACGCGCGATTCCGATCCGCTGTCGCTGTCCACCGGAGAACTCATGGGGATAGCGCTTCGCATGGGAAGCCTGAAGCCCCACCATTTCAAGCAGTTCCTCCACACGCCGCTTCCGGTCCTGCTTCGTTTTGCACAGCCCGTGGATATCAAGGGCCTGACCGATGATATCCATTACTTTGAAACGGGGATTGAGTGACGCATAGGGGTCCTGGAAGATCATCTGCATATGGCGCCTCATCGCTTTCATTTCACGCTTCGTCATGCCGTTGACCGACATTCCTTCGTAGGTGACGACGCCACCTGTCGGCTCGTTCAACCGCAGGATCGCCCGTCCCGTCGTCGACTTGCCTGAACCCGATTCCCCCACAAGCCCCAATGTCTCTCCTTCACGGATGAAGAATGAGATATCATCCACCGCCTTCAAGGTATGGCCTTTCCCAAGGTCGAAATGCTGCCGGAGAGACGATACGTCCAGAAGTGGCGGCTTATCAGGTGAGGGATCCTTTTTGGATTTTTTCGGTTCATCGAGACGCGGCAGGGCATTCAGAAGCTTCTTCGTATACGGGTGCCTTGGTGATGCGAAGATTTCCTCTGTCGTCCCCCGTTCCACAATCTCCCCTTCCTTCATGACCACGACAGAGTCACACATGCCGGCCACCACCCCAAGATCGTGGGTAATGAGGATGATGGACGTACCGAACCGCTCCTGCATGTGCTTCATGACATTCAGGATCTGTTTCTGGATCGTGACATCCAGTGCCGTCGTCGGCTCGTCGGCAATCAGGAGGGTCGGTCTGCAGGCAAGGGCGATGGCAATCATCACACGTTGGCGCATCCCCCCGGAGAACTCATGGGGATATTGACTATAACGTTCCTCGCTATTGCGTATGCCCACCTGTTTCAGGATATCGATGGCTTCCTTCTTCGCCTGTTCCCGGCTGAGATCCTGATGTTTCATGAGGCTCTCGGCAATCTGGTTCCCGATCCGGATCGTCGGATTCAGGGACGTCATGGGATCCTGGAAGATCATTCCGATGTCCCGCCCGCGTATGGACTCCATCTCCTTCTCGGTCTTCTCCGCGAGATTCTCCCCGAGGAACGTGATCTCCCCTTCCTTCATATACGAGGGTGGGGATGGCAGCAGACGCATGATCGATCGTGCCGTCACGCTTTTCCCGCTGCCCGATTCCCCTACGATGCCAAGGGTCTCGCCTTTTTTCACTTCAAAACTCACACCGCGTACAGCATCGAATCCCTCTTCCTTTGATTGGAACGAGATATGCAAATTGTCTACTTTAAGAATTGATTCCACTATTTCCACCTGCCAGGACGATTTGTTAAATTTTCTAAAGTTTACATTGATTTTTCAAGAATGTGTATTTAAAATATACTAAACAGATCGGAATTATGCAATTTGAATTTTTATAAAGGAGGGCATCGCTTCACATGGAAACGGCGAAAGCTACTGGCACCTATGCACCAACCCCGATGTTCCAAGATACCTATCAAAAGATGCAGCGACGGAATCTATATCACTTCTTCATTCTGATTCTGGGATTACCGGTCCATCTCGTCGTCTTTTTCATCTACCTTCACAGAAAGAAGAACGACCCGTATCAGAAGCTCCTTCATGACATGAAACAGGGACTAGTCAAGGAGGGATTAAAAGCCACTTATTTAAAACGAGCAGAAGAAGAACTTCAAAGAAAGAATATGTTCTTCAATCAACAGGCATCTCCTTCAAGCATCAAGGCGAAGGCCGAACGACTTGCTCAGGAAAGATTGAACGAAACAGCGGAGGAGCGAACGCTCAAACAGCTCACCCTGAAGGATGAACGGAAGATTACGTACAAAGAAACCTTCGGGTCTCTCCTGCAGAACCCGACGTTCTTGGTCCTATCCGCTCTGCCTGGTCTCCCTATGTATCTACTACTGCTCTTATACAGCAATCATTTTGTAAAATACATATTCGAACGCCTCGTCATGAGCTTATTCGTCATCGTAGGGGTCGCATTCCTTGTCTTCACCATCCTGTATCTATCCCCGTTCAATCCGGCAGCGAACATACTCGGGGAGACAGCGACAAAGGATCAGATCGCTGCATTCAATGCCATTCACGGTTTGGATCAGCCTTATCTCGTCCAGCTTTGGAACACGATCAAAGGGATTGCCACCTTTGACCTCGGTTCTTCCTTTACGGGAAATGAAGAAGTCGCATCAAGCATCGGGAGGAAGTTCCCCATCACTCTGACACTGGCCATCATTTCACTGATCATGGCGATTGTAATCGCCATTCCGATCGGCATCGTTTCCGCGACGAAGCCGCGCTCATTCTTTGACTATACGTTTATGTTCGTGGCTCTGATCGGACTGTCCATCCCGAACTTCTGGCAGGGTCTCATCTTCATCCTGAACTTCTCGATCAAGTGGAAGTGGTTCCCGGCAACCTACACCCCAGGCAATTGGCTGTCGATCGTGATGCCGGCCGTCGTCCTCGGGACCGCCCTGACCGCATCGATTGCCCGGATGATGAGGTCATCCACCCTGGAAGTGATCAATGAGGACTATATCCTGACGGCCAAGGCGAAGGGATTGAACAAGCGCCAGGTACTCTGGAAGCATGCCGTTAGCAATGCCATGATCCCCGTCATCACGGTCATCGGTCTCCTCTTCGGTGGAATGCTCGGAGGTGCCGCAGTCACGGAGAAAGTGTTCAACATCAGCGGGATCGGAAGCTATATCGTCGATAAGCAGTTCATCCCCGATATTCCCGCCATCATGGGAGGGGTCGTCTATATAGCCATCACGATCTCCCTCGTCAACCTATTGATCGATATCCTGTATGCGTTCTTCGATCCGAGGATCCGATCCAAGATGAAACAATATTAAAGCAGGTGCATGTATGACAACCAACGTGGAAGTACCGCATTACAAAAAGAAATTCGCACTGAAAATATCATCTGAATATACCCAATCCACCTTCACATGGGTGCTGTCCCTGGCCATCACGCTCATCTTCCTATTCAACAGTTTCGACCTGTCAGATGGGTCCATGAAGCCGGTGGCATTCACATTCTTCGCTGCCTATGCATTCTTCACCATCGTACAGCTGGTGATCACGCGGCTGATCAAACGGGACCTGAACAGGGACGGGGTCATCCGGAAAAGCACGAGGCGCCTCGGCTACCTCCAGCTGCTCAGCCTGTTGACGGCCAATGTCTTCGTGGTCAGCGCCGCCTTCCTTCTGATCAAGGAAAAGAAATCGCCCGAATACACATTCTCGGTTTATATGATTATGACGCAGATCTTCGTCATTGCCGTATCGGCTCTGAATCTATTCAAACCGTACGTATCGGATACGTTCCTACTGGGGATTTTCCTGCTACTCGCCATCACTGTGTTCCACCTCGCCGTCCTATGGATGGTGATCACGTTCGATGAACGCCTGCCGAAATGGACTGGCGTTGTGGCGGTTCTATTGATGCTCACGGGATTGACGGGCAATCTATTCGCGATATTCCTCGGGTGGAACCTCCTCATGAAGTCACGGGGAGGACACCATCCCGTCACCGGTACATGGTACCGGGTGTGGGATAAGGTGACCGGCAATATGACATCCATGCTCGGGTTGTTCTTCATTGTCTTCCTGTTCTCGATTTCCGTCTGCAGCTACCTGACGTTCGATTATGCCCTCGCCGTAGAGAATAATTACTCGGCGATCCTGCAGACGCCGAATCTTGCCTACCCCCTCGGAACCGATGATTATGGAAGGGATCTGTTCTCCAGGATCATCTTCGGGGCGCGGATATCCCTTATCGTCGGGTTCCTCTCAACGTTGATCCCGTTCATCCTCGGCGGAATCCTCGGGGCGATTTCGGGCTATTACGGTCAGCGGACCGACAATATCATCATGAGGCTCCTGGATGTCCTCTATGCGATTCCGGGGATCCTCCTCGCCATCGTCATCATCGCGGCATTCGGGTCCAACACGACGACCCTTGTCCTTGCACTGAGTGTCGGATCGATCCCGACCTATGCCAGGACAATGAGAGCCAATGTGCTCATGGTATCAAACTATGAATATGTCGATTCCGCCCGCGCACTGGGCACAGGGAATCTCGAAATCATCTTCCGGCATGTGGTGCCGAACTCACTGGCGCCCATGATTGTCAAATCGACCCTCACCATCGGGGGGGCGGTGATCGCCACCAGCAGTCTGAGCTATCTTGGACTCGGTATCGAGCCGCATATACCCGAGTGGGGAAACATCCTGAAGATCGGCAGCACGTATCTTGAAACACATTCCTATCTCGCCATCTACCCGGGTCTTGCCATCATCCTCCTTGTCCTCTCCTTCAATTTCCTTGGAGACGGACTTCGGGATGCCCTTGATCCGAAGTTAGACTAAAACCAACACCTTAGGAGGTCATTCATTTTGAAAAAATCCATTTTCGCCGTGTTCCTTGCGCTTGTCCTGTTTGCTGCAGGCTGCGTGAACACAAAATCAGATGTAGCAGAAGACAGCAAGAACGATGGGAAGAAGCCGACCATTGAAATCCTCGGCATGAGTTCAAGCGAATCCGATATCAATATCCTTCGCGACCAGCTAGTGAAAAACGGCTTCGATGTGAAGCTGAATGTTCAACCTGACTATGGAAGCTTCAAATCACAGCAGGATGCAGGGAACTATGACGTCGCCCTCTCCAGCTGGACGACGGTGACAGGTAACCCTGACTATGCCGTTCGCTCGGTCTTTAAATCCGGCGGAGATTACAGCACCATTGCCGATGATAAGGTCGACAAACTGATTGATGAAGCAAGTACGCAAACGCCTGAAGAATTCACCAAAACGTACAAAGCATTGGAAGACCGCCTTGTATTCGAGAAAGCGTATATCGCACCGCTCTATATCTCATACAAAGCACAGGGAATCAACAAGGACGTTCTGAACACCGATACCGTCCGCCTCTCCAAATCCCGTGCCCTTGCGTGGGAAACAATCGACTTCAATGACGAAGCGAAACGCGATAACGATCCACTGATCATGCAGCAAAGCATCCCGACCCTGACGTCCCTTGACCCGATCAAAGGGAATGATGGTTCCATCAATACGATCAACACGAATATGTATGTAAGGCTTGTGAATCTGACCGATGATGACAATGTCACCGCTGACGGTTCCCTCTCCCGCAACTACACGATCGGCGAAGGAAATTCAGAGTACTATTTCCTACTTCGCGATGATATCAATTTTGCCAAAGTGACAGACAAAAAGGCCGTCGATTCCGGTGAGCGCGTCGGTGCCGACGATGTCATCTTCTCCCTGAACCGTGCAAAGGATAAGGATTCCGTTCCTGATCACCGTACGTACACCCTCCATGAGCATATCAAGGATGCAGAAGTCGTGACCGACCTGAAGGAACTCGACGGGAAAACCAATGACGGAAAAACCATCCGTGAAAGCCTGGAGAATGGCCTTGATCAAAAAATCTCAAGCCTTGTGGACGATAAAAATGACGCCGATAACGGCAGCGGGAAGTACCAGGTTGTGAAAATGACCACGACTGAACCATTCCCTCAAGTATTGAACTACCTTGCACACCAATCGGCCGGGATCGTATCGAAGAAACAAGTGGAAAGCATCAACACGTATGATGTCGCATCCTTCGATGTCAAAAAAGACATCCCGTACGGTGACCAAAACACCGTGACAGAAGGCGACAAATACGATAACAGCCTTTATGCAAGCGGACCATATATCATGACGTACAAAAACGATTATGAAGCCGTCTTCCAAAAGAACCCAGCCTACATGAAAGGCACTGAAAACGAAGCGAAGATCAGCAACATCAACGTCCGCTTCATCGCTGAAGCAGACAGCGCCCTGTCCGCCCTGCGTAACGGGGAAATCCATTTCTACTACGGAGTCCCTGAAACAAAATACGAAACCGTCGAAAAAGACGACAAACTGAAGCTGCAGCGCATCGAAAGCAACGGCGTATCGTACCTGCTCTTCAATTCCAAAGGCCGTGACGTTTCCAAAAGCGACGACCTAAGAAAAGCCGTCCTGTACTCCATCAACCAAGATGAGTTCATCGACTATTATCAAGGCAACAAAATCAAAGCTGTCTCCACCGTCAGCCCTCTTGTCAACACAGGCAACGAGCTGAAGGCCGACAGTGATAAAGTGAAGGAATTCCTGAAGAAATATCAAGAGAATAAGTAATCGGAAAGAGCCTGCCGGAAGAGATCCGGCAGGCTCTTAATTTGCTTCATTTCTGTTTCCGGTACAGCAGGATAAAGTAAACGCATATGAGCATGACGCTATATAAAAGGATCCACCCATAGTTTGCGTAAACAGACGCCGATATGGAAGACAGATCATCGCCCATACCCATGATATCCAGCGAGCGATAGAGGGGAGGAAGGAACCACATCACCACTGGGGCAATCCATTTCCCCATGGATGCCAACGCCAGGGTAAGGATGAGCACCGAGAGCGTCCCCCACCATGTGTTCAACGGATTCCTCATCCATTCCCTTGTGAAGAGGGCCGACAAGGAGATGGATAAGACGCTCAGTGAGAAGTGGGCAAGCACCCCCATTATGACATGATATTGATTCACCCCTTCCCCGAACCCTCCGATGACCAAGGGATACCCGACCGACAGGATGCTGAGGACGAAGCCATTAAGCAGGGCAATGGTATAAAGGGATGCATGATAGCGCCATACCTGCCTCGCATGCATGAGCGTCACTTCTTTTTGACCCTTGTCCTCCGCATGGAAGATGGTGATCGTGATCCACCCCATGATGAAGAACAGGGCGATGGACGTAAAGGAATAGCTGTCCAAGATGGGATTGGGCGTATATGTGTAATTCAGCATCAGGACGAATAGGTATACGAATAAGGGCGGTATAGATTTAAAGGTACGCAGATGAACAAGGAAGGAATAGCGGAACAGCGCCATCATGACTGAACCACCCCTCTTCCCTCGATCATTGAAGCGTCGACTCCTACTTCTTTGATGGACGCTCCTCTTTGCAGAAGTGCCAGGAGCACCCCGTCCATTTCATCCTCACCCAGCATCGCTTCCATGCGCAACCGGTCATCGGTTAGTTCGAGTGATTTTTTCATTTCAAGAAGAGGAGTTACATGATCCAGTTCTGTTGAATGGATATCAAAGACAATCCTGAATTTTTCCCTGAGTAAACGCTCCTCTTTCACCAGTCCCTTGTCTTTTATAACAAAGATCTGATCGGCAAGCCTGCTCAGCCTTCTGGATTCATGACAGGTGAAGACGATGCCCACCCCGGTTCCTTTCAACTGCCCAAACAATTCCTCTAACTCCTGCTGTGCACGGGCATCAAGTCCGGACAGGGGCTCATCCATGATAAGGAGATGCGGCTCTTCCAACATGGCCTGCATGATGAGGACCTTTTGCTTCATCCCTTTGGAAAAGGTGGAGATACGCTGATTTTTGACGGACTCCAGCCGGAAATCTTCCAGGAGCCTGGTTATCCGCATTTGAAGCAATCCATCTTCCATCCCGCGGATCTTCCCCATATGAGTCAAGTATTCTACCGGAGTGAATGGAATGCTCCCCGGCGTGATTTCCGGCACATAACTAATAGTCAGAGGCATCACGTCATGATAGATGGTTCCATCGTCCACCTTGCTCATGCCAGCTATCAATTTCAATAATGTACTCTTACCTGCCCCATTGTCTCCCCGAAGCATGACGATTTGATTGCTGTACAAAGAGAACGATATCTCTCTTAATACTTGGTGATGTTTATACTTTTTTGAGATATTCACAGCCGTAAGCAGTGCAGACACGCTCTCTACCCTCTTTCACTTCTTTTGGAAATATATTCTTATTCATTATTACAGAAATACCCATCGGTTTCCATAAAAAAAGCGACTCCCTTCCCATAAAGGAGGAGTCACTTATTTACTGGGTGCCCGGATTATCTGTACTGATCATGCGCCGGGATGAACAGATCCTCTTCCGATTTCCTGACCATGGCAAAATGCTCGACGTTATAATGGCCGTGAAGCGTCGCATTATGATGCCCAATGATCTTATCCGCAGGGAGTGCTTTCGAGTCAGAAGTGGTGTGACCATCTCCAACAAGTGTCACGTCAAATCCGTTGACCGTCGCTGTCCGGACCGCCGTATCAATGCAGTACTCCGTCTTGCAACCCATCACCACAAGGTGACCGATGCCGGCATCCTTCAAATGGGCGAGAAGCGGGGTACCGTGAAAAGAATTCGTCGCTGCTTTATCAAAAATCACAGCGTTCTCCGGTACATGGATCTCCTTGTGGATCTCAAATCCAGGACCCTTTCCTTCCGCCACATCCACATCGCGGATGAAGACCATATCAACCTGTTCCTCTTGCGCTTTGGCAATCACCCGATTGATTGTGGAGATGACCCGCTCCTTTTCCCAGACCGGCACCTCGACTTCGCTACCGTCCATGAGATCTTGCTGACAATCGATGATTAATAATGTCTGTTTCAACTCATCTTCCCCTTTATGTATGGCATGCTTATCCCTTCTATATTATCATACTATTCGGATATCTTTCTTTGTTTTTATGAGTCCGGGGATGAACAGGAAGGGGTAGAGTAGTAGATACAGATTGAATCCCCACCACGCCGCATCAAAGTCCTTCATCCATGCCCAGAAGGCAACCGCCTGCAGACCGGAACAGCTGGTGAGCACAAGGGAAATCAGGGCAAGGCCCTTCCAAGATGGATTGCCTCTCTTCAGTAGATAGAGACTGGTTAATCCGGTTGCGGAAATCAGAAGATCCAGTGGGAGGAACGACCAGTTCCATGCCACGATATGGGGATCATCATAATCCTTGAACGCCCATTCCTGCGGAATCCACCCCATGAATGTCACGAGCCAATAGATGATGAACCCGATGTCTGTGATGAGGAAAAATCCTTTCATGACCCTCAACTGTTCGTTTCCTCCCCAATCTGCGGAGCATCTGCCGTACTGTGACCACCTGCCACATTCAGGATCACCACACCGGCAATGATCAAGATGATCGCCACCGCCTTCAGCCAGGTGATGGTCTCACCGAAGTAAAACACCCCGATGAAAGTGATGATCACAATGCCCATCCCCGACCACACCGCATATGCAAGGGATACATCCAGTCCCTTCAAGGCAAGCGTCAAAAATGACAAACTCGCTATATAGAAAACCATCAATAAGATACTCGGTCCCACTCTCGTAAAGCCCTCCGACGCCTTCATGCTCGACGTCCCCGCGACCTCGAACAATATGGCCGCGATGAGATAGATCCAGTGCATGATAGATCACTCCTTTTAAATGGGTAGGGTTTGTGCCTGGCACCTTTTGCCCCTTTTGTGCCTGGCACCTTTTCCTCTTTTTGTGCCTGGCACCTTTTCCCCCTTTTGTGCCTGGCACCTTTTCCCCTTTTTGTGCCTGGCACCTTTCGCCTCTTTTGTGCCTGGCACCTTTTGCCCTTTTTGTGCCTGGCACCTTTCGCCTCTTTTGTGCCTGGCACCTTTCGCCTCTTTTGTGCCTGGCACCTTTTCCTCTTTTTGTGCCTGGCACCTATAAGGAAGCTCTTTTTAGCACGAACTGCGGAAGTCCAAATTCCCGCTTCAGTAGCTTAATGCATTTAAAGGGATGACTTCTCGATCTCATCATATAAACTCGTAAGGAATGGAAGATCTTCGCGATACTGGTGATCGAGTATGCTGAGCTCATCAAACGAAAACCAGGCGGCTTCTTCCACTAACTGATCGGGGTCGTTCAGGGGCTTCGGGCTGCCATTCACCGCTACAAGGAAGTAATGAATGCAGACGTCGTAGCCTTTGACGACGGTCGTTTTGATCTTCAGTTTCTTCAAGATCTTCACGGGGTATCCCGTCTCCTCCATCATTTCCCTTACGCAACAGGCTTCAGGCGTTTCGTCTTCTTCGATGCCGCCTGATGGGATTGCCCACTTGGTGGAGTTGTATCCTCTTACGAGAAGGACTTCACCTTTATCATTGAAGCAGACACCTGCCGAACCATTCCATGTTTTTGTCATTTTACATTTCCTCCGTTTTCAGTATGACTTCTTTCGATGCAGCTCCCGACATCCTGGCAGTGAGGATACCGTAACACAGTGATCCACCAAGACCGATCAGGAGCAAGAGGCCGCCCATGTAGACCGGTGACAGCCACTCGCCGACGACGATGAGAAGGGAAGCAATGATCATGGCTCCGTAACCAGTGAGGCTATAGAAGGCCATGTAGGTACTCCTCCCGTTCTCGGGTGCCAAGTCACCGATCATCGCCTGTTTGATCGGTACATACATCAGCTCTCCCACGGTACCGAAGAACATGAGGATGAAGAGGAACAGGATATTGTTGGTGACCGCAAAAGCACTGAAACAGATTGTAAAAACAATAAGGCCAGTAAGCAGGGTGGTCCGGTCCTTCCACTTCCTGAACACGAGCAGAACGAGGGCTGATAGTGCCACGACCAGGAGTGTATTTTCCGTCCGGAGAAATCCAAGGAGCCTGGTCCCGTCGAGTTCAAAGCTTAAACCGAATACGCTTCCTGTCTGCTGCGGAATATCCCGCTCAAAACGGATGCCGATGTAGTTTGTGAGGGACTGTTCCAACGTAAGGATCAAAATGCCCCCGACGATGAAATACATGAACAGCTTATCTTTCAACACGCTGCTGTAACTGATGGATACAGGAGGTACATCTTCATGGAAATCCTGAGGTGAATAGCTTTCCGAGATGAACAGGATCGTGACCAGTAAAGAAATAAACGTGATGGACGTGACGCCGATGAAGAGCTGGAACAAGTAGTCTTTGAAGAGAAATGCCCCGACGACACCTCCGATGGCATTGGCAAGATTGGCAAGCCAATAGCTGATGGTGAAGACGGTTTTCCGAGAAGCGGAGTCTGTGACGTCGATGATCATAGCTTGTGCTGCGGGACTGAACAGACCACCAAAGAACATATTGAAGATGAAGAGAAAGGCTGTTACATAGGGAAGATCGAACCATGGTGAGTTACACAGGGTGATGAAGACATAGGAGACCAGGAGCCCGAGCTCCCCGTACACCATGATCTTCTTCCTCCCCCATTTATCGGACAAGGTACCCCCGAGGAAACCGCCGGCAATGCCACTCAGGATCACGACCACCAGGACGATACCCGTGATTGCGGCCCCGAGCTTACCGGCAAAATAGATTGCCAGGAACGGCATGACGGCCATGGAGACAAGTCCGCCGAAAAACTGCATCACCAGCCGGAATTTGACGTTGGGATGGATTTCCTTCAGTTTCACCATTCCCTCGCACCGTCGGGGTGATGATACGGACCGAAGAGGCGTATGGCTTGTATCTTCAACGCTTCCCAGAGTCTGAGATTACTTGGGTCGTCTATGTAGGTGAGGCGCATTCCATTCAAAGTCGACATATAGGAGTGGGCCAGAAGGTCATGCGGGTCGGGATAGAACACCCCCATCTTCTGTCCCTCCTCCAGTACGGGACTCACCGACTCAATAAAATCGGACACAAAGCCGTCCAGCTCCTCGAACAAAGCCGGATAGCGATCGAGCCTAGCCAACACCTGCTGGACAAGGCGGAGGAATTCACTTTTTTCTGAAAAGATCGTGACATGACGGTCGACCATGGCCGTAATGATTTCCATGGGGTCACCGGTAAACGTCCCCTGGATGTCGAGGAAATGCGGTTTGATCTCCTCAAGCTGTTCCAGAATCACGGTCTCATAGAGCATTTCCTTCGTCTCGAAATAAGTGAAGACCGTTCCGAAGCTTACACCTGCTTCCTTTGCGATATCCGCTACAGTCGTCTCGAAATAGCCCTTTTCGCTGAAGATTTTGCTTGCAGCACGAAAGATCCGGTCGCGTTTAAGCCTCTTCTTTTCCTCCATCGATGGTTTCATGGCGTATCTCCCTTAAAATTGATTGATTGATCAATCAATAATATACACCTAAAGATTTCCATCGTCAACACCTATTTTCGAAAATTCAGAATCAAGAAGACAACAGCCATTCTTCCCTGGTCAATGCATAAATCGCCTGCCTCGCCCCGAATCGCTCCACTTCTTCTTCCACTCTCATCCCGAGATTTTCCAATAGCCTGCATGATCGTTCATTCAACACTTGGGTTTCAGCCACGATGCGATGGAGCTCCAGCTTCTGAAAGCCATGAGTCAACACTGCAGCCACGGCTTCCTTGGCATATCCCTTCCCCCAGTGCTCCGGTAAAAACTGATAGGACACCTCCGTATCCTGGCCATTGTGATGGGTCGAAAGGGATACTCCTCCAAAAAATGTACCGTCCTTCAAATCGCGAACAGCCCATTGGAGCTGCTGTCCCATCACTGCCATTAACCCTTCAAAATCCAGATCGGTCCTGACTCCGCCAAGATATCGCCTGACATCTTCGTCTGCATATAACCTCCTGATGGACAGGATATCCTTATCCGTCATACGCTCGATTAAACATCTCTCAGTTCTCATCATCTTTCTTACCCCAGCTTTCCCTGATTTCGTTCACGATGACATCCGGTCGGTCCCAATGAATCAAATGGGATGCCTGAGGGATATCCTTCACAATCGCCTTGGCACCATCTTTAAACAACGTAGCCATATGAATCCGGTTTTCCTCACGATGAGGCGGCAGTGTTGCACGCAAAAGGACGATCCCCCGTGGCAATCGATCATAATGCTCAAGGACTTCATGCCGGTGCATGGCCATGACGTATGCTGCACCCGTTTCCCCCCGTGCGTGCCAATAATATCGCCCATCCTTCATCAAAGCAAGATCTTCTCCTGCGCGGTCCAGAGCTTCTGACCTCCTGGTTCCGCTGTATACCGCTTCATTCAGGAACTCTTCCCATGTACTCCAAGAATCTTCAAAATCCTTGCGGTAATACGCGGCTTCATCGGCTTCACTAATACTTCCAAGGCTCTTCGCCTGGTAGCCTCCGTCAATCAGGATGGAGCCCCTTACCTTGTCACGGTTCTCCAACAGATAGAATAAATGGGCGAAACTTCCCCAGGAGTGGGAGAGTAAATAGAAGTCTTCCAGTTTCAGTGCTTGGATGACCCCCTCCAGCCACTCAGCCATCCTTGGCATTTCATAGTCTTCCGGATTTGCAAAAGGGGCAGTCCGGCCATGACCGGGTGCATCAACGGCGATGATCCTGAATTCATCTTTTAATTCCTCAGCAATTTCAATGAAACTGAGAGCCGTACTGCCCAGGCCGTGCAGGCAGAAAATCACAGGTCGATCTTGTTGCCCCCATTCCGTGATATGAATGGCATTGTCTATCCAATAATCTCTCATCTTGTACCTCCAATGGCATTTTTTTCTATTTTATTTTACCAAAAAAGTGCCCAAAAGGAAGGACCTTTTGGACACTCTGAACTTTATACGTTTGCATTGATTGTTTCCAAGTTTTTTAGAATGGCATCTGTGATTTCTTCAGTATCGTAATGCCCCCCGATATCCCTTGTCAAGATACCTTGGCGTGTTGTTTCGGCAATGGCCTGATGGATTTGCTCCGCTTCCTTCTTTAACCCCAGATGATCAAGCATCAGTGCTGCACTCCCGATGGCCCCGATCGGATTTGAAATGCCCTTGCCTGCAATATCAGGGGCAGATCCATGAACGGACTCGAACATACTTGGGCTCTTTTTCTCTGGATTGAGATTGGCACTTGCCGCCAGACCGAGGCTTCCTGCCAGGGCACTTCCCAGATCGGATAGAATATCGGCAAACAGATTGGAGGCAACGACGACTTCCAATTCTTCAGGTCGGAGGACGAAATTGGCTGCCATGGCATCCACCAGCCACTGATCCGTCTCCACATCCGGATAATCCAGACTCACCCGGGCAAATACTTCATCCCATAGGACCATACCGTACTGCTGGGCATTGCTTTTCGTGACACTTGTGACCTTCTTCCGCTTTCTGGTCCTTGCAAGGTCGAAGGCAAAACGGATAATTCTCTCACACCCATGCTCCGTGAAAAGCGCCGACTGGACGGCTACTTCCTTCCCCGGTCCCCTGCCTGAAAAATTCCGGCCGCCGATGCCTGAATATTCCCCTTCGGAATTCTCACGGATCAGTATCCAGTTCAGGGTATCCACACTGGGATGATTGAGCCTGCGTGGTACCCCGGGCAAAAATTCAATCGGTCTGATGTTCGCCCATTGATCCATCCCTTGACAGATGGCGAGCCTCAGGCCCCAAAGACTGACGTGATCGGGCACACCAGGGAATCCGACTGCTCCGAAATAGATGGCATCATATTCCCGGAGTGTATCCACACCATCCTCATCCATCATCTTCCCCGTCTTCAGATAGTACTCACATCCCCATGGAAAGTAGTCTGTTTGAAAGCTGAAGCGCCCATCCGATTTCTCTGCCAGATGATTCATCACCCTCAGCCCCTGCTCCACAACTTCCCCACCGATCCCGTCTCCCGGGATTACTGCGATCTTGAACACATTTGTTTGATCCACCATGTTTCCTCCCCCTCCATCTTCAACAGATGTTATTGCTTCCAATCATAATTAACGAATACATTATTGTCAATAAATTACGAAAAATAAGTTTTTATTTATCTTTATTGACATCAATGTATACATTAGTTTAATATTCAGAATAGTTAGACGTATAGATTGACAAAGATTGAAAGCGTTATCAATTAAAGGGGGAATGGTTGAAATGACATCCTTTCATGGTGCATGGAGTCAATTATGGAGGTGGAACGACCAGATCAAAGATCAGGTCCTGTATCTCACTGGATTGGGCGGGGCAGAGAGAGTGAAGCAAACAGGGGCAGGGCGGGAACTTCCTGCTGATCCGTCACCGGAAAACAAGCGGAACTATACGAATACTCAACGTGCAGGATTGATCACAGGACCCGTCCTTTTTGCACTGATCCATTTTTTCTTCACGTTCGGGAACATCCCCGATCAGGCTTCCACTATGCTCGGGATTGTCGCATGGGTCGCCACATGGTGGGTGACAGAAGCTTTACCGATCCCTCTTACTTCATTACTTCCGCTGATTCTTTTCCCACTGCTGGGCATCATGGACACAGGATCTGTCTCTGCTTCATACGGTGATTCACTGATTTTTTTATTTGCCGGCAGTTTCATGATCGCCCTGTCCATGGAAAAGTGGAATCTTCATAAACGCATTGCACTTAGCATCATCGGGTTCATCGGTACCAATCCGGGAATGATCATCCTCGGGTTCATGACTGCTACCGGGTTCCTTTCTATGTGGATCTCCAATACGGCAACGACGATGCTGATGATCCCGATGGCCCTTGCCGTGATGAAGCAGCTCAGCCATTCATTAAAACAGTCCCAGAATCAATTGGACCAAGAGAATGCCGAGTTTAATTTCGGTCATTCCCTCATGCTCGGAACTGCCTTTGCAGCGACTCTCGGAGGATTCGGTACATTGATCGGGGCTCCCGCCAATACGATTCTCGCTGCCACTGTGAAAAAACTATATGATGTTGAGATCTCCTTTGCACAATGGATGCTTTTCGGTATTCCATTGGTCGTAGTGCTCATTCCACTCGTGTGGTTTTATCTCACAAAGATTGCCTACCCGATCAGGATCAAACAGCTGTCCGGTGGTAAAGAAGTCATCAAGAATGAGCAACAATCATTGGGACGCATGGGGTATGAAGAAAAGGTGGTACTCACCATCTTCACCCTCACCGCCCTTGCCTGGATCACACGCAGCTTTTTTCTCTCGACATTCATCCCCGGGATTGACGACACCGTCATCGCACTCATCGCGGCGTTTGCGCTGTTTATCATTCCTGCCAAGACTCAATCGGGAAGTATCATGGACTGGGAGACTGCGAAGAAACTGCCATGGGGGATCTTGTGGCTATTCGGTGGGGGACTGGCGATTGCAGCCGGCATCACCAGCTCCGGACTTGCTCAATGGATCGGGGGGCTTCTGGTCAATTTCACGGAAGTACCCGTGTGGCTCACACTGCTTCTCATCATCAGTACCATCACAGCGCTAACTGAGTTCACATCAAACACGGCCACGGCCACGATGGTCTATCCGATCGTAGCCGCCGCGGCAACTGCATTGAACGCAGATCCTATTCTATTAATGGTAGCGGGATGCATGGGGGCTACATTTGCTTTTATGTTCCCGGTAGCCGCCCCGCCAAATGCCATTGCGTTCGCAACTGGATACATTAAAATGAGTTCAATGGCAAAGACCGGTATTTGGTTAAACCTGCTTTGTCTCCTCTTCTCCCTTTTGATTATGACCACACTGGCTCCGGCCATTTTCAGCGGGATGATTCCGTAAGATCACAAAAATAACCAAGCCTGGAATCCTTAGTGTCAGGATCCTCGGCTTGGTTATGATCAGGATGCTATTGGTCAATCGTACTCATGACTCCGATGATTTCTTTCCTGGCCCGCTCACGATGTGATTGCATCACTTTTCTGGCAGCCGCACCATCCCTTGCCCTCATACAGGCGATGATTGCCTTGTGCTCAAGGATGGACCGTTCAGGTGCCGGACGATTATGTATGGTAAATAGCCTTGCCCGGTATAAATGATCTGAGTGGATATCGACGACAACATTCAGACGTTGATGCTGGGCAAGCTTTATGATCAGGCTATGAAATTCGTCATCCAGTTTGGCCCATTTCATGAGATCATCTTCCTCAATGGCCTGCTCCTGTTCCCTTACCAGCAGGTCCAACTGCTCTAAATCGGGCTCAGCCACTGTGCCTGTCGCCTTCTCTGCTGCCAGCCCGTCGAGGCTTTCGGCGATTTCATAAATCTCTTCAAGATCCTTCTGCACAATTGGTTCAACGATGAAACCTCTCCTTGGAATAATCTTGACCATCCCGTCTGTCTCTAATCTCACTAGAGCTTCCCTTACAGGTGTCCGGCTCATTTCCAACACCTCTGCCAGTTCCCTTTCCAATACAGCGCTTCCAGGAGGAAGAAGGAGTTCACGAATCGCCATCCGCATGATGTAATACGCTTTTTGCGGTAAGCGAAGCCCTGCCATCTCCTCCATCCCATCGATGAATCCCTTAAGCTTAGCCCCAATATCCGTCTCATGTATCGATACTTCCATGTATTTGAATGACTGATCTTTCTTTTCCATGATCTTTTCATTCCCTCTTTTCCTTACTGAAAGAATCTTTCTTCCCTTATTTTATCAGAAAACCCAAGCTTCGCCCATTCTCTCAACTATTCCTCCCATATAAAAAAGGGAGTCCGCTAAAACGGCTCCCTTCTCACCTTGCTGATTATTTCTTGAACACCTTATCAATGATCTCATCCGTCGTCATGCCGCTCTCGACTTCGAACGTTCCTGGACGAAGATTGTTCTCGAGTTTACGCTTTTCGACGCGCTTGTAGAAATCGAGACCGTCTTTGATGATATTGGCTTTTTCCAGTGCGTTCCCTACATCGATGCTGGTCATTCCGTCAGACACAGTAAGGACGGTTTTATATACGATCTTTTCTTTTGCAGGCTGATCGTCCGCTTTTTCTGCTTCCTGTTTATCCTCATCACCCTTATGGATGGCGAATCCTTTTGACGTAAGATGCTGGATCATTTCGTCATCAGTCATCTGTTCCTTGACGGTCTTGGTCTCGGGTTTGGCTGTCGTCGTTTTCGCTTCCGGTTGATCGGTGAAAAGGTAGACTCCGCCGGTCACGGTTGCGGCGACAAGAAGGCCTGAGGCAAAACTGCGCAATGTATTTGGTCTCATTGGGCAACCATGCTCCTTTCAGCCTTTTTTGTCATATATGGTGTAAGCATGCGTTCGACTTCTACGGTCGGGAGCTGTTGCTCTGATGCGATGCTTTCAATGGAGTATCCACGCTTATGAAGATCTAACATTTCTCGGAGCACGCGGCGTTCATCGGATGTTGCCGGTACTGCACCTGCCTGCTGTGCGGTAATTTCCGCGTCCAGCTGCATGGCGCGCATCTGCTTTTCCAATTCGTGCACCTCATTCATCACCGAAATCGACATGTGCTCAACCTGTTGTTCGAGCTGAGATTTCGACTGGCTCGTCTTAACAAACGATAAAATGAGCAGCACAACAGCCGCACCAAACAAAATGGCGATTATCCATCCCATCTTATGTTCCTCCTTCTATGTAACAATTTATCAAACTAAATTATACCCTGAACCCTGTCACAATTCGATTTTTATCGACAAAACACGACTTTGATCCTGTACCTATACCATTATATAACAACCTCATTGGGATTTGTATCCTGTTTTTCTTTACAAGTTTATGACGATTCTTCATCCTATTTCACGAATAGATCATCACGAAATGCAGGACGGCTTCGGTTTCTTCCAGGTTCGAATAGCCATGGGGTTGATCAGCAGGGAATTGGATGGAATCGTATTGTTCGAGGGAATAAATCCGGTCACCCACCCTCACCTCCACCCTTCCTTCCATGACGGTTACATATTCCTTCACTCCCGTCTGATGGGCATCGGCCATATAATGACTGTGCGGCTTCAGGAAGGCCCTGTGGGTTTCAAGCGATCCATAGTGGGAGGTGGAAAACATCGGCTCAAGGGTCAGGGAACCATCGGCACTCAACACCTTGCTCCCTTCATTCTTCCTGGACACCTTTACCTGCTGCTTTTCCATCAGTAAAGAGGAAATCGGGATCGACAGGCCATTGGCGATCTTCCAGATGATCGTCAGTGAGGGATTGGCCTCCCCACGCTCGATGTTCCCAAGGGTCAGTTTGCTGACGCCGGTCAAATCGGCAAGGGCCTGCAAACTTAAATTCTGTTCCCCGCGCACGTCTCTCAGGATGGTTCCGATATGCTTGGCAAGCGATTCGGGATCTTCCCATGTGTTCATACTCATCTCTCCTTCCATTGTCGGAAAATTTCATCAACCAGCTGGTTGTCGGTTTGTAATTGGTATATTATAGTTATCATATAGTCTACTATACTTAACCAAAGGGTGACTGACTCATGAAAGAACTTCTTCTTGGCATTGTCTCGTCCATGTTCTTTGCCGTTACATTCATTTTGAATCGTTCCATGGAGCTGTCCGGGGGGAGCTGGATGTGGAGTGCGTCCCTCCGTTTCCTGTTCATGCTTCCGTTTTTCCTTCTCATTGTACTTGCAAGGAAGAATATGAAACAAGTATTTCTTGAACTCAAATCGAATCCTGGTGCGTGGCTGCTTTGGAGCTTTTTCGGTTTCGTCCTGTTCTATGCCCCATTGACCTACGCCGCCACCTATGGACCGGGCTGGCTCGTAGCGGGCACATGGCAGTTCACGATCGTAGCGGGGATCCTGCTCGCACCTCTCTTTTTCACCACTGGGCCAGACGGAAGCAAACAGCGCCACCGCATCCAAAAGAAAGCACTGATCATTTCCCTTCTCATCCTTACAGGTGTGATCTTCATCCAGCAGCAGCAAGCTGCCGAGCTGACACCCATCCAGATGTTGATGGGCATCCTGCCGGTTCTCGTAGCGACCTTTGCCTATCCACTCGGTAACCGTAAAATGATGAGCTTATGCAACGGACGGCTGGATACGTTCCAGCGGATCCTCGGCATGACGATTGCAAGCCTTCCCTTCTGGCTGATCCTGAGCGCACTCGCCATATGGAAAGCGGGTTTGCCGAGTGGCGGGCAAGTGACTCAATCCTTTGTTGTAGCAGTGTGCTCAGGCGTGATTGCCACTACCCTGTTCTTTATTGCCACGAACCGGGTCCGTCATCATCAAGGGAAGCTCGCCTCAGTCGAAGCCACGCAGTCGACCCAGGTCCTGTTCGTCATGGCCGGTGAAGCCATCTTCCTGTCGAGCCCGCTTCCGACCGGCATTGCAGCCGTCGGGATCCTGTTGATCATCGCCGGGATCATCGGCCATACATTGAATATGAAAAAGATGAATGCCCCCCGCCCCGTCACCCTTCAGAAGACCTCTTCATAAGAAAAAGCGTCCTGCCCTGGACGCTTTTCTTCATGATGACTCCATATTCTTCTGCACTTTCTTCAGTAACCCCAGCAGCTGATGCTGCTCCTCGCGATCGAGACCATGAAACTGGGTGGCTTGGACCTGCTCCTGCTGCGGCACCACTTCGTCGTAGAGCTCCCGCCCGCTTGCTGTAAGGGTGATGGTTTTCGTCTTCCACTGCTGTTCACGCTGCACGTATCCCAGTTTCTCCATCTTCGTGATGAGCTGGGTAATATTGCCTTTGGTGACGAACAATTTCTCACCGAGCTCCTTCTGTGTAAGCTTCCCGTGCACCCCCACCTGGGTCAGGCAGTCGAACTGTGCACTGGTGAGTCCCCATTTCTTGAGGTGATCATTGTTTTCCTTGATGCTGTGATTGTATACCCGTGAGAGACGGAACCATAGCATCAGGCCAAGGCGCTTTTCCTTCATGGACAGTGATTTGCTCATTTTCCTTCCCCCCCTCGTGCCTCTGGAAGGGGCTTGATCTTTGATTCGATTTCCCCTCTTCTTCCTTCGAGGAACGGCGGCAGGGAAAGGTTCCTGCCGAGACGGTCACGGGTCTCATCGGTTTCGAACCCCGGTCCGTCAGTGGCCAGTTCAAACAAGATGCCGCTTGGATCATGAAAATAGGTGGATCTGAAGTAATGACGATCAATCGATCCCGACGTTTTGACCCCATGACTCTCCAGATGATCGATCCACTTATCGAGCTCTGCCTCATCGTTGACCCGGAATGCGACATGATGGACGCCACCGCGCCCTTGGCGTTCTTTCGGTCCATCTTGTTCGAGAAGATGCACCTCAGATCCTCTCCCGCCGGATCCTGTTGTGAACATCCGAACCTTCCCTTCATCCCCGCTGTCCTTTTTCACAAAACCTAGTATCTCTTCCAGGAAGCGTTCGGTCGCTCCCGTATCCTTTACCGTTAACTGCACAGGACCGAGGCCACTGATGGCATACGCCTGAGGAACCGTACTCCCTGACCACGCATTCCTCTCAGCACCCGGTTCCGCCATCAGCTGCATCCGGTGACCGTCGCGGTCCCTGAACCCGAGGACGCTATATCCATACCGGTTGGAAATCCCGTCATGCTCAACCCCGAATTCCTGGAACCGGCTTCGCCAATAGTCCAGAGCTTCTTCTGACGGCACTAGTAATGACACGAGGGATATGCTGTCCGTTCCAGCATGATTCTTAGCCAGGTTGGGGATTTCAAAAAAGGTCAGCTCCGAGCCCGGACTTCCCGTTTCATCCCCATAGAATAGATGATAATAAAAGGGGTTGTCCTGGTTCACCGTCGTCTTTACGAGGCGCATTCCGAGGATGTCCCGATAAAAAGGCAGGTTCACTGCCGCATTGGCTGTAAGTGATGAGATATGATGGATTCCTTTGAGTTCCATGATGCGTCCTCCCTGAATGTTTCTTGCTTGCATCTTTTCTTGTGATTATGTATTATCAGTTTAGTACTAAACTTAAAAACCGTCAAGCATGCGGCCCAGCCGCATTCAATAAGAAGGAAAAAGGAGAGATCTGCCTTGAACCATCTAAAAGGAATCCACCACGTGACCGCCATCACGAGCAGTGCGGAAAAGAATTATGAATTCTTCACCTACGTCCTCGGGATGCGCCTTGTGAAAAAGACTGTCAATCAGGATGATATCCAAACGTACCATCTTTTCTTTGCTGATGACAAAGGAAGTGCCGGAACCGATATGACGTTCTTTGACTTCCCTAACATTCCACGTGGGGTACACGGAACGAATGAAATCGCGAAAACATCCTTCCGCGTACCGAGTGACGAAGCCCTTGACTACTGGGTCAAACGCTTCGATCGCTTGAAGATCGACCACAGTGGCATCACGACACGCTTCGGGAAAAAGACCCTTTCTTTCACCGACTTCGATGATCAGCACTATCAATTGATCTCAGATGAGAAGGACGAAGGAGTCCCTGCAGGCACCCCATGGCAGGATGGACCGGTTCCATTGGAATATGCCATCACAGGTCTAGGACCGATCTTCATCCGCATCCAGGACTTCGACTATTTCAAAAAACTGATGGAAATGGTCCTTCAATTCAAGGAAATCGGTCATGAAGGAAGCTTCCACCTGTTCGAGGTCGGGGAAGGCGGAAACGGGGCGCAGGTCGTCGTGGAGCACAATACCGTCCTTCCGAGCGCCCAACAAGGCTTTGGTACCGTCCACCACGTGGCCTTCCGCGTCGAGGACCGTGCTGTTCTTGATGAATGGACCAAACGCATGGAAGAGTTCGGATTCCGTACGTCCGGGTATGTGAACCGTCATTTCTTCGAATCCCTTTATGCACCGGTGGCACCACAGATCCTGTTCGAGTTTGCAACGGATGGACCGGGATTCATGGGTGACGAGCCATACGAAACCCTCGGTGAGAAGTTATCCCTGCCTCCATTCCTCGAGCCGAAGCGCGAACAGATTGAAGCGCTCGTCAGACCGATCGATACGGTCAGGAGCACGAGGGATATCCAGAAAGAGTATGAGTGAAGAAATATACTAGTGAAAAGCTAAAAAGCATCGGTTTTTATACCGGTGCTTTTTCTGTATAGCCGTATAAAGTACAGCACAGATGTTGACTCCAGATTTAATAAGAAAAGATCTATCGATAAGCATGCTAAAGCGGGTACGCGGAAAACCGCATCCTTCATCTTTAATCAGCCGGTCTTGGACCAGGCTTTTTCCCAGTCGATTCCACTGTCAGGACCGGAAGGACAGTGGCATCACCTTCGACTCTGATCTGGCAGGACAAGCGAAGGCGATCCTCATACGTCATCTCTGTCTCACCGGCCGACAGCTCACAGAAATACCCGTCATGAATCTCGACCCTGCACGTGGTACAGCGTGCGTTGCCGCCACATCGATGCAGGATGTCCACTCCGTTGTCCTCCAGGGCCAGAACCAGCTTCGTACCCTTTTCAACCGTATATTTCCCGTAACCGATCACTGTCAACTTTGGCATGGATCCCGCCTCCTCATTCCTCATAGTGTAACCATTCTACGCTCATTTTTTCCGCCTTTGTGATGTTTTGATTAAACTTTATTAATTTTCAAATAATTGTTTGACTTCGTGTGTTGAGACGATTATAATTACCCTATGTTTAAAATGTTTTAATTCGAGATAATTTGAGGAGGAAAAAATATGGCTGTTGATTTTTATGAAAGCCTGAAGTCCCGCCGAACGTATTATGGAATCGATAAGCAGGTAAGTGTATCAGACGAACGGGTAAAAGAAATCGTTGAGTTTGCCGTCAAACATACGCCTTCTGCGTTCAATTCACAGACTGCTCGCGTTGTCGTCCTTACAGGAAACGCTCATGACAAGCTATGGGATCTAACCACTTCCGCCCTGAAAAAAGCAGTGGGAGACGGAGATTTCACTGGAACCCAGCAGAAGATGGATTCCTTCAAAGCAGGCTACGGCACGGTTTTGTTCTTCGAAGAGGAAAGCATCGTCAAGTCCCTTCAGGAACAATTCGCCCTCTATGCCGATAACTTCCCGATCTGGTCCCACCAATCCTCCGGGATGCATCAGCTCGTTGTCTGGACCGCCCTTGAATCAGAAGGCCTCGGCGCCTCCCTTCAGCATTACAACCCGCTGATCGATGAAGACGTGAAGAACGAATGGAGCCTCCCGCAAAGCTGGAAGCTCATCGCCCAAATGCCATTCGGCAATCCCACAGCCGAGCCGGGTGAAAAGCAATTCCAGCCGCTTGATGAACGCGTGAAATTTTATAAATAAGACAGAAGCACAGCGATCCGCATGATCGCTGTGTTTTGTTTTGTTGATCTACTTCCCTTCACGTAGGGATGGCAACCCGGTGCTGATTTCGACCTGATATGAACCCTCATCAGAAAGAGAGCAGAAGGAACCATACTCCCCCTTCCAGTAGTGAAGTATAGCGAAGGCCTACGACTCCCGAGGAAATCAGAGGCAAAATCGAGACCCTGTTCTAAACGCCCCCATCAATAAATGAATGATAATCCCATAAGGGGATTACCATCCCCCTCTTCCCAACCTTCATAGTGAAGTGCAGCGAAGGACGGCCGACTCCTTCGGGAATAGAGGCAAGATTGAGACCCTGCAGGCGCAGCACACAGCCAAAGCGGCTCAACTGACTCCCCGAGGAAAGCGGACGACCGCAGCGAAACGGAACGAACTTTTTCCTCCTTCTCCCCCATTAATAACTGAATGGTTATCCCATAAGCGGATTACTACTCCTCTCTTCCCAACCTTCATAGTGAAGTGCAGCGAAGGACGGCCGACTCCTTCGGGAATAGAGGCAAGATTAAGACCCTGCAGGCGCAGTGCACTGGACCCAAATTATTGGACACCCACTTTTTGATTCATTCGTATGAATCCTCCTTACAGAAAGCTCCTGCCGAATCTAAACGGAGAACCCTTCCTCCCTCCTCACTTACTAAAAAATATGCAAACTCACTTAAATACCCGATTCCAGCACATACTAAGCGGAACAACCCCATCCGATTGAATGGACAAAATTCGCCAGCCACCACCATTTTCTGTTACAATAAGTACATAAGTTATTTTTTTATCCAACCGTTTGAAAGGGGTTACATATAGTGGAGGACCGACAAGAACTTCACCCTAAAGTAGAGAAGAGCTTCGAACTGATCGGAAAAAAATGGACCGGTTTGATCATCTATGTTTTAATGAGTGGACCAAAGCGCTTCAGCGAATTGAGCGAAGCCATCCCCGCCCTGAGTAGACGATTATTGACCGAGCGCGTCAAAGAACTGGAAGAACACGGGATTGTCATCAGGGAAGTCATAGCGGATCGGCCGATACGATCGGAATATTCACTCACACAAAAGGGGATCGAACTGGGCAACATCCTCGGACCTATCAGCAAATGGGCAGAAAGCTGGGTCCATGACTAACCTCTAATAGAAAGGGTTGACATCATGACCAACGTTCTCTATATCACCGCTCATCCACTCAGTGAAACTGAATCCCTCAGCATGGCTGTTGGAAAAGAATTTTTCGATACATACAAACGATCTCACCCCGAAGATGAAATCGTTCACCTGGATCTGTATCAAAGTGACATCCCGTTCCTCGACAGGGATGTCTTCGACGGATGGGAGAAACTCAGGTCAGAGGCTTCGCTTACAGACCTTACCACCGCAGAGCGCCTTAAAGTCGGACGCCTTGCCGAACTTGGCGGTCAGTTCCTGATGGCAGATAAATATATCTTCGTCACTCCCATGTGGAACTTCTCTATTCCCGCCATCATGAAGGCCTACATCGATGCCGTCACCGTATCCGGTAAGACGTTCATCTACACAAAGGACGGAATCCAGGGAATGCTTGCAGGCAAAAAGGCCATCCATATCCAGTCACGGGGAGATATATACTCGGAAGGGCCGGAAGAACCGCGTGAGCTTGGGCATCGCTACATGGAAGTCATGATGGAATTTTTCGGAGTCGCTTCCTTTGAGAGCATCATCATTGAAGGCCAGATGAAATATCCTGAAAGAACGGAAGAAATCAAGGCCAGGGCGATGGCGGAGGCTCATGAGAAAGCTCAAACGTTTTAATGGACAAAGACACCCGGATTGGGTGTTTTTTCTTGATGGTTTCCTTGATGGGACCACCCCGACCATTCCCGTGACAGCTGGTACTGAAACAAAAAAATCCACAAAAAAACGGGAGGCAAAATGCCCCCCGTTTTCGTTTTTTCTATTAACCTCTTCCTGCTTGGAAAGAAGGATATTTCGTCATACCACCATCTGCGAACAGTGTGATACCAGTTACATAGCTAGCTTCTTTAGAAGCAAGGAATGCAGCAACGGATGCTACTTCTTCCGGTTTACCGATGTAACCCATTGGGATCATGCTTTCAACGTCAGCGCGTTGTTCTGGATCGTCGAATTTCTCAGCGTTGATCGGTGTATACATCGCACCAGGTCCGATATTGTTCACGCGGATGCCTTTAGGTGCATATTCAAGAGCAAGTGTTTCGGTCATCAATTTGATTCCGCCTTTACTTGCTGCATAGTGAACGAATAGCGGCCAAGGAATCATTTCGTGGACAGAAGACATATTGATAACGTTCCCTTTGATGTCGTTTTCTACCCAGTATTTGATTGCTTCACGGCTACCAAGGAAGGCACCAGTCAAGTTTGTGTTGATGACTTTGTTCCAGTTATCAAGAGAAAGCTCGTGAGATGGAACAGGGTTTTCGATACCGGCATTGTTGACCATGACGTCAAGTGTACCGAATTCTTTTACAGCTGTTTCAACAAGGTTGATGACGTCTGCTTCTACTGTTACATCACCTTGAACGATGATCGCTTCCCCACCGGCTGCTTCTACTTCATTTTTCGCTTCGATTGCTTCTTCTTCATTTACATAGTAGTTGATGACTACTTTCGCTTGTTCTTGACCGAAACGGACAGCCATTGCACGTCCAAGACCAGTGGATCCGCCTGTGATGGCTACTACTTTACCTTTTAAATCTTCATACATAATAAATTCCTCCTTAGATTGTGTTGTTGCTGTACCTATGGATGATTATTGGCTTTTCGTGATTCCGAGAAGGACACCGCCGATGATGATCAGGATGATACCGAAGATGATTCCGACCATTTGACGTTTGGTTTTCTTCTCACCTAGAAGGAAGATTCCTCCGAGTGTTGAAATAACGATACCCATTTGAGAGAGGGAGAAGCTTGTTGCGACTCCGACTTTCGGTTGTGAGATGAAGAGGAACATATTCCCCGCAGCCCAGATCAATCCTGGAATGATGTTTTTGATTGCATATTTGTTGAATGGCTTATGTCTGTAAGTAAGAATAATTCCTCCGATGAACATCCCGATTGCTTGTGGGAATAGGGCTGTCCAGCCATCAACGTCGAACAGACGTGCAACGACAACATATACAAGGTAACCAATGGTTGAAACGATAAGCGTGATGATCGCTTTCTTGAATTGTTTTGAATTCTCTTCGTTCTTTTGTTCCTTGCTCTCCAGTGATGTCAGCACGATACCGACGATGATACAGATAAGGGCAATGATTCCTAATATGACAGTGACCGCTGTGGACCACTCATTAAATACAATGACACCGAACAATGCAGTTGAAACAAGCTGCATACCGGTTGAAATCGGCATTGTTTTTGAAACACCGATATATTCGATCGTTTTGAGCTGGTTACTTTGACCTACGGCCCAGAATAGACCCGAAACGATTCCGACGATAAAGATGGTTGGTGTTAGAACCGGATGAACAACCAAGAAGATGACAGCTGAGAAGATCAGCGCACCGATTGTTGTTCCTAGTGTCTGGCTATAAGCGCCTCCACCGAGTTTCACATTGAAAAGTACAATGCTCCCCCAGAATATCGCAGGAAGGATGGCTAAGAAAATATCCATGAATGTGAACCTTCTTTCCTAAACTGTTGATGTATTTGTGAGCGACTATTTGTTCACTCAATGTTACTAATAGTAACTAGGTAGAAAAAAATAGTCAATCGATTGAGCTCCTTTTTTTTCTTACCCATTTTCGTAAATATAAACCCTTTCATTTGTGAAATGTTGAGCGTACGCAACAAACCTTGTCATGCTAAGTAATTCAGGATTTGTCAGAAAAAACGGTGATTCCATTTAATTACATAAATGTGATAATACACGTAATACTCTGACTACTTAAAGTAACCGTTTTCCTTGAAATGGCGCGGTTTTCAGAGGATTTTTGGGGTCTGCATCCCTCAGAAAAAGCGCAGGATGTAAGCGTTCCATTCTGTCACAAATTGATCAATCCATACAAAAAAACGACCCTTTTCAGAAGGTCGTCGGAATGGAAAAATTGAAATTTTTTGATGTACAGGATGATTTTACACGTAAAACAATGCTTTTTTCAGACGGTTTTTCCTGCATTACTTACTGAACGTCATACCCATTTTCAGGACCGCAGCCGCGTCCCTGGATGCACGCTCCAGAAGATGAGGAGCCTGGCTGAAGGCATCGGACAGTCCCATGATTCCGGGTACGATTGAAAACAGGGCATCTATACCGTGATCATAGACGATCACACTGTCTTCCGTGAGGGAACCGGCAATACCGATCACAGGAATACCGTACTTCTTTGAAGCCTTGGCGACCCCGATCGGTGTTTTCCCGTAAATGGTCTGGCCATCGATCCGCCCTTCTCCTGTTATGACAAGTGATGCATCCTTAATGTGCTCACTGAAGTTCACGGCCTCCAAAACGATATCGATTCCTCGGTTCAATTCAGCATTCAGGAAAGCAAGAAGGGCGAAACCGAGTCCTCCAGCAGCACCGGTGCCTGCTCGACTCGCAATGACTTGACCACCCGGCACAATGGAAGCCAGATGGGCAAGGTTTTGATCAAGGGTATCAACCATTTCCGGATCAGCACCCTTTTGCGGACCGAAGATCGCAGAGGCACCGGTGGGACCTGTAAGGGGATTGGTGACATCGCATGCCACTTCCAGTTTAACGGAGGCCAGCCTGGAATCGAGCTTGCTCAAGTCAATCGATTCTATAGTAGAGAGCGTGCCTCCACCCGGACCGATTTCTTCCCCATCTTCGTTCAAGAACCTGCCTCCGAGCGCCTGTACCATTCCCACACCGCCATCGTTTGTGGCACTGCCGCCGATCCCCACGATGATATGGCTGACGCCTTCATCGAGAGCTGCATGGATCAGCTCGCCCGTCCCCCTGGATGTAGTGATGAGTGGGTTGCGTTTCGCCGGTTCCACAAGATGGAGGCCTGACGCTGCTGCCATCTCAATGACAGCTGTTTTGCCATCACCCAGTAGTCCGAAAAAGGCAGGTACCTCCTCTCCAAGCGGACCTGTGACAGAACGTTCGATCAGGGCGCCACCAGTGGCGTCTACAAGGGATTGCACGGTCCCTTCCCCGCCGTCGGCCATGGGGAGGAGATGATATTCCGCGTCCGGGAATACAGCTTTCATCCCTTTTTCAATGGATTGCGCCGCTTCCAGAGCGGTCATACTCTCTTTAAATGAATCAGGTGCGATGACGATCTTCATCGTTTTCTCTCCTCTCAGATTATCCAAAAATCTTGAACACGCCGAACACTAACGTCGACAGAATGGCCAGCGTCAGTCCCACCAGGGATTCATACGGCATGAGTTTCAAGCGTTCTTTCATACTCATATTGACGCTCCCCGCGGTTGCGTGGAAAAAGCTTCCGTGCGGCAAATGATCAAGTACGGTGGCTCCCGCATGAATCATGGCTGCTCCGGCCAATGCAGACACACCCATTTCAAGGATGGTGCCGCTGAATACGCTGCTTGCAACTGCAGTACCGGCCGTCGTCGATGCCGTTGCTGCCGACATGAAGATCCCAGATGCCGGTGCAAGCAGGTACGCTGGCAGACCGGATGCACTGAGGCCATTGATGATGACGTCCTTCAGAGTCGAGTTGGCAATGATACCGGCAAGCGTTCCCGTTCCGAGAAGCATGATTGCCACTCCGGACATTTTACCTAATCCAGATACAGCGTATTCGTTGATCTTTCTTGTCTTCTTCATGGCGATGGCCCCGATGATCCCGCCGATCGGCAGGGCCACCATCGGATCGATATTGATATCGAACAAAGGACGCAAGGCCAATAAGAGGATGGCTACAAGTGGTGCTACAAGTGCTGTAATGAAAAGAGGCATGGTAGAAGCGTCGACCACTGCGCTTTCTTCTTGAATAAAGGTTCCTTTACGGGCAAGTTTCTTGGCCACCAAATAGGTGACTGCGAGACCGAATAAGGCCGGGATGATTCCTGCCATCATGATGGAAGTGAGGGGAACACCGAACGCGTCGGATGCAGCAATGGCATTCGGATTCGGTGACATGATGTTCCCTGCCTTCCCTCCTCCGATCATGGCAAGGAGAATGGCCATCCTGGACAGCTTTGCCCGTTTTGCGATGGCAAGGGCAATCGGTGACACCGTGATGACGGCTACATCCACGAACACTCCGACTGCTGTCAGGATCATGGTGGCGAGGGCAAGGGCCAGAAGCGCCTTTGACTCACCAAGCTTCTTCACGATCGTTTCTGCAATGGAAAGGGCAGCACCTGACTCGATCAGAACACCGGCGAGAACCCCGGCTGCCATGATACGAAGGACGGCAGGAATGATTCCCTTTGCTCCTTCCATCATAAGATTGACGGTATTGGCTATATCCACTCCGCCGATGAGACCGCCGATCAACGCACCGGCCACCATCCCATAAGCGGGTGGAACTTTTTTCAATATTAATACGATAGCGATGACAAGGGCACTCACTGCCCCTAAAGCGCTTACAGTTACATCCATTTCTGCTCCCCCTCAGACGAGTTTTCTCTATGCACTCATTGTAAGCGTTTTCTACTTTCTGTTCATTGGGCAATTGAATAAAAAAACCCAAATCTCCAGCGCGGATTTTTGGGCAAATGCACAACTAATGTGATTCATGAAAAAGTTTCGCTACGTATAGTTCCATCAGATCCCTGATCTTACGCGGATCCTTCCCCGTCCACTGAAAGATCTTATCCAACCGGTAGCGAAGCGTGTTCCGATGAATAAACAGGCGCTCCGCTGTTCGGTTCAGTTCCCCGTTTTCCTGGAGGTAGGCATCTAGTGTTTCTACTCCCTCTGCATGTTCAAGGAGGGGAAGATAATAGGAAAACCGCTCTATATCCGGATCCTGTTCAATCATCCGCAATAAAAGGGCCTCAATCCGGTACTCTTCATAGGAATAGACCGGCAAACCCGGTCGCATCCTCCGGCCGATTGCAAGGGCAAGTTTCCCCTGCTCATACGAGTTCCGCCAATCACGTGAGCTTTCTGTCACACCTCCGACACCGACTGGTCCCGACCTGAAACGTCGCGGGATCTTCAGACCTTTTCCCACGACTTTGAATAGGATGATTTCATTGGAAGGGGTAACTCCGAGAACATCTCCTTTGTCCAGTTCAAACTCGATGGAACGAAGCAGGTTCTGTTCATCGGGTTCCGTACCGCCTTCCAGGACCAAGGCGACACGAGGAAGGTCAAGGTTGATTCCCAGTGAGCCGGCCTTCTCCACAACAGCGGCCCCGCCAGTCCCTGTTATCAGTTGATTCACGAGATCATTTTGGATTCTTTGCTTCCATTGAAACTGTTCGAGAAGGAAGGATTGCTCGAGAACGAGTTCCGCCGACATCTTGATCAGCTCTGCGAAGGCTTGAACTTCTCGCGGATCCCCGGTGATGCCGACTACTCCGACAATCTGTTCGTTAAAGAAAATAGGAAAATTGATTCCCGGCTTCATCCCTTCCCTCTCTTCCCTTACTTCGATCTTCTTTTTGTGCCGAAGGACAAGGATTGCGCCCTCGTGGACATCCCCGATCCTATTCGCATCACCCGAACCGATGATAATGCCTTCTTCATTCATCACGTTGATGTTCCAATCAAGGATGGCCATCGTCCTGTTGACGATTTCCTGAGCCAGTTCACGCGTCATGAACGCCATACCTTCCCCTCCTTTAGCGCTGTTTCCTTGCAGATAAAATCCCTTGGACGACGGGCAAACGCCAGCTTCCCGCTATGAAAACGACCATCCCTGCGATAATCCCTGCAGATGTGACAATCAAATCGACTCCCTTATCACCCATTGAGGAAGGCACAGCGGCTTCCACACCCTTCTCCACTGCCAGAACAACCGCAGCCATTATGGCTGTGACGATGGCAATGGGAATCAACGACCGGATCAACTTCCTGATTGAAAAGCCGACTGCCTTCTTGATGTGAAGAAGAGTATATAAGACGGATACGCCCATCCCCGCATAGGTCGCCAGGATCGGTCCTATTTCTTTGAACGGCGGCACAAGAAGGATGTTCAGTACGACTTTCACAGCGATTCCGACGGCAATGGCCCACACGACTTTCTTTTGCTCATTGATTCCCTGCATGGTCGCAGTCGTCACGGTAAACAGGGCAATGATGATGGCCGCCGGCGCATACCATTCTAGAATGATACCCCCGAGTTCAGCATCGGATGAGGAAGGAAACATCAGTCTGAAGAGATGAGTCCCCACCGCACTGAGTCCGATGGCAGCAGGGAAGGTAAAGAACAGGACCAGCTGGAATGTCTGATCGATGCTATCCCTTACTTCTTGGATCCTCCCGCTTTCAAATGATGATGTGATCCTCGGGATCAAGGTCATGCCAAAAGCAGTGGCCAGTGAGACGGGAACAAGGACGAGGATCTGGGCGATCCCGATGTTCCCATTGATGACCTCAACTTTTGAAAAGGCATATCCAATGTTCATGAACAGGCGATTGATCGTGAACGTATCGATGTTCTGATAAATCGGGATCGTCAAGCCCGTGATGACAAAGGGGATGGCATATCGCGTCAGCTCCTTGAACATAGGAAACACCGCAATCTTCGCATTGCCCACACTTTCATCCATTTGCTTGCGGATCAGGCGGCGTCTTTTCCAGAAAACCCATAAAAGAAGGACAAGGGAGGCCAGTCCCCCGATGAAGGCGGCAAACGTTGCAATGCCAACGGCCGCTTTTATCGTCCCATTCAACACGTTGAGGATGAGATAGCCCCCGGCAAGGATGAAGACGATTCGGACCACCTGCTCCATGACCGTACTCATGGCCGATGGCCCCATGGAATCACTCCCCTGGAAGTACCCCCTCAGCAAGCTCATGGGGGGCACGACGAGCAAGGCAAAACTGACCAGCCGGACAACGTAGATCATGTCTTCCCGTGAGTTCCCACTTCCCCCTTCTCCGAACGCCACCACTACCCATGGGGCAGAGAAGTATAATAGTAGAAACGAAACGATTCCGCTGATGATCATGGCAATCAGGCCATAACGGAGCAGGTTCAGCCCTGCGAGGTAGTTACCCCTTTCGTTGTATTTCGCCACGAACTTGGAAACAGCAAGGGGCAAGCCGACCGTCGACAGGCTGAGCAGGATCGTATACGGTCCGTATGCGTATTTGTACAGGGCATATCCCGTATCCCCTACCAGCAGGGTGAATGGGATGATGAATAGAAACCCGATGATTTTTGAGATAAAGGTGGCAGAGGTCAGGAAAAATGTCCCCCGCATCATCTTCTTGTCCATATGATACTCCTTCTGTGCTCACATCATGAAAAAGGAAGCCCTCCGCAAAGCGAAAGGCCCCCTTTCCTAAATCGCTTCCGCTTTGATGACGAAGCGATGCTGACTGGCATGAAAATATCCATCTTTCTCAATCGTACGATGGATTTCCTCCAGTTTATCCTGAAATCCCTCTACTGTAAATCCCGGGACCTGCCACGGGATCGCCTTCAAATAATACTGAAGGGCACCGATATCATAAAATCGCTGGCCGGCGGTTTCTTCCCGCTTCCAGATCACCTTGAAGCCGTTGGATTCCAGCTCTCTTACAGCCTGCTCCAGATTCCACCCGGAAAATTCCGGATTCAACGGCACCGCGAATGCATCGTTCAGTTCAAAGCAGTCACAGCCTCCGACCTGCTGGGTAAGGAAAGTGCCTCCGGTCCGGATCACCCTTCTCACTTCACGTGCAGAAAAGGATTCATGTTGATTGATAATCAAGTCAAACTCTCCTCCGTCAAACGGAAGATCATTATCAGAATCGTAAGCACGCACGTCCACTCCGAGCGGTTCCAGTCTCGCTTTCGCCACAGGTACGTTCGGCGGATAGCCTTCCGTTGCACAAATCCTGGTTGGGAATGGCTTAAGCATAGAGAGGAACTCTCCTCCGCCGGTCCCCATATCAAGCATGGTCGAAGCCTCCCGCATCAGGGGAAGCACCAAGCTCCCATATGACCAGGAAAGCCCGTCACTCTTCATTCGTCCCGTTTCGGTTATATAAGAAAAATCCCAGCCTTCAAAGGCCTCGTCTTGTTTCATCCATTGTTCCATTTTCATATCAGATTCCCTCCATTTTTTTATTTATTCCGGTTCATTCCCCGGCCTTGGAGGTCCTCTGATCCATAAACAGCGTTGTTATGGCTCGTACTGATTCGGCATATTGGTAGCTCCTTCATTACATTTATATTTTGGTAGTGGAATTGATTAAGTCCGTCAACTATCGGTTAGTACAGTGGATACAAAAATCAAAACGCCCCATTCTTTGACTCTCCCATTACTAGGTAGAAAAGTGGATATTATCTACGCAATAAGAAACCAAGCCTCATCTTCTGCACAAGTGCAGTGCAGCGGAGGGAGGCCGACTCCTGCGGGAATAGAGGGAAGGTTGAGACCCTGCAGGCG
>NZ_JBLRVS010000005.1:318845-333331 GCF_047915635.1 Rossellomorea sp. FS2 | reverse complement strand
ACTCCCTCCCCGCCGGAAAGCGGCCTCCCGCAGCGGAACGAAACATCTCTGTATGTCACTAACACCCCAATAGAAAGATTATTTAGAAAAATTATACCAATCTATCCCATTTAACTCAACACCGAACCACTCACTTGCTTTTTGGTTTTAATACCGAAGAGTCCCGTATAAACCAAGGCCATACCGATCATGACAAGCGCACCCATGTAGACCGACATCATGGTCGGGATCAGGAAAGCACCGAGTATGATGGTGGAGCGGGCGATAAGGTCGGCTCCGCTGAATGACAGGTTCGAGAAAGCGGAGTAAGAGCCACGCTTATCTTCAGGAATCATATTCGCCTGCTCGGCATTCCGGATCGGTGAATAAATCAGCTCTCCGATTGTCGCAATCAGATTGAACAGGATCAGGACATACCATGTGTTTGCAGATGTGACCACTGCATAACCCAATCCGTAAATCAGAAGACCGATCAGAATACCCTTCTGCTTCGAAACCTTATCCGTCCAACGGTTGATGAAGAAAGTCAAGCAGACAACAAGGAGCATGTTCTCGATATTCAGGAAACTGAGCATCCTCACCCCTGCAATTTCGAACCCGCCGACCGTGACGCTCCTGAACTCTTCAGCAAGACGGATGCCGATATAGCTGTTCAGTGAAAACTCTGCAGCCAAGATGAAGGTGGTGCCTGCGACCACTTTTACGAACGCAGAATCTTTGAACGCAATCCGATAATTGTTGATGAGGTCGACCAGGACATTCTTGTGCTTTTTTTCCAAGAACCCTTTGAACTCGTCCTTCAGCCAGATGCCATAAGCGATGGGGATGATGGTTGAAGTGACGGTCAGCATGATGAACAGTTCCTGCTTATGATGAAGGTATAGCAGGCCTCCAAGGGCGGCGCCGATTGCCATGGATAGGTTGATGAGCCAGTAGTCGAGTGCATAGACCGCCTTCCGGTTTTCAGGAGTCGTTGAATCGATGATGATGGCATGCATGGCGGGCCTTCCGAGACTGCTCGTGATGATGAATAAGATGTAGGCTCCTGCGAATACGATGATCCACTTCTCTTCAGGGAAGAGGCTGACGGTCATAAGCAGGAAGCAGGCTGCATTCAGCCACGATGTCACGAGGAGCACACGTTTACGCGGGAAGCGGTCAGACACGTATCCACCGATCAGATTGACGATGAAGCCGATGATGACGGTGGAGATGAGAAACATCCCTGCCCATACTTTACTCATTTCTGTAGCGAAAAATAGAGCCATGAACGGCATGACGGCCGATGAAACGGCACGATTGAAAAACGAGGCAATCATCCGTACCTTAATATTCTGTGGATATTCCTTCCAACCCATATTGTCCCCTCCTCTTCTTTCTTGTATAGTAAACAAGACAGAGAAAGTTAAAAACGGACAGTTTTCTACCCACATGTCCCCTTTTAAGGAGGAAACCGATGAATCAGCTCTTATTGAAGCTATGGAGGGCCTGCCCCACGGGGGAAGTCCGCGTAGAAAAAGTAGCAGATATTCTCGAACTTAGCCGCAAGCAAACGACGAGGAAGATGAAAAAATGGGAAGAAGACGGTTTCCTGACGTTTTCTCCGGGTAAAGGACGTGGACATCTTTCACAAATCGAGTGGAAAGTGAATGTGGAAGAGAGCTTTGAAAAGGAAGCCATGAATCGAATGGAGCATGAACCGATGGAAAGCTTATCGGCATACTTCGCGTACGACTGGTCACCGGATACAAGGCACCGCCTCATGGATCTATTCGCGGCAAGATTCGGGTATAGCCGGGAAGGGCGCGACAAGCTTATCATCCCAAGGAGGCATCTGTTCCGTTCCTTCCATCCCCTGGAGGCCGCCGATGCCCAAAGTGCGCATCTCGTCGCCAATCTCTATAACCGTCTCGTATCCATTACAGAAATGGGAGAATGCCTGCCGGAGCTCGCACACAGTTGGGATGAGCTTCCGGATAGACTTCGTCTTTATCTGAGGAAGGACGTACGATTCCATGATGGATCGACTATGAAAGCAGAGGATGTCCAGCGCTGCCTCGAAAAAATGGGCAAGCATCCCATCTACCGGGAATTATGGATTCCTGTGGAAGATATCACGATTCCCGGACCTCTCATCATCGAGATCCACCATCCCGCAGGATGCTCCTATGTGTTGCAGATGCTGAGCATGATGTGCGCAAGCATCTATAAGGAGACCGCAGAGGGACCTGTCGGGACTGGATGTTTTTATCTCGGTGAAGATACGTTGGATAAGACCGTTCTTCTTGCTTTCAGGGATCATTTCAGGGAACGGCCGCTCCTCGACTCTGTGGAATTCGTCAAGGTGGAGCCGGACTTCCCTGTCCACTACCAGTCTCAAACGGAGGATCCTGCATCCATTGAAGTCGAGAGTGATTCCGGCTTTGGCATCGTTGTCATGAACGCTTACAGGGATTCCCCCATCCACCACAAGGATGTCAGGACCTACCTTCATCACATATTGGCGAGGCATCGTGACCGGATCGTGGATTTCCATCCCAGGATTACGCCGATTCGAGGCGGCTGTCTGAAAGGACACGAAGTGAATCCTGATCTACCACAAGTTCCACGTCCTGATTTCAAATCTCCTCTGATCATCAGGGCAACAGGCTATACAACAGACTCCACCCGCTGGCTTCAGCAGGTATTCGATGAGGAAGGAGTACCCTATGAGGTGCGCTGGTTCACTTTTGACGAGGTGGTGACCAATCATCCACGGGCATTGGAGTCGGATCTTTTTATCCACGGTGAGATCTTCGAAGAAAATGAGGATCTTTCTTTCTATCATTTTCTTATCAATGGATACTCCCCACTCCATCCTGTTCTAAAGCCTCTTGAAGAATGGAAGGAGAGATTGGACTTATACCGCCAAACCCCTTTCACGGAATGGAGGGCCCTTCATGAAGAGAATGAGAGGAAGCTCATGGAAGATTCCCTCATGATCCCACTCTATCATGTGAAGCGGGCGATCCCTTTTTCGACGGATCTTATGAATATCCACATCCGGCATTTCGGGTATGTGGACTTCTCCAAGATGTGGGTACGCCCCGGTGCAGAGGCTTGATTGTTTCCAGAAACATAGCATTTTCCACCCCCAGGAAAACGTGATAGATTGGACATACACTATCTAAATAGGAGCGATGAAACGTGAGAGCACTACTTATCACCCTCCCCCTTGCCTCCCTCCTCTTCACCGGAGGCTGCGGCATCTTCAAAGAAGGGGAAGAACCGGCGGAACCGATCATAGAACAGCAGCTCCAGGAAGCCGAAGGGGTATTGTTCTATGAAAACCCGAAAGAGAAAAAAGCCCTCATCGTGGATGAATCATTTGATGAAAACGATTTGGACCTTCCATTAAAGGAACTCAAGAAAAAGTATGATCTATGGTATATCACGATTAAAGAGCCTGTGATGCTAAAAGATCTGCCTTCTGGCTCACATGTGAAGATCCGCTATCAGGAGATGCTAGGATCTGATCCGAAAGCGACCGTAGCCGAGGAAATTGAGGTCGTTCCTGGCTCTTGAGAACACTCTTTTACCCATTACAGTACTGTTTGGATTAGACAAAATTATTAATAAGGAAGGGTTCCATGATGGTTTCTATTCAACTGAGGGAACTGCGCCAAACGGACTGGCAGGCGGTGCACCGGTACGCTTCCTTGGAAATCGTCAGCCGGTATCAGCCTTGGGGACCGAACAGCGAGGAAGAGACCCGGCAGTATGTGGATGAGGTTCTGCGGGATGCAGCGAAGAAAGACCGGACGCGTTTTACCTTTGCCGTCATTCTGGAAGGTGAGCTGATCGGATGCGGGGAGCTTACCATTTGTGACCGCTCCAACCTTACTGGGGAAATCGGCTATATCCTCCACCCCGAGCACTGGGGGAAAGGGATTGCGACCCTCCTGGCCAAGAAGCTATTGAACATCGCCTTCCACGAACATGGTCTGCACCGAATTCAAGCCACCTGTGATCCGGCCAATGCCGGCTCCATCAGGGTGTTGGAGAAATGCGGAATGACACGTGAGGGCAGAATAAGGGATCACCTTAAGATGAATGACGGATGGCGGGATTCACTTCTATTCGGCAAGCTGGAGCACGAATAAGGCTGCGCACCCATGGGTGCACAGCCTTTTATTCTTCTATACGATCAATCGATCCGCTGCCTTCTCATCCACTGGGTAGCGGCCCATTTGTCACCGATGATGACGGGGCCCCCACCGTGAAGGGTCATGTCATTGAGCTCCTGGTTATCATAAAAGTACTCGAAGTAGACCGCCATCCCTTTTTGCGGGGACACGGAAAGGTTCAGTTTAGGAAAATACGTTTCTCCCCCTTGTTCCACATCGTTCAAATACATCACAAGGGTACTGATCCGAGGGTTCTTCACCGGTCTTGATGAAGAGAAAAAGTCAAAGTGGGCCTTGTATTCCTGGCCGATTTGATAATTGAGGATCTGTAATCCTTCTCCGTGGCTTTCAGGGATGTTCATGATCTGGGACACGCGTCTTGACACCCGTGAGACCACTTCATTCTCCCCTTCTTCAAGGAACGTACTGCTGCTCGTGCGGATTTGATCCACTTCACGGACCTTCCCGATCTTGGACCTGTCCATCCGGTCCTTCGATACGTTGATGAGTTCATCGCATTCTTCATGGCTCAGGACGTTCCCGAGGATGACGACAAGCGGCTCTTCTACTCTGGCAATAATGGAAATCTCCCTGTCTTCTGTTACGATCTTATTCCCTACATGAGGGAAGATCGTCTGTTCTTTAACCCCTATTTCCTTTGTGTGCATGATCATCGTTCTCCCTATTCAAATTTCACAAAGACGGCACGCCGCTTTACTTAAAAGCGCTTTCAATCCCAAGTTGAAAGCAGGCCTCGATTCCCTCTGTACAAGAGGGTAGAGATTAACTTTATTTTACTTCTATCGAAAGATTATGACTATGGTTTTCTTTTAAATATAATGTCGGTTTCCGGAGATTGCTCATGAAGTTGTAACATTTCCGATTTAAAAAAGCATGGGGGACCCATGCTCATTCTTTACACTCACCACTCCACTCGCCAAACCATCCGCCTTCTTTTTCAATACTCGGTAATTTGTCGCTGCTGTAACAAGCATCGGCGAAGGCATCTATTTCCTTATGGACCGTATAACTGTGGAAAAAGGCATTTCCCATGAAAAAGAAGATACCCATGGAAAGGACCAATACCCATTTCTTATCCATTCTCCACTTAGTTGATTCGATCACAACCATCCCCTTAATTATGGATATTTATCCCATTGTAACATAATGGTACCGCCTCGGAAACATTATCTTCCATCTGCCACGATGTGAATATCCATGTTGGAGGACTCCCTCATGATGCGATTGATGATGGACCCTTTGCGGATTTCCTCCCAACGCGACCGTGCGGATTGGCCTAGCAGGATCTGGGTGACGTTGTGTCGGAAGGCTACATCTATAATGACGGTCGCTGCGTGTCGTTTCCCTCCATCTTCCACGATCATGATGGCTCCGAATTGATTGGCAAGGGTATGCCACTCCTCGATTTTCTTTTTCTGTTGTGGCGAGAGGGTACTGGCTTCAACGACTGTGAGGATGACCAATTCTGCCTTTAAACGATCCGCCATCCTCCAGCCCCTTCTGATGAGTTTTTCTGCTGTCGGACCATAGTGAACGCAGACCAGGATCCGTTCATGGACGCCGGTCGGAGCGCTCCCCCCTTTCATCCTTCCGTCCACATCATCTGCAAGCTCTCGAAGAGACAGTTCTCTCAGTGCTGATAGATTAGAAGAAGTAAAGAAGTGCGACAGGCTTTGTTCGATTTTCTGCAGGGGATAGATCCTGCCTTCCTTCATGCGCTTCCTGAGCGTCTCAGGCGTGATATCGATAAGCTGGATTTCCGCCGCCTGCTGAATGAAGGTGTCCGGCACCCTCTCCCGGACCGTGATGCCTGTGATCCTCTGAACGATGTCGTTCACACTTTCAAGATGCTGTATGTTCATGGCGGACCATACATCGATCCCTGCCTGAAGGATTTCTTCCACATCCTGATACCGTTTCACATGCCTCGCACCCGGGACGTTCGAATGAGCCAACTCATCGATGAGGACGATTTCCGGCTTACGCTCCTTGATCCGGGTGACGTCCAGTTCGTGGAACACTTTCCCTTTATAATGTACTTGCTTAAGCGGTACCTGCTCCAGGCCCCCGATGACGTCAGCCGTTTCCTTGCGGCCATGGGTTTCGATAAGGCCGATGACTACATCCCTTCCGTCCTGCCTCCACTGGGCAGCATCCTGGAGCATCTTGAACGTCTTCCCCACACCGGGTGCGGCTCCCACATAAAGCTTCAATCTTCCCAGGGTGGAGCGGTGGATCTCCTCAAGGAATTCCTCCGGTCTCTTCTTCCTGAAATATGGATTCATACGCTTCCCTCCATCAGGATGGTCATTCCTTTTTCAATGCCAGGTTCAACAAGAGCACGTTCACCCTCCTCTCTCCCAGGAACCCCCACTCTTTTCCTTCTGTGTGATCATCTATCAGCTCTTTAAGCCTGCTTTTGGATATGGATGTAGCTTCCGCGATGCGATCAACCTGGGCCAGGGCAGCTTCCGGACTGATATGGGGGTCAAGGCCCGATCCGGAATCGGTCATAAGATCCATCGGGACCTGATTGAGCGGCACGCCTGGATTTTCCTTTTTCCATTCTTGCAGGGTCCCCTCTACCCGCTTGATCAGTTCCGGATTGGAAGGAGCATAGTTGTTGGAGCCCGATGCGGCTGCATCATATTCAATAGCCGATACCCGGCCGTGAAACAATGCGGGATCTTGAACGTTTTGGCCGATGAGCGCAGAGCCCACCGGGTGGCCGTTTTCATAAATCAGGCTTCCATTCGCCCTTTCAGGCATCAAGAGTTGGGAAATCCCCGTCGTAGCAAGGGGATAGAGAAGCCCCCCAAGGATCATCGTCATGATGCTGACCCGTATGATCGGGCCAGCCAATCGTTGTTCTACCATTTTTCACGCCTTCTTCCGAATAGATTAGATTACGAGGGACATCATCAAGTCGATTACTTTTATTCCGGCAAATGGGGCCAGCATCCCACCGATTCCATAGATCAGCAGATTCCGTCTTAAAAGGATATCCGAGCGCACCGGCTTATACGCCACCCCTTTCATGGCCAAGGGCACGAGAAGGGGAATAATGATGGCATTGAAGATCAGGGCTGACAGGATGGCTGTGACGGGAGACGATAGCTTCATGATATTCAGTGCTTCCATCTCCGGGATGGCCGTCATGAACATGGCCGGGATGATGGCAAAATATTTGGCCACATCATTGGCGATGCTGAAGGTCGTCAAGGCTCCCCTTGTCATGAGCAGCTGTTTGCCGATGGATACCACCTCGATGATCTTCGTCGGGTCAGAGTCCAGATCCACCATATTGGCCGCTTCTTTCGCCGCTGTGGTCCCGCTGTTCATGGCGAGTCCGACATCGGCCTGGGCGAGGGCAGGCGCATCATTCGTCCCGTCCCCGGTCATGGCGACCAACTTGCCCTGTGACTGTTCAAACCGGATCACCTCGATCTTATCTTCCGGTTTACACTCGGCAATGAACTCATCCACTCCCGCTTCCCTGGCGATCGTTGCCGCCGTCAGCGGGTTATCACCCGTACACATCACAGTCTTGATCCCCATCTTCCTCAGCTGATCGAATCGCTCCTTCATACCGGGCTTCACCGTATCTTTCAAATAGATCAGTCCGTAAATCCGATCATCCATGGCAACGGCAAGGGGAGTCCCCCCTTCCCCGGCTATGGCTGTCGATTTCGCCTCCAAATCGGCTGGGATGGATCCACCTTGGGATTTCACCCAGGCCTTCACCGCATCGACGGCTCCTTTTCTTACCCTACGGCCGTCAGGAAGATCCAACCCGCTCATCCTCGTCTCAGCCTTGAAGTCGATGAATGTACCACCTGTGACCTCGGGAAGGACGACTCCTCTTCCCTTCAAGAGCTCCAGCACCGACCGTCCCTCTGGCGTCTCATCTTTCAGGGAACTCATTCCTGCCCAGTAAGGAAGCTCTTCTTCCCCTTCCCCAGTCGGAATGATATCACTTGCCATCCGGTTCCCGAATGTGATCGTCCCTGTTTTATCAAGGATGATGGTGTTGATATCCCCGGCTGCTTCCACCGCCTTTCCGGACATGGCCAGCACATTGAACTGTGTGACCCGGTCCATCCCGGCGATTCCGATGGCCGATAACAGCCCGCCGATCGTCGTCGGGATCAGGCATACGAGCAGGGCAATGAGGACTGCGGTATCTATCTGGAACCCAAGGTAGTTCGTGAAGAACGGGAGGGTCATCACCACGAACAGGAAGATCAATGTCAAACTGGTCAGGACGGTATTCAAGGCAATTTCATTTGGTGTCTTTTGACGCTCGGCCCCTTCTACAAGGGAAATCATCCGGTCCAGGAAGGATTCTCCCGGGTTGCTCGTAATCCGGATGGTGATGCTATCACTGACGACCCTCGTTCCTCCCGTTACGGAGTTGAAGTCCCCGCCTGCTTCCTTCATCACGGGAGCTGACTCCCCGGTAATGGCGGATTCATCCACCGATGCGATGCCTTTGATCACTTCTCCGTCCCCAGGTATCCATTCCCCTTGGGATACAATGACAATATCGTCGACTTTCAGTTTGTCAGAAGGCATGTGGCGGATCGATCCGTCCTTCATCCTGACGTTAGCGATCATCTCCTGCTTGGACTTCTTCAATGCCCCGGCCTGGGCCTTCCCCCTCCCTTCGGCCAACGCCTCGGCAAAGTTGGCGAACAAAACCGTAAAAAGCAGGATGAGTGCGACCGAGAGAGAGAACCATGTTCCCGTCCCTCCTGGGCTTTGTGGTAAAAACACCTGGATGAAGGAAATGAAGAACCCAAATTCCACTACGAACATGATGGGATTCTTGACCATCCTTCTAGGGTCCAGCTTCATGATTGATTCTTTCAGTGCGTTCCATAGTAACGATGAGTCCTTGCTATTCTTATCAACAGAAGGCGACGGCACCTCTCTTACCGGTGAGATGATGTCCTCCTCCTGATCCTTCAACAAATGGTTTCCCATTTCTTATCCCTCCAGCTTATAGTGTTAAATATTCTGCAACAGGTCCCAGCACGAGGACCGGGAAGAACGTCAGCGCTCCCACGATCATGATCGTCCCCACGAAGATGGTGCCGAATAGGGGAGAATCTGTACGGAAGGTTCCGATGCTTTCCGGAACAAGCCGCTTCTTGGCCAGGGATGCAGCGACAGCGAGCATGGTAATGACTCCGAAGTACCGCCCGATGAACATGACGATCCCCGTGGAAATGTTCCAAAATGGCGTGGCATCCCCCAGGCCTTCAAACCCTGATCCATTGTTGGCTGCAGACGACGTGAATTCATACATGACTTGCGTCAGTCCGTGGAACCCTTGATTGGAGATGGCATCCGTCCCTGCATGGACATAAAGGGCGATGGCCGATGCACCAAGTATGAGGAGCGGTTGGATCAGCATGGTGACGGCTATGAGCTTCATCTCGCGGGCTTCGATCTTCTTACCAAGAAACTCCGGAGTCCTGCCGATCATCAATCCCGATAGGAAAACGGCGATCAGGACATACATGATGACATTGAGGAACCCGGCACCCACACCACCGAATACGGCATTGAGGAGCATATTGGACAGAGTCAGCATCCCGCTCAAAGGCGTAAGCGTATCATGCATGGTATTGACCGCACCCGTCTCTGAAGCCGTCGTCACCATGGCATACAGGATCGACTCCCCGGGACCAAACCGGACTTCCTTCCCTTCCATGCTCGCCCCATTGATTCCGAGAGCATTCAATGCCGGGTTTCCATGCGATTCCGCCACCATTGACAGGGAGAGCATGACAACGAACATCATCATCATCGAGACGAATAAGAGGCGTCCTTGCTTCTCATTCCCGATCATCCTTCCATACGCGAAGGGAATCGCCGTAGGCAGAAGGAACATCAAAACGATCTGGAGCATATTGCTGAACGACCCCGGATTCTCAAACGGATGAGCCGAGTTGACTCCAAAGAATCCACCACCGTTGTTCCCGAGCTCCTTGATCGATAAGAATGAGCCTACGGGACCCCGTGCTATCTCCTGACTCCCACCATCCACGGTCTGCACGGTAACAGATGGTGAAAGCGTCTGTGGTACCCCAAGGGCCACGAAGATCAAGCCGGTGATGAACGCTAGGGGCAATAGCACCCTGGTGATGGAACGGATGAAATCAACGAAGAAATTCCCCGCCCCCTTTCCGGCTAACAACCGGATAAAGGCCATCACCCCGCTCAACGCGGTTGCAGGTGCAGCGAACATCATGAAGAGAACGCCCGCCATCTGGGCGAGATACGACAAACCGGTTTCACCGCTGTAGTGTTGAAGATTGGTATTCGTCATGAAGCTGATGGCCGTATTGAAAGCAAGGGACGCATCCATCCCTTTGATCCCTGCCGGATTCAGGGGAAGTACCCCCTGAAGTCTGAAAACCAGGTACACGAGCGCGATCATGAATACGTTCGTCAGAAGCAGGGAAGCTGCATACCTCTTCCAAGTCTGATTGATCGCCCGGACACCGCCGAGCCGGAAGAGGATGTTCTCTGCCGGGAGGAATACCCGGTCAAGGCGCGTCCGCTCCGTATTGAATGCCTGTGCTAGATAGAGCCCTACAGGCTTTGCCAATAGAATGACAATGAACATGATAAGTACAACTGAACCAATCGTGGAAACCACTTTCCTTCACCCCATATCAAAATTTCTCTGGATTTAGCAACACATAACACAGATAGAACACCAGGATCAGAGCGATCGCCAACATCATCATTTCTCTTCATCCTTTCCCTGTTCCACAATGGACCCGGACCATTTCAATAGTCCTGCCATCGCCAAGGTAAGTACGCCCGTGATGACCATCATCCACACATCCCCCATCTTGATTCCTCCTTTACTTTTTGGCCCAGACCGAACAAAATAGACCAACGCACACTTCTTCCCCATGTGAAAATCATGAACATGATCTTCATAGAATTGGAGAAAAAGCACACATTGGTCTACTTAATGCCCAGCAGGCTTCATGCCTTCTTTGCATTCTGTCTTCCACGTATTCTTTTTCGTATAGGCATAATAAAAAGACCTACATACACAGGCTGCCCCTCACGTCACAGATGTCTGCAACAAGAGATGCCCCCTGATTAAGGCGGTCTTGTGGACCTCCTTCGCTTTAGCCGACGAAGTTAGCTGACGGGTAGGATGGCGAAAGAGTTTTCTCATCCCTTCTACACAGTAGAATTAACCCCAAAAAATTGGTTCCTCCGCTCTCATTCGAGATTAGGCCGGTTGATGCTGTTGTTTATGAAATTGATATTACTCCGAGTTCATTCCGTTGTAAACGAGGAAAAACCCGATAAAACAGTCATATTCAATCAAAATATTATAAATAACTTCAATTTACTACCCAATACTCACTCAATCTTATTATTTCTATTACTTCAATACAAAAAAATAGGATTGACATCCCCTACCTTATGGACGTACGATTGTCGTTGAAAAGACGTACGCGGAATTCAGGAGGATCTTATGGCAACGAAAAAACGATTAGAGGCCGAGCTGAGCGAAGCCTTCATCAAGCTCCAAAGGGAATTGATCGGGAGGGGACCACAGGAAACGAGGACCTACATCGTCGAAGATATGGTGATCGCACGGTTCAAGGGCGTCCTCACCGTAGAAGAAAAGCATCTGGTGGAACATGATAATGGACGGAAGCTCGTGAAGCAGATGAGGCAGATCCTCCGGGAGATGTACGGGGAAAAATTCGAAGCCGTCGTGGAAAAGCTGACGAACTGCCACGTCCTTACAAGTCATAGCGATATCAGCACCAGGTCCGGTGAAAGGATCGAAGTGTTCGTCCTTGACCGGAATCTCGAGAAGGAACTGACTCAATAAAAAAAAGCCGCAGGGAGCGATCCCTGCGGCTGATTCTGCGTTATTGGTTACCTTGCTTGACCCAGCCAGCGACGGTGACGGTACGTTTTGCCTGATGCTTCACGGCAGGCTCAACGTTTTCGACCATATTGCCTTCCTGGTCGACGGTCACACTCGTTCCGTATGGGTTTCCTCCTGTTGTAAAGAGAACAGGATCTGTGTATCCAGGTGATGCCACGATCGCTCCCCAGTGGTGCATCGTCGTGTATAGAGACAGAATGGTTTGCTCCTGGCCTCCGTGTGGATTCTGGGCTGACGTCATAGCACTGACCACTTTGTTGGCAAGCTTGCCGTTGAACCAAAGTCCGCCTGTTGTATCGATGAACTGTTTCACCTGTCCAGGCACGTTTCCGAAGCGGGTCGGGATGCTGAAGATGATGGCGTCGGCCCATTCAAGATCGGCAAGCGTCACTTCCGGAACATCTTTCGTTGCCTTCACATGTGCTTTCCAAGCTGGATTGGATTCAATGGCACCTTGTGGCGCTGTTTCAGGCACCTTCAGTACTTTCACTTCTGCGCCGGCTTCCTTCGCCCCTTCTTCTGCCCATTGGGCCATCTTGTAGTTGGTACCTGTTGAACTATAATAAATTACTGCTACTTTTACGTTTTCCATCGTTGTTTCCTCCTTTTGTTGTGTTCCGAATAGTTTACTGAAAAATCCCATGTTCATTCTCCTCTGACTCTAGATGTGCTTCCTTCAGTCCGGCCGTTTGATCGTGAAGGTCTCACCGACCTTGGCATAGTCATTCCCCGCCAGACGGCTGACGGCCTGGAGCTTCTCCTTATCGATACGGCCGTTTTCATACAGGTCCTCACGGATATGGAACTTCACGATCCGACCGATGACAAGATCGGCTCCCCCGGCAGTGACGATCTGCTCCAGCACGCATTCCATCCGTACTTTCGCTTCCTCTACACCCGGTACCCCCACCACCTCACTCTGGATCGGGGTTAATCCGGCAAGCTCCACTTCACTCTCATCCGGCTTCAAGCTGGCGGCCGTTTCATTGATCTTGCTTACGTTGCCTTCATCCACGATGTGGACGACAAATTCCTTTGTTTGTGCGATATTCCTTGATGTATCCTTCTGTTCACCCGCTTTGCGTTGGACGGCAATGGAAACCATCGGCGGGTCCGCCGAAACGACATTGAAGAAGGAAAATGGTGCTCCGTTCACCGTTCCCGACGGCGACTGGGATGTCACGAATGCAATCGGCCTCGGGATGATGCTTCCGATGAGGAACTTGTAGTTATCCTTGGCCGATAGCTGCGATGGATCAATGGAAATCAATGAAATCACTCCCCGATTAGTCTAGCTCTTTCACTTCGATCGGGATCAGGGCCTGCTCGATCCTATCCCGATGTCCCTCATACTGCTCCGGCAGCATGAGCTTCTCTCCCATTGTTTCCACCGTTTCATCATGCGCAAACCCTGGTGGGTCCGTCGCGATCTCAAAGAGGATTTCTCCATGCTCACGGAAGTAGATCGCGTTGAAGTAGTTTCGGTCCTTCACTTCAGTGACGCCATAGCCGCTTTCGCCGACAAGGCGCTGCCATTGGAGCTGGTCTTGGTCATCTTCCGCCCGCCATGCGATATGGTGGACCGTCCCCACTCCAGAGCGTCCCCGGCCGACGGAGGTTTTCTTCACATCGATGAGGTTTCCGATGTCAGCCGTAGATCGGAAGCGGATATAGTCTCCTTCCTCGCCTACCTTCTCAAGACCCATCACCTGCTCCAGCAATTCAGCCGTTTTTTCAGGGCGTGCAGATAGAAGGATGGCTCCACCGAACCCTTTGATGGCGACGTCGGAAGATACCCCTCCGAACGACCAGCCGTTGTTCTCCCCGCCTTCTCGCTCCACGATTTCCAGATGAAGGCCGTGTGGATCATCGAACGTCAGATACGTTTCGCCGAAACGCTGTGATTCTTTTGCCTCAATGTTGAACGTCTCCAGGCGCTCTTTCCAAAATGCCAGGCTTCCTGCTGGTACGGCATAGGTGGTGACACCCACTTGCCCATCGCCGATCACTCCTTGGCGTGCTCCTGCCCATGGGAAGAAGGTGATGATGGTTCCTGGACTTCCGCCTTCATCTCCGAAGTAAAGATGATAGGTGCCCGGGTCGTCGAAGTTGACGGTTTGTTTGACGAGGCGAAGGCCCAGGACGCCTGCGTAGAAGTCGATGTTTTCCTGTGGATGGCCGACGATGGCGGTGATGTGGTGGATTCCAGCTGTTCGTTTTTGCATGGTGGATCTCTCCTTTGGTTCGGAATGGTTTATATGAATTTTTTTGTTGTGAAGTTCATGGTGGATAGATTCGTCCGTTCGTGTTCGCTGCGGGGTGCCGCTTTCCGCGGGGCGGGCGGTGAGCCGCATCGGCTG
>NZ_JBLRVS010000005.1:168845-318745 GCF_047915635.1 Rossellomorea sp. FS2 | reverse complement strand
GCGCCTGCTGGGTCTCACCTGCCCGCCTTTCCCGCAGGAGTCGGCACCCCTCCGCTACCACTCACTCTTCGTTGAATTAAAGTAATTGTTCCTAACTGACTTGATGAGTGAACTCATTTAATTCTATTTCTTTTCTGAAATGACCCTGCCCATTCCATCAACCCTTTCGCAACCTGGATGATACCCAGAGTGCATTGGAGCGGAAGGCACTTGACTCCTACGGGTATAGAGGGATGTTCGAGACCCCGCAAGAATGAGGAGGCTCGACTTCCTCCCCGTGGAAAGCAAGTGCCTGCAGCGGAAAGGAACGGTCTTCGTGGTATTTATACTATTTTCAATATTTGCTTCTGTATTCCTTCTTTTGCTTTGAATTAAAATATCTTTAATTCGAGATAATTATATGATGGATGCTCTTTCGATGTCAATGGTTTGGGAGAAAAAACTTTTAATTCGAGATATTTTCTTGAATGTTTGCTCCTTATTTACTTGTAAAAAGCGTTTATCTTGTATGAATAAAAGGAATCTTATTAGGTAGGCTCCATTTTAAGGAGTACGTTACTTACGGTATAAGAAGGAGGTAAGAAATGATCCGATTTGAGAATGTTTCAAAAGTATTTGACGGAAATAAGAAGGCCGTGGACTCAGTCAGTTTCACCATCCCCAATGGAGAAATCTTTGTGCTGATCGGTCCGAGTGGATGCGGAAAGACAACGACTCTCAAAATGATCAACCGACTCATTGAGTTATCTGATGGGACGATTTATATCAATGATGAGAAAGTCAGTACATACAATGTGCACGAGCTGAGATGGAACATCGGGTATGTGCTACAGAATATCGGACTGTTCCCACATATGACCATCGAGGAGAATATCGCCATCGTCCCTGAGATGAAGAAGTGGCCTAAAGAAAAGACAAGCAAGCGTGTGGATGAGCTTTTACGGATGGTGGGTCTTAAACCCACTGACTATAAAGACCGTAAGCCCGGTGAATTATCGGGTGGTCAGCAGCAGCGGATCGGAGTCGCGCGCGCCCTTGCGGCAGACCCGGAATTCATCCTGATGGATGAACCGTTCAGCGCCCTAGACCCCATCACGAGGGAAAAGCTCCAGGATGATATTCTGTCCCTCCAGAAGGAGATCAAGAAAACCATCGTGTTTGTCACCCATGATATGCAGGAGGCCCTGAAGCTCGGAGATCGCATCTGCCTCATGAAGGATGGCGAAGTCGCCCAGGTAGGGACACCCGAAGAGTTGATCCATCATCCTGCCAATGAATTTGTCCGGGATTTCATCGGAGGGAAAGGACATTCCCTTGAGAATGACTTCAACCTGGCCGATCTCCTCTCACCGATTGAAGAACCGATGGATGTGGACCGGGCATCTATCCCGATCGACAGCACGATTGACGAAACCCTTTCAGCCCTTGCACAGGAAGAGATCGCAATCGTGAAAAAAGACGGGACCCCCGTCGGATACGTTTCAAGGGAAACCATCATCCGGCATCTTGCAGGAGTGAAAGCAGGTGAAACAGGATGAATGGATTGATGGAAACGTTCAATAACCGGAAAGGCGAATTGCTTAACGATCTCTTACAGCATATCGAAATCTCCTTCATTGCCCTGTTCTTCGCACTCATCATATCCATTCCGCTGGGCATTTATCTGACCAGGAAACAGAAGGTGGCGGAGGCGATCATCGGCATCACGGCCGTATTCCAGACGATTCCGTCGCTGGCCCTCCTCGGACTCTTGATTCCTCTAGTGGGTATCGGAACCGTCCCTTCCATTATCGCCCTTGTCGCCTATGCGCTCCTCCCGATCCTGAGGAATGTGTATACGGGTATCAATGAAGTGGATCCCGCCTTGACAGAAGCTGCAAAGGGCCTCGGGATGAACAGCTGGAGGCGCCTGGTCAAAGTCGAGCTGCCACTTGCCATGCCTGTCATCATGGCCGGGATCCGGACGTCGATGGTCCTCATCATCGGCACGACGACGATCGCCGCCTTGATTGGAGCCGGTGGGCTCGGGGATCTCATCACCGTCGGGATCAGCCGGAACGATATCGATCTGATCCTTCTCGGTGCCATCCCCGCTGCCCTGCTGGCGCTTTTCTTCGATTTCCTATTGCGGATCATCGGAAGGCTATCATTCAAGAAATCCCTGATATCGGTGGCATCTGTCATCGTCATCGCCTTCTTGATCATCGGAGGTTCCGCCTTCTTAAAACCGAAGGAAGCCGATCTTGTCATCGGCGGGAAGCTTGGACCCGAGCCGGAGATCCTCATGAATATGTATAAGCTCCTGATTGAAGATGAAACCAACATCACGGTTGAGGTGAAGCCGAATATGGGGCCGACCACCTTCATGTTCAATGCCCTGAGATCCGGGGATATCGACATCTACCCTGAATTCACAGGGACTGTCATTGCCGATCTCCTGAAGGAATCACCTGAGAGCACCGATGAGAAAGAGGTCTATACGCAGGCGAAAGAAGGTGCAAAGGATAAACTCGGCTTTGCGTTACTTGAGCCGATGAAGTACAACAATACCTATGCCCTTGCCGTTCCCGAGGAGCTGGCACAGCAGTATGACCTGAAGACCATTTCCGATCTGAAGGCCATCCAGGGCAGCATCAAGGCTGGATTCACACCGGAATTCCCTGAGCGGGACGACGGCTACCCCGGCATCCAGAAACTTTATGGCATCGAGTTCCCATCCGTGAAGGTCATGCAGCCTGAGCTGCGGTATACAGCGATTGATTCAGGCAAGATCAATCTGGCCGACGCCTACTCCACTGATCCTGAAATCGAGAAATACAACCTGAAAGTACTCGAAGATGATAAGGGCCTCTTCCCTCCGTATCAGGGTGCCCCGATCATGAAAGCGGAGCTCCTTGAAGAATACCCAGAGCTTGAGGACATCCTCAACAAATTGTCCGGTAAGATCACGGATGACGAGATGAGGGAAATGAACTATCAGGTTTCCGTCGAAGACCGCTCTGCAAGAGAAGTGGCAGAAGAGTATTTGAAGGAGAATAAGCTGATTCAATAAACCAAAAACCGGACCGCCCATGTTGGCGCGTCCGGTTTTATTCGTCTTGCTCAATCAGATTTCCTTGCGCATCAAAAACTTCTATCTTCACATCATCATAGGAATCCTTCAGCGTATGCACCGTAATGGGCTCTTGGCTATCAAGAGCGAATTCTTCCGATTGACCGTCCGCATTCACTTTCACGTTCCCCATTTTCTGATCGGGGTGAAGGATGGCGAGAGTGGTTTTCCCGTCCCCTGTCAGGACAGCGGTCGTCACCTTCTGCTTTTTTTCAACTTCCTGATAGTTATTCTCTTTGCCGTCGAATTCCATGATCCCAAACAGGTCATCAACATTCTCATAGACGGCGACCAGAGAGCTTTCCCCGTCCTGGGGTACGGTCTGGCGATACAGATTCAAGCCATGTTCCACCCGGTATTCCGTGAACTGCTCCAAGAGCTTTTCAGATGGACTGGAACACGCGGAAAGAGCAGAAATGAACGCTACCAGCAAGGTGAGTTGTACACCGGGTCTAAAAATGCGTTGGAATCTCTTTACACAACGGCTCATTCAGAACTTTTTTCCTTCATGGCGATCAATATTTTATCTAGTTTATCTTCAACCGCCGCAAGTCGTTCCTCTTTTAAATCCGTCTTCTGTTTTCCATTGTTGACCAACCTCACCGCGACGGCTGCGACAAACACCAGTCCTGCACACAAGATCAACAATGACACCATGAATACACTATCTCCTCCGCCCATGTCAACACCCCCTCTGGAATATTTTTCTACATTATACCATTTAAACCGTATATGTACATCCCTTCGGATTCATGTTTACACAGAGGCCAATTTATATTCCCAGCGGGACAGTGAGACATACCCTCACGCATGTCTCACCTGCACCACTCTTTCACTGAAATACATGGCTCATATGACACCAAAAGTGTAAGAACCATCTTGGGGCCCATCCATCCTCTTACAAACCATCATACTACCCCTTCCCCTTATGTCAGGCTCCTACCCACAACCACCTTTTCCTTACACGAAGCCATGTAGGTAGCGTACCGTAGACAGGTTTCCCAATCATCTTCCACTTCCATCGGCCACCACCTGATTGCCCCCATCGGCGCATTGGCCGCGTAGGTTTCCACAAGATGCGGTATCCTTCCGGCGATGACGATCTCATGATCTGAGAATCCGGTTTCCAGGCCTTCCCTGAGTGCTTCAAGAAGAAGAGTGTGATCATACTCTTCTTCTTCATGAGGGATGGGGAATAACAATGAGCGACGATCCTCCCTCTCATGGATGAGATGAGCCGTCTTCACACCGGCATCATCCGTTTTCCGCTTCCAGATCCGGTCATAGGGAATCTTACGGGGCAGTTCAAGGGACTCGAGCCTCTCCCCGATCCGGTTCCCATAATAGTTGTAAAGCTGCTGCACAAGAAGCTGAATCTGCTTGTTCCTTGTAAACGTCGTATTGCTCCCACCTGTGTTCCGGTATTGGATATAGAGAAGGTCCGGGATTGCCACGACACGGGTTGACAGGAACGTCCGGACGAGAAGGTCATAGTCATCTGCCACGAGCAGTTCCTCCCTGTGTCCTCCGATGAGATGGTAGCAGTCCCGCCTCCATGCACGGGGGTGGTTCGGAAGGCCGACGAGATGCCTGATGGTCGTTCCATTAAGGGCCGTGTGCTTATTCACATTCTGCCAGCGCTTCATCTTGTGGATCCACACCCGGTAGTACAGGTTATAGCCGTAGCCGCTGTCCCAGCCGTACCAATGGGCGTGGAGATTATCGGCATGGACCTCCGTACAATCTCCATAGGCAAAACCGCAGTCGGGATTCTCCTGGAAGGCCGACACGATTTTCTCCAGACAATCCTCCGTGAGCTCGTCATCATGATCAACCTCCACCAGGATTTCCCCGGTGCATAGACTTGCCGCATACCGTTTCACCGCTCCGATATAGCCGGACGATCCGTCTGGTCGGTAGCGCCTGACTCTTGAATCATCCAGCCCCATCAGATCCGTTTGGTACGTCTCATCTTCGTCACCGGAGTCATCCACGATGACCCATTCCCAGTTCGTATAGGTCTGCTTCAAGAGAGATTCATAGGGCCGCCTGATTTTGTTTCCCGACCGGTAGGCTGCCGTGAAGACTGACACGAGGGGCCGGTCGCTGATGGTGGAAGGAATGGAAATCTCCTCCCCTTCAGGCAGGGGATCCGTCCGCTTCAACCAGCAGTGAAAGAGGTGATCCGCCTCGATTTCCTCTCCCGACTTGACATGGATCCATCGCCTGCGCTCCTCAAGGGGCAGGCCGTTCAACCCTTTGAATTCCTTCCAATCATCTCCTATGGATACATACACACGTGGATGTTTTGGATCGATCTCCGGCTGTGACGCATCGGCATCACACAGAACGATATCAATTCCCTTTTCCATCAGGCGATTGAAGATGATGTGAAGATAGTGATCCGTATAAGAATCAGAGATATAGAGATAGGCCGTGAACATGGAGGACTCCGCTCCCCCCTCCTCGTTGTTCCGCCTCAGGTGTCCAATCCGATCCGTCCCCCTGTAGACCTCTTCCATTTCTCCTTTCCGGATGAGCATATGCTCTTGCTGGGCATTGGTCCCTTTGGGAAACAGGACACCCAGCCCGTTGCTGTGGGTGAAATCGATGTGAGGATCCCCTTGTCGTTCCGCCCAGAATTTATATACTCCAAAGTCCCTTCCCCTCACATACGTGTCATGGAACAGGACGACCCCGTTCTCCGACAGCTTCGGCAACCACGTGGTGTAATCATGGCTGACGGCTTCATATGTGTGGTATCCGTCAATATGAAGAAGGTCGATGGATCCGTCTTCGAACTCCTTCAGTGCTTCATCGAAGGTTTTCCTCAGCAGCTTGCCGATCCCGGGGAACTCCCTTTCCGTCACAGCTTTGACGCCTTCATATACATCGTCACCATAATAGCCTGCGTGGGGATCACCTTCCCACGTATCCACTGCGTGACATGTGGATGACAGTCCCCCATCCTTCACTGCCTGGCAAAAGCTGAAAAATGACGTTCCATATTGAGTACCCAGCTCAACGATGCATTCAGGAGCAAGGTAGCGTACAAGGTCATAAGCAAACCTGCGATGACCTGACCATGGGCCATATCGGATGGCACCTGCAGGCAGTTCCTCCGCTTCGTCAACGGCAAATGTCGCATGGCGATAATCCCAGCCTTTCATCTCCCTCCTCCTCTCACAAAAAAACACATACCTCCTTACAAGGTATGTGAAAAAACGTTCATTATATCTTAAACCCGAATGGAATCGAGGTAGCGTTTGACCGCATCTTTCCACGGGGGAAGGGGTGGCGCTTTTTGGTTCGCGAGCACGGAGTATAGGGGTCTGGCTGCCTTGCTTGGGTATTCCTTTGAAGGGCAGGGTAGGATGATTGTCTTTTTACCTGAAAGCCGGATGGATTCATCAGCCAGCTCCCTCCACGAGCATGCCCCGGCATTAGCAAGATGGAATGTGCCGAATCGATGAGTTTCAATCAGCTGGATAATGGCCCCGGCAAGATCCACGGTATACGTCGGACTGCCAAGGACGTCGTCCACGACCTTCAGGGTGTCGTTCGTTTCCGATAAAGTCAAGATCTTCTTGATGAAATTCGGCCCCCCTCCCCCGAACACCCAGGACGTCCGCACAATATAGTGCCGGGGAGCCGCCTTCCTCACCGCCTCTTCCCCGGCAAGCTTCGACCTTCCATAGGCATTGAGGGGAGCCGGATGATCCCCCTCTTCATACGGGGCCTTCTTCTTCCCATCGAAGACATAGTCCGTGCTGATATAAACCAACACAGCTCCGACTGCACTTGCTGCTTCCGCTATATAACTGGTTCCCTCTTCATTCACAAGGAAAGCCCGTGCTTCCTCTTCTTCCGCCAGCTCCACATCCGTGAAGGCCGCACAGTGGATGATGATGTCGGGGGAGGACCGGTAAATGAAGCCCTTGGTCTGATCCACATCCGTCACATCGAGTTCGGCCCTGTGCGGTGCCAGGAATGGCCTGCCCGCATCCCTCAGCTGCCGGATGATTTCACTGCCGAGCTGGCCTGATCCACCCGTGATCATAATGGTCACAGTCCCACGCCCCTTTTCAACACATATTCCCACCATGGGCGATGCTCCTTGTACCATCGGATCGCCTTTTTCAAAGCCGGCTCAAATTCATATCGGGGGGCCCAGCCCAATTCATTCCTGATCTTATCCGAATCGAGTGAGTAGCGGTAATCATGTCCGGGGCGGTCATCAACATAGGTGATCCGGTTTTCATCCAATTCGAGCTCCTCCAGGATGAACCTCGCGATTTCGAGGTTTTTCCGCTCATTGGAAGAACCGATGTTGTAGACTTCCCCTGCAATCCCTTTTTCAATTACAGCGTCGATGGCCGTACAATGGTCGTGCACGTGGATCCAATCCCTGACGTTCTCTCCTGTTCCATAGATTGAAAGAGAATGCCCTCTCAGTGCCTGGATGATCATCTTCGGGATGAACTTCTCCGGGAACTGCCGCGGTCCGTAATTGTTTGTACAGCGCGTAACATTGACGGGCAGGCCGAATGTATGGTGACAGGCGAGGACGAGGCAATCGGACGCCGCCTTGCTCGCAGCATACGGGCTTCGTGGTGCTAACGGGGATTCTTCTGTGAAGCTTCCTGTTTTCCCGAGGCTTCCGTATACTTCATCGGTGGAAATATGAATGAAGCGTACGCCGTGCTCCCTTGCCACGTCCAGAAGCACCTGGGTGCCGGCAACATTTGTATGGATGAAGGTTGACGCCGAGGCGATGCTCCGGTCCACATGGGACTCGGCCGCAAAATGGACGATCAAATTGATGTTGAACTGCCTGATCAGATCATCGACGAGCTCCCGATTGTTGATATCCCCCTCCACGAATGTGTAGCGTGGGCTATTCTCCAGCTCTTTCAACGACTCAAGGTCTCCTGCATAGGTGAGCGCATCAAGATTCACGATCCTGTCCTCCGTCCCTCTCAATCTATGATGGATGAAGTGATGACCGATGAATCCCGCTCCCCCCGTTAAAAGGATGCTATACTCATTCAAAATCGGCATCCTCCCAACCTGGCAGGCTTTCATCTTTTCCAGAAAGAATCGGCACATCCACCGGCCAGTCGATGGCAAGATGGGGGTCATCCCAGCGGATTCCCCGGTCGGACGCGGCGTGGTAAAAGGAGTCCGCCTTATAAAGGACGGTCGTCCCTTCCTCCAACGTGCAAAAGCCATGGGCCATGCCCTTTGGAATATAGAGCTGCCGTTTATTCTGTGCACTGAGGACCGTCCCGAACCAACGTCCGAACGTACTCGATCCCTTCCGTATGTCCACCGCCACATCAAAGATCGATCCCGAAGCCACCCTCACCAGCTTCGTCTGGGCATGTTCCCCGATCTGATAGTGCAGGCCCCTCAGCACGCCCGCCTTCTCTGAAAACGATTCGTTATCCTGGACGAACCTGGCCATCAATCCGTGGATGCCTGCCCTCCGTTCATTGTAGCTTTCGAAAAAATATCCCCGATGATCCCCGAGTACTTGTGGTTCCAGCACCACCACGCCATGGAGATTTGTCTCTATGACCTTCATCTTTTACTCCCCCTTGCTGCCACCCTCTTGAGATACTGTCCATATGGATTATTACGGAACTGATGACCGAGCTTCATCAGCTCTTCTGAAGTAATCCACCCCTTTCGGAAGGCTACTTCTTCCATACATCCGATTTTGACGTTTTTCGTCTCTTCCATCGTCTTGATAAACTGCGATGCCTTGAATAGGGACTCATGGGTACCTGCATCCATCCAGGCATCATGTTCCCCGAGGAGACGGACCGAAAGTTTCCCCGATTGCAGGTAGATACGGTTGATATCCGTAATCTCAAGTTCCCCACGCACGGATGGCCGCAGGCTTTTGGCAACTGCCACGACATCGCTGTTGTACACATATAACCCTGCGACAGCATAGTTGGACTTCGGGCAGGCCGGCTTTTCCTCGATTGACTCCACTTGCCCTTCGCTTGAAAAGCCCACCACCCCGAAACGCTCCGGATCTACTACATAAGCACCAAAGACAAGAGCATCATCCCCGTTCCACACGGGATCCTGAAACCCCGGCCCATAAAACACATTGTCTCCAAGAATTAACGCCGTACGCTCTTCTCCTATGAAGGCTTCCCCTATGATAAAAGCCTGAGCGATGCCCTCCGGTTTCGGTTGCAGTGCATACTGGATTGAGATCCCGAGCGTACTCCCATCACCGAGAAGCTGCCCGTATCGACCGAGATCCTGCTCCGTCGAAATGATCAAGATTTCACGGATTCCTGCTTCCATCAACGTACAGATGGGGTAGTAAATCATCGGCTTATCGTAAAGGGGAAGGAGATGTTTCGAGATTGATTTCGTCAATGGATACAAGCGCGTACCGCCCCCCCCTGCTAATATGATGCCTTTCATATGGAACGCTCCCAACATAAGAAGATATTTCTGCTGTGTTATCGTATGCAAGGCACAAAAAGAAGGTCCGCTGAGCACACATGTGATAAAACCAAAAAAAGGAAAATATCTATTACTGTCGAATATTTAAGAATCACGCTTAATCAAATAATGTAAAAAGGAGAAACCAATGCGCAAAAAGAAAAAAATCCTGTTGTTAGTGTTCCTTTCTGTAGCGGTCTTGATCGCCCTGCCTCCCTTCCTTGCGCCCGTTGTACACGGCCAAAGCTCGCCTGAATCTGCTTTGAGGGCACACATCTATCAAGAAGGCCATCCGTACCAAAGCTTTTTCGCATGGATCAACGAGAACGACTACGTTGATGCTGAATTAGGGCAGCTCTATGATGTGAAATGGTTCGATTTTAATAGTCCGACCGGAGATACTTCCTCTGTCTGTTATGCACCCAAACAGGATGGCACTTACATGATCCAATGTGGCACCGGGCCATGAATGAAGGAATCACCTAGGTTCCTGGAAGAAGATGATCCCTAGTCAATGCAGGGGATCATCTTTTTTGATTCCTTTCATATCGCCATTGATCAACCGATTATTCGAATGATCCTTCAACGGCTTGGTTAACTCCATTATTTTCAGCACATAATATGATGGTTACCAATCGATAAGGGGGATTGTTATGTCCAAGGATCGAAAAGCAGACACTCAAAGCGATACATACGGAGGAAAAGAGATCAAGCCCGATCAGCAACAACGATTACCGCATCACATGGAAATGGAGCTTCCACACGAACTCTCCATTAACCCTCTGTTTGCCCGCGAAGGTGAATCCACCATTCCCCGCTTTCATCTGGCAGATGGGGGAATGCTACCAGAAACAGCCTATCAGATCGTCCATGATGAAATCACCCTTGATGGCAATGCACGCTTGAACCTCGCTACATTCGTCAGTACGTGGATGGAGCCGGCCGCAGAGCGCTTGTATGCCGAATCATTCGACAAAAACATGATAGACAAGGATGAATATCCGCAGACAGCCCAAATCGAGGAGAGATGCGTCCGCATTTTAGCCGATCTCTGGCATTCACCCGAGCCTTTGAAGACGATGGGGGTTTCCACAACGGGGTCGTCGGAAGCCTGTATGCTTGGAGGGCTGGCGTTGAAAAGGCGCTGGCAAAACGCACGCAAAAAGGAAGGGAAACCGGTAGATCGCCCCAATATCGTATTTAGTTCTGCTATTCAAGTCGTTTGGGAAAAATTCGCGAACTATTGGGAAGTGGAACCCCGCTATGTAAAGGTCACCCCGGAGCATCCCCAATTGAATCCTGAGGGCGTCCTCGCTGCAGTGGACGAAAATACGATTGGGGTTGTCGCCATTCTTGGGGAAACGTATACTGGCCTTTATGAACCCATAGCTGCCATTGCGAAAGCACTGGACGATCTGCAGGAGAAATCCGGACTCAACATTCCGATGCATGTGGATGCCGCGTCAGGGGGATTTATCGCACCGTTCCTTCAACCTGACCTGGTTTGGGATTTCCAACTGCCAAGGGTGAAGTCCATCAATGTATCCGGACATAAGTATGGATTGGTCTACCCGGGATTGGGTTGGATCATCTGGAGGGAAGCCAAGGACCTCCCTGAGGAACTCATCTTCCGCGTCTCCTATCTGGGCGGGAATATGCCGACTTTCGCCTTGAATTTTTCCCGACCCGGCGCCCAAGTGCTGCTGCAATATTATAATTACCTGCGTCTGGGGAAAGAAGGGTACTATGAGGTCCAAAAGGCTTCACAGAACGTTGCCCTCTTCCTGAGCAAGGAGATTCAGAACATGGGACCGTTTGAACTTTTATCCGATGGTTCCGATATACCCGTCTTCGCTTGGCGACTGAGAGATGATGCCACATCCCATTGGACGCTATTTGATTTATCCAGACAAATGCGTGTGTTCGGCTGGCAGGTCCCCGCCTATCCATTGCCTCCTGACATGGAAACGGTGACGATAATGCGGGTGGTGGTCCGGAATGGTTTCTCCATGGACCTTGCCCATTTATTTTTGGTGAACCTCAAACAGGCCGTTGCTTTTCTCGATACACTGGACGCACCTATGCCACATGATACGAAGTATGATAATGGGTTTCATCATTAGAAGGTAAACATGAGCAGATCTACTGAGTAGTTCCTGGTACTACACAAAAAAGCACCCTATAGGCAGACTCAGGTCTGTTCTATAGGGTGCTTTTTTCAGTCCTGACCGTGTTATTAGATCGACTTCACCATGCCTCCATCCACGAGGAAGGAGCTTCCGGTCATGTACGTATTGGCGTCTGATACAAGGAAGGTGACGACGTTGGCGAATTCTTCCGGTGTCCCGTAGCGTTTCAACGGGATCTTCGCCTTCGACTCTTCCTCCACCTCTTCCACGCTCTTTCCATGCTTTTCCGCATTGACCGAATCGAGATGGGCGACGCGATCGGTGGCGATCCTCCCTGGGGCTACGGTGTTGATCAGGATGCCGTACTCTGCGAACTCATCGGCAAGGGTCTTCGCCATGCCGATCATCCCCGTACGGAACGTATTGGAGAGGATCAGTCCCGGGATCGGCACCTTGATGGAAGAAGAAGCGATATTGATGATGCGCCCTCCATCCTTTTTCAGATGAGGCAAGGCCTCCCGGATGAGACGGACATAGCTCAATAGATTGAGCTGGAAGGCATTGATCCAGTCTTCATCGCTGAACTGCTCGAAGCTCCCTGCAGGAGGACCACCCGCATTGTTGATAAGGACATCGATCCCCCCGTACACGTCCACCGTCTGTTCCACAAGGCGGGCGATTTCTTCCGGCTTTGTAATATCTGCCGGACAATACTCCACCGTTCCATGGACACTCAGCTCCTCCTTGACCTCTTTCAGTGTTCCTTCATTCCTGCTCGTGAGCATGACCCGCATGCCTTCTTTGACAAATTGGGTCGCAATGGCCTTGCCAAGTCCCTGGCTTGATGCCACCACCAGGGCCACTTTTCCATTCAGATTCAAGTTCATCTTGCTTCCTCCTTCTATGTATCCCTTCTAGCACTCTATAACCTTCTCGGTTCAAGATGAAACTTCCTTCCCGACCCGATGGAAAGATTCCGCTGTTACAGCAGATGAAGCGTGAGAATGGGAGGAAATGACTTTTTTCTTTCGCGGTTTGACTGAAGGATCAAGGAGTCCTTCCAGTCCTTTCGTTGTTGCGGTCAAGGCAATGATGGCCAACGAGAAGAACAGCATCGGTGTCATGAAGATCCACCAGGCATTATAGATTTCACTGTAGTTCGTCCCCATGATGCTTGCCCACTCCTGGACGAACGGTTTAGGTGGATCACATCCGGCCGGATCATAGCATACGTCCGTTCCCCCGAAGTAAATCGTGAAGAATCCGAGATGGGCGATGATCAGGAGTGCCTGGATGACGAGCTTCGGGAAGAGGATGAACAGCCGCCCCTTCAGATGGGGGAGCACATGCTTCCAGAATAGGAAGAACCGGCTGCCACCGAGGACCCGCGCACCTGCAATGAATTCCTTGCCGAGAATTTCTTTTGTTTCGTTGGAAATCAGGATGGCCGTCGTCGGCAGCATGATGAAGGCGAGCACCAGAATTGTCCAGATGATCCGCTCATTCAAGGTGGTGGTAAAGCCCTCCTCCGTCTCCCACAGCAACGGATACAGGACGTTGTACGCGATGATGGACTGCGGGATGAAATAAAAGCCCATGAGCACTTTATCGGAGTAGCGCCTGACTGCCGGCTTCCAGAATCCCATGAGGACACCGACAAGAAACGCCAAAAGGAAGGCCACCAGGGAAATGGCAATCGCTGCACCGAGGGTATACACCGCTCCGTCCACCACCTTATAGAACATATGGTAGCCGTCCCGGTCGGTCCCGAACATGATCTGGGATGAGGGGCTGAACGGAGCTGCGGCGAACCCCTCATCTCCGTTTGTCATGACGGTCTTAGGAATCTTGGATCCTTGGGAATGGAAAAGGATGCTCCACCCCAGCATCAAAAGGATGAACCCTGCTCCAAATCCTATCAGCAGCCAATTTTTCAACGTCGTCATAAACTCATCTCCTTCCCGATCCGGTGCTTCACCGTGAACTGCATCGCCTTCAGCACCCCATAGATCGGGAGAAAGAGCAGAATCGACGTGATGGCAAAGATCGCCGGCGTATTATAGGTGAACAAGAACGACGTGACACCGAAGACATTATACAGATACTCGAGGATCAACAGGTTCGACAGCATCATCCACACGATCTGCTTGCCGTGGTACGTCAGGCTGACCAGGATGTTCCGGATCATATGGATGAACAGAATCCGGTATTTTGTCAGTCCTTTGCTCCGGGCAAGCTCGACATATGGCAGATCTTCCTCTTCTCTCACGAATGAAATCATCAGACCGAGGAAGAAGAAGGTCGGCAGTACGCTCAGGGTGACGGCCGGAAGGAAGATGATTTCATTTGGATCGAGGGAAGCCACATCACCGAGAAGGATCCCCGTCTTCTTGAAAAACCAGATGATGAAGAGCTGCAGCGTAGCAATGACAAAGATATCCGGCACCGACTCCAGAACGGCGGCGATGGATTTGATCGCATTTTTCACGATCCGCCCGGACACCGTATAGATGATTAAGAGAATAAGAGAGGCACCAAGGGATATGGCAATCGCCAGAAAAAGGATCCGCATACTGCTCCATAGTGCCAGCAGGATGACCGGAAACAGCGGTCTCTCCGTTTGCGTTATGGTATATACGAGATCAAACGGATGAGAGAGATCCCCCCACATATCCAGGAAGGTTCGTCCGTACAATGCGAAGGAGAGGGATTGGTTTTTAAACAGGCCAGACCCGGCACTGACCAGTAGAATTCCTGCAATGATCAGAACCGGCTCGAGCAACCAGGCGAATCGCTTCATTACATTCAAAATTAATCCTCCAATGCCTTTTTTTGTCATTATAACACAAGAAAAAGACAAGAGAAGGACCGAAAAAAAACAATAAACTGAAAATACTGCAAAATAAAACTATAGTAAAGTATATACGTACGATAGTATGAGGAAATTACGTGTCAAAGGGTAGGGGTCATTACAATTCTCTCTCTTGAATTTCGAATCAAACCAAGTCAAAATAAAAAAGAAGAGCAAGAAACAACCTGATCTACTCAAATAATTAATGTGGTACGTTTCAACTCTCATTAATGATTGCCAAAATCATATGATCCTCCCATTCCCCATTAATCTTAACGGACTTCCGCGAGATACCCTCCTTCTCAAACCCGGCTTTCTCCAACACCCTGATCGAACCGCCATTCTTCGGCATCACTCCGGCCTCGATCCGGTGAAGGCCGAGGACGTCGAACCCATAGCGGACCAGTTGCCGGACGGCCTCGGTCGCATATCCCTTGCCGTTATGCTTCTGGCTCAGGCTGTAGCCGATGATGGCCATCTGCCTCGGCCCCCGTTCGATGCGGAACAAACCGATCGTGCCGACCAGTTCATCCCCATCAAGGAAGATCCCAAAATGATAGTCCTGGTCCTCTTCACTTCTCTCCAGTCTTGTTTTAAGCATATCCCGCTGCCCTGCCAGCGTATAAAAGTCATCCGGTCGATGGACACTGAATTCTTGGAAGAACGTCCGATTCTCCTCCTCGAATGCCAACAGGCTTCCTTCGTCTCCTTCTTGCAGCAATCGTATCGATAGGTTCCCCATTTCTTTTCCTCCTCTTGTCTATGTAGTAGGCATCCCCATCACCCGATCCAATGATCGTCCTCATGTATGTGCTGCGGGATGTCCTTGTGTTCCATTTCGCCTTCTTCCCCTAGGTAATAGTGGCGGAGAGGGGTGAGATCATCATCCAGTTCATAGACAAGTGGAATGCCGTTCGGGATATTGAGCCCGGCCACTCCGTCATCCGGTATCCCGTCGAGATATTTCACGAGAGCCCTCAGTGTATTCCCGTGAGCGGACAGGATGACGCGCTCGTTTTCCCGAAGGCACGGAACAATCTCATCCTTCCAATACTGAAGGGCACGCTTTTCCGTATCAATCAAACTCTCTGTCATGGGGAGGTCTTCGTCGCTGACCGACGCATACTTGGGATCGTCACGATCCTTTTGGTGTGCGTCATCCGTCACGGCAGGCGGCCTTACATCGGCGGACCGCCTCCACTCCGTCACCTGCTCTTCCCCGAACTTCTCCGTAATCTCATCCTTATTCAACCCCTGAAGCCTACCATAGTGGCGCTCATTTAGCTTCCAGGATTTATACACCGGTATCCAGACGAGGTCCATCTCATGAAGCATGATCCACAGCGTCCGGATTGCCCGTTTCAATACAGAGGTGTGCGCGACATCGAACCCGATCCCGTGCTTTTTCAGGATGGCCCCCGCTTTTCTTGCTTCTGCGTACCCGTCGTCCGTCAGATCCACGTCGATCCAGCCCGTGAAACGGTTCTCGAGATTGTACTGACTTTCTCCGTGCCGAATGAATACGATTTTCTTCATTGTCATCACCCACGTTTTTTTTACAGTATACACCTATTGAGAAAGAATTATGGAGTAATTTGAACGAATAAATCCCACACTAAGGGAAACTTGGAATCGAAAGGAGATAGGATCATGTTCAAACAAACGGCCGGGGAAAAGCTCATCGATATGCTCATTGAATGGGGCGTCGATCATATATACGGCATGCCGGGAGATTCCATCAACTCCCTCATCGAACCTCTTCGGAAAGCACAGGATAAAATCAAATTCATCCAGGTCAGGCATGAGGAAGCGGGTGCCCTTGCTGCCGCCGCCTATGCCAAGCTCACCGGGAAACTCGGGGTATGTATGGCCATCGCAGGCCCGGGTGCCATCCACCTCTTGAACGGTCTGTACGATGCAAAGCTTGATCGTGCACCGGTACTCGCCATCACAGGTCAGGTGGAGTCCGACCTGATCGGGACGGATTCCTTCCAGGAGGTGAATCTGGAGCGGATGTTTGATGATGTAGCCGTTTATAATCAACGGATCATGTCGGCCGAGCAGCTGCCCGCCGTCGTGAATCAGGCGATCCGGGCCGCCTATGCCAAGAAAGGGGTATCCGTCCTCACGATTCCCGACGACATTCCTCGCTTTGAAGTCGGGAAGGAAGCTCGGGTCACTGCCCAGTTCACGGCTAAACAGGTGGTACTCCCGATGAAGGAGGATCTCCTCAACGCGAAGAAGATCCTTGAAGAGGCTTCGAAACCGGTCATCCTCGCCGGTCGTGGTGCCCATGGACACCGTGATACCCTCCTCTCATTCGCGGAGAAGATCGGAGCCCCGGTCGTGCTTACCCTGCCCGGAAAAGGAGTCATCCCCGACAAGCATCCGTACTGCATCGGGGGACTCGGCTTGATCGGTACCAAGCCGTCGTATGAAGCCATGCAGGAAGCCGACACCCTCATCATGATCGGCACCTCCTTCCCGTTCACGGCGTTTCTACCGGAGCACGCGAAGACGATCCATCTCGATATCGATCCTGCCCAGATCGGGAAGCGTTATCCCGTCGATGTGGGTCTTGCCGGAGATGCCGGTGCAACCCTTTCCTGGCTGACGGATCATCTGGCAACGAAAGAAGATCGCTCATTCCTGGAAAAAAGCCAGGAGAGGATGAAACACTGGCTGGCAAAGCTTGATCATCAGGAAGAAGACGGGTCCGTCCCCTTGAAGCCCCAGCGCGTCATCCATGCCCTCCAGGAAGTGGCGGCTGATGATGCCGTCCTATCTGTGGACGTCGGGAACGTCACCGTCTGGATGGCGAGGCACTTTCATATCACCCATCAATCCTTCGTGATTTCGAGCTGGCTCGCAACACTCGGTTGCGGTCTTCCTGGCGCCCTTGCCGGCCAGATTGCCCACCCCGATAAACAGGTGTTCGCCGTGTGCGGGGATGGAGGGTTCGCCATGACCATGGCCGACTTCGTCACGGCGGTGAAATATGACCTGCCGATCGTGGTCATCGTCCTGAACAACCATAAGATTGCCATGATCAAATTCGAACAGGAGGTCATGGGGAATATTGAATTCGGGACCAATCTCCAAAACCCCGACTTCGCCCGCTACGCAGAAGCATGCGGTGGGGACGGGTACCGGGTGGAACGACCTGAACAGCTGCTGCCGGCGATCCAGCAGGCCGTCCAGAACCGCAAGGCCTGCATCATCGATGTTCTTGTGGATCCGGAAGAAGCTCCGATGCCGGCCAAAATCCAGTTCTCCCAGGCAGCAGGGTATACGAAGCATATGATCAAGGAGTTGTTTGAGGAAGGGAAGATTGACCTGCCTCCTCTGTGATTTTCACATCAAAAAAGACTGTCGATCGCTCTTAAGCCGATCGACAGTCTTTCTATTTTCCCTCTATTAGAATACCACCGAACGGACTTGATTCCGTTTCACATCCAATGTGATGGTGCCATCGTGCACGCTCAGTTCACCAACCGGCTCTTCATTCAATTTGGCCACTACCGGTTTGATGCCCTGCTCATTGAAGGTAAACGACGCTTGCGCCTGGTCGTCTGTCGGATTGTAGAATCTCAGGAGGAGACGTTCCTCCTTCTCCGCTTTCTTCAAAGTGCTGAGAACGATGCCAGATGGGCAGGTTTCCGCAAGAAGGCTGTATTCATGAGGGGTTATGATCCCTGATGGGTTGAGCTTCATGGCATTATGAGGGATTTTATTATACGTATGGACCGGAGTCGTATACTCCTTCGCCTGACGCCCCACACGGGCAGAAGACAACGAGCCACCGTGCATCAACAGGGCAAGCTCAAGATCCAAGGCCCCGATCATCTGGGAGTCTGGTGTCGGGAGTTTGATTCCGGATGGTCTTCCCGGTCTCCTTACGAGATTTTCTTTCCCGAGTACACCGACACTCCTGAACAGCGTGACGGCAATGGTGTCGAAGGCCTCTCCGACAATTTCATATTCCCTTGTGCTGTTCGTCAAAAGACTGACGCCCTTCATGTCATCGGTCAAACCGACAAATCCGAGCATCGGATAGATCGCATCAGGTCGCTCATCCCAATCCTGAGCTTCCCACTCTTCCATTGCCCCGTCAACGACATCACGCTTGATCATGCCGAACTGATTGTCAGACCAGGATACAGCCGACACAATGCCTGTCGGGATCAAGGCACGGAGCCTATGATCTTTTGCCTGATTGTCTATGGCAGCCCTGATCCGGATCGTAGGGTCATCGTTCGCAATCTCAATATGCCAGTTGACCTGTACGGCACCGTCACGCTTTCCGGCTTTTCTGCTCTCGAGATCAATCGGCACCTGCAGGGCCACCCCGATGTTCATTTCAACGCCAAAGCGGTTCTGCCTTACGCTGATGTCTGCTTTAGTATCCGCATTGTATAGGAGTTCTTCGCCTTCAACTGGTGAGTAATCGTATTCGTCCCCATCATCTCCACCGTTTTCAAGAAGCAGCACCTGATCGATTTCACTTCCATCACACTTGTCATAGATTTTCAGCGTGCCGTTTGCGTTCACGCTGATCCGGTACAGATCCGTTTCCGCTGCATGGTCGTGAAGTTCCTCCCACTCGGCGACGGAGCATTCTTGGTCGGCCTCCTTGATCCTATATGCTTTATACCCCATTGCCGGAAGGGTGTCCTTCCATTGGATGACGTACTCATAGAATGGATCATAGTTTCCGTAGTGGACGATTTGCCGGTCGATCAGACCCGGATCCAGGATTTCTTTACCCAAGACTTCAAAGCTGATGTTCTCACCCGCTGAATCTTCCATGACAAAGCCGTTCAGCTTGGTCACGACTGTGGCTTTGACGGTTTCTTCCCTTTCATATGTAAGGAGATTGAAAGCCGTCAGCAGATCCTCTCCGGTTTCGTTTTCGATGGAATCGGTGATCTTCCGCTTATAGAATTCAATGAGCTGATCGGTTTTTTCCTCGGCCAGGAAGAAACGGTTCATGATTTCGCGATGCACTTTATCCGAACAGCAGCACCCGATGCTATCGTGGGCGTGGTTCTTCATGATCTCCTTCCAGATCAATTCGATCAAGCCGTGGTGATACTCAAATCCGAGGGAGTACGCGATAGACGCGAGGGGCTCCAGGATATTCGTCAGCTTATTCTCGATCCGGGTGTTGGCCGCTTTGATATCCATCCTCGTCGAGTAGATGCTCCGGTGCACCCTCATATATTTCCCGTCCAGGAATTCGCCTGACAGGACGGAAAGGTCATTCCCCTTCTCCAGCTCGGCAAAGATATTTTCATAGCGACTCAGGAAGAATTCCCTGTCCGGGTAGAGGGTTCTGAGTTTATCCATGATCACCTCGATATTCTGCTGAATCGGCATCTGATCATGGCCGTTCGGAAGGATGATGTGGTCGGTCGTGGCCCCTTTATCGAGCACGGTGAAATATTTATCGATCCGCTTCTGCAACGCCTCTTCATCCTCAGGGAGGTATTTCCCGATGGCGTATCCGAGGGGGAACAGCTGGACGAGTACCCTTGAGCCGTCGTCACTTTCCCAGTAGAACTCCGTCTTATCCGTTCCATGGCGCTCCGATGTCCCCCTCCAGAAGATGGAGTAGCTGATGTCGAATCCGTTGAAGATCTGGGGCATTTGGGAGGATTGTCCGAACGAATCGGGCAGATAACCGATTTTCATCGGTGCCCCGAACTCCTCGCAATCCTTGTGCCCATAGAGGAGATTCCGGACGATCGACTCCCCGCCGACCACCATTTCATCCGTTTGGGTATACCACGGCCCGATGATCAGTTTCCCTGATTGGACCAGATTCCTCACACGCTCCCTGTTCTCCGGCTTAACGGCGAAGTAATCTTCCAGGATGGAAGTCTGACCGTCCAGCACATAGTGAGGATACTCCGGGTCACGTTCGAGCTTTTCCATGATCTCTTCCATATTGTTGACCAGTAGAATACGAGATTCTTCTGTGGAAAAATACCATTCCCTGTCCCAATGCATATGTGGGACGATGTGTACGTTCTTCATGAATTTCATTCCCCCTGGATGTATAGTTTCAGCTCTTTATGCTGCAAGGTTTTCTTCTTTTGAAAGCTTACTCTTTCTTGTGACGATCAGCAGGAACATGGAGATGACCGCACCGATCAAGGCTGCTCCGAACCAGATGCCTGCCGCAAGTAAGATCGGCTGTCCTTTGAGTAAGGCCAGGGAGAAGATCCCTGCGCCCGGTACATTCAATCCAAGATCGAAGTAGGCTACGATGGCGCCGGTCACGGCTGATCCCGCGACCAGGGATGGGATGACCCTGATCGGATCATTGATCATGAACGGGATCGCCCCCTCCGTGATCCCTGCCAATCCAAGGAGCCACGTCTGCTTTCCGATTTCCTGCTCCTGTTTGGAGAAGTATTTCTTCCCGATGATGGTGGCACCGGTCACGGCGAATGCCGAAACCATCTTGACCGAAGCAAAGGTAGCATAAGGGATGAAGTTTCCACTTGCCATCGCTCCGATACAGAACGTATAGGCGGCTTTGTTGACGGGTCCGCCTAGGTCGAAGGACACCATCGCACCAAGTATGGCACCGAGGATAAGCGCGTTGGTGCCTGACAAGCTGCCGAGCCAATTGATCAATCCATTGTTGATCCATGCCAGGGGCTCACCGATGAGGAAGAGCATGATTGATCCGACCACGAGTGTCCCCACGACAGGATAGACCCAGAAGCTGATGAAGCCTGCGAATGTTCCTTTTGGCTGGATTTTTTTCTTCAGGAATTTCAAGAAGAATCCTGCCAGGAATCCACCGAGCATCCCTCCAAGGAAGCCGGATCCGATCAGGTTGGCTGCGACCCCTGCTGCAAATCCTGGTCCGAGTGCGGGTTTATCCGCAATGGAGTATGCCATGTAAGCGGCGAGGATCGGAACCATCAGCTGACCCAGGAGTCCTCCGCCAAGCTGCCTCAGTAACCAGAGCCATGACCCTTCTTCCGCGTAGACATCCTGCAGGTTGAAGATCTGTGAAATCAGTACAGCCGCTGCCAGCGTCATTCCCCCTGCCACGATGACAGGGATGATATAGGAGATACCCGTCAGGATGCTATCTTTGATTTCGGTTTTGAACGGTTTATGCTCCTGGTCATCCTGAGCGTCATCCGTGGCGCTTTGTTCCTCATACGCCCTTTTCGGTGATTTTTCCGCTTTTTCCACAGCCTGTTCAAGCAGTCCCTTGGCATTCCGGAGCGGAGTGGCCACCGATGTTTTGACTTTCGGAAGATGGGCAAACCGGCTCTCATCCTTCACGGCCACATCATTGGCAAAGATCACGGCATCTGCACTCTGCAAACGTCTTGACGTATGCCGGTCTTCGATCCCGTTGGCCCCCTGCTTCTCCACGAACACCTTGATCCCGAGTTCCTTCCCGGCTTTCACCAGGGCCTCGGCCGCCATGTACGTATGAGCGATCCCTGCAGGACAAGCCGTTACAGCCAGCACTACCTTACCTGTATCTTCGATTTCCCGTGTTTCCAAAGGGGGATCAACCACATCAAGGAGGCTGTATAGCTCCTCGCTTGAAGCAGCATTCAATAACCGCTCCTTGTATGTTTCATCTGATAACCGTGTGACGAATTCCGATAAGAGGGCAAGGTGGGTGGAGCCTGCTTCCTCATCCGGTATGGCCAGGAGGATGACAAGTTCCACCCGGTTGGCGGGATCGATGCTTTCCCAATCGGTCAACGGTGTCTCGATGGTGGCAACGGCGAACGCCGCTTCCTTTACCGCCTTCGACTTACCGTGGGGAATCGCAAGACCTCCTTCAAAACCAGTCGGTGATAGAGATTCACGCTCGTAAACCGTTTTCAAAAATTCGTGCTCAGAACGCAATTTCCCCTCATCAGCCAGTTGGTTGACTAAATACTCGATGGCTTCTTGTTTGGAACGAAGCTTCAGCTTGGTACTGATCAACTTCGGCGAGGTAAGTTTAGATAATTCCATGATTCTACCCCTCATTTCTATGTTTGTAAGTGTTTTCATTTTTTTGAACTTGACCTAATCCTAGCAAAAAAAAATAAGAATAAAGGATTATTCTTATTTTTACACAGCATTCACCTGATAAAGCGTTTTCTTGTGTATACCGCCACTCTAGTAGTGCGCCCAGAAGTGATGGGAGAGCATCTCCAGCACCACCATGACAGGTGTTCGAGCCGTGATATTGTACCCGTTCTTCGTCTTCTTCGGCGCATAGCAGTACAGATTGATCGCAGACATGGATTGAAGCGTGTTTTTCGTGAAGTGTGTCAGTGTGATCATGGGGATATTGCGCTCCTTCGCCTTGGTGGCCGCCTCGATGACCAACGGCGTCTCGCCCGATAAACTGATGAGGAAGAGGACGCTCTGATGATTCATTTGATCCAAACTGTGCAAAATCTCGTGCCGGTGCACATGATGATGGGTGGGTTTGCCGACCACGCGAAAATTGCGGGCCACCATCTCACACAGATCGGAGGAATCCCCGACCCCGAATAATTGAATCTGCTTGGAATCGACCAGGAGTCTGGCCGCTTCCTCCATCCGCTCCTTATCAAGGATCTCGAACGTCTTCTGGATCAACGAATGAGAGTCATCCTCGGGCGTTTCACAAGGTGATTCCAATTCCTCTTTCAGGCTGCTCTTCATATGGGAAAACCCGTCATACCCCAGCTTCTTCGATAGCCTGGTGATGGTGTTCGGCACGGTGAACACATTGGCCGCTACCGTCTGGATTGATTGGGTCACAAACTCAGCGTGCCTTTCTTTTATGTAATCAATGATCTGATCGTCTGTATCATTCAGCTTGTACTCAAATTTGTGCGTGCGTTCGTCGAATCGCATGATGTCTCACCCCGTTATGGCAATGACATTATTATATCAGACGAAAGATCGATTTTCCCCATGGCAGGTTCCTTTCCAGCATAAAAAAAGACCGCAGACTTCATCCGCAGTCACACATCCCCTATCGTGTAGCCGGCCATCCTCCCTGCATCTTCCTGGACTGCATGATCTGACCCGTATGATACGCATCGTGGATCAGGATATGATACAAGTACTCAGCCACTTCGTTTGCTTTCATCTCTTCCTCTGACATTCCCTGAAGGATTTCCTTCAACCTGCCTTGGGCGCTCTCCGCCCGGTCGACGAGCGCCTTCCAGGCCGCTTCATCCTCCTGGGGCTCCGTCAGCTGAAACGTATCATGTCCATCAAGCGGGTTCTCCCACGGTTCACCCAGCAGCTTGGCCGCATGTCGCTCTTTATAATACGTCAGATGGTTTACATTTTCCCAGATCGAGTTCATTTTGCTTCCTTCCGGCTTCCAGACGGCCATGGACGCCGTCACCCCGCTCACGGCATCCTTGAACGGCGCATACCAGCTTTCCAGATCGTACGTATGGTCGAGCATCCTGATCAATAGGTCTTTACTTATCATGTTTTCCCCTCCACGTTCTGAATTCACCTCTATACATTCCCCTTATCCCCCCGCAATTCCTTCCGACTTTCATTTACATTTATTTCATAAACCTCTATCATGGAAACTGGGTTCCATATATTAGTAGCAACGAGGTGAAAAAGATGAAAAAGCGTTTTTGGATGGGAATCTTACTCACTCTTACCCTCCTGCTGATCGGGGGATGTTCATCTGATGAAAAAGGAGCAAAACCTGCTGATGATGACCGTTCCAACGAAGACACCGTGACGGAAGAAAGCACGAGTGAGGACAACGAGTCCGATTCAGCTGTCACAGAGGATGATCGTGACGAGGAGGTTAACGAAGAAACACCAGCCGAGCCTTCTGACGAAGAGGCAGAGACCGTTGATCTAGAGGACCAAGAAAACGAAGAAGAAGAAGCAACTTCGACTCCTCAGACGATTGAGGACAATGCCACCCAGGAGGAAAAAGACAAAGCCGTGGCCATCGTCACCGATTATCTGAAGGAAAAAGGCGAACTGGTGGAGGACAAGGATCACTTCGTCCAATATGACGGTACGTTCGATACCTATGTCATCGTCCGCTATTCAACCCTCGTATCGGGTCATTCTTCAACCAACGGACGATATGTCGTGGATCTTAAGACCAAGAAAGTGCAGGACTTTGACACTATCATGGATTCTATTACCGAATGAAGAAAGGAGGAGACCCGATGCGGTCTCCTCCTTCTCTTACCTGACAGTAGAATAAATGCATGTATCCGTTAGCTTTGTCCCATCAACAGACGGCGACTCATTCCTGAGGATCCCTTCCAACTCGTAACCAAGTTTCTCCGGAATCGCCCTGCTCTTTATATTCAGGGACTCACAGCGGATCTCCACCCTCCTGAAGCCGATATGGCTGAGGGCAAGTTCCGTCAATCCTTTTACCGCTTCGGTTATGTATCCGGCACCACCATGCTTTGTGTCAACCCAATAGCCGATTTCACCCTTTGGCACCTCCCAGTCCACATTATGAAACCCGGTGGACCCGATCAGTTCGCCGGATTCCTTATGAAAAATCAGGTAACGGAACGCTTCCCGCTTCCGGAAGCGGACATACGCCTCCCGGAGATTGATTTCTGTCTCTTCCACGGTGGGAGCAACCTGGGCAAAACCGAGCCAAGGCTTCAGTTCGTTCAGGGAACGGTTAATGGCTTCATTCACCACCCTGCCGTCCCCTTGGGGAAGAGGTGCGCGCAACGTCAGCCTTTCCGTTTCAAATGATAATGGGACCTCTTTTAATATCGGATTCATATCCGTTCTCCTTTCGCTCATCATATGTACTGTATTGCCTTCACCCTTATTGATGATAATCTACAAAATATAGAAATAGTACTAATTTATTCTATCGTTTTCACGTTTTCCAGAGAACAGCATTGTTTATAACAAGGAATATCTTATTGACGGCGATTATTTACTACTTGGAGATTTCAAGATCCCCTTACACTAAACAAGAAAGCAGATGGCTGTCTTGTTTGTTTTCACCTGAAAGATTCTACGAACCGGTCCACTTTCCTGCTCATTTCCACTGAACGGGTCCAGTGGAGATAGTGATGGCCGTCCAGCGGCACCACCCGGCTCGCAGGTTCAGTCGTGAGCTGCGTTTCAAGGAATGTGACATTGTTCTTCCCGTCAGCGGTCGTCTTGCCCGCTTCCTTCGTAAAGAATAATACCGGCATGTCTGCCGGGAAGGCCATATCCTTTGTCTGATCGATATTCTTCTTGATCGCGTTGGCCTCGGCTACGACATTGCGGTTATATCCCTTCCAGGCTGAGATCGCCTTGGTCTGGTCAAGATTTTCTTTTGAATACGTCCCTTCACCGGCTTCTGGTAAAAAGTTTCGGGAATCAATCATCAGGGCCAGCCTACCGATTCCAGACGGCGCAACATACTTCAAGAATCCCGGCATGGCCGGCGGTGATTCATTGAAATAGTCCAGTGCCCCCGGCAGCGTCGGGTCGATCCCGATTACCGCCTTCACTTCCTCCGGGTATTGATCCGCATAATACATGCTGTAGATGCCTGACACAGAATGAGGCATGAGAATGTAAGGTCCCTGGATATCCGCCTTACTCAGTGCCGCCCTCATCTCCCGTACTATGTTTTCCACCGTGCGATCCGTCTCGGTCAGGTCGCTCCACCCGTACCCGAATGCCTCCACGACAACGACTCGATGCTTCTTGGAAAGTTCATCAATCAGAGGGGCGAAATCCAGGACAGGCGCAGCCGTCCCTAATCCGCTCATGAGGACGATCGTCTCATCCCCCGTCCCCTTTGAATACACATGCATCTTCTTCCCGTCCACGTCCACCCGTTCACCCGGCGGATGATACGTCCCCTGCTCATATGCCGTCATGATCGTGCTGAATACTGACCACCCGATGCAGAGGATGAGTAGGATGGCTAGTCCGTTCCTCACATACAACCATCCCCGTTTTCTCTTTTTCTTCATGATTTTGTCCTCCGCTGTAAGATGATTTCATCTTACCTCAGCCTACCTATGCCCATAAGGTGATTGAGACGTATCTTCTTCTAGGTCCACAGCCGTATGTGTATATTTTTCCAAAACATATACTTGAAAGAAATATATAATTCTGTTAATTTTATCCTATGGATAAAACGAGTTTACTAAAAGGTCATTTGGAAATGTGTGTATTATCAATCTTGTCGGATGCTAAGAGCTATGGGTATGAAATAATGAAAAAATTGGAGGAACACAATCTGAAGCTCAAGGGTGTCAGCAGCATCTACCCCATTCTGACCAAGCTGAAGGATCAAGAATGGGTAGTGACCCAACGGGAGCTGACCGATAATGGGAAAGTCAGGGTGTATTACGAAATCACGGAGAAAGGGAGAACGTATCTTCAGTGGAAAATCGATGAATGGATGGAGCTGCAGCGGGATCTGACATCCCTTTTGCAGAAGCATTTAGAGGGGGAATAATGGCCATGCGTGAACTAGAAAAGTTGGAAGAGGACTTCATCAAAGAGGTACTTGATGAATTGACCCGCTATCAGATCGATTCGGTAAAGAAGAAAGAAGTGAAGGGGCAGCTCACAGAGCATTTCCTTGAAGCCCGTCAACACGGGGAACATGGTCTTGAGGGCATCGGGACTTCTTCTGATTTCGTAAAGGAGTTTATCGAGGTAAATGGAATGAGGACAGACCCAATGCGTTCTCCTACCGGTCATCTGCCAAAAAGACTTATCTACGGCAGCGGTGCAATGGTCATCACCTTTCTCCTATCCCAGCTGATCCTGGCGATGTTTTTAACAGACTCATTGAGTCCAGGTTTTACCGATCAGTCATTCAGCTTCAATTTGGTTTATCGTATTTCCAACAACACCTGGTGGAACAGCCTGCTGATCCTGATAAGTCTTTCTGTTGCAAGCCTCGCAACGGTGATGACCATAAAATATGTTCCGATTCGTCGGGTGGGATTAAAATGACTTATTTACGCAAATCGATCGCATTGTTGATGTCTCCCATTATTTTCTGTCTTGTCATCCCACCTGCCGTCTCTGGCTCAGAGAGAAGCGATCTCGATTCGTATATCACCACCTTCTTGGAGGACCATGGAATTCCTGGTGCCACCGTTACCATCCTTCAAAACGGAGAGCCTTATTATTCGCAGGAGTGGGGGATGTCAGGGGGATCTGAAGGAAAAATTACAAATGATACTCCCTTCCTGCTTGGGTCCATCAGCAAATCATTTACCGGGCTCGCCACCTTTCAACTACTGGAACAGGGCTTGATTCAATTGGACGATCCCGTTCAACGCCACATCCCATGGTTTACCTTAGAAGACGAAGAAGCAGCCTCACGTATCACCATCAGGGAGCTACTCTCCCACACCAGCGGCCTCAGTACATACTCCGGTCTCCTTGTAGCGGATCAGGGTTCCTCAAGCGTTCACGCCATCAAAGATAATGTAAAAAGCCTCTCTACCACTCGACTCTCAGCCACACCAGGAACTTATCAATATAGCGACACCAATTATTTGATCTTGGGCGCCCTTATCGAAGAAGTCACCGGACAGACCTACACGAAAACCCTCCAGGAAAACATATTTATTCCCATCGGGATGGACCATGCATCAGCCGACCATCAATCGGCTGATCGAGCCGGCTACAAGCCTGGGTACCGCTCATGGTTCGGAATCCCATTCAAGAGCGCTCTTCCCTACGATAACGGTGGCGCACCGTACGGGTATATTTCCGCCAGTTCAAAGGATATGGAGAAGTATTTGAAGTTTATTCAAGGGGAAAGCGAGCTATTATCACGGGAAAGGCTTGAACAATTCCTCTCACCCCTTACCCAAACCAGGGCGGACCGGCACTATGGGTACGGATGGATGTTCACAGACTACAAAACTGCTAATCCGATGATTTGGCACTCAGGCTCAACGCCAGATTCAAGGACCGAATTATTCCTACTACCAGATGAAGGCTGGAGCGGGGTCATCCTGACCAACCGGAATCATGCCATGGAAGAGGAAGATCTCGCTTACTTAAAAGAAGGAATCATCCAAATCCTTCGCGGTGAAAAGCCATTGCAAACTCAGCATACCCACTCAATGATTCCTTTTGTCCTCCTGGGAATGGTCGTCATCATGCTTGCACTAATCGGACAACTGCTAAGGGGACTCATGACCTTAAAGGAAATGAGAAACCGATACTGGCTCATAACCGGTACCTTATGCATGACAACAGCTGTCCTCATCATACCGGGCATCTCTCATTTTACATCTGCTCCCTGGCGTACCGTTCGCTTGTTTGCTCCAGACTTGGCCATACTCATCGATATCCTGGTTTGGTTAATCGGCTTTTACGGAATCCTTGCGCTGATCGTACCTATTCGGGGGCAACTAAACCGTTCACCTTTTTCACAATCGCCTCACACCAACGACGATTATCAGTAAACCCCGTGAAAAAGTTCCAATCAATCAGGAGATACATCTTACGGTCACCATGAGTCACAACCAGCGGCTCCCCTTTCCCAAAGAACCCGAGCCGGTCACTCGCATTCACAGTGAACCGACTAAACGCCTCATCATACTCACAGGCCACTCGCTCGATCTCTCCCAGCGCCAGGTCTTCCCATCCCTCCAATCTGAGTGTGTCCTCCGTCAGTTCAATGCTGCCGGTATGAGGGAATCTGTATTTCGGATGGATTGTACCACTGATTTTATCCACCAACCTGTCAGCTTTCAGGTCTTTGCCTTTTGTGCCATAGTAAGTTGCTTTCATTTAGTTCTCTCCTTATAAGTTCCATTTACTAGAAAATATAGAGAAATACGGATTTTTTCAATAAAAAGGACTTTTCCAAGCATATTTTAGTGTATGATTACAATTGAAAGTGGGATTTTTTAGGTGGTACATTTACATAATGAGCTTTTCAAGGAAACTCAAACCGGTAATTGCCCCACAATCCCTCAAGAACCTTAGAGGTGTCATGCAAGCCCGTTGGTGTTTTTACTGTTTTGTTCACCTTTCTCCATCCTTTCTGGGCAGTTTCCAATGGTTACAGGCAGAGCGATTCATGCTTTTTTGTGCGCAGTGAAAAAGGAGGATATTTCATGGATGTTGTAAGAATGAAAAAAAGAAATCGTTGGATCAAACAGATTCAACAAGAAGTTAGTCATGTAACCGAACAAGACTACTCATTTCTCGATCACCACATCAAAGATAAGCGAATCGTCCTTCTAGGGGAAAGCAGTCATGGGGTTGGGGATTATTTTTCTGCCAAGATCGACATCATTCATTACTTACATAAGAATCATGGCTTTAATGTCGTCGTCCTCGAAAGCGGGCTGCTTGAAGCCACGATGTGCAATGTTTTCTTACGTGACACCCCGGCAAAGGAAAAGATACAAAATTGCCTTCTTGATATCTTTCATAATGAAGAAATGAAGCCTCTTTTCATAGAAGATTGGGCCCAAAACGTACAAGTAAGTGGAATGGATGTGCAACCCACCTATCCCCTAATATCTGAACACATGCTGGACTGGGCTAAAGTGCATGTAGATAACGAGCTATATGAGTCTTTAAAGAAAGTCGAAATGCTTTACTTTGAATTGGACAAAGAAATCATGTTTAAGATAACCAAGCAATTAAAGGCCAGGATGAAGACGGCCATCGAGGAATATCAAAAGATCTTACTCCTTCTACACTCAAACCGGAAGGAGCATATGGACCATAATGAGAGCAGGATGTTCGAACTGATTCATCAAGGAATACTGAACAGGGTACAATGGCTGGAAGTTAATTTAAAGGGATTTTTGTCCTCAGGAGTATTGCGGGGAAGATTGATGTATGAAAACCTGGAATGGTTGATGAATCATTATTACAAAGGGGAAAAGGTGATTGTTTGGGCCCATAATTTCCATATCCGAAAAGCTCAAACACTCTTTTCCAAACTACTAGGAATTAAATCAGTCGGGTATTGGTTACAGCAGAACCATCCCAATGATTTTTATTCTATCGGCCTTTATGCTGGAAGTGGAACATACGCAACTCAGTTACGGGTTGAACTAGCGATCAATGTACAGAAAAAGAACCACCTGGAATCACTATTGAATGAAGCCACAAACGAACATGTCTTTCTTCCTTTGGACCTACCCGATCAAGAAAGAAAAAACCGCATGTGGTTCAACCGGAAATGGTGGCTGTTGGAATCAGGAATGATGGGGATGGCACCTAAAGTCATTTATCCACAGGACCATTATGATGCACTTCTCTTTTTCAAGGATGTGCACCCTCCCCATTATTTTACTCGTGGTGATAATGAAGATGAATGACGTTTGGAGCAAGAGGAGAATACACGTTTGAGAGGTAGGGCACTGCCAATCATCTAAACACTGCATTCATTAAAGCCCACACTTCAAAGATTGAACACCCTGCAAATACTACAGTCCTAGTCTTTGATCCAGTTCATACTTTTGACGAAGATGGTGACGGAAATGCATCCCCACAAGTTCATACCATTCCTGTGCGTTTAACCAACCAAAACCTCCATGTGCTTCTTTGTTATTCGGATTTACATCCTTCAGCTTCCTCTCCAACCCCTCCATTCTCGTCATCAAGTAATCAAGCTCTCGCATCAGATCTTCTTTGGATGTTGGATTGTCGGGCGTTGCATTGAGTTCGGGTGGTAATTGAATCTTTATGGGAGGAAAGCAGCCGATATTGAATAGATATTCTCCAAATTCGGTTTTTCCTTTTTCTTGTTCTCCTTTGCCTGTAGCACAAGCTTCTGCACTATCCAAGTACTCATGGGCCACGCAAATCAGGTGGTTATACATTTGACCGATCGACCACACACCTTGCTCTGGTATATCGTTCAATTGCTCTAGGGAATACTTCTGTACAAATCCTTTGTATGTCTCAATCAACTTCAGATCATTCATGGGAATATCCCTCATCTAATTTAAGATTTTTAGTACTTTATCCTAAAATCCTGGCAGCTACCTAATCTATTCAATGAAAGAATCGATTTTCCTTTTAAAGAAATTTCCTTAAAGATTGTTGCATGTGAGGATAACAAAAAGCGATTAACTTTTTATGGTATCATCTAGTAAGAGCCCTATTTGTCTAAGCCTTCTCCCCATCACGAAATTCCAATGTTGATGTGAAATATAGAGTAAGTTTTGCACAGATAGATGAAAGAAGTTTGTATAGGATAGGAGATTCCTTTGAAAAAACAATTGATTAGCCAAATGATTATTTCGATTAGTATTCTGCTCATTTTATTCAGTCAGCTACGTTCTTTTCAGCATTGGAGTGACTTATCTTCCGTGCGACAATGGGCTTACATCCTCATGATCAGTCTATGGGGTCTGCACCTACTAGTCTTTTTAACCATGGTAGTACTCAGTAACAGAACTAAATCAGTTTGATAAAAAAACATTCTATCAGAAAACGACCCTTTCTCAAGGGTCGTTTTCGTTTCAGCATTCACATATAAACTTCCTTTTACCTTTGCTCTGAAGCTTCCTGTCTTTTTTTTAGAATCTGAAAAAATAAAATGAGCGCCAGGACAAAGCTAAGATTCAAGAAATACTAAATGGGCACCATCAAAGATATCAAAAAATCCATGCGCCACAATGATATACAGGATAAAATTGACAACTAAATCACTCATCATTCCTCATTTTCAGAATACGGCTAAAAGATATCAATGCGTCTTCAATAAGTAAAACCAATACCCTAAGCCAAAAAATAAATGTAGTGACAACAATAAACTGAGTAATGTCTTAAAAGTACTAAAATCAAGCTCTGTCCAGCCGTTCGTAAACAACATCAATGCCAATCCCATAATGATGAAGCTGTACAACCCTCTAAATAATTTGTTGGAAATCAAAAGCGTCCTCTCATCCTTCCCTTCCTTCGCCATGGATATCATCAAGATAAAGAAAGCAAAAAATGAAACAACCACTAGCCCATTAATCAGAGTCTGAATCATCCTCAATCCCTCCTTTTTGATAGTGAAAAACATCCGTAACACTTAACCCAAAAGCATCAGCAATCTCAAACGCCAAAGCCAATGATGGTGTATATCGGCCTTTTTCCATAGCATTGATTGTTTGTCTGCTTACCCCCACTTTATTTCCGAGTTCTTTCTGCGTCATCTTTTTTTCTGCTCTAAGCACATGTATTTTATTTTGAACTGGAGAGAGTCTCTTACCCGGCATAATACCCACCTTCAAAGTAAAGTTTGTTTGTCTTTAAGTAAATTATACTTTACAAATTGTAACAAAAAGGATACCTGGTGTCAAGTATACTTTCCACCAGGTATGATATAAGGAGTACAGACATTTGGTACAAGTTAATCTTTTTTTATATTTATTATCATAATGATGTGATTTTTTTGTGAACCTCGGTTTGCTAAAAAAAAAGATCGCAAGAATAAAAAAGAGGAAGGTCAACCATAATCCCACCCATGCTTTTCCGGCTGTGTGTAATAACGGAGTGGTTCCCGCTGAAATAGAGGATAAAAGAAAGAAACATTTCATCAAAATAAACAGACTCCCAGCTACATGATTTAAAAGGATCCCAGCCTAGAAGTTGAATGAATGACATGGAGAAACCCTTATTAAAATGTAAATATTTTACATATAATCCATTCACTACACAAGCATTTATACAAAAAATCCGCTACCCGTTCCGAGGCAGCGGATTCCCCATTAGTGTTCATGGTCATGCTCCACACAAAGAATCGCGGAATCATGGGGATTGTTTTCGGTTTCGAATTGCATCGTGATATGTTTGATACCGAAGTGCTGCAGACGGGGTTCCAAGCGTCTCAGGACTTGCTCTGTTCCTTTGACGGTAAGGTCTTCAGCTACTACCGCATGACAAGACATGGCGATGAATCCACTTGTGATCGTCCAGATATGGAGGTCATGGATGTCGTCGATTTCATCTTCCCGTTTGATCACATCGATCACCTCTTCGACATCTATCTGTTCCGGTGTACCTTCCAAGAGGATATGAAGGGATTTTTTTACGACCCTGTATCCGCTGTTCAAGACAAGGACCGCGACGATGACGCTTGCCAGTGGATCGGCCCAGCCCCAGCCGAAGAACATGATGAGAAGGGCAGCGATCACTGCTCCAACCGAACCGAGCATATCACTGATGACGTGAAGGAAGGCTCCCCTCATATTCAGGTTCTCATCCGTATCGCCTCCACGCATCATGATCCACGCCACCAGGACGTTGACGAGAAGACCGATGATGGAGATGATGAGCATGCCGCTTGTAGCAACCTCAGGCGGATGGGTAAAACGCTTGATGGCTTCATAAAAGATGAAGAGTGCGATACCGATCAAGGTAAGGCCGTTCAATGTGGCTGCGATGATCTCAAACCGCTTGTAGCCGAATGTATTGCGATATGTAGCTGCCTTTTCCCCGAGCTTAAATGCGATCAGGGCAATCCCCAGGGAAAGGGAGTCACTGAGCATATGGCCAGCATCTGAGAGTAGGGCCAAGCTGTTGGTCACGTACCCTCCGATGGCTTCCACCACCATATAAACGGTTATGATGATAAATGAGATCAGCATGGTTTTCGTATTGGCGTGATGAGTGTGATCACTGTGATCATGTGCCATGGGTATATTCCTCCTCTTCGGCTATGTTGTCTAACCTAGTTAGTCCTTCTTACGTTACCCCTTTTCCTATTTATGCAACCTCAAAAACTTATATATGACTATATATTCATATATTAATTCAATTGCTTTCAACTGTCAACGTTCGCAAAAGGAAGGCAAGCCCTCAAGAATATGGGCTTGCCTGTTAGGTGAAGCTATTCTCATTCCCCTACCTTTTCCCCACGCACGACCAATCGCTCTTCAAATTCATTCGTGCTCCAGTTATAGGTTTCACACGTGATCAGCGTGATCGTCTGATCCTCAGTATCCTCCAGAACCGTCAAATCATCAGGTGATACCATCCTTTGTTCCGTCACTTTGTACGTAGTGGTTTTCCCGCTGACATCCATTGCCATCACATCCCCTTCAGTCAGCTCATGAAGCCGATTGAAGAGAACACCGTATGCATTCATTTTATGTCCCGCAATGGAAATATTCGTTGCGGAAAAGGGAGTGTCCTCCTCGATGGTCGCGACTCCATTCTTGAGATGGGATTCACTTGCCCCCTGGAAGATGGGCTCCTCTAATTCAATGGATGGAATCCGGAGGACCGCCTTGATGTCAGAGGTCTCTACATCCGTGGAATCACTCAAGTATAGCTTCTCAAGCATGGTTTTTTTCACTTCCCCCTTCCCTTCACTCGCTGCGACGAGAAGTTTTTCGTTGAACCCTTTATAGACTCCACCCTTGATTTGGCTATGAAACAAAAGGGGAAGGGACATCAGAATGATCAAGATGCCAATCACTTTCTTCATTTATAGACCTCCTCTTTTGGCAAGTCTGGCGTCAGGATGCCGTATTTCCGTTTGAAACGTTCCAGGATCCGAATCCACCCCACACTGAAAAGCCCGAGGAAAAATACGTTTGATAACGCATGTGCAAGATCAAAGTAAAAGCTAGCGATATAGGCCGAGACGAACACTTCCCAAGAGGCATCACCAAGGAAGCCAAGGAGGAACCACAAATTCATGAACCACCCGAACAAAAAGCCTACGACAAATCCATATCCCATCAACCCCCATTTGGTATTGAGGATCACTGTGTTGCGAAGGAATCCGGCCATCATGCCGGCCATCCCCCAGGCATACATTTGCCAAGGGGTCCATGGACCTTGACCCAAGAAGATGTTGGAGACGATGGCCGCCATCGCTCCTATCAGAAAACCCGCTTCGGGTCCCAGAACGATGGCGCTCACAATGATCACGAAGGTAGTCGGCTGCACACTCGGTAGCGGAGCAAACGGTACCCTGCTCATGGCTGCAATGGCTGCAAGTACCGCCAGCAGGACGATTTCCTTACTCCCGATCGCACGGAGTTCGAATCTCGCAAACAACGGGATGACCGTTACAATCATGATGGCGATGCAGATCATCATATAAGGCTTATCGTCAAACAGAATGGCTGAAACAAATAAGAGAATCAAGGTCATGACAGAGGAGGTAATCAGGACGGCACGTGAAGATTCCATGTCTCATATGCCTCCTCTACCGTCAGGACCGTTGGAACATCGGCATTCTGACTCACGCGGTTGATCGTCGTGGTATAGAAGTAGTGATGGTCCAACACCTCCCTCACCGTTCCGTCTGCCGTGATGCGACCGTCAAACAACCACGCGCATCGTGAAGCATGCCTGGCCGCAAATTCAATGTCGTGGGTCACCATCAGGATGGTCATGCCATCTTGATGAAGATCATCCAACATGACCGAGAACTGATCTTTGGACACCGCATCCATTCCCTTCGTCGGTTCATCGATCAAGAGTAGATCTGGTTCAATGAATAATAGGGTGGCAAGTGCCGCCTTCTGCTGTTCTCCCCCACTGCAATCATGGATATGCTTTTCCAGGATCGACTCAATGCCGAGACGGTTCGCGATGGACCTCATTCGTTCTTCCGGAAGCGGGATGTCGTAACGGACGGCAAGCTCCAGGATTTCTTCCTGTAGCGTTTCACACATAAAGCAAAGCAACGGGTTTTGAGGAAGATAGCCCATTCTGCAGGATGACTTTTTTGAAACATGCTTCACATTCAGCTTCACCTTTCCGCTATACGGCTTCAGAATCGACGCAATGATTTTCAGGAGGGTCGTCTTTCCTGAGGCGTTTCCTCCCACAACCGTAAGAAAATCCCCTTTCCTCACCTCTAAGCTGATATCCTTCAGGATCATGGGTGCACGCTTTTCATACTTGAAGCTTACATGGTTCATCTCGAGAAGGAGTGATGCCTGCTCAGAAGAGACTTCTCGCTTGTGCTCCACCATCCCGATGGATAGATCCGATAGCCAGCGCTGAGCCTCTTTGACAGACAGGGGCACCCTCGTATCGTAAGACAGGTCGGCAAAGGTATAGTATAGCTTCGCAATGGCTGGAAGGAATGGAAGAAACTTCTTGTCCTGGTTCTTCCACACAGTGGAAACGACTGTCCTTGCCGTCCCTTCATAGGCCACGCTTCCTTTCTCCATGAGGATCACCCGATCCGCGATGGGATAGAGCTCTTCCAATCGGTGCTCGACCATGATGATCGTCATCCCGAATTCTTCGTTCAGACGGTGGACAAATTGAATCAGTGCTTTTGCCTGGACCGGGTCTAGTTGGGACGTCGGTTCATCCAATAACAACAGGTGCGGCTTTTGCAGGAGGACGCTCGCCACGTTCATCAGCTGTTTCTGCCCGCCTGAGAGATGTCTTGTATCCTGATCGAGGAGGTCTTCCATACCGAAGAAATGAACCATTTCCGCCACGCGCTGCCGCATCTCCCCCGTCCCCAATTGCTCGTTTTCCATGCCGAATACAAGTTCACTAAGGACGTTATCCATGACAATCTGATTTTCCGGGTCCTGAAACACGAATCCCACTCCCATATCTGACATCCTGATCTGTCCCGTCATCCTCCCTACCGGCGTGAGTTCCTTTTTCAACAGCTTCAGAAGGGTTGTCTTCCCACAGCCTGAAGGACCTCCGATCACAATGAAATCCCCTTTATCCACGGTAAGGGAAAGGGAGCGGATGGCTGCTTGTTCTTCCTCTGGATAGTGAAAGCTTAGTTTGTCGAGTTCAATACATGCCATCGAAGTTGACTGCCTCCTTCAAGTAAAATGGGGAATGCCATCAGACAAATGAACAGGATCAAGATCAGCCAGTCGGAAGGGGAAAATGAGAGTGTCTCAAGCTGGGGATACACATTGAGTGTCCCGATTCCGTGCTGTGCAGAATACACACACACGCCGGCTATCCCTGCTAAGACGATGGACGCTCCCCAATCGGAATAGCGGAATGGGAACAGCTGATAATGCGACCTCTTCCGCTCCCCGAACCCTCTTGCATTCATGGACTCAGCCGTTTGAAGCGCCTCCTCCAACGACCACGTGAGGAGCTTTTGCATATAGAGCATGCCCGTCCTACTCCGCTTCTTCACGCTTCCTTTGAACATATCATGTCCCCTGAGCTTTTGCGTGTGATACAGCTCCTTCCACCGGGTAATGAGTAGCGGTACGAAACGCACCGTAATCATCAGCAGGAGGGCGAGCTGTGGCCACACTTTTGAAAAGAGAAATAAGAATTTCCGCCCGTGGATCACATCATTGAATGAAATGAACAGGATGAAGATCCCCCATAGACTCATGGCCATGATCATCCCGTATGCCACTCCTTCTAGGGTCACGGGATTATGACGGAAATAGAACAGCACGGTGGCTCCCCTTCGGACGAAAAGGGGATTCATGACGATGATGATGAGCCCCATGCAAGTGATAGCAGGCATAGAACGGATCAGTTTCTCCCGGGTTCCTTGAAGGATATTCACCCTGACCAGGATCAAGATGGATACAGACAGGAACAACGGATGGGTGAACATCATCATGCACACACCCGCACAAACGTAGTAGAGAAGGCTTACAAAGGGGTGAAGTTCTTTCAATCTGATTGTCACGTTGCGTACCCCTTTCTTCTAGCGGAACGGCTTGAGCTCCGCTCCGAGATCTTTCCCGAGGTCGATGGTGTAAAGCCACTCAATGCGATCTCCGTCTTGGAGGGGAACCACTCCTGCCCCTCTGTTAGGGAAGATCCCATTCACCCGGTACATCCAACCGCTGCCGGATCCCCGGTCAAACTCAAATAGGTTGTTGATTCCTTCTACATAGGCATTCGCCCCTGTACCACCGCGGAACGACATGGGAATTCCTTGAGAACGTGTCACCTCGATGAGCACATCAAGGACCGTATCCCCATCCTCGATTTCGACTGAAGTCGGAGGGAGCACCGTACCCATTTGACTATCTGCCACAATGGAATAGGTGACTGTCGACGTTGCTGCCTGCTTTTCTTCCTTTTCAGGCTTTGGAGCGGGTGCAGGCTTTTTGGAAGGCTGAGGCGCCGGTGCCTTGCTTTCTGGTTGTGTTGATCCGGCACGTTCAGAGACGGAAGGAGCTTTGGATTCTTTTGGGCTCTCTGTTTTTTGGTTTGACTCTGTCTTTGCTTCTTTCCTTGATGCCGATGATCCTTGTTTGTCTGGCTTTCCTTCAGATTCAAGACGTTCCGTTGTTCCGTTTCTTTCTTCTTGTTGCTGAGGATCAGCCTTGCCGTCCTCTTTTGGGCTTTTAGTGGTTGTGCTGTCCGATTTCTCGTTTTTGTCTTTTTCCTCTTTCTTTTCTTCCTGTTCCTCAGTCTTGGAATGTTCATCGGTGATAGCGTTTGGATCTTTTTGTTTTTCTTTATCCCCGGTCACGGAAGCGACGGAGTTTTCGCTCCCCCCCACTTGCTTACTTGTTGGTGCCTTTTCTTCTTCGCCGGAGAAACCATAGGTGACCCCGATTACTCCAAGAGTAAGGAAGAACACCGTCAGGATCGAAAGTATGAGCTTACGTTGCTTCTTCATCGAACTCCTCCTAACCTTTTATCTCCAACTTCCTCTTCTTCCGTGCACCCCAGAAATAGATCGAGAGACCCGTGAGTAGAAGGAGCCCTCCCGCGACTGGAAGATACCATTCGTTCACTCCTGTATTGGGGAGCTTTTTCCCCGAAGAAGGGTTGGCTGCCGGTACAACAGTATCGTCTTTCTTGTTTTCCTTTGGAGACGAGCCCGTTTTTCCGTTACCCTGTGTTTTTTCTGGTTCATTTGTTTTCTCTTCCTCTTCCGTTCCCGTTGGTGCGGAGTTGAACACAGCAAATGTGCTCAGGTGATCAGGTTGTACATTGAACCACCCATCGGCATAGTCCCCTCCGACATGGTCCCACTTTTCCGTATCTGAATTATAGAAGTAAACGGCGGTAGATGTGCTGTCCACCTCTTCTTCCTTGACGGCGAAGGACAGTTCTACGGCATCTTTCACATCATGAATGCTTTCCCCATCCTGTTTGATGGTAAAGTCGTACACGTTACTAAGAGCTTCCTTCATGCCTTCCATGCGCTGGATGGAGAATTCAGCTTCTTTTTTTGAGAACCCTTTCAATTCAGTCTTCATTTTCACTTGAGATGATTCCAAGTGAAGCGTCGCCTCTTTATTGACCATCACACTCATGCTTTCATCCGGGAAGACGATGGTAACCGAATCGTCCGGGATCTCGATGATGATATCTCCCCCTGCCTTCAGGTTGCTGATACTATCCATCTCGATCGTGTTTTTTCCATCTTTCCATTCAGGCTTTAAGGTAATCTGGTCTAGCAGCTTTGGCGGATCTTCATCTTTGGCTTCTTTTTTGTACTGGATTGTCACTTTCTTTGACACCACTTTTTCATTCTGATCTTGTGCACTGACAATGAGAACATTCTTCCCCTCTTTTAACGAAAGGACGAACTCGCCCGATTTGTTGCCTTCAAGAGCTTGATCATTCAACTTCGCTTCGACTACCAAGGCGCTTCCTTCTCCATCCTTTGCCTCAGCCGTGACCGTCATTTCTGGCGTTGTGACAATCTGGCCATCTTCTACCCCTTTTATCGTGAGGGTCGGATCAGGCATGGCCGTCGGTGGTTCCGGCTCCAATGGTTTAGGGAATGAATAAAGCTTCCCCTCCCCCTTTAAGAATTTCTGATACGCGACGAGGGCCTGCAGGGCTTGCTCGGTCGCCATCCCGTTGGAATTGCCTGGACTGACATGCATAAATCCGCCATCCTCCGACTTGAAGCTCAGAAGGTGGGTGACGAGATTATTGGATCCTTTCGTGAATGCCTTTGACGTCGGATCAATCCCGTTCGACGTCAGGGCAATGATCACCTGGGAAGTGGCTTCACTTGAAGTCCCCCCGACAAATGGATCGTCGAATCCTCCGCTTGATTGCTGTTCTGCAGATAGAAATGAGAGCGCACCATCTACCGCTTTCTTCACATTCCCCTGGGATGTATAGGGTGCCAAGGCAATCAAGGCCATGGCCGTGATATCATAGCTCGGGCCCGACATGTATGCACTGAGGGACCAGCTTCCATCCTCATTCTGCTGCTTCAAAAGCTCATCAATCAGCTTTTGACGTGTCCACTTGGCATCTGATGGCACCTCGAACTGTTGGCTGTCCAACGCGATCAAGGCGAAGATCGGTCCGTTATTCCCTTGAAGGGTCATCGTGTCATTCCCTGGTGACACATCATGACTGTTGTAGATCTTTTCAATCAAGTCCGTCCCGTTGACAGACAATGGATCCAAACCGATGGCCGCCGCCGCAATCACGTGGCGTTCAATATCCGTAATCTTAGCGTATCTCGATGGGTTGATGACCTGGCTATCCACCGATTGACTGAAATGATTCTGATAATAGGCATCCGGCACTGGATATCCCGCTGCCGCAAGTCCTATGGCTTCCCACTCACTACTTACTCCGCTGTCCAGAATGTGATTCGCAGCACCTTCAATGGTTTTATTGATCTCAGCCAGCGAAACATCCGTACTTGTCGCTGCCTCTGCGTGTCCAGACGGAATCCCCGCGACCGGCACACCCAAAAACAACACAACGCTCAATACACTTGCCAACATTGCTTGAAGTATTCTCACTCACATATCCTCCCGTGTCCCTTATCCCCTGTACTAGATAAATAATATGTATATAAAAAAGCCCTGCTCTTCCCGAAAGAAGAACAAGGCTTTGAAATCCACGTGCACATACTAACCCCATGCATACTGATCCACCTCGCTTCACCTTTTACCGGAAGGCTCCACCACTACACATACAGGCAGGTCTCCTGACTCATGATTCATCGCTCCCTTCCGCCTTCCCGGACTCTAACATCCAGTGGCATTTCCGAAAGATCGCTCATCACTTACAGTGGCCGGACCGCTCAGGATTCACACCTGATTCCCTTTTAATCAGCCCCAAACCTGAGGCTGAACCAATATGCACCTATGAAGTTATACTCCTCTCCATCTTAATGGAAACCTTAGCTCAATTCAATATACTGTTAATTGGAGGAATATCAGGAAATGGGGAAGGATGTTGATGGGTGGCGGGGTTTGTCGGGGTTTGTACCATTGAAAATTATTTTACCAATCTTTTTCCATGATAATGAACCTATACTCCTGCCCTCTAATATTGTTCTGAAATTCACCTTTTTGTACAAACCCCGCACGTTCATACACGCTGATAGCACGGACATTGAAGTCCACCACAGCCAACTCCAAATGGTCATAACCGAGTTTCCTTCTTCCCTCTTCAATGATGGAATGGAAAAACAGCTTCCCCTCACCCTTCCCTGTCAATGCCGGCTTCATCTGTATCCCAACTCCCATGATATCCTCCGTTTCATCTCCGACCTGGAAGAACTCACAGTTTCCTGCCAATCTCCCCTCCCGGTCAATGACCGAATAAAATCCTTCCCGATTCCCGCTCTCAAGAAATCCGTTCACCTTCTCCTCTTGAATCGGATTATCATAGAACGAATAGTTGCCTTCATACCTCCACGTGATGAACTCTTGGATGTCTTGGTCTGTCCTTTTTCTTAACGTATAGCTCATGCGTATCACCCTTTCTTATACCTACAGTGTAAAGGCAAGCAAACGCTCATTCTACCTCGTAAACGACTACATAATATATTCGAGGAAAAATAAAAAGCGCCCTCCGGGAAAAACCATCAGACGCATCATAAAGACTATTCTCGTTTATAAACAATCCGTTCAATGCTCTTCACGGAAAGATGGTAGGCAGCTGCAAGTTGCTCCTTCCTCCACCCACTCTTGAACCTCTCACGGATTTCCTTATTTCGCTCATCCAGAGTCTTCCTGGCTCCGCTCTGCTCTCCCCAGGATCGCTCACTGCCGCTTTTTCTCGGGATGTATACATACTCCCCATCCACATAGCCCTGAATGATGGTAATCAATTCATCCGGTAAAACATCTTTTGCCCGCTTATGGCTCATTTTCGCCCCTGCTTCCTTATTAGAATTGGAATAAGAAAGGCAAAGACTGCTCATTAATCATTTCCATCTCCCTGCAGCCTTTGCTGCTAACGGGAGAATACTTTCAGGTTGGGGTATTTGCCCATGTTTGGCCTCCTCGCGTATTTTTTCTATATACTACCATATCTCTTGGTGAATTTCCCTACCACATACACTTTAAAGGCAATTGGTATACTATTTAAGTTTTAGACGATCAAAAACTTAAATTCCCCGTCCTCCATGAGCAGGACTTCCATTTCTCCTTCTTTCATGCCCACTACGTTCATATCTTCTGTACCAAAGGTCACATTGACTGACAAAAGGGATGTATTCAGACCCGCTTCTTGAAATTCTTTCTCAGATTTGTCATGGCCATCTCGGAAAGTGGAGGGAGATGCATCCCCGATTCCGATATGACAGGCCGTATTTTCATCAAACAGGGTCTTGTAAAAGAGCGTATTAGCCTGAGCAAGAGGTGCTTTAGTCGAAACCAACGCAATTTCCCCTAGATAATGTGAGCCTTCATCCGTTTCGATGAGATGTTGCAACGCTTCTTGTCCATTCGCGGCATAATAGTCGGTAATTCGGCCTTCTGTAAAAATCAGATGAAAGTCTTCTATGATATTCCCACCATAGATAAGAGGTTTAGTCCCTACCAGTTTGCCATTCACCCTATTTTTGTGTGGAGCAGTAAATATTTCTTCTGTAGGGATGTTCGGAAAGAAAGGGATCCCTTGTTCATCTGTGACAGCCCCACCGATAAAAACATGATTTTTGGCTAGACCCACTACTAAATCAGTTCCACGTTTATTTGTAAAATGCAGCGCTTCAAATCGGCTCTCGTTCAGGAATTTTTTTCGAGACTCGAAGGCTCTGTGGTGTTCTCTCCAATCATCAATGGGACTCTCCCCGTCTGCCCTAGCTCCACTTACAATCAATTCCCATAATGATTGTAAAGCTTCTTCTTTACTCAGGTTGGGGAATACTTTGGCTGCCCAAGCAACGTACGGGACAGCTATAAGACACCACCGGACCTTGTGGGATCTGACTTTGCTGTAATAATCCTTCAATTTTGTACGTGACGCTTTTTGGAAACGATGAATCCTTTCAGCAGAAACGTCTTCAAAGACATTTTCAGAAATAATATGAATGTAAGCAGCCCCTTCATCATCCCATTCTTTAAAACGGGCAGCCTGCCAATCGGGAATGTGATCGATGAAACGATCTGCTGCATGTATGTAAAACTCTTTGGTAGACTGTTCATCCTTCCAATCAATCACTACATTCGAGGCACCTGCCTCGTAGGCTGCCGTTTGGATCAGACGAGCAAACCCAGCATGTTGGATATCACTATAAATAATCAATAACTGATCCATTTGGAGATTCACACCGGCTCTTACAGCAAGTTCTGCGTACTTTTTCAATTGTGGGTCGCTTATAATCCCTTTAACCATTTACGATCTCCCCTATACTGTTCTGCATCGTTTTGCTAAAGACTCCTGACCTGCATGGCACCGATCTTGGCGTGCGTCAGCTCTTCGTAATCATTTCAATCTATAACGTTCAACACTTCTCTTACTAACCATCCTGCGATCTTGTCCCGATTGAGTTCATCTACCGTTATGATGTTTGCTTCTTTAAGATTGTTCATGTTATTCATTTCAGGATGGGGGTTTAAAGGAATCGTCCCAAGTACTACCTTGTTTGCTGAGAATATGTCTTGAACGATTTTCTTAAATGAATGAGAGAACATCTGCATATACCCGATCTCATCAATCACGATGATGTCCTTGGTACGAAGGGCCCCTTGTAAAATATCTTTGGCAAACAGATCAAACTCCTTTACGTTAACACCATACCTTCCAACCCTGGTTGCGCTGCGACTTTCTACGTTGGCAATGTCTACACTTTCTCCATCCATCGATACACACCGGAAACCTATCCGATCATCGAAGTTGGTCACTTCTTCTGTATAGAAGCCTCCACAACGATCGACGCCGATTTCATGAATGATTTGTTTGATCAACGTTGATTTGCCTATTCTCGGCTTTCCTGAGAGTAAAAAAAATGTTGAATTCATATGTCCTCCTTCACCCAATATGGATGGATTGATTATTTCTGTGTAATAAACCCCCATCACCGCTTTTACATATTATTACATACAAAAGAGCTCACCAATACCCTAGTAGCTCATTTTCAATATTTCTAATACGACTCAGGTATATTGAGGACTTGTTTCGGCAAGTCCTTTTTTGTATGTTTCAAGCCCTCATTCTTGGTGCATATTAGCAAGAGGGGGTGATAGAGTGAAGGATGAAAAGAACAAATCAGAAAACCGGTCTGCAGTGGATAAGGCAAGACAAGACCAACACGACCGGAACAATGAAAATGCCAAGGCCAGAGCCGAACTCGAACCACGTACCCCTCGCATCAATACGGATAATCTCTAAATACTAAAAAAAGCCACCCCTGAAAGAAACCGGGATGGCTTGTATCATTTATTTAGACAAAATAAAAACCACCAAATATGTATTTGGTGGAGACGGAGGGAGTCGAACCCTCGTCCAGAAATAACGGCACTTGTGCGTCTACGAGCGTAGTCGATATATTCGCGGTTTCGCTGCAGCTTATGCCTACCGACTGGCGTCCGTGCAGCTAGTCTGGTTAATCTCTTCCTTTGTCCTCAGACGGTGGACTCCGGCGTAGCCTACTAAGAGTGAGTCCCTTACCCTACCACATAGGCGATGGAGGGAGGAACAGCTAAAGCGCTATTACGCAGCTAGAGCTAGGTTATTGTTAGTTTTGCCAGTTATTATTGGCTTTGACGTTTTAACGTAGACGATCCCTACGGCTCGCAACCCAAGCTCGAACTATCCCTGTCGAATCCGTAACGTCCCCATATGAGGAAGAACGGGAAAGAATAAGTTCTCACTGGTTACTTATTCAATTGTTCTTATCGCAGTCAGTTTGCCCTGCGACACTATTTATTATAACAAACTGAGCGCCAAATGCAACTGGAAGGATCAGTAATTCCCTTTTTGCCTTTGAGCGAGCTCGCGCTGGATCGAGCGGTTAGCTTCCTTGCGCTTCAGATCTTCACGTTTGTCATATTTCTTCTTACCGCGTGCAAGGCCAATGAGGAGCTTGGCGACGCCGTTTTTGATGTACAGCTTCAGCGGGACGAGTGAATATCCTGCTTCTTTTGTTTCACCGATGAGCTTATTGATCTGCCTGCGGTGCAGGAGGAGCTTCCTCGTGCGGAGCGGATCATGATTATACCGGTTCCCCTGCTCGTACGGTGATACGTGCATGTTGTAGACGTATACTTCTCCGTTTCGGATACGGGCAAAGGAATCTTTCAGGTTAACGCGACCGCCGCGGATCGATTTGATTTCCGTCCCCTGGAGGACGATGCCTGCTTCGAACGTCTCTTCGACGGCGAAGTCATGGCGGGCTTTTTTATTCTGGGCAATGAGCTTGCCTTCTCCCTTTGGCATGTGAATCCCTCTCTCTCTTTCTGTGGTGCCATTATCTCATAAATACACCTGTATGGGTAGGATGAAACAGGAGCACGGGAGGATCCCCATGCTCCTTATGCTTACTTTTTCTTTTTGCGTTTGCTTTTTGGAGCATTATCGAAGAACTTTTTATTCTTCTTTTTCTTCTTATTGTTCTTCGGCGGACGTGTGGACCATTCGCCGCCTTCTTTTTTATCTTTATCAGCAGGCTTTTTGCCTGGCTTGCTTGTCGGTTTGCCTTTACGTTCCGGTCGGAATGAGCGGGCTTTGTCGTCGCGGCGACGAGTGCCTTTCATGCCGACGATCTCGAAGTCGATGGCGCGTTCGTCCTTGTTGACGTTTACGACGCGGACGGTGATCTCGTCACCTATGCGGTAGACGTTTGCCGTGCGCTCTCCGATCATGGCCAGCTGACGCTCGTCGAACCGGTAATAGTCGTCGGTCATGTAGCTCACGTGAACAAGACCCTCGATTGTATTCGGAAGCTCGACGAACAGTCCGAAGTTGGTAACGGAGCTGATGATCCCGTCGTACTCTTCCCCGACCTTGTCTTCCATGTACTCTGCTTTCTTCAGCTCATCTGTCTCACGCTCAGCATCGACGGCACGGCGTTCGCGGCTGGAGGTATGCTGGGCGATATTCCCCATCTGTGCTCCCCATTTGTCGCGCGTCGCTTGGTCGACCTTTCCTTCAATCAAGTATGTCCTGATCAATCGGTGGACGATCAGATCCGGATAACGGCGGATCGGTGAAGTGAAGTGGGTGTAGAACTCCGTGGCAAGGCCGAAGTGACCAAGGCTTTCCGGATCGTACTTCGCCTGCTGCATGGAGCGGAGCATCATCGTGGAGACGACCATCTCCTCCGCTTTCCCCTGGACGTCATTAATGATTTCCTGGAGGGCACGCGGATGAATCGAGTTCGCCGATCCTTTCACGATGAGACCGAAGTTCGTGATGAACTCGAAGAAGCGCATAAGCTTATCTTCCTTCGGATCTTCATGGATACGATAGATGAACGGTACTTCCATCCAGTGGAAGTGTTCTGCTACGGTTTCATTCGCTGCCAGCATGAATTCCTCGATGAGCTTCTCGGCAACGGAACGCTCGCGCATGACGACTTCCGTCGGCTCGCCTTCTTCGTTCACGAGCACCTTCGCTTCTTTGAAATCGAAGTCGATGGCACCGCGCTTCTCACGCTTCGTGCGAAGGATCTGAGCAAGTTTCTCCATGTCCTCAAACATCGGGACGAGTGGCTCGTACTTGCTTCTCAGCTCTTCATCTTTGTCCACAAGGATCTTGTTGACGTCTGAGTAGGTCATCCGCTCAGCAGTCTTGATCACACTCTGGAAGATCTCATGCTTCACGACTTCCCCGCTAGGTGTGATCTCCATATCACATGAAAGCGTCAGGCGGTCGACTTTCGGGTTCAGTGAACAGATACCGTTCGACAGTCTGTGAGGGATCATCGGGATAACCCGGTCCACGAGGTAGACGGATGTACCGCGGTCGAATGCTTCCTCATCGATCGGTGAGCTTTCTTTCACATAGTAGGTAACATCGGCGATATGTACGCCGAGCTTGTAGTTTCCGTTGTCGAGCTTTGTGACCGTGACGGCATCATCAAGGTCCTTTGCGTCGGCCCCGTCAATGGTGACGATCGTTTGATCGCGCAGGTCGCGGCGGTTCTCAAGCTCGGATGGGTTGATTTCATCAGGCACTTGATTCGCCTGCTCCATGACTTCTTCAGGGAACTCGACGGTGATGCCATGCTTATGGATGATGGAAAGGATATCGACGCCCGGATCATTTTTATGTCCGAGGATTTCAATGACTTCCCCTTCTGCGCTTTTGCGTCCTTCAGGATAAGCCGTCAGCTTCACGACGACCTTATGTCCTTCCGTCGCACCCTTCTGGGCGGATTTCGGGATGAAGATGTCGCTTGCGAACTTCTTATCATCAGGAACGACAAATCCGAAATGCTTGCTTTCGGTGAATGTTCCGACAATCTGATCGACACCGCGCTCGACGATGCGGACAATGGTCCCTTCGCGTCTTGAGCCTGACGAAGAAGCCGATACCCGTACGAGGACGATATCCCCGTGCATCGCATTGCTTGTTTCATTCGGAGGGATGAAGATATCATCCATCCCCTGCTCTTCCGGGATGACAAAGGCGAAGCCCTTGGCATGTGCCGATACTTTCCCTCTTACCAGATTCATTTTTTCAGGAAGACCGTAGCGGTTGCTTCTCGTACGCACCACCAACCCCTTCTCTTCCATGACGACAAGCGCCTTCACGAAATCTTTGAAGTTCCCTGACCCCTCGATTCCGAATGCTTCCTCCAGCTCTTGTACCGTCAATGGCTTGTAGGCTTCTTCCTTCATGTAAGAAAGGAGCTTATCCACATGCCCTTTAATATTTTCGTCCATGACATTCCCTCCTGATCGTGATTATACCGTCCAGTCCAGTTTCTCCAGGAAGTTGTACACATCCTCGTGAAGCTGCTCTTTCTCTTTATCGAGCGTAATGACGTGCCCAGACTCTTCATACCACTTGATCTCTTTATCATCAGACTCAACGCTGTCATAGATGATATTTGCAGAATCCGTGTTGATCATATGGTCGTTCCGTGCCTGCACGACAAACGTCGGCGAGTAGATCATATCCACATTCCCACGCACATCGGCGATGAGCTCCTGAAGGGCCTTCAACGTATCCATCGGCGTCTTCTTGAACTCTTCCATTTCCTTTTCAATCTGGTCTTCTGGTTTTCCTTCATATTTTTTAAATTCACGGGCGTATTCCACTACCCCGTCATACATGACTTCTTCGCTTTTTATATACATTGGCGCACACATTGGGACAATACCCTTTACAGGTACAGTGTAACCTAATTTCAATGAAAATACCCCTCCGAGCGAGAGGCCCGCAACGGCGATTTCCTCATACCCAAGGCTCTTCAGATGCTCATACCCGTCCATGACATCCTTCCACCAGTCTTCAGGACCTGTATGCACCAATTCCTCCGGCGGAACACCATGTCCCTTATAGTGAGGCGCATGAGACGTATAGCCCTTCTTCTCGAGGAATCGTCCGAGCATACGCACATCCGATGAGTTACCAGTGAATCCGTGCAACAGAAGGACAGCACGTTTCCCCGCTTCAAATGTAAATGGTTTCGGCAAATTGGTTTTCATGGTTTGATAGCTCCTTTTCGATCTCTTTGATGTCTAGTGGCTTGATGCAGCCGTTCAGATTCTTCTCACTTCTATTTTTAGCAAATATCGGTGGGACAATCCACCATTTCGCATTGTTGTGGCGGTTTTGATGGCGGAGGGTTGTTCATAGTGTGAGTCCGGGGCATCCTGATCGGTGGCTCTACGCAGGTAGAGGCTATTTGCTACTTTAATCGAGTATTTGCAAATTTTTTGGAATCATAGCGATTCATAATGGTTCACCATGCATTTACCATCGCCATTTTCCACTACTTTTCCCTTGCGACATGTTTCGACTTTTTTCGCATTGTATTTATGACCCATTTCTCTATCCCGAGACTCGACGATTCTGATCAAGGCGAATTTATTTGCGATAATCAAAAAAATGCCTGCGGAATTTTCGACTTAATTTGCGAAAAAAAGCATTCTATTTGCGAACCGACATGGTACCCTCGTTCTAATTTGCACATCATCCCCGGAACCAGCGTTCATTCGGAGTTATTTGCAAATGCGTCCAAATACGGATGAATCACCCTAACCATCAACTGACGACTACTTACATCGCAAACCCACAAACGAGATTTGCACATCATCCCTTGAACCAGCGTTCACTCGCAGTCATTTGCGAAAACCACCCCATACGGATGAACCACCCTAACCATCACCTGAACACCACTTACATCGTAAACCCACAAACAAGAATTGCACATCATCCCTTGAACCAGTATTAACTCGCAGTTATTTGCGAAACCACCCCATAAGGATGAATCGCTCCGCCCAGCACAAAACGGCCAAGTACAACCCCGATAAAACAAAAAACCTGACCCACAAACGAGATCAGGTTTTTTAACGTTCATTTAGATACGGACGATGGCAACCGTAAGAATGAAGAATAGTACGGCCAATACGATTGTGATGCGGTGCAAAATCAAGTCGAGTCCGCGCGCTTTCTGTTTACCGAATAGCTGTTCCGCACCACCTGAGATGGCCCCTGAAAGTCCAGCACTCTTACCTGATTGAAGCAATACCATGACGATCATGGCGATCGATACGATGATAAGTAACGTGACTAAAATAGTATGCATGAGTCCCACCTCCTGATCCGAACATAACATTGTCTTCATTTTACCATACGGGGGCTGGGGCAACAAGAACATAATGAATATTCGCTTAGATGACGTCCATTAAAAAAATCCCCGTCCGAGGACGGGGATTTCGGCAAACCGGCTATTAGCGGTTAACGTTGTAGAATGTTTTTGCTCCAAGGTATTGAGCAGTGTGAGCCAATTGATCTTCGATGCGAAGAAGTTGGTTGTATTTCGCCACACGGTCAGTACGTGAAGGAGCACCAGTTTTGATTTGACCAGCGTTAGTAGCAACCGCGATGTCAGCGATTGTGCTGTCTTCTGTTTCACCAGAACGGTGAGAGATAACAGCTGTGTAACCAGCGCGTTTAGCCATTTCGATAGCGTCGAATGTTTCAGTAAGTGTACCGATTTGGTTCACTTTGATAAGGATTGAGTTAGAGATTCCTTGCTCGATCCCTTGAGAAAGTTTTGTTGTGTTTGTTACGAATAGGTCATCCCCAACGAGTTGGACTTTGTTACCGATGCGCTCAGTAAGAAGTTTGTGTCCTTCCCAGTCGTTTTCGTCAAGACCATCTTCGATTGAGATGATTGGGTATTTGTTAACCATTTCTTCGTACCAGTCAACCATTTCTTCAGAAGTACGTACAACGCCTTCTCCAGAAAGATGATATTTACCGTCTTCTTTGTTGTAGATTTCAGAAGAAGCTACGTCCATTGCAAGAAGTACTTCTTCGCCTGGTTTGTAACCGGCTTTTTCGATTGCTTCGATGATCGTAGAAAGAGCTTCTTCGTTGGATTTAAGGTTAGGAGCGAATCCGCCTTCGTCACCAACTGCTGTGTTGTAACCTTTGTCTTTAAGAACTGATTTCAGGCTGTGGAAGATCTCAGCACCCATGCGAAGAGCTTCTTTGAATGTAGGAGCTCCTACAGGCATAACCATGAATTCCTGGATGTCTACGTTGTTGTCAGCGTGCTCTCCACCATTGACGATGTTCATCATTGGTACTGGAAGTTGCTTCGCGTTGAATCCACCAAGGTATTGGTACAATTCTACTCCGAAGAAGTCAGCAGCTGCGCGTGCAACGGCCATAGATACACCAAGAATTGCGTTGGCGCCTAGTTTACCTTTGTTTTCAGTTCCATCAAGAGCGATCATTGCTTGGTCGATGGCAACTTGTTCTGTTACATCGTAACCGATGATTTCTTCAGCGATTTCGTTGTTCACGTTATCGACTGCTTTTTCTACACCTTTACCTAGGTAGCGGCCTTTGTCGCCGTCACGAAGTTCAACTGCTTCGTATTCACCAGTTGAAGCACCAGATGGAACAAGTGCGCGTCCGAAAGCTCCGGATTGAGTGTAAACTTCTACTTCGATTGTCGGGTTACCACGGGAGTCAAGGACTTCGCGTGCGTATACATCAGTAATGATTGGCATGAAAAAACTCTCCTTTTTATAGGTGATTTTAGTTTAAAAGCTCTTACCGTCCGGGTACCCCTGCAGGTCGGCACGCCGGCAGGTTTACTTCTTAATGAGGGATTTACCCGTCATTTCTTCCGGTTGATCGACGTTCAAGAGGTCAAGCATCGTTGGGGCAAGATCACCAAGGATCCCTCCGTCACGAAGTTCAAGGCCTTCTTTTGTCACGATGACCGGTACCGGGTTGGTCGTGTGGGCAGTCATTGGGTCGCCGTCTTCTGTGATTACTTCATCTGCATTCCCATGGTCCGCAGTGATGATGGCCGTGCCACCTTTTTCAGTGATCAAGTCGATGATTTTGCCAAGACATTCGTCCACGGTTTCGATCGCTTTGATCGTTGGTTCAAGCATTCCGGAGTGACCAACCATATCAGGGTTGGCGAAGTTCAGGATGATGGCATCCTGGCGATCTTCACGGATCTCTTTAAGAAGGGCGTCCGTCACTTCGTATGCGCTCATTTCAGGTTTCAAGTCGTATGTTGCCACTTTAGGTGAGTCGATGAGGATGCGCTTTTCCCCTTCGAATTCCGCTTCACGGCCGCCGCTCATGAAGAATGTCACGTGCGGGTATTTTTCCGTTTCAGCGATACGGAGCTGTTTCAAGCCGTTTTGGGCAAGAACTTCCCCTAGTGTATTATCAAGGTTCGTCGGTTTGAACGCCACATATCCGTCAACCGTTTCACTGAACTTCGTCAGGCAGACAAAGTGCAGGTTCTTAGGGAACTTGTCCCCGCGGTCGAATGAACGGAAGTCCTGATTGGCAAACGTATTCGAGATCTGGATAGCACGGTCGGGACGGAAGTTGTAGAAGATCACAGAATCGTCATCCTGGATCGTTGCAACCGGCTCGCCGCTTTCCTTTGTGATCACGGATGGGATGACGAATTCGTCATAGATTCCATTTTCGTAGGAATCGTTCACCAATTCGATTGGATCCGTGTACGTAGGGCCTTCGCCGTATACCATGGCACGATAGGATTTCTCCACGCGCTCCCAGCGCTTATCGCGGTCCATTGAGTAATAGCGGCCAGAAATCGTCGCGAATTGACCGATACCGATTTCTTTCATTTTTGCTTGTGCATCTTCAATGTACTTCTTCGCGGTCTTAGGACCGACATCACGACCATCAAGGAACGCATGGACATAAACCTCTTCCATTCCTTCTTTGGCTGCGAGGCGAAGGAGGGCATACATATGCTCGATATGACTGTGAACCCCTCCATCGGATAGAAGACCGAAGATGTGAAGCTTCTTGTCGTGCTTTTTCGCGTGCTCGATGGCATCTTTGAAGGTTTCGTTCTTCTCGAACTCTCCTTCACGGATGGCAAGGTTCACGCGCGTGAGGCTTTGATACACGATGCGGCCGGCACCGATGTTCAAGTGACCCACTTCAGAGTTACCCATCTGACCGTCAGGCAGACCTACTGCTTCACCGCTTGCAGTCAGCTGATTGTGAGGGTATTGGTTCCAAAGGCGGTCGAAGTTCGGCTTGTTGGCCTGAGCAACCGCATTTCCTTCTTTCACATCACGGAAGGCGAAGCCGTCCAGGATGATGAGTGCTACTGGAGACTTACTCATGAGAGCTCGCCCCTTCTAGAAGCTGAAGGAAGCTTTGTGGTTCAAGGCTTGCGCCACCGACCAATGCACCATCGATATCAGGCTGTGCCATGTATTCTTTGATGTTGGCAGGTTTTACGCTTCCGCCGTACTGGATGCGGACTGCATCGGCAGCTTCTTGACCGAACTCAGAAGCCACAACTTGACGGATGTGGGCACATACTTCGTTCGCATCTTCAGCCGTTGAAGATTTACCGGTACCGATTGCCCAGATTGGCTCATAGGCGATGACGGTATTCTTCACTTGATCAGCAGAAAGTCCGGCAAGGGCCTTCTTCACTTGATCTCCGACTAGCTCATTTGTTTCGTTGTTCTCACGTTGTTCAAGTGTTTCACCGACACATACGATCGGAGTCAGGCTGTGTTTGAAGGCAGCGATCGTCTTCTTGTTCACAGACTCATCCGTTTCGTTGAACATTTCACGGCGTTCTGAGTGTCCAAGGATGACATATTTCACTCCAAGATCTTGAAGGGCTACAGGGCTGACTTCGCCTGTGAACGCTCCGTTTTCTTCGAAGTGCATGTTTTGGGCACCGATTTCTACTTTGTAGTTCTTCGTGCTGTTTACAAGGCTTTCAAGGAAAAGCGCTGGTGAACAGATCACGGATTCAACTACATCTGTATCAGGAACGAGTCCTTGTACTTCTTCGGTGAAAGATTTAGCTTCACCGAGTGTTTTGTTCATCTTCCAGTTACCTGCGATGATCGGTTTACGCATTCTACTCATCCTTTCGATTGTTTTCTAAACGCATTTAGAAACAGGGATTATTTATCGTTCAGAGCTGTGACTCCAGGAAGTTCTTTCCCTTCCATGAACTCGAGAGATGCTCCTCCGCCTGTAGAAATATGACTCATTTTATCAGCATATCCGAACTTCTCGACTGCTGCTGCAGAGTCTCCGCCACCGATTACAGAGTATGTATCTGTTGAATCGGCCAATGCCTCTGCTACGGCTTTCGTACCGTTGGCGAATGTATCCATTTCGAATACGCCCATTGGTCCGTTCCAGATGACAAGTTTAGAGCTCTTGATTGCATCGCTGAAGATTTCACGCGTTTTAGGACCGATATCCATTGCTTCCCAATCAGATGGGATGGAGTCGATGCCCACTTCCTGTGTATTCGCATCATTAGAGAAGTCATCCCCAACAACCACGTCTACCGGCATAAGGAAGTTCACGCCTTTGTCTTTCGCTTTTTGCATGAATTGTTTCGCTAGATCGATTTTGTCTTCTTCAAGAAGGGATTGACCGATTTCGTAGCCGTTTGCTTTTACGAATGTGTAAGCAAGTCCGCCTCCGATGATCAAGTTGTCCACTTTATCGAGAAGGTTGTCGATGACACCGATCTTATCTTTTACTTTCGCTCCACCAACGATGGCCGTGAAAGGACGTTCTGGGTTTGATAGTGCCTTACCAAGGACTTCAAGCTCTTTCTCCATAAGAAGACCTGCAACTGCCGGGATGTGCTCGGCGATCCCTGCTGTTGAAGCGTGGGCACGGTGAGCTGCACCGAATGCATCGTTCACATAAAGATCTGCAAGTGCTGCAAATTCTTTCGCAAGCTCAGGATCGTTTTTCGTTTCACCTGGGTAGAAACGAACGTTTTCAAGGACAAGGACGTCTCCGTCTTTCATCTCTGAAACTTTTGCCTGAACGGCTTCACCGTATGCTTCGTCTGCTTTGGCAACGTCTTTGCCAAGAAGCTCTGATAGACGGTTTGCAACAGGTGTCAAACGGAGTTCTTCTACCACTTCACCATTTGGACGTCCAAGATGGCTTGCAAGAAGGACTTTCGCTCCGCCTTCTACTAGATGTTTGATGGTAGGCAGTGCTGCCTGGATACGCGTTTCATCGGTGATCTTCCCGTCTGCCATCGGCACGTTGAAGTCTACGCGGCAAAATACGCGTTTCCCTTTCACATCGACGTCTTTGATCGATTTTTTGTTCATGGAAAAAGGCCTCCTTCAGTTATCAAATTCTACTCTTTTTTCAAGAAACTTGAAATCAGAATAGGAAAGGGGAGAGGGGAATGTTCCCCGCTCCCCTTCGACACATCTTCATTATAGATGGTGGGACAAAATATATCCATCCATCACCTAGATGTCAAAAACCAAACGCGTTTGAATTATAGTCCTTTTGAAGCTACGAAGCCTGCAAGGTCAACGACACGGTTAGAGTATCCGCTCTCGTTATCGTACCAAGAGATTACTTTTACCATGTTGTCTTCAAGAACCATAGTAGATAGAGCATCGATTGTTGAAGAAGCAGGGCTGCCATTGTAGTCAGTAGATACTAGTGGCTCGTCGCTGTAAGCAAGGATTCCTTTAAGATCACCTTCAGCTGCTTCTTTAAGAGCTGCGTTTACATCTTCAGCTGTTACGTTTTTGTCCAATTCTGCAACAAGGTCAACTAGTGACACGTTTGGAGTTGGAACGCGGACAGCTCCACCGTTCAATTTGCCTTTAAGTTCTGGAAGAACTAGAGATACCGCTTTAGCTGCACCAGTTGTAGTTGGGATCATGTTCTCAGCAGCTGCACGTGCACGACGGTAGTCTTTGTGTGGCAAATCAAGGATTTGCTGATCATTTGTGTAAGAGTGGATTGTAGTCATCATTCCACGTTTTACGCCGAATTTATCGTTAAGTACTTTTGCGAATGGAGCAAGGCAGTTAGTAGTACAAGATGCGTTAGAGATAACATCATGGCTAGCTGCGTCGTATTTGTCGTGGTTAACGCCCATTACGATTGTGATGTCTTCATCAGATGCAGGAGCAGAGATGATGACTTTTTTAGCGCCAGCTTCGATATGTTTCGCAGCATCTGCACGTTTTGTGAAGCGACCAGTAGATTCTACGACGATTTCAACGCCAAGGTCTCCCCATCCAAGTTGAGCTGGGTCACGCTCAGCCAATACTTTTACTTTTTTGCCGCCGACTACTAGGTAGTCACCGTCAACAGTAACTTCTTGGTCAAGTTTCCCGTGAACTGTGTCATATTGTAAAAGGTGTGCAAGCATGTTTGCATCAGTCAAGTCGTTGACTGCCACTACCTCTACATCGTTGCTTTTAAGTGCTGCACGGAATACGTTACGTCCGATACGTCCAAATCCGTTAATACCAATTTTTGTTGCCATGATTAATTTCCTCCTTTAGATCGTTAAGGATGATTTTATATTTCAAAAGGGATTTACCCTTTCAAAAGCGCTTTTGCTGCTCCTTCGTCCGTAATGAGGACGGTTGAAGATGGAGCACTTTTCATATATGCCCGGATCGCTTTTGCCTTCGAGCTTCCGCCCGCTACGGCGATGACGTGCTCGATATGGCTCAGGTCCTCGAGCTGCAGTCCGATGGTCGGCACCTTATGTACCACTTCGCCTTCTTCATTGAAGTAGTAGCCGAATGATTCCCCGACGGCCTGCCCGTCGATGATCTTCTGATAATCGGCTTCCGACGTTTTCCGTCTCTCGGCCATGGTGATCGCATCTCCGATTCCATGGAGGACCATGTTGGCGGATTTGATCATGGTGAGGACTTCTTTGATCATCGGTTCCTTCAGGAAGGACTTGTAGACTTCTTTGCTTACCTGGTCAGGCACATAGAGGACGCGATGACGCGATTTCGTATGCTCGGCCATCTTGGAACAGATGGTGTTTGCCTGATTTTTGACGTCTTCCCCGATCCCCCCTCTTGCTGGAACGAATAAGGTTTCTGATGACGTCAGGTCCGGTGTCAGCATTTCAGCTACAGAGGCCATGGTTGAACCGCCAGTCACAGCGATTGTAGTATTCCCCTTTAGGCGGCGTTTCATACTGGATGCTGTCGCACGCCCCAATTCTTCCTTTACCCACGGTGACTCGTCGCTATTCCCCGGAACGATTACAATTTCATGAAGATTGAGTAACGATTTGAGCCGTTGCTCCATTTCATTAATTCCCGAAATCTCCCTCATCATGCATTCAATTTTTTCCAAGAGCTCCATTCCGTCTTCGGTCATGAGCATTCCGGACGTCTTGATGTCGATGAGATCCTGATTTTTCAGGAATTCAACTTCGCTCCTGAGTACGCGCTCCGTCAGCCCCAGGTTCTGTGCCAGGCTTCTGCGGCCGACCGGCTGCATGAAGCGGATGGAACGGAGAATCTGATGCCTTTTTTGCATAACTTCAAGCAGGTCAGGTAATAATCGCTTTTGTATATCAATGATTGATTCCATGTACAAAGCCCCTTCAAAAACCGAAGTAAAAGGTCCAATAATCCGCTGGACTGCAAAAGTCCCGGTTAGACATATTGTGTCCCACTTACTCCAAAAAAAATTCACACCCTGCTTTCATCTTCAATTCTAGCAGGGTGTGAATGCGAATTCAACTGGAAACTATCGAGTTTTTTTATGTAAACGCTTGCTCATCGTAAAAAGATCAATTTGTCCATATTGGAGGATTTCTCCGTCCATTTCTACTACGGGAATCATGAGACCGAACCTCTCTGTCCACTCGTCCCGCTCCTCGATATCCCGCTCGATCAGCTTGAAAGGAAAATCGTCCCTCAGCAAGTTGATGGTACGCTTGGCCTCTTCACATAAACCACACCGACGGCGGGTGTAAAAAATCAATTCTTTCATCCAATCACCCTTACTCATATCGTTTGCGCTTCGAAGAAGACGGGATGCCGAGCTGGTCGCGGTACTTCGCCACCGTCCGCCTCGAGACGTCACAGCCCTTTTCTGTCAGCAGGGCCACAAGCTTCTGGTCAGAAAGGGGCTTTCGCTTGTCCTCTTGGTTGACAAGTTCCTGCAGCTCCCTCTTCACTGTACCGGCAGACACCGTTTCTTCAGCTGTGTCCACGGCACGAACAGCAGCCGTAAAAAAGCTCTTCAGTTCAAACACCCCATAAGGCGTCTGCACATACTTCCCCCTGACGGCCCTGCTGATGGTCGATTCATGGGCTCCGACCTCCTCAGCGATCTGCCTCAGCGTCAAAGGCTGGAGATGGCCCGGCCCATGGAGGAAGAATCCCCTCTGCTTCTCCACGATCGCCTTTCCCACCTTCAGCATCGTCTGCTTCCGCTGACGCAGGCTCAGGACGAGCCATTCAAATTCCTGGTTCTTTTCTTTTATATAAGATGCTACATCGCGGTCGGGATGATGACCGAGAAAATCCGTATATTCCTTATTAAAAGTGACCGTGATTGAAGTCCCATCGTACAGGGCGACCGTCACGTCGTCTCCCCAGACTCTTACATTGAGTTCAGGAACAATATAATGAGAGAAATCCTTCGCAAAGACCGCACCCGGCCGTGGATTGCACTGCGTGACGAAATCGGCCGCCGCCTGCACTTCCTTCAGCTCGATGCCCATGGCTTTTGCGATTTCCCTCCACTTCCGGTCCGCAAAGGCCTGGAAATGATCGCTCACGATGGTGAGGACGAAATCAGGCACCTCCCACCGACGGTCCAACTGTAAATGGATGCACTCCTGAAGGGAGCGGGCCCCAATGCCGGCAGGCTCTAACGATTGGATCATACTGATGGTGCTTTCAAGCTCTTCTTCCCCGATTTCATATTTTTTCAAAAAATACCCGGGTTCAATATGGAGATACCCATTGTCATCAAGGCTGAAGATCAATTCTTCCAAACAATCACGTTCAACGCTCGTAAGCGATTTCAAATTCAGTTGTATCAATAGAGCTTCCGACAGGCTTTTCGTTGTATCCGATACAAAGTCCTGCCACTCTGCAAGCTTCCGCTTGGGCGGTTTCAATTGGATCAGGGGGTTCTCCATCGCTTTCGATTCCAGGAAGTCATTCAGCTCCATCGTGGAGTACTGAAGGATCGTGATTGCCTGTGAAAGCTGCTGGGTCATCTGGAGCTTTTGTTGTTGCTGCTGAAAAAGTCCTGCACTCAAATTCATGATATGTACCCTCCCACTTCTCCATTTTACATGAAAACGTCTGATTCGTTAACGGGAATCTCCTGGAAGCGATTTACCTATTGCTATGAAGGCATTTTACTCATTATTCCTTGTGTTGAATCAAGTATGGATCTAAAATGGAAATATCTACTTATCGAAGGGACTGAATGATGCGCAGAGATCAATAGGAAGACTCCATGATGCAATCATTTTATAAAAACGGAGGGATCTATTGATAATGACATTACAAACCAAACGACTGGAATTACATGAAATGACACTGGACGATGCGCCTGCACTCTTTACGTTATGGTCACATCCCGATGTGACGCGATTCATGAACATCGACCGGTTCACAGACGAACAGCAGGCAAGGGATATGATCACCCTGTTGACAGAGCTTGCCGCCGAAAACAAGGCCTTGCGCTTTTCCATTTTTGATCGTGACTCCGGCGAACTCATCGGGTCATGCGGATACAATCACTTTGACCGGGACAATCTGATTACGGAAATCGGCTATGATCTGCTTCCAACCCACTGGGGAAAAGGACTTGGGACCGAAGCCGTCGGCATCTTGACGAAGCATGCCTTCGAAGTATTGGGAATGAATCGGATTGAAGCAAAGGTGGAAGCCGGTAACGACGCATCCTCTGCCCTTCTTGAAAAAGTCGGGTATCACTTTGAAGGGACACTCCGCGAAGGAGAGAAATCAAAGGGACGGTACGTGGACATGAAACTGTACGCGATCCTGCGCTCTGATTGGATACCTGATTAATACTGAATAGGAGGGACATACTAAGGGCAAATGACAGAACGAAGGAGAGTTTATGTTTACACTACTCTTATTATGGTCCATGCTCATCCTGCCCTGGTTTGTCCTTATCCCTTTGAAATCCTATCAAGTGAAACGATTCTTCCCCGCCGGACTATTCGGGGCGCTGCTCCTGACGGTGGTCTTCCAGATGGCTGATGCCTTCGACTGGTGGAAAGTAACCAGGACGATTCCACTGTTCACGAACATCACCTCATTTGTGTACGGACTGTTCCTTGTCGGAACGATTGTGATTTTATACTTTACGTACGGACATTTTTGGCGGTATTTCATCACGAACCTGGTGGTGGATGCGTTTCTCGCGTTTTTGGTGAGTCCGTGGTTTGAGTACCTTGGGATTTATGAACTGCACCGGATCCATCCGCTTGGGGTGTATTGCATCACGACCATTTTGAGCGTGTTGATTTATCTGTATATGAAATGGCAGGATGGCGTGATGGCGAAGTAGGACTTCCTTGTAGGAAGTCCTACTTTTTTTATGAAGTGGTACAAGTAGAGCGTGATAGGGAGAAGAAGCTAAAAAATCGGGATTACCTCAAATTTTACAATATATAACAAATTAATTCCTTTTTATGGTTTTTATTGTTATAATCAATTGTATAGAACCGCAGATCACCGGACTTTGATGGGTCGTATAGGTTAGAGCCTAACTGATCTATGGTGAAAGGAGGATGTACATAAAATGAAAAAGAGAGTGGTCGGTGTCATCGCAGCACTACTGGTTCTCTGTGGTTGCCAGCAAGCTGAACCCTATCAAGACCTGGAGGATGAACCGGTTGCAACCTTATCGGAGGTGGACGTCCCGGACGCCATCTTTACGTCTGATCGTAAGGGCGCGTCCATTACAGAAGAAGAAATAAGGAGCGCCATCATCCTGTACCTGAATAGCAGTGAGGATCTGGATGCGGTCATGGAAGCATTCCAGGAAACCATCTATTCCGAGGAGGAGCTGACTCGCGTGGAGAAGGATAAAGTAAATAAGACCATTTCCTTGATTGAAGAGAATGATCATAATTTCAGCGACTTTATCACATCCAACTCCCTCCCAGCCGATTATGACAAAGGTGCAGACCGCATAAGCCAATATATCACCGACTACAATGACTATATACGTTCCTTAGACAAAGCATTTGATCGCTTTGATAAGGGAGAGATGAAGGTCAGCGACCTGGAAACCATCCTGGGATCAACTGGTACCGTGAACGGCCGGGAACAGAAGAAAATCGAAGACTTCCTGCGTGATAAGGACATTAAGACGCGTGCATTCCAACAATAAAGAGAGAGGCTGGGACAGAAGTGTTCTAGTCATAATAAAACCCGAATTCATTTGCTTGCCATAAGGCAAATGAATTCGGGTTTGAATTTGTTTAATGAACATTGTTTCCAGCGGTTGATTCGAGTGCAAGACGTAGACTTCTGCGGGAAGAGTAGCTGATGTGAGACACCGCAGGCCCGCCGAGGAGGCTCACGGGCTACCCGCGAAAAGCGAAGTCTTGCACGGGAATCATAAGCGGCATAAAGAAGCTATATGAATCGCATTCTTCATGGAATGGTCCCTTTTTGGTTTTGTCATCCTACAAACACAAGTTCCACTTCGGTCCCTTTCCCTTCCTCACTCCGGATGTTGATCTCTCCGAGGTGGAGCTTCATGATGCTCCGGGCAATGTGGAGTCCGAGTCCGGTACCGCCGGTTTCCCTGCTTCTTGCTTTGTCGACCCTGTAGAATCGTTCGAAGATGTTGGTGATCTCTTCCTTGGGGATTCCGATCCCGTAGTCTTTGACGCGGAGGACGGCGAGGTCACCTACCTTCTCGATATAGACATCGATTTTATCACTGCTGTATTTCATGGCGTTATCGAGGAGGATGATGATGACCTGCTTGATCTTCAGTTCATCCGCCGGAATGATCACTCGTGAAGCGTCCGTATGCAGGCTTATCTCGCGATGGTAGACCTCCTGAAGCTGCTTGATGCTGCTCCTTGAGAGGGCCACGAGGTCGATCTGGCTGATTTCAAGGACGTTTTCCTTCTCAAGATCCGCCAGATCGAGGAACGTATCGGTCATCTTCTGGATCCTCGTTGCTTCCGAATGGATGGCCTGGATGGCTTCGTCTGCAATTTCCTTGTTTTCGACCCCATGCCTCCGAAGCAGATTGGCATAGCTCTTGATGACAGTCAGCGGCGTCTTCAGCTCATGGGAAGCGTCAGATACGAACTGGGCTTGCTTCGCCATGTTCCCTTGGATCCTGCTGATCATCCGGTTGAACGTTTGAGCCATCGTTTGCAGCTCATCGTTTTCCCGTTTTTCAATGGAAATGGTCTTCGGCACCCCACTCGTTTCGATTTCTTCCATTGTCTTGATCATATTGGAAATCGGCCGCATGATCGTGTTGGCAAGCCACCTGCCCCCCAGAAGGGAGAAGACGGCGGCGAGGACCGTACAGGCAATGAGGATGCCTTTCAAGGTTTCCTTACGGGCCTCCAACCCTTCCAAGCGCTCGACGATTTCCAGGCTCCGCTCCCCATTTCCGAAGGGCACACGGACGACCAGGACCTGCTCCTCATGACGCTGGTTCTTGATCACATGATTTTTCGCTTCTTTGTTCTCGGCAAACTTCCCTTCGATCTTGGAGGAAAGCATGCTGTCATTCGTCACCTGATGGATCAGTTCATCGCCCGGACCCATGATCCGGATGAAGGAGTGCTCGGTAAGATGCTTCTTCAGAGCCATATCAAGGTCGTTCGTGGTCGGTGCTCCTCCGACTTCCTTCATGATCTCCTTCGCTTTATGGAATTGAACATCTTCTTCCATAGTTACGGTATTCTGAACGAACAGGAAGTACACGACAAAGTTGATGACCACCAGGATGCACAGCATCCAGGCAGTGGTGAGCAGGTTAATCTTGGTTGTGATCTTCATCCGAATTCTCCTTCATGGTGAAGCCGACCCCTCTGACGGTGGTGATCAGCTGCTTCGGGAATCCTTCGTCGACCTTGACCCTAAGATGCCTGATGAACACATCGATTACGTTCGTTTCCCCTTCATACTCATATCCCCATACGTTCAGGATGATGTTTTCCCTGGTCACGACTTTATTTTTATTGACCATCAAGTAGACGAGGAAATCATACTCTTTCGGAGTTAACGTAATGGATGACCCACCCCTGCACACTTCCCTCGTTTCCGTATTGACCACCAGATCCTCCACCGATACGAGCAGCTCATCTTTCACCTCACCCGGGGAATGGTTCCGCAGGCACGCCCTGATCCGCGCGAGCAACTCTTCGATTTCAAATGGCTTGGTCACATAATCGTTCGCTCCCTGATCAAGTCCCGACACCTTGTCAAACGTGGTGTTCCGTGCCGTCAGCAGGATCACCGGCGTATCACGGTCCTCTTTGCGGATGCGTCTCAGCACTTCGAATCCGCTGAGGCCCGGGAGCATCACGTCCAAGAGGATCAGATGGACCCCGGATTGCAGAGCCCGCTCCAGTCCTTTCTTCCCTTCATGCTCCACGGTCACCTCGTAGCCTTCATATTCAAGCTCCATTTTTAAGACACGGGCTATTTGCGTTTCATCTTCGACGACAAGTACATGCGTTTTCACCCTGGCTTCATCCCTTCTTTTCTTACAATCTATATCGTGTTTCGTTATCAACAGGTCCTTCTACCCTATACTGTAGCATGATAAAGGATGAACGCAGTCATTTTCATGGATTTTTAATGAACCCTTCATGTAAACCCAGCATCGCCCCGTCCTCCCATCACCCATACCTTTCACCATATCGAAAAATATGATACTCTCTATTTTAATTGTTTATTAATGTTTTCTTCATCGGGCGTTCAGGTTTCTTTTATATAGTGGCTGTACCCCTCAGAAGTCTGGAGCATGTACACGCGCTCCGACACATCATCATCTATAAAGGAGATCATTTTGAATTACTCACTCTTTAAATCCATCAATCAACATGCCGGGCATCATCCGTTTTGGGATGGTTTGATGGCAGGGGTTACGAACAATGCCCTGTTCATTTTTGCCATCGTCCTTGTACTGATGTGGCTCTTCGGAAAGAACGACATGAAGCGAACGGTGCTCTATGCAGGGATCACGGGTATTGTCGCCTTGATCCTCAATGCCGTCATTGCCAACATTTATTTCGAACCAAGGCCGTTCGTCTCCCATGATGTGAATCTGCTTGTTCCTCATGATGCAGACGCATCGTTCCCGAGTGACCATACGACAGGTGCGATCGCTCTGGCCTTTGCCGTGCTTTACGTGCATCGGAAGCTCGGCTCCGTGATGGTTGCATTCGCCCTTTTGACCGGATTCTCCCGCATCTATGTAGGGAATCATTATCCCTTTGATGTGGCAGGAAGCATCGTTGTCGCAGGTATTGTCAGCCTGGTGATCTACAAGCTGTATCCGATCCTTGATCCACTCGTAAACGGGATCATCCGGATCTATAACCGCATTCCCTTTGTTCCTAAATCAAAGGAATCGGCGCGCACCATCGACTTCAAATAACAAAAGGAAAACATCGGTCCGTTTATACGACCGGTGTTTTCCTTTTTTCATCGTATCAGCCCTTCAGTGCCGTCCACTTGTTCTTCACGAAAGCAAATGCGACGGGTAAGAGGGAAACAGCGACAATGCCAAGTACGAGGACACTGAAGTTATCTTTGATCACCGGGATGTTCCCGAAGAAATAGCCGGCAATCAATGCGATGCTCACCCAAAGGATTCCCCCTATCACATTATAAGAAAGGAATTTCGCGTAGGGCATCTTCCCCACCCCTGCCGTGAAGGGTGCGAACGTCCGGATGATGGGAATGAATCGCGACAGGATGATGGTGGCCGAACCGTGCTTGTCGAAGAAGCGATTGGTCTTGTCCAACGACTCCCTTTTCACGAAAAACAATTTTTCCCGCGCCTCCACCTTGTTCCCGGAGTAATGACCAATGGTGTAGTTCAGCGTATCTCCGGCAATGGCCGCCACACAGAAGATCAGTAAGATCGGCAGCAGGTGAATCGACCCGGATGCTGCAAGGGCCCCGGTCGCGAAAAGCAGGGAGTCCCCCGGAAGGAACGGCAATACCACAAGCCCCGTCTCACAAAAAATGATGGCAAACAAGATGACGTAGATCCATACGCCGTATTCATTCATATACCCTGCTATATGCTGATCAAGATGCAGAAAAACATCGATGATAGTACTCACTCTATTAGCTCCTATCCTGATGGCCTATTACTCTATTCATGATAAACGAAGGACCGGCATTTCACCAATCCATCTGATTCAAGTCTACTGCATCTCATCCACGCGCACGCATGTGTATCCTTTCGCCTTGACTGCAGGAAGCACATCCTTCAGCGCATCGATCGTGATGGCCGGCGCCTCTATATCCGCTCCCGGTGTATCTCCACAATCATGGAGCAGGACAACGTCTCCCCCTTTGATTCCGGACAAGGCACTTCGGATCTTGTCACTACCGCCAGTCGTTTTCCAGTCTTCTGCCGAAATCGACCAGAGGATGATGCGGTAACGGCTATCCTTGATAAAATCGATCAGGTTCAAGATTCCCCAGGGCGGCCGGTAATAGACGGTTCGTTCACCCGTAATCTCTTCGATGATCGCCGCCGTTTTCTCGATTCCTTCCTTCACCTTCCAAGGACTCATGAGCCAATTGGACTTGTGCTCATAATTGTGGATGCCGAGGAGATGGCCTTCCCGGTGCATACGCCTGATGATGTCAGGATTCTTCTCAGCTTTGTTTCCGACCACGAAGAATGTGGCTTTCACCCCGTTCTCTTTCAGAACATCCAGCAGTACCGGCGTATAGGTGGGATCAGGTCCATCATCGAAGGTGAAGGCAATGTCCGTCGGACTCTCCGCCCTTTTCATCACCTTCCACCCCAGTCCACGTGACAATCCGTATGGAATGACGGTGTACAGGACCAGGAGGAAGAAGATACTTGCTATGATATACACCATTGTGTTCCCTCAATTTCATGTTGATTTTTATTCTGTTGATCAGGCTCTTGCAAGTCCGTACACGCCAGCCTGTTCTTCATAGCTTGGAGGCATGTGGACAGTCCCTTCGATGATGCTGTTCATGAATTCAGCAACCTTTTTCGGCCCTTCGGTTTCAATGCCGTTTTGGTAAAGCTGAATGGATGTCTTCCATTGATCCATGGTCTCGCGGTTCATCAAGATGCCAAGGAGTTCTTGTTCAAGGGAGTGATCCTGATTGAGTTTGAACACCAAGCCTTTTTCCGTCAGGTACCGCATATTGATCTCCTCTTGTCCGGGCAAAACCGATTGAACAAAGATCGGCAGCTTTTTATGCAGGGCTTCACTGATCGTGACACCCCCCGGCTTCGTGACGATCGCATCCACCTCATCGTAGAGCTCGTTCATCTCCTCCCTGGAGGAAAGATACGGAAGAGGGTTGATGTGATCCGCGTTCCATGATTGCAGCTCTTCATATAGGGCATGGTTGTTCCCACAGAGAACGTAGAGATCGAACGGCGAACTCTTTTTGAAGGCCTCAAGCTGTTTCATCATACAACCCAGCCCGCTGTTCCCTCCGGCCATTAAGACTTTTGGGCGTGCGCCCGCTGACTTGGAGCCGGTGGTGCCTGTGATCTGATGGTGCACAGGAATCCCTGTCACCATCATCCGCTGCTCTGCGATACGATAGCGTTCACCGTATTCGCGCTTCAATTCCGGAGTCGGAAGAAGGTGATACTCGATTTCCTCCCGACCCCACACGCTGTTGACGAAGAAGTCCGTGTAGGCATTCATCACCGGCGCTTCACATTTCCCCTGCCTCTTCAGCTCGCTGAGAAGGTAGGAAGGGAATCCGTGGGTGCAGACGATCAAGTCCGGCTCTTCTTCCACTAGAAGCTGCTCCATCTTCTTCAGAAAGAAGTAGTGACGGACCTTGAATGATCGGCTCTTTTCTGTTTCTTTATTAAAAAGGGTTTTATACGCAAGATTATAGGTGGCTGGCGCATAACGGATCCAATTCAGATAGCTTTTCGTCACCAGCTTTTCGATATGTGGATTGCTATAGCTCAGCAGATCCACCTTTTTCATTTCTATATCTGCCCGTGTTTCCTTGATGCAATCCATGAGTGCCTCGGCCACTTGATGATGCCCCGAGCGCATTTGCAAGAACGGTAAGAATAGAATTTTCTTCATGTCGATTTCATCTCCTGTCAGCTCTCAACATGTGATTTCAATCTTTAATCTACCATCAAAAATCCGAAATGCGCCCTTCTTCATCAATTTTTAATGTAAAGAAAAGGAGATTTTCAGGAAAAGGAAAACAGCCCGTCATTCCTGAGGGCTGTTCATTCGTTCGGCTTTTTTCTTTTTCACATAATTGATCAGGACGAACAGGAAGAAGATGGCCAAAAACACAAGACCGAGATACGGAACATACGCAGGATTGATATCCACCTTGCTGCCGACAAAAAGACCGGCGAGGATGAACGGGAGCGTCCAGATCAACGCCCCCACCAGGGACAAGAAGAAGAAGCTTCCGAATCCGATGCGGTTGATCCCGGCAAAATACGGGCTGATCTGCCGGATGCCCGGCATGTAATAGCCGAGGAGGATCGTCCGCCGCACATTCTTCATATATTTCTCCTGCACCTTGTCCCATCGTTCCTCAGTGATGCCCACATACTTCCCGTACTTCCGTATGAACGGGCTTCCGATGTATCTTCCCACCACATACGCGGAGAGCATCCCGAAGAAGGCACCGAAGAAGGCTGATAGCGTGGCGGGAACGAAAGAAAGACTGTGCTGGAAGATCAGTACGCCGATCAAGAAAAGCAGCGATTCTTCCGGAGCAGGGATCCCGACGATCCCCAGGAATAAGAAAAGAAAGATGATGGCATATCCGTATAGATCCAAGTAGTGTAAAAGCGTATCGATATTCATAATTCCTCTTTTCCGAGACTTCATGAAGTGTCTGTTGGATGTCATAATACTTCCATTAGTTTGCCTCGTCGGGAGGAGTTTTGCAAGGGGAAATGGGATTCCTTCATGGGAGCACCCTCATCAAATCCCGCACCCCTTCAACAAAGAAGCCCGATTTCTCATAAGGAAATCGAGCATGAAATCAATGGTTCAGTTCAGGCGCAATCTCCTTTTCAGAGGCGTCCATCTCGACACCCAACGGCTTGAAGGCGGAGAGCAACAGCACGATCAAACTGACCACTCCGATCGCCGTCAACGACTTAAGCGGACCATTCCATACAAGACCGTGATCGAAGAAGAACATCTCCCTCAAGCCCTCCACCATGAAACGCATCGGCAGCCAAGGATAGATCCAATCCTGATAGAAAGTCGGGAGCATCTCCGGAGCAAGCGTCAGAAGCGGAAGACCGAAGAACAGCATCAGCCCGAACACCGGCAGTCCTTTCGACCCCAAGATGGCAAGGACCGCCGAGATCATGAGGTAAAAGCTGTACGATGTGATGGCCAGGAAGATCGCCGTATCCATGTAGTCCGGGATATGGATGCCCACGATATCGGAAGCGACCCAGCTTAATCCGAACCCGACGACCAGGGCGATCACCATCCCGACCGCTGCCTGGCCGGCTTTGACCAACAGGCTCTGTTTCCGGGAGGATACCGTTCCCTTCCTGACAAGGAATAAGATCAGGGCGGCGCTCCCAAGACTTGCCATCCACAGCGGTTGGAACAGGGAAACAGGTGAGTTCCCATTGGCACTGTTCTCACCGGGAATATGGACATTGGTCACCTTCTTCTCGATCGGATCGGCAAGGACCTCTGCCTGCTCCATCGACAGGGAGGTGGCACCCTGATTCACCATACCGTCCATGACCTGGGTGCGGATCAATTGATTGAGCTGGTCGACCACCCCATTGAGCATCTGACCGGCCATAGTGGAAGCGGCCGTGTTCATTCCCTGATTCACGACCACTTCCATCTGTGCCGCTTCAGGCTCTGCGGTCTGGAGCGATGCCTGCTTGGCGCTGAAATCCTTCGGGATGACCAGTCCGGCGTAGTAGTCCTGTCGATCCATCCCCTTTTTCATTTCTTCCACGCTAGCCACCTGCACCCATTTCACCGATGTTCCGGACTTTTCACGGATGTTTTCCAAGACTTTCTCTCCAGCATTCATCTTTTCCTGATCCGGGGCCTTAAACCCTTCATCTGCATTGACTACGGCAATGGGCAGATCCTTCGGTGTAGGTTGCACGGTCGGTACTGCTGTAAGGGAAAAGATGAAGATAATCACGAATGCTATCACGGGCGATGCCCATACGATTTTATTTTTGAAAAATTTCATATTGATCAACTCCTTATTATAATGAACATGCTGTTGATTAGTAATCACATTGTTGATTATAATGGAATATGACTTCCGTACAATACTCAATGTCCAACGATGTGTCCCATACTCAACACATCCTCACATACTGTCCAGTAAGGAGCGAAAAAAAATGAAAAATGATCGCAGGCAGATCCGCACCAAGCAGTTGATCCGGGACGCCCTTCTCACCCTCATCCCGGAAAAAAGACTCTCCAAGATCACTGTCAAAGACCTGACCGAACGGGCCGACATCAACCGGGGAACGTTCTATCTTCACTACAAGGACGTCGCAGACCTCACCGATCAGTTGAAAGAAGAAATCTTTGCAGAGCTCCCCCTCCTCACATCGAGGATTGATCCAACAGACATCCGGATCGCAGCCAAACAAAATGAACCTTACGAGCCGATCCAAGCGTTATTGGAATACCTCCTATCCCATAGCGACTTCCTCCGGGTCATGTTGCTGCCTGAAGGAGACCTTCATCTTGCCATGCAGCTCAAGGACTTCATGAAAGAAAACATGCTGAAAAAGTTTGAGCAGTACCTCGGACCCGAAACCGACTCACCCACCGTGCCCGCCGATTATTTCATGGCGTACATCACTTCGGCCAACATCGGTCTCCTGACGCACTGGATGACAAGTGGAAATAATCTTCCCGTCGAAGATATAGCCCTGATGATGACGAAGATCATGAGTCAGGGGCCGTTGGAGGCGATGATGGGTGGAGGGCAATGATCCTCACAGAAAAAGCATTCAGCCATGGTGGCTGAATGCTTTTTCAATAAAATGATAAATGTGTTTATACAGATACCCTCATCAGCATCTTTCCTCCCGATAAAGATCCACCTTACCGCTCCCCAATACCATAGGTTGTCCGCCCTTTCTATCCATCGCATGAACAACATTTTATAACCATCGCTCAAGTATTCAGTGAGATCTGGATGGCATGTATCCCCTTACCCATCCTGAGTAATTCAAACGGATCTGAGACTGAAGAATGTTAGTCCATCTCCTTTATCTTCAAAACCGTACTCGACCCAAACATTATCCCAGAAAAACTTTTATCTATTAAAACGATTACATTCACAAAAAGGGTTTTAACCCAATATGAACGTGGAATGGTAAATACTGTACTTATTCAACGTGAAGAAAAACAAGGAGGAATCAGCAATGAGCGAACTGGACAAACAAACCTTTTTATCAAACGGAATCACTCCACAGACACAATCCAAACAGCCTGGAGTCGAAAAAGAAATGGATCCGACACCGATCTATGAACTGGAAAGCCATGTGGGCTCAGGAAAGCTGAAAGGCAAGGTGGCCCTCATCACAGGGGGAGACAGCGGAATCGGGAAAGCCGTGGCGATCGGCTATGCAAAAGAAGGCGCCGATATTGCCATTTCATACTTAGATGAACATGAGGATGCCGAACAGACGAAGAAACGCATCGAGGAAGAAGGCGTCAAATGCACCCTTCACCCTGGGGATGTAGTGGATGAAGATTTCTGCTTCAGTGTTGTTGAAGACGTCATCAAAGAGCACGGGAAATTAAATATCCTCGTGAACAACGCAGCACGTCAGGAAGTGAAGAACAGCGTCACGGAAATCAGCGCAGAGCAGTTGAAGCACACGTTTGACGTGAACTTCTTCTCCATGGTGTACTTCACGAAAGCAGCCATCCCTCATCTGACTGGCGGTGACAGCCTGATCTACACTGCTTCCATCAACCCATACACAGGAAACAAAGCACTGATCGATTACACATCCACCAAAGGCGCCATCGTGGCATTCGCCCGTTCCGTTGCACAGGAACTCGCCGAAAAAGCCATCCGCGTGAACGGTGTGGCACCAGGTCCGATCTGGACGCCGCTTATCCCAGCAACCATGACCACCGAACTACAGGAATCCTTCGGTGTATCGACTCCACTCGGCCGTCCTGGACAGCCCGCAGACCTTGTAGAGCCATACATCCTGCTCGCTTCAGAAGGATCCGCCTATATGACCGGCCAGTTCATCCACGTGAACGGCGGAGGCTACATGTCTTCTTAAGGATGAATGAAAAAACTGCAGAAAAGGTCGCTTTTCTGCAGTTTTTTAGTATAGAAGAAAATTAAGACGAAGGAGGAGCAACACGATGAAGACACCCGGTCCTTCCACCGATTTTCAGAATAAAGAAGAGCTGAAGAAGCATGTATTCAAGACGCTTGATTTTTATTACCCCGCCTGCATCGATCACGAAAAAGGCGGCTATATCAACGGCTTCCTGGACGACGGCCTCATCACCGACACCACCACCAAGCACCTCGTTGCCACCAGCCGGTATATCTATACTTTCAGCATCGGTGCCATCCTTGGAGGAGAAGACGACTATCTTGAAGCAGCCCGTCACGGTATCCGGTTCTTGAATGAGCACCACCGGGATCATCAGCACAACGGCTATTTCTTTGAAATGAATGGCACCGAGGTCGAGAACCCTGCCAAGATGGCCTATGGCCACGCCTTCGTGCTGCTCGCATCGTCCATCGCTTACAAAGCCGGTATCGAGGAAGCAAAAGACGTGATGGAAAATGTATATGATGTGCTCGAAACCCACTTCTGGGATGAGGATCACGGACTGTATCGGGATGAGTGGAATGCGGATTGGACGAGTCTTTCCCCCTACAGAGGGCAAAACCCCAATATGCATCTGTGCGAAGCGATGCTATCATCCTACGAGGCAACGGGAAATGAGGTGTATCTTAGAACGGCCTATACTCTCGCGAAAATGGTCACCATCGATCTTGCCGAGCGCTCAGGAGGACTTGTGTGGGAAAACTACACTCCTGAATGGGAGCCGGATTACATGTACAATAAAGGCGATACCAAAGATGAATTCCGCCCGTACGGCTTCATCCCCGGCCACCAGTTCGAGTGGGCAAAGCTTCTCATGTGGCTCGACCGTCACCGCTCTGAACCGTGGATGCTCGAGAAGGCAGAGGATCTCTATGAAAGAGCCTGGGAGCTTGCATGGGACAATGAATACGGCGGTCTCTTCTTTGCCGTTTCTCCGGAGCTTGACGTAATCGACCACGACAAAAACTACTGGGTGATGTCAGAAGCCATTGCCGCCTCTTCCCTTCTTGCTGCCAAGACGGAAAGTCAGACATACTTGGAGAAGTATCAACAGCTATTCTCGTATTCTGCTGACAATCTCATGGATCATGAGCACGGAGGCTGGTATAAGCTCCTTGACCGGGAGAATGAGAAATACAGCCAAGAGAAAAGTTCGCCTCCCAAGACGGATTATCATCCCGTGGCGGCTTGTTATCAGGCGATCATTGCGCTGGATGACCCAAGTTAATGAATACGTAAAGAAACAACAATGCCCCCTTGAAAACAAGGGGGACTATTTTTAATAGTAAATATCCTCAAGCATACGTTTAATCGTGGGAGCTGTTTTAAGCGAAGAAGGAAAGTCGATGTTCAGAGAATTGGCGAGCATGGCCATTTCTGCAGTGATACCGGTCACAAGCAGTTCGGTCCCCATTACGTTCATAAGGCTTTCCAATCTGAAGATTCCTTCAAGGTCATCAGACGAAGGGTAGGTCAAACCCGACACATCAATAATCAATTTCTCGATATGATGGTCCGATACATGTTGAGAGGCCCCCTCGTATACGACCTCAAATCGATGTTCATTCATCGTCCCGACAAGAGGAAGAGCTGCAATATCACCGATTAAAGGGACAATGGGACAAGAAAGTTGCTCAATTTCTGACAGGGCCTTTTTATAGTTTTCCTCCGCCCTCTTTCTCGCGGTCACATCCCGCTGCACTCCTACAAAATAGTATTTATCTTCCTCTTCAATATATAAGGGATCCACCGACAGGCTATTCCAAAACGGCGTGCCATCTTTCTTGTAGTTCAGGACTTCAATGAAGACGGATTCTTTATCCTTGATGGCCACACGAAGCTTATCAATCTCATTCTGATCGGTCTCATTTCCTTGAAGGAAGCGACAATTCCGCCCCATCACTTCCTCCATGGAATACCCCGTCATCGCGGCAAAGCTTTTGTTCGCAAAAACGATGGGGTTATCAGGTAGAACGGGATCGGTGATCAACACACCCGCCCCTGTATAGTTCAAGGCTTTTAATAATATATGTTCACTCAGGTTAATAGACACTTTTCCCCCTAATGATTGGTTTGACATGGGTAACTTATTGATCCAATTATATCTACCAATTAGTATAATATAGTTGGAAAGGTGTCTACAAATTGTAATGTTTTACAGTAAATGTATCAATCTAGTCTACTTGGTGAGTGCCTTCCTTTCAGTACAGCAACAGGACCGCTTATTTTTCTGCACATATGGCTACCGTCTGATATCCCCTTGATCTCGGTCCTGTTTTCAACAGTACATTTTTTAACCCACTTTCCTTTATAAGAGGAAGGAGCTGTTCGTCTATCATCTTATTGACTCCACCCCATGATACTTCACTTGCTCCATTACATAAAGTAATAACGATTGTACCTCCTGGTTTTAGAACTCTATACATTTCCCGAATTGTTCGAGGCAACTCCCCCCAAAAATATACTGAATGTATACTCATGACCTTTGTGAAAAGTTGGTCTTCGAAAGGAAGATCCCTTACATCTCCGTGCACCAGTTTAACCTTTCCCCTTTTTATCGCATCCTTATTTCTCCTTTTAGCTGAACCGATTATCGACTTGGATAAATCCATTCCCACTACTTCTTCAACAGCAGATTTCTTGGCTAAAAGCTTCAATGCGTATCCAGCTCCACATCCTAATTCCAGAACGGACTCTTCCTCATTCAGGTTCAATAAATCAAGTGTCCATCGTGTTTCAGGTTCATGTTGCACGACCATTTTTTCACCAATATACTTCCCCAGAAGACCCGATGGCCGTTGGTATTGTCCCTCTAGGATTGTTTTTAACCGATTTAAGAATTTCATTCCTTCACCTCTGCAGACATTTTGTCTTCCAAAAAAATTATAAGCCAGCAGATTTATTAAACAATATAATAGAAGCTATAGATGCTATTGATTTTTTTTATAGTAATTGGAGGTTACGTTTGTGGATATCAATCAATTAGAGGCATTTGTTCATGTAGTAAGGCTCGGAAGTTATAGTAAGGCGGCCAGGCATCTCAACCTATCCCAACCTACGATCAGTATAAGAGTACAAGGAATTGAAAAAATGATAGGGGGCAGTCTCTTTCAGCGGGCAGGCAAAGGGGTGGCACTTACTGACATCGGGAAAGGATTCCTTCCATATGCATTGCAGATGATTGACGTTCTCTCCCGAGGGGTGGACAGAGTCAAATCAATTCAAGAAGGCAAGGTTGGACATGTGACGATAGGTACATTACCCACCTTCACTTCAGGCGCTTTTAGTTCGATCATTTCACAATTACATCGAAGTTCTGCCGATATTCAAGTAGAAATCCACACAGGACATAATGAACAACTCATTGAAATGCTTTTTGATGGATTCATTAAGATTGGTTTAATTACATATCCATACTTTAATTCGGAGATAAGGCACCATGCAGTACTGAAAGAACCACTCATTCTGGTAGCTCATCGTGATCACCCCATCGCTGTTACTCATGATCGTACTGTATCTGAATTAGTAAAGGTATGCTCCCCTTATATAATTGTTGACTGGAGCGAGGAAAGTAAACATTGGCAAAAATCGATGATTACCCCCGGACTTGATTATCTCGAACTTCCACCCAGCACGGCACTTGATTTTGTATTATCCAACAACGGGATCACATTGGTTACAGAATCAATGGTTCAAGATTTATTAGATAATAATACACTAGTAAAACTTAACCCTGTTGATTTCCCACAGATGTATCGTCAGATAGCCTTGGTGAGTTTGGATAGCGAAGATTTGTTGTCTCCTGCTGTGAGGACTTTTATTGATCTTTTTAGAGTACGGTCGGATGGTTGAGGGAGAGGTGTAAATACCAGCTTTCTCATAAATCCATCCTATTTCGACTCATGGGTTGAATCCAAACAACTATTCTTATAGAAATTCTGCTCAGGTAAAGCTACCGGATAACGGTGAGTGGCTTTACGTATTTAATACTTCTGTAGTCGCTGCTTTTCTTCTAGCATGCTTACCTCCCATTGCGTGGTATAAACATTTGAAAAGCACCCAAAACAGGAAAAATAAAAAAGACCCTGTGCCTGCTGATAATCTCAACAAACACAAGGTCTCTGGTACGCCCTCGGAGGGAATCGAACCCCCATTTTAAGAACCGGAATCTTACGTGCTATCCGTTGCACCAATTTCGGACTTCGGTCTTTGACAAAGTTATTATACCGAGGGATTTCAGATGTTTTAGTTTGTTTGAGCATTTTCAGTGCGTGTTATACCTACAACTAACGATACTAAACCTACCTGGTATTAACAAGTATATATATCATAGGTATTAAAGATGTGTGAATAGATTTTGTTCTTCTTGAATATTTCTTTTGGTTCTTTCATTTATTTTAGTGATAAAAGCAATTTAGATACACCATTGTGCTAAAGTACTAAAGTCATAAATTCAATAAAGTGAAACCCTCTATTTATGATGGTAATAAATGATACCAACAAAATAAGACCTAACTCATTTTAAGAATAGGTCTTATTTTATAAATTTTAGACTTTCACCAACATGTTACCAACAAGTTCTAAATGATGTTTAATTGAATAACGTTTCAGCATACCTAGACCAGGATAGTTCCCATTTTTATAACAGTCTAATAATTCATTTATTCCTTTGGTATTAATTAATGCTGTTTCATTTTGGTTATACCAATTTACGAATTTATAAAGGGCTTCACCGAACTTCCCCGCTTGGTCTGCCCGATTTTCATTTGAATCTGAGACAAAATGCCTCACCCATAAATTTTTTGCATCATCTGGATAGAGAATATGAAAAGCAACAGCTTTAGCACCAAATCCGCTTTCAGTATATTCTTCCCCTACGATAGAATAATCAGAAAAACCCAAAAATCCTTCTTGTTCAAAGTCTAGATGGTCTGAAGAAAACCATTCAACCTGATGATTCAAATATTCAGCGTTAGGTGAACGTTTAATAAAAGAATCTCTTAGAAGGACTCCGTTATTATTTGCAAATCGTCTCTTGAGGGGTTTGATGTCAGCTATAAAATTATACTTTGCTTCATGTTCAGCAAACATTACTTCATAGGCATCTAAATATCTTAAATCACTGTGAAAAACAGCTGTCTCCTCCAGAGTTCTATTACATCTGTTAACAAGTTGTGGCAATTCCTCTAAAGCCGCATTCGAGTTCAAATAATAACCAATAGTTGCATTCCTGTGTCCCATAAGTTCTAGAATTTCTTCCATTAGTTCTTCATTGTCATTTAAATCGTCCACAAATGTCCCCACACTAGGGTTCATTATCATAATCAATTTACGATTATCATCAAGTAAACCTTTTAATGTACTTACCAACTGTGTGGAATATTTAACTGGTTCGATAACTGGTAATATTTCACCTGACAAAACATTTGAATCTTTCAAATCCCTTAATGCAAATAACTCGTGCTGTTTACCTCGTAAAAACGGAAAATACATTTAAATGCCCCCTTGTAGATTGTTTAAGAGCCTTTCAAATTTTTCACGATTTAAATGTGATTGATAAACTAGCCACCTTAATTCCAAAGGCACTCTCTTCAAATATTCTACATCATTTCCATTTATCCTCCTTAAAACCTCATTAAATACTAATTTTTGGGATTTTTCTAACCCTAATTGTTTATACATGTCTAAGTAAGTCGAATATCTAAAGATAGGTTTTACATCTGGAACTTCCTTAAATTGATTTTCAATTAAGTCCTCATACTCTTCCTTCCTTAATAACCTGAAAAGATTTTCATGTTTTAATTTACTGAAGTCATCTTTTGCAAATTTTCTAATACTAATAGTGTTTCTTTTGGTTAATACCATAATTCCTACATTTGTATTTTTAACTAAGCGGTAAACTTGATAATAGTAGTTCTCCGAAGTTAGCACATACACTAAAGAAAAGACTTTATAATAATCTTCAATTTGATATATCAATTTGTCTAATGTGTCTAAGTCGGTTTTAATCTCTACAACAAAAGATTTTTTCTTATTAATTATTGCAAAATCTGCCTTTGAATTATCAATCTCAAATTCACTTAAAGCCACTGTTGTATTTAAACTATACGTCCCTAAAACATACTTATTGAAAAGGGTATTTTTGTAGAAAAACTCATTCCTATAAGAAGATTCCATTTCTTTATATAAGCTTTTGGAGTTAACTAATTGATTGGATATTTTCTCATCGATATCTTTTTCAATTAGCTTTGTAATAGTTTTTTTATTAAACCAATCATTAAACTTTGCACTTTCCATTTAACCACTCTTTTCTTTCATGTAATTAATAGGTATTTTTTCTCAGGTAAATAGTACCACATCAATACAAAAAGAACAGCGCCTAAACACCACTCTCAAAACTTTATGAATTGTGATGAGCTTTAATAGAATTAACGTATATACCACAAATTGAATCCATTGGAGAAGTCTCGTATGGAGAAAATCGTAGAAAATCATGGTGTGGACAAGTGGCAACCTAAGTTGGAATCACTTAAAAAGTACCTTAATAACGTGTTATTGTACCCCCTATCGTCATCATAAGGAAAGAGACCCCTTGAGAAGTCTCTTTAGCATAATTTTTGATAGCCTTTAATTAGCTTGTCTAATGTTGGTCTAGAAATAACTAGTGCATTTGCCAATTGAGACTTTGAAACCTCTCGATTCATGTATTTATTATAGCGCCTATTGAGTCTGGTATATCTACTTCTCTTCGTCCTTTGAACTTCCCTTTAGCTTTAAATATCGCATTGCATTCACATTGTCAAGCTTATTTTCACGCTCAAAATTGTTAAAAGCACTAATCATCTTTAACATTAGTCTGCCTGTTCCTGTTGAAGTGACGATATTCTCTTTTATTGATAATAGTTAAACTCCTTCTGACTCTAATAGTTCGACTAGTTCTAACATGTCTTTTAGAGCGTGCTAATCTTGAGAAAGTCTGCAACATAGTTAGTAAGTACATTAGGAAATGATTGCAATATTTATAGTGTTATAGCTAATTCACCCACTTACCATGAATCATAAGCTAATAATAAATGCTAATGCTCTTAACTGTCTTTTCAATGCAACTTAGAGATATCAATAGCAGGAAAAGTTAAACTCTCCTGAATTCTTTTCAGTAATTCATCAATTTGCTCTTTTATTTCAAATTGATGATACTCAAATGCATAGTCAAATTTCGTAGGCTCAGTCTTATATGGGTTAATCCTATAGTTAACCTCTGATAGTTTTTTACTAATTATTTTAGGATTACGCGAAGTTAAGTCTTCAAGTAGTGCATCGTAATTACTAAGGACATAGTTAATCATTTTTATTTGTTGAGAATATTTATTTGTCAAATAAACCTCTAGTGTTTGCTGTTGTTCTTCCAGAAAACTCAATTTCTGTATTTCTTCTTTATCATACAATTTTAGAATTATTCTATGATTGAGGATAGTGCTACCTTCCATGCGTATAATTTCTTCACCGAAACTTTGGAGTTTATTTGCATATTTTTTATATTTAGAGAAAAACTCCTCTTCAGATAAGTTAAACACATCATCTTTAATGTCTTCCTTATTAGCCTTCATAAAGGACCACATATAACTTGAAAAATCTTCTCCATAGTTTTTAACAGCAAATTCTTTTTTACGCCTTGCTCTAACTTGAAGTTCATCGTTCCATTTTTGTTCTTTTTCTTTCTCAAATTGTCTTAGTTTTGCTTTAAACTTTGTGGATACCCCATCAGCAACATTTTTAAAAGTTAATGCAGCAAAGTTAAATTCATTGCTATATAAAAATTTAATATCGCTTAATTTACTAGAATGGTCATGCGGAGAATGGAACTTATACTCTTGCGGAGGGAATTTCCTCCCATGCTTATCTTCTCCTCTAATATCTTCGTATCGAAATGAAAAATCTATAGTAATTTCAGAAGTATCGAGTTTTAGAAAATAACAAAATCCTGTTGTACTAAAAATTGTTTCCGAAGGGTCTTTACGACGTCTTGCTTTTTGTATGTATGGGTCTTTTGAATTGGAAAATAATAAAAATTTATCAGCGTCTAGAATCCAAAAATCATGTATATTTGCCGCTCTATAAAGATTATGTCTTTGTTCCCAATCTTTAGAAGACAATGAGCTATGTTGAAATTCAAAAGCCCACCTCATACCTTTTGCTTTTCCATTCATATGAGTAACTAAAATATCAGCAATTTGGTGTGTTTCTGGAATATACACTTCTAATTCTACTATTGCATCTTTAAAACGGGAGCTAAGCCACTTAAACAGTATTTCTTTGCCTTGCAAATGCTGCTTTGTCTCCTTTTCATAATTTGTAACAACACATTCAGCATCTGGTAGGTGTGAAAAATACGCTCCTTTTATTGGACCATTATTAAACCTTACCCCTTTTAAACAGTTAGGACATAATAAAGACCCTTTCCTCGATAATTTTCTTGTAGTTTCATCTTCGCATTCTGATGCAAATAGTACAACTTGCTCACTGGTAATACATCGTATCATTTGGCATTCACTCCAATAGTATTTCAAATTGAATTAATTCTTCTATTATTTTAATAAAGAAAATCAACGATATTACTTGATTAATAGAAAAAACTTTATATTTGCATCATATATTTATGGTACTTGTTGGGAGATTATACATCAATATATTTCTAATTTATATTGCAAGTTAATTCGTTAATCGAATGAGTTTGTAAAAATCATAACGTGTGGATAATCCTGCCTATCCCGTTTCCAACTTAATACCCTAGTGAATATGTCGAAATATCCCCCATATCTTTATACAAAAGAAAAGAGACTCCTTGAATAGGGAGTCTCTTTAGCTTGTTTCATATTCTTTAACCTTCCGATAGAATGTAGCCTTTGTCATATTTGATTTCTTCATTGCTTCCACTGCAGTGATATCACCAGTTTTCCATTCCCTATATGCTTGCTCAAATTCAGATGTAATGGATGTTTTAGGTCTTCCTAAGTGTTTACCCTGTGCCTTTGCCGAAGCTATCCCCTCAGCTTGACGAGTCTTAATCTTAGTTCTCTCTTCCTCTGCGACCCACGATAATACTTGTAATACCAAGTCTGCTACAAAAGAATCGATTGAATCATTGTATTTCCGTGTATCTAATAATGGCATATCAATTACAACTATATGTGCTTTGATGTTCTGTGTAATATCTTTCCACTCCGTGAGAATCATCTCTTTGTTACGACCAAGCCTATCTAAAGAATGAATATACAGTGAATCTCCTTTACGCAATCGCATTTTCAAAGCTTGATATTGAGGTCTATTGAAGTCCTTACCGCTTTGTTTATCGATATGAATATCACGCTCATCAATTCCCAGAGAATACAAGCTATCTAGCTGTCGTGCTTCATTTTGGTCTTTACTGCTTACTCTTACATATCCGAATTCTTTGTTGTCCATGGTTATTTCCGCCTTTGTAATTTGTTAATCTTATATTATCGGATACGTATCAAAAGGTAAATATTCATTATGATACGTTCCAAAAGTTAATTAGATACCATATGAGACTATCCAAACCATTATTGAACCGCTCCGAAAAATACGTCGCAAAAAGTGTACCTTTTGAAACACAAGAAAAAGGTGTAACAAAGTTACACCTCTACCTTAAATCATCTTCACTCAAATCGCTTATGGCTCTTTCGTGATAAAAATCTTCCATATCTTGTTGCCATTGTTTCATCTCTGCTTGCGTTACTTCAAATCTTTCTAAATCTACTTTTTCATATATCCCAGGAATTTGTGCTTCAAAAAAACCTAATATATTAACGTATAGAATTTTTAATTCTTTTACTAATTCTTGTTCTTCTTCTGAAGTTAATTTGATTGAGTGGTGTGTTATATCATTCCGATACTTATTAATTAAGTAAATAGAATCCCCAAATTCTTTCGTAATTTCAATATCACATAATAGTTCTATTCTGTCTACTGCTTCTCTCAAGGTAATAGTTTCTAATATCTTATTTTGTAATTTATCTTTTGAAACATCAAATACAGTTGGCATATTCTTTTCTAAGTATGTACCAAATCCTTTTTCTTTTGGAGGCATATGTTTTAATTGTTCTTTTGCCTTCATGTACACTTTTATATCCTTAAATATTAAAGATTCATTCCTACTCGATAAAATGTATTTTAATAATATTTCAATCCCATGATTAAGATATATAATAGCATCCTTAAGACGGTGATATGAATTTGGTCGATGTAGTTCGTTAAATCTTTTGAGTGAGTTTTGTGTCTTTTTTAATGAGTCTATGCCATTATCCAGCAATGTAAATTCCAATTCTAGCACTACTCCTTTTTCATTTTATTAACCCAGCTTTTTTAAATAGTTCTCTCTTTAATTTTGCATTATCGGAATCCCACGATTTTTTATTCCACTTTTAATATGAAAACCAGCAAGGGAATATGTCTTGAACATTTCCTCGACTAATTCCAAATGTGTTCTTAATCTCAATGGCAGGTTTTATAAACTTGTTATTTTAATATCAGCTTAAAGACTTACATTTTTAAGGTGGTTTACGAAAGCAAGATTGTCTTGCATTTTGTCATACTCCAGATTCATGCTATCGTCACCTATAATATTTAACATGGTCTGATAAAAAACGTTATTTTGCTTGTTCTTAGACTCGTGAATTCTTAGGCATTCATAAAAAGATTTCCAATCATTACCTTAATTAAAGAATGAGCGAATAGCTTCTTGATATATAATCGGAAGTTTGGTTAGTTCTTCATGTGCGATTTATGCCAAAGCGTATGCACGAGCATTAAGTTATTCTCAAATGTAATCTCGATTCTTCCAAAAGTTCTTTGGCGTTTTTTTTATAGACAAATATATATGCTTCTTCTAATTTTCCAAATGAAAGAGAAGTCAACTACCTCCCCCCCTTATTTACTCGGTGTCGGTGACACCTATTAATTCTTCAATATTTTTTTTATCAACAGACCAAAATTCATATAAAGTTTCACCCAAGCGTGGGTAAAATAAATTATATGTTTTTAGTTTTTCCAGTAACCATTTATTAGAAGGTGAGTATTTAGCAAAGTAGTATACTAACATCATTTCGTGAGGAGAAAATTGCGAAAAAAGTATCTCTCTATAAATTTTATTGTTTTGAGTACCATTTTGCTGGTCTTCTTTTTCAAATTCACTTTCAGATAAAAATTTAATAATTGTAGTTATGCTATTAAAATAGCTGCTCAATACCCCATCAAAATCAAGTTCGAACTTATAGTAGGCTTCGTCAATTAAATCCTCTTTTGCTCTTATGTAAGCAAAGCTTTGAAACTCTTTAACCATTCTCGATTCCACTTTATTTTTTATTAGTTTTCTAAAATCTAATTTCTCATAAGCTTCCACAACTTCTGCCTTAATACTCGTCTGAACCGAAGCTACTTCATTAATTCCATGCATTGGTAGGGCTTGAATAAAATCAACAACTTCATTATAATCATCAGCTAAATAAGATTTTTTAAATATTGAACTAGCAAAGTCGTAATAATAATCAGAAAAAGTCTTTAGGGCATCTTTAATAACATCGTTGCCTTTTAATTCCTTATTGCTTAATTTGTCAGTGTTATTGTGGTGTAGTGTAACCATATTAAAAAATGTGGTTTCAAACTGTTGTCTTTTCATCGTTTCGTTTGTTATCTGTGCTTCTTTTCTTGCCTCTTCAGCTTGTTTTACCGAAGCATTGGTTTGTTTTACTAATTCATCAATACTTCGCTGACTTATTTTTATTTCTTTCCGTTGCATAATAATTGTGGACAATAATAAGAAAACACTAGCAGCTGTTAGTAATGCAACAGTTGTTCCTCCAATAAAATCCCCAATTGTTCCTAAATCAGCAATAGTCTTATAGTCTTCTATCCTTGTTTTATAATATTCCCTTATTTTAAAAGGCATTAATATTGCAGTAGGTATCAATAGTATTCCTAGAATCGTAAAAATCCATATAAGAATTTCTGGTAATACTTTATATACTTTTTCCATCATTCAAAACTCTTCCCCCTTGTAAAAAAGAAACTTAGTAATATTATACCAAATAATAATTTGATAAAGTGCAAATAAAAAAGAGCTACATATGTAGCTTTTCTTTGCTCTTATAAGAAATCTCGCAAATGCTGTGCTACTGCATCTCGCAGACTGATAAATGTTGAGGTGTCTAGTAAAGATTACGTTTAAGTCGTTTTATTGCTTTGCACCAGTTTTGATTTTTTTATCGACCTTGATTTGTATTGTCAACCAGAATTTAGTCGGCAACCAACAGTTGCTATAACATTTGCTCAATACCGCTTTCAGACATTTTAAACGAATGCTTTTGGTTGATGTGGAGACGTGGATGCCGTCCAACCATTGATAAATAGTATGGACACTAATTACCTCGAGATATTTAATACTCGTTGTTTTTAGGAAATGATTGAAAATCCTATCTCAAAATCCTTCAAGGTTCGCTCTTGATACCATTCAATGTCATTTGTCAGTCAATGGTTGATAATGCCTTCTTAGCGTCCCTTCCCTTTGCAATTGCTGCGTTCTGTTCAACTGTTGATACTCTGATATATGCTTTGTCCATGTTCATTATCCCTTCCGTACTTTTATGACGAATCAAAGATTGCATACTTCAAAATTAGACTCTAGGACTCTATTTGCATTTTGTTAATTAAATGGAGTATTAATATCAAATTTACAATGTAGTAATCTTTATCAGTTGCGAATCTAAAGCACGCCCTAAGTTTACACAACTAACAAAAAATATGAAGCATAGATTTTTATTCTCATAATATCAGTCCAATAGGTTAAACAACTCTAATCGTTAATCATTCTCGAGCTATATCAGTTTATTACTGTCTGTTTCATCAATTTACCGGGCTAAAATATACCGATTATTTGACTCGTGTCGGAAATTTATCGAATGGCGTGTGTGAATCAGAGTGGTTTCTGTCTAAAACAAAACTCACAGCACTCTTATATAATGCCATCAGATTGAATTCTATGGAGAGAGATGAGTCTAAGAAGGGACTCTCAAAACGCCATCAACAGTCAATTTGAGAATGTCTTTATGTCTGTGTTATTTAGAGACTACTTTCTTATAAAATTAACTCAACTGATTAAAATGTTTAAAACAGAAAACCACAAAAATAAATGAAGAGTTAAAAGAATAATTAAAAGAGGCTCTTCAACTCTCAATAAACTACCTCTATTCTTGTAACTTTTGATACTGAGGAAATCTGTTCTAATTCACAAAAAAGCGAAGTGTCAGAGATACTTTTGCTTAAATTTATATGATAGACATGACTTGAATTCAGAGATGCAAATAGAAGGAATTACAGAGTGTTTTGCCTAAATTTATATCAAATCAAATTGCTGTTTTCAATTACTTTGAGTGCAATAAATTGAATTAAGGGTACTTCCTTATCTAATATTTCATCATTTAAATTTGGAATAAAATTTGTGTTTTCTGGTGTTTCTTTAGAGTGAACTAGTGAACATCTAATTGAATATATTCTTTTTGTAATAATGTTTATTATATCTTCTTGTAAATTAATAGGAATAATAGAAGGATACCTTAGGTGTTCGATTGTATAATATTCCAATAATTGTTTTTGAGAGGAAAGCCATTGTTTAATTTCATCATCTTTGTTTGTAGCAGTTAAAATGTGTTTTACTATATCAATTTCTTTAATCTTATGTCCTTTAAATGTCTTCGTAGCTCTTATATAAAAAAACTCTATTACTTGGTAATATGCCAAGTATTTATGTCTTCCTATTTGTGTATAGTTTGCAAAGTTAAAGTATTGCATTAGCGTTCGTTCTTGGCTTATATCATTTAATTCAAGTGAATAATAATTTGCATTTCCTTTATCTTTTTGAAAACTATCAAATTTTGCAATTTTAAAATGCAATCCCAGTTTAATTGAACAACCATATATTATCTTTTCAATTAGTTCCTCCAATTCAAATTGATTATTATTAATATTTGGCTTCCATATTTGTAATGTAAATTCTTGCTGATTGTCTCGCACGTGACTAATTCCACCAAATTTATCATGGACGATATATTCATCATAAAAAGCGTGCCAAAATAAATCGCTCATATGACCAATATTTCCTATTATTTCTCCATTTAAATGAATATGAACATTACCTTTTTCCACATATTCATATCCTTCTAGTAATGCCTTCTTAGTATGGGAATCAGCTGGTTCAATTAATACTTCATGAAAATTCGCAACTGAAGCTATTGTTAAGCCATTACGAAAATAACAATTGAAGATATATTGATTCATATATTGTATTAAACTGAATTTGTTGTACTAAACGCTTATCCAATTCATCTAATTTAGTTGGTATGTTGGAATTTACATAATCCACATATCTTTGTTCATTCCAATTTAAAATCCATCCTTGCAATAAATTATCATTTAAATTCCTATGTCCGTATAACCCCATCATTAATACCAGTCCCCCAAAACCTATTTTTAGCTCAATCATATCAGTGACTCTAATGACACCCAAATTGGAACGAAATCATCAGTCAAAATTCTCATAGTGATGTAATTAATATATATCTGTAAATGTCACCTTATATGAACACTCAAATAGTAATAAAAAAACTTGCCTTTAAAAGCAAGTTTTCTACTAATAAAAATCTAAGCTGGTTTAGTATGGTCAGTTCCAGGCGCACTTTCGATTAATCGCTTAAGTTCAATTGCTTCTAATTTCATTCTATTTATAATTTCTTCCATATAGTTTGATTTGATATGTTGACTTGTACCTTCATGTACAACAGAATTTGCAAACCTTAATAATTCTCTTAAGTTGTGATAGAATTCGATATCAATTATATTATTATCACGTAAAAGCATTAATGACTTACCCGGAGGGAAGGACCTTTGATGGTCTTTATGAGTTTTTCTTATTAATTCATTTATTAAATTCTCTAGGATATACCGTTGTTTAAAAACTTCAATTACAGTTGGTCCATCCTCTACTAAACTATTAAACTCTACTTCTTTGTCGGTAACAGAAGAGCCATGAGTATCATTAATTACCGTTGGGATTGTAGGAACAGTATTTATGCTAATCTGGCTACTATTAGCAAGATTAGCATTCTGTTTAGTGATTTTATAATTTCTAACTATTGGCTGTATTACTTTTATAATTACCAAAGGAAAAGCCACAATAAATGCTAATACTAATATTAATAATAAGGAATTACTTATTATTCCCTTACTTGGTTCTACATATCCGATAATCCAAGAAGGTATTAATGATATCACTGCAGCTGCTACAATCGAAATAGATAATGACCAGACACTTCTTTTATCACTATTATAAGGCAAATCAACCTCTTCATACATTAAGCTATTAATTCTATCTTCGATTTCGGACAATAAACTTGGCCGTACATCAATACTAATATGTTCGTTTTCATAAACCTTAGCATAAACCATTTTAAGAATTTGTTCTGTATTATGCCTTAAGTTAAAATTCTTTGAAATCATCATTCCTTCAAGCATATATGCAAAATTAATATTTGATATATTTAAATTTTTATTTACTGAATTACGAATGATAAGATTAACTAGTTCTTCTGTTAAGCGAATTGTTTCTTTTGTGCTATGCTTTCTTTGCCTTACTTCTTGTACAGAAAAAAAGGCTATAGTTAATAATACTGAAAGAATTGCAATTGTTGCATTAAATTCGGATGTAGATACAAAACTGAAAAACTCCTCCAAAAATCCCCACCCCCATAATTAAAAACTAATTCTATTTTATCCATGTTTCCATAATATTGGAAGGTTCAATTCGTACCTCAACTAATTTTATATCATTTGAGAGGTAGGCCTTGTTTTATGTTGCACGATATTTATTAAATCTAAATTTTATTAAAACTCCCTACACAAAAACATTAAACATCCTACACTTACAGATTTTTGATATCCCGTTTTTATAAACAAGGTATTATATCTTCTCCGCAGACAATTGCCATTTCTAATATTATTTCCCCTGCTTCCACTAAGAGAGTGGTAAATTCCAAATTGTATATCGCTTTCTTATTAGAATCTTCAATTAAACTGGAATACAATATTCTGTTTTCTTCATTTAAATGACTCAAGTCACCATATAACCTTGCATTAAGAATATCTTCTAATGTTAGATTGTTAATTTTAAGAATTGATTTGGATTTAAACATTTGTTGATACACATCATAGAATTGGTTCAATTTAGTTGAATCAATCTCATTATCATATAGAATTTTGTTACAAATCTTCCTTATCCTTGGCACAAATACCCTCTCATTTGCTTGCAGGAATTTTCGCAAGTGTAATACATACGCCTCTAATTGTTCAATGTCAGGAACGTTCTCTTCCACCGACCCATCTGAAAACACAACTTCATTTTCTTGGAAGAATTTATATAACGATTTGCTTGTTAACCTTTTTGCTTCTAGTATAAATAATTCTATATCGGACTTAATATTATTTTCCAATTTCCAGCCCCACTATCTTAAATACAATTTCTCGAATGAATTCACCCGATGCCACTCCATATATTCCTGTTGTTTCACATTCAATACAATCTTCATAGTTTCATTGATATTTAGAAAAACCCTCGTTTCATCTTCCAAACTATCTGATATCAATATTGCCCCATCAGCACAAAAACTAATATATCCCCTATCAAATAAAGCATCATGATTCGGACAAAGTAGCAATCCATTATTCACATCTAGGCGTTCATTATGATTAGATTGACTCCATGGCTTAATATGGCTTGCAACTAACAATCGTTCATCTGAGACACCACACAGTCTACATTTCTTTTCCACAGCTAAAAGAGTCTTTTTAAAAATTGACTGTCCTAAACGTGCCTTAACAATCGATTCTTTTTCCGTTTCATCCAAAATTATAGGTGATTCTAAAACTTTATGTATTTCCAGAAAACATTTATTATTCAGTGGATTCATCTTCTCAAGTAATAGTATTACTTGAGAATTATTTAATCGCTTCCATCTCAGCTTTAACGTAAGAGCTTGCAGTTCTGTATGATTCTGAGATGGATTATAGTGAATCGATAATTCCTCTAGTAATGCCCTGTTAACAACCAAAGGGTGTTCTAAAATCATTGATTTTTCTGGATTTCCAAAAACAATTACTTCATTTTCTTGAACTTTATTTCTAAATAAGTGAGGATTTTGGTAATTCATCATGATTGTATTATCCATTTTTGCTTTTTGGACATCCAAAACCCTTTCCACTTCGTAATATGCAGTAATATAAGGATTATTTTCAATACTTTTGTAAAAAAACAGAAAGTCCCCCTTTGATACTTTAGTTTTTAAAATTATCCCTTTATCCCCATCATCCCCATATGTGTATTCTGAGAATAACGGGTCTTCTTCCCTTATATGTTTATTCGGGTCTAAATATGGAATAATATAACTGTTCAAAAGACGTTCCCCCATCACATTTACAGTTTTTTAAAACAAAAAATTGCCTTGATTGATTAACTAAAAGAATAACTTTTACTACAATAAATTTTAGACTTAGTATGTACTTTTTTAGCTATACAGGAAGATTATACCACATATTTATATATATTTTAAAAGAGGACAGGGCGTTAAAGCCTTTCTTTCTAATCCGTTCTATATCCTATGAAAGAAGAAATAAAATCAAAGTTTTATTAAGATGATATGTAACTGATGTGGTGAATTCCTACTCAAGTTTCAATCATCCTCTCCCTAAACACAAAAAAGGAGCGCCTCAATAAAGACCCTCCTCACATTGTTGTTATCTACTCCAATCCTTCAACTGTCATGTATTTCTCCTTTGATTAAATTTGTCTTTGTACAGCATTGCAAAGAAGTTAAGAGTGATTATGACAGTTGCAGTTCTGAACATAGTGAAGAACGAGCAACTGCCGAGGAGGAACGAAGCGATAGCCTAGTGATGGGCAGGCTGCCCAATATTCATATGATGCAAACAATGACAGGCTTATCAGCCCGTCATTCGTTCGTTCCTCACTCATTCCTCCCCGATGTGTTAACTTTGCATACCCTAATCTCCGCTACGCTACGATTAGTCTAGTGCCAAAGTCAACACTCTTAAATCATTCTTTTTTCAAGCCCAATCTCTTCTCGTCAACTTATTCTTTATATAGGGCGATTGACGAGATGTTATTCTAGTGTGAAAACAGTATTTTTCACAACAACTTTATTTCTTATTTCAATATGTCCCTGTTCAACACAGTTAGATATTAGCTTATGTTTTAAATATCTTGAGATGTTACTACTCTCTATATCCAACGCTTCCGAAATATTCTTTTTTGATACCACCTCACCTACTCCACACTTATCCCGAATATATTCCAAAATTCGTATGACTTTTTCATCCTTTGTAGATAATGGGGCATTCACTAGATTATCGTTGTTTAGAGCAAATACATCAGTCAATTGGTTAAACTTTTTAACAAATGTCTGAACAACATCTTCATCAAATGTATACAATAGATATGATGCCTTAGGTTCTTGGTTACGTTGTACCCTCCTAGCAGCTTGATAGAAATCAGCAGCTAAAAAAGCCTTTCTAAACGCCTCCAACGTTTCATTTTCAAATTTCCCAGATTTCAATTCCATCTTTTGAGGAAATCTACTTACATTTAAATTCGGACTGTATTGTACAAACTGTAGTAAATAGACAGGTAATGGCATATTATGAGTGCCTATTATCAAACATATATCATAATCTTTGTAAGTATTTTTACCGACAATATTGCCATACCAATCTACTGCTGCATATGATTGTGTAGCTTCAATATCCTCTTCTCCTTTAGGGATATAAACATTATCTCCAAAAACTTTTTTAATGCCCACAAGTAATTCTGTAGAATTTTCTTTATGACATACAAGTAATACTTTCTTCTTGTCTTTAATATTTTTCAATCTATGCTGTACGTCCCTAATAATACCTTCGAGATTCTTCTTTAAACTGCTCTTACTCGTATTAACCTTAAGATAACCTACGTTTGATTTAGAATGATTGATACAAAGCCTATTTTCAACAACTATAAACTGCTCTTCTATTTGATATAAGGGGGTAATATCGGCACTTGCGTCCAGAATAATATTGTCTTTCAATTTGCGGAATTGTATAGATTTATCGATTAAATACAAAGCATCATTATGGATTAGTCCTTCGCTAAAATCTGCTTGTAACAATTCCAACGACTGTATTATTTCCTTATATCTCCGCTGCCTTTTCTCGCCCTTGCAATTATCTTTCACCCAATTCTTGAACTCCTTTAATGCATCCTTATCAAAGGCATCTTGAAATGTAACTATATTGTTGTAGCCTCTTTCTTTATAAATTTCATCTAATCTCTTTAACAACGGTAAGAAACACTTATCAAATAATACTTGCCCTTCATATAAATGAATATCTTTTCTCATACCATTGTATTCTGAACGCCCAAACTTCGTTATAGGAAACTGTACTTGTTCATCAATTATTAATGTGTCTCTATCACCAAATGCATGAAATAATTCTCTATCACAGGCTTCTATGTATCTTTGATGTGTTATCACCAAGACCATACAGTTTTTAATTTTATCAACACTGTATTTCGCTACATTTTCCGAAGTTAAGCCTATGACAGAGTAATCCCCATACATCTCCAAAACTCCACCTTGATTCAGTTGCTCAACCGTCTCGTAAACATCAGTTTTAAATTTCTTAACAATAAGAAACTTCTTGGGATTACCTTTAAATGCTAATTCATTAAAGTACGCAACAACGGAATCATTTACATGTGTACTCTTGCCTAGACCCGCTTCCCATGCAAAGACATGAAATCTATCAGCATCATTTGTTCCATTTTTCACCGCATTCCCAAGTCGTTCTTTCATTTCATCTAATAATGTTATATCCAAGTGTGTACATCCTTTTCTATTTAGTCCCATAATAATTAAGTTTAAACCACAATTCTAAATAATGAAGCTCTGTTACCTGAACTGTATAACAAGACTTACCTTAATTAAGTTATCAAACGTTAAATGTCAGCTAAACGCTTATTCATTTCACGTTTTACAGCCAACAATTTAGATAATTAGTGTTGGCTCTTAATCTTAAGAATGGGAAAGTCGAACTTTAACATTCAACTCTCCTCCTGAAAACATTTATAACAAGACGGCAACCTTTAATTATATGGGGAGCAAAACAGTGTCTTATTTTCACTACTATTTAATTATAGTCTTAGAATCTCTCCAAAGTTCAATTGACGGGGAATTTATTAATTCTAATTGCGCTGCAGTTCTTGGATTAGTAAAACACCAGTTTACAAATTCAAAGTATTCTTCTACACTTAAATCGTTTTTTGCTGCTAAATATTCTATAAGGTTGTTCCAACGTTTAAGGGACAAACTGGGGTCTTTTATTTGCATTTCCCTGAACCAATGAAATGGATTTTTATTACGCTTCGAACTGTTAAGTTGCCATTTCATAGGAATTATATTACCCTCATAAGCTCCACCATGCCCTGTATGGATTGGAATAAAATGTTCAAAATCATAATGATTAACTCCTGTAATTGCACACCCATAACCAAATTCCTTTTGAATTCTTGCCCATACTAAACAATTTTTATTATTTTTTACACTTCTCGGCAAGTGTTTTTCAACATCATATCTATTATACCCCCATATCTTAGGTGCTTTTTTTGTAAAATCTCTATTCTTATAGTTTGTAAGAGCGAATTCGAAGTGGTCTAATGGTTGTTGCCTTTCTTCAACATAGTTGAGTAGCCTCTTCTTAAGTTCGATTGTTTCCAGCTTTAACACCTGGATTGTTATTTCTCTATTTTCCTTATCGATTTCTTCAAGCTCTTCACCTATAGTCGTTTCGGTTTTACTGGATGTTACATCTTTTTTTACTTCGTTACTTATATCACACAAAATTTGACCTATTGAATCTAATTTTCTTTTATGTTCACTTAAATCTTTAGAATGTTCTACAGAGAGCGCTTCCAAACTTCGTATTCTATCTCTGGAATGTGTTAATTCTAATTCCACTTTAGTTTTCTGTTCTATAAATTCTTTGACTTGTTGGTGCAAAAGCTTTTCTAAATTTTGCACTTCATCTCTGGAGTGTGTTAATTCTAATTCCACTTTAGATATATTAATCTTATTAAGCCTATCAATATCTCTTTTCCTCCAACCAAACATTCAAGTTCTCCTTTCTCTAGATATCTCGTTATACTTCTCCGTCTCAATCTTTACCTCTGATACGAAATAGCGTATTATTCCATCTCTAATGATTAACTTTCCATAGCTTTACTACAGTATCATTCGTAACTTTTATTCTTCTATTACTTATTGCATAGACTTTTGTACCCTCAGTATCCTCAACAAGGTCTGCAAGACATATTATATTATTTAGATTCATCTGTGCTTCGTGAAAGGTAACAAAATGTTTATTGTAAATCTCCCTGTATTCCTTGAGTACTGACGGTTGCATATACAATTCCGGAGATTTTTCAGCACTTAGATAGCACTTACGATTAATTTTAGATATAGGATGTGATTGAAGATATTTATCATGTTGACAGATTTTATGCGAAAGATTCAATTTTCTATTAATTAATTGAGTCCTCACATTAAGTTTTCTAAGCTCTTTATAAGTGTTTTTATGTATATACTTATGTATCTGCCTATATTTCCACTTTAGCTGTTTTTTCACCCCATTTGCGTCGAATAAAATTAATCCGTTGGTGAATTTATAGTAACGGAGAAATGATAGCAGCTCGTTTATTGCCAAAGCTTCGGCAATGTTGCTATCTGTCTGGTTTACGATTATTCTTCTGCGTACCATACTTTTATCTTCGAAGATAATCAAGAATGCTAAATATGCTTTCTCCTCTTTAATTGAAGCATCTGTATATGCTATAAACACGTATCTACCTCCCCTGTTTTGAAACAATTTTATTATATAGAGAAAATGATGGAATGTAAAGTTAATGTTCAGAATATTTAAACAAAAGTATTGCAATATCAGGATTTTCATCTAATTTATCGCCTGTTAAAGAGAATAGAATATAACGATAAAAAAATATATTAAAATAATAATTTGCGGCGCATTTTCTATTTTTTTTGTAATCCTTTATTTAGAAGCAGTCCTCTGACTGCTTCTATCATTTACACAGAGAAAATAACTTGTTTTATATATTTACTCAATCATTAAGTAAAACACATTCTCTTATTTTTAATCGAAACCCTTCTCAATTGCTTGTTCAAGGTCTTTCCCATAAATCTGAACATACCGTTGGAGCATTTCAAGGTCGCTATGACCAGTTAGCCTTTGCAAGACGAATAAATTTACCCCCGCTTCTACTTTCAGTCTACAGAATGTCCTTCGGAAAGCGTGTGGACTCACTGAAACATCCTTCTCAACGCTTGAATTAACCCCATGGTGCTTTAACCTTTCTTGAACCGTTCGAGGGTTAATTGGGGCATTCTCGACACTCACAAATAAAGCATCTGTATCAAGAATACCCCTTTCTTCACAATAAGCTTTCAAAACTGTTTTCAGACGCTTTGTCATTGGTATACGCCTTGCGTACCGATTCTTTGCCTGTTGAATAATCACTTCTCCATAACCATCAAACCTTACGTCTTGAATCTTTAGAGAACATAGCTCCTTTAAACGAAGACCTACATGGGCAAAAGTCAACATAATGGCAAGGTCTCTTAGACCAACAAACTGTGTAATATCTGGAGCGCTTAACAACTGCTCTAATTGCTTTTTTGTGAAGGTTGAACCAACAGTATGGCGCTTTTTAAGTTGAGAAATACCTTCAAACGGGTTAATACCAACATAATTCTTTTTCAAGCAAAAATTAAAGAATGTCCTACCAGCTCTCATTCGAGCGTTTATTGAAGAAATGGCTCTGTTATCCTTAAGCATATATTCAATCCATTTCTCAATATCTTCTGCCTTAATGGTTCGAACCTCATCCAATGAGACTTCTAATTCATGAAACGCTCTAAGAAGTCCTTTTAGTTCTTTATCGTAGAACTTAACTGTATCTGGTGAAAGTCCCTTTATAGTGCAATGTCTTAAAAATTCTTTAGAAGCCGTTTCAAAATCAGAAACTACCTTTTCTTTCTTTAGAGTTAACTTATTTAATACCTTGGTGCTAGTCGCTGCTTTTCTTCTTGCCATGTTTATTCCTCCCATTGCGTGTTATTCATTGCGTGGTATAAACATTTGAAAAGCACCCAAAACAGGAAAAATAAAAAAGACCCTGTGCCTGCTGATAATCTCAACAAACACAAGGTCTCTGGTACGCCCTCGGAGGGAATCGAACCCCCATTTTAAGAACCGGAATCTTACGTGCTATCCGTTGCACCACGAGGGCATGTTTTAGTTACTGTCACGAGAACTAATTATAATAGAGAAAAGTCTCCAATGCAAGATGTTTTTGGCTTCTCATCTTAATACCTTATGAAAAAGCCAAGATTCCTTAGGAAGGATCTTGGCTTTTAATATGATTTAGAACGTATAGGACTCTCCGTCTTCCGGCACCAGGATGCGGGATTGGAGTCCTTTCTCTGTGGCGGTGTTCTTAAGTTCTTCCCTTGAAAGCGTGCCGTGGTTGACGGCTTCCATATGGGTGGAGACGATGGTGGCTTCGGGTGCTGCGCTCGCTGTCTGAAGGACGTCTTCTTTGCCCATGACGATGGATCCTCCTTCGAGGAACTGGTTGTCCCCTGCGTTGACGACGATGATGTCCGGATGGTGGGTGAGGATTTCTTCTTCCACCTCTTCATTCCATACGGTATCGCCGGCAACGTAGAGGGTTTTCTCGTTCTCATGTTTGAAGGCGATGCCGCTGACGGTCCCGGTGCGCTTGAGGATCTCTCCCCTTCCGTGCTTGCCTTTGGTTTTGATGAGCTGGATGCCGTTGAACTGCTCGTTATTTAGCACATGCACATTTGTGAAGCCTGCTTTTTGGACTTCTCCGGCATCGGCTTCGTTCTGTACATATAGATTGATGGATTTAGGGAGTACTTCTTTTGCCTTGTCATCGAAGTGATCCAGGTGAAGATGGGTGAGGATCACGGCGTCGATCCCCTCCAGTATGGCGTCAACGGATTCCGGCAGATCGACGATGGGATTCTGGATGTCATCCCGTTTGGACGGTGTGAAGGGAGGATAGGTCCCTTTCGGTGCGAGCATGGGGTCAATGAGGAATCTCGTGCCTGCATAGTCAATGATCAGGGTCGCGTTTCTGATGAGTTGTAGGTTCATAGTATCGGCTCCTTTTGTTCTATTTCTGATCTGATTCCCATAGAGGGGTGCACTTCTCATTTTACCCGTTGGCAAGGGGGAGCAATCACGAAACTTTCGCCTTTTGTACCGTTTAAAAAAGGGATGAGTGGGTATGATGTAGAAAGGATTTACATACAGGTTAATAAAGGAAGCATTAGGTTTGACCTTTATTGACCAACAGTGTATGATAACAGTACAAAGTGAATATGAAATGATTCAAAAATACACAGATGCATTTAAGGAGGAACGAGGATGAACTTAATTCCTACAGTTATTGAACAAACAAACCGCGGTGAACGTGCGTATGACATCTATTCCCGTCTATTGAAGGACCGTGTGATCATGCTTGGGAGCGCCATCGATGATAATGTGGCAAACTCAATCGTATCCCAGCTTCTATTCCTAGAGTCTGAAAATCCGGAGAAAGACATCTCCATCTACATCAACTCACCAGGCGGAAGCATCACAGCCGGTATGGCGATCTACGATACGATCCAGTACATCAAACCTGATGTTCAAACGATCTGCATCGGTATGGCCGCTTCCATGGGTGCATTCCTTCTAGCTGCCGGAGCAAAAGGCAAACGTCTTGCCCTTCCAAACGCAGAAGTGATGATTCACCAACCACTTGGAGGAGCTCAAGGTCAAGCGACGGAAATCGAAATTGCAGCTAAACGCATTCTCTTCCTTCGCGAGAAATTGAACCAAATCCTTGCTGACCGCACTGGTCAACCACTTGACGTGATTTCTAAAGACACGGACCGCGACAACTTCATGACTGCGGACCGCGCTTTGGAATATGGTCTGATCGACCGTATCATCACTCGCAACGACGCAGAAACTAAATAAGTCTTGAATGAACCCCCCTTGCATGAGTGCAAGGGGGGTTTTTGTTCTAATTTACAATAAAAGGATTTAACAGTAGAATATAGATATTATTTATGGCTAAGAGGTGGATGATGGATATTGTATTTCACGAACTTGATGTAACGGAAGAGAAGGCTTTTGATTTCGCCGTGATCAGCGTTGATTTTCAGGGGCAATGGATTTTTGTGAGGCATACTTCACGAGAAACCTGGGAAATCCCAGGAGGGCACAGGGAGCCGGGTGAAACGATTGAGGAAACGGCCAAGAGAGAGCTGTTTGAAGAAACCGGATGCCAGAGTGCCACATTCGCTCCGATTTGTGACTACTCTATCGGAACCAGAAGTGGCAGACTGTTCTACGCAGTGGTGAAAGAGATTGGTTCAAAACCACCATCTGAGATCGGAGAGATAAGGTATTTTGACACTCAACTCCATCCCTTGACCTACCCCGATGTTCAACCGCTTTTATTCGAGAAGACCCTTTCTTTCATGAATAATTCGAAATAAAGCAAAGAACCGCCTCAACCAAGGCGGTTCTTCAACGATTCGATGGCCAGATTCAGTGCGGTCAGTCTCCGTTAATTCAATGTCAGCTGGGGGCTTCCATCTTTGGCCTTCACTATCTGTTTATGAATCGAAGGAAGGATGTCTTCCAGCGTTTGTTGAGAAGTAGCGATGACGTCTCTTTCATATGAAAAACCGGTACCGTACCAATCGCTTCTCAGGCTGTCGATACCTGCCTTAATAGCATCGAGCCTCTTTTTCACCAGGGTGGTGTTCGCTCCTTTCACCTCCATGCTTTCATAGGCGTTCGAGAGCTTGCGGTAGGTCGATTCCAGGGAGTCCAGGGACGCCTCCTGATCGGCCCTGCTTATCATGGCCTCTTCTCTCTTTCTGAACGGGGTTCCCACAACCGCGACACTTCCACCAGATCGACACCCTCAAAGGTCAGCCGGTACACATCGGGCATATCGAGGTTCTCCCAAAACGCCAATCCATACTTGGGGTCAAAGTGATTCATGATGAGCACCATGATATTCCCGTGGGTCCCGACGGCCACGTGATTCCCTTCATATTCTTTTAGAAGTTCAAGCATGGCTGCGACGCCGCGCTTCTGAGCATCCACATTCGATTCTCCGCCTTCCCAGTGGAATGAAGGCTCTTCCCACACCTTGCGGATGGCTCCTTGAAAATCGTCTAAGGGCTCCGAAGATAGAAGCCGTTCCCTAAATCCGTCTATCAGGATCACGTCTTGATTCAAGGATGCCGCTGTGCCCTCCACCGTCTGCACCGCACGCAAGAACGGGCTGGATACCACATGGTCGAGGTTTTCGGATTCAAATATCCTGGTCACACGCCTGGCATCCCTCATCCCTTTCTCCGACAGGGGCCTGGTGAGCTCCTCCGGTGTATAGGTGGAATGGGCATGTCTGACGAAATAGATTACAGTTTTCATTGAATTCTCCCCTGCTTGCTTTTCTTCTATCCTAGCATATTTTTCCTACATGTCCCTGATTCGTTTCGTCAGTTCATTGAACCTCGCATCAAGCTCGGCGTATTCCTTTTGGGTAGGGGTCAGGAAGCTCAGCTTCCCGAGGACCTCCTGGCGCTCGGTCTCAAGCTGCATCTTGAGCTCTTCCCGTTCGTCCTTTGAAGGCTCTGCCTGTTCCCATTTCCTCACCATTTTACCGTTCTCAATCGCAATCTCAGCCGATGTCGTCTTTTCTAAAAAGTAGCGATCGTGGGAAACGACGATGAGGGTGCCATCGTAGGCTGCCAGGGTATGTTCCAGCTGCTCGCGGCTCAGGAGGTCCAAGTGATTGGTCGGTTCATCGAGAATCAGCACGTCCCGGTCCTCGAGGATATATTTGATGAGCTTGCACTTCACCCGCTCTCCCATGCTCATATGGCGGATCGGCTCCTCCCACTGGCTTTTGTCGAATCCGAGATAGGTCATGAGGTTCCTCACCTGCCCCCGGTCGTGAAACGTCTCCCTGTAAAAAAGATTCTCCGGTGTCTCATCTAGGGGTAAGTCGAAGACCTCCTGGGTGAGGTAGCCGATCTTCGCGGAAGGTGAAAGCCACATCTCCCCTTCATCAGGCGTTTCTTTTCCCATGATCATATTGAGGAACGTCGTCTTCCCGCTCCCGTTGGCACCGGTCACCGCCACCCGCTCTCCGTTTTGGATCGTGAAGGAGGCACCGCGGAAAAGCACCTTGCTTCCATGGGCTTTACCAAGATCCTTCACTTCAAGGAGACGTTTGCCGGCCTTTCTGCCCGCACGGACGGAGAGGTGTTTCTTTTCCTCCACCTCGACAGGCTCGGCATTGATCCGCTCGATTTCTTTCTCAAGCCGCTTCCTCTTCGATTTCACCTGGGCGTCCATCCGTTTGGCCTTCGAACGGTAGAACTCCTTCGGAAATTCCTGCTTTGTCGACTGGGCATGGGCTTTTCCTGACCAGGAAGTAAGGTCCTGGATCTGTCCCTCGATCCGTTCGATGAGCTTCTGCTGCTTCTCATATGCCCGCTGCTGGGTGAGCCTGCGCTGCTCGACGATCTTCACGTATGCCGAGTAGTTCCCCTCATATGTCACGATCGTCTTGTTCTCGATGGACCAGATCACATCGGCCACCTCATCAAGGAACGCCCGGTCGTGGGAGACCAGGATGACGGTCCCGCGATATCCCTTCAGCTCATTGATCAGGAATCCGATCCCTTCTTCATCGAGATGGTTGGTCGGTTCATCTAGAAGCAGCAAATGTGCATTCTGAGCGATTCCGCGTGCGAGTCTCACCTTCAGCTTCTCACCACCGCTCAGCTGTTCATACTCTCCATCCGGCACATCCCATTTCTGAAGGAGCGCTGTTTCCCCAGGGGACAACGCTTCCCTTGAATGATCCATGGCTTCCTGCTCTACCATCACGGTCTTCAACCCTTGAATCAGCGGTGTGATGCTGCCTGACGACGGTGCAATGTCACCGTTCAACAGCTTCAGAAGAGTCGATTTACCGGCCCCATTATTTCCGATGAGACCGATCACCTCCCCTCTTCTCACCCCTGCCTTCACCTGTTCCAACAAAAGCGTTCCTTCTATTTCAATATTCACTGAATCGATTTTCATTAATTCCTGCATACAATCCTCTCCTCATTCCGGGAGAACACAAAAAATCCTCCCACGATTTCTGGAAGGATTAGCCGCAAAGTACCATACACAAATAAGCCCGACGGAAATGGGACCTATGGGAAAAATGGGCAGACTAATCCTACTAAATATCATTCGAAATTCATTCAATTTCAAATTCTACCTACCAAGATTAGTTATCCATCGTTCACCCATCATCCCTTTCCCTTAACATTAGTCTAATCGTACCACCCACACCCCCATAAATCAATCCTTACCCATGGAAAAATAAGTATTGGAAAATACAAGAATGCGAGCTATAATACCTGTACCCAGCCAAAAGGAAGGGATGCGTTTGAATTTTAACCTACTACACTCGTACACACCATAAAGTGCAGCGGGAACGAAACGGACCCTTCCCTTCTTCACTCCCATAAAAAAGGGGGTGAGAGGTGTGATTTAACCTACAACACTCGTACATACCACAAAGTGAAGTGAAGCGGAGGCCGGCCGACTCCTATGGGAAAAGCGGGCAGGGTGAGACCCTGCAGGCTTGCCGAAGCGGCTCACCGCACGCCCCATGGAAAGCGGCCCTCCGCAGCGGAACGAAACGAACCCTTCCCTTCTTCACTCCCATAAAAAAGGGGTGAGAGGTGTGGATTTAACTTACTACACTTGTACACACCACAAAGTGAAGTGCAGCGGAGGACGGCCGACTCCTATGGGAAAAGCGGGCAGGGTGAGACCCTGCAGGCTTGCCGAAGCGGCTCACCGCACGCCCCATGGAAAGCGGCCGGCCGCAGCGAAACGGAACGAACCAATAACCAACTACACAAACCACTACCAAAGGAGACCACCACCATGTTCACATTCCAAGTCCAACCAAACCTAACACTAGCCCTTCTCCAACCCCACCACGCCCAAGAAATCTACACCCTCGTCGACACCAACCGCCACCACCTCAAACACTGGCTCGGCTGGGTAGACGGCGTCCAATCACCCGACATCTACCGCGACTCTATCATCCCCGCCTGGCTCCAACAACTCGCCGCCAACGACGGATTCACCGCCGGCATCCGCCACCACGGCAAACTCGTCGGGATGATCAACCTCCACTTCATCAACTGGAAAACCCGAAGCACCAGCATCGGCTACTACCTATCAGAAGAAGCCCAAGGCAACGGAATCATGCAGGCCTGCGTCACCGCCATTCTCCAGCACGCATTCGACGACCTCAACCTGAACAAAGTCGACATCCAGTGCGCAGAAGGCAACAAGAGAAGCCGCCATATCCCCGAACGTCTCGGATTCAAGCAGGAAGGCATCTCCCGCGACGCAGAATTTATCAACGGCCACTACAACGACATCGTCACCTACAGCCTACTTGCAAAAGAGTGGAGAGCAACTAGCGAATAGAGGGAAACGTTCGGGGGCTACTTTTTGGCGCACAGGAACCGTCCCCATGCGTCACCCATGCGCCACATGAAAGCAAAAAGGGACGGTTTCCATGCTTCCTGATGGAAGTACGGGAACCGCCCCTTCGTGTCATTCGATCGTTCGGTCTTCTGTCGGGACAAGGATATCTCCTTTTGTCCCTTTTTTCAATAGAAGGTGAAGAATGGTTTTTGATAGTTTGCTTGGATGATAGGGTTTCATCAGGTAGTCGCTTGCCCCAAGGGTCAACCCCTTTTCTTTCTCATCAAGGGCGGAGGAGATGATGATTGGTATGCCGGTCAGGCTCTCTTCCTTCTTGATTTCCTCAAGCACATCCCATCCATTCAGTTTACCCCCAAGCATGATATCCAGGACGATGGCATCGGGTTTCGTCCGCTTCAGACGCTCGATGGCACTTGAGCCATTCGTCGTGTGATCCACCTGGAAGCCGCTCTCGGAAAGCTCTGTGGCGAGAAGGGATGCAAGGCTCATATCGTCTTCGATCACAAGGATGTTGTGGCCGTTCCCCTGTTCTTCCTCCTTGAACGTATCAAGGGTGATGACCGGGAGGGTGACCGTGAAGGTGCTTCCTTTTCCGAGTTCAGACGACACGGTCACAGACCCGCCGTGGGCCTCGATGATTTCCTTGACGATGGTAAGGCCGAGGCCCGTGCCTCCGATCTTCCGCCGGTCTGAATTGTCGATCCGGTAGAATTTCGTGAAGAGCTTACCGATTGCCTCTTCCGGGATGCCCAGTCCTTCATCGCGGATCTCGATGGAGATGCGGTCTTCTTTTTCCTTCATGAGGATCGTGACGTCCCCTCCATCCGGTGAGTATTTCACCGCATTGCTGATGAGGTTCGTGAACGCCTGCGTGAGTTTATCCCCGTCTCCGAGGACGACGGTGCAATCCGTTTCCCTTCCGATCGTGAAGGTATGATGGGGTGAACTCACCTTCGTGAGATCCACGATATTCCGGACGATATCCAGGACGTCTTCATACTTCTTCTCAAATGTCTGTTTCCCGGATTCCATCCGTTGCACGTCGAGGAAATCGTTGATCAAGGACGTGAGACGCTGGGCTTCTTTGTAGATTGTGGTCAGATACTTCTTCGTCCGCTCCGGCTTCAGATCCCGAGTAAGCATAAGCTCCGTGAATCCCAGAACACTTGCAAGTGGCGTCCTCAGCTCATGGCTTACGGTACTCACGAATTCAGATTTCATCTGATCGACTTCGTATTCTTTCGTGATATCGCGGTGTACGAAGATGGTACCTATATGCTCATCTTCGTGATAAAGGGAAGTAGAGTACACCTGGAAGACATCGTTTCCTTCTGTAAGCCTGTAGATCATACTACTGCCGGATTCCTGCCGGCGGATGACATTTTGATAGTATTCCTTCAGTTCATCACCGTTCTCCACCTGGGTGACAATGCTGCAGCCCCATTTCGAATATGGAGCATCCTTCAGTGCTCCCATGTCACTTCCGATGATCCTCGCAAACTTGGTATTCACCAGCAGGCTGTCGCCCATCGGGTCAACGAGCTGGATCCCTTCCTGGAGATTGTTCAGGATATCCTGGTTCATATGACGAACCCGTTCGGAATCTTCATAAAGAAGGATGTTTCTCAAGGAAATGGAGATCTGCTTCGCAAACCCTTTATACTCCTGCTGTTCCTTGTCGGTGAATCCTTCACCGAAGCGACTGAACACCATGAAGGCCTCCACTTCTCCTTGAGCCGACAGGACTGGGATGAACAGGTCATAAGAATACATGGTTTCCTCATGATAGCCTTTTTCTGCCATGACGAGCTCACGTTTTACGCAAAACGGTTCCTTCGTCTCGAATAACCGTTGATGAAGGCCATTCTGGATATGGGCAAGGAACTGGCCGATGGCTTCCTTGGATACCCCGAATGAAGCATGGGTATCCTGGTCATCCATGAGGACGATCATCCCCCGTGGTGCGCCCATGATGCTACACATGCTCTTGACGATGCTTTCCAGTACCTCTTTCTTATTGAGGGAGTTCGATATCCCATTGATGAATTCGTTCCGGCGTTCAAGCTGCTCTCCCCTGTCGCGCGCAAGATGAAGCAATCGTTCCAATTCCTCCTGCTGGACTTCGAGCTCATCCTGCTGGGCTTGGAGTTCTTCATTCTGGGAGACGAGATGATCTTCTTTTTCCTGGACGGTGAAGATCATTTTTTCGAAGGCACTTGAAAGCTGGCCGATCTCATCGCGGCGATCCTTATTGAACGTCCAGTTTTGATACGTACCGGTCTCGGCGATATGCTGGGCAGAGGACGCCACTTCTTCAAGGGGATGACCGATCTGCTTGGCAATCGAGCGCATGATACGCATGAGGAGAAGGAGCATGAGCAAGACGAAGACCAGGAAGATCGTCTGACTCGTCGCTTCCTTGGCCCGGAGTTCTTCATAAGCTTCATCAGTGGACTGTTGGATGTTGTCATTATAGGCATCCAATTTTTCAAGAAATTCTTCTACTTTAGCAGTTCCACCATTGGCAGAGTTATCTTGGACACCCTGTTCGTCGCCATTTTCCACGAGCTCAATTGTATTGTTAACGATATCAACATAGTATTCATTGAAATCTTCTACCTCGGAGGCGAAGGCGCGATCATCATCAGACTCAGAAATCTTATTCATTTCCCGTATGGTGACTTTCAACTTCTTCTCGAGGTTTCTAATGCTCTGCTTAAATTCAGGTCGTTTAAACGCCACATACCCGCGCCCTTCAAAGAAGATCCGGTTGAACTGTCGGTCAAGTTTCTGGGCGACTTCCTTCCGATCATCGAGCTTGGCTTTCGTCTCATCGTACTCTACGGAAAGTCTGTGATCATACCAGTATAAACAGCCTGCTCCTATCAGGAACACGAGGATGAATCCTGTCATGAGGACAATGATCCGCCGTCTCAGGCTGGAATGGTAAAATTCAAGGAGTTTATCCATTCAGAATGTCCCCGATCTTCTCCATGAGTTCGACCGGGCTGTAAGGTTTCGACATGAAGTAGTCAGCACCGGCGGCAAGGACAAGGTCCTTATCCGCCTGCTGATTCTTCGCTGAGACCATCATGATCTTCACATCGCTCTTTCCATGGTGGTTCCTCACCTGATCGATGACCTCGAGGCCCGTAAAGGCGGGCATCATATAATCAAGGACGATCAGGTCGTAGTCGGTGCCGAGGATTCGGTCGATCGCTTCCTGGCCGTCGGCCGCTTCGTCGATGTCATATCCTTCATCTTCAAGAGTGTCGACCATGAGCATGCGCAGCACTTCTTCGTCTTCCGCAATCAAGATCTTCGCCATGTTCATTTCCCTCCTTTTCCATACGCTTCTTGCAGAATATAATAGGAATCTTTCAGTCTTTCATGGAAGGTCGGCTCTTCCCACTCTTTCCATGAATACCGGTAAAATGCCGCCGGATCCATGAAGCCGTCTTTCAATGCCGGATAAGCGTAGGATGCCTTCCCGTCTGTTTCATAAAGTCCGATACTGATGGAATCGAATTTTTCCTTGCCTTCAATTCCCGTCTTCCACATATCCCCCATGGCATCCTTGAGGCTCGGATCCTTGATGTTCAGGAGCTGCCACGGGATGCGGATTTCGGTCATATCGCCTTCAGGGGATACGCTGATATCCGTGAGGGAGTCATAGTCTTCATCCCCGGGGTTAGCCGTACCGAACTGCATCTTGCCCGTTTCATAGGATTCAAACGGCAGGGTCTTGCCCTGGATCGTCAGCTCCTTATTCAGGGTCAGGCGGATTGGATGATAGACGCCGTTATCCTTCTTCCCAGCATACGGCTCCTTGTCGATCATCTCGAGGAGGTTGCCGTAGTGATAGTAGTAGCTATCGTAATAGCTGTCGACGAGGAGTCGGGCGCTCTGATCCCCATTCATATGAAGGACGAAATCCACTCCTTTGGTCTTCACATCGTCGACCCCCGGGATGGTCGATTGACCTTGATCCGGGATCGTATCAAAGAGAAGATAAGAATCTTTATCTTTCACGGAATCCGTATCGACCCTCACGTATACATATCGTTCATCACTGGAAACGTAGAGGGCGTGGTCACCGTCCTCGAATGCAGGTTCAATGCCCTTGAACGCCCAGTCCTCTCTGCGTCCATCGACATGTAGGACGTCGGTTCGGTTCTTGCCGGGATCAAAGCTCAGGACGCCGAACTGCTGCTCATTGGTCTGGGCATTGGACCAGAACGGACGTCTGTCCGGATCATCGTAGTCCATCGTGTTCCATGTCCGTTTGAACCATTCATCCTGCCAGGTGAAGACCATTCCGCCGGCCAGGTTCTCCGCAATGATATCTTCAAAGAGCCTGCGGTCGATTTCACCCTGCTCTTTTTCAGAATGATGCCCTTGATCAAGTCCGTCGACATTCCGGTGGGTCAGGCCACGGGAGCCCGGCACACCAAATTCGGCAACGACGAGCGGCATGGTATGGTGCTTCTTCATATCATTCAGATAGCCTGCATAGTTGTTTTTCTCGCCGCGGTGATCGAGATAGTTGATGTACGCCGGCTCATAGTTGAGGAAGTCCGGGTAGTACGGATAAATATGATACGATGCGAACAAACCCGTATGCAGCTGATCCGTTGCTTTGATGACGTTCGGGTCCACCGATACCATGTCTTCCTTCTCAGAAGGTTCATACGGATGGTCGAGGAGATCCGTGGTCACCCAGTTGGTGAAGCTGACAGGGCGCTGCCACTTATAGGTGGAGGTCTCATACGATACGGCTTCATCCATCATGGTGGAGATCCATACCTCAAATGGCTGGGCCTTTTCCGTATAGAGATACTCACCCTTCAGATCCTTCATGCCCTTATGTTTTTCGTTCGTCGAGAGGACCACTTCCGGATCCCACTCGACCCCGAACACCCAGCCGAGGACGTAAGGCGAAATATCATATTTGTATTGACCAGAAGCATGGCCAGGACGATCGGGAATGTCTGCATTCCCGTGGATCAGATCGACCGTGCGTTTGATTTCATCCTGGAATTCTTCGGTGTTTTCCTTGGCGAAGGCATCCTTCGTCTTCAGGAAGATCTCTTCATTCACCCATACCCCGTGGAAGAGGTAGAGGGGTTTTTCAGCCATCTGATTGTATTCATAAAAGGCTTCATAGAACTCCGGAGGATGGATCGTATAGACCCGTAGGGAGTTGGCATTCATGGCTCCGATCTGCTTGAACCATCTCAGGTACTCTTCCTTGGTGATGGCCGTCTCGCCGGGGAAATGTCCGGGCTTGGCAATCCCCATGTTGACGCCCTTGATGGTCATATCCTTCCACTTGCCGTCCTGGTTGATCTGAACGTAGTCAGATCCCACCTTGCCCGCAAGCTTGATGCCGTCCACGACTTCCGTTTTCTGCGCTTTCGCCTTGGGCTCATCCTTCTGGCGATGGATCCTATCGAGGATTGTGTCCATCATCGGGGCATACGCCTTCCAGTAGAATGCCGTTTCTTCATCCGGTCCCGAGCGCCCCGTCCACTTCCGCCATGTCGGCAGTCCTGATGTCTGATACAGATTCGGTACGTCCGGCTGGTCGGCGAAATCACCGCTGAAGTAGTATGTTTCGAATTGACGGTTCTCTTGGTGGATCACAGCCGGGAAGCTTGTCGGCAGATTGATCCCCTTCAGCTTATCTTTTCCCTTGTCGGTAAGGGACATGGAATACTCGGCCAGCACCTCGTCCGGATTGATGGCTTCGACGATATCGAACCAGTAGGAATAGGCAACCGACATGTCTTCACCGAATTCCCCTTCCCCCTTTTTGGTGGTGGAGAAGATGGCTCCTTTATCGGTGATGTCGTCCCCGTTCAAGATCATCAGGCGATCCGACCGATCGACAAGGACGAAGCCACCGCCTTTGAACACATAGTCCTTCCCGTACTGCTCTTTATAGTTGCTGCGGACCCACTCGGGGACCTCTTCACTTGTCATGTCGGGGAAATAACGCCCGATCCACCCAGACCATTCAAGATTGAAGAGGGAGTAGAATTTACGCCTGGCCTTTTCATCTGTGGGATCGGCCATGGAGTTGAACTCGGCGATGATGGTCTTTCCTTCATTCAGGGCCATGGACTTCAGAGAGTCGATCTCTGCCTCCTCGAGCCCTCCATACACCTTGGAGGAGCGGGAACCGGATACATTTTCCCTATCCAGGTCTTCTTCATACACCCCGTATGTATCGGTGATGTAGACGGCATCATAGCCTTCAGCGGATTCCGGAACGGATGAACCCTTTTCTTCCTTAGGGTCATACCCGACATAGTCTTGATTTTCCTGATAAATACCTCCGTTGCTCTTCCTATATTTCTGCTGATTCAATAGCCACATCAGGCCTTTATGCTCTCGGTAGCTTTCATCGGGAACGGTCTTATCCACGATCATCAGATCAAGATCCTTCTTCCCCTTCAACTGCCACACCCAAAATGGGGAGGTCAGGAGCAGGACGATTCCTATGATGAAGATCAGGAAGCCATATCGTTTCAACTTGTTCATTTGGATACTCCTTTTCTCGCCATTTCACCCCAGCCCCGCTTCTTGCGGAGGAAGTCGATGATGCCTTCACAGCGCCACAGAACGGTCAATGGGCGATACCAGAGGGTCTCTGTTAGGGAATAGAAGAATAGTTTCGTAATGTCAGATGCCTTCGGATACTTCCGGATCGTCCATTCCTCCAGTAGCACAGCTGACATGGAAAGGATCGAACCGTAGAAGATCGATAATAAGAATAATAGGATGGCAAACTCCAGATACACGCCGCCGAACAGCAGCGAGACAATCATGATGAGATAGCCCGTGAGCTCCACGACCGGTCCGAGGAACTCGATGATGAGGAAATAGGGCATGGACACCATGCCGATGGAGCCGTATTTCGGATTGAACAGGAGCTTTTTGTGGATCCAAAGGCTCTCGAACAGTCCGCGGTGCCATCTGCTCCGCTGTCTCCGCAAGTATTTCATGGATTCCGGTGCTTCCGTCCAGCTGACGGGATCCGGGACGTAGACGATTTGTTTGTCTGCCTTCTCTTCTTTCACGAATCGATGGAGCCTCACGACGAGTTCCATGTCTTCCCCCACCGTATGGGCATAGCCCCCGGCCCGGATGACCCAGCTTTTTGAGAAGACGCCGAAGGCCCCGGATACGATGAGGAGGAGATTGTGCCGGCTGAGTCCGATTCGTCCCATCAGGAACGCCCTCAAATACTCGATTACCTGCATGACGACAAGCGGAGAACGGGATAACCCGATCTTCACGATCTCTCCGCTCTCGATGTCACATCCATTGGCGATCCGTATGCTTCCACCTGAGGCGATGACGTCTCCATCAGATTCAATGATGGGCTTCATGACCTTCAGGAAGGCAGAACGCTCTAAGACCGAATCCCCGTCGATGGAGCAGAAATACGGGAAGTTGGACACATTGATCCCTGCATTGAGGGCATCGGCCTTCCCTCCGTTTGCTTTATCGACGACAAGGAGGTTCTTATACAGCTTCGATTGATAGACCGCTTTGACGGGCTGGGTTTCGAGCTGCTGCCGGATGACCCACTTGATCTTCACCAGCTGGAACGTCTCGATGAGCTTCTCAAGGGAATCATCCGTCGACCCGTCGTTCACGATGATCACTTCGTATTCCGGATACTCAATGCTCAGGAGGGACCGGACCGTGGCCATGATCCCGACGGATTCATTATAGGCGGGCACCAGGATCGATACCGGCTTCGTCTGGGAAAGATGAAGGAGCTCTTCATACGGCTCCCAGTCGTCAAGCTGATACGATTTCCGCAGCTGGAACATGGAGATCACAAGCAGGATTGTATAAAAAGAGATGACGAGAATCATATAAATGAGAACGAACCACCCGATGCCGAGCAGGACGTTTCCCCATGCGTCTGAAATGTTCATGTGATCCTCCCCCTTTCCAACCATTGTTCCGCCATATCCCTGGCGTAAAGATCTTCTTCCGATACAGCAATCTCCCTCAGGACCTCCTGCCCGCGCTCAAGACGCATGATGGCCTGAGCCGCCTGCGACCGCACATAGAAGGACGGATCCCTCATCAAGCCAATGAGAAGGCCTGTCAATTCAGGATTCCGTACGTATTCACATACCTTGATGGCCATGAGGCGTTCCTGCCAAGACTCTGACTCCAGGTGTTCGGCAAGTAGGTCAGGCGGAGGATAATGCTCCATGGCCACGATTGCTTTCAAGGCACGGATCCGTATCTCGGAAGATGCCGATCCGAGCTTCTCCTCCAAAAATCCTGCATAACGTGGATTCTGCCTCATGCCGATGCTATCAATGAGGGAATGATGCATGACCTCCGGCAACTCCCCTGCCACCTCCATGAGTCCCTCAAAATCTTCATTTCCAAGGGCTTGGAACAGAAGGCTGTACTCAAATTCCGTGAATTCATGCTTCGGATGCATAAGGGCTTTCATCACATCGGATGATCCATTCTTGATGTAGATTTTGAGAATCTGGATTTCTTCCTGTTTGGTCAGTCTGCGTGATTGATAGACCCTGTCGAGTTCGACTGTCATGGTGCGCATCCCGAAGTCCTCGATCCAGTACAGACCATTCATCCGCATACTCCACCGCCGGTGACGGAGATGCTTCTTGATCTCCCCGTCAAAGTGGTCCTCTGCGAAAAGGCGGATCCTCATGAGGATATCTTCGCTTGAGAATGTTTGGGAGAAACCAGCCATCAGCTCGATCAATGCCCTGATTTGAAGGGGATCCCTTCCCACTTCAACTTCCTCCGCTCCTTCCCTGAGGAAATGGAAAAGAGGAAGCTGGAGTTCCTCTTTATATGCCTCTATATTTTCACGCTTCTTCGTTTCTCTTATTTTTTTCATGACGAGATAAAGAAAGATCGAGAATAAGATGATCAGGAAAATCCCGAGCATCACGACAAAAAACAACAGCTCATCTTTGAACAATGGCCTTACCTCATTCTTTTCAGTATTTGATTCAAACGCGCCTCGAGCTCAAGAAGCTTGAAGGGCTTGGTGATGTAATCATCGGCTCCAAGCTGCAGGGATCTCGAGATGTCACGTTCGCTTCTTCTCGATGTCAGCATGATTACTTTGTAGCGATCGGAATCCTGACGGCGTCGCAGGTGTTCCAGTACCTCCAGGCCATCCATCTTCGGCATCACCCCATCTAGGACGACGAGGGTCTGTTCACTGCCATGCCATTCATCATAGAGGAAGGATTCGCCGTTATCGAATGTGTTGACGTCGTAACGCACCCCCGCCTGTTGCGGAAGCTTCTCCACGATGTCACTCATCACCGTCCGGATGATGGGGTCATCATCCACGATGGCCACCTTGATGATCTTCTCGTGGGAAGGGTCGAGCTTCAAGACCTCGGATTTAACCCGGTTCCGCCCCCCTTCCTTCGCTTCATACAGAGCCGTATCAGCGAGACCAAGCCAGTGTTCGAACGGTTGGCCGGGATCGGTGATCTCGGCCACTCCCGCTGAAAACGTACAGCTGAACGCCTCTCCGGCAAAGAAAGTATGAAGGCTGAAATCTTCACGGAGGACATTCAATTTGGCCACCGCTTCATGAAGGGAAGCTCCGTGAAACAGGATGACGAACTCTTCTCCACCGTAACGGAAGATGATGTCCTGTGCCCCCACCTTTTGTTTAAGGTAGCCGGCAAACTCCCTAAGCACTTGATCTCCGATTAGATGGCCATATGTATCATTCACCTTCTTGAAGTGATCGATATCGAGGATCGCCACGCATAGCTGACGATCCCCTTGATCCTTCAGTCTGGAATACGCTTGTTGAAGATACTTCCGGTTATACACATGGGTGAGCTCGTCAATGAGGACGAGGGCTTCGAGGTGTTTCTTCCGTTGAAGCTGACGGTCGACCCTGACAAGGAATTCATCCATATCCACAGGCTTTGCCATGAAGTCATCGGCCCCCACCCTATAAGCCTTGACCCGTACATCCTTGCTTCTATCGGCACTCATCATCACAGCAGGAACATAGTGGCTTTTCAGATTCTGCTTGAAGGAATCAAGCTCTTCATCATCCGCCATATCCACATTGAGGATCGCGCAGTCGGGGCGGACATCATAGTAGAGACCAATCGCCTTTTCCGTACTGACGACAGGCACCACATGCCATCCCTCTGCTTCTCCTTTTTCTTTTGCCTCCATCAAAAACTGGGTATCCGTATCCATGATGAGGACAACCGGCCCCTCTCCCCTACGCTCGTACTTCCCGGAGAAATCGGGGATCTCTCCTTCTACATGAAGATAGCAGGCTTCGATGATGTCAAAGAGTTCATCCCGTATTTCGGACATACTCCAGATACGTGAATCCTTCTCCTTGAGCCCATCCATGATGATACGTGCCTTCTTACCGATTGCATCCAAGCCCAAAACAGAGGCAGACCCCGCCAGTGAATGGATGAAACGATAGACCTCTTCATGCGGAATCTTCTCTACCGCTTCCCATTCCGACAGCTTCTTGCGAATATTTTCAAAGAAATGCTTTGTATACTTATCCATATACCCGTCTTCCTTTTCTCATTGATCGGCTGATCTTTCAGCCGTAGACCGTCAACATAGCTAACTAATTATACTCCTGCCAAATCATCTTATCTAGATACTTTATTAAGCATTTTTTCTTCATATGTAAGAAAAAACCTCTCACTCCCCAATGTACCAAATTCCGTAATCCTCTTCCATGAAAGAATGGCTGAAACAGGGTAAAATGAGACATTTTTAAGGGGTCTCCTCTTCTTTTAGAAAAATAAGGATGTTTGACCCATTAAAAAATCGGCGCCCTATGGTACGGACGCCGATTTTCATTACCCCTCGGTCGAAACAAATTCTTCAAGTGCTTTCACTGCCTCATCCTCATCGCTTCCATCCGCAATCAGGTTGACGGAAACGCCGGTGCCGACAGCCAGGCTCATGAGTCCCATGATGCTTTTGGCATTCACTTTCTTCCCATCCTTCTCAAGAAAAATATCGGATGAGAAGCGATTTGCCTCCTGAACGAATAGTGCAGCGGGCCTTGCTTGAAGACCGGTTTTCAATTTCACTTCTATGCGTTTTTCTACCATTGGACACTCTCTCCCCTTTGTCGTCGATTACGAATGGATTTTCTCGCCCGCCCTGATTTTTTCAGCAAGCTGATCGATTTTGCGCAAGCGATGGTTGATTCCTGATTTACTGATTGTCCCTCCGGATACCATTTCACCTAGTTCCTTCAGGGTCACATCCTGATACGTCACGCGCAGCTCGGCAATTTCCCGGAGCTTATCCGGGAGCACCTGGAGCCCCACGTGCTTCTCGATGAACTTGATGTTCTCGACCTGTCTCAATGCTGCACCGATGGTCTTATTCAGATTGGCGGTTTCACAGTTTACAAGCCGGTTGACCGAATTCCTCATATCCCTGACGATCCGGACATCCTCGAATCTCATGAGGGCATTATGGGCCCCGATGACATTCAGGAACTCCGTGATCTTCTCTGCTTCCTTCAGATAGGTGATGAAGCCCTTCTTGCGCTCAAGGGTCTTGCTGTTGAGCCCGAATGAGTTCATCACCTCTGACAACGCTTCGTTGTGTTCTGCGTAAAGAGAGAAGATTTCTAGATGGTAGGACGAGGTTTCCGGATTGTTCACGGATCCCCCTGCAAGGAAGGCCCCGCGCAGATAAGAACGCTTACAGCACTTCTTCTTGATCAGGTCTTCGGATATATTATGGATGAAGGTGAAGCCCTCACCGAGTATCTTCAAATCCTCCAGGATCATCTTCGAGTCTTCCTTGATCCGGACGATGTAGACGTTATTCTTCTTCAGCCTCATTTTCTTCCGGACAAGGAGTTCCACGGGGGTGTCGTATCCCTTTTTGATCAATGTGTAGATCCTTCTGGCGATGGCAGCATTCTCGGTCTGGATGTTCACCACAAGCTGCTGATTGGAAAAGGACAGTGATCCGTTCATCCGGATCAGTGCTGAAAGCTCGGCATTCGCACAGCAATCCTTCACCTCGATATTGGTAAGTTCCTTTTTCGTTTCTGACGCAAACGACATCCCCATCACCTCCTAGCAAACAACATTATTTCTCCAGTGACTCCTTCAGATATGAAAAGATCATATCGGCCACCTTCTCTGTATTATGACGCACAAGCTGGTTTTCGTAGGATAGAATATCCTCCGCCACCACTTCGAGCCCCATGGACGACAGCTTCTCCACATCGTAATGGACAGGCTTTGCCTGCTCTTCACGGTAGAGGGCCTTCACTCCTTCCGGCACCTGCTTCTTATTCACAAGCACGCAGTCGATGCACGGCACTTCCATATGATCAAAGATCGCCTTCACATGGTCACTCGCGGAGTAATCAAGCGTTTCTCCCGCCTGGGTCATGATATTGCATATATAAAGCTTCTTCGCTTCTGACCGGCAGATCGCTTCACCGATACCCGGTACAAGAAGATTCGGCAATATACTAGTATATAGACTTCCCGGTCCCATCACAATCAAATCGGCTTCGTCGATGGCGCGGACTGTTTCACGCAGCGGTTTCACCGAATCCGCGTCGATGAAGACGCGCTTGATCCGTTTCCCCGCTTCAGGGATACTTGATTCTCCCGTCACGATGGAACCGTCCTCCATCTCGGCTTTTAGCACCACGCTCTGATTTGCAGAAGGAAGGACTTTCCCGTTCACATTCAGGACGCGGCTCATCTCCTGGATCGCGTGGACAAAGTCCCCCGTGATCGACGTCATGGCAGCAATGATCAGATTGCCTAGTGCATGACCGGACAGCTCATTTTCCGTCTCGAATCGATGCTGAAACATCTGTTCAATCAATGGCTCTACTTCAGACAGGGCCGCGAGTACGTTCCGGACGTCTCCAGGCGGAGGGATGTCCAGGCTGTCACGCAGCCGGCCGGAGCTCCCGCCATCATCTGCGACGGTCACAATGGCCGAAATATCGATCGGGTGCCGCTTCAATCCCCGGAGGAGGACAGGAAGTCCTGTCCCTCCACCGATTACGACAACCTTAGGCTGATAGGTCATGTTGTTATGCCCTTTCTCTTCTGGATGTCCCGGTGGGAAATGATGGTCTCATAATCCACTTCAAAATGATGACCGATATACTCCGCCAGGGCGACGGAACGATGCTGACCGCCCGTGCAGCCGATGGCGATCACAAGCTGGCTCTTCCCTTCCCGCTTATACTGAGGAAGCATGAAGGAAAGGAGATCCGTCACCTTCTCGATGAACTTCGACGTCTCATTCCACTTCAGAACGTAAGTCGATACATCCTCATCGAGGCCCGTCCGTGGACGCATGGACTCGATGTAATGGGGATTCGGCAGGAAGCGCACATCGAACACCAAATCGGCATCGATCGGAATGCCGTGCTTGAATCCGAATGAGACGACATTCACAGTGAAGATACTCTGTTTATTCACGGAGAACTCCGTCAAAATCTTCTCGCGGAGCTCACGCGGCTTCATATCCGACGTCATATAAATCATCTGGGCGCGACCTTTCAATTCCTCCAACAGCTCCCGCTCCTGCTTGATTCCCTCAAGTGGAAGACCTGCAGGTGCCAGCGGATGGGTACGGCGCGTTTCTTTGTAGCGGCGGACAAGGGCCGCATCATCGGCATCCAGATATAGGATCTGAGGCGTCACCCAAGACGTTTCCGCCAGTTCATCCAGTGATTTAAAGAGGTGGTCGAAGAACTCCCTTCCCCTGAGGTCCATGACGACCGCGACTTTATTCATCTTATTACCCGACTCTTTCATCAGTTCCAGGAACTTCGGAAGCAGGGTCGGCGGCAGGTTGTCTACGCAGAAGAATCCCAGATCTTCAAAGCTCTGCATGGCGACCGTCTTGCCGGCACCCGACATCCCGGTGATGATGACTAATTGTACTTCATTTACTGAACCCGTACTCATGCTCTTCCCCCCTGTAAGATTTCTATCTATCTGCTTTCGTGTAAACCCTATTCAGCTCGGATCCAATCGGTAGGACAAAAGCTTGAAATCTGGTGTATAGGTGAAGGTTCCATAAATGGTCTTCTTTCCGTGCAGGAGGTAATCGAGGATATGGAAATCCCCTTCTGCCATCGGAAGCTCCCGGATCTCTTCGATATTATGCCACTTGATCGTTCCTTCCTCCGACTCCTGGAAGTTCACGCCATCGGCTTCCGTTGCGAAGAACGAGAACATCATCCACTCCTGGACAATCTGATCTCCGTCTTTGATGATGAAGGTGAAAACCCCCTTCAAATCAGGATTCTTCAAGTAGATCCCCGTCTCTTCCCGATATTCGCGGATGACGGCGTCACGGATCGATTCACCGGACTCCATCTTGCCGCCGGGCGCGACCCACCAGTTCCTTCTCGGTTTCTGAAGAAGGAGAACCTTGTCTCCATCCTGATATAAACAATTCGTAACTCTCTGCACTCCATTCACCTCAATCCGACTATGGGGATGTACAGCTCCCCCATTCTTTATCATTCTTTTCATTATACTATGAACGCATACAAGCTACAATGTCTGCGGTGGCGGGACAATGTCGATAAACATCGAATAATTTGTCCAAATCCCGTTGCCCGCAGACCAATACAGGCCATCCAGCTTCACTGTTACAGTTTTGTGGCAAAAAAAAGAGACACAGGCGAGTCCTGTGTCTTAAAAGGGATTTATTACTTAAAAGGGGGTCAATTTCTTATTTTCTATATTACCCGATAAATATTGCACCTGTGTTACAGCAGATTTAAAACGGTATTACGGAATTGTTAACCTTTGTCGAATCCTTGCTGACCCTTGTCGAAATGCGCATCAAAAGGTATAAGAGTCCATAATTTGATCCGCGATCAGGTCGTATCCCTTCCCGTTCGGATGAAGGGAATCAGAGAAATATTCTCCCTTCGATTTTCCTTTGAACAGGGGATTGGACGAAACGTATTTCACATTTTCTTTCTTCTTCACTTCCTTGATGATCGTCTCATTCCAATCATCCACATAGGCTTCGATCTTGTCGCTGTCCCGGTCCGGATACGGATTATACAGCCCGATCACGAGAATCGGAGCATCTTCATTCATCGTGTGAAGGGTATCAATGATTTCGTCAAGATTGTCCAGGTACTCTTCCTTCGCCGCCATGATTTTATCATGGTGAAGGGGCTTGAAGTCTCCGCCATTGCTTTTGATGAGATCATTCGTCCCGATATTGATGATGAACAGATCCGCATCGGGCAGATCCTTCGTCACGTCCGGCTTCATGAGCTGCTTCTGAAGCTGGTTTGACTTTTGACCAGGGATGCCCAGGTTTTCGAATGAGTAGGTTTCATCCGTCTTTTCTTTGTTCACCTTGTCCTCCAGGCGACCGATGTAACCTGAGTTCTCCTTGTCCCCTTTTCCGTATACGAGGGAGTCTCCGAGGGCGACCACATATTTTTTGTCTGCGGCTTCTTTTTTATCTGTGAAGAATAAATAATATGCTCCGGCCAGGAGGACCACAACCACCAGCACTCCGACCATTTTCCACACTTTCATCTTACCCCGACCTTCCGTTTAAACTTGGATGTATGTGTGGTTATTTTCCCTGAAAATGCGGTTATAATCCTGTTTATTTTTGGATGGGTGGATTTTGTGAGGGAAGTCCTATTTTTGAATGGGGGGTCCCGTTGTGATGGGGGCGTTTCGTTTCGCTGCGGCCGGCCGCTTTCCATGGGGCGTGCGGTGAGCCGCTTCGGCAAGCCTGCAGGGTCTCACCCTGCCCGCTTTTCCCATAGGAGTCGGCCGGCCTCCGCTTCACTTCACTTTGTGCGTGGTAGGAATCTGTGCTGGATTTTACAGGGTGGGGTCATCATTTTCTTTGTATATTGGGATGCGGTTTGGCGTTGGGGACCGTTTCGCTTCGCTTCGGTCTAGAAGGTATGCGCAGATGAGGGTATATCCCATGATTGATCTTCAGACCTTTATTGCAGAAGCACTTACATGGTTTTCATGCGATTTCACACAAATAGGAAGGGGAATGGAAGAATCCCGAGAATTACTTCTGTAATGACATATTTCCGGAGGGGTTTATGACTGTAGATATAACTGGACATAGGGTGAATATTGAAGGCGTCGAACTATATTATGAATACACAAGGAGCTTTAGTGACCGTTTAACGATTGTCTTCGAGTCAGGTTATGGGTGGGACTTGACTAACTGGGATCCGATTAGAAATGATGTTTCAACGTTTGCGAATGTATTCTTGTATGATCGGGATGGCATCGGCAGGAGCGGAAGAAGCAATAAACCGAAACATAGTATTCAAATCATTAAAAACTTGAGAAACCTACTCATAAAAGCTGAGGTGAAACCCCCGTACCTTCTTGTTGGGCATTCTTTCGGAGGGGTGAATGTGAGGTTATTTGCCAACCTGTATCCTGAAGAAGTGGCTGGTGTTATGTTGTTGGATGCTGTTCATGAAGAACAAAACAAAAAGATGGTACCACTATTCGCTCAGAACGTACAAAGAGAATATTATGGGCAGTTCACAGTAGAAGCTTCTTTAGAAGAGTTTGAAGAAAGTTTGGAGCAAGTAAAAGGAATAAATCTAGGAAAAACCCCTCTACTTGTTATTACAGGTGGTTCACAGCCCCATCACACAACCCATTCTATGGATCAGTGGATGACATTCCAGAAGGAACTCGCTGCCCTCTCCACCAGAAGTAATCATCTTCTACTTCACGACGCTGGACATGCCGTCCACATCGACGAGCCCCACTTAGTCATTCATGCTATTGAAGAAATGGTACCCAAGCTATAAACTCCTTTATCATTTTACTCACGTTAAACAATGTAAAAAAATGGACAATATTTCGAGATGGAAAGCAGGGGAATGAGAAGGGAAGGCAGAATGAAATATTGTACATATAAACCAATACAAGGAGATGAATACATGAGTACATCGTTTATTGAACAAGTGCATTATAACCGAATCCCCGTAAAAGACCTGGAGCTGTCCGCGCATTGGTACAGGGATATCCTGGGGCTTCAATTGCTGTCCCATAACGAGGAGCTTGCGATATTGAAGATCAATGAAGGTCCCTCCCTCCTCATCCTCGTTCCTACGCGGGATGAAACATATGCTCATTTCACCATCGATCAGGAACAAGCGTTCAGCATCGCATTCACCTCCCCGGACATACCCGGATTTCATCAGCACCTAACGGATCACCAAGTCAAAGTCGATAACATCCAACACGATGAAGGCCACGCCTACTTCCACTTTCACGACCCCGACGGAAACAAATTTCAAGTTCATTGGTGAGGATGTTCCCATCACATGTTCTCAAATAGACTAAGGTGAAGAGCGTTTATCATATAGGACTGCAATGAAGAAGAGGTCCTCTATTTTTTCGAGAATCTGGAACAAGTGAACCATAGAGCAACAAGTGCGAAAATCAAAGCAGTCTCCTATCACCTAACCATGCAACAGCAAGTGACCCCACAGGACATCAAATGACCAGAACAGCACAATCACCATCAATCATCGAAGAGTACAGTGCAGCGGAGGACGGCCGACTCCCACGGGAATAGAGGCAAGGTTGAGACCCTGGAGGCGTCAGCCGAAGCGGCTCAACTGCCTCCCCGCAGGAAAGCGGCCGGCCGCAGCGAAACGGAACGGTCCCTTACAATCACACACCAATCCAAACACTCTCCCTCACGCCACTATCATGAACAAAATAAAAACCGGACTCTCCGCGGAAAGAGTCCGATTTTCATTTGATCCCCTATTTCTTTTGTACTCCGAACCGTGCATTCAATTGACCCCTAATCATTTTCTGCTTCGCTTCGTTTTTCTCTTTTTTAGACAGCTCGTGTTTGATTTCCTTGGTCGTGACGCCTTCCTCCCGCTGGTCGGCAATATCCATCAATCGCTCCACATCACGGAACGAATACTTTCGGTACCCCCGATTGGACCGCTCAGGGAAAATCAGATTCTTCTCTTCATAATACCGGATTTTTCTCTCTGTCAAACCGGTGAGCTCACTGACGACCCCAATGGAAATCACTTTTTTATCCTTATAGGAAGGCTCCTTCTCCACACTCACTCATCCTCCTGAAAAGGGAATACCTTGATTATACATGAAACATCCTGAATTTGGATTGTTATGTGAGGAAACCTGACAAGAAAAATAGAATTTAGGTAGAAAAGCTTACATAAAGGATGAAATCGCCTGTAGAATCTCTTACACTTTTCTCAATCAGGTAGAAAGGGAGTGGAGTTGTTGCCTTTTTTGCGCGAAGCCGTTGAGAAACAGAAGGAGCAGTTCATCTGTCGACTGGTGAAGGAAGGGGTATACGAGCGGAAGGAAGATGCGGAATCGTTGACCTTGACCGAGCTTGCCCTGCTTTTGGAGAACCATTTGAGAAAGAAATAAAAAAAGCCCTGCGGACTTTGGGTCTGCAGGGCTTTCACCGTATTATACAGGCTTAACCTTTTCTTTCAGTTCTTCTACATAGTGCTGGACGGCTTGAGCCGCGATGCTTCCATCACCGGTTGCGGTAACGATCTGACGAAGCTGTTTCTCACGTACGTCACCAGCCGCGAAGATGCCGGGCACTTTCGTTTCCATTTGTTCGTTCGTTTCGATGTAGCCTTCTGCATTTGTGATGCCGAGGCTTTCGAATGGTTTTGTCAGAGGAAGCATACCGATGTAGATGAACACACCGTCTGCTTTAAATTCTGTTTCTTCTCCGCTTTCAGTGGACACGAGTGTCACACTTCCGACTTTCCCGTTGCCTTCGTTGATTTCTTTGATGGTATGGTTCCAGATGAAATCAACTTTTTCGTTATCGAATGCGCGCTGTTGAAGGATCTTCTGGGCGCGCAGCTCATCGCGACGGTGAACGATGGTCACTTTGTTCGCGAAACGGGTGAGGTATACCCCTTCTTCTACGGCAGAGTCTCCTCCTCCGATGACAACGAGGTCTTTGTTTTTGAAGAAGGCACCATCACATACGGCACAGTACGAAACACCGCGTCCGCCGAGTTCTTTTTCACCAGGGACACCGATTTTTTTGTATTCGGCACCTGTTGTGATGATCACGGCACGTGCTTTGAATTCCTTTGAACCGGTTTTGATGATCTTGTACTCTTCCCCGTCGATGATTTCCTTGATGTCGCCGTATGCGTATTCCGCTCCGAATTTCTTCGCGTGGTCGAACATCTTGTTGGAAAGGTCAGGACCGAGGATCGTATCGAATCCAGGGTAGTTTTCGACCTCTTCCGTGTTGGCCATCTGCCCGCCTGGAACTCCCCTTTCAAGCATGAGGGTGGAAAGGTTCGCACGGGATGTATATACTGCAGCCGTCATGCCTGCAGGTCCTGCTCCGGCAATGATGACATCATAAATTTGCTCTTCTGACATAGCTGATTCTCCTTCCGAACAGAGTTCTTATTTAAATACTATGGAGGGTGGACCGTTTGGTTTCCTCCTTAGTATGAACTTCCTACGTCTATCCTATAAAATTAGGAAAGAACCGTCCAAATATATGCTCAGGAGAGGTAATCCTCAACGGTAGCGATATATTTTGTCAATGTGGACGGGGAAATCCCGTATCGTCCGCTGACTTCCTTCTTTGTCTTCGCTTCGCTTCTGAGGCGATACCACGTGTACTCCAACGCAGCCGCGAAGGCCTTTGTATTCTTAAAGTCTTCTCCTTCTTTTAAGCCCCTATACGCAACGGTGAACCATGTAAGGTACAGGCCGGACGTGACACTTGAAATCGGATGGTGGTTCTTATACAAGTGAAGGGCGGTCGCATGGATGGACTCAAGCATCTCATTCACCTGCACCGACTTCCCTCCCCGGCCATTCAGGATCTGGGCAAGGTAAAGCTTCTCCACAATGGACAAATCATCGATTTCACAAAAATCGGCATGGGAAAGAATCGCTTCCTGATAATCAGACACAGACAGCAGGAATAGCCCGAATAGGCGCTCTTCAGCATCTTCGCTTTTGAGCTTTTTCAGGATCGATGAGATATGATTCTCAAATCCTTCGCCTTTCGGTTTCCCGCTCCATGGTTCCTGTCCTTCTTTTTCCGGGGCCAGGTCGAGCACCTTCTTCCATGCCTTCTGGGCCGTATCGTGCCTTCCGGTTTCAAACGCTGAATGTGAAAGCCAGTAAAAGAAGCTTGCATCTCCTTCAAAGCCCGTCTTTTGCAGTGACTTCAGCCATTCATAGCCTTTCTCCGCATGACCGATGAGGGCAAAGGTCGCGCCGAGCTTATAGCGATGCTCAAAGTTGATCGGACGCACTTTTTCCAGGCCGAGAATGAGCTCATCCAACTCATCGAATCTCCGCTGATAAAAGTAGAAGACGGCGGTATTGCACAAGGCGTGCAGATTCCCCGGGTTCTTCTCCAACACTTCTTCCAGAGTGGAAGCGGCCTGTTCCACTTCACCAAGGTAAAAGTACGCGAGGGCCAGATTGTTATAAGCAGACCAGAATTCGGGATACTCCTTGATCACACCTTGAAGGGTATCGGCCGCCTTCTGGAAGTTGCCTGCCTCCAGCTGCGTTTTCGCTTTTTCCTGCTTGGCGATCAGGTCATCATGTTCGTACAGCTCATCGGTGATCAGGTCGGAATCCAATTCGAGGAGCTCGAGGAGGTCTTCGGCGTCTTCGGCAAATTCACCGAAGCGGTCCTTTTCAAGGTAGGCGGACACCTGTTCATATGCTTCCTTGAACAAACCGAGATGCGCATAGTTGTTTGCAAGGAAATAATGGCACTCGCTCATGCGCGGATCAAGATCCTTCAGGATTTCATGCAGCAGCTCATTGGCTTTTTTAAAATCACCGAGTTCTGTCAGGACAATGGAAAGCTGACATGCGATCATCGGCTCCAATGGTTCCAGTTGTAATGCTCTATTTAAATATTTTAATGATTTTTTCAGTTCACGATGGTGGTATGCTTTCATCCCTTTCGTGAAGTAATACTCACCTGTTGGGACGAAGGACAGCACCTTTGCTTGCTCACTGACTGTTTTTGACCCTTTTTTCATCAAAATCCTCCGAAACGTTCGTAATGTAACTACCGTAGTATAACATACAACGCACCGCTACTGAACTACCATATTTTAAGGGGCGGCCACCGCAGGATATGCAGGGACCGCCCCTTGAGGGATTACTTATTATGACGCTCGAGCAGCACGTTGAATACGTCATCCAATGGAAGTTTTTGCTCCCTCAGGAGGACCAGGACGTGGTAGAAGAGATCGGCGGTTTCCCACTTCAGCTCTTCCGGGTCGCGGTTCTTCGCCGCGATGATGACTTCTGATGCTTCCTCTCCGACTTTCTTGAGGATCTTATCGACTCCTTTTTCAAAAAGGTAGGTCGTGTAGGCCCCTTCCGGACGCTCTGTGTCGCGGTCGGCGATGAGCGTTTCCAGCGTCTTCAGGATTTCTGCCCCGGTCGAAGCCTTCTCCCCGTGTACGGTTTCACTGAAGCAGCTTTCTGCACCGGTGTGGCACGCCGGTCCTGCCTTCTCGACCATCACGAGGAGGGCATCCTTATCGCAGTCCCACGTGATGTTCCGTACCTTCTGGGTGTTCCCGCTCGTTTCCCCTTTATGCCAAAGTTCCTGACGGGACCGTGAATAGAACCAGGTCTCTCCGGTCTCCACCGTCTTCTTCAATGATGTTTCATTCATATAAGCCAGGGTCAGTACTTCCTTCGTCCCTGCATCCTGAATGATGGCAGGTACGAGTCCCGCCTCATCATAGACGACATCTCCAAGCCATTCTGTCATCGTACATGCACCTCCTGCGTTCGTAAGTATCGTTTGACTTCTTCTATGCTTGTTTCTTTATAGTGGAAAATCGATGCAGCAAGGGCGGCATCGGCCCGTCCTTCAGTGAAGGCTTCCTTGAAGTGCCCGGCATTGCCTGCCCCACCGGATGCGATGACCGGGATCGAGACGGCTTCACTCACCGCCTTTGTCAGTTCAAGATGGAAGCCGTTTTTCTCCCCGTCGCTGTCCATGCTGGTAAGGAGGATCTCACCGGCCCCAAGGGATTCTGCTGTCTTTGCCCACTCGATGGCATCGAGGTCGGTCAGCTTTCTGCCGCCGTGGGTGTAGACGCCGAATGTCCCGTTCTCTACATCCTTCTTCGCATCGATGGCGACGACGATGCACTGGGAACCGAAATAATCTGCGCCTTCCTTGATCAAATCCGGTCTCAGCACCGCCGCCGTGTTAAGGGAAACTTTATCGGCACCGGCACGGAGGATCCGCTTCATGTCATCGACGGAATTGATCCCGCCGCCGACGGTGAACGGGATTGCAAGCTCTGCTGCTACCTGCCGCACCACTTCGACCATCGTTTCGCGCCCTTCATGGGACGCGGAGATATCAAGGAATACAAGCTCGTCTGCTCCCTGCTCATCATAGGCCTTTGCCAGCTCCACCGGGTCGCCTGCGTCACGCAGTTCGATGAACTGGATGCCTTTGACGACGCGTCCTTCCTTTACATCGAGGCAGGGGATGATTCGTTTCGTCAGCATGATGTCACCTCTTTGATGGCTTCAGCCACGGTGAATTTCTCCGTGTAGAGGGATTTGCCGCAGATGGCTCCACCCACGCCGCTTTCCTTCAGCGTCTTCAGGTCCTGAAGGGAGCTTACCCCACCTGAAGCAATGACGGAGGCGCCGGTCGCCTTTGCCAGTTCCCGGTTCGCCTCGACGTTGGGTCCGGACAGCATCCCGTCTGTTGCGATATCCGTGAAGATGAATGTCTTCGCCCCTGCATCGGCAAGGTCCTTCCCGAGGTCAATGGCGGTAAGCTCCGACGTCTCAAGCCAGCCATGGGTGGCCACATAGCCATCCTTCGCATCAAGCCCGATGACGATCCGGTCTCCCCCGTAGCGCTTGATCCAGGTTTTCACGAGTTCCGTTTGGGATACAGCGATGCTTCCAAGGATGACCCGGTCGACCCCTGCATCAAGGTAATAGTCAATATCGTTTTCGGTACGGATCCCTCCACCGATCTGCACCTTGGCACCGAGGTTTTTGGCGACGTTCAGGACATGCTCCCCGTTGACCCGGGAGCCTGCTTTCGCCCCGTCCAGATCCACCATATGAATCCAGGACGCCCCTTGGTCCACGAAGCCTGCCGCCATGTCGAACGGAGAGTCTCCGTAGATGGTTTCCTGATTATAATCCCCTTGGATCAGTCTGACACATTTGCCTCCGCGCATATCAATGGCGGGATAGATGGTAAAACTCATGCTCTAACCTCCACACGTGTTGTGAAATTCTTGAGAAGTTCCATGCCCAATTCTCCGCTTTTCTCAGGGTGGAACTGCATGCCGTATACATTGTCACGGCTCACGACAGCCGGGATCCGCACGCCGGCGTAGTCGGCGGACGCGACAGTCACATCTGGCTCTCCCTCGTGAACGTAGTAGGAGTGGACAAAATAAACGTACCCTTCTTCCAATCCTTCGGTCAGGATGGACGGCTTGGCGTAGTTGAGGTGATTCCAACCCATATGGGGCACTTTATACGTGTTCCCGTCCTGATCTTCCTTGGGGATGCGGACGACCGTTCCCGGCAGGAGCCCAAGTCCCTTTGTACGGCCGTTTTCTTCACTATCATCAAACAGGAGCTGCATGCCGAGGCAGATGCCAAGGAGCGGCTTTCCTGTGTGTACAAAGGCCGTGATCGTTTCCTTCAGATGAGTGGACTCCAACAGGGCCATGGCATCCTTGAACGCCCCAACACCAGGGAGGATGATCCCGTCCGCCTTCAAGAGTTCTTCTTGATCATCGCTGATCACATACGGGACACCGAGTCTTTCCAGTGCTTTGCTCACACTGAATAAATTCCCCATGCCATAATCGACGATTCCGATCATGATTACAGCATCCCCTTCGTCGACGGGATCCCTTTCACGCGGGGATCGATCGTCGTTGCTTCATCAAGGGCGCGCCCGAGAGCCTTGAAGATCGCCTCGATGATGTGGTGGGTATTGTGGCCGTAATGAACGATGACGTGAAGATTCATCCGCGCTTCCAGGGCGAGCTTCCAGAGGAATTCGTGGACAAGCTCCGTATCGAATGTCCCCACTTTCTGACTCGGTAGCTCGGCACGGAATTCCAGATGCGGACGATTGCTCAAGTCCACCACGACTTGGGCCAAGGCCTCATCCATCGGAACAAGGGCAGAACCGTATCGCTTGATCCCCCGTTTGTCACCCAGGGCTTCCATCAGTGCCTGTCCAAGACAGATGCCGATATCCTCCGTTGTATGGTGATCATCCACTTCGATATCCCCATTCGCTTCGATGACCGTATCGAACTGGCCATGCTTGGTAAAGAGGTCGAGCATATGGGTCATGAACGGCACCCCGGTCTCGATCTTCGAGTTCCCTTCCCCGTCAACTCCAAAAGACAGGCTGATATTGGTTTCATTCGTCTTACGTGTGATGGTCGCATTTCTCGTCATGGTCTGCACTCCTTTTACTTTTCACCCTTGAATCTGATCTCTACCGCTCTGGCATGGGCTTCGAGCCCTTCGAGTCTGGCAAGCTTTGCAATCTTGTCTCCATGTTCCTTCAGGGCTGCTTCACTATATGAAATGATGCTTGTCTTCTTCATGAATTCATCTACATTCAACGGACTTGAGAATCGTGCCGTTCCGTTGGTGGGCAAGACGTGATTCGGGCCGGCAAAATAATCGCCCACAGGCTCTGAACTGAACCTTCCGAGGAAGACCGCACCCGCATGGCGGATCGTGGCCATCGTCTCGAACGGCTTGGCCGTCAGGATTTCAAGATGCTCCGGCGCAAGATCATTCACGACCTCTACGCCTTCCTCCATGGAATCAACGACATAGATGGTGCCGTACTCTTCAATGGACCTTCTGGCAATCGCTTCTCGCGGAAGGCTTGAAAGTTGCTCCTCCACCTCACGGGAAACTTTTTCTGCAACCTCCCTCGAATCGGTCACAAGGACCGCTGATGCCAGGACGTCATGCTCAGCCTGTGAAAGCAGGTCTGCCGCGATTTCATCGGCATGCGCATGCTCATCGGCAAGGATGACGATTTCACTCGGTCCGGCGATCATATCGATATCCACATCGCCGAATACTTCCCGCTTGGCTAGGGCCACGTAGATATTTCCCGGTCCGGTGATCTTATCGACGGATGCGATTGATTCGGTTCCATAGGCAAGGGCCGCAACCCCCTGGGCGCCTCCGACCTTATAGATTTCCTTCACGCCGGCGATCTCCGCTGCCACGAGGACACCCGCCGGGACCTTCCCGTCCTTGCCCGGTGGAGAAACCATGACGATCCGCTCCACTCCCGCGACTTTTGCAGGAAGGACATTCATCAGGACCGAAGACGGATAGGCGGCGGTTCCGCCCGGCACATACACCCCGACAGAGTCGAGTGGGGTCATCTTCTGACCGAGCATGGTGCCGTCCGCTTTTGTTTCAAACCAAGAAGGGCGCTTCTGCTTTTCATGAAAGTCCCGGATGTTGCATGCCGCCTCCTCGATGATCGTAATCAACTCGGGATCAAGGCTCGAGAAGGCGTCCTCGATTTCTTCATTAGAAACAGCCAGGCTTTCGAGGTCCACTCCGTCAAATTTACCGGTGAGGCGGAAGAGGGCATCATCGCCAGCTTCCTTCACCTCTGCAATGATCGCCTGTACGGCTCTTCTCTGTTCTTCGGTTCCACTGTCCACGGAACGCTTGATGGACGCTCCTTTAATGTTATCGACGATTTCCACTGAGGTTCCCCCTTCCCGATTTCATTCCCCGATCACCTTTGATAATCGGTCCACAAGGTCTTCTATTTTCTCGTCCTTCATCCGGTAGCTCACCGGATTGACGATCAGTCTCGATGTGATATCCACAATCGTTTCGAACTCCACAAGTCCATTTTCTTTCAAGGTCCTGCCCGTGGAGACGATATCCACGATGCGGTCGGCCAGTCCGATGAGCGGTGCGAGCTCGATGGAACCATTCAGCTTGATGATTTCCACCTGCTCCCCTTGTTCACGGAAGTAGGATGAGGCAACATTCGGATATTTTGTCGCGATTTTTGGTGCCACATCGCTCATCTTCGTATCAGGCAGTCCCGCGACGGCCAGATAGCAGTCGCTGATTCGGAGGTCGAGGAGCTCGTATACATCCCGTTCTTCCTCCAGCATCACATCCTTGCCTGCAATCCCGAGGTCTGCTACACCGTGTTCGACATAAGTTGGTACATCCATCGGCTTGGCGAGGATGAATCGGAGATCTTCTGCCGGCACCTCGATGATCAGCTTCCGTGAATCATCGAATTCCGGCGGCAGATCGTATCCGGCTCTCCTCAACAGCTCTACGGCCTCTTCAAAAATTCTACCTTTCGGCATGGCAATGGTCAGACTCATCGGATGCCACCACCTTTCCCGCCGGCTCCGATACAGTAATGAACCGAGTTGAATAGTTTCGTATACTCATCCACGTCACTCACGCCACGCAGGCTCTGCAGGACGACGGATCGTCCTTCATCCCTCAGCTCATGGGCGAGTCCGAACGCTTCCTTCCTGCGCTCATCACTGTACAGGATGCATTCCTGCTCCGGACGCTCCAGGCTCACCTGAAGGGCCTCCAGTACGTAATCGAGGCGGAGTCCGAAGCCCGTCGCCCCTGAATCCTTCCCAAATTTCTCAAGAAGCTTATTGTAGCGGCCTCCATTCCCGATGGCGAAGCCGACGTTCTCACCGTACACCTCGAACAGGATGCCGGAATAGTAGCTCATATGACTTATCAGGCTGAGGTCGAATTTGATATGATCCTCCACGCCGTGATCTTTCAAGATCTCCCACAGCTCACGGAGCTCATCCAATGCTTCCCTTCCTTTGCTGCCTTCAAGGAGTGCTTCCGCTTCTTCGAGGACACCGTCTGCTCCCCTCAGATTCAAGAATCCCTTCAGGCGTTCCTTATCAATGGAAGACAGGGAGAGGTCTTCCACGTGTCGGCGATACCCGACATAGTTCTTCTCATAAAGGAAACGGCGCAGGATATCGGCCCGCTCGTCCGTTCCCACGATTCCTTTGAACAATTCCTGGACGAAACCGATGTGACCGACCGAGACTTTGAAATGCTTCAGCCCCGCTTCCCTCAAGGTTTCGACCATCAGGGCGATCACTTCCCCGTCTGCACTGACGGACGGATCACCGATGCACTCGATTCCCACCTGTTCAAATTCCGCCGGCCTGCCGCCTTCTCGCTGCTGGGCCCGGAACACGCTGTCGGAATAAGCGAGCCTCAGCGGCGCCTCGTCCTTCAACAGTTTGGATGCCGCGATCCTTGCGATGGGAGCCGTCATATCCGGACGCAGGACGAGGGTATGACCCTGCTGGTCCAGGAGCTTGAACAATTGTTGATCAAGGATGGCAGAAGCATCCCCGACCGTTTCGTGGTATTCCAGGGTCGGTGTCTCGATGAAGCGATAACCCCAACGCGACATTTCCGCCACCATCCTGCTTTTCGTACGGTCTTTCACCTCATATAAATCAGGGAATGTATCTCTCATCCCCAATGGTTTTTCGAACATGAATAGCTTTGTCATACGAACCACCTTTTGAACGTAGTATCTGATCTTTTCCCTTAATTGAACTTTCTCAATCCTTTAGTTCGCTAATATACTAATAAAATAAAGTTACATGTAGTGTAGCGCTTCTTACCGATTCCGTCAACCGATTTGAAGCTGATTCCGGCAAGGATTTTCATTACCGACTTCCGTTCGTGAGGAGCGGGAACTGGATACTCCCATTCTTGCCAGAACAGATGACCGTATTTCATTCGTTTCAACAGATACCCTACTCCTTCTATCGGTCCCTGAGCTCACCCCCACCATCTACATGATCAAAAAAAACCGGAAAGGACATCAGTCCCTTCCGGTTTTGGAGGTTCCATAAATCTCGTCGTCATTCCAGCGATCGGCGAGTTCTTCTTTTGTATAGATGATGCGCATGGGGTTTCCTCCGACGAAGGCACCCGGGGGCACATCTTTATGCACGAGGGTACCGGCAGACACGATGGCTCCGTCCCCGATGGTGACACCGGGGAGGATCGTCGTGTTTGCTCCGATCATGACCTCGGAACCGATCTCAACGTTCCCCAACCGGTACTCCTTGATCAAATACTCGTGGGCAAGGATGGTCGTGTTATAGCCGATGACCGTATTCCGGCCGACGGAGATCTTCTCCGGGAACATGACGTCCAGCATGACCATCAGGGCGAAAGACGTCTGCTCCCCGATCTCCATCTTGAGGAACGTGCGGTAAAGCCGGTTCTTCAAGGCGAGGAACGGGGTGTACCGCGCTGCCTGTATGACAAGGAAGTTCTTCACCACTTTGGTGAAGGGGACGGTTTTGTACACATGCCATAGGGAGTTCGCTCCCTCGACCGGGTACCTTGTCGTCCGTCTCATCACTCTGCCCCTACGATCGCCAGGATGTCCTTCATCGTATCGAGCATGAAGTCTGGTTCATACTGCTCCAGATGGGTTTTGCCTTTCGCACTCCAAGCCACCCCTGCAGACAGCACTCCCGCGTTCCGTCCACCAAGGATATCATGGTGGTTGTCACCGACCATGAGCGCTTCCTCAGGTTTGGATCCGAGCGCCTCCAATGCTTTTTGGACAGGTTCCGGATGCGGCTTCGGATGCTCCACTTCATCAAGGCTGATGATAACATCAAAGTATGTTTTCAGCCCCATGAGCTCCAGACCGCGGATAACCATCATACGCGACTTCGTGGAGACGATGGCAAGCTTGTAGCCCTTTTCATGAAGGGTTTCGATCGTTTCCGTGACCCCTTCGAATTCCGTTACGAGTTCATCGTGGTGCGCCCGGTTGTGCTCCCGGTAGTGGGCACACATGTCATCACATTTTTCCGGATTCAATTTTCCGAATGATTCTTGAAGGGGCGGCCCCATGAACGGGAGGACACTCTCGCGATCATAATCACCCGGGTAAAAGTGATTCAAGGTGTGGAGGAACGAAGAGATGATCAGTTCGTTTGTATCGATCAGTGTTCCGTCCAGGTCAAACAGTATGGTTGTAATCTTCCTCATATTGACGCTCCTTTTCTTTCTTCACATCGACTTTTCGCCAGAAGTAGGCGATTGTCACCGTAAGCAGGATGGCCGTGGTGAGTCGTATGGCCAGCAGCGGCCACACCGGGATTCCAAGAGGGATGAAGATCAACGTATCCTCTACCACTGCATGGCAGGCAACAAGGAAGATGAAGGCAAGGGTCACATCCCGCTTGCTTACACCTTCTTCTTTCACCGCCTGGATCATGACCCCTGCCCCGTAGGCAAGACCCACGACCAGACCCGTCACCATGGTGGAGGACGTGTTGGCATTCATACCGAGGGCACGGGTGACAGGCGCCATCCATCTCGAGAAAACATCCATCCACTTGAGATCCTTCATGATCTGGATGATCATCATGAGGGGAATGACGATGATGGCGAGCTGAATCACCCCATATCCCGCTTTTTGCAGTCCAAGGAGGATGATTTGTCCCCAGCCATCAGGGTCAGCCTGCTCCGCAGGAATCATTCCGTACTGGGCAAGCTCTGCTCCGCCATCCCATACAAGGTTGATGACAATGGCAGACAAGAGGGCAAGGCCGATCCTGACGAGCAGGATCAGCCAGATCTTCACGCCAACTTTGGAAGCCACAGTGGATTCGATGAATAGATTATGGGAGAAAGACAGCATGACGGCAATGATGAACACTTCCTTCACCGTCAGGTCCAGGGAAAGGATTCCCCCGATTCCTGCGTAGAGGTTCAGGAAATTCCCCAGAACCAATGGAATCGCCGCGTCCCCAGAAAGGCCGAGGACCTTCATGAATGGAGCGATCCTGTCCATGACCCACGGCAGGACAGGGGTGTACTGGAGAATGAAGACGAGAAGCGTGATCGGGAAGATCACCTTCCCGAGGGACCAGGTCGTTTTCAAGCCGACGAGGCCGCCAGTTCTGATCGATCCGAGCATGCTATCTTCCCCCTTTAACTTTTTGCGTTTTCTTTCTCTTCGTAGTAGTGATTGGCGAGACCTGTTTTCCTTCTATAGATCATCGTCACGATTGCTACAACGATCAGAGCGATGGAAATGACCTGTGCAAATCTGAAGTCTCCAAGCATCAAGCTGTCCGTACGCATGCCTTCAACGAAGAAACGACCGATCGAATATCCGATTACATACGTCAGGAACAATTCTCCCCTTCTCAGTGATTTCACCTTCCGGCGGATGATCAACAAAAGGATGAGGACGACAACATTCCAGAGTGATTCATACAAGAATGTAGGGTGATAGTAGGATCCGTCGATATACATCTGATCAATGATGAATCTCGGCAGATGCAGATTCTCAAGGAACTGACGTGATACTTCACGGCCGTGGGCTTCCTGATTGATGAAGTTCCCCCAGCGTCCGATTGCCTGGCCGACGATCAGACTCGGAGCCGCAATGTCGGCGAGCTTCCAGAAGGAAAGTCCCTTCACCTTGGCAAATATGATGGTCGTGAGTACGGAGCCGATCAGGGCTCCATGGATAGCGATCCCGCCGTTCCAGATTTTGATGATGTCCTCTGGATGGTCGGCATAATAGTTATTCCACTCGAATGCTACATAGTAAATGCGGGCAGAGATGATGGCGATGGGGATCGCCCATACGAGCAGATCGATGAATGTATCAGGGTGAAGTCCCTGGCGTTTGCTTTCGCGGATGACCATATACATCCCGAGTGCGATGCCAAGGCCGATGATGACCCCATACCAATGGACCGAGATGGGACCGAGCTGAAAGGCAATGGGATCGATCGGCGTGATTGTCTCGTTCATAGTTTTTCTCCTTCGTCAACGGGCCCGTGACCCGGTTTTTCAATCCATGTCGTCATGGTCGCCGTCTTCGATGACATCTGATAGACGATTGGTGAATTGCTCGGCTGCGTTCACACCCATCCGCTTCAAACGGAAGTTCATGGCGGCCACTTCGATGATGACGGCCAGATTTCGTCCTGGTCGTACAGGCACCGTCAGCTTCGTGATTTCCGTGTCGATGATTTTCATTTTCTCTTCGTCAAGACCGAGGCGGTCATACTGCTTCGCTTTATCCCAAAGCTCGAGATTGATGCAAAGGGTGATGCGCTTATGACTTCTCACGGCTCCCGCACCGAACAGGGTCATGACGTTGATGATGCCAAGACCACGGATCTCAAGGAGATGCTCGATGAGATCAGGGGAATTCCCGATGAGGGTATCCATATCTTCCTGTCTGATTTCCACACAGTCATCGGCAACAAGGCGGTGGCCGCGTTTCACAAGTTCGAGTGCGGTTTCACTTTTACCGACGCCGCTTTTACCGGTGATGAGTACGCCGACTCCATAGATATCGACAAGGACCCCGTGGATCGCCGTTGTCGGTGCCAGCTTGCTTTCCAGGTAGTTCGTGAGATGCGAAGAAAATCTCGTCGTCTTCATGGGTGATCTCATGACCGGAACATCATAGCGATTGGCCGCTTCGATCAATTCAGGGGGTACTTCCAGTTCCCTAGAGATGATGATGCCTGGGGTGATATCGGTACAGAGGGATTCGAGCCTTCTTTTCCGCTCTGCGTCGTCTAGCAAGTCAAGGAACGTGATTTCCGTCTTCCCAAGGAGCTGAATCCGCTCTGCAGGATAATAGTTGAAATAACCGGCGATTTCAAGGCCGGGTCTTGAAATATCACTCATCGTGATCGGTCTATGTAATCCTTCTTCTCCACCTACAAGCTCAAGATGGAACTTATCCATGATGTCTTTTGTGCGCACTTTTGCCACTCTTTACTCCTCCTTCAACTTGCTGTACCTCTAACCTATTTTAGCAATTATGTGGAAAAGCGCAAGGTAATGGTAAGCATGCAAAAAAGCGGCCCGTGCCTGATGATGGCACGGGCCACTTACTTATGCTTATCGTTTCGGTTCGAATACCGCTTTTTGAATGATCAGGTTGCACACGGATAGAATGATGCTCGCCACGAGGGCCATTCCGAATCCTGAAATTTCAAAGCTGCTTCCCATGATCTTATCCGTCAGCATCAAGGTGATGGCATTGATGACAAACAGGAATAGTCCGAGGGAAAGAATCGTAACCGGCAGCGTCAGGATGATCAAGATCGGCCTGACAAGCACATTCAAGAATGACAGGATGATGCTCGCCAAGATGGCGGCTCCGATCCCCGTCACCTGGAATCCTTCAAAAAAACCGGCTAATGCAATAAAGATGACTGCATTAATAAGTATACCTATAATCCACCTCATTATCTGATGGAATCCTCCTCATTTGGCAGTACAAAGGCAAGTAGGGCATACACCACGATCAGGGGGAAGAAGCCCGTCGGGATCAAAAGCAGGATGAAGGCCACCCTCAGGATGATGGGGTCGATCCCCACCGTCCTCGACAAGCCCCCGAGCACCCCTGCCAGCTTTCTATCAGACCTTGTTCGTGCCAATGTTTTCTTCATGTTGATACCCTCTTTCTAGTTCGTCTCTTTGTTGCTATTAACATTCTTCGATTCGTACTTTTTTATGAGCACGGAACCGGTTTTTGTTTCAGCAAAGAGATGAAGCTTATCCGGAGAGGCAGTTTTACGAGAGAAGCGGATCGATTTCTGCACCACTTCATTTTTTTCTTCCAATACATCGATACCCTCAAGTTCCATTTTGAAACCACCGAGATTCGATTTCGCTTCACCGGATATGTTGATGTTCTCCGGTACGTAGAAGTCGACGCTTCCCGTCACGGTCTTCGCATGGACGGTATCGGCTTTCTCACCCGTCAGGGAGCAGACGATGTTCCCATTCAATGACTGGGCATCCGTATGAAGGATATCACCTTCGACGAGGACCTTCCCGTTGATGGACTCTGCTTCCACATGCTCGGCTGAGACACGGGTGAGGGTGATGGCTCCGTTGGAGGTTTCCACATCGGCCCTCTTCGCCTTCAATCCCTCGACGATGATCTTACCGTTTGCCGCCTTTGCCTTCAGATCTTCCACTTCCAGGTTGTTTGCGTTCAGCCCTCCGTTAAACAGTCGGACAGAGATCTTTTTATACTGATGTTCGGGCACATAGAATTTCGCATTCACCTTCATCCATTTGGACTGGGTGCCAAAATAAAGCGTATCACCGTCAATGGAGAAGGAAGAGGTATCATGGAACTGCTTAAGGCCTTCTTCCCGGTCTTCTGTCCGATATACCTTTGCGTCGCATTCCACCCGGACCTCCCCACCGCTCCAAGGATGGATCTCGACCTTGCCGTTCGCCACATCAATATCGATCTTATCAAAGGATACCTCGGGCTGCTGGAACACATGGGACACTTCGACCGATTGACTCCATTGGAAATCGAAATCGAAGTTTTTAATCTTATTGAGGGCCGTATTCATGAAATCAACGACTTTATCCTTGGAATTAGACGAACCGGATGTTGTCGACTTTTGCTTGTGGTTATCGTCCGGATCCTGGAAGATCGAAACAAATTCATCCACGAAGCTTTTCTCCTTCGGTTTCGGTTCTTCCGATTTCTTTTCCAGTGCTTCCAAAAGGGCCACGGCTTCCTGAGCAGAAATCGTTCCGTTCTCCAACATATCCAAAATACGTTTACGCTCTTCATTCATACCCGTTCAACTCCCATTTTCAGATTATCTGAGTACTATCATGAATATAACCGACGAGGCAAAGTTATACCTGATCCGTCATTCATTGCTTCTATAGTATGTACGTTTTAAGCGCCCAAAGGTTTCATTCCCGTAAAAAAATATCATCACTGTCCCATACCCTCCTGACAAAAAAATAAAACGGAGGCGCACCGGGCACCTCCGCTTCTATCAGTTCGTCACGCCTTCTTTTTCCCTGACTTTCCATTTCATCCGTTCGCGCTCACGCTCGAGGACAGGTTTCAAGTATTTACCTGTATACGACCCCTTCGCTTCGGCCACCTTCTCAGGAGTTCCGGTAGCAACGATCGTGCCTCCTTTATCTCCCCCTTCAGGACCAAGGTCGACAAGATAGTCGGCGGCTTTGATGACATCGAGGTTGTGTTCGATGACAAGGACCGTGTCTCCGTTTTCCACAAGACGCTGAAGGACGACAAGGAGACGTGAAATATCATCCACATGCAAGCCCGTCGTCGGCTCGTCGAGGATATACAGGGAGCGGCCCGTCGAGCGGCGATGAAGCTCGGATGCAAGCTTCACGCGCTGCGCTTCCCCTCCGGAAAGGGTCGTGGCAGGCTGTCCGAGGGTGATGTAGCCGAGGCCGACATCATAGATGGTCTGAAGCTTCCTTCTGATCTTCGGAATGTTTTCGAAGAACTGCAGGGAGTCCTCCACCGTCATCTCAAGGACATCGGCGATATTTTTATCTTTGTATTTCACTTCGAGGGTTTCACGGTTATATCGTTTTCCGTGGCAAACCTCACAAGGGACGTAAACATCAGGAAGGAAATGCATCTCGATCTTGATGATCCCGTCACCGCGGCAGGCTTCACAGCGACCGCCCTTCACGTTGAAGCTGAAGCGGCCTTTTTTATAACCGCGCACTTTCGCTTCATTCGTGGTAGCGAATACGTCACGGATATCATCGAATACCCCCGTATAGGTCGCTGGATTCGATCGAGGCGTACGGCCGATCGGGGATTGGTCGATGTCGATGACCTTATCGAGATGCTCGATCCCCTTGATTTCTTTATGAATCCCAGGCTTCGACTTGGCGTTATGAAGCTTCTGGGCAAGGGATTTGTGGAGGATCTCATTGATAAGGGTACTCTTACCCGAACCCGAGACGCCAGTCACCGCCATGAACAGACCGAGGGGCAGCTTCACTTTTACGTTATTCAAGTTGTTCTGCTTCGCTCCGAGGATCTCCAGATAACGGCCGTCCGGTTTGCGTCTTTCCTGCGGAAGCGGGATGAATTTCTTCCCTGACAGGTATTGTCCGGTCAAAGATTTGTCATCATCCATGACTTCCTGAGGGGTTCCGGCCGAGATGATCTCTCCCCCGTGGGCCCCTGCACCAGGACCGATATCGACGAGATAGTCGGCGGCCATCATCGTGTCTTCATCATGCTCGACGACGATGAGGGTGTTTCCGATATCCCTCATATTCTTGAGGGTATCGATGAGCCTGTCATTATCGCGCTGATGAAGTCCGATCGACGGCTCATCGAGGATATAGAGGACGCCAGTCAGACGCGAACCGATCTGGGTCGCAAGCCTGATCCTCTGTGCTTCCCCGCCTGACAGTGTACCGGCAGCCCGACTGAGGGTCAGGTATTCAAGCCCGACGTTCACGAGGAAACCGAGACGCTCGCGGATTTCCCTCAGGATAAGTCTCGCGATCTGCATATCTTTCTCCGAAAGTTCCAGCGCATCAAAGAATTGATCTGCTTCCTGGATCGAGAAGGCCGTTACCTGACCGATATGAAGGGAATCGACCTTCACGGCGAGGGACTCTTCCTTGAGCCTGTGACCATCGCAGCTCGGACAGTTTTGTGTAGCCATGTATTTCTCCATCTGCTCACGCACGTAATCGGAGCTTGTCTCGCGGTAACGTCTCTCCACGTTCGCCATGACGCCTTCGAACCGAAGGTAATTCTCCCTGACTTGACCGAAGTCATTCTCATAGCGGAAATAGATCTCGTCTTTTCCGCTCCCGTGAAGGATTTTGTCCATATCGTGCTTCGGCAGGTTCTTCACCGGTACATCCATGGGGATCCCGTAATGATCACAAACCGCCTTCAACAGGGAAGGGTAATACTGTGAACTTGTCGGCTCCCACGGAGCGATGGCATGCTCATCAAGGGTCTTATCCCAGTTCGGGATCACAAGCTCTTTATCGACTTCGAGTTTCGTTCCAAGACCGTCGCATGTCGGACATGCCCCGAACGGACTGTTGAATGAGAACATCCTCGGTTCGAGCTCTGAAATCGAGAATCCGCAGTACGGGCACGCATGATGCTCGCTGAACAGAAGCTCCTCTTCCCCGATCACATCGATGATCACCTGACCGTCGGAAAGGCGCAGTGCTGATTCAAGGGAGTCCGATAGGCGGGCCGCCACGCCCTCTTTTACCACGACGCGGTCGATGATGACTTCGATGGTGTGCTTTTTATTTTTCTCAAGGGTGATTTCTTCGCCGAGGTCTTCCACCTCTCCGTCGATCCGCACCCTTACGTATCCCTGCTTCTTGATATCCTCAAGGGTCTTCGCATGAGTTCCCTTGCGGCCCGATACAACGGGAGCAAGCACCTGTAGCTTCGTGCGTTCCGGATACTCAAGGATGCGGTCCACCATCTGTTCGATCGTTTGTGAAGTAATTTCGATTCCATGATTCGGACAGATCGGCTTCCCTACCCTTGCATACAGGAGTCGGAGATAATCATAGATCTCGGTTACGGTCCCTACTGTGGAACGGGGATTCCGGCTCGTCGTCTTCTGATCGATGGAAATCGCCGGTGACAGCCCTTCAATGGCATCCACATCCGGCTTATCCATTTGACCGAGGAACTGCCTGGCATAGGCAGACAGGGACTCCACGTAACGCCTTTGACCTTCCGCATAGATCGTGTCGAAGGCAAGGGATGATTTCCCTGAACCCGAAAGGCCGGTCAATACGACCAGCTTATCCCTCGGGATGGTGATATCTATATTTTTAAGATTATGAGCGCGAGCTCCTTGTACAATAATATTTTCCTGCGCCATAAGTCGTTCATCCTTCCGCTTTCAGCTCGAGAATGGTATCGCGAAGCTGGGCTGCCCGTTCGAAATCGAGGGCTTTGGCCGCTTCCTTCATTTCCCCTTCTAGGCTGGCAATAAGTTTTTGTCTCTCCGGTTTGGACAGTTTCGACACATTTGTGCGACCTCCGTCCATCTCCTCTGTATCCTCCACTTCGCGAGTGGCCTTGATGGCATCACGGATTTCCTTCTGGATCGTCGTCGGGGTGATGCCGTGCTTCTCGTTGTATTCTTCCTGGATTTCCCGGCGACGCTTCGTCTCGCTGATCGCCTTCTCCATGGAATCGGTCATCTTATCTGCATACATGATGACTTTCCCTTCGCTGTTACGGGCCGCACGTCCGATGGTCTGGATCAAGGATCGTTCGGACCGGAGGAAACCTTCCTTATCGGCGTCGAGTATCGTCACCAAGGACACTTCAGGTATATCCAGCCCCTCCCTTAGGAGGTTGATCCCGATGAGAACATCATATTTTCCGAGGCGGAGATCACGGATGATCTCGATCCGCTCCAGGGTCTTGATCTCGGAATGCAGGTATTGGACCTTGATGCCGATTTCCTTCAGATAGGCACTGAGGTCCTCGGACATCTTCTTCGTGAGGGTGGTGACAAGGACACGTTCGTCCTTTTCCACCCGTTCATTGATTTCACCGATAAGGTCATCGATCTGCCCTTCGATGGGACGCACTTCGATAATCGGATCAAGCAGACCCGTCGGACGGATGATCTGCTCGACCATTTCCGGACTGTGCTCAAGCTCATAAGGACCCGGCGTCGCAGACACGTAAAGAAGCTGATTCGTCTTCCCTTCGAACTCATCGAACTTCAACGGACGGTTATCCATGGCGGATGGCAGGCGGAATCCGTGGTCCACGAGCACTTTTTTACGCGCCTGGTCCCCGTTGAACATACCGCGGACCTGCGGAAGCGTCACATGGGACTCATCGATGACGATGAGGAAGTCTTCCGGGAAGTAATCCATCAGGGTGTAAGGCGTAGAGCCGGGCGGTCTCAGCGTAAGATGACGGGAATAGTTCTCGATTCCTGAACAGAAGCCCATCTCCCTCATCATCTCAAGGTCATATCGGGTCCGCTGCTCCAGACGCTGTGCTTCGAGGAGCTTATCTTCCTCCCTCATGACCTTGAGCTGTTCTTCAAGCTCCTTCTCGATGTTTTCGATGGCCACCTTCATCTTCTCTTCGCGGGTGACGAAGTGGGAAGCCGGGAAAATCGCGACATGATCGCGGTCACCCATGATTTCCCCCGTGAGGGCATCGACTTCACGGATCCGGTCGATTTCATCACCGAAAAACTCGACCCTCATGCAGTGTTCATCCCGTGATGCCGGGAAGATTTCCACCACGTCACCGCGGACCCTGAACGTCCCGCGCTGAAAGTCGATATCATTTCGTTCATATTGTATATCCACAAGCTTCCTCAAAAGCTGATTACGTTCAATTTCCATCCCAACGCGCAGGGACAGGACAAGCTCCCTGTATTCTTCCGGATTACCCAACCCGTAGATACAGGATACACTTGCGATGATAATGACATCCTTCCGTTCAAACAGTGCGGAGGTGGCAGAGTGGCGAAGCTTATCGATCTCATCATTGATGCTCGCATCCTTCTCGATGAACGTATCGGTCTGAGGGACATATGCCTCCGGCTGGTAGTAATCGTAGTAACTTACGAAGTACTCTACGGCATTGTCGGGAAAGAATTCCTTGAACTCGCTGTAGAGCTGTCCGGCCAGCGTTTTATTGTGGGCAATGATAAGAGTGGGCTTCTCCACTTCCTTGATGACATTGGAAACGGTGAACGTCTTTCCCGTTCCCGTCGCCCCGAGGAGCGTCTGGTGGCGTTTGCCTTCCTTGATGCCCTCTACCAGCTTCTTGATTGCCAGGGGCTGGTCCCCTTCAGGTTTGTATTTAGACTTTAGCTCGAATTGATCTTTCACCGTGAAACCTCCTATAGGTAAGGAACAGTATGTTCTATGCTTGTCTATACCCATCCCTTGCACTGTCCATTCGTCTCTTCCCATTTTACCACAATCGGTCGGAATTTAACCATCAATAAGCGAACAAAAGTTCGTTTTTATTCCACAGGACGCCTTAAACTGTGGACAATCTCCGGTTCGACAATCTTCCTGCTGGCAATCGACAGCATTCGACGACTTTTACACACACCTTGTGGATATATCTGTTGATAACCACTATGGTGCTGTGGAAAAGAAGACCCTTTACCCACAATTCGTCAAAATTCTTGTGTACTTTAAAATTGAGAACGCATACAAACTGTGCATAACTCAAGAAAACAAAAAAAGCACTCCCTACTGGGAATGCCCGGTTATTCACTTTTTCGCCCTTTTCCCTTCATCCGCCCGCTGTACCAAAAACCCGCTGTCAAACTGGCTGCGTCGATCACGATCAGCAGAATGGAGTCCGTATATCCTTTGGAAACGGAAGCGGCGATCAGTGCCACGGTCAAGAGAAGTCCGATATATCGATTATAGGTCACCCTCGAAAAGAATACGACGAGGAGGCCGGGCAGGAAGGCTGCCAGAATGATCTTGGACACATTCAACTCTCCTTAAAGAAGGAATATCAATTAGTTTAACGGATATTCCCTCTTCTGGAAAGAGGCATCAGACCCCTGATGACAGAATCCGTTCCGTCCTCTCTTTCAATTCACTGTGGGGGATGAATTTCTCGGCCAGCATGTCCGGCAAGACGTACTCAAGGAAGTATTTCACACTCGCAAGCTCCTTGAATTTAATGATCGTCGAAAGGGCTTCCTGATAGATCTCCATAAAAAGCGGCTCCGGATTCCCTTTTTGGATCTCGCCGAACGATTCATACAGAAGATCAACTTTGTCGGCTACGGATAAAATCCTGCCTTCCAGTGTCTCGTCCTTCCCTTCTTTGAAGCGATTCCTGTATACATCATGGAATTGCGGAGGGAATTCTGTTGTGATGAACTTTTTCACCATCTGATCCTCCACCTGGCTGAACAGTTCCCTGAGTTCCTTCGACGCATATTTCACAGGCGTCTTGATGTCCCCGGTGAAAAGCTCTGCATAATCATGATTCAACGCCTTTTCATACAGGGACTTCCAATCGACATCCTGTCCCTCTTGTTCTTCCACGGTTCCGAGAAATTGTGCAATCTTCGTCACCTTGAAAGAGTGGCTGGCCACATTGTGCTGATGATATTTGAACCGACCTGGACAACGGATGAGCGTCTCGAGGTCTGATAGACTTTTAAAGTAGTGATGGATCCCCATTTCGATTCTCCTCTCTAAGGCATACTATGATGTGCCGGATGTATTGCCAATGGCAGAAGCCCTTTGCCATAGACTTCCCCGCTTACCTGAATATAAACAAATCCCCCCTGCACGGTGCAAGGGAGGATTTGTGGGGTCTATATTAAATCAATCTGACCGATACGACCCCATCGATGCCTTCAATCTTCTGTTTCAGTCCCGCCTGCTCTTCTTCGGTCAGGACGTGATCAAGATCGATCATCGTGTAGGCCCATGTGGCTTTGCTTCGATTGATCATGTCGGCAATATTGACAGCGAAGCCGGAGAGGGCCGTCGTGATCTGCCCCACCATGTTCGGGATATTCTGATGCATGACGGTGAGCCTCATCTTTCCGCTGTACGGAAGCTCGACATCAGGCAGATTCACGGCATGCTTGATGTTCCCTGTTTCCAGATAGGTCTTCAACTGCTTCGTCGCCATGACGGCACAGTTTTCTTCGGACTCCACGGTCGAAGCGCCCAGGTGGGGTACGGGGACGACATTCTTCATGGAAAGGACCCGGGAATTCGGGAAGTCGGTCACATACTTACTTACCGTTCCGGACTCGAGAGCCTGCCCGAGGGTACTCTCATCCACCAGCTCACCACGTGAGAAGTTCAGGATGGTCATTCCTTGTTTCATCTTGTTGAAGCTCGATTCGTTCACGAGGCGATTTGTCTTATCAGTCAACGGGATATGAAGGGTGACGAAATCGCATTCCGCCCATACTTCATCGATGTGCATGGCACGATTGACGTCGCGCGAAAGCCTCCAGGCCGCATCCACCGAAATGAACGGATCATACGCAACCACGTCCATCCCAAGGGCGAGTGCATCGTTGGCCACAAGGACACCGATGGCCCCAAGACCGACGACGCCCAGCTTCTTGCCTTTGATTTCACTTCCTACAAACTCCTTCTTCTTCGCTTCCACGACAGCTGCCACATCATCCCCATGTTCCTGAAGGGTTTTTGCCCATCCCACCGCCGAAAAAAGATTCCTCGAAGAAGCAATGAGATTGGCAAGAACGAGTTCCTTCACGGCATTGGCATTGGCACCAGGCGTATTGAATACGACAATCCCTTTTTCCGTACACTCGTCAATGGGGATATTATTCACTCCGGCACCGGCCCTCGCAATGGCTTTCACAGATTGTGGAAACTCGAAGTCATGGAGATTCTTGGATCTGACAAGAATTCCATCGGGATCACCGCTTCCGTTCAGATAATAATTCAAATCTTCTTCAATAAGGGACAACCCCCGTTGGCTGATGGCATTGAATGTATTAATGGTCAACATGTGATGTTCCTCCTTGGTCTGCTTCGAATTCTTTCATGAAATCCACCAATGCCCTGACTCCTTCAAGGGGCATGGCGTTATAGAGGCTCGCCCGCATGCCGCCAACGGAACGATGTCCCTTCAGGAACTCGAACCCGCGTTCTTTCGCTTGTTCCAGGAAGAGCTTGTTCCGTTCATCACTGTCTGTGGTGAACGGGATGTTCATCAGTGAGCGGCTTGCTTCAGGTACAGGATTGGAGAACAGGCTTGATTCGTCGATACAGCTATATAGCAGCCCCGCTTTCTCCCGGTTGAGTGCCTCCATACCTGCCACCCCGCCGTTTTCCTTCACCCACTCAAGAACGAGCTTAAGCACATAGATAGCGAAGGTAGGAGGCGTATTGAACATGGATCCGTTCTTCACGTACGTTTCATAATTCAACATGGTCGGGCATGTGTCCGGTGCTTTCCCGATGAAATCTCTGCGGACGATCGCAACGGTGACACCCGATGGACCAAGGTTCTTCTGGGCCCCGGCATAAATCAGGCCGAACGAAGACACATCGATCGGTTCCGACAGGATATGGGATGACATATCCGCCACGAGGGGAATGCCGCCTGTTTCGGGATAAGTGGCGTACCTTGTCCCTTCTATTGTATTGTTGGACGTGATGTGGACGTACGCTGCATCAGGAGAGAAATCTTCTTTTGTATACGCAGGGATATCTTCCGGTGACTCAATTTGATGGATGCTTCCGAGTTTTCCCGCTTCCTTGACCGCTTTCTTCGACCAGCTTCCCGTCACGATATAGTCAGCGACACCATGTTCAGCAAGAAGATTCATCGGGACCATGGAAAACTGCAGAGAAGCGCCTCCCTGAAGGAAAAGGACTTCATACTCTTCAGGGATGGTCATAAGCTCCCTCAGCAGGGCTTCTGCCCCCTCGATGACTTCTTCGAACGGACCGGAACGATGGCTCAATTCCATGATAGACATGCCCGTCCCGTCGTAGTTCAATAATTCCTGTTGCACTTTTTCCAATACTGGACGGGGAAGAACGGCTGGACCTGCAGAAAAATTGAACACTTGCTTCAACAAAAACACCACCTACACAATCGTTCAGAATTTTTCCAAAGTATATGAAGAAACATGACATTCGTCAACAACCCTGACGAACGAAGAAAACGCTTACGAAGTAAGATTTTAAGAGATAGCGCAAAAATTGCGGGGTTCTTATTGTTTTTGGAATAATCACTCAAACACAAAAAATAAGGCAGCAATAGCTGCCTTATCCTGTAAGGATATCTTCTTTCGGGTATCGGATTTTCTCTTTACCCGGTCGCGAGAGGGAGTATGCGAGGGTCAACGGACCCATTTTCCCTGCGAACATGACGAAGATGATGACCCACTTCCCGACGGTACTTAACTCCGGACTGAAATTCATGGATAAGCCGACGGTGCCGAATGCCGATACCACTTCGAATAATAGCGTGAGGAAATCCGCTCCTTTTTCCGAGATGGTAAGGATGAATAAGGCCCCTACAACCAAAAGGACGCTAAGGGTGGATATCGCCAGGGATTTCAGGATGACCGTTTGATCAATGGAGCGCCGGAAGATCTTGACTTCTTTTTTATCCCTCAAGAAGGCACCTACCGCGAGAAGGATCATGAGGAATGTCGTAAGCTTGATCCCCCCACCTGTGGATGCACTTCCTGCCCCGATGAACATGAGAAGGACCGTAAAGAAAAGAGTCGGACTTTCCATCTCACCATAATCAAGCGTATTGAACCCTGCGGTCCTCGGTGTCACGGCCTGAAAGTAGGAAGCCAATCCTTTGTCACCGAGAGAAAGAGGTCCCAGTGTACCCGGGTTGTTATACTCCAGGACGAAGATGATGATCGTTGCTACCACATTGATCAAAAGCGTACCCAGGATCATGATCTTCGAGTGGAGGGACAGCTTCTTAAACGCACGTGATTTCCACCCGTCCACCAAGACGGTGAATCCTATCCCACCGATGATGAAAAGGAAGGATAGAGTGAAGGTGATGACCGGATTCCCCACAAATCGCATCATGTTGTCGGGCCACAAACCGAATCCGGCGTTATTAAAAGCGGAAACAGAATGGAAAAGGCTATAAAACAAGCCTTCTGACCACCCGTATCGGGGCACCCATTGAGTGGCAAGGAAGGTCATTCCGATCCCCTCCACCAGCAATGAAAAGGTGAAAAGGTATTTCACGAGCATGATCACCCCGCCCACAGAGGTCTGATTCAACGACTGTTGCAGCAACAGCCGTTCCTTGAATCCGATCTTCTTCCCGAGCATCATGACGATCAGGACAGCGAACGACATGATGCCCAGCCCTCCAAGCTGGATCAGACACATGACGACAATCTGACCGAAAATGGTGTAGACGGAACCGGTATCGACAACGGCAAGCCCCGTCACGGTCATGGCTGAGGTTGTCGTAAAAAGGGCTTCGAGCCACGTGATCGGCTCTGTCGTCGAGATGGGAAGCTTCAAGAGAGCCATACCCACCATGATGAAAAAGGCAAAGACTGCCACCAGCAGCTGCGGTGGACTTAAATGGATGACCCTGTACTTCATGGTTATACCCCTTCTTTTTCAAATCGATTGATATCGCGATTATGGCCGATCACAATCAACAGATCTCCCAGTTCAACCGTATCGTCTGCACTCGGTGAGACAATGACCTCATCCCCGCGATGGATGGCAATGATATTGCATCCATACCGCGCACGGACGTCAAGATCCATGAGCGTACGGTTCGCAACTTTGGACGAAGCCCTGACCTCTACGATGCTATGCTCCTTTGAAAGTTCGATGTAGTCGATGATTTTCTCCGATGTCATATGATGAGCGATTTTTTTCGCCATGTCCCGTTCAGGATGGATGACCTTGTCGGCACCGATCCTTTCAAGCACCTTTTGATGGTACGCATTCGACGCCTTCACCCAGACCTCCTTGACACCCAGCTCTTTCAGAAGCAGTGTCGTCAGGATGCTCGCCTCCACGCTTTCTCCGAATGATACGATCACGTGATCGAAATTACGGAGGCCGAGGGATCTCAATACGGACTCATCCATGGCATTGGCCTGGACGGCGTGAGTCGCCACATCCGCGTAGCGCTGAACCACCTCTTCGTGCAGATCGATTGCCAGCACCTCTGTATCAAGCCTGCTCAATTCCTCCACCAGGTTCCCCCCGAATTTTCCAAGACCGATAACGGCGAATTGCTTTTTCATGATGTACTCCTCCAACTGACTTTACTGATATTTTCGTATCTTTTGTTGTTTTCCACTTGTTCATTCATCTTCCATGATGAATCATGCTGATTCATTAAATGAAGGCACAAAAAAGACCGCAGGAACTAAGCCTGTGGCCATCGTCTATACGATTCCAAGGTTCATTCACTCCCATTTACGCTTACGAGGTTAGCTGACGGATTCGGGCCATGGAAGCAGCCCTACCTTAAAAAGGATTCACCCCTAATGAACTCGGGTCCCCCGCTTCTTTGCAGAATTAAGCGATGATATGATATAAAGCAACCAGCTTTGATGATAGATATATTACTCCTAGACACATTCGTTGTCTATAACTATTTTAGCCTTTTTTTCGCGGGGAATGAGAAATGGATGAACCACCATCATTTACTTGCTCCGTCCATGGTTTCGAACCCTGCGTTTAGGGAATATTGCTTATAAAATGCAAACTGAAGGGAAGAAGTAGCCATGGCTGACATTACATCGGTCCTGCCTTCCGGTAAGGACAACTCAAAGGATATCAAACCATGGATCAGGGGGTTCGCCCGCATAGGATTCATATCAAGGGGACTCGTCTACATGCTGATTGGCGCCCTGGCCGTCATGGCAGCTTTCGGAGTGGGCGGAAGCACATCTGACTCGAACGGCGCATTCGCAGCCATTGCATCCAAGCCTTTCGGTGAGGTATTATTATGGATCGTCGGCATCGGACTTCTCGGCGTGGTCATCTGGAGCTTAATCCAAGCCATTACCGATCCTGAATACCACGGAGATCAGGGGAAATCCATCGTACGGAGGATTACCCACATCTTTACGGGTGCAGCTTACGGGATCCTCGGCTTCAATGCCATTGCCATCGCCCTTCACGCCAAAGGCGGCTCGAGTTCTGAGCAGACCATGTCTGCAAAGCTCCTTTCCCAGCCTTTCGGTCAATGGATTGTCGGCATCATCGGGCTGGCTATCATCGGATTCGCGCTTCACGAGCTTTACTCGGCTTATACAGAAAAATTCGCGAAGCAATTCAAGAAAGGAAGCATGTCAAAGCACGAGTGGAAGTTCAGTAAAAGGACCGGAAAAATCGGTCTCACTGCCCGAGGCATCGTATTCCTTCTCGTAGGATACTTCTTCATCCGGACCGCCATCACGGCTGACCCCGATAAAACCAAGGGATTGGACGGGGCACTATCCGAAATTGCCCAGCAGCCTTTCGGACAATGGCTACTGGCCATCGTGGCGGCCGGCCTGTTCCTCTACGGGGTCTTTGAGATCCTCCGAGGGAAGAATCGACATTTAAGCATATTCTAAGCCCCTCTCCGGGCTTTTTTATATGATGACAATCGTAAGAAAAGAGGGACCAACTATGAAGTCATTATGGACGAAATACAAAAGCATATCCCTGATCACGAAAATCACCGTTGCCCTGGTCCTTGGGGTCATCGCAGGGGTAATCTTCGGAGAGCGTGCCGCCTCCATATCCATCCTGGGGGACATCCTCATCCATCTCCTGTCGTTCCTGATCATCCCCCTTATCCTCTTCACACTCATGACAGGTGTGAACCAAACGAGCATCAAGGAACTTGGGAAGACGGGGAGCAAAGTGTTCCTCTACTACGTTCTTTCATCCGCTTTCGCCATCATCGTGGGGTTAGCCGTCGCGAGCATATTCCAACCCGGGACCGGAATGGAGCTCGATCAATCTCAGTCATTCGACGTTCCCGATGACCCCGGCTTGAAGAGCGTATTCCTGTCGATCATTCCCGACAATATCATAAAGGCCTTTACCGAGCTGAACCTGTTGGGGATCATCTTCACCGCCATCGTATTCGGGACCGCCATCTCCTATTTGCGTTCCACGAAAGAATACGGCGAACTGGGTGAACACGTCTTTAAAGTCATTGAGGGACTCAATGAAGCAAGCCTCGCCATCATGAAGGCGATCCTGCACTATCTCCCAATCGGCATTTTCGCCATCATGGCCAAAACGGTGGGAGAACAGGGGGCGGGTACACTCCTGTCCCTCGGGAATATGATCATGGTCCTTTATATCGCACTCATCGTCCAGCTGCTTCTCTACACCGTTGCCATGGTCATGGTCAAGATCAACCCCCTTTCGTTTTATTCAAAGGCACGAACTCCCATGATCACGGCCTTCGTGACACAGAGCAGCACCGGCACCCTGCCTTTATCCCTTCAAGCCGCCAGGGAAATGGGGATCCCGAAGAGCCTCTACGGGTTGAGTCTCCCCCTTGGTGCAACAATTAACATGGACGGGGCCGCCATCCGGATTGCCGTATCCGCCGTGTTCGCCGCAAATGTCGTCGGAGATCCGTTGAGCCTGACGGATATGGCCCTTGTGGTAGTGGTCGGAACGCTCGCATCCATTGGAACGGCAGGCGTCCCGGGAGCCGGCATCCTCATGATCGCCACCGTCTTCACCCAAATCGGCCTTCCCATGGAAGCCGTTGCCCTCCTGACCGCCATCGACGCCCTTGTCGGCATGGGCTGCACGGCCATCAACATCACAGGTGACCTCGCAGGAACGTCGATTATTCATCGGCTGAGCAGTAGAAAGAAATGAAATAGGGTAAAAGGCTGTCGTGGTGAGCGACAGCCTTTTTGGTGGGGAAAAAGTACGGGTATATGGGTGAATGGCTGAGAAAGCTGAAATCTATTTCAAAGTAACCAGAGCTGATTGGTTTATCGGGGAAACACTCTTCGTTACCCAAACCGGTTTCCTTCATGATAGTGTGCTTGGGTATGGGACCGTTCCTTTCCGCTGCAATTCACTCTTTGGTTCGAGATGAGGTGAGTTTTTATTACTTCTGCACAGTTATCAGAGCTGATTGGTTTTTCGGGGGGACACTGGCCGTTACCTAAACCGGTTTCCTTCATGATAGTGTGCTGAGGTTTGGGACCGTTCCTTTCCGCTGCAGACGCCTGCTTTCCTGCGGGAAGGGCGTCAAGCCTCCTCGTGCCTGCGGGGTCTTGCCACTCCTTCTTTTCCGCTGGAGTCAGGCGCCTTCCACTTCAATCCACTCTTTGGTTCGGGATTAGAGATAAAGGAACCTTAGACTGGTGGGTTTATAGTGAGGAATAAGTCTTTCTCATACGATTTGGGGAAGGATGAGGAAACTTCATGGTATCCCCATCACATAGTGCAGCGATACGAAACGGTCCTCTCTTTTCACTCCACCCTCTACCTACTGGATGGGAATGAAGATAGTCCTGTCACCAACTCCCTTAAGTAGAGAACTCCAACTGACTACCACCACACAGTGCAGTGCAGCGGAGGGAGAACGACTCCAGCGGGAAATAGCGGGCAGGGTGAGACCCCGCAAGTATGAGGAGGCTCACCGCACGCCCCGTGGAAAGCGGGCTCCCGCAGCGAAACGGAACGGTATCCTCTTTTCACCCCACCCCTTAATATTGGGACGGGGAATGGATGATAGCCCCATCCTATCCGCTAACAGCAGAGAATCGGATTTTACATATAACCACAAAGTGCAGTGCAGCGGAGGGCGGCCGGACTCCTACGGGAATAGCGAGGTAGATGAGACCCTGCAGGCGCAATGCACTGGACCCAAATTATTGGACACCCACTTTTTGATTCATTCGTTGTGTGTA